>NZ_LUUB01000113.1 GCF_001641635.1 Bradyrhizobium centrolobii
ACGAGTTAATGGCATGGACCACGCCCGCTCTCAGCGGCAACGTGGAGCCCGGCGGGGCAGCAGCAGGAGCGCAAGCCATGTCGAATACGAACATTGTCACAATCGGTATCGATCTCGGGAAGAACACATTCCATGTCGTTGGCCTCGATGCCACAGGCGCAATCACGCTACGCAAAAAGCGGTCGAGAAATCAGCTTGACCAGTCGCTGGGCAATGTTCCGCGTTGCCTGATCGGAATGGAGGCGTGTGCAGGCGCACATCATCTGGGGCGCAAGCTCGAGAAATTAGGTCACCAAGTACGGCTCTTGCCGGCACAGTACGTCAAACCATACCTCAAGGGTCACAAGAATGATTTTCGGGATGCTGAAGCGATCGCCGAGGCCGCTCAGCGGCCGACAATGCGGTTCGTCCCACTGAAGTCGGCCGAACAACTTGATTTACAGGCACTCCACAGAGTTCGCAGTCGACTGGTGACGCAGAGAACGGCGGTCATCAATCAAATCCGGGGCTTTTTGCTTGAGCGAGGGCTACCAGTGCGGCAGGGAGCGGCAGCACTCCGATTGGCGCTCCCCCAAATCCTCTCGATGCCTTCGGAAAGCCTGTCGCCTCAGGTGGTTCGGCTCATCCAGGACTTGGCCGAGGACTGGCGCTATCTCGACCGTCGCGTCGCGTTAGTCACCAAGGAGATCAACAAGCTCGCGGAGCAAGATGCGCATTGTCGCCGCCTGATGAGTGCGCCAGGCATCGGGCCGATCATCTCAAGCGCGATGATCGCCGCGATCGGAACTGGTGATGCGTTCCAGAAGGGCCGCGACTTTGCGGCATGGCTTGGTCTGGTACCGAAACAAATCTCGACCGGTGATCGAACCATTCTCGGTCGCATATCAAGACGCGGCAACCGTTATCTACGAACATTGTTCATTCAGGGAGCCAGAGCCGTACTGCTGAGGCGCCAAACCTGGGCCAGGCACGGCTTCGGAGCCTGGCTGGAGGCAGCATCGAAGCGGCTCCACTCGAATGTACTGGTTGTCGCCCTGGCCGCAAAACTCGCGCGCATGGCCTGGAGCATGCTCGCAAAAGGCCGTGACTACGAAGCGAGTTTCCTGGGCCACACTGCATAGGACGCCCGACCCGGGAAGGAAGACTCACGATCCAATCGGAATAGCACACCATCCCGCCGAGGTTTGCGAGACGGAAAGGACGAATGGAGAAACGGTTCCACCGACACTTCTGAAGCCTGGTTCGACGCCATGGCCCTTCTTGAGGCCGGCGAGTTATTGAGGACAGAAGTGCGCGGATATCCATAATGGCTCGGGGCGACAGCCTCAAATCGAAGCCGGATAGATTGGCGCAAACCGCTTATCCTTTGTCGATTCCTCTTGCAACGCGGGCGTGGTCCATAGATTTGGCGTCAAGGTCACGCCCGACATCGTTATGGGCGTCGGTACGGTGATCAACACACCGGCGGAAGCCGGCCTCGCGCGCATGGCCGCCGACCAGGTGCAGGCGCCGGTGCGGCGCGACCTCGCGCCGAGCATGGCCGGCGAGGACTTTGCGTTTTACCTTCAGCAGCGGCCCGGCGCGTTTGTGTGGATCGGCAACGGCGAATTGCGCGACGGCGCGGAGCTGCACGGCCCGCGCTACGACTTCAACGATGCGATTCTGCCGGTCGCATCCGGCTGGATGGCCGAGGTCGCCAAGACGGCGCTGTCCGCGAAGTAGTCATCTGGAATGTAAGTTCGTCACATAAAAGAGCGCTGGGACCTTTGAAGGAGAGCGCTTGTGGCGAATGCAGGTATGAGAGGCCGGCCGATCGCCCCGTTGGTGCTGAGTCAGCAGGAGCGGACGTACCTGGAGAGGCAAGTTCGTCGTCATCGTGTTGCCCGGTCGCCATCTGAGCGGTGCCGCGCGATCCTGCGGTGTGCGGATGGCTTGCCAAGCAAGTCCGTGGCTGCCGAACTCGGCCTCTATGAACACACTGTTGGCAAATGGCGCCGCCGATTTTTGAAGGATCGCTGTGATGGCCTGCTTGACGAGGCTCGCGCCGGCCGTCCTCGCACCATCAACGACGATCAGGTTGCCGCGGTGATCGAGCGGACGTTGCACACGACGCCAGCCGACGCGACGCACTGGTCGATCCGCTCAATGGCTGCGGAAACTGGCTTTTCCCACACCACGATCCGCCGCATGTGGGCGGCGTTCGGCTTGCAGCCGCACCTAGCCAGACATTCAAGCTGTCGAGCGATCCGCTGTTTGTCGACAAAGTACGCGATATTGTCGGCCTATACCTGTCCCCGCCGAACCGAGCCCTTGTCCTCAGCATCGATGAGAAAAGCCAGATTCAGGCACTCGATCGCGAGCAACCGGTCTTGCCGATGATGCCTGGCGTGCCGGAACGTCGTACGCACAGCTATATGCGGCATGGTACGACCTCGTTGTTTGCCGCACTCGATATCGCCTCGGGGTTCGTCATCGGCAAATGCTACAAGCGCCACCGGGCTGTCGAGTTCTTGAAATTTCTCAAAGAGGTCGATGCTCAAGTTCCTGAAGGGCTCGATGTCCACATCGTCATGGACAACTACGCCACCCATAAAACACCCAAGATCAAAGCGTGGCTCGCCCGTAGGCCGCATTATCATGTCCACGTCACGCCGACTTCCGCGTCATGGATCAATCAGGTCGAGCGCTGGTTCGCTGAACTCACCAGAAAGCAGATCCAGCGAGGTGTTCACACCTCCGTCAGGCAGCTCGAGGCCGATATCCGCACCTTCATCGACCTGCACAACAAAAACCCGAGGCCCTTCAAATGGACCAAGTCGGCGGACCAGATTTTGGCTTCCGTCAAACGCTTCTGTCACAAAGCCCAACAGACCTTATGTGGCGAACTTTAGATTCACGTGACCAGGGCGCGGACTCATTAGCACGTAGCCAAATGCGGATGGATCCGAGCTTGACGAACGCTAGGTAGTTGGCTGCCAGCTTGTCGTATCGGGTTGCGCCACGCTTAGCCAAATAGCCTGAACCGCGGGGCCGATGTGAACGCCGTCTGATGGACTTGTAAGCTGGCCCCGAAAGGAAAAATCATTTCGATCTCATCGGCGTGCGTTCGCTTTGAGGTCAACAAACTGATTTCCGACCTCGAAGGGCCCTCCTTCATCTCTCGTACAGTTGTGCACCGCGCGTGTGGCCGGCGATGCTCGTGACACACGACCCAACTCGGACCTGAGCCATCCGGGTGCCTCCCACAAATAGATCAGTATGGCTGCCCCTAGACGCCGTCTAAGAAAGCGGCGCGGCATGTTATCCTGGTGTTGAGTGCGAAGGGGCGACCGGATAATTTCTTCTCATTAGCATTTGAACCCACTTTTCGAACCCCATTTAAGGCGCCCCGGTCATCAAAGAATCTCCAGTCATCGACGAGGGAGGGTCAACATGGCCAAGAGCACGATCTCGGAGAGCATGCCGACGATAGCGCTGCGCGATCAGGGCGCGCCCGACACGCCGCTTGCGGAAAAACCGCTCGTCCCGAAACCGGGCGCAGCGAGCAAGGGCCGGAACCTGCGCGCGCGGCTTCCTTTCGATCGCGTCGTGCTGCTGCTGCAGGGGGGCGGCGCGCTCGGCGCCTACCAGGCGGGCGTTTATCAGGCCTTGGCCGAGACCGGACTTCATCCCGACTGGGTCGTCGGCATTTCGATCGGCTCCATCAACGCCGCCATCATCGCCGGCAATGCGCCCGAGAGACGCGTCGACAGGCTGCGCGAATTCTGGGAGGAAATCACCGCCCCTGCCATGGGCTTCGACGCCGACGTCGTCGGCCTCTTTGAACGAGGCGAGGCTGCGCGCGCGCTCGCCAATCAGGTGAGCGCGGCCACGGTTGCCTGCGCCGGAACGCCGGGCTTCTTCAGGCCGCGACTCCCCAATCCGTGGTTTCATCCGCCCGGTACGATCGAGGCGACGAGCTACTATGACACGCGGCCGCTGAAAGCCACGCTCGAGCGCTTCGTCGACTTCGACCACGTAAACTCCGACAATTGTGACACGCGTCTCAGCCTCGGCGCGGTGAATGTGCGCAGCGGCAACCTGGTCTATTTCGACCCCGGGACGCAGGTGATCGGACCCGAGCATGTGATGGCCAGCGGCGCGCTGCCGCCCGGCTTCCCAGCCATCGAGATCGAGGGCGAGCACTATTGGGATGGCGGCCTCGTCTCGAACACGCCGCTCCAGTGGCTTGTGACGAACACGCGCGTGACGGGCCAGCGGATGCCTGACGCGCTCGTGTTTCAGGTCGATCTCTGGAGCGCACGCGGCGAGTTCCCGCGCAACCTCGCGGAAGTCGCGACCCGTCAGAAGGAGATCCAATACTCGAGCCGCACCCGCGCCTTCACGAATTTCATCAAGCTGCTGCACAAGGTGGAATACTCCGTCGCCACGCTCCTGGACCAGCTGCCGGACGAGTTCAAGCAAAGCGAGGAAGCCAAGTTCCTGGCCTCGCGCGCGCAACGCCACGCCTACAACCTCGTGCACCTCATCTATCGACCGAGAGGCTACGAAGGCGACTCGAAAGACTATGAATTCTCCCGGGTATCCATGGCGGAGCATTGGCGCTCCGGCTACCACGACACCATTCGCACGCTGCGCCATCCCGAGGTGCTGGAGCGCGCCGGCAATGGCGAGGAACTCACCATCTTCGACTTTGCCGGTGATCGCGATTGAGCCGCGGGCCGCGAGACGCGGCGCCCCTTCGACACACCTATATCAGGAGATTCAGCGATGAGAGAAAACGACATTCGCGAGCGAGCGTTTGCGATGCCATTGACGAGCCCGGCCTATCCGCCGGGGCCCTATCGCTTCATCAATCGCGAGTATCTGATCATCACCTACCGCACTGATCCGGAGAAGCTGCGCGCGCTGGTGCCGGAGCCGCTCGTGTCGGACGGCGACATAGTCAAATACGAGTTCATCCGCATGCCGGATTCGACCGGCTTCGGCGACTACACCGAGACGGGCCAGGTCATTCCGGTCACGTTCCGCGGCCGCCAGGGCGGCTATTCGCACTGCATGTTCCTCAACGACGAGGGGCCGATCGCCGGCGGCCGCGAGCTTTGGGGCTTCCCCAAGAAGCTCGCCGATCCTACGCTACACATCGAGATCGACACGCTTGTCGGCACGCTCGACTACGGCCCGGTGCGCATCGCCACTGGGTCGATGGGCTACAAGCACAAGACTTCGGATCTGGCGGCGGTGAAGGCATCGCTCGCGGCGCCGAACTTCCTCCTCAAGATCATTCCGCATGTCGACGGCACACCGCGCATCTGCGAGCTCGTCGAGTACTATCTCGAGGACATTACTGTCAAAGGCGCCTGGACCGGCCCGGCCGCGCTCGACCTCCACGCGCATGCGCTGGCACCGGTGGCCGAACTGCCAGTGCTCGAGGTCTTGTCGGGCGTCCACATTATCGCCGATCTGACCCTCGGCCTGGGCAAGGTCGTGCACGACTACTTGCGCTGAAAGGAGACGGCTGGCTGATGCTGTGACGCCATGTCCGTTCTGCGCCAGTCTGAACCGATAACAAATGTCCAGCACGTCGCTGGACTGAACTCGGGAGTCATCACATGAAGATCGTCGTCATCGGCGGCACCGGCCTGATCGGCTCGAAGACTGTCGCCATTCTGCGCCTGGGCGGCCATGAGGTCGTCGCCGCTTCGCCCAATACCGGCGTCAACACCATCACCGGCGAGGGGCTCAAAGAGGCCCTGGCCGGCGCGCAGGTGGTGATCGACCTCGCCAACGCGCCCTCATGGGAAGACAAGGCGGTGCTGGAATTTTTCGAGACTTCCGGGCGCAACCTTCTTGCGGCGGAGGCCGCAGCCGGCGTCCGACACCATGTCGCGCTATCCATCGTCGGAACTGACCGGAGCGACAATGGTTACTTCCGTGCCAAGGTCGCCCAGGAGAAACTGATCGCGCCCTCCGGCATCCCCTACACCATCATCCGCTCGACCCAGTTCATGGAATTCCTCGGCGGCATCGCCGCTTCAAGTGCGGATGGAAATGTGGTCAGGCTTTCGCCCGGCCTGTTCCAGCCCATCGCGTCGGACGACGTCGCTGCCAACGTCGCCGAAGTGGCGCTCGCGGCGCCGCGAAACGGCATCGTCGAGATCGCGGGCCCGGAACGAGCACCGTTCAACGAAATTGTTGCCCGCTATCTGAAGGCGATCGGCGATCCGCGTGAGGTCGTGAGAGACCCCGAGGCCCGATACTTCGGCGGCCGGGTCGAGGAGAAATCGCTGGTGCCGTTAGGCGAAGCGCGCCTCGGCCGCATCGGTCTGGACGAATGGCTCCGCCGCTCACAGGCAAAAGCCTGATCCCGCATCCGCCAACCGAAGGTCCTAAAGCGGGCGGGCCCGTGGGCGCGCATGAGAGAGGGAGAGAATGACGGCAGAAGGACGGCAGGCGGGCGGCAGGATGAG
Organism: Bradyrhizobium centrolobii; assembly: GCF_001641635.1. GTDB lineage: Bacteria > Pseudomonadota > Alphaproteobacteria > Rhizobiales > Xanthobacteraceae > Bradyrhizobium > Bradyrhizobium centrolobii. The sequence goes on from NZ_LUUB01000113.1 coordinate 6,471, forward strand.
CGGCGGCGAGCGCCGCCGGATCGAGGCAGAGGAAACAGGAGGGTCGAATGGATTTTCGCGATCGTCACGTGGTGGTAACCGGCGGCACTGGCGCCCTGGGGCGCGCGGTGGTGGGCGCATTGCTGGCGGCGGGCGCCCATTGCCATGTGCCCTATCGGCAGGAGCGGGAGAAGGAAGGCCTTCCCAGCGGGGCGCTGAGCCTGATCCCCGTGCCGAGCCTGGCGGATGAGGCGGCGGTGGCGAAGCTCTATGGCGGGCTCCCGGCGCTCTGGGCCTCGATCCATATCGCCGGCGGCTTCGCCTTCGCCCCGCTGACCGATACCAGCGGGGAGCTGCTGCGTCGGCTGATCGACGACAATCTCGTGAGCTGCTTCCTCTGCTGCCGCGAAGCGGTGGCGGCGATGCGCCGGGGGAGGGCCGGCGGGCGTATCGTCAACGTGGCGGCGCGCCAGGCTCTGGAGCCGCGCACCGGGGCGAATATAAGCGCCTCTACCGCCGCCAAGGCCGGCGTCGCCGCGCTCTCCGCAGCGCTGGGCGAGGAGCTGGCGGGAGAGGGAATCCTGGTGAACGCCGTGGCGCCCTCGATCATGGATACCCCCACCAACCGGCGCGACATGCCCAAGGCCAATTTCGACGCCTGGCCCAAGGTGGAGGAGGTGGCGGCGACGATCCTCTTCCTCGCCTCGCCCGAGAACAAGGTGAGCCGGGGCGGCGTGGTCCCGGTCTTCGGGGCTTCCTCCCAATCGGCGGCGACGTAGTCGCCCTGGCCCAGCCAGCTGAGCGCGATGACCACGTCTCGAAGGTTCAGGACGCGGCGCTGTTGGCCGAGATTGTTGTCGCTTCGACGGACGCGGAAGGCCGCCGGATGAATCCGCTCAAGTCGGAGTGGTCCCCTACGTCCCAAGACACCAAGCGCATCAGCGGCCCTTAAAAAATTGGTCCCAACACCGCAGACGACTTTTTCAACAGAATCGGGGGCACAGCGGACTCTGACAAGCCGTCAGCCCGGCGCGTTAATGGGTTCACGGCCTAGTAAAGCGTGCTGGCCCGCAGCCCGTGACGATGCCGAGAGACGAGCCTCATCCACAAGCAACGTATCGCCCGCACGGACGTTCCTCTTCGCAAGCGCGGCCTCGATGTCACCGCGCTCAGTGATGGCACGTGAAAAATGGCTCGCGTTCTGATCGGAACCTCCGGCTGGCACTACGCATCCTGGCGCGGCCCGTTCTTTCCCGAAGGCTTGCCGCTGAAGGAGCAGCTTGCCTACTACGCCAGTCAGTTTGAGACCACCGAGCTGAACGGCGTCTTCTACCGCACGCCGACGCCGGAAGCCGTCAAGGCGTGGCGCGAGCAGACCGGCAGCGAGTTCGTGTTCGCCTGGAAGGCGTCCAAGTTCATCACACACTGGAAGCGTCTGTCCGATCGCTCCGAAAACAGCCTCGAACTGCTGGAGGACCGCATCTCACTGCTGCGCGGCAAGGTGGGGCCGATCCTGTTTCAGCTCCCGCCCCAGTTCGAGGCGAATGCCGATCGGCTCGCCGCTTTCTTCAAGCTGCTGTCGAAGAAGCGACGCTACAGTTTCGAATTTCGTCATCCGAGCTGGTATCAGCCGCGCATTCTCAGAATGTTGGCCGACGAGAATATCTCGCTCTGCCTGTCGGACCATCACGATGCACCGGCGCCCTGGAAGCGCACCGCGAACTTCGTCTACGTGCGCGGTCACGGCCCGAGCGGTCGCTATCACGGCCACTATTCGCGGCCGGCGCTCGCGCAATGGGCCCGGCGCATCAGGTCGTGGAAGCGGCAGGGCTGCGACGTCTATGTCTATTTCGACAACGACCAGAAGAGCGCGGCGCCGGCCGATGCGCTAGAGCTGAAAGCACTGCTGTAACGAGCGAACTACATGGCTTCCTTGAGTTTCTCTTCCAGCATTTGCTGTCCTTTCAGGCAGTCATTTGGAATTCGGATCTTTAATGCCTGCACCGGGCTCCTGCAGCCGCCCGCTTCTTGCGAGCCGGACCGCGACAGCCGGGCGGCATCGCCTTGCGAACATCCGGTTCCGTCATGCTGGCTCCTCGATAAGTCGGCGTGATTCGACCAACCCGGGGCACTATGCGTAGTTCCTGAGCGCGGTAATGGACGAAGCGTGACATCGGACCGGTACAACTGTCGCGCATCGAGCTGTGGCAGCCGGATCGGCGGCTGCCGGCTCGCAAGCTGGATCATCAGATCCCTATTCGCGCCAAAACTCCGCCAGCTCCTCCGCAGTCACCAGATCCACCTGGCCGTGGAAGCGGGTGCGGTACATCGTCATGAGCGCATCGTGCCCGACGTCGGACGAGCTGCAGAGCGCATCCTGAACGATCACGCCCCTGAAGCCGAGATCGACGTCCTCCACCATCCGATGCCCGCGCAGAACTAAAATCTCGTCGGCCGTGGTTACGTTCCCAGTGAAACGATCGGTCGCGCGCCTGTGCTCATCGCAGCAGCGCGCATGCGATGACATCGTCGCGGATCGGCTTTTCCACGGACAGGACGCCGTAGCGCCTCCGGCCGCCACCTGACCCGCGCGGCCCAGGCGAGCGGCCGCCGTCTTTCACCCGGAACCCATTGAACGTGCTGCGGCAATGGCCGCCTGCCGGGGCGCGTCTCGCCGCTGCCTCCGCACGTGCGCTTGACGCACGGCGTCCGGACGGGTCTAATGAGCATTGACAACAATTGTTCGCATTCCGATCAAACACTCAGTCGGATGAAGCCGGGCAAAGCGGGCCTCACAACACCGCGTCCGCGTCACCAGAGGAAACGTCACCGATGCAAGCCATCCTCAGTGGAGAGAGCACGCTCATCGTCGCGATGATCGTGGCCTACATCGCCTTCACGTCCTGGCTCACGTTCAGGCTGCGCAGCACGACCAGCGACCAGTTCATGACCGGCGCGCGCGCCATGCCGGCCGTTGTCGTCGGCGTGCTGATGATGTCCGAGTTCGTCGGCGCCAAGTCGACTGTCGGTACTGCGCAGGAGGCGTTTCAATCGGGCATGGCGGCCGGCTGGGCCGTGCTCGGCGCCTCGATCGGCTTCCTGCTGTTCGGGCTGTTGATGGTGAAGAAGCTCTACAATTCCGGCGAATACACCATCTCGGCCGCGATCGCGCAGAAATACGGAAAGTCGACCATGCTCACGGTATCGGTGATCATGATCTACGCGCTGCTGCTCGTGAACGTCGGCAATTATGTCAGCGGCGCGGCTGCGATCGCCACCGCGCTGCATGTCAGCATGCCCGTTGCGATGTGCATCATCGCCGTGGTCAGCACCTTCTACTACGTGTTCGGCGGACTGAAGGGCGTCGCATGGGTCACGATCCTGCACAGCGCGATCAAGGTCGTTGGCATCGTCATCATCTTCGCGGTCGCTATGTCGCTGACCGGCGGTGTTGCACCGATCCAGGCCAAGCTGCCCGCCTACTATTTCACCTGGGAAGGCAAGATCGGCTTTGCGACCATCTTCGCCTGGACCTTCGGCACAGTCGGCGCGATCTTCTCGACGCAGTTCATCGTGCAGGCGATCTCCTCGACGCCGAGCGCGGATGACGCCCGCAAGGCCACCTTCTATGCCGCGGCGTTCTGTCTTCCGCTCGGCTTCCTGCTCGCCCTGATCGGCGTCGCCGCGAAATTTCTCTATCCCGACATGAACAGCCTCTATGCGCTGCCAGTGTTTTTGGAGAAGATGCCGCCGCTGGCCTCCGCCTTCGTCACGACCTCGCTGGTCGCCTCGATCTTCGTCAGCGTCTGCACGGTTGCGCTCGCGATCGCCTCGCTGGTGGTGCGCGACTTCTACGTCCCCTATTGGAAGCCGACGCCGGAACGCGAGCTGAAGATGACCCGCGTATTCTCGGTGGTGATCGGGATCGTGCCGCTGGTCTTCGTCTTCTTCATTCCCGAGATCCTCAAGCTGTCGTTCTTCACGCGCGCGCTGCGCCTGTCGATCACGATCGTGGCGATGATGGGCTTCTATCTGCCGCTGTTTGCCAGCAACCGCGGCGCCACGGCGGGCCTGATCGGCGCGGCGATCTCGACGACGGTCTGGTACGTGCTCGGAAACCCCTTCGGCATCGACAACATGTATATCGCAGCCGTGACACCGCTGGTCGTGATGGCGGTCGAGCGCCTCGTGCTGGGCCGCCGGCCCGCTACTCCCGCTTCGCCGCAGGCCGCGCAACCCAATGCTTTCGTGGAAAGGACTTCAACATGATCGTGGAGCGCGAGATCACCGTCGACGGCATCGTTCGCCAGGCAGCCGGCGATCCCGACCGGTTCGACGCCTTCATTCCGTCGCCCTGTGTGCAGAATCATGCGGCCAACCTGATGGCGCTCGCCAACGGCGATCTCGCCTGCGTCTGGTTCGGCGGCACGCAGGAAGGCATGTCGGACATCTCGGTCTATTTCTCGCGCCTTGCCCGTGGCGCGACGCGGTGGTCGCCGGCCGAAAAGCTGTCGGATGACTCAGCGCGTTCAGAGCAGAACCCGGTGCTGTTCCCTGCCCCGGACGGCACGCTCTGGCTGATGTGGACGGCGCAGCTCGCGGGAAACCAGGACACCGCGCTGATCCGCCGCCGCCTCTCCCGCGACAACGGTCGCAGCTGGGGCCCGATCGAGACGCTGTTTCCCGAGCGGCGCGGCCGCGGTACCTTCATCCGGCAGCCGATCGTGTTGCTCGACAATGGCGACTGGCTCCTGCCGGTCTTCTATTGTCACAGCACGCCGGGACGCAAATGGAACGGCAACGAGGACACCAGCGCGGTGAAGATCTCGTCCGATGCCGGCGCGACCTGGCGCGATGTGGACGTCCCGGGAAGCCGCGGCTGCGTCCACATGTGCATCGAGCGCCTTGACGATGGCTCACTGCTCGCCCTGTTTCGCAGCCGCTGGGCGGACAACATCTACCAGAGCCGCTCCACCGACCGCGGCCGTACCTGGACGGCGCCGGCCGCGACCGCACTTCCGAACAACAACTCCTCGATCCAGTTCACGCGTCTTGCCAACGGACATCTCGCGCTCGTCTTCAATGACAGCAGCGCCACTGCCGCAACCGAGCGCCGCCTGTCGCTCTATGAGGAGATCGAGGACGACCTTCCGCCCGTTCTTGCCGGCGACGGCAGCAAGGCGGAGGGACGCACCGCGTTCTGGGGCGCGCCACGGGCACCGATGACGCTGGCTGTCTCGACCGACAACGGACGGAGCTGGACGAAGCGCGACGTCGAGACCGGCGACGGCTACTGCATGACCAACAATTCCCGCGACCAGACCAACCGCGAATTGTCCTACCCTTCCGTCAAACAGACCGCCGACGGGACTCTTCACCTCGCCTTTACGTTCCATCGCCGCGCGATCAAGTACGTTCGCGTAACCGAGCCGTGGGTGACGCGCGTCGGCTGAGGCTGGGATCATGGAGAACAGACCCCACGCGCTCGTCACGGGCGCCAGCTCCGGGATCGGCGCCGCGATCGTCGAGCGCCTCTTGCGCAACGGCTGGCGCGTCACCGGCGTCAGCCGCCGTCCTGCGCCGTTCGACCACCCAGCCTTTGATCACCTGTCGCTTAACCTAAGCGACGTCGCCACCATTACGGGCGCCGTCGCGGGCATCGAACCGACCGCGCTTGTTCATGCGGCCGGCATGCTTAGGATCGGTCAGCTCGGGGCGCTCAACCATGATGACGGCGCCGCGATGTGGCGGCTGCATGTCGACGTCGCCGAGCGTCTTGCCAACGCGCTTGCGCCTCGCCTGCCCGAGGGCGGCCGTATCGTGTTCATCGGCAGCCGCACCGCATCGGGCGCCTCCGGCCGCGGGCAATATGCGGCGACAAAGGCGGCGATGGTCGCCCTAGCCAGGTCCTGGGCGATGGAGCTCGCGCCGAAGGGCATCACGGTCAATGTCGTCGCGCCCGCCGCCACCGAGACGCCGATGCTGAAGGATCCAACGCGCGCCAACGTCGCGCCAAAACTGCCGCCGATCGGCCGCTTCATTCGTCCGGAAGAGGTTGCGAGCGCAGTGGCATTCCTGCTCTCGCCGGAAGCTGCGGCCATCACCGGGCAGCAGCTCGTCATCTGTGGCGGCAGCTCGCTCTGAACTGGCGCCTGAGCATCGCCGCGGCATTCAACATGCCGATCCGTGAAGACGTCCAAAGGCCAAGCGCTCCGGTTCTCGTCACCGCACGCGAACTCATGCTTCGCGGTAATCCAGCAGGATGAGCCCGACCAGAACGAACGCGACGGGCCAGATCCAGGAGGCCAATCGGCTGACCCGGCCGTCGAGACGCAATTCGAGCCAGCGCGCCCAGCCGGCGGCGACCCCGCATAGCGCAAGCGGGGTGTGGCTCATCTCGATCAGGAGCTGGTCCTTGATGTTGGCGATCGCGTGCGAATGCGTGAGCAGCAGGGCGCCGCCGAGCGCCGTGGTCAAGGGAAACACCAGCGCCGCCGGCCCGGCGTCGTTGCCGCGCAATCGTACGCGCCATTCGAACAGGCCGAACACGACGATGAGCAGCACGAAGATGCGATGCTGCGCGACCTCCGGATCGCGAAACGACTCGAAAAAGCCCGCCGGCCCGAGCGGCCAGGCCTGCTCGTCGGCGCGAAAGAACAGAAAGGCAGCCATTCCGAGAAAGAGCAGCGGCCAGTGCCTCGCCCAGCTGCCCCAGCGAAAATGCTCGACGAGCGCGAGCAGCCCGATCAGCATCACGAACACGCCGGCCCAATGGTGGTTGTACTCCGACCAAGCGATGTCTTCGGCACTGCGCGGGAGGATCGTGCCCTCACCGGGCACATAGGCCGGCGGCACACGCGCACGCTGCTCTTCCGTCGCGGCCACCTTCTCCTGCAATTGCGATATCGTCAGCCGGTCGTGATCCGGGCTGCTCAGACGCAACGGCCATTGCGGCGTGATCCGCTCGACGATTTCCTGCCAATTCAGACGATCGTGAGGAAGATCAGCTCCCGGCGGCAGCGACGTGAGCGAGGCCGCGGCGAGCAGAACGGTGAGGCCGATGCCGATCTCGACTTCCGCGAAGCGCTTCAATCGAAGGATCGGCGTGCCGGGGTCGCGTCGCAGCCGCTCGACGAGGAAATAGTTGCTTGCCCCAAGCACCAGCAGCATCACCAGCAGCCCCACCTTCGCCGATGTCATGACGCCATAGGCGGTGCCGTAGATCGCGTCGGTGGTGCCGATATACTTGATCGCCATGACGGTGCCGCCGCAGACAATGGCGGCGACCGCAGCCATTGACATCAACGAATAGCGCCGCGCGATGAGACGCCAGTCGCCCGTGGCCTTGGAGCCGCCGAGCGCGATCAGGAAGTAGGGAAGCCCCCCGATCCAGATCCCTGCCCCCAACATGTGGCCCGCGCCGGAAAGAAGCAGCGGCCAGCGCACGTCCAGCCGGCTGGCCGCGTGGGTCAGTTTGGTCTGCATGGCCAACGCCAGCAGGGAAAGGGCCAGAAGAGCTATCGACCGGGCCCTGCTCGAGCGACCTCGCGCCAGCAAGGCGACGCCGCATGCGCAAGCGGCAATGACGAGATCCGCCCGGCCAAAATCGGCACTGACCGCCTCGCTCCACGATACCTGGAGTGTTCCGACCAGCGCTGCCGCGTTGAGAGCCAACGAGGCGACGGTCAGCAGTGCCCATGCGAATGCGCTGAACCGCAGAACCGCCAGGCATCTCTCCTCGACCGCGAGGCTGCCGACAGAGAGCTGCGGCCGCAATGGCCCCCACAGCAACATCTGAAACGCAAGGCCGCCAAGTGTGAAGGACTGGGCAATGAGGACGAGGCCCCGCAGGACAACCGACAGATAACCGAAGATGTCGAGGAGCAGGTACAAGGCGGCAACGTCAGTGAACGGTGAACGGAATGTCGCCGCGCGTGATATGCCCGTCGACGCTCAACACCTGCCAGCGCAGGCGCCACGCACCCGTCGAAAGCCGCGTCGCATCGGCATTGAGCTCGTCGGCGGGCGAGTCGGATGCGGGGGTCAACGCCTGCGAAGCGCCGTTCGGAGCCAACAGCGTCAGCTTCGAGCGAGCATGATCGATCCGGCTGTTGAAGTGCAGGCGGATCGCGACGGCATCGCCGGTGACGGTCGCGCCCGCTGCCGGCGAGGACGAAACGATGATGGCATGCGCCGAAGCCGTCTTCGGATCAACAAGAAGCCACATGGCAAATAGAACGATCGCGATTCTGAAAAACACGTGCATGGCGCTCACTTCGTTATCGGCAGCCGTCTCTTCATCCCGCCGCTTGCGGTGAGTGATCTATGCGCGGTGGTAATGTTGGAACCCAATTGTTCTTCACAAGGGCGCGCGAAGTTTGGATTTACCCGCGACACGTGCAAAATGCGCCGGCTGTTGCTCTTGCGACACACCTGGCGGCATTATGTGTGGGGAAGTTTATCCCAAGGTCACCAAACGGCTGGCTCAATGGACGAAACGAAGGTATCCACATCCATGGGTCCGATTGGCAGCAGTTTGCCAGGCAAGTCTCGCTGAGCCCTGCGCGCGCGATCAAGCGCGTCGACGAGCTCTGCAAACTCGTTCAAGACAAGGCCGACGAAGCACACGACGCGATCGCGTCATCGTCAGCTGGAGCCAGTCAAATACTCGATCAAGTCGTTTTCGCCGTCAAAAGCGGCGCAAGCGGATCCGCAATCAGCTTTCAAAAGAGGATCAAGCGGTCGCAGAAGAAAGACCCCGCTTCGACCGCCTCGCAGAATGCCTGTAAAATCATCGAGCGCGCGTCCCCACGCAAACGGACCATTCTCCTAATCATCGCCTGCCTACATCGTCATCGGTGGCACCATGATCAACCGCACTTTACCGTATGAGGGCCTGCTTCACGAGGTTGTCGAGCACAATGGCGTGCTTTACATCGGCGGGATCGTCCCCGAGGACACGAGCCTTGACATGGCCGGCCAGGCAAACGACGTGCTTGGCCAATTGTCGCGTTTGCTCGAGCCCCTCGGATCCGACCTTTCCAATGTCTTGCAAGCCACGATTTACGTTACGAACCTCGGCGAGAAGCCTGCATTCAATGCGGCCTGGAAGGCGCACTTTTCGGAAGCCCACCTGCCGGCTCGGGCCATGATCGGCGTCGCCGATCTCGGCGCTGGCGTCAAGCTCGAGATGACCGCGATTGCGGTTCGCCGGAGTTAGGCCTGGGGGGCCCGATCCACAACCCCACTTCATGGGCGACAAGCCCAAGATCGAAAATGCCGCTCGGGCATTTTCGATCAGGCGCTCATCCTCGGCGAAACGGACGGCGGGCGCCTGACACGGGAATCCATGCGCATCGAGCCAGCTCCTCAATCAAGGCGACCGATGCGTTCGGGCAGCGATCGCTTGCGCGCGTTCGAGCAGCGCCTCTGCCCGCTGAACGATCGGGATATCGATCATTTTGCCATCGATTGCGAACGAAGCACGTCCCTCGGCAGCCGCTTGCTTGTTGAGTGCAACGACGCGCTCGGCGTACTCGACGTCCTGCGTCGACGGGCTGAAACCCGCATTGAGGATTGGCACCAACGATGGGTGGATGCAGGCAGAGCCGACAAACCCGAAATCCGCCGACCGCCGAACAATCCGGGTATATCCATCGAGATCGGCAAAATCTGCCACTGAGCCGATGGTGCCGAGCGGCATGATCCCGGCGGCCCGGGCCGCCTGCACGACCTGCTGTTTCGGCATCAACAAGGTCTCTTCGGTCGGTTTGGCCCCGATTGCGGTGGCATAGTCCTCCGCACCCAATGAGATGCCGGCCAGCCGTGGCGTTGACCGTGCGATGTCATGTGCCCTAGCAAGCGGTCCCGGCGCTTCGATTAATCCGACAAACCAGATTTTGCCAAGCGGCAATCCGCGGTCGATCTCCAATCTTGTCACCATCTCATCAAGCAGGCGCAGGTGTTCTGCGCCTTCGACCTTGGTGATCTTGATGGCATCCACGCCCTGGATCACGGCAGCCTCGATGTCTCGCACGGCCAATTCGAGCGGCTGGTTGATCCGCACCATGACATCCGATTTTCCGGTGTCCCGGAAGCGCTTCACAATGCCCGGGACCAGCGCGCGCGCGGCATCCTTTTGCGCGAGCGGCACACTGTCCTCGAGATCGATGATCAATGCGTCGGCACCGCGTTCCACGGCTTTGACGACAAACCGCTCTACGTTCGCGGGGACGAACAGCGCGGAGCGCCAGACAGGAAATTTTCGCTGCATGGTCATTTCTTGGTCTCCTTCACAACTCCCGATGTCACGGCGGCGTCGATATCATCGTTGCTGAGGCCGGCTTCGGCTAAGATGTCACGGCTATCCTGTCCCAGTCGCGGCGCCGGCGTTCGGATGCTTCCTGGCGTTTGGGACAGACGCACAGGAATGGCGTGCATCGGGAATGTCCCCATGTCCTCGTCGGGATAGTCGGCCAGCAGTCCCCGCGCATGAACATGACGATCGTTCATCAATCGGACGGTATCGTTGACCGGACCGATCGTGACTTCTGCCGCCTCGAAGAAGGCCACATTGTCGTCGACCGTCCGCGTCGCAATAAAATCGCCAATGATCTTGTCCAATTCGACGACATGGACGAGCCGCTGCTCATTGGTCTTGAACCGCGGATCATCGCAAAGCTCGGGCCGGCCGATCGAACGCAGCACCCGCATCGCCATCCCTTGCGTGGACGCCGACAGGCAGACCCAGCCGCCATCAAGGGTGCGGTAGACATTGCGCGGCACCGATCCGCTCGAACGGCTTCCGCTGCGCGGCTTGACCTTGCCCGTCAACCGGTAGTTCGCCGCCTGAGGCCCAAGCGAGTTCACGATCGGATCCAGCAGAGGCAGATCTATTACCTGCCCTTTCCCGCCGTTGACTTCGACCTCCCGAAGCGCGGCCATGACCGCGAATGCGCCGGTGAGACCGGACAACGCATCGGCCAGATACATTGGCGGCAGAACCGGTTCGCGATCGGCGAAGCCGTTCATTTCCGCAAAGCCGGAGAAGCCTTCGACCAGCGTGCCAAAACCTGGCCGGCGATGGTACGGACCGGTTTGCCCCCACCCCGAAATGCGGACAATCACAAGCTTGGGTTCAAGTCGCAGCAACTCTTCCGGAGCAAGACCCATCTGTTCCAGCGTGCCCGGCCGGAAACTTTCGACGAGCATCGCAGCCCCCGGAACGAGCTGGCGGATCAGCGGCACCGCGTCATCGTGACGGAATTCCAGGCAGATGCTGCGTTTATTGCGCGAATGAACTTTCCAGTTCGTCTCGACGCCGTTGGTGCGCCAGCCGCGCAGAGTGTCGCCTTCGCGTGGTTCGACCTTGATGACGTCGGCTCCGAAATCGGCAAGATGCTGCGTCAGCAGGTTGCCGGCAACCAGCCGCGAAAGGTCGACGACGCGGAGCCCAGTCAACGGTCCGCGGACGCCGGGCGTATAGTCGGCCTGAGGCAAAGCGCCTCCGAGAGAGGTAGCGTCAGTGGGATTTGCCATGGGTCCGTTCTGTAAACAGGATACCGCCAGTCAGGGGCAGCCACAGGCGCAACTGGCGGTCCGTCGTCGCGTCCTGGGTTTCAATGCGGATCTGATTTCCGCCCACGTTCAGTCCGACCTGCCAACGCCCCCCAACGTAGGAATGGCTGACCACGTCCGCTTCGATGATCGAACCTCCGATCGCCGGATCATTGGGCGTTGCCAGGCGCATCTGTTCGGGACGATAGGCAAACGTAACCTTGTCACCCAATGATGGACGTTTGTCGGACTTGATCAAAACGCGCTGACCGTCGGAGAGACTGACGAGCGTCTGTCCGTCGCCACCGGGTGCTCCAACTACCTCGCCGTTCAAGAAGTTCGTCGTCCCGATGAAGTCAGCCACGAAACTGTCGGCTGGCCGCGTGTAGATCTCCTGGGGCGCGCCGATCTGACTGATGCGACCGCCGTTCATGACCACGATGCGGTCGGACAAGGCAAGCGCCTCCACCTGGTCATGGGTCACATAGATCGTGGTCAGGCCGAGGCGAGTGCGCAATTCTGCCAGCCAGGTGCGGGCGCGGTCGCGTAGCTTTGCGTCAAGATTCGAGAGAGGTTCATCGAGCAGAAGAATTTCGGGCTGATAGACCAACGTTCGCGCAAGCGCGACGCGCTGCTGCTGTCCACCCGAGAGTTGATGCGGATAGCGATCCTGAAAACGCTCCATTTCGACGAGCGCAAGGCTCTCCTCGACGCGCCGCTTGCAATCAGCTGTGGATACCCTACGCAATTTCAGCGGAAACACGACATTGTCGTAGACCGTCATATGCGGCCACAGCGCATAGCTCTGGAATACGAGTCCGCAGTTCCGCGCTTCCGGCGGCAAGAAGATTGCCTTATCCCCGTCGAAATAGGTCTTGTTGCCGACACGGATCCGTCCACTTGTCGGCTGATCCAAGCCTGCAATGGCGCCAAGCGTCGTCGACTTGCCGCACCCCGACGGCCCGAGCAGCGTGACGAACTCGCCATCCGCAACGCGGATGTTGACGTCTTCGATCGCTTTGACCGGCCCGAACCGCTTATGCAGATTCTCGATCAATAATTCAGCCATAAAGCTTCACTCCGAGAAACGCGCGCGCAGCAGTGACGCAGATACCGATCACCATCACCTGCACGGTCGCCAGCGCGGACACCAAGCCGACCTCGCCTTGCGTCCAGGCTTGAAGGAGCGTGGTGCCGATCACCTCGCTGCCGGGAGCAAACAGAAAGATCGCGGTGGTGTACTCCTTGAAGAAGGTGATGAAGAGGATGATGAAGCAGGCGACGAGCGCCGGCCGCAGCAAGGGCAGGACAATCCGCCGGCTCGTCGTCCACCAGTCGGCGCCCTGCGTGCGGGCGGCTCGATCGAAGTCCGGGCTCATTTGCAACAACATCGGGGCCACCGCGCCGAGGCCCACCGGAATGAAGTGCATCGTGAAGGCGGCAACCAGAATCCAGATCGTGTTCCGCAAGCCTCCCAGGCCAGGAACAAGCGCAAAAGCATAGAAGAAGCCGATGCCTGCGACGACGCCGGGCACTGCGCGGGGAAACAGCGCGACGTAGTGCAGCGGCGCGCGCCAACGAAAGTCGGATCGCAAAACGATGATCGCGATCAGGCCGACCATCGCGGTGGCGACCGCCCCGCCGAGCGTGCTGACGATGAATGAGTTCCAGATCGAGCGCGGGTAGACCGGATATTCGAGCATGCTGGCGAAGTTGCTGAAGGTCAGTACGTCGGTGATCGGAACCATCGGCGACAGCAGGCTGGTGAAGGCACGCAGCAGCAGCGCGCCGATGGGCATCACGACAGTTGCCGTAATGTAGATCGCCGAGAAAACGCAGAGCGGCCAGCGAAGCCTGTTTAGGCGAAACGGTCGCGGTCGCGTAGCTTTCCCACCGAGGGTCACGAAGCGTCGAGTGTTGCCGAGCAATCGCCCCTGCAGCCAGACCAGGACGCAGACGACGGCAAACATCAGCACAGCGGCGGTTGCCACCAGCCCGTGGTCGGGACGGGCTGACGCCACGCCGTTGTTGTAGAGGAACGTGGTCAGCACGGTGATACCGGCGGGATCCCCGAACACCAATGGAATGGCCAGCAGCTCCAATCCCACCGTGAAGTTCAGCACCGCGCTGTAGGCGATAGCGGGAAGCAACAGCGGCAACGTGATCCGCGAGAGGGTTCTTAAGGTACCGGCGCCGGCGACGCGCGCAGCTTCCTCCAATGTCGGATCGGTGATCGAAGCCGATGACATGCAATAGATGTAGGCGACGGGCGCTTGCGAGACGCCGGCGATCATCGCCATGCCCGGCAGGGAGTAGAGATTCCAGGGCGCACCATCGAAGATCGACTGCATCAGTAGCGTCAAATAACCTGCAGGCCCGTAGATCGTGTACCAGCCGAACGACAGAACCAGCGCCGACAGATAGATCGGCCACAGGAAGAGCTCACCAAACAGCCGCGCAAACGGCATGTCGGTGCGGCCGAACAGCACGGCCGCCAGCGTGCCGAGCGTCTGCGAAATCAAGGTGGTGAGCGTAGCGAAGACAAACGTGTTCCAGATCACCAGGCCGAAGCCATCAGTGTGAAACAGGCGGCCGAAGTTGCTCAGCGTGAACTGCTGGCCGGAATCGTAGAGGGCGCGATCCAGCATGGATTGATAGAGGACAGGAAGAAGCGGCGCTGCAATGAGGACAACGGTCAGCAGCGCCATACCGTACTGGATCACGGTATCCCGGCCGGGCAGCGGTTTTGGCAACGCATCGGCCGCGGGCGCGAGCGTCGTGCTTGCGTCAAGCGACATTGAACGTTTTCTTCCAACGCGCCAGGAAGGTGTCGTAATCCCGCACGGCGTCGCGGTCATAGCCGATGTAGCAGATGTTCTGCTCTCCGACGGCCTGAACGATCGACGAATACGTGTGGCGGATGCCCTCGCCCGGCTGTATGCCTGGACGCGCCGGGGTCAGGCCACCTCGCCCGAACGCACGCTGCCCATCTTCGGAAATAATGTAGTCGAGCATCAACTTGGCAGCGTTGACGTTTTTCGACCCCTTTGGAATGGCCACGCCGCGCAGCACGACCGGCTGACCATCGCCGATGAAACTCCAGCCGAGGATGCGCGCCCGCGCCGGATCATTGAGACGCGGCCAAAAGGTGATGGCTGACACGAACCAGCCCGTGACATACTCACCAGAGGTGACCTTTTCGGTCATCGGGCCGCCGGACCGCTCGAAGCGAGGCGAAAGCTTTGCAAGCTGCGCGAACCAGTCCCAGGCCTTCTCGCCATGCTTTTTTGCGAATGCGTAGCTGATGCTGTAGCCGAAGGTCGTTTGATGGACGCCGTAGCTGGTGATGCGATTGCGCCAGGCTTTCTCATTTGAGACTGCGAGCTCCACGAACTCGGCCAGCGTCTTCGGCCGCTTCCCCTCCGGCACCAGCGTGTTGTTCCAGATCAGCGCCATCGGATCGGATGAAACGGTGTAAACGCCGGGAAACGGCTTCGACCAATCCGGCCACGCCTGGGCTTCGGGTGAAGCGTAGTCGAGGATTTCCCCTCGCTGCTGGAAGTCGATCCATCCGCCCGGATCGGCCGTCGCGATCAGGTCGCAGGTGCGGCTATTGGTGCTGCGCTCAGCCAGATAGCGCTCGAAGCTCTCGCGGGACGCCGGAAGATCAAGCGTCTCCACCTTGATCTTCGGGTAGAGCTTGTTGAATCCTTCGATGACCGGCCGCCAGTTTTCCGGCGACATGATCGAATAGATGAGGAGGCTTCCTTCGCGCTGGGCGTCCTCGATAATCTTTTGATAACTCTCAGGATATCCGTTCGGGGTCGCTTGGGCCGGAGCGCCCCTAAGCCCCATTGCGGCTCCCACGACCGACATCATCATCAAGCTTCTACGATCGATGCCCGACATCTTATTGTTTCTCCCGCAAGTGCTATTTGTTATGCACTAATATTGGCGCCAATTTGTGCGCAATGCATTTTGCGTGTCAAGCGTCGGTAACGGGAGGCAGCAATGAAAGTACGGAGGGAGCAGAAGAGGCTGTTGGCGGCGGAAATTGGTGGCGCAATTCTGCAGGGCGACTACCGACCCGGCGAATGGTTGCGGCAAATCGATTTGGAAGAGACATTCGCTGCGAAACGTTTCGACGTCCGAAGTGCGCTGACTCAGCTCGCCGCAAGCGGGATGGTGACCCATGTCGAGAATCGCGGCTATCGCGTCGCCCAACCGGACTTGAATGTCGTTCGTGAGATATTGGCAATCCGGATGCTGCTGGAGGTCGAAGCAGTCACGCAGGCGCTACCGAACATAGGACCAGTCGAACTACAGAAGATCAAGCAGGCACAGAAAGCGTTTGAAGAAGCTGTGGCGCGCGGCAGTAAGGCGGACCAAGCAAATACCAACGCGGCGTTTCACGACGAAATCTACCGCCATGCGGAGAACCAGTCGCTCGCCAGGCTTATCGTCGAGATCCGAAATCGCGCCCGACCAGGACCGATCGCTTTGTGGCCATCGAATGCCGAGCTGCAAAGAAGCGCTTCACATCACGTCGAGATCGTCGCGGCGATCGAGACGCGCAACGTGGACGCACTCGTTGCCGCCGTGCGACGTCACATTGCGGAGTCAGGCGCTAACTATCCGGCAGGAGACCGCACACCCACTGAAAGGCGATCAACGTCCTGACTGTGCGCATGGGAAGTGGAGGCAACTCGTGGCAGAACGACACACGTGGATGCGCGCCCCCTGGGGGAGACCAAGGCGCTGCCGAACGGGGCGCTGCAGATCGTAGCTACCGGCGAAAAGAAGAACCCGCGTCCGCCGCTTGAGCTCAAGCAGATCTCGGACTGGCCCTACAGTGCCCCACTTCAATCTGGCCAAGCCTGTCCGACGGGCTCGGCCCATGCTGATCCCGCCGCCTGCTGGCAGCTGGTCGTCATGAGACCGGATGAAGCCCTTCGACGGATCGGCGTAACGATAATCCATGCGGCTTTGACTCCCTGCTGCCAGTGCCGTACTTTTTGGAAAAAGAACGGGGCGCGGACTTGTTGCAGCTCCATAGGGAGAACGTCAGATGAGCCGGAACTCGATCACCCGGAGATCATTCGTGGGGGTGGCGACTGCAACAGCTCTGGGTCCTTTTATAACGCGCGCGAACGCGGCGGGACCAATCCGGGTCATCAGCCACCGCCAGCCGGCTTTGGAATACTACACGGACCAAATGAAGAAGGCCCTCCCGGAGGGACAGGTCTCGGTCGAGCTAATGCCGATCGACAAGGAAGTGGAGCTGGCTTCGATCACGATGTCGTCTCGCTCCGACGCCATCGATGTCGCCTATCTCAATGACACCACGATGCAGAAATTCGCCGCCAGCGGCTGGCTGGAGCCACTGGATGATCTCTGGGCAAAGCACAAGGATGAATTCAAACTCGATGACTTTCCCAAATCGGTCATCGACTCGATCAGCTACAACGGTCGCATCTACTCGATGCCGATCCTGACTAACACGGAGATGTTCTTCTATCGTGAGGATCTCTTCAAGGAGAACGGCATCGCACCTCCAAAGACGATGCAGGACTATCTGGATGCCGCGAAGAAGCTCCATCAGGGCCGCGTCTCCGGAACGGTCATGACATTGAAGCCGGTCGACGGCTGCCTGAACGAAACGCACTGGTACCTCAACGCGGTGGGAGAAGGCTGGTTCGACAAAAACTGGAAGCCCATCTTCAATCAGCCGGCCGGCGTGAATGCCATCACCATGATGAAGCAGATGACGGCGTTCGCGCCGCGCGGCTTCACGTCCGCAGCCAACGACGAGTCAACCATAAACCTCCAACAGGGACTTGCAGCGATGGGGCTGCAATGGTTCACGCGCGCGGCGTCCATGGATGACGAGAAAAAATCGCGTTTTGTCGGGAAGATCAACTGGATCGCCCCTCCAGGCGGCGGCCAGCGCATTGCCAATGACGGATTTGCCATCTCGAAGTATTCGTCGAAGGACAAGGATGAGATCTTCAAGATGATCGCGACCGCGGCCGGTCAGAAGAGCATGCAAAAGGGCGCAGAGTTCGCCATGCCGCCACGTCTCTCGGTGCTCGAGGATCCAGAACTTGCCAAGAAGTATCGCTGGTATCCGGGCGCCCGTGCATCCCTCGAAGTTGGAAAGCCATTTCCCCCGATGTCCGATTTTCTCGACGTAGGGGCGATCGTGACGCGATATATCCTGCAGGCCGTGACCAACGAAAAGGACGTCAAGGCCGCCCTGGATCAGGCTGCGCAGGAAACGACCGAGCTGTTGCAAACACGCGGCTACTACAAATAATTCGCCCTGCCCTTGGCGGGTCGAAATGCCTGCCGTTCAAATCGAGCCTCTTCCAAGAGATCTGACGTCATGCGTTGGCAGCGCGGCCTATGGCTGTTCCTGGTTCCGAGTTTTGGCCTGATGACGCTCGTTCTCTTGTGGCCTCTCGGATATGCCGCCTATCTGAGCACGTTCGATTACCATCTCGGCTCTCCCGGGATGCATTTCGTCGGACTGGCGAACTACGCGCAATTGCTGAGTGAGGCACGCTTCTGGCAGTCGTTATGGACCACAATTGGCATCGCTCTGGGATCGGTCGCCGTCGAGTTCACCTCGGGCTTTGCTCTCGCGCTCGCGCTTTACAGGCTGACGTTCAGCGTGCGCGCATTCATGATCCTCCTCTTCCTGCCGCACATCATCACGCCAGTCGTGGCGACGCTCTTTCTGAAATGGATCCTCACATCCAACTGGGGTTTGATTGACGCGACGCTCTTGACCTTCAACGTCAATCCGCCGGACTGGCTGGGCAATCCAATCTGGGCAAGGATTTGCGTCGTCCTCGCCGACGCGTGGATCTTCACGCCCTTTGTCATGCTGGTGCTCTACGCTGCCCTGCAGACGCTGGACCAGGCACAAATAGAAGCGGCGAAGATCGACGGGGCCGGCGGCTGGCGTATCGTTCGCCACATCGTCCTGCCGTCCCTGGTACCGGTGATCGTGTTCACCGTGTCCGTCCGGCTCATGGATGTCTTCCGGTTCTTCGACACGATCTACGTCCTGACCGGAGGCGGGCCAGGGACCGCCACCGAGACAATAACGATGTACACCTACCAGCTCGGTTTTCAGTTGCTGCAGGTCGGAAAGGCATCCGCCCTTGGTATCATTACGCTCGTCATAGTCGCCGCGATCATCGCGGCGTTCAGCGGCATTCTGCAACGCGGGTACGGACGAAGCTCATGAAGACCCGCCGGTTGCCGTATGTGCGTAACCAGACGCTGCTCTTTGCCGGCCTGGCGCTTTTCACTTTCATAAACTTGGTCCCGCTGATCTGGGCCGCCTTGACGTCGGTCAAGAATCCCGCCGACGCGTTCACGGTGCCACCAACCATTATCTTCGAGCCGACCATTACGTACCATCGCGAGGTCTGGCTCGATCGCGGCTTCGTCCACTATCTGATCAACAGCCTTATCGTCTCGGCAGGCACAATGCTCATTTCGGTCCCGATCGGCAGCCTTGCAGCCTACGCGCTATCGCGCATGCCACAGCGCCGCGCGTCTCCTGTCCTGTTCGGACTGTTCACGATCCGCATGTTTCCCCACATGCTGCTGGCCATTCCATTCTTCGTCATGGGCAGCTTCCTGAACATGATCGACACCTACCCGCTCCTGATCCTGGCGCTTGTGGCGATCAACCAGCCCTTCACGATCTGGCTGATGTACAGTTTCTTCCTCGACATTCCTCGCGATCTCGACGAGGCGGCAGCCATAGACGGTTGCAATCTCTGGCAGACATTCCGGATCGTGATCCTGCCCCTGGCTCGCCCTGGCCTGACGGTTGCGGCACTCTTCAGCCTGCTCCTGTCATATAACGAGTTCCTGTTCGCGCTGGTGCTGACAGGCATTCGGACGAAGACTTTGCCGGTCGCGATCGCATCCTTTGGGGGCGAGGACGTGAGCGATTGGTCCATTTCAGCCGCGGGCGCCATTGGCATCATGCTGCCGATCGTTCTGATCATGCTTTTCGTCCAGCGCCATCTCGTGCGCGGGCTCACCATCGGGGCCGTCAAGGGCTGACCAGCCTCAATTTCAGCAGGATGATCCATGGCTAAAGCTTCCATCGTTCTCGATCCGGCCTTCACAGTTGGAAAGACGGACCCTCGCCTCTTCGGTAGCTTCGTCGAGCATCTCGGGCGATGTGTCTATGGCGGCATATTCGAGCCCGGACACCCGACCGCCGACGATGAAGGCTTCCGGCAAGACGTCATTGAGTTGGTCCGCGAACTTGGGGTGACTGTCATCAGGTATCCCGGCGGCAATTTCGTATCCGGCTACAACTGGGAAGATGGAGTTGGTCCAATCGACAAGCGGCCCCGGCGTCGAGAACTGGCCTGGTTCAGCACCGAGACCAATGCGTTCGGCACCAATGAATTCATGAGCTGGTGTGCGAAGGCCGGGCTGGAACCAATGATGGCCGTGAATCTCGGCACGAAAGGCGCAGACGAAGCCAGAGGGTTGCTCGAATACTGCAACGTGGAAGGTGGCACGGCACTCAGCGCGCTGCGGCACCAACATGGGCATCCGAATCCTCATCGCGTCAAGCTCTGGTGTCTTGGCAATGAAATGGATGCCCCGTGGCAGATCGGCGCCAAGACCGCCCGCGAATATGGCACGCTGGCCCGTGAATCTGCCAAGCTGATGCGTTGGCTTGATCCCAGCATCGAATTGGTCGCATGCGGCTCGTCTAGCCGCAGTATGCCGACATTCGCCGAATGGGAAAGAATCGTTCTGGAGGAGACATTCGACGTGGTCGAGTACATCTCGCTCCACGGTTACTTTTCCAAGCACGGCGACAAATCGCGCGATTTCATGGCTGAAGCCGATTTGGTCGGACGCTATATCGATGAGATTGTCGCGGTCGCAGATGGCGTGGCCGCCCGCCGGCGATCACCCAAGCGGATTATGCTTTCCTTCGACGAATGGAACGTCTGGTATCGCACTCGCGACCGCGCCACCCGAACCAAGCCGGGCTGGCCCGAAGCTCCAGCCATTCTCGAAGAGCTCTTCACGATGGAAGACGCTCTAGTCTTCGGCGCGGCCCTCCTGACACTGATCAACAGATGCAACCGGGTCAAAGCCGCGTGCGTGGCTCAGCTCGTCAACGTCATCGGGCTTATCATGACTGAGACAGGGGGGCGAGCGTGGCGGCAGCCGATCTTCTATCCATTCCAGCATGCGGCCCAATGGGCTCGGGGAACGGTTCTCGATATGCGCCTGGCTTGCGGGACATTTACGGCAGGCGATGGCGAACAATTTCCTGACATTGTCAGCGCTGCCGTTCTTGCCGAGGACGGCAAGAGCCTTAGTCTTTTCTGCGTAAATCGAAATTTCGACTTGGCAATTGACCTGGAGATCGATCTGCGCGGGTTCGACTTGAGCAATTTCGTCGAAAGCCGTGTCATGATTTCGGACGACATAAACGCGACGAATACCGCGGACGATCCGGAACGCGTAAGGCCCCAGAACGGCCCTGCCGCGACGCGCCACAAGGGCGCCTGGCACCTGAACCTCCCGCCAGCGTCGTGGAATGTGTTCCGTTTCGAATGCGAGCCCGTGGACCAGCGTATTTGAATGTCTAACCGGCACGATCTGATTGATTTCTGGAGCGGTCGGTGACCTTCGCGTATTGAGGAACGATTGGCTACTTGAGGTGGGGCCGCCGGCACTTCAAGCAATATCGGCCGAGACATGCTCTAACCAGATCGCAATTGCTGCGCTGCATTAATATGCGCAAGCGTATGGCGTATGAGCTCTGGCGCGCGCTTGCTTACCCGCAAGCTTTCGCCTCTCGTGCACCACACTCAAAATGGCCGACCAACGTCGTTTGAGGGCGCGTGTCCGACCAGGAAGGTCCCGTCAGCCAGATCCGCTAGGTCTTGCCGAACCCCCCATGACGATCCTTTGGAGATTCGTTCAACAGCCCGGCGAGCCTTAGACCTTCCAGAATGCCTTCGAGCCGCTGCTCCCGGATCATGGCGGCAAGCATTGAAACGGCATCCCTCTCCCGAACCGTGAAGTGGACGCCAGGCGATCGCTCAAGCAAGACATCCAAGAGCTTCGGTAAGTCCGCTGCGTGATGGCGCAAAGTCGAGACCGCGTCTTCTGCGAGATAGGAAGCCATATCTCCACCCGACGGTGAGTGACAATCGAACTCTGCCGAAGCACTCTCTTTGATTGACCGACGGATCAGCCCACTTTGCTGCTTTGCCGCCATCCAGAGCATAAAGACTGCGTCGGCGAGCTTTTCCCGTGGCAAGCCTCTCAACTCAACGATTCCGGCCTGGATTTCATCTCCGGAACTCTCGTTTCGCTGCCGCTGCTCCTGCGCAGTATTCGCGTGCGATCCGCCTTTTTGCCTTCGAAACATCGCTTTGCTCTCCGGCCGACGGATATACCTTGGTGAGTCAGTCGAATGAAAGCGCGAATTGCGCAATGCCCGCGGTGAGCGACATCGATCGGTATCCGCATCTGGGACAAACGATCGTATCCCGGCTTTGCCAAACCAAAATCGCAGCTCAACCGATGTTGATCTCGTGGTCCATTTTTGCCAGCGCGTCGTAGACCTTCACCTGCAACACCGGAAATCGTCGTTTCAGATCTCTGGCGCCACTCTCGACTCCATCCTTCGTGGAGAATTCTGCCTTCACACAGCCGTCGACCAGAATTGCATAACCAGTTGCAGGTAGGTTTCGAATGGATTTCGGCATTTTGCTAGCTTTCCGGTCGACTGTCGTCACCTTGCTTAGGGTGAGTCTCACGGATTCGGCAAGCACGACGACACACGCTTGCACTCCCTTCGCCTCTGCAGGGCAACTCGCGACGGCAAACCGTCCCCAATTACTGTCCCATGAGAGCGAGCCGGGTTGAGTCCGCACGAGGGTTAGAAGATGGCAACCTTTGGAGTTGCCTCGCACCGGCCCTCAGAGAACCGGGTGCATTGTCGCCTCTCCCATTAACGCGTTTGCCTCAAGGCAGTCTTTTCGAGCGGCTCGTCACCGTCGAGCGATGCAGTAACAGCTGGGCTTTCGTTGTCGTGGCAGCTATCGCAAAATAGGCGGAACGCAACTGAGCAATTGTTTCTGCTAGCGCGTTTCCCGATGCACGGAGCTGCCTGATCGCAGACCGATTTTCGATTCTGTGCTCATGCACCTGCGAAATGACCCTTGCGGCACGGAATAACAGATCCGGGCGCTCTGGTGATGGAGGTTCAGTGCTCTTACACAAGCGCGGACTGGTGGAGAGCAATAGGAACAGCGCCCGCTCGGCCTTGTACCTCGCTCCGGCACGACTGAATTCTGAGCCGGACATTACGACCTGCCCAGCCGTTGTGCAGACGCGCCATTTCCATCGGCTGCGTCCGCGCTTCTTCAAGACAATATCGAACTCAGCGAACCGGCCACGGTATGGGCCGCCGTTTTGGGGAGGATGAAGCACGCGACGCCCCGAACGCCTTTGATCTAAACCCAAACTTACCCGATCTTTGCGATCGGGCAAGAGGGCTCTCTGGTTCATTGCATAATGGCTCCCGCAACGAGCGGCGGCCTAAGTCGCTACCGCTCTCACGCGCACGTACGAACCAGGAGCGTTCTCAATAACGGGCAAGTTGCCTCCGCGGGGCTGACGCGCCGGGACGCGCGGCCGAAGAAGCCGACAGAAGACGAACCAGGCTCTAGTGCCGCGTTGGATCGCTCGGTAACACCACCCAAGCGTCCTTCGGTCTCCAGCGATGCATCTCGCCACACCGCGGGCACCTTAACGGGATTTCGACGTTAGGTAGGGTTTCGAACACGACGGTCTCCGTATTCAGCCCGGTGAAGACGGCCTGACCTGTGACGGGACATCGGATCAAAATATCCGGCACTCTACGAAACCAGCCTTTTCAGTTTGTCGCAAATGACGGAGCCCCAACGGATGTATCGCCCGGCGCCGACGTTGGCATCAGGACCATGACCGAGATGATTCTGATACTGGCGACGAGCGCGTCGCGCTGGTCGGATTGATCATCGCCCTATTCGAGACTAAGGCGGCGTCGGAGCGCAAGCGCCTCAAAAGGTAACTGAGAAACGGCCCCGGCACGGGGCTGGCAGGCGCCGCAGCGGAGGCCGAAGAAGGTCCGCCAGCGTGAACCGGCGGGCCTGCACTTTATCGGTGCTCTTCAGGCATCAGGACGCTGTAAAGCTTGGCGACGATGCCCGGAACCCGGCCACGGGGCATCGATAGTCCTGAAAAGACGGCCCCGGCCGGTGGGGCTTGATAGGGGGAAGGCCGGGGCCGCTTGGGGATGCTTGGCCCTTGGCATAGACCAAGCGGCTGCAAGCTTACTCTCCGCTCACAGCAATTCTGTTCGTTTCAGCACATTGGCGACGCGATTTCGGACAGGAACTTACCGAATTTATGAAGCGGTGACGTGTCCCGCCTGTCTACGCCTGCACTTCGTCAGCCGCAAAACCGGAAAGCTCCTATCGCAGAAATAGAACCTCCGCACGATCCTCACGCTTAGGTCTCGACAAAGGAACGACCCCGGCAGGGGGCTGGCGGGCGCCGGAGCCGTCCCATCCCTCTTGGCGCGCGCCCCGCCGAGCGCAATGCAATCGTACCGGGAAAATCCCAAGGACGTGCTGCTTTGTCGGCGCGGCAGCCTGACGCGAATCTAACTCAAGCATCTGGTGTTTGCGCGAGCCGCAGCCGAGAGGAACGAATGAGACCGCTGGAGGGCGGAAGGCCGCGACCATAAACCGGGCTCCATCACGACCGCGTGCACGAAGCCGTTTCGATCCCCACACGAAACGATGCTGAAACGAAGCCCTCCAATCCTTTCTGAGATTGACGTCTATGAAGGAAGATAAAATGGGCAGACTGATTTTCGGCGCGGCTCTGCTGGCGGTCGTAGCCATGGGATGTTCAACACTGATCTCGGCCTCCCTTTCTGCAGCCCGGGATGCGAAGGCAGCAACATTTTCTGAACGATTTGCACCGGCGCTGAAGTCCGCCTCCAGCGGCTAGCGTTTGGCTCTCGCCTCGCCACAAGATGGCCCGCCGTGAGCCGGCGGGCTTGGTGAATGCGGGACCGAAGCCCCGCGCTCCTGATGGGCGCATCGGGACCTTGAGACATTGCAAGCGTTGAGGTCTCCGACACAGGGCAGGATTGCGAACCCGGAGTTCTAGCCGTGAGTACGGTCCCTCTGGAGCTTGAAAGACGGTCCGCGCAGCGGTGAGCCACCGGATTTGAACGGCCCATTCCGCCAACCCAGCAAGAGCGTCAGGCCAACAGCGACGGGCGGCAGGTCCTCCCTCGCTCAAAGCGAAAGACGTCATCCGCCAAGATGAGGCGCCCGGCGATGTGTTGCCAGCCGGGCCCGCGTCCGCTCCGTGCAGGATGGACGAGATCCCGCCGGGCACGGAATGAGCCGTTCGTGTCATAAGCTCGCAATCAAACTGTCTTACACAGTGGCTTTCCGACAAATTGACGGTCGGATCGAGCAAGAAGTGTGCTTGCGATCTATACTGCGCAGGCAATTCGCGAATTGTTTCAGTACACCGGATATTCAGCGCATGACGTACGATTCAGCTACCGTCCATATGCTTCGCGACGTTCTAGATGAAGTTCTTGCAAGCGCGTCATTCACTCAGCAGCAACATCGCTCTGCGGTGGAGGTTGCCGAGCGCATTCTTTGGCTTGCCTCCCAAGGAGAACGCGAGCGGGGAGCAATCAAACGGCACCTGCTAAACGAGTTTTTGGAATCTACCGAGAGCAGTTATGCCTGATAACAATGTTGGTTTTGACCTAATCGGGTGATTAGGCTCCCCCGAGGAAGGGAGAGAGATGCTGGGCACCAGCAAGGATACGGTGCACATTGCTTGTGTCCCTCGATCGTGCAACGTGCGACGGAGCTGCGGGAGCAGTTGCTTCCTTGACATCCATCAACGCCCAATCCCTTTTCTTCCCTCTTCCCTCTTCCCACTTCGCAAAGCACTGCAAAGCGTCGCCTGCCAAGGGAGCTGAGCCTCGTTTGACGGCCTCTTGTTTGGAGATGTCGGCATGTGGCCCCGAGCCAGCCGACCAAAGCCCAAGCCATTAACAGGTGGCTGTCGGCGATAGACCGGACGCCGGGCCGCGTTTGCCCCGACCGCCGCTTGCGACCCGAGCCGGAAGTCGAGCGCGGCCAAAACAAAGATCCTTGCCGCGCTGATGCTGTTGACCTGCGTGTGCTAGGATTACTGCAAATCGGCAACCACCCCGGCGCAGCATACCCACGTCCTGCCAATGGGGGGACAGCTCGACCCCCAAAGTGCAGCAGGCAGTCTGAGAAGATGGATCTTGCTTCTTTATCGAGTTCTCTGCTTCGTTTGATCCAAGTTCACGGAACTTGGATCATTTCTGTCGTTGTTGCGCTAGAAAGCGCCGGTGTGCCTCTTCCCGGAGAGACGATCCTTGTTGCTGCCGCTCTCCTGGCCGCCGCCAACAATCAGATTGATATCGCTGTCGTCGTAGCCGCGGCTGCAGCAGGTGCGATCGTGGGAGACGGGATCGGATACACGGTGGGGCGCCGTTTCGGAATGCCGCTTCTTCGCAAATATGGGCGATACATTCGTCTCGATGAAAACCGATTGCTGATCGGTCGATATCTGTTCTTTCGATATGGGGCCGCGGTCGTATTTTTTGGTCGCTTTATAGCGGTGCTACGAATGTTTGCGGCTTTGCTTGCTGGAGCAAATTGCATGCCGGCGCGTCGCTTTTTCTTCTTCAACGTGACCGGCGGCATCTGCTGGGCATCTCTCTTCGGCTTCGGTGCATACGCTGTCGGGACCGAAATTTACAAGATTTCTGAAACGCTGAGCCTAGTGTCTCTAGGATTGTTTATTTGCGCCGGATTTGCGCTTTCGCGCATCATTCGGCGATATGAAATTGTGCTCCTTCGTCAAGCCGAGCGTGGGCTACCGGATCGCTAAATCGAAATGACTGTTCGCTGTAGGCGGCTTGGCTTTACGCAGATCCGTTCTGTTTTCGACGGAGCGTATGGGCCGCCGCGACCACTTCCGCCGCAGCACGATGGCACCGCGGTGATCATGACCCACGATCTGGAACGAGTTTTTGCCGATATCGATGCCGATCGCGGCGCTCGTCGCGTTGGGTTTCTGAGACATGGCGCGCTCCTTGTCCTGAGGGCCCCTTGCCAGCTTCTCGTGCCGGCAGGGCCGGAGCACGGCCGGACCATCCCATTAGCGGACTCCGCCTAACCATTCGCATCGATTTACGCAGCGCGTTCCTTGTCTGACTTTTCCTCGACAGTGGTCGCGGTTTCTTCCAACCCCTTTTCGTAATTGCCCGCGAACCTCTCAATGCTGTCGGCCCACATCCTCAGCATTGAGATCTGAAAGTGCATGATTGGCTTCAAGGCATTCATGCCTATTTCTGTCGCTGCGGCGACGCGCCTCTGTGGATCGCGCGCGAAACGGTTTTCGCTAATCTTATCTGCCATGCTGTTCTCCTTCATT
This sequence comes from Bradyrhizobium centrolobii, assembly GCF_001641635.1. Lineage (GTDB taxonomy): Bacteria > Pseudomonadota > Alphaproteobacteria > Rhizobiales > Xanthobacteraceae > Bradyrhizobium > Bradyrhizobium centrolobii. Next base: position 33,573 of record NZ_LUUB01000113.1, read on the forward strand.
CTGGCGTTACGGCTTAAGGCTGAGTGTCGGGTTGTGCACGTCGTGATTCCAAACACTCAGCCAAAGCTCGATCTGCCGCGAGTCTCGCACCTCGGTCGTCATGCAATTCGTCCAGTTTTTTCAAGTAAACGACTGCCGCCATTTGCAAGGGATCGAAATCGTATTCGCCGGTGTCACAAAGATTGGCGATGTAGCGATAGAGGGCGGAACGCCTGCTATCGTTCTCGCGGATACCGCTGTGGAGTAGCAAGTAGTTCCGCCATGCGAACGCGCACGCACCTTCCCTTGCCTGAGCAGTCACGGGGCACCTCCCAAAAGCCAAAGAAAGACTGACAAGCCGTTTGGTTCCGTGAATTTCTCGGGCGTAATGCTGTTCCGTAGCTGCGCTGCAAGATATTTGCGGGCGACATCGGTGCGGCGGTCGGCGACGCCCATGACGCAATCGGTCACGCTGTTGGCTGTTCGGGCTTGCCGGATGACCATGCGTGTTCCCTGGAAGATGAGACTGCAGAACGGGCGCGACTTCCGGTTCCGGCCCTGAGCTGAACAGCGCAAGAACCGCAGCCGCGCCGGCAGCCTGCGGGAGCCGGACGCCACAGGATCATTGGGCCGACCGCCGCTGTTTCCCCTGTGTCGACCAATCGCGCTTGGTACCCGACCTAGCAAGCAAGCCGGTTCCCGACATCAACAATCACATCGTGACGCGGTAACGAAGTCGCCTTAGCACCTAGCTGGTGCGCGTCTCCTTTGGAGTTTGAGTTTCCTCGTTGGTTTGCTTGAGCATTGCTTTAAGTTCTTCTTCGAGCGATCGCGGCGAAATTCCGAGTAGACCAAATCCCGGCCGGCTGCCTGAGGCCGTCGTGTCGATCTGCATAAGCTCAACCTGATTGCGCGTGAGCGGCGGGCGCGGCAGGATTTCAGCGAGGCCGGCGGCGGCATTCCAGAAAGCAAAGGGTATTCGCACCAGCATTGGCCGCAATCCAGCTGTGCGCGCAATGGTCCGCAACAGCTCCTCGTATGAGTAAACGCGCGGGCCGGCCAGCTCGTAGATCGGATACGGTCTTTGCGTTTGCCGTAGGACTTGTGCGATCGCCGCGGCGACGTCGTCTACATGTACCGGCTGAAGCCTTGTCCTGCCATCGCCGAATAGCGGATAAGCCGGCAAGGTCCGAAGCAACCCAAGAATTGTCGTGAGAAAGACGTCGTCCGGCGCGAACATTACCGCAGAGCGGATAACGGCTGCGCCAGGGAATGTGGCTTGCACGGCCGCCTCGCCCTCGCCGCGACTGCGAATATAGGGTGAAGACGATGCGGGGTCCGCACCTATTCCTGACAGGTGCACAAACCGTTTGATACCGGCCTGCCGCGCCACTCTGGCGATCCTAGCGGCCGCTTCGACGTGCACCGAATGAAATGTGTCGCCTCCATGCTCGGCGTAAAGACTGATCGCGTTGATAACGCCGTCGGTCCCCATAACAGCGGCCTCTATGGAGCGCTCGTCATGTGCATCAGCGATGACGTGTTCCACGTTGTCGCCCTCGGCCGGCGCGAGATGCCGCGAGGCTGCGCGCACCATTACGGCGGACTCGCTCAAATGGCGCACGACGCGACGACCAACAAACCCAGTCCCACCAAACACGGTGACCCGGTTCATTCTCCGGTCCATCGCGCGACCTTGTGCGACGTTCTGTATTGATCCGCCGAGCGACGCGCGCACTGTCTCGGCGGCCTCCGCCGGCGAACTGCCTTGGTTGAGATGATGGGAGATCACATCGATCAAGATTTGCACTGCAGGGCCGACTGCTTGCCACTCCTTCTTGACTTGATCAATCAGCGGCTGCGCTTCATTATAGAGCGTTTCCGCCTGTTCGATGATTGGATGTGCCTGATTGAGAAGATCGATCAGCGCTTTGGTTGCCGGCAATGACCGCTCAATTTGTTCAAGCTGCGCATCGCTGAGACCGGATACGTGACCAATGACTTCAAGGAGCAAGTGTTTCAGCATAGCTCAACCTTGCTGGTAGCGGCACAACAACTCAGGGCAACCAAGCGAAAGTGGGCACGGGCTCGGGGGGTGTCAGTTGCTATGTGATCCGACAGCGTCCGATCGCCACCCCCTTTGAGCTTGGGACAATCTGGCTGATATTTAGTCTCACATCAATTGTGTCCAGCATCTGGATGCCATGGGAAAGGCCTATCTGAACCGGGCAGATCTGGAGAAGGCCGTTAGCGTTCCAGGCGTCCGCCCTCGGTTGTGAGTCGAACGGGCCACGTCTGATGCGAGATATTCTTGACGACGGTGTAACTTTGCAGACCTTCGATGCCGCCTTCGCGGCCATAGCCGCTGTCCTTCACGCCTCCGAACGGCGTCTCAGCGATCGAAGCGACGAAATGGTTGATCGAAAGATTTCCGCACTCGATATTGGCCATCATCGTGGAGAGGTAATCGGAATCGCGAGTGAAGCCGTAGGCCGCCAAGCCGAATGGCAGGCTGTTGGCCCGCCGAATGGCTTCCTCCAGAGAGGAGAAAGGACTCACCGGGGCGAGCGGACCGAACGGTTGCCGCTTGGCTTACGAGATAGGACTTGCGGCTTCCGAGCGGCTCAATCTGGCTCAGCTCTGCAAGCCGGCCCTGACTCGCATAGCTGAAGAAACTGGCGACACCGTCTTCTTGATGGTGCGAAGCGGCGACGACTGCATCTGCGCGGATCGGGCAATGGGCTCCTATCCCATCAAGACCTTCGTGGTCGACGTGGGAACGTGCCGCCCCCTTGGCATCGGCGCGGGCAGCCTGGCCATCCTGAGCGCGTTGCCGGAAGACGTCGCCGATCAGGTGATCGACCGGAACGCGTCGCGAATAGCCGAATACGAAGATATGCCGCTGGCGCGATTGCGCGACACGACGGTGCAGGCCCGCCGAGTCGGACACGTTGCAACGGACGTCGTAAGGGTGGCGGGGGTACGCGCGGTCAGAGTCGCGGTAGTCGCGGCAAGCGGTCGACCGGTTGCAGCTATGAGCATCGCAGCCATCGCCTCCCGCATGACGCCTGATCGCGAAAAGGACCTCTCCAATGATATCAATAGCTTGTCGGCCGTTTCCAAATGAAACGGCAGAGGATTAGTGTAGGCAAAAATGCGAAGGCAAGGCGCGCCTCCGACCACCAATATCGATGCTCATTCCGGGCGACCATCTGAGTGCCCGGAGCGTTGCCCTCCAAAGGCAAAAACCGCGAGGCGAGAGGTTTAGGAACGAGCAAGGCTTGGGCCGCGTTGCTGGTCCAATGCCCATTTGGGTCGGAGTGAGTTGCACAGTTCTGCAACAGTTCTCTAGCGGGAAGTCGGTCGGCCGTGCCCCGCTTGCGGCGCCAATTGCTCACGAGTTCTGTGCGGCGCCTAGGGTTCGCTAAGTCGGTGAACTCGCTAAGTCGGTGAAGCTACGCCGGCCACGGACCCGCCGACGCCGCAACCGTGAGTTCGCCATGGCGGAAGAAGGCCTTCGCAATTTCACCATCAATTTTGGTCCCCAACATCCTGCGGCCCACGGCGTGCTTCGCCTAGTGCTGGAACTTGATGGCGAGGTGGTCCGTCGCGTCGATCCTCACATCGGCCTGCTCCATCGCGGGACCGAAAAACTGATTGAACACAAGACCTATTTGCAGGCAATCGGGTATTTCGACCGGCTCGACTATGTTGCGCCGATGAACCAGGAACATGCGTTCTGCCTCGCAGCCGAAAAGCTGCTCGGCATCGAAGCGCCGCGACGCGGTCAATTGATTCGCGTGCTGTTCTGTGAAATTGGACGTCTGCTCTCGCATCTTCTCAACATCACAACCCAGGCGATGGATGTTGGTGCACTCACCCCACCGCTGTGGGGATTCGAGGAACGTGAGAAGCTGATGGTGTTTTATGAACGCGCGTCCGGTGCGCGCATGCACGCAAATTATTTCCGTATCGGCGGCGTGCATCAAGACCTGCCACCCAAGCTGATTGACGACATTGAAGCCTTTTGCGATCCGTTCCTGCGTGTAGTGGACGATCTGGATGGGCTGCTGACAGACAACCGCATCTTCAAGCAGCGCAATGTCGACGTTGGGAGGGTTACGCTGAAAGAGGCCTGGGAATGGGGCTTTTCCGGCGTCATGGTGCGTGGCTCGGGCGCCGCCTGGGACCTTCGCAAGGCACAGCCCTATGAGTGCTATCCGGAAATGGATTTCGACATTCCGATCGGTAAAAATGGCGACTGCTATGACCGCTATCTGGTCCGCATGGAAGAAATGCGTCAGTCGGTGCGCATCATGAGACAGTGCGTCTCCAAGCTCCGCGCTCCCGACGGGCAGGGTCCGGTGGCGATACAAGACAACAAGATCTTCCCCCCGCGCCGCGGAGAGATGAAGCGCTCGATGGAAGCCTTGATCCACCACTTCAAGCTTTACACGGAAGGCGTTCGCGTGCCAGCCGGCGAGGTCTATGCTGCAGTGGAAGCCCCCAAGGGCGAGTTCGGTGTCTACCTGGTCTCCGATGGCACGAACCAACCCTATAAGTGCAAGATCCGGGCGCCATCGTTCGCACATCTGCAAGCAATGGATTTGCTCAGCCGCGGCCATTTGCTGGCGGACGTCTCGGCGATCATCGGTTCGCTGGACATCGTCTTTGGGGAGATCGATCGATAAGGGGCGCGAAAAGGACCCTGCGCGCAGATCCAAGTCGACGAGCAACGAGTCACCTAGCCGTTGTCAAAGCCAAACCTGGGAAGTCTTCCGGCGCGAGAGATGGGGCATTGGGCTCGATGGCTTGAGCGGTCGTGCCGCAGCCCCGATCGCCGCGCAGGTGTGCTCTACTGAGCGGTAAGCTGGCCCAGCGTTACGGTCAATGCTCTCTGTTCTTTGTTCCGAACCATGGAGAGCTCGATTGAAGAGCTTGGCGCCGCCGCATGGACTTTCTTGGTGAGCTCGTTTGCGCTCTTGATGGGCTCGCCGCCGATCGACGTGATCACATCCCCGCTCTTTAATCCGGCCTTCGCGGCTGGACCGCTGGCTTGAACACCGATGACGATGGCGCCGCGAAGATTGTTTGCGCCGATACTTTCGGCGATGTCGGGGGTCACCGATTGAACTTCCGCTCCCATCCACCCTCGCGTGACCGCGCCCTTGTCCTTCAGTTGCGGGATCACCGCATTCACCGTGTCTGCGGGAATCGCAAAAGCCACACCGACCGAGCCGCCCGAGGGCGAAAGAATCATGCTGTTCACACCGATGACGTTGCCATGCGTGTTGAGGCTCGGCCCGCCCGAATCGCCGCGGTTGATCGGCGCATCTATCTGAATGAAGTCGTCCGAAGACCCCATCCCCAGGTCGCGCGCACGCGCTGAAACGATACCCGCGGTGACAGTATTTCCGAGCCCGAACGAATTGCCTACCGTAAGCACCCAATCGCCGGTGCGTGGTGGTTGATCGGCCAGCTTCAAATAGGCGAAGTCCGTGCGCCCATCGACCTTGAGCAGGGCGAGATCACTCAGCGGGTCCTTGCCGACGATCTTGGCTGGGTAGATTTTGTCCTCATTCGTACGGATCTCGGCCGTATCGCTGCCTGCCACGATATCGTTGTTCGTCACCGCATAACCGTCCGGGGAGATGAAGAAACCCGAGCCGATCGAGATCATGTCCCCGGATTTCGGCGCAACGCCCGGACCGTGCGGTTCGGACCTTGGAACAGCCCTTCTTGGAGTGTCTTGATCGGGCGCCCCATCAGGTCCGGACGATGGGCCGGATTCCTCGTCTGCCGCGGCCGCCTTGGCACTGACCCCAACCACAGCCGGTCCGGCCTTTTCGGCAAGATCGGCGAACCTTCC
>NZ_LUUB01000114.1 GCF_001641635.1 Bradyrhizobium centrolobii
ACGAGTTAATGGCATGGACCACGCCCGCTCTCAGCGGCAACGTGGAGCCCGGCGGGGCAGCAGCAGGAGCGCAAGCCATGTCGAATACGAACATTGTCACAATCGGTATCGATCTCGGGAAGAACACATTCCATGTCGTTGGCCTCGATGCCACAGGCGCAATCACGCTACGCAAAAAGCGGTCGAGAAATCAGCTTGACCAGTCGCTGGGCAATGTTCCGCGTTGCCTGATCGGAATGGAGGCGTGTGCAGGCGCACATCATCTGGGGCGCAAGCTCGAGAAATTAGGTCACCAAGTACGGCTCTTGCCGGCACAGTACGTCAAACCATACCTCAAGGGTCACAAGAATGATTTTCGGGATGCTGAAGCGATCGCCGAGGCCGCTCAGCGGCCGACAATGCGGTTCGTCCCACTGAAGTCGGCCGAACAACTTGATTTACAGGCACTCCACAGAGTTCGCAGTCGACTGGTGACGCAGAGAACGGCGGTCATCAATCAAATCCGGGGCTTTTTGCTTGAGCGAGGGCTACCAGTGCGGCAGGGAGCGGCAGCACTCCGATTGGCGCTCCCCCAAATCCTCTCGATGCCTTCGGAAAGCCTGTCGCCTCAGGTGGTTCGGCTCATCCAGGACTTGGCCGAGGACTGGCGCTATCTCGACCGTCGCGTCGCGTTAGTCACCAAGGAGATCAACAAGCTCGCGGAGCAAGATGCGCATTGTCGCCGCCTGATGAGTGCGCCAGGCATCGGGCCGATCATCTCAAGCGCGATGATCGCCGCGATCGGAACTGGTGATGCGTTCCAGAAGGGCCGCGACTTTGCGGCATGGCTTGGTCTGGTACCGAAACAAATCTCGACCGGTGATCGAACCATTCTCGGTCGCATATCAAGACGCGGCAACCGTTATCTACGAACATTGTTCATTCAGGGAGCCAGAGCCGTACTGCTGAGGCGCCAAACCTGGGCCAGGCACGGCTTCGGAGCCTGGCTGGAGGCAGCATCGAAGCGGCTCCACTCGAATGTACTGGTTGTCGCCCTGGCCGCAAAACTCGCGCGCATGGCCTGGAGCATGCTCGCAAAAGGCCGTGACTACGAAGCGAGTTTCCTGGGCCACACTGCATAGGACGCCCGACCCGGGAAGGAAGACTCACGATCCAATCGGAATAGCACACCATCCCGCCGAGGTTTGCGAGACGGAAAGGACGAATGGAGAAACGGTTCCACCGACACTTCTGAAGCCTGGTTCGACGCCATGGCCCTTCTTGAGGCCGGCGAGTTATTGAGGACAGAAGTGCGCGGATATCCATAATGGCTCGGGGCGACAGCCTCAAATCGAAGCCGGATAGATTGGCGCAAACCGCTTATCCTTTGTCGATTCCTCTTGCAACGCGGGCGTGGTCCATAGATCGGGGTCAAGGTCTCCGTTGCCACGACGCTATCGCACGCCAAAGGTGGCCAGTTCGTCACCCACGTAAAAGCGCTGCCCGGCAACCCCTATGACGGCCATACGCTCAAAACTGTGATTCCGGACATGGAGGCGCTCGTCGGCAACGTCATCGAGCGCATGCTGCTCGACAAAGGCTACCGCGGTCACAATGCCCCGCCCGAGTACAAGTTCAGGGTCTTCATCTCAGGCCAGAAGCGGCGGGTGACCCCCAAGATCAAACGCGAGTTGCGCCGGCGCTCGGCCGTCGAGCCCGTCATCGGCCACCTCAAATCCGAACATCGCATGGGCCGGAACTATCTCTGGCACCGCGAAGGCGACGCCGCCAATGCCGTCCTCGCCGCCGCCGGCTACAACTTCCGCCGCCTGATCCGGTGGCTCGCTCTCTTGCTGTCCCAAATCCTCGCCCCGCTCACGGTTCGACTTCAGCTCGTCACCGGCTGAAATCGGCGTTCTTCACGGACGACTCGTCCTCTGCTCGCATAGCGCCCCACCCGGGTGATGGCTCGCGCGACACGCGAGCCTATCCCTCCGTCGATATACATCGCCGCCTCGCGGCTGCCCTGTAAGGGCAAGCTGAGGCCGTCACACCGCGCGGTTCCATGGCATAAGCGCGTCGATTTCATTGCTCGGCCAACCGTTGGCGATACGCTGAAGTGTTAGGGCGAGCCAGGCGAACGGATCGAGGTTGTTCATTTTCGCTGTCTGCAGCAGTGTTGCGACGGTCGCCCAGGTTTGTCCGCCGCCGTCCGAGCCGGGGCCATAGTGCCGGGTTTCTGACATTCGAAGCCGTGATCACCTATCCGTTCCACCCGCTGGCTGGTCAGACGGTCCTGGTGACGGGTGACCATGAGCACGACGGTCTTCTTTACTTCCTGATTCGGCAACCGCATGGCGGCTCCTTCAAGGTGCCAGGCTGGATGTTTGATCCAGCGGCGAGTTCGATAGAGATCGTAACGGTTCCGTGCCTTCCCGTCAGCCAACTCCTTCAACTGCGTAGTCTGGTTGATCATCTCGTAGCCTGTCGTCCGGTGGAAGAAAGCCCCGGAGGATTCGACGATGAGAAGGCAGTGTCGTGCGCAAATGGATCTGTTCCTTTCCTTAACTCGGCCCGGCGATATGAGTGTGGCCGAACGCCAGAAGGCGGTGGCGCTTCTGCGAGCATTGCTGACGGAAGCGGCGGCGAAGCCGGCCAACGAGCCTCAGGCCAACGGCCAAAAGGGAGCGAGCAATGAGTAAGATCACGCCTGCGCACCTGGCCCGTGCCGCCTTCGTGTATATCCGCCAATCGACAGCGTATCAGGTCGTCAACAATCTCGAGAGCCAACGACGCCAGTATGGCTTGGTCGAGCGTGCGCGGCAGCTTGGCTGGGAAGACGTCCAGCTTGTCGATGATGATCTCGGCCGCTCCGGTGGCGGAACGGTCCGACCGGGCTTCGAGAAGCTACTGTCCGCAATTTGCGAAGAACGGGTTGGCGTCGTGGTATCGCTCGAGGCATCACGCCTTGCCCGGAACGGTCGAGATTGGCACACTTTGCTAGAGTTCTGCGGCCTAGTCGGCACGCTGATTGTTGACGAGGAAGCCATCTATGATCCACGCTCACCCAATGACCGGCTGTTGCTTGGCATGAAGGGCACCATGAGTGAGATGGAGTTGTCGCTCTTCCGGCAGCGGTCCGCCGAGGCCATGCGCCAAAAGGCACGGCGGGGTGAACTTCATTTGACCGTTGCCGTCGGCTACGTGAAGACGGATGACAGCCGTATCGAGAAGGATCCTGATCGGCGCGTCCAGGACGGCATCTTGCTCGTCTTCCGCAAATTCGCCGAGCTCCAGTCAGTCCGGCAGGTGCTGCTTTGGTTCAGGCAGGAGAACGTTCTCGTTCCAGCGATTGTGCAAGGTCGCGGTAAACGCCCAGTCGAATGGAAGGCACCCGTCTATCACACGCTACACCACATGCTGACGAATCCGGTGTACGCTGGCTCTTACGCCTATGGTCGGCGGGGGACACGGGTGACGATCAAGGACGGGCGCAAGCGGATCATGCGCGACACACTCCGGCGCAATTGGAGCGACTGGGAGGTTTTGATCCACGACCATCATGAAGGCTACATTGCCTGGACTGAGTTCGAGAGGAATCAGCACCTGATCGCCGACAACGCCAATGGGAAGAGCTATATGGGTCGCGGCTCGATAAGGCGCGGCGAGGCCTTGCTGCCGGGGTTGTTCCGTTGCGCGCGCTGTGGCCGACGCCTGCATATCCAGTACACTGGAAAGGGCGGGAATACACAGCGATATGCCTGCCGCGGCGCGTTCGGCACCAAAGCGGCCGACAACTGTATCGGCTTCGGCGGCATGCGGGTCGATCGCGCTGTCGCCCAAGAGGTGCTCGATCGACTACAGCCTCTTGGGGTTGAAGCGGCGCTAGCCGCAATGGAGGCCAAGAGCGTGCATCATTGCGACAAGCGTAAGCACATCGAGAATGCGATCCAGCAGGCTCAATACGAAGCCGTCCGGGCACGCCGGCAGTATGATGCCGTCGATCCCGATAACCGGCTGGTCGCCAGTGAGTTGGAACGGCGCTGGAACGAGAAGTTGGTTCAACTCCGCGACCTGGAGGTCCAGCTCGAGACCCTCAAACAGACGCAGCACACCCCAGCGCTTTCCGCCGCGGATCACGCGAGGCTGATGACTCTCGGCAAGGATTTGACCAAGGCGTGGAACAGTCCCGGCGCATCCGTCGAGACACGCAAGAAGATCATCAGGCTGCTTGTCAAAGAGATCATCGTCGATGTCGTTGACGATACATTGGCGCTCATCATTCACTGGCAAGGCGGCGACCACACCCAGTTGACGGTCAAAAAGAACAAGATCGGACAAACCCGCTGGACGGTCGAAGCCGATGTCCTCGATCTCGTTCGCGTATTGGCGAGGCAATTATCGGACACGGCAATCGCTGCGATCCTCAATCGGTCCGGCAAGCTAACTGCACATGGTGCGAGTTGGACACGATCCCACGTCTGCAGTCTCCGGAACATCAACGGCATTCCCGTCTACCGCGAAGGTGAACGAGCAGAGCGCGCTGAAGTGACGTTGGATGAAGCCGCCGACATTCTGAAGGTGAGCCGCACGACGGCCTATCGGATGGTCAGCTGTGGCACCCTTCCGGCCCGGCAGCTGTGCGGCGGAGCGCCCTGGATTATCCAGCTTGCCGACCTGCAGCGAGACGCTGTGTGCCGCGAAGCCGATGCCAGTTGATCACGTCGCCCGATATCTCGAGATCCGCAGCAAAATCTCCTTCCTTTATAAGGGCATCACCAGATGAGCAGTATGACGCGCCAACGTCGCTGCCCGCGAAGAGGCTATTCTTTCTCGTAATTGTTTGTGGCCTGATGGCGCGTTCGACGATGTTGGAGTCGAGCTCGATGCGACCATCGGTCAGGAAGCGATCGAAGATGGCACGGCGCGAGACGGCATAGCGGATCGCCTCGGCCAGTTTTGATTTTCCGGAGATCCGTCGCAAGGTCTGCTGCCAGAGGTCGAAGAGATCTGCGACGATCGCCGCGGAGGCTTTCTGGCGCGCAGCAACGCGCGCGTCGGGGCTTTGACCCCGCACGGTTTTTTCGACCTGCCAGAGCCTTGCCATCTGCTCGACCGTCGTCGTTGCCACTCTCGAGCTGCCTGCAACATGCAGCTCGTGGAACTTGCGTCTGCTGTGTGACCAGCAGCCAGCCAATGTGATGCCATCATTGCCGCGGTCGGATCGCGCGAGCTTGTTATAGGCGGCATAGCCATCCACTTGCAGGATGCGCGATAACCATTGAGATGCCGGACCGCGCATTCGCCGGAGCGGCTGTCTTCGAAGCGATAAGCCACCATCGGGGGACCGCTGCGGCCAAATGTTCGGTCATCCCTGGCATAGGCCCATAAGTAGGCCGTCTTCGTTGATCCGGAGCCGGGAGCAAGCGTCGGCAGGGTGGTTTCGTCGGCAAAGACCCGTTCGGCCTTTTTGACCTCGCTGAAGACGTAGTCGGCCACGATCTCGAGCTCGAAGCCGAGCTTGCCCATCCATTGCGCCATCAACTGGCGGTCGAGTTCAACCTTGTCGCGGGCGTAGATCGCCTCCTGCCGGTAGAGCGGCTGGCCATCGGCATATTTGGCGACGGCGATCTGGGCCAGAAGCGCTTCCCTCGGAATGCCTCCTTCAATGATATGGGCCGGTGCCGGCGCCTGGATGACGCCGTCCGCGTTCTTGAAGGCATACTTGGGACGGCGCGTGACGATCACCCGGAACTTCGCCGGCACCACATCCAGACGCTCCGACACGTCCTCGCCGATCAGCACCTTCTGCTTACCGGCATGCTCAGCCAGCTCTTCCGGCTCAATGACAGTTTCGATCCGTTCCAGATGGGGCGCAAAGCCCTTGCGCCGACGCGGTGCACGCTTGCCGTCCGCTTGCTCACGGCCCTTGCTGACCTGGGCTTTGATCGCAGCGATGCCGGTCTCGATTTCCTCGAAGACCAAGGCCTGCTGTTCATCGTCGCCGTTCGCAGAGCCGAGCTTTTCCGATCGTCGGCCGAACCGGGCGCGGTCGAAGGCCTTCAGGATCTGCGTCAGCCGCTCGATGCGCGCATCGGCATCGGCGTTGCGCGCCTTGAGATCGGCGACCTCGCTCTCCAGAGCATCGGCGCGGGCCGCCTTCTCGGCCATGGCAAGCACCATGGCCTTCAGCGTCTCTACGTCATTCGGGAGGCTGAGATCGGGCGGCGTCATTGACCCGACTAGAGCACATTTTGCTCCGCGTCTCTTGCCCTTTCAGGCCGCTGATTCACTTCGCCGCAGTGCTTTTACCCAACAATCTCCGGCGGCTTGACCGCCACGGTCCGGACCCGCTTCCAGTCCATCCCATCCACCAGCGCCATCAACTGCGTAGGATTCATCTGCACCCGATGATGCCCGATCCGCGGCCAGCAATAGAGGCACACCCCGGAGCCATCCCACCATACGATCTTTATTCTGTCGGCTCTTTTGGCCCGGAACACGTAGAGCGCACCGTCGAACGGATCTGAGCCGGCATCGCGCACAAGCGCAACAAGGCCATCGATACCCTTGCGGTTATGCGGTGCACCGCATAACCGGAATTGGACGAAGCCGCTCCGCGGCAGAACACTCGGCAAGAGTGGTCCATCGTCGGATGAAGGAATGCGGCTGAAGCAACTGTAACTGCTTTGGCGTGCCATGGTGAGACGTAATTTGCAGCGTTCATAGGCTTGGCTTCGAGCAAGATGGCGTTGCTGCCCTCGGGCAGTTTTCGTTTTTTTGCCAAGGAGGCTTCAATGACCCCGCTTCGGTTACGCATGATAAACGACATGCAGATCCGCAACTTGTCAAAGCATACGCAGGATACCTATCTGCTGCAGGTTTCGCAGTTCGCCCGCCATTTTGCGAAGTCGCCGGCTTTGCTTGGGCCGGAAGATGTCCGCGCCTACCAAGTCTATCTGACGAACGAGAAGAAGTTGGCGCCGAAGTCGATCCACGTGACCGTCTCAGCGCTCCGTTTCTTGTACCGCGTCACGCTCGGCTTCGAATGGGATTTCGACCTCATCATTCCGTGTCCAAAGGCGCCCAAGACACTCGCCGTCATCCTCAGCCCCGAAGAGGTGCTGCACTTCCTCGGCTGCGTGGAGAGCCTCAAGCATCAAGTGATCCTGACAACATGCTACGCCGCCGGTCTGCGCATTTCCGAAGCGGTACGCCTAAAGCCGGGGGCCATCGACCGGCAGCGGATGGTGCTACGCGTCGATCAAGGCAAGGGGAAGAAGGACCGTTACGTCATGCTCTCGGCACGGTTGCTGGAGACACTGACCGACTATTGGCGCGCCGTCCGGCCGAGGACGTGGATGTTTCCCGGCGGTATCCCCAACGAGCCGATATCGACCAACGCGGTGCAGGACGCCTGCAGCAAGGCGCATCGGTTAGCCGGCCTTGCCAAGCCCGTGACGCCGCATTCGCTGCGGCATGCCTTCGCCGTTCATCTACTCGAGGCAGGCACTGATCTTCGCACCATCCAGCTCTTGCTTGGCCATCGCAGCCTGTCCACAACCGCGCAATATCTCCGGATAGCCACGAACAAAGTCTGCGCGGCGACCAGCCCGCTGGAGCTGCTGCCGCGCCCAATCCCTAAGGCACCACCACCACCGCCGCCCGAACATTTCTGACGGCGGCCCCATGGGACGCTCAGGTCCGGAAGTGGCGGATATCTTCCGCCGCTATGGTGCTGCCTGGCGCGAGCAGCACTGGAGGTCTCTATCGACCGAACGGCGTGCAGCAATGACGGCGATCGAGCGCTGCCGAACGGCCGCGCTCGGTGGCCATGTCGAGGAGTGCGATCACTGCGGAGAGCGGCGGATCTCCTACAATAGCTGCCGCTCGCGCAACTACCCCAAGTGCCAATCGCTCGCGCGGGCAGAATGGATCGAGGCCCGACAAGCGGAGCTTCTCGATACGCAGTATTTTCACGTTGTTTTCACCATACCCGACCAAATCGCAGCGATCGCATTCCAGAATTCCGGCACCGTGTACGATATTATGTTCCGCACAGCTGCAGAGACTTTGCGGACTATCGCTGCCGACCCCAAGCACCTCGGTGCGGAGATCGGGTTCTTTTCTGTCCTTCATACTTGGGGCCAGAACCTCCTTCACCATCCCCACCTCCATTGCGACGTTCCTGGAGGAGGACTGTCCCCGGATGGCAGCCGCTGGATCGCGTGCCGGCCCGGCTTCTTTCTTCCCGTCGCCGTGCTTTCCCGTCTGTTCCGGCGCCTATTTCTCAGCACCTTGCAAAAGTCGTTCGATACCGGCGAGCTACAATTCTTCTCGTCGCTGGAACCGTTGCGTGATCCGGCTGCGTTTCAGCGTTATCTGAACGATGTCCGCAGAATCAATTGGGTTATCTACGCCAAGCCGCCATTTGGCAGCGCCGAACAGGTTGTGCACTATGTCGGCCGCTATACGCATCGGGTAGCGATCAGCAACAGCCGTGTCATCGATATCGAAGACGGCAAAGTACGCTTTCGATGGAAGGATTACCGCCACGGAAGCCAGCAGAAAGTAATGACGCTGGACGCCGGGGAGTTCATTCGGCGTTTCCTCATCCATGTCCTGCCCGAAGGCTTCAAACGTATTCGCTACTATGGTTTTCTGGGTAACCGCTACCGCAAGCAAAAGCTCGCTCGCTGCCGTGAACTGCTCGGAATGATATCCGCCGATGCTCATTCGGAGCCGGAAGAGCCATCCGATTGCCCCGAGAAGGCTGAGCACTGCAATGCCGCTTCCCTGCGTCAATGTCCATCCTGTCATCAAGGCCACATGGTGTGCGTCGAGGTCTTGCAGCCAGGTTCGTTCAGTGCCGCTCGCTCACCGGACACTTCTTGATGCGAGACCTCGATCAACCAAGAACCGCCACCTTCCATTTCGCAATTCTTCCGGCCGCCGTGGCAGCCGATAGATGCCCTGTTGTCGTTCTTCCGACGTCAAACCTCCGGCGCTTCGCATTTTTCGGCTACTTCGCTTCCCAGATGTCGCTTCCACCCAGTACTTTCGTGATAATGTCCGCTTTGGACTTGTCTCCAGTCCAGATCACGACGTTTCGCAAATAACGGCGCAGTGATTCAACACCCATAGCTGCAGCGGTGTGCCCGCGGCTTCGTCCAACACGTTTTTAGATTACCGGCGCCCCTCGCGAGTGCTCGTGTTGGGTACCGAACCACGCGCCGCCAATCTAAAAACGCTCTCTATTATGCGGAGTGAGACCAACAAAATGTCCGCGGCCGGCACCCTCTTGTCGCCGCGGACTCGGCATAACCGTGCGCTCCGCATAATTGCGGAAGTCGACTGGATGGCTGGCCAAGAACACCTTCACACCAGAGGGGATCATGCCGAACGGACCGCCCGGATCACTCGCTGCAAGTGCGCCTCGTCGACATCTATGCCGGCGCGCATGACGACCTCGCCAATGGCAATCTCGATCACTGCGCCTGCCGCAGACGCCACCACACCCTCGCAACTCGAGTGCCGCGAGCGATAACGCCGCTCGGCCCGAGCGTCACGGCGCCAGGCGAACAGCTGCGACGGGTGAATGCCGATACGGCGGGCGATCGCCGATACGCTCGCGCCAGGCTCCAGCACCTCCGTCACAACTTGCGCCTTGAACTCCTCAGACCAGCGTCGACGAAGCTGCCGCGGCGCTCCCTCAAGACGGTCGGCGACCGCTTCGATCATATGGAAGGTTCTAGTTCCAGAACTAGGCGCAGACATAGAAGCTCACATCGGCTCACAAACTCAGCAGCCGATAGCCGATCGCTCACCCACTCCGCCAGACGGGGTCTCTTTGCCGCTTACGCTGCCTGCGCGGAAGTAGTGGGGGGCGGGGTGGTTTTCCCGCTCAGCCGGAGCGTGGAACATCAAGCCGAGAAGAAAGCTCGGCGCGTTCTGCTGGCGAAGCCGGGCCCGACGATCAGGCTGCCAGAGGCTGGCAAGCGATTCCACCGCACGGGCAATCAGTGTCCGACCTGGGTACCAGACAACGAAAGCGGCGCATCGACGATGTTGCCGCGCAGAGCGTCCACAGCTCAGGCTCCGAGCAGCCTTTTAAAGGTTATCGTCGACTAAGTCGGCAGGAAAGCTCGTTGCGTTCCGGTCGAGAACCCTGGCGCGGCCCCCCTCTAACACTGTATCTGATCCGCCGTGATGACGCGCCTCGCGTAAGCATGCCAACTCCGTAACGCATTCGGCCTTTCGTGCCTATGTGTTGCCGCGCCCAATGGGAATTGTCGACACAGCGAACACCAATATGGTTGTCGCGCAAGCCACGTGCGTTGGTGCGATCGCGTTAGTCCGGCCGTCGTTTAGAAGCGGGTCGTAAACAGCTGAACTCTGTAGCGCTCGATCTGTAGCGCTCAATCTGTCCACAGCCGCGGCCGGGGGATCGGCTGGGGCACTTCGCCGATGAGTTGGATCGGGCTCTCGTCGAAGCAGACCACCGGCCGCTTTGGATTGGACACTCCGGCCGGTGGCGACGGGCCCGGAAGGCCGCCAAAAATGGCGAGCGTCTATCCAACGCCCGCAGCCAAGTCACGCCAGGTTCAACGAGACAAAACCTCTGTATCGAGGCACTAGTTGATCCGAGGGCCTAAATTGAGCCGATTGAAATACCAAGAAGGATCGTCCCCGGACGAATCTGACCCGATATATTCTTCGCACGAACCTTCGTCGGTACCTTCAATCGGATCCTCGCTCTCCGCTTGGAGATACAGTCGAGGCTTGTCTGCCCGCTGCCATTCATCCTGGTCGTTTTTCGTCCACTTATCCGGATGCCGTCTAGGGTCAAGCACGAACTGGTTTTCACCTACGTCAACAAAGCCCATCTGCTGCAGACGGGGCTTCGCTTCATCGTTAGAAGGACGCGACATCAGCAAAGGCCGCTCGCCGTCGAGCCGAAGCTGATGTTCGAGCAGAATATCGCCCGCGTTCTCAACCAGCGGATGAGTAACTCGGAGAGCCACGACAGATGAGATGTTTTTTCGGTCCGGAAAGTGTTCCTGCTGCCACTCTTCGCCTTTGATGCGGAATCCTGGATCCGTCCTCAGAAGCCCGACACTCCTATCGCCCAACTGGTAGCTGAAGTACTGCGAACCCGACTTGTCATTTTCCGTCGCGCCGACTCTAGCGACCATTGCGGTGCTGTCGGCTTTTGAGGACACGAAATCCGAGTACTCTTGTGGATTATCGGCTATGTGCTTGACATCGACACCATAGAAGTTCCTCAGCTCTTGCCTGAACGTATCGCTGTCAATCTCGTAGATAGGAGGCTCGGAGGTGAGGGAATACGGCCGCCTCGCCGACGATGAACCCGACGCGGCGCCTGCAAGCGATTCCCTGAACATCTGGGTATCTGGTGCCTGCCCTGATTCTTCGGCTTGGCCCCCGCTTGTAGATGGGCTGAACGATCCAGTGATTCTGCTATACACGCGCTTTTCTCTCCTATCGTCAAAGTTTGCGTCTGGTTCATTTCGGTAGACTCAACGCTTGCCGGTAATTAGGTGAGAGAGCTGACAACCAGCTGACGCACAGAATGGTTCGTGGCTGCAAGCGCTGGCACGTATTCGCGCTCGTCAAGTGGACCGGACCATGTCGGGACCCACTTGTTTTGCCCAGGTCTACGCTTGTTCGGATTGCGACTGAGCTGCCGCCTGAAGAAGGAAGTAGATGTTGGGTCGGGCTGACAACGTCGTGGTAGAGCACTTGCTTCACATTATTATTCACTCGCTGAAGAGTCGTATCGCACCGACTGAGGAACAGCTCGTGCAGCATTTTGAGTATAGCGGCCATGATTCTCCCGGATTCGCAGACGAATTCGTCGAGACTGGCTCAGTGGTCTCCGATCGACGGCCATCTTGCTTCATCCGCACCGCTCATCACGCTTCTCTTTGGCCTCGGAGCCTGAAAAGCGATGCTCTTCCTCCGCCCAGCTTGTCGGATGGCCCGAGCATGACGATGACCTTCCTTTTCTTAAGCTAGGTAACAGCTGCCCGTCAGCTCTTCGTCAGCTTGTCTGACTATGATTCGCAACCGGACCTAAGCAGCTCGAACTCTCGGCGAAGAGATGCGCCGAAGGAAGATGCGAATCGCCATGTATAATCGAATCAGTGACTCATCCGCACGCGTTAGCCAGGCTCACGAACCGAGTCAGTCCGTGGACAGCGGCAGCTTTACGGAAACACTTGCGGCTCTCGCGCTACAGACGAGCCCACCACCAGGTGAACTGCCCGACAAAATGGGGTGCTGCGTCAGCACGCCACAGGCCTACGATCCAAACAACCCCAGTACATCCTCTCCAGCGCGGCCGAGTACCTCCCTTTTCGAATACAGGACGGCCGAATTGACTGAGGCGAACGTAGGCGGAATCTGCGTTGGGCTAACTGCCGAGTGGCTCGGAAATCTCACGAGCAGTCCCTCAACCCGAATGAATGCGCTAACACCTGGATCGGACATGCACGACTCAGCGGCTGTGCGGCAGCAGCGGTATCAGAGCCTCAAACGTCAGTTGCTAAGCGAGGGAGTAGAAGCATCTCAGGCCGATTTCGAGGCACAAAACACCGTATTGCGCGAAGCAGGTTTGGCGCCAACCGGAAAAGAGAAGGCATACAGCTTCGGTGAGCCTTCGAGCATGTCGCGCATGCTGAAGAAAATAACCGACGACGGATCGAAGTATTTGCTCAGTTTGTATTTCGCCGAACGTACCTCACACACAATTGCAACGTCGGCGTTGGATGGAAGGACCACGCTCTTCGAGCCCAACTATGGAGAATTTACTGTTCGATCAGAGCAGATGTCCGGCTTGTTTGAAAGCCTCTCCAATCGTTATAGGAACCCCAACGGGCAGCATTTGTCGAGAATCACCACTCAAAAGATGCAGTGAGTCGGCACTGCAGTCGCCGTGATTAGCGCCTTTTGCGAAGGCGAGGATGCGTCCTCGCCACGACACTATTATCAAGCAAGAGGCAAGCATGTTCTCCAAAATACCAGACTTCAATCATTTCTCCTGGGAGTCGGACTGCGAGGCTCCGCCCGAGGCGGCTAAAGCGGCAAAGTCGTACCGGAATCGAATTCTGAAATCCTCACTACGACGCGCCCACAAATATTCGGCTCTCAGCGTTCGATCACTAACTGACCAATCTCTCTCATCTCACCAACGCAATATCCATCTCGCTGATCTGAGGCGGGCAAATTGGACCATTTTTGGCTAGAGTTTTTCGCATCGATTCCCCGGCTGGGAGGAGCGAAGAACGATGAAAGCCTCAAGATTTTCGGACGCCCAGAAGGCGTTCATTCTGAAGCAGGGCCAGGACGGGATTTCGGTGGCCGACATCTGCCGCAAGGCCGGAATCAGCCAGGCGACTTATTTCAACTGGAAGAAGAAGTATGACGGGCTGCTGCCGACCGAGATGCGACGGCTGAAGCAACTCGAGGACGAGAACGCCAAGCTGAAGAAGCTGGTCGCCGATCTCAGCCTCGACAAAGAGATGCTGCAGGACGTGATCCGCCGAAAGCTATGAAGCCTGGCCGGAAGCGCAAGCTGGTCGACGAGGTTTGCGGTGAGTGGCAGGTGTCGATTCGCAAGGCTTGTCAAGCCCTCGAGTTCGATCGATCGACCTACCACTACAAATCGCGTCGCTCCGGCCAGGCTGCCCTCGAACACCGGATCAAGGAGATCTGCCATGTCCGTGTCCGCTACGGCTATCGTCGTGTTCACGTCCTGCTGCGTCGTGAAGGTTGGCGCCATGGTCAGAACAGAACGCGCCGCATCTATCGCGAGTTGGGCCTACAATTGCGCAGCAAAACGCCGAAGCGCCGGGTCAAGGCCAAGCTGCGCGATGATCGCAGGCCTGCCACGCGGTCGAACGAGACCTGGGCGATGGACTTCATCCACGATCAGTTGGCGACGGGACATAAGCTGCGTGTGCTCACGATCGTCGATATCTTCTCCCGCTTCTCGCCGGCGCTGCAGCCACGGTTCACCTTCCGCGGCAGCGACGTCGTGGCGATACTGGAAAGGGCCTGCAGGGAAGTGGGATTCCCGGCGACGATCCGCGTCGATCAGGGCAGCGAGTTTGTGTCGCGCGATCTTGATCTGTGGGCCTACCAGCGCGGCGTCACGCTGGACTTCTCGCGGCCCGGCAAGCCGACTGATAATGCGTTCGTCGAGGCATTCAACGGTCGCTTCCGGGCCGAATGCCTCAACACCCACTGGTTCCTCAGCCTCGCGGACGCCCAGGAAAAAGTGGAGAATTGGCGTAGATACTACAATGAAGAACGCCCCCATGGAGCAATCGGCAACAGACCGCCGATTTTGCTGCAGAACCGCGCTGGTGCCACCAGCCCGCCAACGTGTTTAGAGACGTAAAACTCTAGTTTCGAGTGGTCCAAAGTTCGGTCTCGCTGCATCGCCCCCCGAGACTCTAACCGCCGCTGGATGAAAACTCAGTGGCAGGTCAAGGGCATCAATTCTCTTGCGGTAGATTCTCGATGGCTCGACGGAGCATGATTTCGATGCACCGAGCGCAGATGAGTTCGACGTTTCCAGCTGGTGGCGCAAGAACGCTCAGGTTGCGTTTCGTTGGCATCGATATGGCCTAATGTTCTCTTCAGCCGATCAACGATCGATTTTCAGCCTCAACTTGCTCGTCGTACATAGCTTGGCAGCAGGAGGGCATCTGATGGTTGAGCCCTGGATAACCACCTAGCTGTCGATGGAGTGTGCCTGAATTCAATTCGATTGAGGGCGCTCCCCGCAGTTCGGCCTCGCGCAAGAGCCTCTGGAGTTCCTTGCGAAACTGAAACTGCTCTTTCGTTGCCAAGGCGACTCTCCTAACGCAGCAGATCGTATCGAAGGTTGGAGTCTCCATCATTTCTCGTCTGCTGCTCACTATGCGACTGGGAGGCTGGTTAGATCGTCCTACCAATCTGAGCTACGTGATAGCTGTCAAATTCAAACAGCCTAGAATCCTGCAAAGCATGCCGAGCCAAGGGGCCCGTTGCGGTGTCGCCCTTACGCAACTGCTTGGATTTCGCAGAACTTTTCAGTCGGAGTGATTTGAATTTCTACCAAGAAGAACGGAAATTCGACCAGATTGCCTAGACGCGCGCAAAGTAGCTCTAAGCCTCGCCGATAGTAGTCGAGCGTTGCCGAGGTGGAACCGATTGACGGTGTGAACTTGAAATGGGCGAGTTGAGGACGCTTTCCGCAGGTGCGCGCGGCCTCGTGGGCCGACGCAGCCCGATGCAGCATTTGATACTCGCAATCGACAACATTCTCGGGAGCGATTGTGCCATTGGCGTCAGTAGTCCGATCCAGCCAGACAGTACCTTCCCTCGATTGCTTTCCTCAGCTGATTGTTTTTTAGGAGTGGACCTCTTGAGCCAGGCAGCAACGGTCTCGTAGGATGGCTCGGTCCATTTTGCTTCGACCGCAAGGCAATGTGAGGCAGAGAAGACCATGATGTCGGTGTGAGAAGGCTTGCCTCTACCGATCGGAGGTCTGACGGTAAATTCAAAATGCCAATTCGTCGGGCTCGCGACATGGCACTCCTCCAAGATGTCGCGAAGGGTTTCCTGCCCATGCTTCACGAGCAAGAGCAAGGGAATGGTTGACCGGCTGGGCGAGTTGAACTCTTTGGAAACGGTCTCCCAGGCGGCGATTTCGCGGCGCAGTCGCTTGGGGTCGTCGATCCTGCGATCGAGGCACTGTCCCTGTAAGACGCCGATCTCGATCTCGACCATGTTGAGCCAGCTTGCGTGCTTGGGGGTGTAGTGGAACTCAAGCCGGCGCAGAATCCGTCTGGCTTCGGCAGGCGGGAACGCCTGATACAGGGCGCCGGCGGAGTGGGTCGATAGATTGTCTTGGACAACCCGGATGGTCTCGGCGTCGGGATAATGGACGTCGACGAGTTCGCGCATGCATTGGGCGTAGTCTTCTGCCGCACGCCGCTCCGTGACTTTGACCTTGCGCCAGGGGCGATGCACGTCGAGCAGGACGAAGAGGTTGACGGTGCCATTGCGACGATACTCGTAATCGTAGCGTTCGAGCCGACCGGGCTCGGCGGGGATCGGCTGACGCGCCTCGCCGATGAGCTGCACCGGGCTTTCATCGAAGTACACCACCGGGTGCTCGGGGTCGGGCGCCTCGGCGTAAAGGTCGAGCACGTCTTCCATGCGGGCGACGTATTCGCCGTCGACCAGCGGAATACACCACATGTCTTTGCGCCAGGGTTTGAGACCATTTTCGGCCAGACGCCGCCGAACCGTCTCGCGAGACAGGCTCTTGTGCTCGGTTAGCTTGACCATCGCACCTGCCAGCAGCTTGAGCGTCCAGCGGGCGCGGCCCTTGGGCGGACCGGCACAGGCGGTCGCCACCAGTAGAGCTTCTTCCTTGCCCGTGAGTTTGCGCTCCGCTCCGGTGCGCGGCTCTTCGCTCAGCGCCCGCTCCAGATTGCCCTCCATGAAGCGTCGCTTGGTCCGGTACACCGTCGAGCCGCCCACACCAACGCTCCTGGCGAACTCCTCGTCGCTGGCCCCGGCATCGGCAGCCAGCAAAACCTGGGCCCGCTTGAGCTTGCGGGACGCATGCTTGCCGCCGCCCAGCAGCGTCTTGAGCTCGGTGCGCTCGACTTGGCTCAGTTCGACCCGATAGCGTACATTCATGCCGGCCTCCTTGATCGAGGCGAGCACGAACAACTGAATCGGATGGCCGGCGTGAATCCTTCGGCAAAAACCTTCACGCCCAAACAGGGGCAGTACCTTGCCTTCATCCACCTCTATACGCGGCTGCACCGCAGGCCCCCGGCGGAAACCGACATGCAGGAATATTTTCGCGTCAGCCCGCCCTCGGTTCACCAAATGGTGCTGACGCTGGAACGCGCCGGCCTCATCAGAAGACAGCCAAGGACGCCTCGCAGCATTGAGGTTCTCGTCGATCCCATAAACCTGCCGGAGCTAGTCTGACCGCCCCAGATCCAACCGGTCAAAATCACTGTGCAGAGCCACTAGATGGCCCGAATATGTCGCGTGGCTTGCTGATCGAGTTGCAAAATTCAAGAAAGCATTTGAGCCACAAATTAGAAAGCTGAACTTTCCGGTGGGCCAAGCCCCCGAACTGCAAGCCTAACAGCGGCGCATGCTTTATCCCGCCTCGATAGGCGCAGCGAGAGCCCGAAGTGTCATGCCTGTTGTTCAGGGCGTCAGTACTCTCTCGCCAAGCGCCAACGCGGCATATTTCCGCGCCGTCCAATCGCGCTCTTCTCGCCACTGCTCGAAATCGGCTTCCGCTCGCTTAGACAAGAACACCGTCCATTCCGCCAAGAGCGCGACACGCGCGCTCTCGAATGTCGCGGCTGTGCCGGAGGTGATTCGGCCCGGGATAGAAGCCGCATCGCCATTGCCATGGATCGCTCTCGGCCGGATTGCCCGCTGCGCAGGCCGATGCTCCCGACGTGGACATCGCCGTAGTAGATCATCGTCCGACTCACCGAATTGATGGTCGTGATGCTGGCGCAGCCCGATGCCGCCGGCGCAGATCTCAGAAAGCCCGTAACCGCCAGCGGCTGGCCGCTCACGCCCGCCGGCTGAGGCGGTGAATAAAGAAACGGGGGCTTCGGCCCCCGTTCACTTGTTGCGCCAGTCGCTCGTCCTTCTGGTGCTTTCAAGAAGTTTGGCTCGCTCGGCTGCTATGGTCCATTCAATCGGCTGGGCTCGCTCTCGCGTTATGGTGCTCTCAGGCTCGATGGCTGGCCTACATGTATTAGGCGCAATGCCAATTTCAATGACGGAGGGCGCGGGCTTCGGTCCCTCACCCTAGGCCGCCGCTTCACGCTGGCGGGCCTTGTAACTCGTAAAGCGATCCCGTCTGTTCCATGTATGACTTTGGTGCCCATTAAGATAATGGGCTCAAAAAGCACACTGGCGCGCGCCTACTCTTGAGAGTCCTCGGGGTCCACGATCTTGATGGCGATCCCCGGCCGATCCGGCGGAGCTTTGTTGTCAAGCTCCTTCAGCTTCCACTTGGCCAGTTTCATCTTGTTCTGAAACTCTCGACGCTGCGGCGATCCCTCCTCATGCGCGTGAACCGCGTCACTCCTGACGGCGCTCGATGCCATCGCTGGCAAGGTCATTAACAATGCCGTCAACGTCTCGATCCTCAGGATGATGCCGATCTTGCGGTTCGCGACGTCGAATACGATGAGCTTGACCGCAGTTCCGTCGGTCGCAGTCTCGAAATTGACCAGTCTTCTGAACCTCGATTTCGGTTGTCATATCGCGCCTCGTTCCTCCTTCGGCGCGTAGCGCATCGGCGCGGCGTCGGAACTCCGTTTCTTCGCCTCAAATTCCGGACGAGTTCGATTTGAGAGCAGAATTCGGAGTGACCACCGGCGGCGAAGGGTTCGAGCTGCCAATCTTGATCAGCAAGGGAGCCGAGGAGCGATGTCGCTGATTGATCTCAATGTGATTGCAGCCGTGCGTGGGGATGGCCCGGATCCGAAGCTGCGCGAGCTGCTCCAGCGGGCGGCTGTGTCGCCACATTACGAAGTGGTGGTGCGGTCCGATGGAATGCTCCAGGCTGGGCCAAGTCCGGGAACCGGGGAAGTGGAGATAGCGTCGGCGGTTGAGGTCGAGCTTCAGCAGCTCCTGGATGCTCAGGCGAGGTGACGGAGGCGCTGTTGTCGGCGGAAGCGTGCCCTATAAAGGCGCCGGGTCGACAGACGGCCTTCCGGGGTGGTCTCAGCCAGCGCCCGCTTTCTTCCGACGTGGCGGTCGAGCTTTTTACCTTGGCAGTAACCGTGGCTTTTTTGGGTCTCGGAAGGCCGAAATGCTTTATCTTTACGGAAACCGTAGCGTCTGAGCGTGGGGTCAAAGGACGGGTTTCGCGATGTAGAACGTGGCACGCAAAGCCCAACCGCGCGATGTCAAACGCAAAAAGTGACAAAGGCCCTTCATTAGATCGTAACCTGAGCTGAATGTCTGTATCGGTCGTTGCGCCTCCAGGATTTAAGCCTACTGGGAATCATCCAAGTCCGGCGATGATTGCGTGCAAACGGCGGCTTTTGACGAACTACAAAGGATCGCCGTCATGATTTAGGCTGCCCTTCGATAGGAAAACAGGGCTTCGGAAATAGTGGGTCCAGCGATGTAGCGGACCCCCGCTACCAATCGTACGATTTTGCACGCCAATCTACGATTTTGTACGATTTTCCTTCGCTGGATGGTCGCGCTTCGAACTCGATGCGCCCGTTAGCTCGCCTGCAGCATCTTTTCGATCTTGCGGATTTCGGCGCGGAGCAGGCGCGCGATTTTCTCGATGCGCTCCGGCGGAAGCCTGCTCTCGATGGCGGCGATGCTGATCGAACCCGCAAGCCCACCATCGGCATGGCGCACGGCCATGCCGACAGCAGCGATGCCAAGCGCGCGGTGCGGATTGACCGCGTATCCGCGGATGCGCGCGGCTGAAACAAGCTCTGCCAGCTGTGCCGGCGTGATGTCGCCGTAATCCTTCAGTCGCGGCGCGTTGGCGGCGAGGATGCTATCGGCTTCTTCTTCCGGCAAGGCGGCGATCATGGCGACGCCACCGCAGCCGACACCGAGCGGAATGCGGCTGCCGACATCGACGGTAAAAGCCTTGATGGGAAAACTGCCGGCCCTGCGCTCGACGCACAGTGCGTCGTTGCCGCCGCGTACGGCGAGGAAAACCGTATCGCCCGTCTGATCGGCAAGAAAGTCGATCGCCTGGCGCGCGAGTTCGCGCAAATGGAATCGCGGCTCTGCCAGCAAGCCAAGCTCGTAGATGAACGGGCCAAGATGATAGCGGCGCGTGGTCTCCTGCTGGCTCGCCATGCCTTCCGCGATCAGGCCTTGGAGGATGCGATGTGCGGTCGGACGCTCGAGTCCGGTCTCGCGCGCAATGTCGGCCATGCGGGCGCCGGATTGGCTGCGTCGCGCCAGCGCGCGAAGCACGGCGGCGGCGCGCCCAATGCTTTGAGTGCCGCTGGGTTTGCTGGTATCTGCCGTCGTCATCAGATTGAGTCCACTATATGGATCTAATAAGTGCGGTGGCCGCGCAAAATGAGGCCATTGACAAGCCGTATAGAGTGCTTCACAAGCCGCGCCTACAATCAGAATTGAAATATAGTCCATAATGTGGACATGTCAAGTCGCGGAGGAAGCTCGTGATGAGCAGGAATTGGTTGGGGGCGTTGGTCGCTTCGTTCGTGGTGTGGGGCATGTCGAGCCCGGCCGCTCAGGCGGACAGCTACCCGTCGAAGCCGATTCATCTCGTGGTCGGCTATGCGGCCGGCGGCTCGACTGACCTTGTTGCGCGCGTGGTGGGGCAGCGGTTGGCGGAGGCGCTGGGTCAGCCGGTGGTGATCGACAACCGGCCGGGTGCAGGCGGGACGATTGCATCAGACCAGGTGGCGCGGTCCGCCCCCGACGGCCACACCATCTTCATGAGCACCATAGCCAACACCATCAACACCAGCCTCTATCCGAAACTGCCGTTCGACTTCGCCGCCGACTTCGCGCCGATCAGCCTTGTCGCGACGGTACCCAATGTTCTCGTGGTCAATCCCGATCTGCCGGCGACCAATCTGAAGGAATTTATCGCGCTGGCGAAGAGCAAGCCGGGTCAACTCAATTTCGCCTCATCGGGCACCGGTTCATCGATTCATCTGAGCGGCGAATTGTTCAACATGGTGGCGCAGGTGCAGCTTGTGCACGTGCCCTACAAGGGCAGTGCGCCGGCGGTGGTCGATCTGATTAGCGGCCAGGTCCAGTCGATGTTCGACAATCTGTCCTCATCGCTGCCTTACATCAAGGCTGGCAAGTTGCGGGCGCTCGCGGTGACGAGTGCGCAACGTTCGGCGGCGGCGCCGGATATCCCGACGATGGCGGAGGCCGGTTTGCCGGGCTGCGAAGTGACCTCCTGGTTTGCGCTGGTGGCGCCGGCGAAAACGCCGAAGGCGATCATCGTACGCCTCAACGAGGAGGTGCGCAGGATCCTCGGAGAGCCCGCCGTCAAGACGCGTCTCTCCGAACTCGGCGCCGACGTCGCGCCAAGCACACCTGAAGAGCTTGCCGCGCTGATCGCGTCGGAGACGGCAAAGTGGGCCAGCGTCATCAAGGCCTCCGGCGCCAGCATTGAATGACATCCGGCGATCGCGCGCCGCGACACGTTTCCTGATTTTCCAATGGAGTGATTGAGACCATGAACCAGCATGTTGACATCAAGGCCGAGTCCGACGTCGGCCTCCTGGAGATCTCTGGCGGCGAGGCGATCGCCCGCATGATCCAGGCCTTCGATGGTGGCGCGATGTTCGGCATGGGCGGATTTCAGCTTTTGCCGTTCTACGATGCGGCGCGCCGCTTCGGAATGCGCCATTATCTTGTCAATGACGAGCGTACCGGGATCTTCGCCGCCGATGCCTATGCCAAGGTGTCGGGGCAAGTCGGTCTCGCCGACGCGACCCTTGGACCGGGCGCAACGAACCTCGTGACCGGACTGATGGAGGCTTTCAATTCGGGCACGCCGCTCGTGGTCCTAGTCGGCAACACCCACCGGGATCACTCCTGGAAGAA
This sequence comes from Bradyrhizobium centrolobii, assembly GCF_001641635.1. GTDB lineage: Bacteria > Pseudomonadota > Alphaproteobacteria > Rhizobiales > Xanthobacteraceae > Bradyrhizobium > Bradyrhizobium centrolobii. Next base: position 21,625 of record NZ_LUUB01000114.1, read on the forward strand.
CATGACCCAGGAATGCCGGCAGACCGACGTGCTGCGTCCGGTGTGCAAGGACGTGATCCGTATCGAGCAGGTCGCTCGCATCCCCGAGTTGATGCGCCGCGCGTTCGCCGTGGCGACGTCGGGTCGGCCGGGGCCGGTGGTGGTGGACATTCCCGAGGACGTCTCGCATGCCGTTCATCCGTTCAACGCAGCTGATTTTTATGGCGACGCGATCTATCGCGGCGCGCCGGCATTGCGCGCCCGTCCGGACGGAGCGAGTGTTGCCCGTGCTGCCGAGCTGATCGCCGCCGCCAAGGCGCCGATCATTCTCGCCGGCGGTGGCGTTCATCTGTCCGGCGCCAACGAGCAACTCACCGAGTTCGCCCGCGCCTACAATTTGCCGGTGGCGCACACGCTGACGGGCAAGGGCGCGATTGCCTGTAGCGATCCGCTCAACGCCGGCCTGTTCGGCCGCTATGACCGCTTCGCCAATCAGCTCATCGAGGAGGCCGATCTCCTGCTGGTGGTCGGCTGCAAGCTCGGCGAGATTGCGACGAAGCGCTACACGGTGCCCGCGCCGGGGAAGCGGCTGATCCATCTCGACTGTGTCGCCGAGGAATTCGATCGCACCATGCCGGCGAGCCTGCGGCTGTGGGGCGATGTGCGGCTCGGCCTTGCCGATCTCGCGGCGGCGCTCGCGCCGGAACAGCAGCGGCTGCGCGCGCTCTGGGCGGGCCGGCCGGCGGACACTGCCGAGCGGATGGCCAACTGGCGCCGCAAGGTCGGCGCGCGTCTCAACTCCGAGGAATGCCCGGTCGACATTGCCCGCCTGATGACGGAAATCAACGCGGCGCTGCCCGCCGACGGTTATCTCGTTGCCGATGGCGGCTTTGCCGCGCATTGGGGTGGGCTGTTGTTGGACACCAAGCAGCCTGGCCGCGCCTTCGTTCCGGATCGCGGATCGGCCTCGATCGGCTACGGCCTGCCGGGCGCGATCGGCGCGGCGCTGGCGGCGGCCGGGCGTCCCGTCTTCGCGCTCACCGGCGACGGCGGCTTCAACATGATGATCGGCGAATTGGAGACGGCGCGCCGCCTCGCGCTCGATTTCACGATCATCGTCGTCAACAATGCTGCTTCGGGCTACATCAAGGCGTTGCAGCACCTGATGTACGGCGCCGGCGCCTATCACGCCTCGGACCTGAGCGAGACCAACTACGCCGACGTCGCTACGGCGATGGGCTGTCATGGTATCCGCGTCGAGCGCCCCGATCAGCTCGCGCCCGCCTTCAAGGAAGCGCTGTCGCATCGCGGCAGTCCCACGGTGATCGACGTGGTGGTGACGCGCGATCCCGCCAAGATGCTTCCCGGGGTCGACAGCCGGACCGTGAAGATCAAGAAGGGCGACCGGATTGCGTAAGACGGCCGAAATCATGACCGATCACATCACGGGGCATCATCGCTCGACGTCCCTGATCCGTCGCCTCGGCAAGGATCGGATCGGCGCCCTGCTGCTGATCCTGATCGGGGCGGGCATCGCCCTTACGGGGATGACCTATCGCATGGGCACGGCGACCCGCATGGGACCGGGTTACATGCCGTTCTTCTACGGCGTGCTGATGGTGCTCGTCGGCGTCGCGATCGCCGTCACGGCGAGACCGGTCGACGAACAGCGGGGTGATGTCGTGCCGGTCAACTGGCGGGCCTGGCTGTGCATCCTCGGCGGTCTTGTCGCGTTTGCGGTCATTGCCGTCTATGGCGGTCTGGTGCCGGCGACCTTCGTCGCCGTCTTCGTCGCGGCGATGGGGAGCAAAGCCAATTCGATACGCGACGCGGCGCTGCTCGCGGCCGGACTCGCCGTCGCCGCGGTGTTGGTCTTCAGCTACGGACTGAAGCTACAGCTTGCGCTGTTCGCTTGGGGTTGAGTGGGGGAATGGTGATGGAACAGGCGCTGGCCGATCTCTGGTACGGTTTTGGAGTGGCGCTGCAGCCGGCGAACCTGATGTGGGTCGTGATCGGCGTGGTGCTGGGTAATCTCATCGGCGTGCTGCCCGGCATGGGCGCGATGACCACCATCTCGATGCTGTTGCCGCTGACCTATGTGATTCCGGCGGTGCCCGCGATCCTCATGCTCGCGGGGATATTCTACGGGTCGATGTATGGCGGGGCCATCTGCGCCATCCTGCTCAATCTGCCGAGCCATCCGCCGCACGCTGTGACCTGCATCGACGGCTATCCGATGACGCTGAACGGGCGCGGCGGCGCCGCGCTCGGCATCACCATGATGGCGTCGTTCTTCGCCGCGTCGGTCGGGATTGTGCTGATGGTCTTTGTCTCGCCGCTGCTGGAGGCCGTTGCGTTCAAGTTCGGCCCGACCGAGATCAGCGCGGTCATGCTGCTCGGACTGCTGGCCGGAGCGACAATGGCGCGCGGCCTGCCACTCAAGGGCATCGCCATGACGTTGTTCGGGCTCTTCGTCGGAGCGATCGGCACCGACGTCAGCAGCGGCGTCCAACGCTACACTTTCGGCCTGCGGGAGCTCGCCGACGGCGTGGATCTTGCGGCGCTCTCGCTCGGACTGTTCGGCATCTCGGACTTTCTGCTCACGGTCAACCGGCGGGAGGTCGCGACTACAACGACACGCCTCACGATGAGGCAGATGATGCCGACTCGCAATGAACTGAAGGCCGCGATCCTGCCGATGCTGCGCGGCACCGGAATCGGCGCCATCTTCGGCGCCATGCCCGGTACCGGGCCGACCATCACCACCTTCGTGGCCTATGCGCTTGAACGGAAGATCGCGAAATCGCCGGAGCGTTTCGGCAAGGGAGCTATCGAGGGCGTGACGGCGCCCGAGGCGGCGGCTCACTCGAAGACGCAGATCGATTTCATCCCGACGATGTCGCTCGGCATTCCCGGCGATCCGGTGATGGCGCTGCTGCTCGGCGCACTCATCATCAAGGGCATCAACACCGGGCCGCAATTGATCACCGAGCACCCCGACGTCTTCTGGGGGCTGGTCGCGAGCTTCTGGATCGGCAATTTGTTGCTGATGGTCTTGAACGTTCCGCTGATCGGGATTTGGGTACGGCTCTTGCGAATGCCCTACCGCCTTCTGTTTCCCTCAGCGCTGTTCTTCATCGCGGTGGGCGTCTACAGCACGCACAACAGCGTGTTCGATATCCTCCTCGTTGCCGCCTTTGGCTGCGTCGGTGCGATCTTTCTGTTGCTTGAGTTTCCTGTGGCACCCATCGTGCTGGGTTTTGTTCTGGGCCCCATGCTGGAAGAGAACTTTCGCCGGGCGATGGTGCTGTCGCATGGCGATCTCATGATCTATCTGCAACGGCCCATCAGTGCCGGCTTCATCATCGCCTGTATGGTTCTGATCCTGCTGCAGCTCCACAGCTATCTGCGCGCTCCAGCGTCGGCGAGGCCGGCCTACGCTCCACATTGACCGACTATACGTCCATGCCGCCATTGCGGCAGCATGGCATGATACTCGTGAGACCCGGACCTATCTGTTCCAGTCCCTTACGCCGTGCATCATGTGGCGGATTGAAGAAGGTAGTGCAAGTTGGTCAGGTGTGGGGAAAGGCGGTAGCGCTCCCCCGCTACCAGATTCCATAGAAGCATCAGTCCGTTAGTTCGGCTCGAAGATCGTCCCCGCTGACCCACACTGCCCCGTAGCACATCGGTAGCGCGGTGTGCTCAGTCAGACGACAAACGAATCCCTGCCGAGGCAAGATGTCATTCGAAATCCCATAGGGCGTGCTGATGCAGCTCATCAAGGATTCCGCGCCTCGCCCTACGAAGGGAGGACGCTAGGATTCGTGGGGCAAATGCTGAATTGTGGAGCAGGCCCTGCAACGGCGTACAAGTCTCGCCCGTGCGCCTGCTCGTCCGCGCCTGTCTAAGGGATATGTCTTAGACTAGTGGTTCGATGCCGAGCGTACGTTGAGTTCGAATCCTTCTCGCTCCGCCACCCAGCCAAAGTCATTTCGTACTTCTATGTGTGGAGACAGGCCGAAAATCCGGCCGCTTTCCTGCTTTCTCCCGCCAGAGAAACCCCGTCGCCAATCAAGCTAGGCATTCGGTAGGCCCGGAGAACCGAATTTTCTCCGAATCTTAGTACCCAGCGAATCGGTCCAGTACGGCATTTTCGCGCAGACCAAGCGCTCATTGGGGAAGCGGTTTGGATCTCTCTCGCTCAACCGATGAGAACGAAGGACTCCCGATTCTATGCCAATCGATTTCGGAATTTGCGGGTTCGATCGGCCTTTGCATTCCGACGGGGGCGGTGCGCTTAGGGGCACTCAACCGGCCTGGGTAAAACAGCATCTCGCGCTTGGGGGGACTCTGGTGAAATTAGAAGCGTCCCATTGAAACTTGGCGTTGGTGAAAGGACCCGAGCCGCAATGAGCTACGTGAGATCGGACGGCGTGCATTGGGCACCCAGGAACGGAAGTCTGTCTTCGAGACCACGCGCTGTCCGGACGAGGTCGGGTATCGTGGCTCGCCCTGCTTCGTGCCACCGCTCACGATGATCTATAATACGCTTGATGGATACGATCGTTTCGTGGATTGCCGCCTAGGGCGTAAGAGCTGAGTGACTACGGTGTCATGAATTGCCTCATGCGAACGATTGGATGAGAGATATCGTGGGTTTGGCTGGTGTGGGGAAAGGCGGTAGCACCTGCGGCTGCTCTAGAGAGGACAGTTTCTGCTGAGCTAGTGCTGACCCCGACCTAGATTAAGTCGGAATATCAGGAACAGCCACTTGTCGAACCGCAATCGCACTTCACGCAACGCCGTTCCCTTCGTGCTCTGTCTTCCATTTCCTGCTGGACACCACGGGCGCCGCGTAGGGGATCCACTTTGCCCCGATCAGGGGACGTACTTGTGGGGGACGTACTTTGCCCGCCGCTGCACCGGGCCTGAACAAAATGGACACGGAAATAGGCTGGATGGACAGGTGCGGCACCGGGCATAACGTGTCCCTTGTCGCATCTCTAAGTCGTTGCAATCGCACATACTGAATGTGGGGCTCATTGATCGCATCGACGTGCGTGCGTCGGCCGATGAATGTCACGTGAAGGCGGCGCGAGTCATCGGATGGATTTTGCCGACCGGCAGGCCCGGCCTGAAATTTTTGAGGCTCACTACGCAGGAACAGGCGCCAAAGATTCCTGTTGGTTTGTGAGGGTAACGAATGGAACGGTTGCAGGCGCTGCCAAAGATGAAAAGGCACCTCTTGTTGTTGTGCGGTGCACTTGCTGGGATAACAATCCTACATGTCACCGCATTTGCGGTGGCTGCCGCGTCAAACTCTACCAGCGCCGCCCCTGCTGCGAATTCTGCACCACACAAAACAAACGGACAAAGCGCGAGGACTATTGAGGAGGCGTGCGAAGACGAATGGAGAGCCGATAAGGAAGCGATGATGAAACGCGGTATGACTGGGGATCGTTATGTCGAACAGTGTAGTGTGAAAGATGACGTACCGACCATTGCTGTTCCGTCACCTGCACCCAATGGGTCCCCTGATCGCTAGAGAACGGTAGCCGTTCCCGCCGTGGCCATTACACCTGCTGGTCTTGATTGACTCTCGGGGGAACTCTTGCGCCACGTCAGCCGACGCTTTGCGCGCGCCATTTGGAACCAGGGATCAACTCTGAGCGAGCCCTGCTTCGAGCCGCCATTTACGGCACCCTTCGCGTTATTAATACACGCGATGCAGTGAACGAAAGCTGGAAAGCGCGACAGGATTTCATCCTGAATACCGCCACTGGTATGCCCATGGTCGAGCATGTCCCGATTGATCTCCGACGCCGCGCGCTATTGGGCGCTGCAGGAGCGCTGATTGTCCAAGGGGTCCTTCTGCCGACGACCGCATCGGGTCAGACGACCTTCGCTCCCAAGATAAAAATCGGAGTTATCGGCGCAGGCCACATCGGCGGCACGATCGGTGGCCTCTGGACCAAGGCCGGCCATGCCGTCTTTTTTTCATCGCGCCATCCGGAGGAATTGCAGGACCTCGTTGCACACCTTGGCCCCCTTGCACAGGCTGGCACCGTCGATCAGGCGATTGCGTTTGGTGACGTTGTCTTCATCGCCGTGCCTTACGGCGCAGTGCCGCAGATCGGCAGAGACTATAGCAAATCGTTGGCTGGGAAGATTGTGCTCGACGCCAATAATGCCGTGGCCAGTCGCGACGGCGCCATCGCCGAGGAGGTCGAGCGCAATGGCATCGGAGTGACTTCGCAGAAGTATCTGCCCGGCGCGCGGCTGGTGCGCGTCTTCAACACGCTCTCCTACATGATCTTCGAACGCGAAGCGAACCGTCCTGCCCCGAGGCTTGCGGTCCCGATTGCCGGCGATGATCACCAAGCAGTCGCGGTCGCGGCGCGACTGGTGCGTGATGCCGGCTTTGATCCCGTGGAGGTCGGAAAACTGACCGATGCGAGCCGCTTTCAGCGCGGCGCCCCGGGATACGGCCAGAACGTGAGCGCGGCGGAGCTCAGGCAGAAGTTGTCACTGGCACCATGATGGCTCCCGCGGCAGCTCTTGGGGGCTGGTTGCAGCGCACGGTGCCCGGTACCGCGCAGGAACGGGGGGCAGCGCTCTGGTCGTTCGCGTACTTCTTCACCCTGCTCGCCGGTTATTATGTGCTGCGTCCGTTGCGCGATCAGATGGGTATTGCGGGCGGCACCAAAAGCCTGCCCTGGCTGTTCACGGCTACGTTTGCCAGCCTCCTCGTCGCTCAGCCGATCTACGGCGCGCTGGTCGCGAGGCTGCCGCGGGTCAGGTTTATTCCCATTGTCTACCACTTCTTCGTCGCCAACTTGGTTCTGTTTTGGCTGTTGCTGTTTTTTGACATCGAAAGAGTTATCGTGGCGCGCGTGTTTTTCGTCTGGGTCAGCGTCTTCAACTTGTTCGCAGTCGCGGTGTTCTGGTCGTTCATGGCCGATCTGTTTACGTCAGAGCAGGGCAAGCGGCTGTTCGGGTTCATAGGCGCCGGAGGAACGGCTGGCGCGCTTCTTGGTCCCGTCATCACAATCTGGTTGTCGGGGCCGCTCGGTCCGGTCAACCTGCTGATCGCGGCCGCTGTCTTCCTCGAATTAGCTGTGTTCTGCGTGCATCGAATTGAACAGGTGGCGGATCCGCCGACGAAAGCAGGGTCTCGAGCTCAGCGCATTGGTGGCAGCGCGTTTGCGGGATTGTCCGAATTGATGCGCTCGCCTTATCTGCTGGGCGTGGCCGGCTGGGTCAGCCTGCTCTCGTTCGGCGCGACGATTGCTTATTTCGCGCAGGCCAACATCGTTTCGGCGACGTTCCATAGCGCGACAGCGCAAACGCGTTTGTTCGCAGGTATCGATCTCGCGGTGGGCCTGCTGAGCCTGGCGACACAGGTGTTTGCCACCGCCACATTCCTCAAGCGCTTCGGCACCGGCATCGCGGCCGCAGCCTTGCCCGCTGTTTATGTCGTGGGCTTCGCGGCACTGGCGATCGCACCGAGCCTGTTCTTTGTGGTGACGCTCCAGGTCGCGCAACGCTGGATGAACTTCGCAATCGCCAATCCGGCACGCCAGGTGTTCTTCACGGTGGTTGGGCGCGGGGAAAAATATAAGACCAAAAACCTGATCGATGTGGTGATCTATCGCGGTTCGGACGCGTTGTATGGCTGGGTCTACGACAGCCTGCAGGCGCTGGGGTTGAAGCTTGGCGCCATCGCGCTGTGCGCGCTGCCGGTCGCGGCGGCCTGGCTCTTTCTCTCAACCGCGCTGGGGCGCACGCAGGAGGGTCTTGCGAAAAAAAGTGATGATCAAGGAGGGCCGGAATGGCAATCCGAATGACTCGGCCAATAACTCGCCGTGACTTTGCCGCACTCGCCGGCGGCTTTCTGCTATCGGCCAAAGCGGTTGCCAAAACCGAGACTCCGCTTCTCACCCGTCCGATTCCCGGCAGTGGCGAGCGCATTCCCGCTGTTGGCCTTGGCACCGCCTATGTTTTCGATGAGAATAGCGAAGCGACGCGGAGCAAGGCCGATGCGGTCGTACAGGCTCTGGTCAACAACGGCGGACGGCTAATCGACACCGCATCAACCTACGGCGATGCCGAAAGCGTGCTCGGCGAGGTCACCGCAACTGCGGGGTTGCGCGAAAAGCTCTTCATCGCAACCAAACTCGAGTCGCCCGACTCCCTGGAACTCAAGCGGTCACTGACCCGACTGAAAACTGCAAGCGTCGATCTGCTGCAGCTCCACAACGTCAGAAGCAAGCAGCAATCTCTTCAACGCTTCAGGGACTGGAAGAAGCAAGGCGTGTGCCGCTATGTCGGCATCACCTCGACATTCCACCGCGACTATCCCGTGGTTGAGGCGGTGCTGGAACGAGAGAAGCCTGATTTCGTCCAGATCGACTATTCACTCGATAACCGCGCGGCTGAGAAAATCATCCTGCCACTGGCATCCGAAATCAGAGCCGGCGTGCTGACCGCGTTGCCTTACGGCAATGGCAGATTATTTCGGGCAGTCCACGGCAAGGAATTGCCAGACTGGGCACGCGTTTTCGCGAACTCCTGGGGACAGTTTTTCCTGAAATATTTGCTTGGCGACCCGCGTGTGACCGCGGTGATCCCGGGAACCGGCGATCCGGGCCACATGGCGGATAATGCCGGCGCGATGCGCGGCCCATTGCCTGATCCTGATCAACGCCGTCGAATGGTCGAGTTCGTGGAAGCGCTTTGATGCGATCGCATAGTCGCCCAGATCCGGTATTCGTTCGGGATTTGGTGCCGCACTAGTCACCGTGCGCCGTCGTCGAACTTCCGATAGCCGACGCGGCCATGGCTGCCCGCTCCTCTGCTCTACAAGCAGATACTATCTCCGTAGCGGTAATTAAGGGCACTACGCGACAATGGGGTTGCCCCAAATCGGGCGTCGCAAGCATGGATTCGTTCGATAGTTGGGATAAGGTAGTTTCGGTAATTGCAGAAGGATAAGAAGAGAGGACGGCGCTGCGAGCTCGTCGGAACAATCTTCGCGCCTCGATCACCACTTTGGAACGCCAGCCGGCCTAAGGGCGTGGGGGACCGGCGCCTGCGCGGGCTGCTGCCGTCCCTGGGGAGCGTGCCGCTTATGCTAAGTCCCACGACCTAACGGACCGGCTTAACCAAGCCGACAATTGAAGGGCCCGGCTGGAGTTCGCATTAGACCCATCCGACAGGCGAATACACAAGGAAGCGAGACGGAAAAAGACCGCCCGAAGGCGGTCTTTTCAGTTCAATGCACCGGGCCACAATAGATCGGGATCAAACGCACTCGGCCCGGAGTAACTACAAGCTAACCATCATCCAACGAGCGCTGCCTCACAAATATAATTGCAGTTTTGAAATGGAAGAGAGTGCGCTTGCCTTGCATACCTTGAAGCGCCGACCCGCCAGCATGCACGCAGATCAACCTGCTCGGGTGAGCAGGTTACTATTTTGGAGAGAAAAAAACGGCTCCAGTCATCGGACTGGAGCCGTCACCTTACCAAAGCGTCCTCCGACGTCGGGGGGCTTGTGGGGGGCGGAAGAGCGCGTCATTCTGCGCTGCGTTTGTCGATCCGGTCGACGTTTTGAACCGATGCTCTCAAGAGCGAAAAAGTCAGACGATTGCGCTGTCATCAATTGACGAGTCAAACACCGGACTATCACTCGTCATTTTAATCTGCGAGACTTTAACTCCGACACTTCACCAAACAATAGGCTTGCGAAAAACAGGCCCGAAAGGGAGGTTCGCAGTGGAGAAGGTACGACGCTTGCGCGCGATGGGTTCGCTGTGCCGTCAACAGGCCGCGTACAACAGCATGAATAAATGGAAGCTCCTGGCGGAAGCCGAATACTGGGAGCACCTAGCTCAGCTTGAGCTGTCGGCCTACTTCCAAGAATGCAACGCCACTAGCTCAAACGAGATAGCACCTCCTCGAGCACTCACAGACACGAATGATGTTCTACGGGAGATTGCGGCCGAAAGAACTGCGACCACGAATGACGCGCAGTGTAGCGCATGAGTCGGGCCGCAAGCAGGATCGCTTCGAGGGTGGTCCCGACGAGCCTGGTCAGACGCGGGCGTGGTTCGGCTTTGGATGTTTCCTAGAGGCCGCAAGCGCCCGCGATAGGCGAGCACCGCTAGCCCAACGATCTATGGTTGGTGCCATAAACAGCGTCTGAGTGAGCGTCGAAAGAAGCGGATGTCACAAAGTTCGCGACGCAGAGAGGCGCTTTGCCGAGGCAGCTTCGTTGGAACGGGGATATTTCGCCTTTCACCTAGTCGTGAATTGGGTCCGCTCGCTGCGCGGGTCTACATCAAGACCGGGTTGATCGAGATGGTCTCTCGCACCACGAGCGCCACGGGAGCAGAGCCGACAGTGCCAGTGCCCGACGGGGCCAGCGCCGACAGTGCCAGCGTCCCAACGGCCAGAGAAAGCGAGCATCAACCTCCGCGCCCCACGCGGCGCAAGCGCTTGCGCCCGCGAGTGGGCGCGGTTGGTGTCAAAAGTTCATTCATCGGACCGACACTTCTCGTCGCGTTCCCACGCGGCGTACTTCCGCGCCGTCCAGTCGCGCTCTTCTCGCCACTCCTCCAAGTCGGCTTCCGTCCGCTTGGACGAGAATAACACCCACTCAGCCAAGAGCGCGGTACGCACGCGCTCGAATGTCGCCGCGGTACCGCAGGCGCATTCGCCGGGACTGATCCAGATAGAAGCCGCAGCACTTCCCTCGCTGGCCGGGCATTAGCGGGCTTCTGATTGGATAGCGATCAGCCTGAAGGCGAGGACGGGTTCTTTGCAGAGCCTAACAACCATCGCATTCGCTAGTTTGGACACCGCGCCCGTTTTCGTTGAGCTACAGTGCAGCGTGGCGAAGTGACCATTTTCGGTGATGGGAAAAACCAAAGATGTTTTCCTTCTACACCGCCGTTGACCGAGATCGCCTTGTTTGCGGCCTTTCCCTAGGTGGTTTTCGTCGCTCACCGTCATATTGCATCCTGTATCCTGCTGTCGTTGTGATCGAAGTCTTCGTGAGCTAGATGGCTAGGGCTAAAGATCGATGGCACCATGCCCTGCCCGGAACCAGCGGGTTTGACGGTGCGTTATAGCGTTGGCGTATAAGGGGCTTGTCATGGACAGGCAGGGGACAGCGTTGGCTTTATTTGCCGTTGCTCTTGCCGTCGCGATTGTGGTCGCGGCCGTCACGACGCTGGAGCGCGTCAACACGCGCCAGGCCGCGAACGACGCGCCGCCCGGCACGACCGGCCTCGCTCGGCCGCACCCGCCGCTTGATCGTGCACCGGGCGAGCCGATCCAGAAAGAGCGTTAACCCATCGCGTGGATGAATCGTAGAGCGCGCAAGCATTGCGCCTCTCGACGAAAGGTGCGACGTGAATGCCACCGCCACGCGCTCGCCCTGTGGGTTCACATGCCATGAGCGAAAGCATCTCATCGGTATTGTTCGATGCGCACCGCGCAAGAAGGCAATGCCCTAGCATCAGCGTCATCTCGCGCCCAGCGCCGGGGTTTTTTGCGCTGTTGGCATTCTGCCCCTTCATTTCTTTGTCGCCCCGCTTGGGTCAGGCCACCGAGGGGACGCGGGTTAGATGTCGGTACCTTTGTTTAGGTCACCACGCTCTTCTGCGCCCTGCAATTCCCTCTGCGCTTGGTTCCAGAACTCATCTTCGCGTCCTTCGGGTTTGCCCGCCTGCTCCCACAGTTCGAACGCGCGTTTCCGTATCTGCTCTTCTGTCGGGTGAGCCATGATGAATTCTCCCAGAGCGCAGGTCCCGCCTTGGGGAGGACAGAGGGGGCGGGACCGTCGGCCCAATTTTAGTGTTGTGGCCCAAAGAGCCAATTCAGGCTCAAGTGAGTTGTTCCTTGTTTTCAGCTATGCTGCCCGATGCTCATCCGCCCACGCATCATGATCTCTCGCACATCATCCGACAACTGCCGTGGCAGCGCCTTCGCTTCATCCCTTGGCGTGCACATCCCGACATCTCGCGCCTCGTCTGTAACGAGAACCAGACAACATCCTTTTCTTCGTATGCGGGTCGGCTCTGGCGCGTATTCAGCGGACTATTGGTCGGGACCAAGCAGCGGGTGTTCGCTCTTTAGTTCTACCAAGTAGTAGCAACCTCTTTTCTGAGTGTGACCCACTCAGATATTGCGCGCTATCCGCCCGAGGACGACTGGTGGTCCGATTCCAACATTCCCATCGCTTCATGGGTCCTAGAGCTTTAAGCCGTCGCTATACCGGCAAACAGGTTCTTCTTGATGATCGCGTGGATGCCCCAATTGCCATCGACCACCTGCGTGACGCCGAAGTCGACTCCGATGGACATGAGCGAAATCGCCTCGTCCTCGGTCAGTCCCTTGCTGGTCATCAGGAAGCTACGCATTTTGCGAAACGCATCCCTTAGCGCGAGATCGATCGAGGATTTCTTGTAGATGTCCTGTTGCGCCGTAGGGCCGAGCTCCTCGAGATAATTGGGGAAGCTGAATCCGTGCAGAACCCATTCGTCCAGCGTCTCAAGCAGCGGGTAATTCAGCCCGGCGAGCGAGCCGCTCAGTGAATTCTGCTTGTGCAGGATAAGCTGGAAGGTCCCGGTCAGCGACATTTCGATGGCGGTGCCGCACAATTCAGAATCGCCTTGCGCGGCGTGCGAGTCGCCGACTGAGAACAGGCCGCCTGACACTGCGACCGGATAGTACAGGGTCGCGCCCTTGCCAATACGCCAATTATCGATGTTGCCGCCGAAATAGCTCGGCGGAATAGAATCGACAATGTCGGCTTCTTTTGGCGCCAGGCCCATGACTCCGAAATGCGGTCGGATCGGGATGCGGACGTTTTTGAGGATGTTGTGGTTCTCCTGCACGATCGAATGGTCGACTGGCACGCCGGGATAGTCGATGATCTTGTGCACGACACCATACGGATCGGTCTGAGGCACCCAGCGGAAGTTATAGACCGCGCGCGCCCAGTTTTGCTGCCCGCTGGTGTCGATTTCGTAGATCGTGCACACCTCGCGCGGCCTCGGTTCAGTGAGCAGATCATTGTAATGGAAGCCCCACCAAGCCGCCGCGTTGCTGCCGAATGACTTGCCCGGGTACGCCGGATTGGCGCAAGGCCGGGGCTTTACATCCATGATGCGGACTTCAATGATATCGCCCGGCTCGGCGCCGCGAACAAAAACTGGACCGGTCAAGATGTGCACGCCGAAGCCTTCGCCTGCGCCGCGTCCGAGCTGCTTACCGTCGATCGGGCCGGCGCCACGGCGATTGACGCCTTTCTTATCCTTGGTCCAAAGATAAATGCTCTCAATACCCGGATCGCCTTTGACCATACGTTCGACGTCGTCGCCGGCGTGGTGCGTCACGGCCTCGATGGTGATGTAATCGCCCGAATCCAGTTCGAGCTGAGGCTTTAGTAGCTTGCTGAAATAGCCCCAATGCACCGTGTCCGAGTTGGCCGGCAAGTAGTGGTAGGTCGGCTGGCCGGGCTTAGTTTGCGCCGATGCTGGAGCGGCCAGCGTGCCGCTCGCAGCCCACGCGGCCGCGCCACCGCCCGCGACGAATGCGCTCTTAACGAATGCGCGCCGCTCTTGGTCGAGGTCCTCAAGGAGTTTCTGTCGATGCAACTCAAATTGCGGGCACGCTTGGTCATCGCCTGCGCACATGATAGTAACTCCACTCTGACGAATGAGCCGGGCAGGAGGTGGCTCGATAACCCGCAGGGAATTACGCCAGCGTCACAAGCCAAATTAGCCTCACTTGGCCCACTTGCGGAATCCAACGCTCAAACTTGCTTCACCGCAAGCAATGTAATCCGGCAGTCACACTGTCCAAACGCCGCATGGACTGCGGTCCACGGGGGCGATCGTCACGTGGCGCGCTTAATGGCAGCGGCTGGCGCTCGGCTGCGTTTGCCACCCAGTCGAGGCGATGCGCCGCCTTCGCAACGGTCATTCGCGTCGAAAGGATCGAGGTTCCTGAAACCGCACAAGCGGATATCGGCAATATCAACTTGCAGCGGCAGGAGTCCTGAGGGGTGAAATCACGAGACAAGATCGCTTCCTCTTCTCCTGGGCTCTCTGCTGCGCTAATTCAGTTTTCCCTTTTTGGCATCGGGCGATCGATGCGTGGCCTTTGCCGAGTTGCGCGCCTCCATCCGGTCAGCCAGCATCCGAAGCTCATCCGCAAGAACGGTCCCTTTCGGAACCGGATAATCATGGGAAATGCGATCATTCATATAGACGCGGAAAACCATTTCTTCCGCAGTCTCAACGATCTGCACTCGTTCAATGCCGGGAAGGGCCATGCTGTCTGCGGCCGGACTTCCAATCGCCTCCTCTAACGAGGTCCTCAACGCACCGATAAGGTCTGCCGTCTCTATTGCGCTTAGAGCGATTTCGTGTTCACCGCGCTCATCGGTGAACCCAATAATTACCCTTCCATCCCGTGAATCCGTATAGGTTAGTTTCATAGTCTTGGCGCTCATTAGGGCCACAACCTTACTACGATACATGCTTCTGCCAATAACGCGCGAAGTCCGCGGGCTTCCCGCTCTTCAGTCCGTCCGCGATCGAGTCGGCGCTACCGGTTGTCTTCCGATGCCGCCGCGGCTGTCCACACGTCGGCTTTCGGACACCAAGCGCAAATATTATGCTCAATCTGCGACTTGCTGGTTTTGGACCCGCATATATCGTACCGCTGGACGGGTCCGCTGCGGCGCTGACGGCGGCCGCTGCGGAATTGTCCGCCGCCGCGGGTGTCGGCGCCGCAGCCACCGGCGACGGTTAAAGGCAGGATGCACCGATCTGTGGCTCAGCCGGATTTGGTCCGCGCGCTAATTTCTTTGACCCTCGTCAACGTTCTTTCGAATTCCGATCGGAGATGCTGCTCGTGCGCAGCGTGTGTTGGTTCCGTCAGAAATGCGACCTTCACGAGAAAGCGGTTCAATAGTGACGAAATTTGAAGATTGTCCGAGTATCGCGAACGCAGTGCTGTGAGTTGCCGACGCATCTCGATGAGATCGAGAGTTTCGTGGTCCGGCTGCTCTTTCAAATGAAGCTCGCGCAGTGGCCTACAATCAAACGAAGCCGCCACGTCGAATATGATGGCGCGACGGCTTCGCCTTGGGACGGACCGGACGAGGGCAATGTCCGGTGTGCGGAGCCTAGCTCTCCGGGGCACTGTCGCAATCGAGTTCTGTAATTAAGCTTGATGTGGCCACCGCAGGTTAATTCTGGAACCGTGATTTTCGGTCACTCGTCTAGGCTGGTCGTGGCCGCGGGCCATCGTACGGTTGCTCCGGCGAGCCAAGGCCAGAACCCGGAGCGACGATCGGAAGTCCGTTGGACGAATGCCCCGCGCCTGCGTTCCTTTGAGCTTGTTGGGCTGTGGGTGATCCGGCGGGTTCGCTGGAGGCATTGCCCATCGTAGCCGCGTTTGGGGTTGGTCGCGTTGCGCCTCGTCAGGCTTATGACCTGAAGGTCATAGGTTCAAATCCTATCCCCGCAACCATCGATACCGACGCTCCCGTAGCGGCCGCTGCGGGAGTTTCGTCTCAGACAACAGCGGCGCGAGGTTGGCTTTCCCGTTGAGTTGCACAGCAATGTGGTTCGGATCTCTATCTTCGCATGTGGTCATCGTACCTAGATCATCGGCTGCCAGCTTCACTCTAAGGCCAGCGGTACGAAACTCTTTGTCACGAATGCGCTCCGCTAGATCAGCGATGATTTTTTCGCACAGTGAATTGGCGCCCGCAACCGTCAATCCCTTTTGATCTATGGACAGCGAAACGGGACCTAGTGGCTCTAGCCCAAGCAGTGTGAATAGCGGCCTAGCAGTGACGAGCAGTCTCGGTCCAGATTGGACAGTCGGATCGCCCTCAAGCGAGACATTGAACGGATAGGGGAACATCAGCGCGACGGACTTGGCAACAGCATCTCTTTGGAGTTCTGCCGGCTCAGCCGGCGGAGCAGGGACCGTAAGTCGACCGTCGTGAATCGTGCCGTTTACCCTGACGCCAAATGATATTGGTACGATGGTTTTGGATTGAGAATTGAGACCGAGCCGCCTTAACAGCAACGAGTATTCACCCGTTGTCTCACAAGGGCGAAGGCTTGCAGCACATGGAGAAAAGGCGAACCGGACACCGACCACACCGGGAGACTGCTGATCCGCGAAACAGAAATCGATGCTTCCTGCCGCCGCGTCAAGTTTTTCGGAGGGCGAGAAGCTTGAGAAGTCTGTAGCTTTCAAAAGTAGTCCGGCGGATATCGCTTGCATAAACTCCTTTAAGCTACCGGCCAGCGCGAAGTTGTTTTCTATGATCAGCGATTGATCTGCCGCGACCAACTTTTCACTAAGCGAGCGCCACGATTGGGCTGTTGCCTGGAGTTTGGCAAAAGAAGCAGCTGGCAGAAGCCCCTTCAGCCGTTCCTTGTTGGCTTCATAGGAGAGAAGCGCTGCGTCGACCTGCGCGTGAATTCGATCCGAAACATCTTTCCGCGCGTCCTCGACTGCCGCGTCGACGTTTTTGAGTTCCTTCTCGAATAATTCCTGATGTGCAATCAGTTTGGCTAACAGATCAGGGCGAGCTACGAAGTTTATTGCGGCCGGATTGATTGCGGCTGGGTCGGTTGCGGTCGGGGCCTTCGACTGTAGAAGAGGCGCAACATCACTTTGCCATTCTCGAAGAAACTCGTCGGCACCTCGAACATGTCGGCGCAAGTCAGCCGACGCCTTTTCCATGAAAAAGGCGAATGCGCGTTGCTTTTCCAGCTGCACCCCAATGAGATCAATCGCAGCCAACAAGGCAGCTCCACAGTCGGGATACCTTGCTCCCCTCTTGCAGGCCTCGCGCAGATTGCTTTGTTGGCTCAGCAGCCATGAGATGGTAGGGCGAAACGTGTCCGAAGCGATCGCAACGGAAACAGCATCTAAGTCCACGCGCAGTGTGCATTCGCTTTGCTCGCACGATTTGGGGTCAGGTTTGGATGAAAATGCGTATCTTAGAAGAGCGGCGTCTGCTGGAAGGCCCTGGCAATTTTCGGCGCTGGGATCGTCGATGCGTTTTGGTCTCAGGCAGGCAGCAGTCAGATCAACCGGCTTGCTCTGACTGACCACACGCCCAAGCCGTGTTTCGGCATCTTTGCAAAGCAATTCTGCTTCGTGCGGTACAGCAATCCGGAGTTCACGATCGACAGCGACAGTGTCAGCTAGCTCAACGCCCTTCACCAAAGAGCTAGCGACTCCACGGATTGCGCGTCGCGCACCATTC
Organism: Bradyrhizobium centrolobii; assembly: GCF_001641635.1. Lineage (GTDB taxonomy): Bacteria > Pseudomonadota > Alphaproteobacteria > Rhizobiales > Xanthobacteraceae > Bradyrhizobium > Bradyrhizobium centrolobii. The sequence continues at coordinate 38,920 of NZ_LUUB01000114.1, forward strand.
GTCAGCACAGATGCAGATTCAATCGACGTCAACGCATTACATAACTGTGACAATTCAAATATCGTAGGATCGAGATCGGAGACAAACTCATCCGCATCTCTAGGGTCACCTGGCAGCGGTGAAGTCGCTCCGAAAGTGGCCGGGCGGCGGCGGGATCGAGATATGCTGTAATAGATAGAAGTGCCAATAATCCAACGACTATTCGAACCATGTTCGACGCTCGGGTTTGTCGACCTAATAATGATATTTTGCGATAGCAATCGATAAAATGCAATCAGGGGTTCAGGTCACGTAGATCTGTGCGAGAGAATTTCAGCGATCGCTTCGATCAGCCTTCGTTCGAGAACGTTGCCAATGCGAATCGACGCAGGAGCTGGCTTCGATGTCACTCCGCGGCTAGTCCCGCCGAAAAAGTTGAACCTGAAGGCTCGAGTTGCAAAGCTTGATGAGAGCCTTGGTGCCTATCCGAAGTGTAAACCTAGGACTAGGACCCGAGCAGGCCTTGGCCCAACTGTGGCTGGCATCACTGCTGGACTAGCTGTCGAGGGAGAGCACTTATAAATTGGCGCCCTGGTCGATGATTGCGGAGGCAGCGTCCGGCCGACAGGAGCCAGCGCCGTGCGGTCTCGTCGCTCTACACTACTCCGGCACATCAACGCTGACGATTTCCGGCCTGTTATGGCTTAGCCAGTCACCGCACGCGGCCAAGCGAACGAACAGAGGCGTCGAAGGGTCAACCAGTGCGAGGAATTCGCCATAGCAGTCCCTGATTGGAGGCCTCATGGTTTCCAGCGGACCGCTGGCGAGGGATATCCGTCAATCTCACTTCGGGACGCGGGGCGGGCGCATCCTTGTGCCGCCCCCGGATCAGGCCGCCGATTAACGGGGGCCTCCTTCCGTATCCGGCCGTAGCTCAAATGGTGGGTTTTGGTCTACGAAGGTCAAAAATGCTTTATCTTTCAAAGGAGGTTGACTGACACTCTCTCCGCCGCTGCACCATTCTCCATTATATCCGATCGTTCGAACCGACAGCAAATCGATGAGTAGCGCGGCGACGGCTGTTGCGTCTGGTTCTGTGATGGGTCACTACGCAAACCGTAGGTTCTAAGCGTGGGTCGGAAGATGGGTGGCGCGTTGATTTGCCTCAAGCCAAACTCGGCGGCACTGGGCATAGTTGCTATCTCACACCAACGCCGGAGAAGCATCCATGCGACGCCGAACATTTGCTGCCGCGCTACTGTTTGCCACCTCGAGCTATCCCGCGTTCGCTCAATCGCCAGCTGATCACGAGGCCCATCATCCAGGACAGGACCAAGTGCCGCGGCGGCATCCCGGCCCTCGAATCTGACCAGGCCCCTGTGGCCGTGCTGGATAATGTGCCGCTGGACCTTGACGAGTCCGACCTGCAGCTCGTGTAGCGCGGCTCGATAAGTCTTACCGCTTTCGCGATGTGCGGTTCGCTTTTTGGACGATTTCGATATTTGCTGACATCTGATGGCGCATGCTTGGAAGATAGCTCGCGCGGGACCTCGTGTCAGTCGGGCCGATATCCCCAGATGACGTACGCCGATCAGCCAGGCCGTCGCACGATGACGACGCTGAAGCTTATTGCTGCTTGTCGCCCATGTGGTGAGGTTCAGCCTTCGGTCCACCCGAGTAGTGATGACCTCCCGACTTGCCCTTAGTCGAAACCCCAACCGTCTCCTTCTTGCCCATATGGTGAGGGACCTCGGTCTTCGGTCCACCGGAGTAGTGATGGCCGTTCTTTTCGGTGTCGGAGCTGGTCTGCGCAAGTGCGGGCAACGCGATGAGCGACAGCGCGGCAGCAGCGGCAAGAATTTTGCGGGTTGTCATATTGCTTCTCCGTTGTGACACGTGAGCGGGTTGCGACCTTGCGTCGATTTGATCTGGATCAGGCACGTACCCCGACAGAGTCCGTTCTCGCTGTGAAAAATTCCACATCCTGAAGGTGCCGGAGACCATAGGAATAGCAATTTAGTCGGCTTCGTTTCTTCTAGGATTGACTTGCATCAATCGATGGGCGGCGGAAATCGGCACTCATAGCAACCAATCAATTGATCAGCGGGAGAAGGCCATGAAACCTCTGACATTGGCTGCTGCATTGCTGCTTGCAACGGTGAGCACATCGTCCTGGGCGCAATCGCAGGGCGATCACGAAGCTCACCATCCCGATCAGAAGGGTGCGCCCGCCGCCGCGCAACCTCAGTCGCCTCCCGGCCGGCCCGGGATGTCGGGGCAGGGCATGATGGGAGGCCCCCAAGGCATGATGGGTGGCACGGGCATGATGGGCGGCAACATGCCCATGGCGAAAATGATGCAGATGATGGGAATGATGGGGCAGTCAAGCGCTGACGCGGGCTGTGCCGGTATGAGCGAGATGGCGACCATCGATCGGGTCGAGGGCCGGATCGCCTTCTTGCGCACCGAACTGAAGATCACAGATGCACAAAAGGTTGCTTGGAACGCCTTTGCCGATGCGCTGCGGGCCAACGCAAAGAGCCTGGGCGAGGTGCGCGCCTCGATGATGTCGCAGTCGGGGGCAGGGCAGCAGGGCTTGGTCGATCGTCTTGCACTGCAGGAGAAATGGCTGACTGCACGGCTTGAAGGCACTCGAACGATCAAGTCCGCGCTGACAAGCCTCGTCGGTACTCTCTCCGATGACCAGAAGAAGACGGCCGACGAACTCCTCGCGCCGCACATGGGTATGATGGCAATGATGGCCGGCATGCAGCCGGGACAGATGGGTTCCGGTCATATGCAGCCGGGAATGATGACGCAGGGACAAGGGCGGTAGGGCGCCCAAGTTCCCTGTACAGCAAGGTCAGCCATGACCAACACGCTTCTGCTTCAGCCCATCCGTGAACGCTGGCCGCAGGCCGGTCCCGGGGCCGCGCCACCGGCTGAGTCTGGCAAACTGGCCGCCGGCGCTGCTCCGGCAGCCGCAATCGGAGTGTGGCCCGGGGGCTGGTTATCCAGCTCATTGGCTCTGGATGACATCCTGGCCTATCAGCGCGACTTTTGGGAGCGCGCGATCCTGTTCTGGGACACGCTGCGGCAGCGCGCCGACAACATGATCGCGCACGAGCGGGCCGGAAAGCCCCCGCTGCTCGACTTCGACTACGAGCTCATCGTCGACGCTCGCCGGTTCCAGCGGCCGGTCAACTACGCGCTGGTGCGCATCACGCGCTATGGCGACAAGTGCCTGGAGGATTGTCTCGATCCCGCCAAGCACCCGGTCATGATCGTCGATCCGCGCGCAGGGCACGGGCCCGGCATCGGCGGATTCAAGCGCGAGTCCGAAGTCGGGATCGCGATGCACGAGGGTTATCCGGTCTATTTCGTGGTGTTCTATCCCGAGCCGTCGCCGCGCCAGACCATGGCCGACGTACTCCACACGCTGCGCCGGTTCGTGGAAGAAGTCTCCAGGCGCCACGAGGGCCAGCCGCCGGTTCTCTACGGCAATTGCCAGGCCGGCTGGGCGATAGCGATTCTTGCCGCTGATTGCCATGGTCTTGTAGGGCCGGCCGTTCTCAACGGTTCGCCGCTGTCATATTGGGCTGGAGAGTCCGGGGTCAATCCGGCGCGGGTGTCCGGCGGTCTCTTGGGCGGAGCCTGGCTTACGCATCTGGCCTCCGACCTCGGCAACGGCCGGTTCGACGGCGCCTGGCTGGTTCAGAACTTCGAGCACCTGAAACCGGAAGGCGTCTGGGAGAAATACGCCCACCTGTTTTCGCACCCCGACAAGGAGCGGGAGCGGTTTCTCGAATTCGAGCGCTGGTGGAACGGCTTCTATTTCCTCAGCCGCGAAGAGATGCTGGCGATCGTCGAAAACCTGTTCATTGGAAATAGCCTCGAGCAAGGCAAGCTGAGGATCTGCCCACACTGCTTTGTCGATCTGCGTCGCATTCACAACCCGCTCGTGATCTTCGCGTCTTATGGCGACAACATCACGCCGCCGCATCAGGCGTTAGGCTGGATCCCGACCGTCTACGCCAGCACAGATGACCTGAAGCGGGCGGGCCAGCGTATCGTCTATCTCATCAATCCGCACGTCGGGCATCTCGGTATCTTTGTCTCCGCTAGTGTCGCGCGTCTGGAGCATCGCGCGATCCTTGACAGCTTGAATAAGATCGAAACGCTTCCGCCGGGTCTCTATGAAATGAAAATCGACAATCCGACCGGCGATCCGGATTGTAAACACGATGCCTATTCGGTGCGGTTCGAGGAGCGGCGCGTCGAAGACCTCAAGTTTCCGGAGAACCGTGCTGCGTTCCGGCGTGTCGCCGAAGTCTCGACCCAGCTCGATGCCCTGTACTCGGCCACACTCGGAAAATGGATTGAGGCCACCGCTACGCCGCTAACCGCCCAATGGCTGGAATGGCTGCACCCGATGCGGGTCAGCCGCTATGCGCTCGCTCGCGAGTTCAATCCCTGGCTGCGCGCGTGGGCTCCAATTGCGGCCTCGGTCGCCCGAGATCGTCATGCGCTCTCTGACGCTAATCTGATCAAGGTCCGCGAGGTCGAAACTTTCGACGCTGTGCGCGATCTCATCACGCAGGCCCGTGAGCTGCGCGATCGGGGTTACGAATTCTGGTTCGAAGCCCTGTACGGACGAGCTGTTACCGCCGAGCCCGCACCGATCAATCCGCCAACTCCGACGATTTCTGAACCCGCATGTGGGAGGACAGCATGAGCGCAGTGGTTACGGAGATTCGCGCACGCCGCCCGGATGCCACGACACAGCAGCCCGTCCAAAGGGAGCACATCGAGCTCCGCATCGGCGGTATGACCTGTGCACATTGTCCGCCGGCAATCGAGAAAGCTGCTGCAGTGGTTCCCGGTGTGATCTCGGCAAGTGTCAATCCGAGCACCAAGGTTGCGAGGATCGACTACGATTCTGCATGGACGAAGATTACAGACATTCTGCACGCCATTCGATCCGTCGGCTATACGGTCGGAACCGCCACAATGCGCGTGCCGATCAAGAACATGCATTGCGGCTCCTGCCTGACGCGGATCGAGCTTGGGCTGCAGATGGTGCCGGGTGTTATCTCCGCCCGTGCAAGTCTCGAAACCAACGCCGCGGATGTCGAGTATCAGCCCGAAAAGGTTGATTTCCCGGCCGTCCGGAAAGCGATCGAATCCGCCGGTTACCATGTAGCCGAGCCAAAGATCGAACCCAACGCAGAGGTGCTCGATCCTGCCGAAGCCGCCAACGAGCAGGAATATCGCACATTGATGCGCAAATTCTGGTTCGCAGCCGCAGTCTCAATACCGGTCATGGCATTGAGCTACCCGGATCTGGTGCCAGGCTTGCGCGACTGGATGCCGATGGGAAGCGAGACGCGTCGGATGGTCTGGAGCCTGTTGGGTGTCATCAGCTTGCCGGTGATGGTTTGGGCGGGGTCGCAATTCTTCACCGGCATGTGGGATGCCCTGAAGCATCGCGCGGCCAACATGCACACGCTGATCGCGATCGGCATCAGCGCCGCCTTTGCCTATTCGGTTGTCACCGTGGCGTGGCCTCAATTCTTCCCGCGCATGGCGCTCGCCGAAGTGTTCTGGGATGTGACTGACGTTGTTGTCGCGTTGGTGGTCCTCGGCCTGGCGCTTGAGATCAAGGCAAAGGGGCGAACCTCCCAGGCAATCAAGAAGCTGATCGGTTTGCAGGCCAAGACGGCGCGGGTCCTTCGTGACGGCACGGAGCGTGATATTCCGGTGGAAGAGGTGCTGGTCGACGATACCGTCGTGGTCCGGCCCGGCGAGAAGATTGCGGTTGATGGCGAGGTGACAGCCGGAGCGAGTGCGGTTGATGAATCGATGATCACCGGTGAATCGATCCCCGTCGAAAAGCAGGTCGGCGATGAGGTCATTGGCGGCACGCTGAACAAGACCGGCAGCTTCAAATTCAAGGCAACCAAGGTCGGCAAGGACACCGCGCTCGCGACCATCATCCGCATGGTCAAGGATGCCCAAGGGTCAAAGGCGCCGATCCAGCGTGTGGTCGACACGGTCTCCGCCTACTTTGTGCCGGCAGTCATGATCCTCGCGATCCTGGCGTTTATAGCCTGGTACAATTTCGGTCCGGAGCCGCGCCTGGTCTATGCGACCATCGTGCTTGTGACCACTCTGATCATAGCCTGCCCGTGCGCGCTCGGCTTGGCGACGCCGACGTCGCTCACGGTCGGCATCGGAAAGGGCGCCGAAAACGGAATCTTGATCCGTTCGGGCGATGCCTTGCAAGCATCGGAGAAGCTCAACGCTGTCATTCTGGACAAGACCGGAACGATCACCAAGGGCGAGCCTGCGCTGACCGATGTCGTTGTAACCCAGGGCAACACCGAGGCAGACGTTCTGCGTCTCACTGCTTCGCTTGAACGAGGGTCCGAACATCCGCTCGGAGAGGCTATCGTCAAGGGCGCGGACGCGCGCGGCTTGAAACTGTCCGACGCGGAGGGGTTTGCGGCCATTCCCGGTCATGGCGTTGGCGGTCGGATCGATGGGCGCGAGGTGCTATTCGGCAACGCCAAACTGATGCGCGACCGCGGGATTGCGATCGATATGCTGCAGAAAGATTGGGAACGCCTTGCCGAGGAAGGCAAGACGCCGATGTACGTGGGTATCGATGGCAAGGCTGCCGGCCTGGTTGCGGTCGCCGACACGGTCAAGCCGGATTCGAAAGCAGCCATCGATGCCCTGAAGGCACTCGGCATCGAGGTCGTCATGCTGACCGGTGACAATGAACGCACGGGGCGGGCGATTGCTCGTCAGGTTGGCATCGAGCGGGTGCTCGCCGAGGTACTGCCCAACGACAAGGCTCACGAGGTTCAGAAACTCCAGCTCGAGGGCAAAGCCGTAGGAATGGTGGGTGACGGAGTGAACGACGCGCCGGCGCTCGCTCAGGCTGACGTTGGCTTTGCGATCGGCACGGGTACCGATGTTGCCATCGAGGCCAGCGATGTTACGCTGATCAAGGGCAGCCTCGTCGGAGTTGTGACGGCGATCGAGATCAGCCGCGCCACCATGCGCAACGTGCGCCAAAACCTCGTCGGCGCCTTTGGCTACAATTCGCTCGGCATTCCTGTCGCCATGGGCGTGCTCTACCCCTTCATCGGCCTGTTGCTGTCGCCCTTGATCGCTGCGGCCGCCATGGCGTTCAGCTCGGTAACGGTCGTCACCAATGCCAACAGGCTTCGCCTGTTTCAGCCCCGGAGGACTGCGTCATGACTCCTGACCGTTGGATCGTCACCGTCACGGGGCTCGCGCTGATAGGGTTCATCGCTTGGTTCTTCTGGCTCAAGCGCTCGACCGGATTTCGGGCTAGCGATATCAGCGGCGGCTATCAGGAGGCGATGATCCTGGTGAAGGGCGGCTACACGCCCGATACCATCATCGTCCAAAGCGGACGGCCCGTCCGGCTGAATTTCCGGCGGGAAGAGACCGCCACCTGTTCGGACAAGGTGATCTTCGCGGACTTTCAGAAGAGCGCCGACCTGCCAACGGGGCAAACGGTCTCGGTTGAGTTGCTGCCGAAGTCGCCCGGCGAGTTCGGCTTCGGCTGCCCGATGGGGATGTTCCGCGGCAAGCTCGTCGTGGAATAGCTCCAGCAAAAGTGCCCCGGCCGTTGATTTGCGTCAAAAATCTGGTCGACTAATCGTCCTATTGTTTATCATAAGCGAGTAAGCCGATGTCGGTTCAGGATCACTCTCACCACCAGGGACAAGCGCAAGAGGGCATGTCGACCAAGTCGAAGGCGATCATTGTGCTGATCGGCTTTCTGCTCATCGCCGGCGCGCTGCTATTCACCGAACACCGCGCACATGTGCTTGGGCTGTTCATCTGGCTGCCGCTCCTTGCCTGTCCGCTGATGCATCTGTTAATGCATGGCGGGCACGGTCATCACGGCGGCGGCGATCAGCAGAGTACCCCGGGGAGATCATCATGAACGACACCGCGCCCTCCTATGGCTTATGGAGCCTCGTGGTCGTCAATTCCGCGATCTTCATCTTCTTTGCCTACACCTTCTTCAAGCCGCAGACGGCGAGGGACTGGCGCTCGTTCAGCGCCTTCAGCGCGTTCCTGGTGGCCTTGTTCGCTGAGATGTACGGCTTTCCGCTGACCATCTACTTCCTGTCGGGTTGGCTGCAGTCACGATTTCCCGACGTCGACTGGTTCTCCCATGATGCCGGTCACCTCCTGGAGATGATGTTCGGTTGGAAGGCCAATCCGCACGCAGGTCCATTCCACATCTTGAGCTTCGTGTTCATCGGCGGCGGTTTCATCCTGATCTCGGCCGCCTGGAAGGTACTCTTCGACGCACAGCAGACGCGGAGCCTTGCCACCACGGGGCCGTACAGCTATTTGCGGCATCCGCAATATGTCGGCTTCATCCTGGTGATGTTCGGCTTCTTGCTGCAATGGCCGACGATCCTGACACTCGCCATGTTCCCGGTGCTGACGGTGATGTATGTCAGGCTGGCGCGGACCGAGGAGCGGGACGCGAGGGCGGAATTCGGCGACGCCTATGCCAGATATGCGGCTGATGTGCCGGGGTTCATTCCGAAGCTGAGCCGGGTCTTCGGCGCCGCGACCGGTGGTTATCGCCATGGTTAGCCGGCGGGCGATCGCCGCTCTGCTCGGAGGCCTTTGGCTGGCCAGCAACTTGACCGGGGTGGCGACCGCTGCGGAGACCGACCTCTCGAAAACGGCAGGAGGAGTGACGGTCTATCTGGGCATCGTCCCGGCCGAGATCGTCGAGGGCCTCCCGCCGGGCTCCACCACCGAACAACCGATGCATGGGCGCACCCCAAAGGGGCCCCATGAATATCACGTCGTTGCCGCCGTCTTTGATGCCGCAAGCGGCGTGCGTGTTTCTGATGCCGTCGTGACTGCGGAAGTATCGGGATTGGGCTTGTCCGGCGCCAAGAAGAAGCTGGAGCCAATGCAGATCTCAGGCACCACGACCTATGGCGGCTTCTTCGACCTGCCTGGATTTGACCTCTACACCGTGAAGCTCACTGTCGAGCGCAGCGGTGCAAGTCCGGCTGCCCTGCAATTCAAGTACGACCATCGCCGGTAGCCCGGCCCTTGATTGGCTACACCGATGTTTGATCTCGTCCTTTCGCAGCTAGACAAGCGCGATGACGCGGAGGTCGTCGAGCGCAAGGGGGCCGGCCACCCGGACGCCATCTGCGATGCCCTTGCCGAGATGCTGTCCCGCAATCTCTGTCGCGAATACCTGGGCAGATTTGGTCATGTGCTGCATCACAATGTCGACAAGGCGCTCCTGTGCGGCGGCCGGGCGATGCCGGCCTTCGGCGGCGGCAAGGTGACCGACCGTATCAAAATCTTCCTAGCCGGACGCGCTATCACCAACGTCGGAAACGAAGCGATTCCAGTCGAGGACATTGCCGTCGAGGGCTCACGAGCCTGGCTGAAGGCCAATCTCCATGCGCTGGACGTCGATCGCCATGTCCGTGTGGAGACCCTGGTTCATCAGGGCTCGCAGGACCTGCAATCGCTGTTCTCTCGGGGGAGCACACAGCGAATTCCGCGTGCCAACGATACGTCGTTCGGAGTTGGCCACGCACCGCTCACTGCGCTCGAATATCTCGTGCTCGCTATCGAACAGGGGCTGCACGGCCGTGATCGCACGCATGACAGTCCGGCTTGGGGTGAAGACATCAAGATCATGGCTGTCCGAAGCGGGGAGGGCCTCAAGCTTACAATCGCCTGCGCGATGATCGGGCAGTTCCTCAACGACTTGGACAGCTATCTGCAACAAAAGACCGGGCTCGCCGAGTACGCTCGCGAACGTGCAAGCGAGTACGGATTTGGGGATTGCGAGGTGGCCGTCAACGCTGCCGACGATGCGGCGTCCGGCAGCATCTATCTAACCGTGACCGGAACCTCGGCAGAGGCCGGTGACGACGGGCAGGTCGGCCGGGGAAATCGCGTTAGTGGCCTGATCACGCCTTGTCGGCCCATGAGCTTGGAAGCTGCCGCCGGCAAGAACCCCGTCAGCCATGTCGGCAAGATTTACAACATTCTGGCAAAGCGAGCAGCCGAGACATTGGTAACCGCCATTCCGCAGGTTTCCGCAGCGCAGTGCCTCATCGTCAGCCGGATCGGTGCGCCGGTGTCAATGCCAGCTCTCGTTCACCTAAAGCTGGCAACGCACGACGGCTTCCCCCTGGAAGCGCTGAGAGAGCGGACCGCGGAGGTCGTATCTGATCACCTGGGCCGAATCCCGGAACTGGTCGGCGAGCTCGCCGCCGGAGAAGTCCATGTCTTCTGAACGTCGGCGTCGAGAAAACCCTGCGAATTCAGAGAGGTGCCTGATCTAAATCAATCCCGGGGGGCCTCAAAGGCGGAGAGTGGCTACTTAGCGGTTTGAGCGCCAATGACCCAACCCGTCTTCACAGCCACGGCTCTGACCAAGACCTACGTCTCCGGTGAGGTGGAGGAATGAGACGCGCCGCGAGGCGGCGACATTGATCTGGTGAGACGATGTCTGCGCTGGATATCAAACTCTTTCGAGATGTGCGGAGACTCTGGGCGCAGGTGCTTGCGATTGCGCTGGTCATCGGCGGCGGTGTTGCGACGCTGGTGCTTGCGGTTGGCTCGCATCGCGCGCTGGAGGAAACGCGTATCGCCTATTACGAACGTTATGCATTCGCGGACGTCTTTGCGATGGTGAAGCGTGCGCCTAAGGCACTGGCCGGCCAGATCGCGCAAATCCCGGGCGTCGCCGCTGTCGATGTACGCATTGCCAAGCTCGCATTGCTCGACGTCCCGGGCTTCGCCGAACCCGCTACCGGACAATTCGTTTCGCTACCGGACGTCGGCGAACCCTTGCTCAACCGCCTCTACGTTCGAGCCGGGCGCTTGCCCGAACCGGGGCGAGCCGAGGAAGTCGTCGTCAACGAGAGTTTCGCGCAGGCGCACGGGTTCACACCAGGCGAGCGATTCTCCGCAATTCTCAACGGCAAGAAGCGCGAACTCCTCATTGTTGGCACTGCGCTGTCGCCCGAGTTCATCTACACCGTTGGGCCCGGCGACCTGATGCCGGATGACCGCCGCTATGCCATTGTCTGGATGTCGGAGAAGGCTCTCGCGAGCGTCTATGATCTCGACGGAGCGTTCTCGTCCGTTTCCGTGAAGCTGCAACGCAATGCGTCGGAGCGCGGGGTCATCTCGCGGCTTGACGCATTGCTTGACGGCTATGGCGGGCAGGCGGCCCATGGCCGGAAGGATCAGACGTCGCACGCGTGGCTTGACCATGAGCTCGACATGCTCAACAACATGAGCCGCACGCTGCCGCCGATCTTCCTGCTGGTTTCGGCGTTCCTCGTCAATCTTACGCTTAGTCGGCTTGTGGCGCTGGAGCGAGAGCAGATCGGGCTCATGAAGGCCCTTGGCTATCGTGATGGCAGTATCGTGTTGCACTATCTGAAATTCGTCGCCTTTATTGTGCTGATCGGGGTCTTGATCGGAAGCATTGTCGGGACCTGGCTGGGATTTCGCATTACCGCGCTGTTTGGCGATTTCTTCCATTTCCCGTTCCTGGTCTTTGCCAGAGCGCCAGATCTGTATGTAATCGCGGGCGTGCTCAGCGCGGCGGCCGCCTTTATCGGCGCAATCCGAGCTCTGCATGATGTGGTGAGCTTGCCTCCGGCGGTTGCAATGCAGCCGCCGGCACCACCGAGCTTTCGCCGGCTTGTACCCGCGTCAGTCTCCCTCGAGCGATTTGTCTCTCAACCGACGTTGATGATGCTGCGCAACATCTCGCGGCATCCAGTTCGCGCAACATTCACGGCGCTTGGAATGGCGCTCGCGACCGCGATCCTGGTGGTCTCGCTTTTCCTCCGCGACACGATGGAGCAATTGATCGATGTGACGTATTTCCTCGCCGATCGACAGGACGCAACGGTGAGCTTCATCGAGAAGCGGAACGAGAACGTCGTTGTACAGATGGCGCGACTTCCAGGTGTTCTGGCCACCGAGCCGTTTCGCGAGGTTCCGGTCCGGATCCGGCATGGCAACATTGAGCGCCGCATCATGATCAGCGGACGGCCACCTGATGCGGACCTCCGGCGCATCATTGACGTCGATCTGCAGCCAGTCGTGCTTCCTTCAACAGGGCTTGCCATCTCGGGATGGCTGGGAAAAATTCTGGGTGTCCAAGCGGGGGATTGGGTCGAGGTTGACCTGCTGGAAGGGGCACGGCGAACGGTAACCCTCCCGGTTCTAGCACTGGTGGAGGATTATTTTGGCATCAGAGGCATGATGGACCTGGAAGCGCTGACGCGTCTGATGCGCGATGCTCCCGTCGTCAGCAGCGTGAACCTCAGTCTCGACGACAAGCGAAGGGAAGAGTTCTACGCAGCCGTGAAGGCGATGCCGACCGTCAGCGGCGTGGCGCTGCAACGCACTTCGCTTGCGAACTTTCGCGAGGCGGTTGCGCTGATTATTACGACGATGGCCAGCATCTACACGGGGCTTGCTGCCGTCATTGCCTTCGGCGTTGTCTACAACAATGCGCGGATTTCACTTTCGGAACGGGCGCGCGAACTCGCGAGCCTCAGGGTGCTCGGTTTTACACAGGGTGAAGTGCTGCGGATTCTTCTGCTCGAACTTGCGATCCTGACCCTGATCGCTCAGCCGGCTGGCTGGGTCATAGGCTATGGCCTCGGGTGGATCATGAAAACCAATTTGGCCGGCGAAATCATGCGCGTGCGCGGCGTCATCGAGCACTCCACTTACGTTGCGGCCAGCGCGATCGTCATTCTCGCCGCAATCGCTTCCGCCTTCATTGTCCGCGAACGCATCAATCAACTGGACCTTGTTGCCGTCCTCAAGACGCGGGATTGACCTATGTCGGCCACCTGGACAAAGCGGATCATAAGCATTGTGGTCGTCGGCCTAGTTGCCGCCGGGCTAATCTGGTTGGCCTGGCCGCGGCCGCTGCCGGTCGACCTCGCCACCGTCGCAAACGGCCCGATCGAAGTCACGGCGGACGACGACGGCAAGACCCATGTCCGCCATATCTACACCGTTTCGGCGCCCATCGCTGGGAAGGTACTCAGAATTTCGCATCCGCTCGGCGAGCGGGGACCTTTGCTTCACGTCGGCGACGAGGTGGTCGCCAACCAGACCGTCATCGCCCTCATGCAGCCGACGCTGCCGGGCTTCATCGACGTGCGTTCTCGGGACCAGCTTCAAGCCGAGGTCTTGGCTGCGGATGCCGCCATCCAGCAGCAGGAGGCCGAAGTGCAGCGGATCGAGGCCGCGCTGGATTTTTCAAAGACCGAATTCCAGCGAGCCCAGACGCTCTCGCGGACGCAGACCATCTCGGCTCAGGCTTTCGATAAGGCGAAGTTCGACGTGGCTACGAACGAGGCCGCCTTGGCGAGCGCCAAAGCTCAGGTCGACATGCGTCGCGCGGTGCGAACCAGCCTTGCGGCACGGCTGATGGACCCGGCCAACGCCTCGCCGCCATCGGAACCGACGTGCTGCGTCAGGGTCCTCGCGCCAGCGAGCGGACGGGTGCTGAAGATCATCCAGGACAGCGAGGCGACGGTCTTGCCTGGGACGCCCCTCGTCGACATCGGCAACCCTTTTGACCTGGAGGTCGTGGCGGACCTGCTCTCGACCGACGCCGTCCAGATCAAGGTGGGCGCGCCGGTCCGGATCGACGGCTGGGGCGGGGCGCCGATCACAGGTAAGGTGGTCCGTGTGGACCCCGCCGGATTCCTGAAGGTCTCCGCGCTCGGCATCGAGGAGCAGCGGGTCCGGGTGACCATCGATTTCAACGACTCGCCGCAGGCTTGGTCGCAACTAGGTCACGACTATCGTGTCGTCGTCCACGTGACCACTTGGAGCGGTCAGGACGTGCTGACCGTGCCAATAAGCGCCCTATTTCGAAAGGGTGATCAGTGGGCCATTTTTGTCGATGAGAACGGCCGTGCGCGCGCCAAGCCAGTTCAGATCGGTCACCGCAACAATCGGTTCGCCGAGGTGGTGTCTGGACTGACTGCGGGGGATCAGGTCGTCGTACATCCAAGCGACCGAATTGCCGACGGAAGCAGGATTGCGCAGCGAGGCGCACCATGAGTAGAGGTGTCTCAGGCCTTCGAAGCGGCTGCTGGAGCAAAGCGGACGTTCGGAGGAACCGGCACGTCGGCGATGGGCCACCACCGTTGGCGCTGATTGTCGCCCGTACTTGCTCAGCCGTGGATGTCCTGGCCATGCTCACAATGAGCGGGGTCAGTCCTCCTCATAATGCCGCGCCGCCGGCTTCTCCGCCGCTTCATACAAGCGCTCGACATAGTGATAATGGATGTATGTCACATAGGTCTCGACATACTGGCGTCGGGTGCGAAGTTCTTCTTTTCAAGGACTTCGTTGAGGTGCTTGCGAAGCCCCCGCCGGACCTCTTCAGTCGGTAACTGAGCAAGGTCGCGTTCCGCCCCGGTTTCGATCGCCTTGTCGGCGGCCGGGATTGCCGGACCGGGGTCGCGCCCCGCCGGCTTCAATCCAGTGTGGCGAGCGTTCTCGCCTGCGCGGTGAATGCGCACCAAGGTTTCGAACAAGTAATGGTCCGCGAAGGCCTGTGCCTGCGAGCCGAGCTTGCGCATGGCAAGCGTGTCCTGACAGGTTTTCTTGATTTCATCCGCGTCTTGCAGGCGTACCCAAATAGGAGCTCGGTTGGCGTCGCCGCTCTGCCAAGCGTTCTGGGCCGCGGCGACGACCGGGCCGTCGAGACCGTCGCAATGAGCTCGCGCGCTTTGCACTCCGACGAGTAAGCCAGCAGCAATGGCTGCCGCCATCAGCGTCTTGGTTGTGCACATCCGTGTCCTCCTGAACGTGCCCACTAATGCAGTTTCCCGAGCATTGTTGCGAACGGCACCTCAAAGATTTCATCGCCGTCGTTATCGGTAACGTGGAGGACCCAGCCGCGCCAATCTTCCCCGCTTGCCGTCATGATGAGCGACCGCACGACACGATCTGCGTGCTCGCATGCTTCGAGCAAGTCGTCCACGGCGGTACCGCTTCGATCAATCACCATGCCGCGCGCATTGAAGTAATGGAAATAGACGTCCGTCATGCTCCGACTCCGACGTTAGCCAAGGCATCGTCACTGATAGCAGGAGAAGAAACATCAGTAACTTCGGGTCGATACCCTAAGGGGCCATACGGAGGAAGCAGGGGGAGGCTGCTCAATTGCATCCCAGTCTGCGTAAAGCCGCCCGACCCACGTCTATCATTCGTAAATGTCCTTAGGTTACCGACCGGAATTTCGCAAGCAGGTGTCGTGCGATATGAGAAGAGCGTCAAGAGGTTGATCGCGCCTACCGGTAGTGACTTATCCCAGGAGGCCAGCATGATCTCGACGCTTTCAAGTGCCCTCAGCATGCAGAGCAGCTCACAGACTGACGCGGACCGTCCGTCCTCGAAGAAGCGATTTGTCAATTTTGACCTTGATCGATCTCGCGCCTCTCGGCACCGTCATCGGGTTCTTTCAAGCGCTAGAAAGATAGCTGCGTTGTTTCACCACGATATTAAAGATCGCCACAACCTCCGCTAGGAAGCGCCGCGATCCGCCCTCTTAGGCTGGCCGGCGAGGAGGGCCGTGCTCGACCTCTTTCGCGTGTGATGTTCAGCCAACCGGTCCGGCGATCCAATAGTCGCCGGAAAGCGGCCTAACTCTTACGCCATAAATTACCCCAAGCTGCAGGCTTGGATCGAAATGCCGCATCGTCCGCCCATTGAGGTCAATGTTGCGGCCAGGCGTTAGTGGCCCCACGTCATTTATCTTGATGATGACTTTCTTGCCTACTGCCTCAACGAGGGCATACTTCGCCCTCGCGCCATTTTGTCTGGACCTGCAACAAGGACACAAAAGAACAGGCATACAACGAAGGGAATGTGGTCGCGATTATGCGGATCACGGACCTGAGAGGCTTAAGGCTCGTTTTTTCGCAAGAGACCGATTGCAGGAGCGGATGGCGCATGCGGCGACGCGCCACCCGCGCGGAGCCGATCATCTGGTCCCGTGGATGAACGCTTGCATCTCCTCCAGCGTGAGCTTGCCGTCTTTGTTGGTATCCATTGCCTTGAAAATTCGTTCGTGAGCTGCCTGAAACTCCTGCAGTGAGATGGTCCCATCGCCGTCGGCGTCCATCAGAGCGAACATCATGCGCATCATAAAGGGTGGCCCCATCATACGACCCATCATGTCACCGCCCATCATGCTTCCGCGCCCCATCGAGCCCGCGCCTTCCTGGCCCATGGGATGCGATTGCATTTGTTGCTGATCTGGTTGGGGTGCCATTTGGTCCTGTGCAAAGGTACCGACAGTGCCGTAAGCCAGAATGAGAGCAGATGTCGTGAGTCCCAGGATCCGACTTCGCATTTGAAAATCTCCTCAAAAGCGTCACTACCCTCCGATCAATCCCGCCCCGGGCGATTTTGATCCTATCACTTTTCGCCAAGGCAGCCGCCATTGGGATGGTTAGGCTTTGGCCCGTCGGAACCAGGACGGAGAACCCACACGCTAGATCGCCTGCAGGACCGCTCAGGGTCAAAGTGCGACCTCACGGGGAAGGCTGCTTCTGGGCGCAAAGCGGACGGAGTCAGTATGCTTAAGAAGCTGACTTCAGACGACCAGGTCGATCATCGCTCCGGTCTCGTCGATCAGATGAGCGCGTTCGATGCCGGCTCGTGACAACAATGCTTCGATTCGCTTTTGGTCCATCAGGCTGAAGGCCGTCGACAGCGCGTCCGCAGCCGTTGCGGTTTCGGCGATGGTGGTGACGCTCCGATAAAGATGGCCACAGCCTCCGGTCATTGGGTCGAAGAGGTGATTGAAGCGTCCAGCTGGATCGAACCGGAAGCCGTATGCCCCGGAGGTCGAGACGGCACGATCGACGATGGGAAGCCCAGCTTGGGTTCGCTCGGGGAATTCGGGATCGGCGATGCCGACTTCCCAGGCTTCGCCGTCCGGGCGCGCGCCGATGGCCCGGGTCTCGCCCATGTCGATGAGGGTATGATCGATGCCTCGCGAGTGCAGCAGCTCGACGATTTTGTCGGTGATGTATCCTTGCGCGATTCCGTTGAGCGTGACCGCGGTGCCTTTGGGGACGACGATGCGTTCGCTGCTGACTGACAAGCGGTGATAGCCGACACATGCGAGCGCCGCTTTCATGGAGGCCTTGTCCGGTCCCGACGGATCCGGATCCTCCTGTGCAAAATGGTTAGCGTAGAGCTCCCACAATGGCTGCACAGTCGGGTCGAACATACCGCCGGTAAGCTCCGCGAATCGTAGCGACGCTTTAAGAAGCTCAACGAACTCCGGAGGAGGGCCCACTAGGATTCCGGTGCGGTTCAACCGCATCAGATCGGAGTCTTCAAGATACAGACTGAACAGGCGCTCTAGGCGTCGTGCTTCCGAATATGCCGCCGCGATCAGTCGTTCGGCCTCACCGCGGTCGTGGTGGTAGATCTTCATCGTGGCGACGGCGCCCAACATGATGCCGTGCCAGATCGTCAGATTGGCCTCCGAGGTCGCGGCGCGGACGGGTGCCCCAAGCGCTAGGCCGGCAGCAGCACCGCTGATCTGGATGAAACGTCGTCGGGAGATCGCGCCAACCACCGTGTCCTCCTCAATCGAGCGAAGCGCGCCCTGGCGCGCTTTCATGAGCCGCCGCGGCCTTATCTCCGTCCGAGCCCAGCACGTACTCGCGTGGCACGTCCGCGAACGGGACGATGCGCCCGCCGTTCTCGGCGACGAACTTCTCCGCCGCGGCGCGCTCCGAGAACGGGACGGCCTCGTCGCCCCCCATTCCTGCCTTCGCGCGGCTGCCGATGACGAACAGCGCTTTTCGCGCCTCGAGCCAGTTGTCCGGACCCGGCTTCTCCCAGTTCGGCGCCTTGCCCATGTCGGACACGTAGATCGCCTGAATGTCCTTCGGCTCATCCGGCAGCACGGTGAAGGCGATGGTGTCCCGCGCCGAGGAGAACCAGACCGGCTCGATCAGACTGGCCACGAAGATTTGCCCCTTCGGTCCCGGGTGCTCGAGCACGTTCATGCCGCAGTAATGACCGATCACCTCAGCCGTCATCTTGTGAGGCGGTGGTGCTTGTGCGGCCTGCTTCTCGCCGCAGCCGGCGAGAGCGAGCAGACCCAGGAACGCCAAGGTGAGGCGTCTCATAGTTCCCTCCGCGAAAAAGCGGCCGCAGCAAGTCCCAGCGGCACGAACGTCCACACCAGCAGGGCAGCCAAGAGCACCTTTGCGGTCAGCGTAGTGCTCTGAGCAAGGCCGGCCATGCCCGCGAAGCTGCTGACGTTCGCAAAGCCGGTCAGGTTGAACAACCGGTAGACGTCCGTCGGGTTCAGCAGAAGCATCGCATCGACGGCGGCCGCCGAGATGCTGCGGCCCTGGTCCACGGCGAGGACGCCGAGTAGTGCCATGTCGTAGATCAGGACCAGAAGGAGCCACAGGCCGATACAGACGCCGGCAGCCGTGCCCCGATCGCGCACCAGCGCACTGACGAGATAGCCGATCGCCACGAATACCGCTCCGAGTTGCACGGAGGAGCCGATCATCGCGGCGAAGGCCGCGAGGCTATCGGAATCGATCCGGCTTCCGGTGGCGATCAGGGCCGCAGCGGCTATCCCGTAGCCAAGACAGGTCGCGAACGCGAGCACCGCCAGATGGCCGATGAACTTGCCGAGGAGAACCTGCCAGCGGGCGACCGGGTAGCTGAGCAGAAGAAGCATGGTCCCGCGCTCCATGTCGCCGACGATGGCATCATGCGAGATCAGTAGCGCGATTAGCGGAATCAGGAAGATAGTGAGGCTTGAGAGGCTGACGATCACCACGTCCAGCGCACGCACGCCGACGGTGCCGGTCGGGGCGCTGCCGAGGAATGTCAGCGACAATGCCAGTCCGGCGAGCAGCAGCGTGGATGCGAGCACCCAGCGGTTCCGAACTGCCTGGTGGATCTCCTTGCGTGCGATGATCAGCGCATTCATGGCGTCTTCTCCGCCTCTCGCAGGAAATGCGCGTAGAGTTCGTCCAGCGTCGGCGGGATCACATCGAGGTCCTCAACCGAGCTTCCTGCCGCCGTTGCCCTGTGCAGCAAGCTGATCTTATGCTCGGGTCCAGCATCGATCTCGACGATATGGCCATTGAGACGCCGACAGGCTGCACCACCTGGCAGCCACGACGGCAGTGCGGCGGGCGCGAGTCCGGCGACCTTCAGCCGTATCTTGGTCGGCAATCGCGCGATGTTGCGTAACTTTTCGATAGATCCATCGGCGACCTTGACGCCGCGATTCATGATGATCACGCGGCCTGCGCGTTCTTCGAGTTCGGTTAAGGCGTGGGACGACAAGAGAACCGTGGTGCCCTCGGTCGCGAGCCGCTGGATAACCTCATAGAAAGTCTGGCGTAGCTCCGGATCCAGTCCTGTCGTGGGCTCGTCCAGTAGGAGCACGCGCGGATGCCCGATGAGCGCCTGTGCAAGCCCCAGGCGCTGGCGCATGCCTTTGGAATAGGTGCCGACCCGCCGTCGGGAGGCGTCACCTAGGCCGACGGCGTCGAGAAGCTTCAGCGCGCTGGCAACGGGTTCCCGCTTGAGCCGCGCGTAAAAGGCCAGGGTCTCGCGCCCGGTAAGAGCGGCATCGAACGAGACATTCTCCGGAAGGTAGCCGAGCTGTCGGCGGCCGGCGAATTGCCCTGCCGCCGGATTGTCGCCGAGCACCTCGATCGACCCGGCGGTTGAACGGATCAGTCCGAGCATCAGCTTCATCAGCGTGGTCTTGCCCGCGCCGTTGTGGCCGATCAGCGCCACCAGTTCGCCTTGGCCCAACTCAAACGAAGCTCCGCGGACTGCTTTGACGCGGCCGTAGTCCTTGGTGACGTCGGAGATGCGCACCGTTTTCATCATCGCTCCTCCTCAGCCGGACGGCGCGCGGGCGGAGACATGAGCGGGTGGCTGTCGACGACGCCGCCCGGCAGCAACGCCGGAAACTGTGCCTGCGCCCAGCGGATTACCTGCACGGCGGGGCTGTTGACGAGGAGCTTCGCAGCCGGCGCTGTCCACAGCACGCGATCAATGAGGTCGTTCGGCCGGTATGCCGTATCGGCAATTCCATCCCCGTTGAGGTCGAAGGCCGGATTGTCGCTCCAGTAATTGCCGCGTCCGCCGGACGACCAGTCGAGGTGCCGGGTGCCGACGTATTTCACCTGGTTGGCATTGTTGACGAAGGCGTTGCCGGTGATCTCGTTTCCCTCGGAGCCGGCAGTGAAGTGCACGCCGATGGCGCAGCCTTCGAACCAGTTGTTGCGGAACTTGTTGTGGTTGGTGTTGTAGATGAACACGCACTTTTCCGGGCCATTCCGGATAGCTTGCTCTCGGTTCACGTCCGGAATCATGCCTGGTTCGTCGTCAGGACTGTCTTTCACCATACCCGCGAGCGTGCCCAAGAGTCCCCCCGTCACCCGGTTGGCGTCGATCTCGGCATAATTCGCGTAGTTGAACAGGAGCCCGTGGTCGCGGTCTCGATCGGAAATATTGCCGCGGATCACCAGCCGGTTCGAATACATGATGGCGTAACCGACATGGTTTCCGATCGAAACGTTGCCGCTGACTTCGCTGTCGTTGGTGTACATGTAGTGGACCGCGAAGCGCACCTGCTCGAATCGATTGTTGATGAAACGGTCCTTCCGGCTGGAAATCGTGAAGATGCCGTCACGACCGTAGCGGAACGTGTTGTCCGCAATGGTGACGTCAGGCGCATTCCAGAGCGAGACGCCGTTGCCCGCCTCGCTGAGGCGCCCGCCACGCAGCCCCTCGATCACGTTATGGATGACCCGCGAACCCCGCGCTCCGTGAACGTAGACTCCGAACAAGTTTCCCACCAAACGGTTATTCTCGATTGTCGCCCGTTCGGCGGTTTTCTCGAGAAAAATTGCGGAATTCATCGCCTGCAGATCGCGGCCGGATCCGCGGACGATCACGCCGCGGACGGTAACGTCCGGCGCACCGACTGTGACGACGCTGCCGTCGCCGCCGCCGTCGAGCACCGCGCCGGGGCCTCCGGTCAGCACCAGGGGGCGATCGATCCGGATCGCACCCTGGTATCGGCCCGGAGCCAGTTCGACGACGTCGCCGGCGTGCGCACGGTCCAGCAGCGTCTGCAGCGGCCGGTCGGGCGCAGCGGTCAGCGTCTCCGCAGCGGCGAAGCCCGATAGTCCGGCGGCGACGAGCGCCGCCGGAAGCATTCGTGAGAGAAGACGCACGGGCTGCTCCCGATCAGACCGATTTCGGTTCGACGAACATGCGACCCTTCATCTCCATGTGCATGGCGTGGCAGAACCAGGAGCAGTAGTACCAATAGACTCCCGGTTTATCGGCCATGAAGGTCACCGACGCCGTCGCCATCGGCGCGATCTCCATCTGGATGCCGTAGTTGACGATGCAGAAGCCATGCGTCAGGTCTTCGACCGCGTCGATATTGGTGATGAACACGGTGACCTCGTCGCCTTGCTTGACCTGGAATTGCTCCAGGCCATAGGCGGGCGCGGTCGCCGTCATATAGACACGCACCTTGTTACCATCCCGAATGAGCTTGGAATCGGCCTCGAGGTTGATGCCGTCGGCCTTGGCCTGCTTGACGGCATCCGCAAACATCGGATCCGCCCGGTCAAAGATCGAGATCGGGTTGATCTTGGAACGGTGGACGATCGTGGCGTCATGCGGCTCAGCGAAGCTCGGGCCGTCGTGGACCAGGACCATCTTATCGCCGGAGATGTCGATGAGCTGGTCGTTCTCCGGCTTCAGCGGGCCGACGTTGAGGAAACGATCCTTTGAGAACTTATTCAGCGAGATCAGCCACTTCCCGTCGGCCTCCTTGGTCTGCCCCATCGAGGAATGGTTGTGGCCGGGCTGATAGTGCACATCGATCTTCTGAATGATGGGATCGACCTTCTCGCCCTTGAAGGCGCGTTTGGCGAGCTCGATGTTCCATTTGCAGACCTGGCTGTCCAGGAACAGCGTCGTGTAGGCGTTGCCCTTGCCGTCGTAGGCGGTATGCAGCGGGCCGAGGCCGAGCTCCGGTTCCGCGACGACGACGTCGCGCGGCTTGATCTTGTCGTCGAACAGATCGTCGAACTTGCGGACGTCCATCACCGTCACCGTGGGCGCGAGCTTTCCGGCCGCGACGATATGGATGCCGTCGGGCGCGGTGTTCATGCCGTGCGGATTGTTCGAGACCGGAACGTAGCGCGTGTAGGCCGAACCCTTCCGGCCGTCGATCACGGGCACGCCGCTCATTTCCTTATAGTCGCCCTTCTTGACCGCTTCCTCGATCCGCTTGAGGTTGAAGATGACGACCCAATCCTGCTCGCTGGCCGTCATCTCGGCCAGGGTGACGCCTTCTTCACTGTTGTAGCAGGTCGAGAAGCAGTACTTGCCTTGATAGTCGGAATCGACGTTGTCGAGATTGCCGCTCACCATCACCTGCCAAGCCACCTTCATCGTGTCGCCGTCGAGCGCCGTGAAGATGGAGTGGTACTCTTTCGGGTTGTCGAGAACCTTGCCGTCGTTCGGCAGCGGCACGCCGTCTTCTCCGTTGCAGAACACGTATCCGGTGCGCGGATATTTTTGCAGTCGCAGGCCATGAACCGTGTGCTGGTTCGGCAGTTCGATGATCTTGTCGCACTTCATGATGTCGAGCCGCACCCGCGCCACACGGCTGTTGGCCTTGTCGTTCATGAAGGCGTAGCGGCCGTCGTAGGTGCCGTCCGTGAACGAAATGTGCGGGTGGTGCAGGTCGCCGTTCATGAAAGTGCCGCCGCGGCTCTTGAGGAATTCGCGGGTTGCCGGCTGCATCCCTTCGGTCAGAATCTTCAGACTTTCGTTGGTCTGGCCCCAGCCGGTCGCGCTGCAGCGGTTGAAGACGGGGACACGCATCAGTTCGCGCATCGACGGGAGCCCGATGATCCGCATTTCGCCGGACTGGCCGCTCGAGAAGAACACGTAGTATTCATCGAGTTCGCCAGGCGCCACCTCGGTCTTCTGCACTGCTGGCCGCGCCGCCGGCGCCTTCGGAGCGGCCGTCTTGGTCTGCGCGTCTGCGGTCGAGACGAAGCCACTGCCGTCCTTCGTCACCACCGCTCCACCGGCCAGGCCAACGCCCGCCGCGGCGGCCGTGGTCCCCAGCAGCGTTCGGCGGCTGACACCCTTTCCGTTCTCGTTGTCACTCATGATTATCTCCTCGACTTTCGGTTTCAGGTTGCTGGTGGAGTGATGGCATCGACAGGTGGCGCGCCGACCGGCTTGCCCGCGGCGGTGATGACGGTGGCAGGACCCTTGCCGCCTGTGCGCATTGAAGGTGACGACAGCGCCTGGCGCTTCTCCCGCTTCAGCCGCAACTGGATCATGTGCGGGCAGCGGTGGTCATCGAAATAGAGTTCCTGACAGTGCATGCAGTAGATGCACTCGTTGACGTTGATATGCCCTTCCGGATGGATTGCCTGGACCGGACACTCGTTGGCACAGCGCTGACAGGGCGAGCCGCATTCGGGCCAGCGCCGCAACCACTCGAACATGCGGATGCGGCCGGGGATCGCCAACGCCGCGCCGAGCGGACACATGTAGCGGCAGAAGAACCGCTCGACGAAGAGTCCCACTGCAAGCAGGGCCAAGGCGTAGACGACGAACGGCCACTCGCGCGCGAATTTCAGGATGATCGAGGTCTTGAACGGTTCGACTTCGGCGAGTTGCTCCGCGAACGCGGTAGAGTAGAGCGACATGCCGAACAGGCCGAGGAAGATGATGTACTTGATCGGCCAAAGCCGTTCGTGAAGCGCCCAGGGAACGCGGTACTGCGGGACCTTCAAAGCCTGCGCGACGTTGTTGAGAAGTTCCTGCAGTGCGCCGAACGGGCAGAGCCAGCCGCAGAACGGTCCGCGCCCCCAGAACAACAGCCCCGCCGCGATCGAGGCCCAGAGGACGAAGATCAGCGGCGCCGAGAGGAAATACTCCCAACTGAACCCGGTCAGCAGCGAGTTCGTAAAGGTCAGGACGTTGACGACCGAAAGCTGCGCGTTCGCGTACCAGCCAAGCCAGACCAGAATGAAAAGCAGATAGCCCCGGCGAACCCAAACGTACACGGCGGGACGGCGGACCAGGATGTTCTGAAAAAAGAAGATCAGGGTGAGCGCACCCAGCGCCGCCACGGTGAAGCCGATCTTGACGGTATTGCCGCGCCAAATCCGCGTCCACAGCGGCTCCTCGTCAGACGCGGCAGGCGGCGTACCGACTTCGCGCGTCTCGGCAGCCGCGGGTGCAGACGCGGGCGCCGCCTGTGCAGGCTGCGTCGGCGGCGCCTGGAACTTCAGATAGGTGTCGGGAAGCGTATAGCCGACATCGAAGGTAACCAGCGCCTTGTCCCGGGCGCCAACCACGCGCTGTACCAGGAGCTGCAGTACCCATGGTTCGGTCGGATCGAGCGCGAGCTCGGGCGGCACCGTGAACAGCGCGATTTCCGGGAAGTCGGGTGTGCCCTCGGCCGCAAGGCTGCCAAGCCGGGTGTGATCGCGGTCCCTGAAGCGGACGCTGTTGGTCTCCTGGATCAGTTCTATGCGGTCGAAGATCCCCCCGCGGACGTAGGCGGCGCCCTTGAACGAGTAGCGCCCGGATCCGGCGACGACCAGCGCCTGTTGACCCGGTTTCAGCCGTCCTGCGAGCCGATTGAAGCCTTCGTCCCCGAGCAGACTGCGACCGATCGTGGGGACGGCGACGTCGGCCACATACAGTTCGATGAACGTGTCGTCCGGATCGCCTTCCTCCGGATGCGCAACTGCGGCGGCGTTGCCTGTGTTTTCGAATGCCTTGTTGATGTCCGCAACCGAGAGGAATAGCCGCCGGACCGAACCGTCACCGACGAGACTTTGCCAGTCGCGAACCTCGTTTTTTCCGGGATCGATAGCTTTCGACGCTTGCGGCGTCGCGCTAGTGGCTGCATTGCCTTGGCCGCCGAGGCGACCGCTCTTGATCAGCTTCGCCGCGGAACGGACGATGCTGTCGCCGATCACCAGAACGGTTACCGTAGCGCCGCTGACGATATCGACCTGGGGTGCCGGCGCGGCGCCGCGCGTCACGCTTCCCATATCGACCCCGATCAACTTGTTGACGGCCTCGAGAATGCGCTTCTCCGGAATGCCGACGAGCACGATCGGTTCCTTGTGCTCGACGAGTTTGAGACCGGTGAGGACTCCCTTCGGATCGATTCCGACCAGAAGCCGGATCGGCTTCCCTGAATAGCCGATCGCATTGGCGAAGTCGGAATTGAGGTAGACAAATCCTTGCAACTGGTCGCCGCGGTAGACGGGAACGATCGGCGGGTCCCCCTGCGGCGGCCCGAAACGGTCCGCCCCCGAAAAGAAGTCGCCCGGCGCGACTTTCGGCAGGTAACTGGCGAGATCACCGGCCGCATGCGCCGCATGTGCCCACAACGTCGCGCAAATCGCGAGAATGGCGACGAAGGCCAATGCGGGCGCAGGTTTGGAGGCGGCGAAAAGACGGCCGACCATGGCGTACCTCAAAGCGGAACAGCCTGCCGCATATTCCATCGGATATTGAGTGTTGACGTCCCGGGATCACCATTGACGGCGGATAGGACGACGGGTTGAGCCAAGACAACTTGATCTGGGTCAAGAGGGCCTATGTAGTGATATGAAGGAATGTGAACTTTGCGCTGCAGCAAACAGCGAAGGAAATCGATCATGCCGTTGTTGCGAACGACGCTCCTGCGGGCCGAACCCGCAGGTACCCTGCATTCGCTCGACGAACTGTTTGCGCTTGCAAATGCGATGGAACATGAGGCCGCGACCAAATACGCCGAGCTCGCCGAAGAGATGCAACGGCAGGGCCGTCCTGATCTGGTCGCGGTTTTCGCCGAACTCGCCGCCGCCGAGCGCGAACACGTCGACAGCGTGCAGCGCTGGTCGCAGTCGCGGCGCGGGAAG
Organism: Bradyrhizobium centrolobii; assembly: GCF_001641635.1. Taxonomy (GTDB): domain Bacteria; phylum Pseudomonadota; class Alphaproteobacteria; order Rhizobiales; family Xanthobacteraceae; genus Bradyrhizobium; species Bradyrhizobium centrolobii. The sequence continues at coordinate 64,983 of NZ_LUUB01000114.1, forward strand.
CCGCCGGATCCTGCCCTGGTCCGCTGGGAAGCGCCGGAGACGTTCGACCCGGAGACGTCCGCGGAAATCAAAGCATCGCGCCTGATGACGCCCTACCGGGCGCTCGCCATGGCCGTGCAGAATGAGGAGCGGGCCTTCGCATTCTGGTCGTATCTCGCCGCATCTGCGCAAGACGCAGAAATCAAGAGGGCGGCCGAAGCAATGGCGCGCGAAGAGCTCGGACATGTTTCGACGCTCAAGAAGGAGCGGCGCCGCGCCTACCACCGCGAGCACGGCCGGAAAGACGCTGACGGATTGGCGAGGGTGGCGCCCTCGCAGGTCGATGCGCGAAGGCTCGAGCTTCGGCTCGCTGCGCACCTTGCGGATGCCGAGCGCTGCCTGCAGGGGGCGGCGGCGGCGCGTGCGCGCGAGCTTCTCGACGAGACGATGGAGATGGCCGATCGAGCCGGCAGTTTCGGCAGCTTCTCCGGCGCCCTTGAACTGCGGGACGCTGAAGTCATCGCCGAGGCCTTGGCCGACGCTTACCTCGAAGGAGCTGAGCGCTCGGACGATGCCGAGCGCGTCCAAATCCTGCAGCGACTCGCGGAGAGAGCGATCTTGAGACTGGCCTGGCTGCGCTCGCTTTCGGCGACCTGAACGAGCGGTGGCTTCGCAGCAGCGCCTGCGCTGCATGCAGCTAGTCGTGCGGATCGTGCCGATCGCACTCCGGGCATCGACCGTCCTCGGCGGCGCCGAGTTGACGGCCGAACTCTTCCCTGAGAGCGTCCGATGGCCAGGCCTCGCCATCGCTCCTAACGATTCGTTTGGCGCGTTCGAAGGCATGGCTCTCGGCGGCATCGTCACCCACGCGGATGACCACCTCCTCATGGAAAGGGCAGACCATCGTGGCGCGGGTGGTCTCGAGTGCATAGCGCACGACTGCAGCTAGGTCGTCTGTGTGAAGATTGGCGGACATCACGGCTCTCCTGCTCGAGTGCCCCCGCGAAAGCGCGTTTGTCGGTCGGCAGACAGGCCTCGCCTGCGACAGCCCTTTGCCGCCGGTTTGAACGAGCCGGACGCAAATCAGCCCCGGCTTCCAGAAGGAGCGCCGAGGCCGATTTCCACTTTCCGTTCAGTTCAGGCTTCGGCGGTCCAACCCGCAATGCCGACTGTAGTTCCACCGAACTGTGCCCAGGCCGGGGCTCCGCAACAGTAACGGCGGCGCGCGCTCATACTTTAAGTGTAGGCTCGAGCCGGCGGCTCGCCTTGACCTGCCTCAACCAGAATGAGGACGGCAGGGCCGCTCCCTGAAGCGGGAAAAGTTTGAGGCTGTCCTGCGTCGGCTCGTGAGTAGTCGGGAGGGGAGTGCCGTCGGCTGCCGCCTATCCTTGAAGCTGGAACGGGTCGAGTCCGGCCGCGTTGCCACGCGCAGGAGGATAGCTCGATGCCAAAGCGAAACGGACGAACCGCGGACGCAAACAGGATGGTCCTCCCGTAGCCGGCGGACAGAAACACGAATTGCACAACGAAGCCCGAAAGAGGGAACGCCTTGCAATTCTTGGGCTCGGTCGCGAGGTCCCCGATCATCTCGCATTCTGCGGTTTGAACGCGCAGATTCCTCCCTAGCGCGCCGATGCGGTCCGGCTTTTCTTCACTTGAGTGAGCGGATGTACTCGGCCAAATCCGAGATTTCCGACCGCTGGAGCGACAGGCTTGGCATATTGGGGTGAGGCCTGAGCAGCAGGAACGCGAGTTGCTTCTGATCGAACTCGGGCGTTCGCGCAATTTGGCTGAATGGCGGCGCATGGTCGATGGCATTCGTCTGGCCGGACTCGACGACATGGCAGCTTGAGCACCAGCGTTTTGCGATGTCCTTGCCGTGTTGGGGATCGGCCACGGCGGATTGCGCCAGAATTGCGAACACGAGAAATGCGACGAAGGAGGATTTGAGTGCTTCGGACATCATGGGCCTTTTAACGTTTCAGCTCAAGGATAGTAGACGGTGCGACTACGTGGAGAGTCGGCCGGATCTACCTTCAGACGATCCGCATGCAGAGACCAGTCGTGGGTCCCGTGGATATTGCAGAATCTCGCCTTGGCCTTCCGCTCCGCCTCCCCGTCCCGAGCGTCGAGTTCGATGGTGGTCTGGTAGACCTCCGACATTTGGCCATTTTTTTTCGCCGAGGACATCCTTGGCGAAGTGGAACGGACAAATCACTCTCGCGTGCGGCGACCTTCTTCGCCTGTCGCCAGTTCTGGATCATTCCTATGTATTCGGCCGGCGCGATGTACTCGCTATTGAATAACCAGGAAACGCGGCTACTTTCGTTCGGCTTCAGCCTCTTGCTCCAGCCGCAGAATATGTGCGCGTAGCGCATCGAACCGCTCTTCGGCAACATCGCTGAACAGCGGATCCTTACGACCGGTTACCGCCGAGGCGATCTCGGTCCAATCCTGTGGCTTTAGTGCCTTAAGCGCAGCGGGAAAGAAATCGCGATCTTCCATCATCATATGACGGCGCTCCTGCTCGATGAAATCGCGAACGATCGTATCCACATTTTGGCGAAGAACCTCCCGATCCGCGAGCACGCTGTCAATCGCGTGAGCGACGCGGCGCAAGCGTTCGGCCCCTTTCTGGTGTTCGCGAGCTAGGTCGCCGACCTTCGCAGCCGCAGCCGGATCACGCGCTTTTAGCTTGGCAAAGACGCGGTCTTCCTGGGGATGGTGATACACTTCCGGGTAGACTTCGAAATAGCTGATCACCGCGCGAATGACCTCGTAGTCGGGACGGTCTCCGCGGTCGAACACCTCGAGTTCCCGCTCGAGGATGGCGAGCAGCGTCTCAATATTGCGATGCTCTTGGGATAGGCGCTCAATGATCATGGCAACACTCCACTGAGTGAACCACTTTAAAGAATGGTCCTCTGGCCAGTATCGGCTTTGCGACAGATCAAATCTGGTCAGATTCAGGATGCAGCCACATACGCTGAAATGAGTTCCGCCGGGGGAGGCTCACCGGCCAGCCGCGCGCCAGGGTGGGACCGCACACGAAGCCGAGATCGTGATTCCCAGGGCCTTGAGTCCGACAGTGACGTCGCGCCGAGCGCTCTCTATGCGGTTGCGATCGGGGGGCTCGAACGTGAAGCGTCGTGTCGTGATGAACCGGCCCGACGATCGCATTCGACGAGGTCGTCATGAAGCCGTAGACAAGATGCGGCCCGGGATCACCTTGGACTTGGTGCTGCGGTCGCCTTTGAATTCAGTCGAGATGCCGCGAGCGCCGTGAGTGGTGGATCGTAACTCAGAACTCATCGCTGCGAAGATTGTTTCCGCTTGGGTGCTTCCTGAATCCACTTCATGTAGTTGAGGACCGCCTCCGCATCGTCCCTGTTGAAGCGGAAGGTCGGCATCGAGGGATGGATGCTGCTATAGCCGTCCTGCAGTCGTTGCAGGAAGTCGCCGTCGTAGAGTTTGGTTTCGCTAAAACTGCGGAAGGGCGGCGCATGCCTATCGGGGCTCGCGCCGGTCCTGCCAACCGAGTGACAGCGGGCGCACAAGCTTTGCAGCAACTCTTTGCCGTGTTGCTGCTCCTCATCGCGCGCGTTGACGCAGGTAGTCCACAACAGACTGACTATCGAAAGTATCAGCAAGGATCGCATAATCGCAGTCTCTTCGCGGAATAGTTACCAACGCGAGGTCGCCTTGCCGTAGATATAGAGCGCAATCAATCCGAGGGTCACCATTGTCGAGAAGATCAAGGCATTTCGATCCCAATCAATCCGTTCCCTTTCGCTTCTCCTAAAAGCGAGCGCCGTGAATAAGGCTTTCATGGCAAATCGGCGCATCGGAGGAGTCCTCCAGATTAAAAAAGCGATACCACGACCGTCGAGAGCCAGTTTGATGCAGCTCAAAAGGTGAGTTCGGCTGGCGATGAGTGCCGCCCACGGTTAGGCCTGGCCGCCGGCTTCTTTGGTGAGAGTTGACCTGCCTCAAGAAGCGCACGCCAATTCGGAGTTAGACGTTATGTTAAACGGAGGCGACCAATGGACGAGGCGTGCAGACGGAGAATACTTCGGCTTCTGGATCAGCACCGGACCATGAGGATCGCGACGTTGCGACCTGACGGCTGGCCACAGGTGACCACCGTTGGCTACGCCAACGATGGCCTCGCTGTCTATTTCCTGTGCGGAGCGGACAGTCAGAAGGCCGCTAACCTCGCGAGCGACGATCGCGTCTCGCTTGCTGTGGATGACGATCCCGCGCAAGTGGTGGACATCACGGGCCTATCGATGGCGGCACGCGCGAAGCTCGTAACGGACCCCGCGGAATTCGAAAAGGCCTTGCGGCTCCTGATCTCGCGATATCCGAACCAGAAGGGGCTTGATTTCCCCATGCCGAAAACTTCGGACGTTTGTGTCTTCCGCCTGACACCCACGATCGTCTCCTTGCTCGACTACTCAAAGGGATTTGGACATACCGACTTAATCGCGTGCTAGACAGGCCGCGTCTTCCGCTGAGGCGAAACCCGCTCATCGCGTCCGATCAGGCCGAAGCTCTCGCGAATTACATCCTTAGCCTAAAGACTCAGGACTAGAACACCGATCAGCGCGAACGAGCCTGGTCGCCTTGCAAGGTCTCAAAGAACGCCACGATCGCATCGATCTGGTATTCGGCGAGCTTTGGATTGAGCATTGCCTGGTTCGGGCCTACGCGGCGGTGGTTTGACGTCAAGAGGTGTCGGAGATCGCTGACTGAAAAGGATGGCCGGCTGGCAATTTCGCTGAAGCTTGGCGCTGGGAAACGAAAGGCAGGTGTCTCCCTTGAAGGATCCGAGACGACGTGACAGAGACCGCAGGTCCCGTGAGCGAGCGCGCGACCCTGCGCGATCTGATCCGCGAACAACTGATCGCTGAACGGCGAGTTGGCCGGCACCTGGATGGTGATCGAACCGAATCCGCTGGCGCGGTGGCAAGTATTGCATCCGTTGGTGAGATCCGAGTAGGCCTTCGCGAATGCGGCACTATCCTTCAGTTGAATCGCGCGATCCAGGGCTTGCAGCTGTTCGGTAGTTTGGGACGATCGCATGCTTTCGGACGGCAGGAGCGTTGCCTTCCGCAAGTTAGCCTGGATCTGCCGAAGCTCATAGTTCGCCAGAGTCCAGTTGCTGAGCTTGCCGGCGAACCACAATTTGATGTGCTGGAATTGGAGCGCGCCCATGAGGTCGGATAGTTGGGTTGGCGTGCTATCGGCCGGCAAATTGACCTCCGCCCCCGCATTCAATAGCGGCAGCAGGGCGACAATCGCGGCGGTCATCAGCGTCCGGAAGTTCATACCAGCGCTCAAAATGATGAGGCAGGATGGCATCAAGGCCAGGCTCGGCGTTGATTTCGATCAAAACCGCTCCAGATGACGGACGTCGCGCGCGCACCAGACCATGTCCCGACGGGTGAAGAGCCGCAATCGATCGCGAGGCGCTCGCCCGGTACGAAAACCTGATCGAGGACGTCCAGGACTCGCCGCCCTCGGCAGTCGCTGGCGCGAGTTGATGCCGGGGAGAACCAGGGACCTTGCAGCCGTAGGTTGGCTGTGCGGGGAAGCGGGCAGCCGTTCGTGGTTTGGAGCAAGCCGGACATTCGACTGATCCCGCATGTCCCGGAAGAGCGCACAAGCTGGCTCGCGAGGAGCGACCGTTTTTGGCGGACTGCCCGGACCTGCACGCCCCAGGGGGGCCAAGTTCTGCGATCTTGATGACCGGGCTTGCCATGGTAGTACCGTAGATAGCGTACAAGGGATATCCGACCGACGCGACAGCTGGACGTTCGCGTGCCATCTAGGGCTGCAATGATTGTGCGTCAGTCCCGTCGATGAAGTTAGCAACAGCTCGCTTAACCCCTGCCTCGCGCCCGACAAGTAGGTGTCCTCCCGTTTCGAACACTTCGAGCTTGGCTGCCGGAATAGATCGGGCGGCGAATTCGGCGGCAGGAAGCGTATTGAAAAGATCGTCCCGTGTTGTCACGACCATAGTCGGCACGCGGATAGCGTCCAGCGGTATCGGATGGAGATCCGAAACAGTGTCGAGATTAACGCCGCGAAAGCGCCGGGAAAGTGGTTGCACACTCTTCATGATGTGCAGGACGCGATCCTTTTCGCTCTGTGACGCCGCGCGGAGCACTGCCGGCGAAACACCCAGAAAGCGGACGAGAATGGACGGCGCGATCCTCTCAAGCGACCACCAGGCGAACTCCGCCCCCGAATTGACGAGCCAGAATGCAAATTTGCTCGCGCGACTTCCCTCGATCGAGACAAGACTTGCAGGCGAGTAAGTCGCGGGCACAATAAGAACGATCGCCGTCACGCGGCCGGAGTGGCGGAGTGCAAGCTCGATTGCAGACCGCGCGCCAGCCGATGTCCCGATCACGATGGCTTTTTCAATCTTCAACGCATCGAGAAGCGCTGCGTGCATGTCCGCCTGCGCCGCATCAGACGGATCGGGCGGAACTGGCGTGCCGAGATAACCGAACCGGGACGGCGCAATCACGCGATAGCCGCTGCCGACGAGATCGGCGGCGATGTCGAGGCCCTGATCGTAGCCGCCGCCAGCACCATGGATGGAGAGCAGCGGCATGCCACGGCCGAATTCTGCGAACTGGACCGCGCCTAGCGCGGTGGAGATCACACGCCCGCCGCTTTCGATCCTGGTCCGCGCATTATCTATCTCTGCACGGTATGACCAATAGACGAGAGCGCCAGCGCCAACGAGGACAGCCAGTATGAGCGGAAGCATGGCCTTGCTCCGGCTCACGCGGCATCGATGACGGCGGAAACCGGCCGGCGTAGCGAGGGCGGCAGCATCGCACCGCGACCAAATCGCACAATCAGATCCGGGCGCCGGTCGCCAAGCCCCAAATAGGCTGCGATCTGGAGTCGCAAGAAAGGCACCTCAACAGGTTGATTGAGACATGCGTTCCGGATTCCTAGCGTCGTCGCCTGCAGCGCGAAACGCTGGTAGGCGCGTCCAGCGGCAACCCAGCCTGCCTTGTCGCCGTGCGGAGCGACGAAAATGGCAATGCCCGCCGACGAGCGGATATGCTCGGCGTATTTGTTCTGCTCTCCCTTCTCGGTGAAGACAAACCTCAGGAGGCGCCGCGCAAGCCAGGTCGGCAGTGCCGGGTTGCCGGAGCTGCGTGCGGCAAGCCCGTCCAAGCGCTCGATGGCTACTGCATCGTTGAAGCGGATCCAGGATGTGAGCTCTGCCATGAAGGCAGGATCGCGCATCTGCGCCGTGTTGCCTTGAATGACATAGTCGAGAATAGCCTCCATGCGCGATCGCTCGGTAACGATAAGACACTCCACGCCGCATAACGAGCCGGCATTCTCGATTGTGCGAAGGTCCTCCGAACTCAGCGCGGTGCCATCATACTTGGCCCGCGTGCATTGGCGTCGCGTGATGGCCTCGGCCAACGCATGATTTGATACTGCAGTGCGGTCGAGCGCGATGACGACTGAGCCGGGATCCGTGGCGTCGACGACAACGCTCGCGCTCAAGCCGAGCATCGCGGCAGCCTGTACCAGGTTCTCAGCTGCGCAGCCGAGTGAAGCGAATAGGTGATGATCGTTGGGATCCACAGCAGGGCAGCGACGGTCGAGATCTGGACGAATGGTGATCCTGTTGGCCGCCAGGGTGAACCGCCACGGCTGTGTGTTGTGGCTGTTGGCGGCCAGGGTCGCCGCACGGACAAGCTCGTGGGCGCCGCGCGCCGGATCGAGCGGACGCCATACAAGACGCACGGCTTCCTCGTATGTTGAGGGTTGCTGGGCGTGGGCTGTTGGCATGCCGGCTGCGTACGTGGCAATCGTTCCGAAAAGCAGGGATCGACGTTTCATGCAAAACTCGCAAAAGAGCCGCTGCGTAAGAAAAGTATCGCCGAACTCACTCAGGTAACTTGATCCATCGCAACGCGCTCGACTGAGAGGATAAGCTTGTTTTCGCTTTGCGATGGAAGGGACAGTGAAATGGCAAGGCGCTCGGTTCACGGCGTTTCGCTGGCTGCGTACTTTGCCATCGTTTTCGCAGCCGGCTTCGCGCTCGGCGTTCTGCGCGTCCTGGTCCTACTGCCGAGCCTCGGCGAGACGGTCGCTGTCCTTCTCGAAATGCCGGTCATTCTGACGTCCGCGTGGCTTGCCTGTCGATGGATCATCACGCGTTTTGGTGTGCCAAAGAAGGGCACCGCTGGATTGATCATGGGTGGGCTCGCGTTCGCACTGCTGATGACGGCCGAGTTCTTGCTCGCAACATTGGGTCTTGAAAGGACGGTATCGGAGCAACTCATTCGCTATGGCCGGGTGCCGGAGCTGCGGGGACTTGCGGGACAGCTGCTATTTGCAGCATTTCCCAACATTCAGTTGGCGCTGATGCGTCGGAGCGAGCACCAGCTGCCGGTCTCGATGATGAACCGGGCTACTTCAGAAGGAGCAGACAACTGACGCCGTGGACCGCTCTCGGACATGCTCCAACCGCTATCCAAAAGAGTGGTGCGCCGAACTGACATGGTCGGTGTATGTGACGGTTACATGAATGATCTATCGCAAGGCCCGGAGCGCGAGTCTTCGCTATGAAAACAACATAACCGCTGCGGGCTGCATCATGAAAACCCAGATCATTCGCGAGCTCGGACAGGGCGACATGCTGCTGCCGTCGCTGGTAGCGGAAGGCCTTGCCGCCAACGACCGCATCAAGGTGCGCATGAGCGCGCTGCAGGCCGCACACCAGCATGCCGAGGCACCCGATCGGCCGGCGAGCGAGCTTGTGGTGGAGAGTCAAGCGGCCGGAATCGCGCCGGCCGCAATCGCTACACTAATCGCCGGCGCCCACCTGATCGGCGGCGAGCGACTTGCGGCGCCGAACCTCGCCAAGCTGATGAAGGAGATCCAGGACGACGCCGCGACCATGGTCCGTGCCGTCAGCGCCGGTGCTCCAGTCGATGGCGAGAAGGCGAACGCCCGGCTGAACGCGATCCGCGACGCGGGCCTGCTCGAAACCGGCAACGAGATCGAGATCTCGCGCATCGGGCGGTTGACTGGCGTCACCGAGTCCGCAACCGACAGCCTGCACCGCCTGGTGATGGACCTGCACAAGCGGCTCAACGGGCTCGCGGCAAGCTGCTCCGAGGAAAACCTGAGCGGCGCCCACGTATTCGGACTCCATGCCGAGGATCGCAGCGCGGTCGAGGGTTTCATGAAGGGGCTGAACGAGACCCGTGCGCTGAAGTTCGACCACCCCGGCCTCGACACCATGGCGACCCGCTCGGGCGGCCGGCTCCTGATCCAGAATGACATCGGCACCACCGACGCGCATGTCGTCGTCATCGCGGTGAAGAAGGACGTGATCACCGTCACCTACAGCGACGTGCACCTTGCGCGCACAAAATTCTTCATCTCGCTCTTCGACAGGTTCGAGGCGAACTGGAGCGGGCTCGACCGACACGCCGCGGTCGGTCTCGGCGAGGACAATTCCTTCTACCTCATCACCGGCCAATATCAGGCGAACCACGCCAGTGACCGCAACGAATTTCTGGCCGCCGTGGGCGCCGCGCTGGTGTTCCTGATCGACTGGAACAAGGCACGCAAGCTGTTGCGCTCCTGGGTGACCAAAGACGACGCCACACGCATTCTGGAATGGGCTGCACGGAATCGCATCGGCCATCGCGGCTTCCTTGAGCTCGGCGGCAATGAGCTGTTGGGATCGGCGGTGCGCAATGCCGCGCCGACGCGGATCGGCTTCGGTGAACGTCTCGACCAGGTGCTAGGCCGCAGTGCTGCGATCGATTTCCTTAAAGCTGCGCTGCGCGCCTCTACCGGCGCGCTACTCGCGGGCCGTTCGGTGCGCATGGTACGCGACCAGATCGAAGCCGATCTGGTGCGTCACCTCGAGCGCGTCGATGGCGCGCTGCTCGCGGTGGTGCTACGCCAGATCGGGCTCGCGCACGACATCGTCGCCGCAATCTCCCGCCACATCGCGGCCCTCCAGGCCGGCCTGCCGGCCGACCGCAAGGAGCTCACCAGGCGATGCGGCCACATCGAGCAGAAGGCCGACCGCATCGCACTGGAGGCGCGCAAGGAGGTCAGCCGGCTCAACGCGCGGCCGACCATCGGACAATTCATCGACCGCGCCGAAGAGGCCATCGACGAATTCGAGCAGGCGGCGTTCATCGCCTCATTGATGCCCGACCTGACCGACAAGGCACTGCTCGTAGCGCTCGCCGAGCTGTGCACCATCGGCCTGACCGCCACGGAAGTCGCAGCCACCGGTCTTGCCGCCGCGACCGACGTCTCGGAAGGGCGGCGCGCGGATTCTGAGGACGCGCTCTCCGCGGTGACCCGGCTAATCGACGCCGAGCATGCCGCCGACGGTCGGGAGCGCGCGACCACGGCGCTGGTGTTTTCCGGTGGCTTCGACGTCGCGACCTCGCTCTCGGTCCTCGAGCTCGCGCGCGCCATCGAGCGCGCCACCGACCGCTTCGCCGGCTTCGGACATCTGCTGCGCCGGCACATCATGATTGATCTCGCAGCCTGAGGAACGACCATGCATATCGTGCGTATCGGCGACGCGGCGACAGAACTGCACTCTGCCGAGGAGATCGGCGCCAAGGCAGCCAACCTCGCCCGGATGGCGGCACTCGGCCTGCCGGTGCCGCCGGCCTTCGTGCTGCCCGTCAAGCTCTGCGCCGACATCATCGCCGGCCATGCCCATGCGGAGCGGAACTTGCGCGATGGGCTGAAGGAAGGCATCGCCTTCCTGGAGGAGACGACAGGAAAACGCTTTGACGATCGCCGCCAGCCGCTGCTGGTGTCCGTGCGCTCGGGCGCAGCGCGATCGATGCCAGGCATGCTCGACACCGTTCTCAACGTCGGCTGCACGTCGAACGCCGTACACGGCCTGATCCGTGCCACGGGACGCCCGCGGCTCGCCTGGGATTGCCGCCGCCGCTTCCTCGAAAGCTTCAGCGAAACCGTACTCGGCCTCGATCCCGCGGCGTTCGCCGCGCGCCTCGTCGAGCTGACGGCCGGCGAAAGGGTCTCAATCGATCGCGAGCTCGACAGTGAGGCGCTGGAGCGGCTCGCTGCGGAGGAGCAGGCGCTGGTCGAGCACCGCGACGACGGCTGGCTCGAAGACGCTGTCGCGCAACTGGAAGCCTCGGCGCAAGCAGTCTATCGATCCTGGATGAGCGCGCGCGCGCAGACCTATCGCAAGCTGCAACAGCTGGATCATCTCGAAGGCACTGCGGTCACGGTGCAGGCGATGGTGTTCGGCAATGGCGGGCTCGCATCCGGCGCCGGCGTGGCGTTCTCGCGCGATCCCTCAACGGGGAAGCCGCATCCGATGATCGAGCTCGTGCTGGACGCGCAAGGCGAGGACGTAGTCTCCGGGCGGCGCATGCCCGATACGGAGGAGGCGATCGCGCGAGCGCTCCCTTCGACCGAGGTCGAGCTCGGTGAGGTCCTGACGCGGCTCGAGCGGGAGTTTCAAGACGTCCAGGATGTCGAGTTCACCGTTGAGGACGGCAAGCTCTGGATCCTGCAGACGCGCTCAGCCAAGCGGACGCCGCGTGCGGCGGTCAGGATCGCCATAGACCTTGTGCATGAAGGGCTCATCACAGAGAGTGAAGGATTGGCGCGGATCGCCGAGATCGACATCGCTACGCTCACCGAGACAACGCTTATTTCGACCGGCGAGCCGGTGGCAACCGGCATGGGCGCCTCCGGTGGCATCGGCGTCGGCCGCGCCGCCTTCGATTCGGAATGCGCAAAGCGGCTTGCCGCCACGGGCGAGCCGATCATCCTGCTTCGGCCTGATACCAGCACCGCCGATGTTGCGGGCTTCGCTGTGGCGGCGGGCATCGTCACGGCCGTCGGTGCTCGGACATCGCATGCGGCGCTAGTGGCGCGACAGATGGGCAAGCCGTGCGTGGTCGGCTGCAGCGCGTTGAAGATCGCCCTCGATAACAGACAGGCGCAACTTGCAAACGCGACGCTCAGGGAAGGCGACTGGATCACCATCGAAGGTGATACCGGACAGATCTATCTCGGGCGTTGCAAGACGGTGGAGACGCGGCCGGAGGTCGAACTTGCCGAAATCGCCAAATGGCGATCGCAAGTCAACGCGCGGCCAGCACGCGAGTGTTCGCAGAACTAGTTCAAAAGTGCGCCAAGCACGTATCCATCGGTGCCCAGCACCTTAGCCGCGATTCCGACGATCCCAGGAGTCCGTTCCTCGTGTCGTGATCGAATTCGGAACAAAGACAAGTTGACGAGCGGTGGGTGGCTTGCGAGCGGCTCCGTTTGTTGGAGGCAAGCGTTCAAAACGTTGATACTGCTCAAACAACGGAGCTGGTTTTGGAAAAGAATGATGTGAGTAGCTGCGGAATGAGACCATGTCATTTGAGCGGGTTTTGCGATGGACCCTGGTTGCGATCGCATCCGCGGGATTGACCGCGGGTATTCTTGCGAGAGCTGCGGGCCGGCCTGATCTTGCCGACCTTGCGTGGGCAATCGGCACGGCGCCCGTGATCGCAGGACTGGCGGTCTCGATCGTCAGGGACCTGCTGGGCGGCCGCCTGGGAGTGGACGCGATCGCACTCCTTTCGATGGGCGCGGCGTTGGCTCTCGGACAGCCGCTTGCCGGGGCTGTGGTCGCGCTGATGTACTCCGGCGGCAACGTGCTGGAGGAAATCGCGATCGCGCGGGCTGAGCACGACTTGCGGTCACTGGTCGATCGCGCACCGCGCTGGGCACATCGCAAGACCGGCGAGCGGATCGAGGAGGTGCCGATCGAGGCAGTCGCGGTCGGCGAAGAGCTCCTGGTACGGGCCGGCGAGATCGTGCCGGTCGACGGCATCGTCCGTTCGGCCATGGCCACCATCGACGAGTCCGCGGTTACGGGAGAGCCGATCCCCGTCGAGAAGACACGTGGCAGCGCCATCCTTTCTGGTTCGCTGAATGCGGGTGAGACGTTCGAGTTGACCGTGACCGCGCCGGCCGGCGAAAGCACCTACGCTGGCATCGTGCGCATGGTGACGGCGGCGCAAACGGCGAAAGCTCCCTTTGTGCGGCTGGCCGACCGCTATGCTCTGATCTTTCTTCCCGTGACGCTCGTCATCGCCTTCCTGGCGTGGTGGATCTCCGGCGATCTGACCCGCAGCCTCGCCGTGCTGGTGGCGGCGACACCTTGTCCCCTAATTCTGGCCGTACCGGTCGCCTTCATCGCTGGTGTGGCGCAAGCGGCCCGCCGCGGCATCTTGGCCAAGGGCGGAGGGGCGCTGGAGGTGCTGGCTCGCGCGCACACGGTGCTGTTTGACAAAACCGGCACGCTGACCGTGGGAGGTGCGCGGTTGCTTTCGGTTGAAGTCGCTCCGGGGGAAAATCCGGACGAAGTCCTCACGCTTGGGGCATCGCTTGAGCAGGCCTCGCATCACGTCCTCGCCAAGACCGTCGTCGCTGCGGCCGTCGATCGCGGCCTCAAGCTCAAAGCGCCCGAACAGGTCAAAGAAACCATGGGCACCGGTTTGTCCGGCCTGATCGACGGCCGCCAGGTAACCGCGGGCTCGCGAGAGCTGCTTCGCTCGCATACCGAGCCGTCGCCATGGGAGCTGCGGGCAATCCGGCGCGCATCGTGGCGCTCGGCGCTGATCGTCTTTGTCGCCGTGGACGGCCGTCCGATCGGTGCGCTGCTGCTGGCCGACGAGCTGCGGGCTGATACGCCGCGAGCGATCCGGCTGCTGCGCGATGCGGGCATCGCCCGAATGGTGATGGTCACAGGCGATCGCGCCGCAGCGGCGCAAGCCATCGGTGCAGCGCTCGACCTCGATGCCGTGCTGGCCGACCGCGTTCCCTCGGACAAGGTCGAGGCCGTGCGCACGGAACAGCGGCTGTATCCGACCATCATGGTCGGTGATGGCATCAATGACGCCCCGGCACTGGCCGTGGCCGATATCGGGGTCGCGCTCGGTGCGCGCGGCGCGAGCGCCTCGTCCGAGGCGGCGGATGTGGTGATCCTGGCCGACCGACTCGATCGCGTTGGCGAAGCGATCATCATTGCGCAGCGGGCACGGCGTATCGCCCTTCAAAGCATTGTTGTCGGTATGGGATTGTCGATAGCGGCCATGGTGGCCGCCACCGTCGGCTGGCTGGATCCTGTGCCGGCGGCGATCGTGCAGGAGGTGATCGATGTTGCCGTCATCCTGAACGCGCTGCGGGCGCTCACTCCAGCTCATGGGAGCGCCGGTCGCCGGATATCCGCAGAGCAGGGCCTGGCACTGCACCACGACCATCAGGCGCTGTTCAGGGATCTCGACCGACTGCGCAAGATCGTCGATGCGATCGACGATGTCCCGCCAGACACCGCGGCGGCCTTGATCGAAGAGGCCGATCGCCTGGTTCAGGGCAGTGTCGTGACGCACGAGCGCGAGGACGAGGGCAGCGTCTATCCGAAGATTGCAAGTGTGCTGCGAGAACGCCACGGCCTCTCGGCCATGAGCCGCGCGCACCGAGAGATCCTGCACCTTGCGCGGCTGCTCGCGCGGATCGCGGCGGACCTACCGTCAGAAAAGGTCGACCGTTATCTTATCCGAGACGCCCAGCGTGTGATCGAGGCGATCGAAACGCTGGTGCGCATGCATACTGCTCAAGAGGAGGATATTTACGAAGCGGTGGCCGCGCAGTGATCAGCTTGGCGAGCTTTACGCAACCTGAGCGCCAAGCAACAGGGCCTTGTTGGTTAGGGCGCGGACTCATTAGCACACAGCCAATCACGTCTCGGGCAGCAGCATCAATCGGCAACGCCCCGGGCCTGATTTACTTCCGCTTTCGGCGATATAGCCGAATTGGCGGGACTTGCTACTGGCTTGACCTGGTCGCGAATGACCCGGAGCGGAATTGATCAATATCGAAGTGAATTCTTAAACGCCCGCGAACAACTGGATGTTAAAGGCAGGGCATCTAGACAAGGGCATACCTAAATGACAGGTCGCGTTTTAGCGCTTGCCGTTGCGATATCAGCGGTCGTCCTCGGCTCTGCCGCCGCCACACTTGGATTTTCAGCCGCGACCAATGTCGAGCGCAGGGCTTGCGCGGACCGGAACGCAACCGCGCGCGACGAGGTTGCGGCCTGCACGATAGTGTTGAACGATCCATCCGATCCGTCGCAACACGCAAATGCATACCACCACCGCGGCATAGGCTACCTCCGACTTTGGAGTTTGGATCGCGCTATCGCCGACTTTGATGCGGCAATCCAGTTGGATCCGAAGTTCACTTACGCTTACGCAGCGCGCGCTTTTGCCTATTGCTCGAAGGGCGAGCACGGCCGCGGGATGGAGGATGTAGAGCAGGCGATTAGGCTGGAGCCGCAGTCCGCCGAGATGATTGCAACCCGCGGCTCTTGCAATGAGAGCAAGGGCGCGTGGGAAGCGGCCCTTGCGGATTTTACCGCGGCCATCAGGCTGAACCCGAGCAAATATCAGTACTACAATTCCAGGGCCGACATCTATCGGGATCACGACAATGAGCGTGCCGCCCTGGCGGATTACGCCTCGGCTATTCGACTGAGTCCCGACAACGTTGCGTCTTACCGCAAACGCGGCAGTCTTTTCTTCGACAAGAACGAGTTCGACAGCGCGCTTGCAGATTACGATATGGTGATCAAGTTGGATCCAAGGGACAAGACCGCTTACGCGGCGCGAGCCTATCTTTACGAGCAGAAGGGGGACACCGCCCGTGCGGTGGCTGACCTCGAACAGGCCAAAAAGCTGGGCTGGAAAAACTAGACGCGGGAGGCATCGTCCACCGGGCGTTACAATAGAGCATGGAATCCCTGTCGGCGTGGATCGCAGCATATCTAATCGGCGAGTCCGATGATTGGGTACCGCGAACACTATTGGGCTGGACCAGAGTCGGGCTGCTTGCCGGTCTCATCGGGCAGGCTATCTACCTAATCCATGCATGCATCACGTTGTCGGTCCCGACGATCCTTTGGTTTAGCCTCCCGGCAAATGTATTGACGCTGGTTGTCATCCGCCGCGCTCTACGTTGGCGCTACCCCGTCTAGCAAAACTTGAGTGACGGACGGCCTTTTGTCCGCTTGTGGCCCATCACGTCATTTAGCTGCGTTGCAGAATTTGGTCGCAATCGATGCATAGCGGACTTTGGGCAAGCCGTCCGCCCTGACAAAACGTTATGGGTTCACGCCTAATCGATCGTGCCGAATCCTGCCACGGGCAGGATCCAATAGACGAGGTTGGTGCCGGTAAACGAAGCCCGAACCCGGTCGAGCAGGCGCTCGGCATCGCTTCGATCCAGGACAATCCATACGATGATCTGATCGGCGTGCCCTTTGACGCGCTCGGCCATGCTTTGGAGGCGCACTCCTGCGCCGTGTCCGGCAGCATCGGCGGCCGTGAAACCCCTCACCAGATCAGTCTGTTCGCCGAGATATTCGAACAGCTCGTCGCGGAACTGACGCGGTAGGATCAGCGTCAGGCAGACGGACTCGCTCGTCATTTGGCCCCCTTCGCAGCGCCGCCGTAGCGGCGATACAGGATCGGCAGCAGGATCAACGTCAGCAGTGTGGACGACACCAGGCCGCCGACCACGACGATGGCCAGCGGCCGCTGCACTTCGGACCCCGGACCGGAGGCGAACAACAGCGGGATCAATCCGAGCGCCGTGATACTGGCCGTCATTAGAACGGGCCGCAGTCTTCGCATGGCGCCTTCGACGACGATGCGCCCCTCGCTCAGGCCGTGAGCACGGAGCTGGTTGAAATAGGAGACGAGCACGACGCCGTTAAGCACGGCGATGCCGAGCAGTGCGATGAATCCGACCGACGCCGGAACGGATAGATATTCACCGCTCGAGACCAGCGCGAACACACCGCCAATCAGCGCGAAGGGGATGTTGACCAGCACCAGCAGGGCATGGCGCACTGAGCCGAATGTGGTGAACAGCAGCACGAAGATCAGGCCGATGGCGACCGGCACCACGACAGAGAGCCGCGCGGCGGCGCGCTGCTGGTTCTCGAACTGGCCACCCCAGGTCAGCCGATAGCCGTCTGGCAGCGGAAGCTCGGCTGCGACCTTCTGCTGAGCTGCCCGGACGAATCCGACCATGTCGCGGCCGCGGACATTAGCGCGAACCACGCTCATCCGATTGCCGTTTTCACGGTCGATCTTCACGGGCCCATCGACGCGCTGGATTCTGGCGACCTGCGACAGCGCG
Organism: Bradyrhizobium centrolobii; assembly: GCF_001641635.1. Taxonomy (GTDB): domain Bacteria; phylum Pseudomonadota; class Alphaproteobacteria; order Rhizobiales; family Xanthobacteraceae; genus Bradyrhizobium; species Bradyrhizobium centrolobii. Next base: position 82,233 of record NZ_LUUB01000114.1, read on the forward strand.
ACGTGCTGCCCGGACGAAAGCGTCAATGGCAGGCTGGCGAGCAGTGTCGGCGCCTCCCGAGTCGTCTCGCTGCCACGGATGAGGATGGGCGTGCGGCGTCCCTCCTCGAGCGCCGTCCCGATGGTTCGGCCCTCGATCTGCGTGCGCAGCAAGTTGGCAATGGAGTCCACCGTCAGGCCGAGGCGGCCGGCCTCCATCCGGTTGACGGCGACCGTGTAATATTGGGCGCCTTCGTTGAGCGTGGTGTAGACGTCTTGGGCACCATCGATGCCGGACAGAATGGACGACAGTTTCGCCGCGATCTCATTGAGCCTGACGATGTCCGGGCCGAAGATCTTGACTGCGACGTCGCCGCGCACGCCGCTGATCATCTCCTGCACGCGCATATCGATCGGCTGGGTGAAGCTGAGCGAGATGCCGGGAAAGCCGGCCAGGACCTCGCGAAGCTTCTGCAGCAGGGCTTCCCTGTCCGCAGTCTGCCTCTCTGTCGCCGGCTTGAGCACGAGAAACGTATCGGTCTGGTTGGGGCCCATGGGATCGAGGCCGAGCTCATCCGAGCCGGTTCGGGCGATAATGCCGGCAACGTCCGGCACCTTCAACAGCGCGGATTGCAACCGGGCATTGATGGCGAGCGATTCGACCAGGTTAACGGAAGGAAGCGTCTCCACGCTGACGATGACGTCGCCCTCGTCCATCGTCGGCATGAAGGTCTTGCCGAGTTTTGTGTAGGCAAAGCCCGCAGCGATGAGGCCGATCAGCGCTGCCGCGATGACCTTGCGCTCATTCTTCAGCGCCCAATCCAGAGCAGGCGCGTAGGCGCGCTGCGCGGCTCGGATCAGGAGGGGATCGCCATGCGGGGCGGACTTGAGCATGAAGGAGGTCGCGACTGGAACGACGGTAAGCGCAAGCAGCAACGAACCGGCCAGGGCGAAAATGATTGCGAGCGCCACGGGAATGAAGAGCTTTCCCTCCAGTCCCTGAAGGGTCAGGAGCGGCACGAACACGATGATGATGATCAGCACGCCAGAAGCGACGGGTTGCAGGACTTCGGAGACCGAGCGGAACACGATGTGGATCAGCGGCGTGGCTCTGCCGGGATCGTGCTTGCTGAGATTACCAACGATGTTCTCGACCACGACCACAAGTGCATCGATCAGCATGCCAATCGCGATTGCAAGGCCGCCGAGACTCATCAGATTGGCCGACATCCCGACCGCCCGCATCGCGATCAGCGCGATGACGATGGCCAGCGGCAAGCTGAGCGCGATCACCAGCGAGGCACGCCAGTTACCTAGGAACAGCAGCAGGAGCACTATCACGAGCACAGTGGCTTCGCCGAGGGCCCGCACCACAGTGCCGACGGCACGGTTGACCAGGTGGCTCCGGTCGTAGAACACGTTGATCGAGACGCTCTCCGGCAGCGACGGTTGCAGCTCCGCGAGGCGCGCCTGGACATCGCGGACAAGCTGACCCGCATTGGCGCCGCGCAGGCCGAGCACCAGCCCTTCGACCGTCTCGCCGCGGCCGTCGGCGGTGACGGCGCCATAGCGGGTCAGCGCGCCGACCTGGACGCGTGCCACGTCATTGACTCGGATCGGAATGCCGTCGCGGGTGTCGACGACGATGGCCCGGACGTCGTCGATGCCACGAATGCTGCCTTCGATGCGAACCAGCGCGCTGTCTTCGCCCTGGTTCACGCGGCCCGCGCCGTCATTGCGGCTGTTGGTCTCGATGGCCCGGCGGAACAGGTCGTAGGAGATGCCGCGGGCGGCGAGCGCGTCGGTCCGCGGAACGATCTCGAAGGCACGGACATAGCCGCCGAGCGCGTTGACATCAGCAACGCCGGGAACGGTGCGCAAGGCCGGGCGGATCATCCAGTCGAGCAGGGTCCTCCGCTCCGCGAGCGAGAGCTCCGGGCTGTCGATGGTGAACATAAACATCTCGCCCAACGGGCTCGTGATCGGTGCAAGCCCGCCGCTCACGCCGTCCGGGAAATCGCGCGAGATGTTTGACAGGCGTTCCGAGACCTGGTTGCGCGCCCAGTAAATGTCGGTGCCGTCCTCGAAATCGACGGTAATGTCGGCCAGCGCATATTTGGTGGTCGAGCGCAGAATTTTCTTGTGGGGGAGCCCGAGCAGCTCAAGCTCGATGGGAACCGTGATGCGCTGTTCGACCTCCTCGGGGGTGAGGCCCGGCGCCTTCATGATAACCTTCACCTGAACCGGCGATACGTCCGGAAAGGCGTCGATCGGCAGGCTTGGCAGAAACACAGCGCCGGTACCGATCAGTAGCAGCGCGCATAGGACGACGAACAGCCGCTGCGAAAGTGCAAATGCGACGAGGCGCTGGAGCATCTATGGCCCTAACCCAGAGAGAATACCACGAAGCGCCGAAATGCCGCTGACGGCGATCTCGTTCTTGTCCGTGATGGGGCCGGATACCACGACGTGGTCCTGATCTTCCGCGAGCAGCGTGACCGGAACGAGGCGGAAACCGCCGTCGATGGCCACGAAGACCGAAGTCTGTTCGCCGCGGCGGACCAGCCCGCTATAAGGAATCTCCCAGGCGCTTTCGCCAGCGGAGAGGAAGCCGATGCGCGCTGCAGCCGTCTGGCCGGGATGCAGCTCTCCGTTGTTGGAGATTTCCGCGCGCACCAGAATGGTCTGGGTTGCCGCGTCCGTGGTCTCGGAGACCAGCACGACCTTGCCCGGCGTGGCATAGCCTTCGATTTCAATTTTCGCACCGGTGCGGATCGCACGGATGTTGGCCGCTGGAATTGCGATTTCTGCCCAGAGTGACGATAGCTGCGCGAGCTTAAGGAGCGGTGCGGACTGCTCGAGCCGCTGGCCTGGCGAAACCGCGATATCAACCACGGAGGCCGCCTGCGGTGCGATGACGGTCAGCCTCGAGCTGATCGCCGCCTCGTTGGTCAGCCGCGAGACCGCGCCATCGGACAGTCCGCTTAGATGCAGCATTTGACGCCGCTCTGCGACCGCGATGCTCGCCTGCCGCGCCTCGGTCTGGCTCGCCTCCAGCACACGTTGCGGCACCGCCCTGCCTGCAAACAGGTCGGCGTTGCGCTTGAGTTGCTGGGCGGCGAGAACTTCTTGCGCGATCGCTTGCAGATACTCGCGCTGCTGCGAAACGAAGCTTGGGCTTTCCAGCGTAACGAGTGGCTGGCCGCCGTTGACTCGATCTCCGCGAGCGACGGCCAGATTGGACACCATTCCTGCAACGGGAGCGCTGACGACCCACAATTGCGGCGTTGGAATCACGATCTGGGCCGGATAGGGCAGCGTTTGGTCGGTACGGCTCGATATCGGATGCGTCACCCGGACTCCGAGATTTTGAGCCTGCGCCGCGCTTAGCTTCACCTCATCTTCCGCCATCGATGCCGAAGACGGAAGAATGAACGCAAGCGCAACAAGAGCGCGGACCGTGCTCCGAAACGGGATCGGACGGAGCGTCGCCTGCCGGAGCTGCATGACGGATGTCCTCTGTCGGCGGGCAGCCGAAGCGTCCCGCGATTGCAGATTTCGCTTACTCCCCCAGAGCGCCGATGGGTTGATTTGCATCAACTGACCACAATCCACTTATCGTCCGGGAAGGGGATGCAGTCGGGTGCTTCAACGGCCTCCCTGCGGGTCGCCAGTTTTCGCAAGTTTATGTCTCGACGACCGGCCGGTATCCGCAGCGCAGTAACGATCGCGATCAAGCAATGCTGTGACGTGTTCTCGCGATTTGTCGCCTTCCTTGATCAACATCAAGGTCGCGCCGGGACAGCGATGACATAAGTAATCATGGAAAGGATATTGTCAGATCCCGCGAGGATTAAAGTCGGCAATAGTGCCGGTGGCACCCTAGCGGTCGGGGGAGCTCGGGCAGAGGGAGACAAACAGCCGTTCCGAAAGATCGTCTCCGCGTCAATCCAACTGTCTCGTGGTACGGCAAGCTTTTGATCGTTGGAGCGCTGCTCGTCGCCCTGGGATCGGAGCTCTTCCGACTGATCATCATTCTATTGACGTTGGACTGAGGGTTATTCGTTGAGAACAGGGATGATCAAGGATGATGCGCCCCAAATTTACGTTGCCCGACCTGGAGGAGAAGCTGCAAGCGTTGCAAGATGGAGCGCTTGTTCAGATCCGCCGCCGGGACTACGAGCGCCTGTTCGGATTGAACGATGCCGCGCTCGGTCGTCTGCGTAATTTCGCCCACGGGCACAAATGCGTTGCGAGTTTCGCGGACACGGCCATACTGTTTCGCAAGCGTGTCGCGTCGGTCGATGAGAAGTCTGCGCCGCGACAATAAGAACTCGCGCGGGAGATCGTCCTGTCTGTTTGGCTGAGATGCAGAGGACAGATCGGGGCGATGAGGCAGTCCTGCAAATCGCACTCAAGAGGGAAAGTCGGCCGGCTCCACGTCGATTCGATCGGCGTGAAGTGACCAGTCTCGAATCGTGCGCCCTTCACAGAATTTCAGCTTCGCCAGCAGGGCCGCTTCCGTCTCGTCGCGCGGGCCTCGGCCGCCACACGGATGGCTGCGCGTTCGGCCACGGATGGTGCGAAGCCCCAGAGGTCGACAATCCCGTTCTGGACCGTTGCGTTCAGGTTGAACGTATGCGCCCAGGGCTGCTTCCTGAGCTCGTCAAGGAGCTTCCTCTTGATGATTGAATCGGGAAGCGATGCCTCGAACGCCGGCTTTGCGCTCGCGATCGCCTGAAGCAGGTTGGCTCGGCTGACGATTCCGACGAGCTGACCTTGTTCATTGACGATCGGCACGCGTTTGATCTGGTTCTCTTCGAGCAGCATTGCGATCTCGTGCAGCGGCGTCTCGGGCGCAGCGGTTACGACGTCGCGCGTCATTATGTCCTTGACCTTGACCGCATGCGATTTGACGTAGTCGGTTGCCAGTTGAGCATCGCCGGTCAAAACACGCAGCCACCAGGAGTAGGGGCGTTCGGTACCGGCTTTGGCTCGATGCATCAGATCGCCGTCGGTCACGATCCCAAGGATCTTGTTGTCGGCATCGACGACGGGCACCGCGCTGATGCGTCGAGCAAGCAGGAGTTGCGCGACCTAGCGGACGGTGGCGTTGGCGTCGACGGTCAAAACGGGGAAACCGTCACGTCTCGTGCCTGCATGACAACCTCCCCAACAATCGCTCGGGTTCGAATTGTCGGGGCATCTTGCCGGATTGCGAGCGGTCGAGATTGATCGGGATCAAGCGGCACGACCTGCCGAGCGGTAGAAATTATCGACCTTCGAGGGAGGAGATCCGAATGACCAAGATACCGCATCGTGCCGTGGTGTTCGTCGGCGACGGACGAAAGGCGCTGTTCCTTCGTAACGAAGGCGGCGAGAAGTTCCCGAACTTGCAGATGGAAGCCGTCTTCGAGGATCAGAATCCGGCGGCTCACGACCAGGGAAGCGATAGGCCTGGCCGGGTCAGCATAGCCTCGCAGTCGGGGCACAGAAGCGCGGTGGAGATGACCGACTAGCATGAGCTCGAGGAGCGCCGCTTTGTGAAGCAAGTGGCGGCCGCGGCGGAACGCATTGTACGCGGCGAGCCGTCGACCGCACTGATCATCGTCGCTCCGCCTCGCACGCTGGCGGCGCTTCGGTCGGATTTTCATCCTGATGTGAAGCGACGGATCGTGGCGGAACTTGCCAAGGACCTCACCAGGCATCCGGTCGGCGACATCGAAAAGCATCTGCTGGACGAGTAGGGCAGCCGCGTGGTCGCGGCCTGCGTGAGGCGCTTCCGACGACAGGCGATACCAGAAGCAGTCGACCGTTGTTTCGCTTGATATGCATCAAGCCTGGAAGCGGCCAGATGCAGGATAAGAGCACATCGCCTGAGCTAACGGAGTTCGGACATGTCTTTCGCCAGCGTTATGGTCTACGTCGATCCAGAGCAGCAGGAAGAAGGGCAGATTGCCGTCGCGGAGGGCATCGCGAGCGGATTTGGGGCGTCCATCCTCGGTGTCTCGGCGATTGCAACAGAGCCCCTGATCGTTGCCGAGGGCGTTATCATCCAGGAAACGACAGCCGAGGATCTCGAGCGCATACGGGCCGCGCTGTCGGCCAAAGAGGCGTGGTTCAGACGGATTGTCCGTCTGCCAAGCGAAAAGGTTGAATGGCGCTCGGCGATCGGTTTCCCGACTGAGTTTCTGGCTGGGCAGGCCAGGGCCGCTGACCTTGTCGTCGTCAAGCGCAAGCAGCTCAGGACCAATTACCCTCGCTATCTCGATTCTGCCGGTGCCATGCTGCGGATGGGCCGCCCCACGCTTTCAGTACCGGACGGTGTGACGCAACTGGCAGGCGATCGCATCGTGGTCGGCTGGAAGGATACTCGGGAAGCGCGCCTTGCCGTTCGCGAGGCCTTGCCGCTTCTAACGCGGGCGTCGAAGGTCACGATTGCCGAAATCTGCACGTCGGACGAACAGGATATGGCACATCGCCGGGTGCAGGACGTCGCCAGCTATCTCGGACGGCACGGCGTGAGTTGCGAGCACGAAGTTCGTGTACATTCGACGGAGCCGGATGCCGGTTATCTCATTCGCTTGGCCGCGGACGTCGGCGCCGACCTCATCGTCACCGGGGCCTATGGACATAGCAGACTGGGCGAATGGATATTCGGCGGCATGACGCATAGCCTTTTGCAACAAGCGCGAGTCTGCTTGCTGATGGCCCACTAGGCCGCAACGCTCCTTCTGTTCAGGTCGACCGATGGCCGTTCAATGGCGCGATCAAGAGGACCGCGGCGCGGTTCCGATGGAGAGAAGCAATGCGGGCGTCAGATATCATGCGGACGTCGTTCGCAACGGTGAAGCCGGAAACGCCGCTGCTAGAGGCCCTCCATCTCCTGCTCGAGACCAATCAACGTGGCCTGCCGGTTCTCGATGATGAAGGGGCTTTGGTCGGCATCATTGCCGAAGGCGACTTCCTCCATCGTCGGGAGTTGGGCGTCAGTTATCCCGAGGGGTTCTGGCTCGAATGGCTACTGGGGAAGCAGGAAGGTCAGCTCGCTCGTGAGCGAACGAGGGGACTGCGGGTCGGAGCGGTCATGAGCCGTCATCCCGTTTGCGTCGAGGAGAACGCGACGATCGAGGCGGTCGTCAAGGAAATGGATATGCACCAGATCTCGCAGGTGCTGGTGCTTCGCAACAGGCAGGCCGTTGGTATCGTTGGCCGGATACAGATGCTCACAGCGCTGGAGAGCTGTCTCAGAGAGCCTCGGCAAGCCTTAAGGGAATAGGATCAGCCGGGCGGGGATATTTCGAACAATCGCGATGGGACCACTCGACAATATGCCAGGCCGGGACATTCGGCTCGATGCCTGCAGAGGGATTGCACTCTGGTTCGTCTTCATCAACCATATCCCGGGGAATGTCTGCAGTTGGCTTACGTTGAGCCATTATGGATTCAGCGACACCACCGAAGTCTTCATGTTTGTCTCGGGGCTGACGTGCACGATGGCATATGGACACGTGTTCCGAAGCGCCGGGACTTGGGCGACGATCTGTCATACGGTTCGACGAAGCTGGGAGATTTATGCGGCATTTCTGCTGCTGACGGTCTTACTGGTCGTCGCCGTTCACTGGATGGATGTCGAACTCGCAGACGATGCAAATGTTGCGATCGTCCTGCAGCAGCCGGGAGAAGCGCTGTCGCGTGCGGCGATCCTGCAATACCGGCCCGTCAATACGGATGTGCTGCCGACCTTCGTGCTCTTCCATCTGCTGTTTGCGCCGTTGCTTTTGCTTTTGCTCAGATGCCCAAATGCCACTTTGGCCGCTTCGGCCCTGCTGTACGGCCTGGTTCAGATATACGGCTGGAACCTTCGGGGGTGGCCGACGAACGACTGGTATTTCAACCCGCTCGCCTGGCAGTTCCTCGTCACGCTCGGTGGATGGTGGGTGGTGGTGGGGCGCTGGCGGCTAATGCCACTCGTGACGTCACGTCCGGTGATCATGCTGTCAGCCGCATACTTGATTTGGTCACTGGCTGTTACGATGAGTTGGATCAATCCGGCTCTCGAGCTCGCAGTTCCTCGATTCCTGAAAGGCTTGATCTACCCTATAGACAAGTCGGATCTTGATCCGCTGCGGCTGCTGCATTTCCTTGCGCTTGCGGTCTGTGTCACCAATCTCGTGCCGGCGCATTGGGCCGCTTTGCGGTCGCGCGTGCTGCTGGGAGCCGTTCGTTGCGGAGAGAATTCGCTGGAGGTTTACTGTGTAGGGGTCCTGCTGTCGCTTGCGGCTTATATCGTTTTGAGGACTGTATCTGACGGCGTGCTTGCTCAAGTCGTGGTCAGTGCCACGGGCATCGCCCTTCTCACCGTCTTTGCGACCTTGTTGACCTGGTTCACCGACCTTGCCGCGCCTCGGGTAAGACTGCTTTGATCAAGTACATCATCAGCGTTTCGCACCGTTCACGCTCCTTCAAGCGCTTTGCGCAATTTCCGGATGATGACGCCGCGTGATCGATCGTCCGCCGCGGCCTCGATCTGGTCATTGATATCGAGAAGCAGCTTGGACATATCGTTGTGCCAATCGAGGTTAACGACCGCATCGGGAGTGAGCCGGCGGCGGCGAGCAACGTCGATCGACGTCGGTGCGAAGACATCATCCAGCAACGGCGTGAAAATCTGTGCGGTCGGAACGGTTCGCTCGGCGATCCGGTTCAGAAGACCTCCGAGCGCGTGCTCTTCCCCGTGCACGATGAACAGACCACGATGAATGGGACGGCGCGCGGCTATCCAGCGCGCAAGTTCGGGACCGTCGGCGTGCCCGGAGTATTCGTCGATATACCGAATTCTCGCCGCAACCTTGATTTCCTCACCCTGGATCCTCACCGCCTTCGCGCCATCGCGCAAGAAGCGGCCCAAGGTACCTTGGGCCTGGAATCCCGCGAGAAGGACCGTGCCCTTCCTGCGCCATAACCATCGCTTCAGATGATGGCGGATGCTGCCGGCGTCGCACATTCCGCTTGCGGCAATGATGATGTGAAAGCCGGAGAGCCTGGCGATCGATTTGCTCTCGTCAACGGTTTCCGTGAAGTGCAACTGATTGAACGTAAGAAGTCGGTCCAGATCGACGGTCGGGTCGAGGCTCGCCGCGTTATTCCTGAAGACCTCCGTCGCACGGATCGCCAAAGGCGAATCCAGGAAGATCGGTGCGGTCGGAATCTCACCACGGGCCATCAAGTCGGCCAGATCGACGATCAACTCCTGGGTCCGTTCTACCGCGAAGGCAGGGATCAGCAGCGCGCCGCGTCCGCTGGCGGCGTCGCGCACCTCCTGGGCCAGATGCGAGCGACGCAGCGCGTGCGTTGTGGACGGGCGGTCGCTATCGCCGTAGGTCGACTCGCAAAACACGTAGTCACGGTGGTCGGGCCCTCCGGATCCGGCTCCAGCAGTTTGGCATTTGGGCCGATGTCACCCGACATCAAGACACGCAATGGTCCTCCGTTTCTGCCTTGATCGGCGAATTCCAGCTCGATCGCCCGCCCCATGCGAGGCAGCCGTTGCATGACGCGACGACCTCTTTCATCGCTTCGACGCCGGATGTCATGAAATTGGCGGAGCTGACGAGGAACGCAGCGATTTCCATGTCCGAATAGCGATAGTGCACGAGATCCTCGACAATTGCGCCGATCTCGGGAGCCTCAAGCGTCTTGCCCTGAATCTTGGCGCGAACCGCGTCCAGACTGGGTGGGGAGGGAGCGGGGGTCACTGCAGTATAACTGCCTGCGGGTCGCCCAAAGCGCCGAAACGCGGGCTCCGCCATGCCAAGCTCGTTGGGCCCGACTAGGCTGTCATCGTCGGTGAGAGTACCGTCGCCAGTTGCGTCTTCGAGTCGCTGCGCAGCTCGACCCTGGAAAAGCCTCGAAACAGGTCCGGCCGCAGTGCGGTAGACCGGCGGGAGATCACAACGACGTTCTCCCGGCCGGTATCGAGATTGATACGGCGGGATTTGAGCTGGGCGCGGACGGCTACGATGTCACTCATCGACAGGGAGATCTTTGTTGCAACAGAATACCGATGCGACCGAGCGGCATGTTGACCCAGATCATTGCTGCTGTTGGCTGGCCGGATCAGTGAACCAGCCACGATGGCAAATCAATCGATTTCAGCCTGGTAAAGCGAGACGCGAAGATGGCTTGAGTCATGCCAGGTTTTTACGCATCCATCTTGCGTAGCCGATCGCGGTTACGCAGTTCGATCTGACGCGCACCGGAAAAGCCGAGAACGCCTTGCGCTTGGAGCTGAGAGAGCGCGCGCGAGACCGTTTCGAGAGTGAGCCCGAGATAGTCGCCGATGTCGCGCCGGCACATCGGCAGCGCTATCATGCCGGTGACGGAGAGACGCCGGTCCATATCGAGAAGGAAATTCGCAATCCGTTCCAGCGCGTTCTTGCGCCCGAGGAGCAGCATGTGATTTTCCGCCCGCTTCAGCTCGCCGGCGGTCATGATCCAAAGCTTGCGGGCAACACTGACGTCGGCGCCTGCGGCCCTTTCAAGAGAGTTGCGCTTGATAAGGCGCACCGTCGTATCCACGATAGCCTCAGCAGCGAGCCGGTGAACCGAGCTGGCTTCCAGACCAAAAACGTCGCCGGGCAGGTGGAATGCACCAATCTGACGACGTCCGTCTGACAAAAGCCTGTAGCTGCGCACTGCACCGGACGTCACCTGGTAGACGTATTCAGCCGGCTCATCCTCGCCGAAAATCTCCTCGTCCTTCTTGTAAGTGAACTCGCTGGCGACCAGGCCGACATGGCCGGTAATGCCGGCGAATTGGTCGGAGACGTGGTTGGGGGCAGCGATCGGCGTGGTGGTGGGTGCGTTTGTGAGCATGTCCATCTCCCTCGTGATGGACAGACGGTACGTGACTGCATTCAGGAATGATATTTCGCAGGAATCCCTAAGGAGAACTACTTACTCTTCCTAGGGTGGGGAGCGGAGCGATATAGCTGCTTGAGCAGAAACGTCCCCTGCATCCAGAGGAATGTCGGGACTGGTGACGTACACGTTCAGGATCGGATGATTGGAAATCCGCGTTGACGACTTTCGTGGGGCGCTCCGGAAGCCAAGCCTGTCTCGGGTGGTCCTCATCGCCCTCTAGTCAGGCGCAGATCGCCTAGGAATGTCGGAATGTGGCCTCGGACTTGCGTCTCCTTAACGTGCCGCTGGACTGGTTGCTTTTCTTAAGTGGCTTCGCCTCCATGCCACTGATCGTTTTGCGAGACCGGCTGGCGATGCTGGATGTCCAAGCCGTCTAGATCGAGATACGCCAATTTCGGGTCAACAGCAGACCTGCCGGATTTGGCCTACGGGAGCCCATTTCATCGTCTGAAAGCCAAGCGGCGGGCCGGCGGTAGTCACCGGCGAGGTCTACATAGCTTGAAGCGGGGGCACGTGACTGAAGCTTTGGCGAATGGTTTCGGCGACCTTCAGTTGGGTCGCAGAGCACGGGAGCGCTTGATCGCAGCAGATACAACCCGGTCGTAAGCTTCAAGGGCGGCGTCGGTTGCCAACTGGATCATCTCTCGATACCGGGCGTCGGTCACCTGAGTGAAACTTTGGCGAATGGCTTCGGCGAGTTCATAGTCGCTCACAGTGGGCTGCCCGAGCGTGGCTCGTCCTGTGAGTTGGCTGAACAAGTTTAGTCGGTAGGTGTCCGCTGCAACTTCCCAAACCCAGTCTTGCAGGTTCACTGCCTTGCGCATCTTTCCGACTGCTTTGAACGCCTGAAGACCCGGATAGAATAGCCGCAACCGTTGCGCTTCGCCTCCAACCTGAGCTTGAAAAAGAAAGTCGATGCGCAACTTCAAGTAGGCGGGTCCTCATCTTTCTCAACAATGCGCTGTGCTGCACGGCGTTGCAGCGCACCGCGACGGATTATTGAACTCGAGCGAAAGCGACGTCGCATGAGCGTCGCTGACGATACCGACTGGCCTGCGCTTAAACGCTGGTCTCCGCTCCTCCCTTCAGCGTCACGGGAATAGTGAGATAGCGTACCCCGTTGGCTTCGGCCGGCGGGAATTTGCCGGCGCGAATATTGACCTGGATGGAGGGCAGCAGCAACCTCGGCGCCGAGAGCTTGGCGTCGCGCGCCTGGCGCAGGGCCACGAACTCATCCTCCGTGACGCCCTCCTTGACCTGGACGTTCTTCTCGCGCTCCTCGCGGACCGTTGTCTCCCACGCATAGGTGTCGCGGCCGGGAGCCCTATAGTCGTGACACATGAACAGCCGCGTTTCGGGCGGCAGCGCCAGGAGCCGCTGTATCGATCGGTAGAGCTTGTGCGCGTCGCCGCCGGGGAAGTCGGCGCGCGCCGTGCCGTAGTCCGGCATGAACAGGGTGTCGCCGACGAACACGGCATCCTCGATCTTGTAGGAGACGTCGGCAGGCGTGTGCCCGGGCGTGTAGATCACCTCCACGTCGAGTTCGCCGATCCTGAAGCGCTCGCCGTCCCGGAAGAGCCGGTCGAAGTCGCTGCCGTCGGTCTTCAGGTCGGTGGCGTTGAATATCGGCCGGAAGATGCGCTGCACGTCCTTGATGTGCTCGCCGATGCCGATTCTGGCACCGGTCTTCGCCTTGATGAAAGGGGCGCCGGAGAGGTGGTCGGCATGGGCATGCGTCTCGAGCACCCAGTCGATCGTGTGGCCTGCATCTTCTGCGGCCTTCAACATCGCCTCGACCGAGCGCGTGTCCACCTCGCCCGAGTTGTGGTCGTAGTCAAACACCGGGTCGATGATGGCAGCCCTCTTCGTCGCCGGATCGGCGACCAGATAGCTCACCGTATTGGTCGGCTCGTCGAAGAACGCGCGGATGATGGGTTGTCCTGACATGGCTGGAACCTCCTGATGCCACCGGGTTGGTTGGTCTTGACAAATATATTAGCGATAGCTAAATAAGCAATAGCTAAAATAAGGAGTGGCCAATGGCCTCCCGAGCCTTCGATCTGGAGACTTTCGAAAAGCAGGCGGTTGAAGTCGCCGGAATACTGCGCGCGCTCGCCAACGAGCGTCGGCTGATGATCCTGTGCAACCTCGTCGAATGCGGCGAGAGCAACGTGAATGCCCTCGCGGAAGCCGTGGGGCTGTCGCAATCGGCCCTGTCGCAGCACCTCGCCAGGATGCGCGAGGAGGGCCTTGTCACCTTTCGGCGCGAAAGCCAGACGATCTGGTACCGCATCGCCGATCCACGCATCGAGCAACTCTTTGCCACGCTGCACAGGCTCTTTTGCAAACCCGCCAAGGCGAAGAATTAATTCGGGACAGTAGAGGAGCAAATCATGTCGCTGCCCACAATCAAGCCAACCGACGCGCGCCGACTTGTCGAGAGCGGCGCTCTCCTGATCGACATCCGCGAAGTCGATGAGCACGCCCGCGAGAAGATTCCCGGCGCGCGGCACATGCCCCTGTCGAAGCTCGACGGGATCGACCTCGCCGTGCATCAGGGCAAGCCGGTCATCTTTCACTGCAAAAGCGGCGCCCGCACTCAGGCCAACGCGTCACGGCTCGCGGCGAAGCTTGGCGAAACCTGCGAAGCATTTATCGTCGAAGGCGGGCTCGACGCGTGGCGCAAGGCCGGCCTGCCGGTCATGCGCGACCGGCACCAACCGCTGGAGCTGCAGCGCCAGGTGCAGATTGGCGCCGGCAGTCTTGCTGTCGTGGGCACGCTGCTTGGCCTTCTTGTGTCGCCGTGGTTCTTCGCTGTGCCTGCCTTCGTCGGCGCCGGGCTGATCACGGCCGGCCTCACCGGCTTTTGCGGCATGGCCCGCATTCTAATGCGCGCGCCTTGGAATCGCGGCGTCTACGGCTCGCCCNGAGCCGTAGACAGCGGTTTGAAATGAGGAGTCGCCCACTATGCTGTCGCTGACCCAAGGCGCGTTCGGCCTCGCCTCCGGCTCGTTGGTCGGCTTTTCGCTAGGGCTGCTTGGAGGCGGCGGCTCGATTTTGGCCGTGCCGCTCCTCGTCTATCTGGTCGGTGTGTCGGATCCGCACGTGGCGATCGGGACCAGCGCGATCGCCGTCGCGGCGAACGCTGCCGCGAACCTCTTCAATCACGCCCGCGCCGGCAATGTGAAGTGGCGCTGTGCCTCCGTATTCGCACTCGCAGGCGTGGCCGGCGCGTTCCTCGGCTCTACCCTCGGCAAGATCGTCGAGGGCCAGAAGTTGCTGGCGTTGTTCGCCATTGTCATGATGGTGGTGGGCACGTTGATGCTGAAGGGCCGCTCCGGCGCGGGTGAGCCGTCGGTCCGGCTCAACCGGGGGAACCTGCCGAAGCTTCTCGCCCTGGGGCTTGTCACGGGAGCCTTGTCGGGCTTCTTCGGGATCGGCGGCGGCTTCCTGATCGCGCCGGCGCTCATCGCTGCCACCGGCATGCCGATCCTCTATGCGGTCGGCTCCTCTCTGGTGGCGGTGACCGCCTTTGGGCTGACTACGGCGGCCAACTACGCCCTGTCCGGCCTCGTGGATTGGTATCTTGCCGCGTTGTTTATCTTAGGCGGCGTTCTCGGCGGACTCTTTGGCGCCCGCTCCGCCGGCTCGCTCGCCGGGCGCAAAGGTGCATTGAACACCGTGTTCGCGGCGCTCATATTTGCGGTGGCGATCTACATGCTGGTCCGCAATCTCGGCTTCATCTGATTGAGATCCTCACAACAAATGATCGAAGGTCGCCTTCGGATCGAAATTCTTAGTGCGAGCATAGACGTATGCGTTACCCCGCGGAAGCGGACGACGCATTACACGTCCTAGTCCTCCGGTGTTCGATTGGCAAACTTGCGGGAAGCCGCTCGACGGATCTGGGAGCGGACCGGACGTCTGGCAAAGCTGCCAATCGACGAATAAAGGAGTGTGATTTCGAGCGCGCCATATAGCGCGAGTATCATCAGCGCCTTGATTGCTTCGCTAGTCATTTCGCGATCCTCCAACAGCCGATCTAAATCGGGTGCCTCTCACGTCGCGCGACCTCGGTAATGGCATGGCCTAGACGAGGCTCGTAGACGGTCTGAGTCGTCGCCTTCACAATCATTTCCGGATGGGGCGGGCGGGCGGTCAGTGTGGTCGCTACGATGGCGATGCTGGCGAGCAGCACGGAGACGACCACCTTTAGGTGCGTTGCCTTATCCGCGGTGTAGATCGAGTGATTCATTGCAGGCCCCTGGTCATCGAGCCAAATGCGTGCTGGCGAAGCCTTTCTAAAGCATCCGCCGGGCGGCCGAAATTTGGGGGCTTCACCTAAGTAAGTATCCGTAGGACGGGAGGCGGCGCGGCTCGCGCCCACCCAACATGCGCCCGGCGCTTCACGAGGAGAGTGAGGCGGACTTTGAGAATCCTCAAATCGCACCCAATCCGGGACGTTAGGCTCTTCCGGCAACGATCGCCGAACCGGTGTCTTATGTCACGCAGTATCTTTTGCCGATGTCTAAAATGGATAGGCGTCTCGGTGTGGAGCCTGGTGCTTGTCCTCGGGTCCGGTGCCTGTTGGGGCGACGATCTCTATAGAGAACAAGAGACTTACTCGACGAGGAGCCTTGCTCCCCTCGTGAAACGCATCTCGCCGGCTGTGGTAGGGATACGAAGCTGGGGCGTGCCGTCCGAGCCGCGAATATTCGATCCGGAAGCCGGATTTCCAGATCCTCCTACACCTCGAGAGCTGCAGGGAGCGGGCGTAATCGTGGATGCCCTGGCAGGGCTGATCGTCACCGCAGATCACCTGGTTGCAAACGCAACGGTCGTAAAAGCATTGCTCCAGGATGGGCGAGCCCTGAACGCCGTTCTGCTGGCCCGATCCGAGCGAGATGACGTTGCGCTACTGCGGATCGCTGCTGATAACCTTCGAGCACTGGCTTTGGAGAAACCTGGCGCGCTTGAGGTGGGAGAGCTCGTCCTGGCGATCGGCGATCCCCAGGATTGGGGACAGAGCGTGACATTTGGCATCGTTTCAGCGTTGCATCGTTCGTGTCCAGGCATTGCCAATAGCGATCTGGTCCAATCAGACGTGCTTGTGGGCCAGGGGAACTCGGGAGGCGCGCTGGTGAATATACGAGGCAAGCTGATCGGAGTGATCGTCGCGCGAAGAGGTGGTTTTGCCTTTGCGGCACCGGTCGACGCGGTCACGAGGCTTTTTGTGTCCGCCCAATAGGAGCGGGCTGATCCCAGCCGTCTGCGTCAAAGATCTTGCCGCGGTCCTCGTCCTCTGACCGTCGGAATCCATCCGAATTCCGATCCAGAAGTATGCATGTCAGTGAGGGGCGCGTCGGCTGCGCCCGGAATAGGCCGCAACCAGCCCGACCAGGCCTGTGACAAGGAGTATCGTAACAAAGGTCTGAATCAAGCCGAAGTTCAGCGCGTCACGCGCCACGAACAGCGCAGTGATCGGCGCTGCGATGACAAAGAGAATCCGAACGATCCATCCAAGCATGGTTGCCTCGATGCGCGAGCGATTTAGCCCGCAGCCACCATGTCTTTCCCCGACTCGGCCAAATACTCCGAGTAAGTATAGCGGAGGTGGTCGTGAACCTCCTTGACGCCATTGGTGTTCTCGGCGGCGACGATCGTCGCCCGCCGGGCCTCATCGGTGGTGATGAGGCCGTGCAAATGGACGATGCCTCTGCGGACATTCACTTCAAAGCCGATCGGACGCCAGTCGGTTGCGTTGACCTTGCGCGTGATGCGCTCGCGAATGTGCTCATCATCGGCGGTCGGGTCGGGAATTTCATGCGCGAGGCTCGCCATGGCTTGCAGCAGATTCGTCCTCGTGACAATTCCGACCGGCGCCTTGCCCCGCATCACCGGGACGCGTTTGATGTCGTGCTTTTCCATCAGGTCGACCAGATCGGCCAGCGAGGTCTCTTCCTGCACTGAGATAACGTGCCGCGTCATGACATCTTCGACCTTGCGGCTGCGTTCGTGAATGAATTCGGCGGCCGCCCGTGCCGGTCCCATGAAGAACTTCAACCAGGCGGCGTGCTTGCGACCGGTGCCGATCTCGCTGCGGCGAAGGAAGTCGCTTTCCGAGACGACGCCGACGAGGTTGCCGGCATCGTCGATGACGGGTAGGCCGCTGATGTGCATTCGAAGCATGATCTTGGCGGCTCCTCCGACCGTGCTGTGCGGCGTCACGGCGACGACGTCTTTGGTCATGACATGATGTGCGCGCATGATATGCCCTCAAAGGTCGATGATGCTCCGACTTCCATGATTGGGGCGAGGCTGCGGCTGGGGGCAGCCTCGCTCCGTTGAGGCCCTCAGGCCGCCCTCACGTTGATCGTCTTGGCCGGCTTCTGCGCCTCTTCGGTCTTCGGAAGCGTGACCATCAGCACGCCGTTCTTGAAGGTCGCCTCGATCTTGTCGGCGTTGACGCTGTCCGGCAGGGTGAAATACCGCTCGAAGGTGCCGTAGCGGCGCTCGGAGACGTAGTAGTCCTTCTTCTTTTCCTCGGTCTCTTCCCGCTTCTCACCCTTGATGGTGAGGGCGCCGTTTGCGACCGTAATGTTGATGTTCTTTTCGTCGAGGCCAGGCAGCTCAGCCGTGATCTCGTACGCCTTGTCGCTTTCGGCGACGTCGACGGCCGGCCCAGAGATCGACTTGGAAAGGTCGCGTTCGAGCCGCGCGAGCGATCGGAACGGCCGATTCCAGAAGCCGCTGCCGAAATCGTCGAAGATCTGGTCGATTTCGTTTCTCAGTGCCTGAAACGGCCGCCATGTCTCGCTGCCGACTGCGGGCGCGCGGGACGGTTTCGTGACAGGTACTTTTGTCTCGGTTGCCATGATGATTTCTCCTTCGAGGTTTGACCATCTCGGTCGCCTGGAAGAATAGTCACGGTCATCGGTCGGAGGTTGATTTCGCTCAAATTCGCGAGCAGCGCCGCAAAGGTGTTTCGAGCTGCCCGGGTTACAGTCGCGCTTAGTTGGATTCACTGGAAAAAGGTGGTGAGTGAGGCCTCGTTCAACGCGGCGCGAGCTCGGCGATCAGCGCCCATCCGACGGAGCAAAATGCGGCAGAGAGACAGACATTTCTCGATCGACAGCCGAGATCATATGCGTCGGCTATGCATCCGGTCTCCTCGGCATCCAGTGGTCGCCGAGTTTCACGTAGGAGCGCTTCACGGCCGCCCAGGCCGTTCGGTGTGCGATCTCTTCCTGTCGGAGGTCCCCGACATGCGAGGCAAAGGAGTGATTGAACGCTTCCCGGTAGATGTCCATGGCATGAGGCGGCAAGTGGTGTCGTACTCCCGCGGGAAGGTCTTCGTTTGAACGATAGGGCATCGTCGCATCCTGTGCTGGCAGGACGTCGCAGCTACATCGCCAAGTCGGGCTCGGGCAACCGCTCGCGCTTCGGCTCCGCAATTTCCGTCATCGTCGCTTCCGTCAGAAGCAGCACGCTCGCGACGGAAACCGCGTTTTCAAGCGCGGTCCGTACGACCTTCACCGGGTCGACGATGCCGGCCTCCACGAGGTCGACATAGACCTTCCGGGCGGCGTCGAAGCCGAAGTTACCCTCGCTGGCGAGCATCCGTGCAACCACGACGCCGCCGTCAGTCGCGGAATTTTCGGCGATCTGACGCGCGGGGGCTTCGAGTGCGCGCCTCAGGATCTGTAAGCCGGTTCGTTCGTCGCCCTCGCACGCGGCCTCCTCCTCGGCCACAGCTGCGAATGCCCGAAGCAGTGCTAGGCCTCCGCCCGGAACTATGCCTTCCGCGACCGCAGCTTTCGTCGAGCTGATCGCATCGTCCAGCGCTTCTTTCTTCGCCTTCATCTCGGCCTCGGTCGGTGCTCCCACCCGGATCACGGCGACGCCACCTGACAGCTTGGCAAGGCGCTCCTCGAGCTTCTCGCGATCGTAGCCGCTGGTCGTTTTCTCGATCTCGACGCGAATTTGAGCCAGCCGTGCGTCAATGCGGGCGCGATCGCCTCCACTGCCGATCAGGGTGGTATTCTCCTTGTCGGAGACCACGCGCGCGGCGCGACCGAGTTGCTGCAGGGTGGCGCTTTCCAGCTTCAGGCCAATCTCCTCCGAGATCACCTGCGCGCCGGTGAGTATGGCAATGTCCTCCAGCATGGCTTTGCGCCGATCGCCGAAACCGGGCGCCTTGACGGCGCAGGCCTTGAGCACGCCGCGTAGTTGATTGACGATGAGGGTGGCCAGAGCTTCGCCCTCGATGTCCTCGGCGATGATCAGAAGCGATCGGCCGCTTTTGGCGACTTGCTCGAGCAGGGGGACCAGATCCCGCAGCGCGCCGATCTTGTGATCGCACAACAGGACATGGGGATCCTCCAACACAGCTTCCATCCGGTCGGCGTCCGTGACGAAATACGGCGAGAGGAATCCGCGATCGAATTTCATACCTTCGACGACGTCCAGGAGGGTCTCTGTCGTCTTGGATTCCTCGACCGAAATCACGCCGTCGCCGCCGACTTTTTCGAGCGCATCTGCCACCAGCTCGCCGATGGAGACGTCGTTGTGCGCTGAAATCGTGGCGACCTGTACTTTCTCCGCCCTGGTCTTCACCGGTTTCGCCATGGCATGCAACGCCGCGATGGCAGCCTGTGTTCCGCGATCGAGGCCGCGCTTGAGGTCGATCGCGCTTGCACCGGCGACGACATTTCGAACGCCGTCGGCGAGGATGGCATGAGCGAGGATCGTGGACGTGCTGGTGCCGTCGCCCACGACATCGCCGGTTTTCTCGGCTGCTTGTCGCAGTACCTGAGCGCCCAGATTCTCTTCCGCGTCTTTGAGATCGAATTCCTTGGCAATAGTAACACCATCGTTGCAGACGATCGGCGCGCCCCACGCCTTCTGGATCAGAACGGACTTCGACTTCGGGCCCAGGGTTACGCGTATGGCGTCTGCAAGCAGGGATGCGCCGCGTAAGACTTTTTCACGGGCCTCTGAGTGAAACAGGACTCGTTTGTGCGCCATTTGAATGCCTCAGATGTGCTGCCCGTTGCCAATGCGATCTGCGCGCCAGTGTGTACGACTGCGCTTGGCTTAAACTTGATCCTGGTCAACCTGAGCTTCACCCTCGGCGGCCGCGGTTCGGCAACGCTGGCATCTCCTTACAATGCGCCAGAAGCGGCTGCCTGTGTTGACCTGAATCAAGTCGAGTTCGCCGTCCCAGATTACCATTTAACTACATTGCAGCCGACGCCGATGGGAGGAGCAGGTGGACTCAAATCAAGTCTCGCGAAAGCAGGCCATAACGATGGCCGTTATTTTCGCAGGCGGTATGCTGCTCGTCGTTTTGCAGTTTACTCTGACGACGTACGATTCAATCGAAACTGTCCCTTATAGCCAATTCGAGCAGTTGCTCGCCCAGGAAAAGGTGGCCGAAGTTTCCGTTGGGCCAGATACAATTCAGGGAAAATTGAAGGAGCAACTTCCGAGCGGAAAATCGGCATTCGTGACCGCGCGGGTGGATATGGCCTTGGCCGAAAAGCTCGCGGAAAAGGGCGTGAGTGTTACCGGCGTTCCCGGAAATGGCGTACTGCAAACACTGCTGTCCTGGCTCTTTCCGGCCATCGTCTTCTTCGTGATCTGGTTTTGGATCGGTCGCAGTATGGGCGGCCGCCAAGGTTTCGGAGGACTTATGGCGATCAGTAAGTCCCGTGCAAAGGTGTATGTCGAGAAGGACACGAAGGTTACGTTCGCGGATGTAGCCGGCGTCGACGAGGCGAAGTTCGAGCTCCAGGAAGTGGTCTCATTCCTCAAGGACCCCACGAGCTACGGCCGGTTGGGCGCGCATGTGCCGAAGGGAATTTTG
Organism: Bradyrhizobium centrolobii; assembly: GCF_001641635.1. Lineage (GTDB taxonomy): Bacteria > Pseudomonadota > Alphaproteobacteria > Rhizobiales > Xanthobacteraceae > Bradyrhizobium > Bradyrhizobium centrolobii. The sequence continues at coordinate 103,005 of NZ_LUUB01000114.1, forward strand.
CTGGTGGGACCGCCAGGGACGGGGAAGACCCTGCTCGCCCGAGCCGTGGCGGGAGAGGCCGGCGTTCCGTTTTTCTCGATCTCGGGCTCGGAATTCGTCGAGATGTTCGTTGGCGTTGGCGCAGCGCGCGTTCGGGACCTGTTTGAGCAGGCCCGCAAGGCGGCACCATGCATCATCTTCGTCGACGAACTCGATGCGCTGGGGCGCAGCCGCGGACCGCTGTCGTTCGGGGGCTACGACGAGAAGGAGCAGACTCTCAACCAGCTCCTGTCGGAGCTTGATGGCTTCGACCCGAGCGCCGGCGTCATCCTGCTGGCAGCCACTAACCGCCCCGAGATCCTGGATCCCGCGCTGTTGCGGGCGGGCAGGTTCGATCGACAGGTCCTCGTCGACCGGCCGGATAAGGGCGGGCGCATTGCCATTCTCAAGGTGCACGTCCGCAAGATCCGTATGGGCAAAGATGTCGACCTCGACAAGGTGGCGGGCCTGACGACCGGTTTCACCGGGGCTGATCTCGCAAATCTGATCAACGAAGCTGCGATCGCCGCGACCAGGCGGAGCGGCGAGGAGGTCACACTCACCGATTTTGTTACGGCGATCGAGCGGATCGTGGCCGGTATCGAGAAGAAGAGCAGGGTACTCAGCAAGGACGAGCGCCGCAGGGTTGCCTATCACGAAATGGGGCATGCCCTCGTCGCGGCCAGCCTGCCCGGCGTCGACCCTGTGCAGAAGGTATCGATCATTCCGCGGGGAATCGGCGCGCTGGGGTACACCATCCAGCGCCCGACCGAGGACCGGTTCTTGCTTACGGTCGACGAGCTGAAGAACCGGATCGCTGTGCTGATGGGGGGACGCGCGTCGGAGCGCCTGATTTTCGACGGGGCCATTTCGACCGGCGCCGCCGATGATCTTCAACGTGCGACCGAAGTCGCCATCGAGATGGTGACCAAATACGGCATGGACGAGACAGTAGGGCAGCGCACCTATGCCGCTAAGCCGAAAGCGTTTCTTGCAGCGGCCCAGGATGCGGTCGTTGCGGCAGCGGAAGCGACGGGCCGCGAGATCGATCTCGCCGTACGTAACCTGATCGAGGAGGGCGACCGTCGCGCCCGGGATATCCTGCAACGACGGCGTGCCGACCTCGACGCCGGCGTTGAACTCTTGATCGCTAATGAAACGGTCACGTCGGAGCAGTTTGCGCCACTGCTCCGCAAGAACAGCAAGGAAAGCGAGCCGGTCGCCGCATGATTGCGGCGCAGATCGGCCCTCGGCTCACTACGTCAGAAACAGTGAGCAGGCGGAAGCCGTTCGAACTCAGCCTGCGGAGCGCAGCATCGGCTCTCGACGAGTGTCGGCAGGCGGCTCCTGTTGAACAACGATGTCGTGCCACAGCTTTGCGATGCTCGCTTGCGTTTCGGGCGCCAGGAAACAGTGACCTTCGCTATCGAAGTCGCAGAAACAGACACCTGGATCGCCACGTAGATCAGCAAGAGCCTTGCTGATGGCGTCCAGACCGGTCATCACCTGCTCGATGCCCTGCAGTTTGCTATTGTGCAGAATATCCATCAGCCGGAAGCTCTTGACCGGCGGATCTCCGAAGTTGATTCCGGGTAGCCTGAATTCGAATAGCACACTCAATGCGACCGGCATTCCCCTCAATCGGCCGAATATCGCTGCCATTTCGTCTTCGCTGCAGATGGCTGGGCGAGCGATCCGTGGCGGCGACGAAGCGCGAGCTTGCGGTGCCAAGCGGAGGCCGGCAATGACCTCGTGCTCGATCCACCGTCGCACCTCGATCGGCGCATTGCAAATCTGATCTGCGGTCAGCGTAATTCCAATCATGGCGATGCTCCCATTTTTATTTGAGCATAGGACGTCGCCGAGGAAACGATGTTGATATCAATCAATCCAGGGAAGCGACAACCGCGACACCGCGCGAGGATAAAAAAATGAGTGATCCTTCAGCCGAAGCCAGCGATGGCAGTGCGCGATGAGAACAGAAGAACGCGAGAAATCTAGAGACCGCGCGAGTTGATCTGCCTGCGCAAGCGTTGACACGAATCCTCCAAAATGGCTTGAAGATTTTCAACGTTCACCAGCACCTCGTCTGCTTGTTGCCGTTCCAGCGTTCCCAGAGCAAAACTGTCGCGCAGGTTTCTCACGTGATCCACGCGGTTGCGTCCGGCTGCGGCTCTGTTTTCGGCAAACTCGAGTTGCTCCAGATCGTGACCAAGCTTGTCCTCTTCGGAGATCAGCATCTTGGTGATCGTGCTTCGGCTATCAGCCCTGAGATCAGCGTCGTTCAACAGCGCGATGTAATGATCAACATTCGCCCGAGCGATGTACCGATGCATGGCGTACTCCCCGCAACGTCCCCAGATATGCGCACCTGTTAAATGTTACCATGTATGCGAAGATGACCTCTTGGGCGTGCGATGTGTAGAAGGTGGCCATGCGGTATTCAGGTAGTGCAAGAGGGGCCCAGTCTGAAGCCTAGGTGATCTTCCCGAATTGATCGGATCACAGGGAAGAAGCAGGTGTGTGGGACGGAGAGCTTTTATGTCCAACATCCTGTTTCGCTGTCCCAATACTGGGATGAACGTCCAACACCCCATCAACGAGCGGTCCGAGACGAGCGCCAATGAGCTCGCTGTCGTGCAGTGCCCGGCCTGCGCAAGGATTCACATCGTCAACGTGACGACGGGCGAGCTTTCACGCGATCCCAGGCGTGAAAGAAAGTAGTTTGGCGAGGTCGCGCTTGATCCGGATCAAGTCCGTGCTGAGCGCGGCTGATAGTTTTCGCCTTACGTAAACCGACCCCACGGTTACGTCCCCAAGCTGCCGCCGAGATCCATCCCCCTGGGCTCGGCGGCTCATTTCTTCCGGGCTGATGGGCTTGACCAACCCGAGTGAGCGGGCAGCGGGAATGAGCCGATGCGCATCTGCTACTTCGACATGAAGGACGGCGCTGCCCGTCCGGGACAAGTCAGGCCTGGAGTTTGTGAGTGATGGCGCCGCCATCGCGCACAGCAAGAGCCTCGTGGACAAGGTGCGCAGAGAGAAATCGAAAGGCCATCCGGAGCTCCGGATCGTCGTCATCGACGAGAGCGGCCGGGAAGTTCATCGAGAGCAAATATATCCCGGGGATAGCTGACCTCCTCGCGTTTAACGCAAGCGTCGAGGATCTCTCTCCCAGCCTCGCACGCGCAGACGCTTGCAAGAGCCGTACGTAGTAACCGCACCAGCGCCGAGAAGTACGTAGATTCCGTTGAAATTGTCTTAGATCAAATTTGTTCGCCCTGCCTCGTCCTAACATTTTAGACAGGGGAGGCAACGATGCTGGTGAGAACCAATGCGGCAAACCGCCGTCCCGCAGACGGACACTTGGCTGCCCTTGCCGGCGGGCAGGTCTTCTCTAGCGAATTCAGGTATTGTAGAGGCATGGAGATCTTCGGCGAGGGGGAGGCGGCAGAGTACGTCTACCAGATCATCTCCGGAGCGGTGCGCACCTACAAGCTGCTTTCGGACGGCCGTCGGCAGATCAATTCATTCTATCTCTCTGGTGACATGTTCGGGCTGGAGAATGGCGTAACTCATCGCTTCACGGCGGACGCGGTTGTTGAAACCAGCGTCCGCATAATGAGGCAAAGCAGCCTCCTCGATGTCATGGCAAACCGCGGGACGGGGCAGGAAGCCTTCTCAGTCTCGTCACGCGAAATCTTGAGCACGCCAAGACACATATGCTTCTGCTCGGCCGAAAGACTGCACTGGAGAGGGTGGCCGCATTCCTCCTCGAAATGGACGAACGGCTGATGCATCCTGACGTGATGATCTTGCCGATGAGCCGCCGCGACATCGCCGACTATCTTGAAATTACGCTCGAAACCGTTTCACGCACTCGACGGGCCGACACAGCGACGGATCGTGTTGCTCGATCGTGAAGGACTTGCTCAGTTCGAGGCATGACGTTCCTGTTCGCTCCGTGCGTCGTTTCGATGCTTCGCGGCGGTCGGTTGCAGCGTACCCCGCAGCACCTACTTATGGCGGCTGCAACAGTTCTGTAACTGAGGGAGGCGCAGGGGAGGTTGAAATGACCATTCGTCGACTGCTCCGTAACTGCTCAGTCTCGCCTGACGAGATCACTCGATTGCATGTTGCGTATCGGAAGACGCTCCGCAGACTTTGTCTGGTCGATCGCAATGACCCTGTTTGCGAGATGATTGCGCGGCGAATCATTGAGATTGCGGGAACGGGGGTTCGGGACCCCGAGCAGATTTGCCAAATTGCGATCGAAGAGCTCGGATTTTGCTAGGCGTTCCGATCACCAGCGTCTGAGTACTGTGCGATGCAAGTGCCCGGCCCTTCCGCAATCTTCGGAAATGTCGCCATCACTTGGCGGAGTAGCGGATGTTAGGCGTGCCGGACCTAAGCACGCAACGGCTGCGTCATTTCTTCTGAGCGTTTCCCATTGGAGCGAATATCTGATTGGCGGGCGGCTGCTGATCGGTCGGTAGTCCTATCGCTATAAAGCCGCGCTCCAGCGAGGTGTGGCAGGCATTACAGCCGTCCGTCAGCCCACGCATGGAAGCGGCGAACCTGCGGCGGTCCCTCGTTTCGATCGCGTCCGCTATTGAGAGCAGCGGTTCTTCCATCGTGGTCACGTTGCTCACGGGAATGCCCGGGTAGAATACGGCAGCTTGGGCAAGACTATCCGTCAACTGGCGCAATTCGTATGTGGCCAGCTCCCAGTTCTTCGACCTGCCCGCGAACCACAATTTCAGATGCTGGAGCCTGCGCCGCGCTCATGATCTCGACCAGACGAGGCGCATACTGTCTGACGGTCGGAGAGGGTTGGAAGTCGGATTGGGCAATAGCGGATGAGCCCGCGCTCGACAAGATCGCAAGAGCCACGCACGAATTCCGTAGAGTCATCTGGCTGTTCTCGAGAGTCATCACGGCCTCTTTCGCTCGAGCTGCGCCACGAGCCCTCATTGCTCCAACGTCTTCAGGAACGCCATGAAATCGCCGACTTGGTCGGAATCGAAACGAAATTCCGGCATCGCCGGATGCCCAGTGACGATGCCTTCGGCCAAGGATTCCTGCAACATCTCAATCGGATATCGTTCGTGTAACGTCCTGAACGGAGGGGCGATCTTGAGAGGGCTGGGGCTGACCTTGTCGGTCGAGTGGCACTTTGCGCAATACAGCAGTGCAAGACGCCGTCCCTGTTCGACGCTCGAAGCTGCGGTTGGGCCTGAGGAGAGAAGCAACGCCGCAGCGAGGATGGCGCCTGCCCGGGTGCGTTCAGTTCGGAGAAGTGTCCTCACATCCCGCTCCATCAGTGGGACATCAGAACGGGAACAGTCATACTGCGGAACATCTCCCGCGTGACGCCGCCGAACACCGTTTCCTGAAACCGAGAATGTCCGTAGCCACCCATAACCAGGAGGTCGAGGCCTTCATCCGCAGCGATCGACAGGATGCTCGACTGCAGATTGTCACGGTCGGACTGAAGCGAGATCGTCTTCGCCGGCAGGCCCTTGCGAGCGAGGTGTTTTACGAGCCGTTCGGGCGATGCGTCGGCGGGCACTTCGGATGCGTTGAGGGTGATGTTCGTCAGGGCGTCCGCTTCGGTGAGGAATGGTATCGCGTCCCGCACGGCGCGAGCGGCGAGACGACTTCCGTCCCAGCAGATGCCGACGCGCGACGCCTTGAACGCGCCCCGGAAAGTATAGGGAATGAACAGCAACGGTCCACCCGCCTGCAAGAGGAGCTCCTTCGGAAGCTGGTTGTCGAACGTATCGCCATCTGGGTCGCCTTGCGACACGATCGTCAGATCATAGAGGCGCGCCGCCGCACCAACCCTCGAAATTATCTCGGCGATAGATCCGCTCAGTGCGTATTTTCCGTAGTTGATTCGAGCGTTCTTCGCCTCGACCTCGAAAATGCGCACTGCCGCGTCAGCCCTTTCCAGCGCACGTTCGTACTCGAATTGCAGAGACGATGCGATAGCCGCGCCGCCTTCTGCAACAAACGGCACGTTCGCCGACACATATCCTGTCGCAACCGCATCCAGGTGCGCGCCGGCGGTCATCGCCAGGGAAACGGAAGCGTCGATGGCGGGCCGCGGCGATCGCTCCGTAGGGATGTGCACCAGTAGATCTCTGAACATGCATGCCTCCCGCTCCGATCTCAATACTAGAGCAGCACATGTCGCCACTGAGTACCTTGACGCACGTCAAAGCGGCAGCGGGCGCGCCGGATATCATTTCGCCAACGAGGTGGGAGCTTTTGACATGGCGCGGGTGGCATTGGTGACTGGCGGGACCAGAGGCATTGGTGCCGCCGTATCTCAAGCGCTCCAGAGCGCGGGTTACCTGGTCGCGGCAACCTACGCAGGAAACACCGAGGCGGCCAAAGCCTTCGCGAGCCGAACGAGCATCTCATCCTATCAATGGGACATCGGCGATTTCGATGCTTGTGCCGCCGGGGTGAGAACCATTGAGGCCTCGCTCGGGCCGATCGACATCCTGGTCAACAATGCCGGCATCGTTCGCGATTCGACGCTTCACAAGATGACCCGGCCGCAGTGGGATGCCGTAATCCGCATCAATCTCGATGGCGTGTTCAACATGTGTCGACAGGTGATCGACGGCATGCGCGCACGAAGATATGGCCGGATCATCAACATCTCATCGATCAACGGACAAAAAGGCCAGTTCGGCCAGACCAACTACTCCGCGGCCAAAGCCGGCGAGCTAGGATTCACCAAGGCGCTGGCGCTGGAAACGGCGCGCCTCGGAATCACGGTCAATGCCATCTGCCCCGGCTATATCCATACCGAGATGTTGGACGCCGTGCCGCAGGACGTTCTGGAGAGGAGCATTTTGCCGCACATTCCTGTCGGCCGTCTCGGCCGGCCCGAAGAGATTGCGCGTGCTGTGGTGTTCTTGGCGGCAGAAGAGGCGGGTTTCATCACCGGATCGACGCTGTCGATCAATGGCGGCCAGTACATGATTTGAGCGTGGGTCCGGTCACCGACCGTCAACGCTCCCGACTCGCCCGAGCCACTCACTCGAGGCCTTACGAACTTGAAACCGCAAGGCGCTTGGCAATCTCCGCCGAGATGAGGTAAGCGGCCGCGATAGCGATTATCGTCGCCAACATTGCCGCAGAAGGCGCGGTAAAGCCGAATAGTCGTCCCCATGGGCCAAGCGCAAGCCCTACGCCGACGATGAGGGCGCCGAGGGACGTCGCGATCAGGATGATGTGAGGGCGGTTTGCGCGCCATGGCATCCGGCGAGATGTCGCCCCTCGCTGAGAGTATCGCATCGTCGAGGGGACTTCTGACCCCGGCCTGGAAGGCGCTGTTGAGGTATGCGAGGCTCAGGACGCGATCGCTAGGTCGCCCCTGCGGGTCGACATGCGCCTTGAGCGTGATTTTGGCTTCCGTCAGCGTGCCGGTCCTGTCGACGCAAAGCGTGTCCATCGCACCCAGATCGTGGATCGCGGAAAGTCGCTTGACGATGACTTTTCGGTCCGCCATGCGGCAGTGCGCCGCGGGCGAGCGTCACCGTCATCACCATGGGCAGCAGCTCGGGTGTCAGGCCGACAGCGAGCGCGACCGCAAACAGGAAGGACTCTATTGCGGGGCGTTGCGCGACGAGATGAGACATCAGGACAAAGAGAGTAAGAAACAGCGTAAGCCGAAGGATCAGCAGCCCGAGCTTCCGTACACCCTGTTGGAGGGCCGTTGGCGGGGCATTGGCCGCCAGTGCAGCAGCGATCGCGCCAAAGCGCGTCTGACCTCCAGTCCTCACGACCAACATCTTGCCGCTTCCGCCCACCGCACTGGTTCCGGCGAACAGGGCATTCGTCGCTTCCGCTGGCAAAGCCGCGGAGCAGGAGGCACCCGTCTTGAAGGCCGGAAACGGCCCCCCGTCATCAAGGCCTCATTGACCTGCAATTCCCGGGAGTCAAGGACGATGCCATCGGCAGGTATCAGATCGCCGATACGAAGCTTCACGACGTCTCCGGGAACGTGCGCCGTTACCGGTATTGTAACATCCTTGCGATCCCGGACGGCGTCGGCCTGAATGGCGACCGAGTCTCGTAACGCCTCGGCTGTCAGCTCGGCGCGATGCTCCTGAACGATATCCAGCGTGAGGGACAGGGACAGCACGGTTGCGATGATCGCAAAGCTGCCAACATCGCCGCTCACCCCGGACACGAGCGCCGCCGCCAGTAGCATCGCAATCAACGGGTTCCAAAGGCGTTGACCGAGCTTGCGCAGGACCGACCGGCTTTGAGAGGCGTCAGCGCGGTTCGCTCCGAAGATCACCAGGCGCTGGTCCGCTTCGGCTTGCGATAGGCCGTCCGGACCGGAGCCGAGCGCGCAGTAGAGGACGTCCTTTGGCGTTTGCCAGAACTCGGCAGCAGCCAAACCCTTGGCTGCGCTAGACTGCTCGATCATCGAAGGGCTCGCCGGTCTGTTGGTCACTTTAGGCCGGGCGAAGGTAAGCGGCAGCTCAATCTTCGGGTTGATGCAGCTCAATTCGGTCTTTGACAACATGGATAGGTTGTGGGTGCCCAAGGAGTTCACCATGTCGCCTCCAGCATCCGTCGGCCGCATTCCCATAGCTTCCAATTCTGATCAGGTCCCCGTGGAGCGCCCGATCAGTGAGAGACCGGCCCCAGTGCAGCCGTCGGGCTCTGATACCGCCGTCGATGCCATCGATCGAGCCTTCCACGCGGCGCTCGCGCGCTTTACCGGAGGTGTCTCGCCAGCAGCCCTGGCCCTGGCTTTTGCCGATTGGCAGTTGCATCTTCTAGCCTCGCCCGGAAAGCAGGCCAGTCTTGCCGGTCGGGCGATCCAGAACGCAATTGACTTTGTCGACGCCATGGTGCCGAGGCGCGCAACGTTCCAGCCGTGGTCCGTGATCAGGCCGCCCGAGAACGACCGGCGCTTCACGGGCCCGGATTGGGAGCTACCCTCCTTCAATCTCCTGGCCCAGGCCTTCCTGCTGACCGAACAATGGTGGCATTCGACGACGACCGGCATTCACGGATTGGCGCATTCGAACGCAGCAATCGCCGACTTCGCGCTGCGCCAATGTCTGGACACCGTGGCTCCGACGAATTTCGCCATCAGCAATCCTGAGGTTCTGCGCAAGATCATGGAGACCGGCGGCGGCAATTTCGTCTATGGCCTGCACAACTGGATCGAGGATTGCCAGGCTCTGCTCGCCGGTGCAGCGCTCAGGAGCGATCAGAAGTTCGTTGTTGGCAAGGATGTGGCCATCACACCCGGCAAAGTCGTCTTTCGCAACGAATTGATTGAGCTCATCCAATATTCTCCGACGACGCCGACCGTGCGGCCGGAACCCGTTCTGATCGTGCCGGCCTGGATCATGAAGTACTACATTCTCGACCTGTCGCCGCGCAATTCTCTCGTCCGCTTTCTGGTCGGAAACGGCTTCACTGTCTTCATGATTTCATGGAAGAACCCAACGTCCGAGTATCGCAATTTTAGCCTCGAAGATTACCGCGAGCTCGGAGTGGATGCAGCCATCGCCGCCATCAGCTCGCGTCGGCCTGGACAGGCCATCCACGCCGCGGGCTATTGCCTCGGCGGCACGCTGTTGTCGATCGCGGCGGCCAGGCTGGTTCGCGAGCGGCCCGACTGCCTGCGAACAATGACACTGCTCGCGGCGCAGACCGATTTCACGGAAGCCGGCGAGCTTACCTTGTTCATTAACGAAAGCCAGGTCGCGTTTCTGGAGGACATGATGTGGCGGCAAGGCTTGCTCGGAACGGCTCAAATGGCTGGAGCCTTTCAGATGTTGCGTACCAACGACATGCTTTGGTCGCGCGTCGTGCGAGACTATCTGGTCGGAGAGCGCGCCGCGCCGAGTGAGCTGATGTCGTGGAACGCCGATGCCACGCGCATGCCGTATCAAATGCATTCCGACTATCTGCGGCGGCTGTTCCTCAACAATGATCTCGCCGAGGGGCGATATCAGGTCGACGACAGGCCGGTCGCTCTCTCGGATCTGCACATGCCGATGTTTGTCGTCGGCACGTTACGCGACCATGTCGCGCCCTGGAAATCGACATACAAGATCAATTTCCTTGCCGATGCAGACATCACCTATGTCCTGACGAGTGGCGGACATAATGCCGGCATTGTCGCGCCGCCAGCCGAGGAGGGGCACAGCTACCAGGTGCTCGCCAAGAAGGCCCATGATCCCTATCTCGGCCCGGACGAATGGATCAAGCGCGCACCGTCTCACGAAGGATCATGGTGGACTGAGTGGACGCGATTTCTCGCCGCGCATTCCGGTCAACCTGTTCCAGCCTCCGTGCCGGTAGGCGCGGCAGACAAAAGCGCGCCTTTGGGCGACGCGCCGGGCACTTACGTGCTCGAGCAGTAGACGCTGCCGTCACGGACGCAACACGGCTGCGCCAACGAGCTTGCCTTCCCTCACACGGGCAAGCAAGGTGATCACATCGCGTCTCATTGAGAGTAGCGAGAAGCTCGACAAGGTCGAGCCGGCCGCCGCAGTTGAGGCATTCGATGCCGCGTTTGCGCGCATCGCGAAGGGGGTAATTCATTGGACGGTGGCGTCACTCGCGATGAAATAGTAGCGCAATTGGAGGATGCCCTTTCTGCTGTGCGTCTGATCGCGAGCGGCCAGGAAGGAGCCGGAAAACGCCAGGTCACGATGCGGGATGCGCCGCGAACTGTTCGTAAGCCGCGATTGCATCGGCGGCGTACATCAGCGATGGCCCGCCACCCATGTACAAGGCCATGCCGAGCGCCTCCTCGATCTCCTGGCGCGTCGCCCCCGAGCTTGACGAGCGCTTCGGTGTGGAACCCGATGCAACCGTCGCAGTGCGCGGCGACGCCGAGCGCGAGCGCAATCAGTTCCTTGGTCTTTTTGTTGAGCGCGCCGTCCCGCGTGGCAGCCTGCGCGAGCGCGGCAAATCCTTTCATCGTGTCGGGGATGTCGCTGCGCAGCTTGCGCAGATTTGAGGAGATTTGCCGAGTGATGTCCGGATAGTGCTTGTCCATGACTTGCTCTCTACGACTCTGCAACATGCTGGATGGCGAAAAAGTCGGTTGGAGAACTCGCCGACATCGCGCGCCTGTCTTCGGGCCGTGTGATCCCAGCATCTCGGCAAGATGCCCGCATTGAGCCTGATCAAGACGCGGCGCGAGAGACTGATGATATATTATGACATTCGAGCTGCGCGGGCGGCTCTCGAAACGCTCTACGGCCTCTTCTGCGCACCCGAATTAGTCTAGCTTGGAACCGGCCACTACGAGGGGTCTATCAGCCCCATGGCCAACGCGTCGGCCGCGCCTTTCAACCTTGAACGAGCAAAACATCGATGCCGCCTCGACTGTACTATGGAACCACCGCGAAGCTCCTTCACTGGACCATCGTCGCGCTTCTGCTCGTCCAGTATCCTATCGGTTGGCTCATGCCGGATATCCATCGCGGCATGCAGCCCGGTGTGGGAATGACCTTCCACGTATCGATCGGATTGGTCTTGCTGATCCTGATCGTGCTTCGTTTCGCGTGGCGCTCCACTCATCCGGTCGCACCCGAGAGCTCGTTGCCGGCGTGGCAGAGGCTGACCTCCGAGGTCGTGCACTGGATGCTGTACTTGATGGTGCTGCTGACGACCGTCACCGGTTGGCTGTTCGCTTCATTCCGTGGATGGCCGATCTCCTTCTTCTACTTGTTTCCGTTTCCGATGCTCTTCTCCAACAATCCGACAGCCGGCAAAGCGATCGACGGTCTGCACCAGGCTGCCGAATGGTTTCTGTTGGTTTTGGTCGGCGTACACGTAGCCGCCGCTCTTGTTCACCTGCTGTATCATCGAGATCGCGTCATGGCGCGCATGTTACCTCGCTGAGGCGCCAGTGCTGCGCCGGTGAAATAGACCGTCAGTCTTCACAGCGTGCCGAGCCAGCCGCATGAGTGGCCTCGGCAATTCCACTGAAGATCGCTCTAACGGGACAGCTGAAAGTCGGCGTATCCAGGCCCTGGTTCAGACGAGCGCCATGGCCGCCGCCGAAGACGAGCGCGCCGGAGCAGTAGAAGGCATCGAACAGGGCGACGCCCGTGGATCCGGTCATGCCGCGCAGCGCGGGAAGCCCAGCCAGTAAGGCGAAAAACATCTCGAGGGTGATCAGACCCACGGTCTGCGACACCGGCATCTCGACGCGTCCGGACCGCGCCGGCGCCTCGCTGCGGCACAGAGACCGACGAGACCGCCGAGGACGATCGCTCCGATCTGGGCGACTGACGCCGTGCTGAAGAGGATAATGAGCACCGCCATGACGGCGATCGACGCACGCTCGCGGTCGGGACAGAGGTTGCACGCCATGCCACAGACCGCCTGCAACCGCGGTCAGCTTCAGTCCAGCAGGCCCGCGCCGACCGGTCCGCTCAGCGCGCCGGCACCGTAGGCAAAGAGGACAAGGATCGTAGCCGAAGGCAGCGTGAACCCGCTCCAGGCGGCAAGCGCGCCGAGGTAGCCGGCCCGCATCAGTCCGATCGAGAGCGACGAGCGCCGCCACAGCCGAGCACGGAGCCTGAATACGCAGACCTCGCTTTTGCCGGGACATATCTCGCGCCAGGCTGCCTTCATTTGGAAACAACTGCCAAGCTATTGATATTGCTAAGGCGCAATTCTGCGCTTTTCTTCCAAACGCGGCTTGAAATCGTTGAATAATCAAACTGATTTTGATTCCGCCATTCGAAGATTGCTCCAGCCAAACGCTGATGCCGAAATTCAAGATCTTGCGGTCGGTTTCGGCGGCTCGTTTGGAAACTGGGCATTTGGAAAAGTACGGCTTCGGTCGACTGCGACTCGTCCTGATCCGCGCCTCTATAGGGGGCTAAGAATCTCCGGCAGCTCTCGTTCTCGTTCTCGGAATGCCGCAACGAAATTGCAATGAATTGGGTGAAACGACCGCGAACAAAACGGGACGGGAGCGACCGCCACAACAAGAAATATCAATAACTTAGAAGATATTCACTGCGTTCGGGACGCAGGGGCCGCCCACGGTCAGATCGCGACTTGAACCGAATGTCGGTATCGGTGGTTGCGCCTCCCCGCAACCAAGTGAGATGCTGATCGATCAGCATTAGTTCGGAAAGCCGCCCTTCGGGGCGGCTTTTTGTTTGTCAAAAAATCGCCACCGAGTCACCACGGCCGCCATTGGCGCGATAGGAAATGGAATATCTGTCGCCACGGGCCGTGATGGCAGGTCCGGTCACCTACGTTCTACGACGCACTCGCGCTGCCGCGCGTCGGGTAGCGCTATCGACGCAGCGCATCGGACCGCTGCTTCGCTTCCTTGATTTCGCCGGCCAGAGCCCTGGTGTAGAGATCAAGCGCCCTCTTTGCATCGCCGCGCGTACCATAGGTTCCCCATTTGGAAAGATTGAGCGGGTCATAGGTTTCCGCAAGCGTGAAGCTTGCCAGGGCATCGCCCATTTCGGCGGCGCGCTGAAGCACGGTTCGCGCTGAAACGATGTCACCACGCCCAAGCAGCACATTCGCGCGCGCCAGCAACCTCGCGACTTCCGCAGCATCCTCAGGGTTTGACTGCGGGTCGGGTCGCGCATCTGCGACGGCGGCCTGCTCGGCAGCTATCGGCTTTGCCGTCGCGACCTCGCTTTGCGTGTTGATCCGATCGGTGGCCGCGATGGACGGCGCGACCACATCCTCCTTGCTCCGCGCCAAGGCAAGATCGCGCTCCAGCTGAGCCACCTTGTCACGCTCCCGTTGCAGCGATTGGCGCAGTTCCGCCGAACCGCTCTCAGCGACCTGCTTGAGCCGGCTGGCTTCGGCGTTCGCCTCGGTTGCTAGGGCCGTTTGCGTCTCGACATTGCTCCGTGTCGCCGAAAGCTCCCGCGCCAGCGCCTCCGCCCGGTCGCGTTCCTGCTCCAGAGACTCTTGCAAATCCGTGCCGCGTTCCGCTACCTCCTTGAGCTCTGCCGCCTGATCGCTGGCCTGACGCGCCTGAGCCTCATAGGCGTATATCTTGCTTCGCGCCATCGAGAGCTCCTGTGCCAGAGCCTCGGCCTTGTCGTGCTCCTGCTGGAGCGATTGCCGCTGCTCTGCGGAGCCTTTTTCCGCCACCTGCTTCAGCTGCGCGGCTTCCTCGCCCGCCCTGGCCACGAGCGCGGTCTGCGTCTCGACATCGCGCCGCGCTGCGGCGAGGTCCTGCTCCAGCTTGCTCGCCCGGTCGCGCTCCTGCTGGAGCGATTTTTGCAAATCCGCCGAGCCAGCATCCGCAGTCTTCTTCAGTTGGGTTGCTTCGGCGCCTGCCCTGGCCACGAGCGCGGTCTGCGTCTCGACATCGCGCCGCGCTGCGGCGAGGTCCTGCTCCAGCTTGCTCGCCCGGTCGCGCTCCTGCTGGAGCGATTTTTGCAAATCCGCCGAGCCAGCATCCGCAGTCTTCTTCAGTTGGGTTGCTTCGGCGCCCGCCTTGGCCACGAGCGCGGTCTGCGTCTCGACATCGCGCCGCGCTGCGGCGAGGTCCTGCTCCAGCTTGCTCGCCCGGTCACGTTCCTGCTGCAGGGATTTTTGCAACTCCGCAAAACTTGCGCCTCCCGGCTGTTTTGCCGGGCTGGCCTCGTCAACTGTCCTCGCCCGCGTGGTCCGGTCGGGCTCCTCTTGGAGGGACAGGGCCACCAGAATGCCGAGATTCCACGTCGCCGCGAGGACGGCTGCAACGACCCACAGCGTCCTACTTCCCAACGCAGCCCCCTTCCACTTCCGCCGCATGGCGATATGGCCAATCTTGATAAGTCGCGACACCTCGCCGACTCGCGAAGCCTAATCCTCGCAAAGACGACCTCGGCTAACCCTTTGGGATAAGCTGCCGGCGATAAAGAGGGCGTCGTTGAGCGGTTGGCCGGTCATGGCCACAACGCCGGGTGGCGCAACACTCAGATCTCTGCATATTCGCAGATCGCGATCGGCGAGAAGACGCCCTTGACCTGCTCGGAGTCGATGGCGCGGGCGCGGTCGGGCAGCACACTGGTGATGCTACCTGAGATGACGCAGCGGACGTTATTGTCGCCTTGGCGGTCCCGGCGATCGCCTGCGCCGAACCCACCCAATCTCAGTTCGAGAAAGCATTGAGCCTTGTCATCGGAGCAGGGCGCCCGTAGCGAACCTCGATAAGCGGGAGCGCATCGTCCGGAACTAGCATTGATTGGATCGGCAACACCGATGGCGGTCCAGGAGTTCCTGACGGGCGAACGTCCCGTGTTAGAGGCAGACCGTGTTCTTGCAACCGTCCTCTTCATCGACATTGTACGGTCGACCAGCGCGCAACAGCGATCGGAGACGCGCGGACTTCTGCATCGGGTCAAAATGCGAGGAACTCAACGTGAGCAAATCTAGTCCGCTTCCCACCGCTAATCGGACCTCGACGAGATGTGCCGCCACTTCGCGGATGGGCCCAGAAGCGGACCTCAGCGAAGCGACTCTTATTGTCAGAGGAGCCACGCCAAGTATAATGAGATTCATCATCTTGCTGTGGCGCCTCAAGAATTTAAGGAGGACGCTTTGCTTGATCTTCGCCCGTATATCTCGCGACCAATTTCGTCCTTGAGCGCGATCGCGGCTGATCCGATCGAGGCGTGGCTACGCTTTCGCGAACAATATGCCGCGCACCGGGAGGGCCACACGCCACCGGACCTGTATAAGCCTGACAACGATTGGGAATTCCGGCTGAACTCTCTGATTGAACTCTCATCGTCGGATGAAATGGTTTCGGAGTTCTGGGAACTATGGGGCGTTGTCGTCGCCGAAATGCAGGAACGAGGAATTCGACCCGGTCCGGCGAGCTTCAAGGGCTGGAACGACGGCGATGCTGGTTTTGTGCGCGCTATTTGGTGTTTAGTCCGCCATTTAAAGCCGAGGAATGTTGTTGAGACTGGCGTTGCTCATGGGGTCACGTCGCGCTTCATTCTTGAGGCCCTTGAAAGAAATGGGAATGGTCATCTGTGGAGCATTGATCGACCGCCAATGGAGCCCGAATGGAGACCGCAAATTGGAGTTGCAGTGGGCCACAGATTTCGGGATCGGTGGTCATACATCCTTGGCTCAAGCAGGCGACGCCTGCCCAGCTTGCTGACGCAGCTTGGACAGATTGACCTTTTCATTCATGACAGTCTGCACAGCGAGCGTAACGTTCGCTTTGAACTCGATCATGCGTGGCCAGTTTTGCGGCCAGGCGGCGCGATCGTCGTTGACGACATCGACGTGAACCGTGGCTTCTTTAGCTTCGTGCAGTCCTTTCCCATCAATCATTCGTTGGTTTGCGAAGCTGAACCCTTGCGTCCCGATACGAGACGATTCAACAAAAAGGGAATGTTCGGTATCGTTCTAAAGGAGCGGTCGGCCATGCCCGGAAATTAGCTGCGGTGACATCTAGTTCGTTAGCTTCCTTGTTCGCTCCGGGTCATCTGCGTCGATTGGATTGTGCCGCGAGGGTGTCCGGTCTACCCCAGTGAGCCGACGTGCCGATGGTCAGTGCCATCATCGGCTAAGGGCCTAAAGGCGGACATAAGACCGTCGGCTTGAGATGAAAGAGGCCGCCACTGAGGCGGGCTTTACGCGTCCTTGGCGCTGATGCGGGCTGCGGAACGGCCTTCGCACAGTCAGCGCGCCTGACCATTCCGAGGTACTCATCACTTCCCGTTGCCCAGTCAATGGGAAAGCGGGTCAATATATCCCGCTTAACCGCCTTAACTCTTGCTCCCTGTGCGATTGCAGTGGCTTCATGCCGTCTCAGCACACAGCAGGGGTGATGACGGTGTGATGGTGTGACCCCACCGGGGGTACCAAGTTCAGGGAGAGGAATTTGCTCCTTGAGAACGAGAAGCCGGCTCGCGTGATCTGCTCCGAGGGAGCCTCGTCCGCCTGCGACGGCAGAGAGCCCGCTACCCGATTCTCGCTGGGCCAAGTTATCCGTCGGACTGCCAGTTGCTTCCCACACCGGCCTGCGATCGTCTCCGCCACGTTTGCGCCTCTGACGTACCACGGTCTTCAGCGCCAGCTGGACGACATCCGCCGGCAGCTGCGTTTGGCTGGATTCGATTGCACCGCCCGGATCGGGGTGCTCATGCCGAACGGCCCGGAGGCGGTTCTCGCCATCGTGGCAGTAGCCTGCTGCAGCATCGCGGTTCCTCTTGATCCACGGTTGTCCCCGGCGGAGATCGATCAGCGTCTCGACATGCTGCGCCTGAACGCTCTTCTCGTGCCGCAAGGCAGTGCCTCTGAAGCTCGCCAGGCCGCTGAGCGGAGAAGGCTTGCCATCATCGAAGCCGCTCCGGTCGGAGACGGTCAGCTTGGACTCAATATCGCCGTGCAGGTCTCCGACTCCCCTGCGATCGAAGCTGAGCCTGATCCGGGCTCGCCCGCCTTCATTCTGCAGACGTCGGGCACGACCGCGCAGCCAAAGCTCATTCCGTTCAGTCATGGCAATATGCTGGCGGCGGCCGCACGGCTTCAGGCCTGGTTCGGCCTCACGCCCTGGGACCGTTGCCTGAGCGTGTCGCCCCCTTACTATTCCCATGGGCTCAAAGTGACAGTCTTCACACCGCTCCTGACGGGCGGCAGCATTGCTGTCCCGGCGAACAGCGCCATCGTGGCGCTGGATGAGTGGCTCGATGTGCTGCGGCCGACCTGGTACTCGGCGGGTCCCACACTTCATACTGCCGTGCTGGACAAGGCCAAAGGACTTGAGAATGCGCAGGCGGCGCACACTCTGCGGTTCGTTGTATCGGGCGGCGCGCCGCTCCCGAGGCAGGTGCACGACGGCCTGCAGCGCATTTTGGGCGTGCCGGTGCTGGAGCACTACGGTTCCAGCGAAGCCGCGCAGATCGCCGCCAACCAGCCGCCGCCCGGCCCGAACAGGCCAGGGACTTGCGGGCAAGCCTGGCCTGATACCGTGGCCATTGTTGGCGAGGATGGACTTCCGTTGCCGGCCGGCGAGCGGGGTGAGATCTTGGTTCGCGGCCCCACCGTCATGTCTGGCTATCTCGATGCGCCGGAGCTCAATCAGGCTGCGTTCATCGAGGGGTGGTTTCGCACGGGCGATATCGGCAGCTTCGACAGAGACGGCTTTCTGTCCCTGCACGGCCGCCTCAGCGAGCTGATCAACCGCGGCGGTGAGAAGATTGCGCCCGCCGAGATCGAATCCGCGCTGCTGCGTCATCCCGCCATTGCCGAGGCCGCCGCTTTCGCGATCCCCCATCCACGCCTCGGCGAGGATGTCGCCGCTGCCATTGTTCTCCGTCCTGGCGCGCAGGCGAGCCCCGCGGAGCTGCGCCAGTTCCTGCAAGGCGAGCTGGCCTCGTTCAAGATTCCGCACCGCATTCTGATCGTCGACCGGCTGCCAAAGGGCGCGACGGGAAAGGTTCAGCGGCGACGGCTGCGCGAGTCGTTCGACAGGCTGTCGGGTCGTCAGGGGGCGATGCCCGCGCACGATGTGAGCAAAGGGCCTTTGGATCTGGAATCTGAACTGCTGACCCTGTGGCGGAGGCTGCTCAGGTCCGAGGCCGTGACGATCGACGATGATTTTTTTGCCAGCGGCGGTGACTCCCTTCTGGCGATGGACATGCTCATCGAGGTCGAAAGGCTCGTCGGCCACCCCGTGCCGGAAACGATCCTGTTCGGGGCGGAAACCATCCGGCAATTTGCCCCAAGGATCGCCATGCAGGCGGGCGCGCCGGCGACGCAGTTCTTCCAATTCCACCCCTACGACGATCGACCTCCGCTGTACTTTTTCAATGGAGATCTCGTCGCCGGCCACGGCTGCGTGCGGCGGTTGGCGGAGCTCTTGGATTACCCGATCATCTCGATCAATCCCCATGGTCTTCGTGGCGAGCCGGTTCCGCCGTCGATCGAGGAGATGGCCGCCGACCGCCTGCCGCTTATCCTGGAAAGGCAGGCGAGCGGCCCGTTCCTCCTGGGCGGCAAATGCAACGGCGCCATGGTGGCGTTCGAAGCCGCCCGCCTGCTGACGGCAGCAGGCCACAGGGTTGACCTGGTTGCGATGGTCGACCCGTCGACCGTAAGTGCCCGTCCGGTGTCGCGGACGATCCTCTGGTCGATGAAGCCCATCGTTTCGCCTTACTGTCTGCGCTGGACCTATGAACTGATGGCCCGGCTGGAGGCGTTCTTCAAGGCGCCAACGCCGATGGTCCGGCTGAAGACGTTCTTCAATGCGCCAACGAGCGTGAAGGCTAAGCGGCTGAAGCACTTCCCCGAGCGGATCGCCGAGCTGTTCAACGGTTCGTCCGATCCCAACAATGAGACTCCGCCGGCGTTATGGGACGCTTATTCAATCGCAATGGCGCAATATCTTCCGGCTCCGCTCGAGGTGCCCGTCGCCTTTTACGCGGCCGACCACGACGGTCGGGCGTGGCGCCGCAGCTCCCAACTCGAAGTGATCGAGGTGCTTGGCGGACATCGTGACTGCCTGACCATTGGTGCGGAACTGCTGGTTGATCATCTGCAGCACAGGATTGACGTTCTGGCTGACGGCGCACCTTCGTCATTGAGCCGCACACGTCTGCTGACGCCTGGCTGGGAATCAGGGGTTGTGGAAGGGCGCGCCTAGCCCGAGCGGGCAGCCAATTGTCGGCGCATGCCATCGAACAACGACCGGGGCCTTTAGCCCCGATTTTTGAAACGACAAAGCTGGCACTTTCTGAAATTCGGGTGGGCGGAGAGACCCTAATTTGGTCATCGACACACAGACGTTGGCATAGGCGGAGTTGGGGGCCACCGAACGACGAGAACCTGATCGGTAAGTCGTAGGACACGATCACCGTGGTGCGATCGTGCCGCGACAGAAACAGTCGCGTGGCCAGGTCGAAGCGCGATACGTGCGGCCGTATTCAAAGGGACAGAAGAATGATTTCCGCGACGCAGAGGCGATCGCCGAGGCGGTGCAACGCCCGACCAAGAAGTTCGTTGCGACCAAGACTGCCGACCAACTTGACCTACAAGCCCTGCACCGCGTCCGCGAGCGCTTGGTCAGTCAGCGTACCGGTATCATCAATCAGATCCGCGAACTTGCCAGGCTTCGAACGGAAGAATGCCCGGTTCGACACTATCGCGCGGCTTAGACGCGTTAGCGGTTGCGTCCAGGCGAGTATGCCTTGCGTGAGGGGCTGAACGCTCCGCGAAGCTGGAGGAGGCCGCCGAGTTCGACGAAGAAGGTCGCGGGCTCATAACGGCTCCGCTGCAGCCGCTCCCGCGGCCGGCGCCGACGATCCTGCACCCAAGGCCGGCGAAACCGGCACCGGTACTCCCGCCACGCAGTGGACTGCCGCGCCTTCCGCTGATGAAGCGTCCAACCCGCGAGTGAGGCAGAAACCTGGGCGCCGGGGGCGCCGATGGTCTGACCGGTGATGCCGGCGCTGACGAGGCCCGTCAGGAGGCAGCATAGAATGATAGAATGTACAAAAAGCATTTCTCGGTTTCCGGCGGGCCACCTGCTCGCGAAGGCCGATGCCATCGCGCGGCGCCACGGTGGCCAGCACGTTAACACCATCGACGCCGGACGGCCCTGCGGCTGGTTCGAGGTACTCTCGACGGGCGGAATGGATGACCGGCGGATGTCCGCGATCACGCGCGACATCGGGGCCGTGGGCGGCGTCGACGCGCTGCGTCGCAAGCGCCCGCTAAATGCCGCCTGATGGCCGGCACTGACCAAGCCCGTCACAGAGTAGAGGAGGTAGTCAAATGATCGTCCATACGGTCACCCAGGCCGTCCGGGATGCCATCGTGGCTGCTCTCGCGGCGCACGGCGAGGATCCGCGCAGAGGTGGCGCGCTCGGGCGAGTGAAACGCGAGGGCAGCCCACCGGTGCTCGCCGGCATCATCTCTGCTTGGCCGGCAGAGATCGATGGTAGATTCCGGATTGCGCTCTCGGACGTCTGCGGAGCGCTCGTGTGGCGCGCCTATGCGATCGCCGAGATCGCTGCTGGCCGCGGCCGCCTCTCGGCCGTCGATGAGTACGTCGCCATGTTTGGCATCGATCACCGTGCCGGCGTATACCTACGTCTGCGCGCAGATGAAGCGCCATTGGATCCGGCCATGCATCGACGCCAATCGGGACATCGACCCGTGCGACCGAGTGGATCGTGCGTGATGGCATACCAGTGTGTAAGCGCTGGCCAGACCCGTGTAAGCGCCAGTACAGCTGGTTCTGCCGCGACTGCGCCAAGGTTCACGAGCGCTATGCCGCCGCCGGATTGGCGGTGCGGGGTCAGGATGCGTGGCGTCCGAGAGCAACGATATTATTCGTCACGCCGAAGCCAGCGAAGCCGCTGCCGACGCTGGCGCCGGCCGACGACGCAGCCCTGATGGAGCTCGCGTGATGGCCGAGGCCAAGCTCAGCGCCCGCGCCAAGCGGATTGTCGCCGCCGGCAAGCTGGCTTACGGCGAAACGCGCTGGCAGTCACCGCTCGCGAGGGCCGCGGGTCTTTCGCCGGCGTTACTGCAGAAGATCGCCGACGGCAGCCGTTCCGTCACCGACGAGGTCGAAGACCAGATCGTCGCCGCGCTGCTGGACGAGGTGGCGCGCCTCGAACGTGCCGCGCTCAAGTTGTCTGCATTAATCGGCCGGATTCTGGCAGCCAGGGAGAAGTGAGATGAGCGCGAAGAGCATTGTGAGAGAGCGTATCCTTCGGGCGGCTGTGGCCACCGTCAAGATCGACAAAGACCTGTGGGGCGCTCGACAGCAAATATGATGTGGTCGTAATTTCCCTTCTCGCCGACTTTAATTTCGGCGTCTATGAGCATCGAACCAGGAAGCTGAGGATCGCGCTCGGCCAGAATTACAAGGACATCACCGACCCGAACAATTGGCAGGACTATATCGACGGTCGGATCTACAACGGCAGTTACGATCTGACTGTGGGCCAACTGAGCCGCTTCGCGGAGGACTTCGCGAAGATCGACTACGGCGTCGATGACATCATCGACAACGTCCGATTCATCCGGAGCAGGATGCGGCCTCACGCCAAGCGACTCAAGATTTCGCCGATCAGCGAGTGGTCCAACTTATGGGTAATTGAAAGCCTCCCCGGAGGGTTACGAGAAGTCGGCCTACCGAAGACGATCCAGGTCGACCAGGCGGCTGAGTTCGTGTCCTGCGCCAGCATTTTCAAGCGTTGCTAAGGCGCTTCTTCACTCGCACCGCGAACGAGAGATATCACTGAGTAATGGACCTTTGTGAGCACGAACCCAAGCAGCACGGTCGTCATATAAGCCGAAGACTTCGCCACGAGTCGCAGAAAAACGGATGTGTCTAGCTCGGAGGAGACGATGTGAGCGACGAGCACACCGACCGCGACCACAAAGGCGACTTTCAAGGTCTGATCCATCGGTATCAATTTAGCGATGCCGGTTCCGAGCGCCTTGGCGGCTTTGGTCAACGACCACCATTCCCAAAGAACGAGACTGCCGATGCTTCCTGCCACCGCACCGGCGAGGCCGAATAACTGGAGACCAAGGATGCTCAAGGCAATTGACAGCAAAAGCGATATCGCGCCGATCGTCGCGGCCTGTCGGCCGAGTCCAAGCGCCCAAAGCAGGTGGCCGGCCCCGAAAACAGTTGCGATCTCTCCCAATGCATAAATTTGCATGAGCGGCACTGCCCCGAGATACTGGCGTGTATAGATCAGTTCCACAAGGTCGTCCGCGGTCGCTATCAGCAACCCGTAGAGTGGCGGCAGCACGCATCCCAGCAGCAGATACGCTTTCGATACCAGCTTGCGGGCGCCATCAACGTTGCCATCGCCCACCAGGGAACTGAAATTGGGCAGAAGCGCATAACCCAGAGGCGTTCGGGTCAAGTTTCCGAGGAGCTTGACCACTGACGCAATCGAGATGAGTGCAAAGGCCGAGCTCGAAAAGTTCGCTGCCACGACCCATTGATCGGCCTGCGCGCGCAAGGCGAAAAAACCGCCGGCCATCGCAAAGGGCAGCGAATACTTTAATTGCGCGCGGACCAACTGGCCGTCGAATCCGAGACCCCGTTCCTGCGCGGCAAACAGGGCATAGAAGACCGCTAGCCCGACCTTCAGTATGGCCAGGCCGCACATCACCACCAGAAGCCACCCGACATCGCCAGATGCGACTGCCGCACCTGCCAATGCCGCTGCTCTGACTATCGCAAACCCGATCGTTGCGCAGGCCCCCCACTCCGCCTTTCCGTCCGCCGTCGGCAAGACATCAAGAATCGACGCCAATATCCAGGTGCCGACGAAAATCTGAATGAGGGGCGAGTGACGCTGCAGGCCTCCAATCGAACTCGGCAAGATGGGCATCAGCTCTAAAAGCAGAATCGAGAGCCCCCCAAGAGCAAAGAGACCTGCGAACGTATTGCCCACGAGCTTTGGGCGGGTTCCGGGAGCGGCGCGCGGCAGGAAATAGAATAGGGACTGCGGCAGGAACAGGGGAAAGAGGATCAACCCCGTTTGGGCGACCAGCCACATCAGGCGGTAGTCCCCAAACTCCTGCGTGGTCAGGTAGCGGACCAGGATGACAGGCACCCCCAACTGCAGAGTATACTCGAGCAGCCCTGCAGCCGCGAGAAATCCTGCCTTGCGGCGAATCCCCGATCTCATGCCGCGCCCGCGCGCCTCCTGTGTGCGGCCTCCTTCAGCAGCTGTGACGGTCTGCTCGACGCGCGTCATTTTTTCCTTCGGCGAACCACTTCCTCGATTGCTGCGACGTAGGGCTTCAGCACCACGTCATCGCCATGCTTCCGGTCCATATAGCTCCTGCATCGCGCGGACACCTTTTGCCATTCCGTTTCATCGGCAATCAAGCGCTCCGCAACGCAAGCCATCTCATCGATGGACCGGAGCGAGACACCCAGGCCTTCGCGACTGATAAGTCCATCAGGATCAAAAAATGATATTACCGGAACGCCGCGACTCCAGGACTGAAGAAAGGTATTGGGAAAACCCTCCGTGTCGGAGGTATTGACGAAGACCTTGGCGCGGTCATACAGGTCACCTACGTCGTGATAAGCCACGCGACCGCAAAACGTCAGGTTCGGCAGTCTCTTCGCGGCAGCCTCGATCTTGCTGTACAGATCGGAAAAACCCGGTTGTGGACCACCGACCATGTGAATATGCCGGGAAGGCATGTGACGCGCCAACTCGATGGCGAGTTCGGGTCGCTTGAAGGCACTCAGGTTGCTGACCCAAAGAATTTCCAAGTCGCGCTTATCACGATCCAGCTGCCGACCCGGGGAATCCACCAGCGGGTCTGCGACCACGCTCGTCACCTCGTAATTTTCCATGAGCGCGCGTTGCTGGCCCGCGTGCTGGCAAAGGACAGTATGAGCGTGTCTCAATCCATATTTGTACAGTTGTTTGTCTCGCGTATAGCGAATGAGCAGTCGTTTAGGATCGGCATCGGTGTCGTGTGCCAACCGGTGTATGAAGCCACGTCCATGCCGGCGGCAGAACATCGCGACCAAGCCGACTTGCATGCCCGCACAACTCGTGTAGTAAACGTCGGCATCGGCCCGCATCAACGCCGCCCACGTTGCGGTCCAACGGGGATAAACAAAACGAAGTACCGGAAGACCCGCATCCGGACGATACGCCTTGTAGGTCGTGACGCCGTGCCAGGCTGCTGCGTCTGGCTGACCGTAATCCCCGACGACCGTGGAAACCTGGTATCCGCGAGCAACGAGTGCTTTCGCGAGCAACGTCTGTTGTAACTGCGCCCCGCCATTGCCATGGTGGTTGTATTCGCGGGCAAGGACCGGAAGGTTTTCGAAACCGACGAAACACACCTTCATGGCTGCGGTCTCGTGATGGAACGCGTTGACTGGGCCTGGCCGAGGGCGAGCCCGTAACACAGCCATAGGGCAGTCTGCGGGGCAGTCGGCGTGAATCGGTCATTCGTGAATCCCTGAACTGCAAGGAACAACAGGCAAACGATGCAGCCTTCAAAAACACCGCGCCATTGCGGATCGATGTGCTGCTTGGATAAATCCCTAAACATTGCCCAGACAGACCAGAAGAAAGCCGCCACAACCACGATACCCAGTATCCCCAGGTCAAGGGCGACGTCCAGATAAGCACTATGGGCTTGGCCGACTGGGAGCATGGCACCACGGAGGTTCGGGGTCGCCCACAGCGTCGAATAGAGGCCATGACCAATGATGGGCGCCTCCCAAAAAGTACCTATCAATGGGCGCCAGATTTCGTCGAGCCGACCAGCGGTAATCGCCTGTTCGTCCCCGGTTGCCAAGCCGGTCGATGCCCGTTCAAAGAACGCGTCGGGCAATAGCAATGCAACTGTCGCGATTGCAGACAGCACAAGCAAGAACCGCCCCATGCTTCGCTGTTTCCACACGAAATAGCCCAATATGATGCCAATCCCCACGAAAGCGGCGCGCGAGAAAGTCAACGCGGCCATCGTTGCGGCAGCGCCGGCGCATGCCAGTAGCATTGCTCGCGACCAAGGTGCAGAGGTGGCTAGTGCGGTGAAGAGGAGGATCGCGAGCCCAATGTTGGCCAGCTCGCCCACATCATTGGCATGCAATCCGGTCCAATCTAGAAATTCTCTGTCGCCAGCCGCCAGGCCCTGCAGGCTGGTGCCATTGATAACCAGATAACCGGCAATCACGAGGAAAAAGGCAACATAAGCGGCTGTTAGAGCCCAGATTACCGAGCGTCCATTGCCGTTTCGGGAAAGAACCGCCGCCAGCCACGCCACGGCAAGGATCATCAATGGCTTGAAAAAAGCGTCAAGCAGATATGTGGTTTTTGTCAAGGGTTCAGAGTGAGGAAGGACTCTTGCGCCTTCGACCGAACCGGCACCCACATACGCGCCAACCCCCATCACGGCGACATAAACCCAGAATGTGGTTGGCAAACTGACGAATCGAATGTCCTCTCGCCTGAATGCGGAAGCCGCGAACAACGACAAGAGCGTCAGCACAAACAAGATATTGAACGGGTTCAATCCGATTACCCCGAACAGTTCACGTGGAACGAGCTGGGTCGAGGCGAATGGCAACAGCAATGTGAGCAGCCAAATGCCGTTCCGGTAGTTAGCAAAAATAATCAGTGCGAACACAAAGGAGCAATAAAGAAGAGCCCAGGCAAGCTCGTCGAGAAATGCTATCACGCAACCGATCAGCGCGGCGGAAATGCCAAGGAATATTAGAGCTAGAACTTTAACCCTCAATTGAGAGGCATAGTCGAGCGTCGAATTCGTTGACATTGGTTGGTTTACCGACATCCCAGGTCTATGCCGACTGGTTTCGGCTTGGCAAAACTGTCCTGCAGGTATGTGCTCACTTCGCCCGAATTGATGATCGCGCGCTGTGCCGAACCCGGAGCCCCGATAGGCCGCAAGTGCAATCACGGGCGACATAAGCCAATAAGCGCCAGCGCCAGCCGGGAAAACCGAACGTCCCCGGCTTAGGAGCGAAGCCAAGCATAACGCCCCGATCATCGCGGTCAATCCACCCACGACTGCGCCAAATATTCCAACAGGAATCGTGAGCGAAGCTCGTGGGTACCCCGCGCAAGCGCGGGTACTCCCACCTGTGTACCCCAGAGGAGCGTAGGTCATAATCCGTGTCGTTCAGCAGCGCGCGCCCAAATCGGTTATCTCGACTGAACGCACGATGAGGGCCTTCTTCCACTGAGCTGATCGTAGCAAAAAGGTCGACGCGGATTTTGCCGGAGCAAAGAATCGGGAGGCACAGCTTGGCACAGAGCTCCAAGGAGCTTGCCGGTCTCTAGTCGGGAATTCGGCAAACGGGCGCTCGACGTCGCGATCAGCGTTCTCGCGATCGTGGTGCTGGCCCCCGTCTTCACGGTGGTGTGGATAGCAATCCGTCTCGACAGCCCCGGACCCGCGGTCTTTCGCCAACGCCGGATCGGGCGAGACGAGAAGCCGTTCAACTGCTTCAAATTCCGGACGCTCCGCCACAAGGCCGACGAAAACGTCCATCGCGAGGCGATCCGGCGGGTTTGGGCTAAGGAACCCCTCTCGGACGACCCCGATGCCCCATACAAGCTGACAGACGATCCTCGCGTGACGCGCGTGGGGCGGTTGCTGCGGAGAACCAGCCTCGACGAGCTGCCGCAACTCCTCAACGTGTTGCGGGGCGAAATGAGCATCGTCGGTCCGCGGCCGGCGATCCCTTATGAACTCGAATACTTCCGGGACTGGCACCACAAACGTCACATTGTGAAGCCCGGAATCACCGGAATTTGCCAGGTGC
>NZ_LUUB01000115.1 GCF_001641635.1 Bradyrhizobium centrolobii
TAATGGGATGGTCCGGCCGTGCTCCGGCCCTGCCGGCACGAGAAGCTGGCAAGGGGCGCTCAAGACAAGGAGCACGCCATGTCTCAGAAACTCAACGCAGCGATCGCCGTGATCGGCATCGATATCGGCAAAAACTCGTTCCACATCGTGGGTCACGATCACCGCGGTGCCATCGTGCTGCGGCAGAAGTGGTCGCGCGGCCAGGTGGAAACGCGGCTCGCCAACCTGCCGCCGTGCTTGATCGGGATGGAGGCCTGCGTCGGCGCCCATCACCTCAGCCGCAAACTCCAAATGCTTGGCCACGACGCCCGCCTGATGCCGGCGAAATACGTGCGCCCGTATTCGAAGGGACAGAAGAATGACTTCCGAGATGCGGAAGCCATCGCCGAGGCTGTCCAACGCCCGACCATGAAGTTCGTCGCGACCAAGACCGCCGATCAGCTCGACCTTCAGGCACTGCACCGCGTCCGCGATCGATTGGTCGGTCAGCGTACCGGCGTCATCAATCAGATCCGTGCGTTCCTGCTGGAGCGGGGCATCGCCGTGCGGCAAGGCCTGCATGCCCTGCGGTCCGAGTTGCCGGGTATCTTGGCGACCCGCACCGATGTGCTCTCGCCTCGCATGTTGCGCATCATCGAGGGGCTGGCGGAAGACTGGCGCCGGCTGGATCAGCGCATCGAGGGGCTATCTGGCGAGATCGAAACACTCGCCCGTCAAGATGAGGCCTGCCAGCGACTGATGACGGTGCCTGGCATTGGCCCGATCATCTCGAGCGCAATGGTGGCCGCGATCGGCGCTGGAGACGTGTTCTCGAAAGGCCGCGACTT
Organism: Bradyrhizobium centrolobii; assembly: GCF_001641635.1. Classification (GTDB taxonomy): domain Bacteria; phylum Pseudomonadota; class Alphaproteobacteria; order Rhizobiales; family Xanthobacteraceae; genus Bradyrhizobium; species Bradyrhizobium centrolobii. Next base: position 828 of record NZ_LUUB01000115.1, read on the forward strand.
CGGCGCCTGGCTTGGACTTGTGCCGAAGCAGATCTCGACCGGCGACCGCACGATCCTCGGCAGTATATCAAGGCGCGGCAATCGCCACCTCCGCGCGCTGTTCGTGCAAGCCGCGTGGGTTGTGCTGGTCAAGCTCAGGTGTTGGGAGCGCTATGGCCTCGACTCCTGGATCGAAGCCGCCAAGAAGCGATTGCACCACAACGTGCTGGCGATTGCGCTCGCCAACAAGCTCGCCCGGATCGCCTGGGCGGTCCTCAACAAGGGACGCGCCTTCGCGTGCGCCAAGACGCAGGAGACGGTGTCCCGACCTGCGTGATCCTCGCGCCGTGCGCGGCGCCGTCAAGGCGCGGCCTGGCAGCAGGAGAGCAAGACGTCAGGACAGCCCGACGGCCGGCCTTGACGGCCCCTTGCGCGCGGCGCGTCTGCGCGCGCAGGCCGGGACGAAGGAACGACCGCCAGACACGAACACAGGAACAGCGCGACGTGAGGAGCCATCGATGACGTAACAACACCCTTACCCGCCGAGGTCTGCGAGAGGATGAGACGACGATGGAGAATCGGTCTTCCCGGCGCATGCGAACCCTGGTGACCCAAATGGCCCGTATGAGGCCTGTCCGCTAACCAGATCGCATTGCGCGCTGATATCCATGATGGCCCGGAGCACTGCGCTCCAAGCAGAGGCCGGATACATTGATGCAAGACCGCATCTACCGGATCGTCGAAATCTTCTTGCACCGCGCGGCCGGACCATACATTGGGTCACGAGTGGCGCCCTCTAGAATAGACGTCGGCCTGTCGATTTCCGCTATGCCCCGTTAGCATCCGAGGATGTTTGGCGGTGCAATATGTCGCAAAGGGCCATGTGTGGACGGCTGAACAGGCTGCGCCAATAGCGATCGCCTTGCTTGCTCATATTGCCAAGCTTATCCTTGCCTCCGCTCGAATTCTGCTTAGGCACGAGCCTAACCCAGGCGGAGAAGTCCCGTCCCGATCGGAATGCTCCTGGGTCAGCAATGCTGGCGACCAGCGCTGTGGCCAGCGCCGGACCGACGCCAGGGATCACATCCAGTCGCTTGCTCGTCGCGTTTGATCGATGCCAGGCGATGATGCGCCTGTCGAACTCCAGGATCTGAGCCTTCAGTGCTCGCAACTGACTGCCGAGAGCAGCAAGACACGTGCGTGCCACTTCTGGCAGCCGGCGGTCGGCTGTGTTAGCGACGACCTCCAGCAGTTGTTCGACGCCTCTGCGTCCGACGGGGCGACGATACCGAACTCGGCAAGATACGCGCGGATTGAGTTGATGACCGCTGTCTGCTGGCGAATGAAGAATGGCGCGCACGATGAAGCATCAGACAGCTCTGTTGTTCGACCGTCTTGGTCGGCACGAACCGCATGTTTGGCCTCGTGACCGCTTCGCAAATCGCCTCGGCGTCCGTGGTGTCGTTCTTCTGCCGCTTGACGTAGGGCTTCACATAGGCCGGCGGCATTAGCCGCACCGCATGCCCTAACGCCTGTAGCTCACGGGACCAATGGTGCGATGAGGCGCACGCCTCGATACCCACCAGGCATGGCGGCAGTTTCTGGAAAAATGCCAAGACGTGCCGACGCTTCAACTGCGGCGCAGGACCACTTGGCCGGCCGCATCTACGCAATGCACTTGAAAGACCGACTTGGCGATCTCGAGACCGATTGTCGAAATCGACTGCATAGGTAGCTCCTCCGAATCGTGGGAGCCTTAAACGGCGCCCATATCCTTGGCACTCTCGTGCCCGTCGAGGAGCCGTCCACAGCATCAAAAGCGCTGTTCCGAAAATCGTCCAGCTGCTTCCGGTTTGCCTCGATAAGCGGACAATTTAAGAGTCCGGCTGGACTTCGCATTAGGGCCTGGCGATGGGGTTCGCCAGCCGGCTTGCCGCGATCATGATCGCCGCACAGATGACATAGCAGCAGGCGCCCAGCGCGTAGGTCCTGGCGATGCCGCATTCGATCGACAAGGCCATGCCGAGAACCGAGGCGAGCATCGACGTGATCCCGTTGGTGCTCCAGAAGAATGGCAACAGCCCCTGATAACGGCGCCAGATGCTGAGCCCGAGCGGAAACATCATCCCCATACAGAATGCCGGCGGCGCCAACAGCAGGACGGACACCAGAATACGCATGTCGGTTGCTTCGGACCGCGCCCAGGTGGTGACCAAGGGGGTCAACAGCCCTGCGGCCACGAGCGTGGTGAGGAGGGCCATGACCCTGACGATCACCGCTACCGGTCGCGGGGCATACGCCCCGGCGGTGGCGCTGCCGATTCCGCTAAAGAGGAGGATCGTAAACAGCACGACGCTCAGCCCATAGACGGGATGGCCCAGGAACACCATCAGACGCTGCATCTGCGAGATTTCGATGAGCATGAAGCCCATGCCGATGGCACTGAAATAGGTCACGGGCAGCGCGAGCGTTGCCGACGACATTCGCCGCGCAAGACGCATGAAAGGGATCACGATGTAGTAGACGCATGCACAGAGTGCGATGATGACGAGCCATCGGGTCATGCTGATCGCCGCGTTGTTGTTTATCGAGAGCGACGTGCGGAGCGTGAAGAGATCGCCAAGACGCGCGGTGTAGAAGAAGAACGGGTTGTCGTCGGTCGACGCCGCAATGTTCTCGGGAAGCGAGGCCAGGAACGCCTTGTCGGCCTTGCCGGACAGCAGGGTCGAAGTGACCGCATCGAAAGTGGTATCCGGCCCCAGCAAGATCTTGAAGCCCTGCGCCACAAGTCTTGCGCGCGCGGCCTGCCATTGCGCATCGGAGAACTCATCAGGGCGGGTTATGACGGTCACGATATTTTCCACGTTCACGGCAACGACATGCCGGGACAGTTCGGCGTCTGGCACGCCATCGCGCTGCAGCGCGCTGGCTGCGATCGCCACAAGTCGATAGAACTCGTCGCGATAATTTTCCGGTTCATACCAGCGCGATACCGAAAGCATGCCGCCCGGCTTGAGCGCCCGGTAGAAATCATCCCAGGCCTCCACCGTATAGAGACGGTTCTCCGTCAGTGTCAGGCCGCCGGCGGCCGTCGCGGCCCAGGTGTCGATCAGCGATATCTGGACGAGGTCGTACCGATCGGATGAATGGTTGATGTAGCTTCGGGCTTCGCTGTTGATCAAGGACACGCCGGGCTGGCGATCGAGATGGCCGGAGAAATCAGCGAATTTGTCCGTGAGAACCTCGAAGATCGCCGGGTTAATCTCAATTCCGCGTATGCGCTTGGCGCCGAAAAACAGGCCGGAAAGAATGTCACGACCGCCACCCACGCCGACCACGGCGACGTCAGCCGGCGGTTGCACCAGATAGGCGGCATTGATCACATCATCCTTGAGGTAGGAAAGCTTGCCGATATCACCGGCGTACCTGGTGATGGGTGTCCCCGCAACCGCATCAATATCGAGATAGTGCTGGTCGATCTTGATCTCCGGCGTGCGGGCGAAACCCCAACCGAACGGGGTTTCCTCTCCCATAGCCCTCACCCTAATGCGCGAAAAGGTGTTCCACCGCTCGAACAAGGTGCCCGTCTGTTGCTCCCCCTTGGCCCAGACCACGCCGAGATGGCCCTGACCTGTGACGGCAAGCGCAGTATGCGTCGCGGCCACGGCAGCCAGCGTCAGCACGACGACCCCGCTCAAGCGCAGGCTGCGAACGTCATCACTCTTGCGGATGACCATCCAGCCGGCGGCGGCAGCGAACGCTCCGATCCACAGGGTGGCGCTTACGGGATCGATCACCAGCAATAGGAAGATGACGCCGAGGCACCCGACTGCAGCGCCCAGGAGATCGGCAGCATAGAGCCGCCCGCCGCCATACTGCAGACGCGTCAGCAGAAGAGTGATGCAGACCCCACCTTCGGTGAAAGGACTCACAAAGGCGGCAGCTGCCAGGGCCAAAGCCACCGGCACATAGGCCGCGGGTACCACGAGCGGCGCGCACAGGAGGGTTATCATGGCGCCGACGCTGCCGATCGCGAACCACGATGCGTGGCGGGCGAATTCCGCTCCAACCCGTTCGGGAGCGTAACGTGCGGGCTTGCCGTAGACCTCCATCGCGCCGCGCGTGAGTCCGAGCATGGCAAGCGAAATGGCGGCGAACGCAAAATGATAAGACAGCATCACGCTGAAGAAGCGCGTGATCAGGATCTGATAGGAAAGAGTGGCCGACGCGAGCACGAAGATCGCGAAATAATGGCGACCTTGAATTTTGGTGGTGACTTGCAAGACGCCGCTCCTAGAAAAGTGCCTTCTAGATGCTGCCTTGACCGTCTCGCGCAATGCGCGATAGATAGGCTGACCACAACTTCCTGACAATCGTTTGACCGGTTGCGGAATATTCGGCGCGACGCCAACCTTTTGAAGATCATTGCCAGGTTAACGGGTGCGAAAATCGCGGGCGTTCCGAAGCAAAAATCAGCGGGTTTCGGCCATCACATGCTGCCCCTCTGCCGCGGACAGCAGACGTCCCGCTGCCCTGCAACGGACCGAGCCTCCGGAAACTCGTCCCATCAATCCTTGGTCATGGCTCAGCGACCCAGATTTGACGGAGTTCATTTGTCTCTCCTACTAGCGCTCACATTTTGGCTATTTACCATTTTGTAGCACTCTAAGCGACCCTAACCCTCGCTCGACGTAAGCGGCTTGTCGCCCAAAAGCCGCCGCTCCTCACGCTCCGACTGCTACTGTTCGCCCGCGTCGAACACCCGCTCGGAAGAGTGACGGGAGCGAGGTCGGCTTGGGGTCAAAATGCGAAGAACTCAAGGTGAAGCGCGGTAGGGACGGTCATTGCTGACCGCCCCCCCCGCCCAAATCCGTGCAGGCGGAATTCCCGCACACGGCTCCTGCCTTGGGTGCATGACGGCGAAGCGCTTGTCAGGATACGGGTGAAGGATACGCGGTTGGGGGAGCCAGTCGGCGGCTAGCCTTTGCATTCGTTGCCATGAGAAGCGGTCCTTCTGGCCGCGCCGCCGCAGCGTGCGCAACCAGATGCGCGTCACATGATAGTAGAATGCTCTCAATGCAGCGCCGCGAGCTTTTTGATGTCGATGTGAATGATCTCGCCTGGGGTCTCGCGTTCATAGCGGCGTTCCGGCTCGGCCGGCTCGAGATCACGTATCCGGTTTAGTCCCAAGCGGCGCAGAATGCGGCTGACGGTGGCCGGTGACACAGCGACCTCGGCTGCGATCTGCTTGCCGGTATGACGCTGGCGGCGCAAGGCCTCGACGGCCGTGCACGTGGCGGGCGGAGTTTGGCTCGGCGATGAATGGGGTCTGGAGGAGCGGTCGCGCAACCCCTCCACACCTTTCTCGCGGAACCGCTTGACCCATTTGGCAATGGTCTTCGGCGTCGTGTTGAACTGGAAAGCCGCGTCGGCCTGGCTCAGCCCGCCCTCGACCACACTTCGCACCCTCGCCTCTCGACCTTTGGGCGTCAAAGGCGCATTCTTGTGGACGTTCATCTGGTCTCTCCTTGGAACACTGAAGCTTCGCAACCTCAGCTTCCCCGGTTCGGACCAGATGGACAACCTCCTGAGAGACCACACCTAGAGCCGACCTGCCACACCTAGGCGCGACGGCGTTGAAGATTGGCGAGGGCCTGGATCGCAACCTGTGATCGGCGCCCGCTACGTCGCGGGAAATCCGTTACGCTTAATTGAGTCCAAAAACCCCGTCCGATACGCTTAATTGAGTCCGACGTGACATCTTTATGAGTCCCAGTGGTCCGAGATCATTGAGGTTTCTTGGTAAATATGACGGCTAATTGAGTCCCAGGACAGATGCACCCCCGCCTTTTATGTGATCTGCTGATCTCAAAGGCTGAGACCCGCCGAGTTTGCCGTCGGGTCTTCATCTCATCGAACCGGGTAGCCGTTGTCCGTGCATCCTGCTGGACGCTGGTCCTACGAAAACCGGCTCGACGTCATGCATTTGGCATTAGGGCATGAGCCTCGATTCGTTGCCGGATATCAGGCTCATTGAGCAGCTCGAACGGCTGCATGAGCTGCAGAACGTCCGAGAACGCCCTCTGGACCACCGGATCGGCCACGATAGCTCGAAAAAGGGCGGCCTCGAACTGCCTGCTTTCCTCGTACCGCTCGGGGCGTTCCCCCCGTGTGGTTGGATAGGCGAAGTCGGCGTTCACGCCGATGTTCCACGGCGCTTGAAGCAGCGCACCGACTTCGGACATGAACGCGGCCTGGAGGGCCTCGATCGGGTCCGCCTCCCCGGCAACGCGATCCAGGATTTCGCGCAGCAGCTTTGCCTCTCGTGCTGCGACCGTCATGCCCTGTCCGTAGACCGGATTGAACCGGCACAGCGAGTCGGCCACCGGGAGAATCCCGCGCGGTAGCCGCTCGAGCCGTTCGAAATGCCGCCAGCGGCTCGCATCAAACACGAAATGTCTCAAGTCGTCGGGTGGCGAGAGCCTGCAAATCGCATTGTAGATCTCCGGTGTATTCAACTGGTTCGCAGCGGCAAGAAACTCCTCCCAGGTCTTCGGGCGATCCGTCGCGCCGTGATCGGAAATCGATGCAAACCAACGCCCACCTTCGAGGGGAATGATCAACCCAGCTTTCGCCGAAATGCTCGGATCGGGCAATGTGACCAGATTTTTCCAGTTCGACGATGTACCCTCAGGTCGAAGAACCGCGGTCGTGTAGCTGATGTCGACGCCCACGACGGTCTCATGCGGCTGTTCCCAGCCGAGCGCGCCGAGCAAGCCGAGCGTCGGCGCGCCGCGACCGGATGCGTCTACCACGAGATCCGCCTCAATCGCGTCTACCTCTCCTGCGTCGCTCTCGAACCTGACCAGCGGCCGGATCGCAGCCGGCGCAATCTCCGTCACGCGGCTGTGCGATCGCAATGTGACATTGGCGATCGCGACCACCTTTCGACGCAATGTATACTCGATCTGCGGCCGCGAGGCACAGAGCAGCGACGTGCCGCAATCGCGCTGCGGCAGAACGCCGACATCCGGCCGCTCGTAGCGGACGTCTTTAAAGACATCCACCGGAACTGCACCGGCATTGGCAAGATCCTGCTCGAATCCCGGGAAGATGGAATCGAGCGCCTGCAGTCCGCCGGCCAGGAGAAGGTGCGGATGCCGATCCTGGGGAACGCCGGCGCGGGACACGGCTGAATCTGGTAGAGCGTCGCGTTCGAGAATGACGACTTCCTTAAAAGCGGAGGACAGTGCCCCGGCAGCAGATAATCCGCCGATCCCCGCTCCGATCACGATCGCGCGTTGCCCGAAATGACGGCTCATGTTCGTTCCCCTGCAATTTGCTTCACCACCTTCTGTGCAGGGGCCGCACTACGGAAATGTTTCTGGTCGCGGGATCTTTGTTTTGATTGCAACAGAGGGCCGAGATGCCCGGCTGATCCCCGCCTCCTCAATCGACGGAGTGCGCTCTTCGAAGGAAGGCGAAAACGACGCCGTGGCGTCGGTTTGCCTGTTGCTAACCGTTCATGGGGAGAGTGGCGGCTTGCGCCTCATGATGTGAGAGGCCGTGATCGGTAATTTCGCTTACAAGGAGCGTACCTAGGGTCGGGCGGCCGATACTTCACACCCCGATCGCATTCCGTGCCACCACGTCGCGATAGAACGCCGCGCTCAGTTTCGGCACTCTTGCCTGGGTCTCGAAATCGACGCGATAGAGACCGAAGCGCTTTCCGTAGCCGAAAATCCACTCGAAATTGTCCATCAGGCTCCACAGGAAATAGCCGCGGATCGGCACGCCCTCGGCGATGGCGCGCTGCATCTGCGTCAAATAATTGCGCAGGAACATGATGCGGTCGAGATCGTAGACCTGTCCGTCGGCGGCGAGCTTGTCCTCGGATGAGGTGCCGTTCTCGCTGATGTAGATGGTGTCGATGTTCCAGATCTTCGCGGCAATACGCGGCGCCCAGTAAATCACCTCGGGGCCGATCCGCAGCCATTCCGAGTTCATGTGCGGGAACGAAGTCGGAAACGGCAGCACGTGAAAGCCGGGCACGCGGTCGGAGGACGTGACGTAGAATTGCGGCGCATAGATGTTGAGGCCGACGAAGTCGTTCGGGGTGCCGATGATCTTCAACTCCTCGGCCGTGAATTTCGGCGCGGCCGCGCCGGCATAGGCGAGAAAGCCGTCGGTGTACTTGCCCTCCAGCACCACGCCGAGGAAGCCGGAGTTGAGCTCGCGTGTCGCGATCTCGGCGGCGCGGATATTCTCCGGCGTCGCGATCGCCGGCACGCAGGCCGCGATGTTTTCGGCCGCGCCCACGCGGGTGCCGGCGCGCCCCGAGGCGCGGATCGCCTGCACGGCGAGGCCGTGCGCGAGCGCGACGTGATGGCGGGCCTGATTCAGCTGCGCCGTCGGCAGCTTGAGGCCGGGCGCATCGATGCCCCAGCCATAGCCGAAATTCACGAAGCGCCCGACCTCGTTGACGGTGAAGATGGTCTTCACGCGATCGGTCAGGCGTGCGGCGATGTATGCGGCGTAATCGGCAAAGGCCTTCGAAGTGTCGCTCGACTGCCAGCCGCCGACGCGGTCCTGGAGCGCCTGCGGCAGGTCCCAGTGATAGAGCGTAGCGCAGGGCTCGATGCCGTTCGCAAGCAATTCGTCGACGAGGCGATTGTAGAAATCGAGGCCCTTGGGATTGGGCTGGGCGGCGCCATCCGGAAACACCCGTGGCCATGCGATCGAGAAGCGGTAGGCCTTGACGCCGAGCGCCTTGATCAGCCGGACGTCCTCCTTGTAGCGATGATAGTGCTCGTTGGCGCGATCGCCGGTGGTGCCGTCCTCGATCTTGCCGGGCGTATGGCTGAAGACATCCCAGATCGACTTGCCGCGGCCGTCTTCATTGACGGCGCCCTCGATCTGGTAGCACGAGGTCGCCGTACCCCACACGAAATCCTTGGGAAAGCGCGCCGGCGCATGGGACTCGGCCGGGGCAGAAACGTCGCTCTCGGCGGCGTCTGCCCGCGTCGTCATGCCGAGCGCGGCGAGACCGGCAAGCCCTGCAAAAGAGCGGCGCGAGAGGTTAGCGAACATCGTCATCTCCGCGCTTGCTCCGTGTCGATCTGATAGACGGAAATCCGGTCGATCTCGAACGCGACGGTCGGCGGCGATTCCGCATCGACGGGACCGACGCCGAGAAAGAATTTCGATCCGATCGCGAGATTGACGATCATGTACATGGGATCGTCGTAACCGATCGGCGCCTTGATGTCGGAGACCGGCCGGCGGTCGATGAAATAGATCAGGCGGTCTTCCTCCCACAGCACACCATAATTATGGAAGGCGTTCGACGCGTCCCCCACCGCGAAATCGAATCCGCAGGACTGGATCTTGCCGGTCGCCGGAATCCGCCAATGCGTGGTCATCACGAGATCGCCAGGGCGCTCGCCGCGGCCTTCCAGCACGTCGACCTCGGGTGGCCAGCCGCCGTCGTCCGCCAGCATCCAGAAGGCCGGCCACACCGCATGGCCGACCGGAAGCTTGGCGCGGATCTCGAAATAGCCGTGCTTCTGCGAGAACCTGCCCTGGGTCGTCAGAATCCCCGAAATGTACTCGTTGTTGAACAGCACGGATTTCAGCTCCGGCGGGGTACGGCTTGCAACGATCGACAGCACGCCGTCCTTCACCTTGAACGGATCGAGCCCGAGCGGCGTCGCCGCGCGGCCGGCGTAACGCGGATCGACATAGATCTGCTGCTCGCCATTGGCGCTGGTCTTGCGCTTGAAGTCGGAGCCGTCGCCGCCCCAGTAGCGCGCGTCCGGCCATGCCGCACCGCCGGCATAATGCGGCACCCAGCGTCCACTCGACAGCGGATGCTCGTCGAAATCCTCGTTGAAGGTCCGCCGCATCGGCAGGAAGGCGAGCGATGTGGGATTGACCGTCTCGAGCCTGCGGCACTCGATCGTGGAGGGATCGGTCGTCACTTGCAGCGACATCATGTCGGGCGCGCCATCGAGGTCGTCCTGCGCAACGCCCGGCGCAGGCACGGCAAACACGCCGATCGCGACCAATGTGCCCTTCGTCCAACGGCCGATCATCACCGCACATCGAACATGCCAGGAAACGAGGTGAGGTTAACTCTTTCGGATTGTGACGGGCAAGAGCTGCCGTTCGCAGCCCGAGGTCATCCCGGTTTCAAGCCGCGAAATCCTGAACAGGGCGCGTCACCCCCAAATTCCTTATCCTTCCATTACCGTAACTTAAGATTCAGCCGGCAATCTGGCCGCAAATGGCGGCGGTGCCGCCCCGTTGCCAGGGATAGCGAACCCATGCTCACCGAGACGCTGGAGCAAATTCAATTTCTGCCGTCGAAGCGGGCGATATATGTGCGCGTCATTTTCGCCGGGCTTGCGGCAATGGTCCTATTCAAAGGCGTCCGGTTCTTCGAGAGTGGTTTCTGGTACGACAACCAGGCTGCGGACTTTTCCGCCTTTCACATCGTCGCGCAACGGATCTGGCTCGGCGATCTCGACCTGACCTACCAGTTCTCGCAATTTGCCAGGATGCAGGCGGAATCATCCGGCGGCGCGACCAGCTTCATGCCCTGGACCTATCCGCCGCAATTCGACCTGCTTCTGGCGCCCTTCGGATTCCTGCCGGGCTGGGCTGCCTATTCGCTCTTCACGGCCGCAACGCTTGCCGCCTACCTGATGACACTGCGCGCCGTCGCAGGAAAACATCTGGCGCAAGTGCTCGTCATCTCGTTCCCGGCAATTGCGATCACGATCGGCTGCGGCCAGAACGGCTTTCTCACGGGCGCACTGATCGGGCTTGTCTGCCTCAATGTCGAGCGGCGCCAGGTTCTCGCCGGCCTCGCGCTCGGCGCGATGGTCATGAAGCCACACCTGGCCGTTGCCGCGGGCGTCTATATGCTGCTGACACGTCGCTGGACGGCGATCGCCACTGCCGCGATCGTGGTCGTCACGAGCGCGCTCGCGAGCACCCTTGCCTTCGGCCCGCAGATCTGGATCGCATGGCTGGGCGCCATCAAGGAGTCCGCAGGCTATCTGGAGCAAGGGCTTTATCCGCTGTATCGCATGATCTCGGTCTACGCGTCGCTGCACAAGTCCGGCCTTCCTCCGGCCCTGGCATTCTGGGGACAGATGGCTGTCGCGTGCCTTGCCCTCGCTGCCGTCGCACTCGCCGTCCTACGCGGGCCCTCGACCCGCTTCGCGCTCGGCGTCGTCGCGATCGCGTCCGTGATGATCAGCCCCTACGCCTACGACTACGATCTGCCGATCGTTGGGATCGGTCTTGCGCTGCTGCTTCCTGATCTTTTCATCCTGGCGAGCGTGCGCGAACGCAACGTCGTGTACGGGCTCATCCTGATCGTCAACTCCTATGGGCTGCTGCAATCGGCACGGCTGGCCCAGGAGCACGCCACCGCGGAAGACCTCGATCGCTATTTCACACCGGCCGTCGCCGGGGTCGGGCTGCTGGCCGTGCTCGCGATGTTGCTGCGGATCCTCCTTCGCGGCACCAAGATCGCAAAGGCAGCGCTACGCGACGAGCCCGCCGATCTTCTCCCGCGCGCCGTACGCGTCCTGGAGTGATCAGGCCCGCTGCCTGCTCCACCTCGGCTGGTGCATGCGGGCCATCGCGGATGATGGAACCCACGGCCGTCCCGGCCGTTCAGGTTGGACGCCGTATCGCTCACGGATAAGATCGTCGGGCGGGAGACATGTCCCGGCCTGTCATGGCTCAACCAAGCGGAGATTCGCCATGCCCACAGCCGAGAAGGACCACGTCTACAAGATCCTCGAACTCGTCGGATCGTCCGAGACATCGATCGACGATGCGATCAAGAACGCAATCGGTCGCGCCGCCAAGACCATTCGCGATATGAAATGGTTCGAGGTCGTGCAGACACGCGGCCACATCGAGAATGGCGCCGTCCGCCACTATCAGGTGACGCTGCGCGTCGGCTTCACGCTGGAGAGCTGAGGCAGGGGGCTCCGGGCGCGGTTAACATCCTCCGACGATAACCCGTCGAAATATCGAAGGACTTCCTCCGGCCGAATACAGGCTCCGCACAATCAGAGCGGATGATGCAACAGGCCGGGACCGGCTGGTGATGTCGGGCGGCCAGGTCGTGCCCTGGCCGGCCAAGACGCGTGACGAAAGAGCGTGTGACGAAATCGACCGCTCACCAGGCGTAGCGAACGCTGCCCTTGCCGGCATAGCTGCGCGTGACATTCGAGAACTCGCCCTCGAACGTCGCTACTGCCGACCAGCCGTTCAGCCATTTCTTCTCCACCGAAGCGGTCGTGAGCGCGGAGTCGCGTGCTTGCGCCGCGCCATTGACGACGAAGCTTGCGCCCGGCAAAGCCTGGAAGGTGGTCGCGATTGAACGATCCGGATTGAAATCATGCGCCCAGGCAAAGCGGCCGCGCAGCGTCAATACGCCGTCCGACATGGCGAAGGATTTGTCGGTGCGCAGGCCGAGCTCGCTGCGGGTGTCCGTCACGCTTTTGGCGGCGTAGCTCAAGGCGAAAGCGGCTGAGCCGGAGACAACCTGCTCGGCATAGGCCGGCAGATCGAATGTCGTGAACTGCGCCGCGCCATAGGGCGTGAGGCCGATCCCGCCGATCCACGGCGCGACGAAGCGATAGCCGCCTTCGAGGCGACCGGAATACGCGTTCGCGTCGAACTCGGCGCGCAAGCGATCGGGACCGGCGATGGTCACCGTGCGATCGGTGGTGATGTCCTGCCAGCCATAGGCGAGCGCCGCGGAGATGTACACCGGTCCATTGGCGTGGCGCAGATAAGCGCCGGCCTGGAACAGGTCGGAGCGGCCGGAGCCGAGACCGTTCACGCTGAAATTGGTCCCACCGCCGGCAAGCGCAAAGCCGGCGAGCGTATGTGCCGAGACCCAGTAATCGGCCCCGACAGCGGTCCCAAACACGCGGCTCGTCGTGTCGTTCGAGCCGATCCCCGCATTGCCATCGGTCGATTGCGAACCGCCAAAGCCCGCAAGCCACACGCTCCAGCGCTGCTCGAAGCTCTTCGGCTGCGCCTTGGTGGCCATGGCAAACGCATCGGTCCGCTTGCGCGCGGCGTAGGCGCTTGCCTGATCCTCCTCCGCATAACCGACCGCCGAACCCGGCCCGCCGTTCTGCTGCGCCAGGGGATCGGTGAGCAGGCCCATGAACTGGCCCATGGCATTGAACGTGGTCTGCTGCGAAGACGTCCCCAATTCGCCGGCGGCTTGCGTCAGGCCGGCCGGCGTCAGCGCGCCGTAAACTGCGGCGATTCCGCCGTTGGCATCGAAGAAGTTCGTCAGCGCATTGCCGACGCGCTGCTGATTGCCGTTGAGGCCGGACGGAATCGCGAAGTTCAGGTCCAGATCGAGATAGACGTCGTTGGCGTCGTAGCTCAACCCCACACTTCTGATGTTGCTCGGCAGGCCGGTCGTTACCAATGAGCCGAACGTGCCGCTCACCCCAGCACTCGCGGTCAGGATGGTGTAGCGCTTCGAGATGTAGCTGCCGCTGGCGAACACCGCGTCAACGGTGGCACCCCCGAGCGTCGCCGTGCCGCTGACGGAGGCGAACGAGGCCGCCGAAGGACTGACTTGGACCAGATAGACCGCGCCGGACTGGAGGGCGAGGCTGCCGCTCACCGCGATCGATGTCCCCGCACTGCCGTTGCCCGGCGCGAAGACGGCACCGCTCTCGACGGCGGTCGAGCCGACCGTGCCGGTGCCGCTGAGCGCCGCGCCAGCCTGGACCGTGGTCAGGCTGGATGACGCGATCGATCCGTCCACCTGCAACGTACCGCCGCCGACGGTGGTCGCGCCCGTATAGGTGTTGCTGCCGGAGAGCAGCAACAGGCCGCTTCCGGTCTTGGTCAGCGCGATCGATCCCGCGCCGTCCCGGATCGTCCCGGAAAAGACCGTGGACGTGTTGTCGCCGCCGGTGGTCAGCGTGGCCGCGCCGCCGCTGTTGGTGACGGCGCCGGCGCCCGCGAGCGAGCCGATCGCGTTGGAGAAGCCGGCCAGATCGAGCACGGCGCCGCCTGCGACCGTGACCGCGGAGTTGTTACCGAAGGCGCTGGTCGAGCCGGCTTGCAAGGTGCCGGCGTCGACGACGGTTGGGCCGGTATAGGTGTTGGTGCCGGAGAGAATCAGCGTTCCGGCATAGCCGCTCGCTTCGTTGACGACGACGTCGCCGGAGCCGGAGAGCACGCCGGCCAGGTTGACCGTATTGCCGGTGAGAACGTTGTAGATGGGATCGCCAGTCGCGGCGATGTTGTTGGCAATCGTGTAGCTGCCGTTGAAGGTCACTGTGACGCCGGTCGTGCCGCCGTTGAGCGTTAAAGTCCCGGTGCCGAGCGCATGGGCGTTGCCGACGACCAGCGTCGAGCCCTCGTTGATAGTGGTGCCGCCGCTATAGGTATTGGCACTCGACAGCGTCAGCGTGCCGCCATTGCTCTTGGTGATCGCGACGCTGCCCCCCTGGTCGGCGGCGTTCGCTCCGCCGCCGGGATTGGTGCCGCCGGAGCCGATGTAATCGGCAATGCCGTTGGCAATGGACTGGTTGCCCGAGCCGAAGCCGAGCACGGTGCTCGTACCGCCGGTCCCCTGGAAGAAG
>NZ_LUUB01000116.1:0-18004 GCF_001641635.1 Bradyrhizobium centrolobii
TAATGGGATGGTCCGGCCGTGCTCCGGCCCTGCCGGCACGAGAAGCTGGCAAGGGGCGCTCAAGACAAGGAGCACGCCATGTCTCAGAAACTCAACGCAGCGATCGCCGTGATCGGCATCGATATCGGCAAAAACTCGTTCCACATCGTGGGTCACGATCACCGCGGTGCCATCGTGCTGCGGCAGAAGTGGTCGCGCGGCCAGGTGGAAACGCGGCTCGCCAACCTGCCGCCGTGCTTGATCGGGATGGAGGCCTGCGTCGGCGCCCATCACCTCAGCCGCAAACTCCAAATGCTTGGCCACGACGCCCGCCTGATGCCGGCGAAATACGTGCGCCCGTATTCGAAGGGACAGAAGAATGACTTCCGAGATGCGGAAGCCATCGCCGAGGCTGTCCAACGCCCGACCATGAAGTTCGTCGCGACCAAGACCGCCGATCAGCTCGACCTTCAGGCACTGCACCGCGTCCGCGATCGATTGGTCGGTCAGCGTACCGGCGTCATCAATCAGATCCGTGCGTTCCTGCTGGAGCGGGGCATCGCCGTGCGGCAAGGCCTGCATGCCCTGCGGTCCGAGTTGCCGGGTATCTTGGCGACCCGCACCGATGTGCTCTCGCCTCGCATGTTGCGCATCATCGAGGGGCTGGCGGAAGACTGGCGCCGGCTGGATCAGCGCATCGAGGGGCTATCTGGCGAGATCGAAACACTCGCCCGTCAAGATGAGGCCTGCCAGCGACTGATGACGGTGCCTGGCATTGGCCCGATCATCTCGAGCGCAATGGTGGCCGCGATCGGCGCTGGAGACGTGTTCTCGAAAGGCCGCGACTTCGGCGCCTGGCTTGGACTTGTGCCGAAGCAGATCTCGACCGGCGACCGCACGATCCTCGGCAGTATATCAAGGCGCGGCAATCGCCACCTCCGCGCGCTGTTCGTGCAAGCCGCGTGGGTTGTGCTGGTCAAGCTCAGGTGTTGGGAGCGCTATGGCCTCGACTCCTGGATCGAAGCCGCCAAGAAGCGATTGCACCACAACGTGCTGGCGATTGCGCTCGCCAACAAGCTCGCCCGGATCGCCTGGGCGGTCCTCAACAAGGGACGCGCCTTCGCGTGCGCCAAGACGCAGGAGACGGTGTCCCGACCTGCGTGATCCTCGCGCCGTGCGCGGCGCCGTCAAGGCGCGGCCTGGCAGCAGGAGAGCAAGACGTCAGGACAGCCCGACGGCCGGCCTTGACGGCCCCTTGCGCGCGGCGCGTCTGCGCGCGCAGGCCGGGACGAAGGAACGACCGCCAGACACGAACACAGGAACAGCGCGACGTGAGGAGCCATCGATGACGTAACAACACCCTTACCCGCCGAGGTCTGCGAGAGGATGAGACGACGATGGAGAATCGGTCTTCCCGGCGCATGCGAACCCTGGTGACCCAAATGGCCCGTATGAGGCCTGTCCGCTAACCAGATCGCATTGCGCGCTGATATCCATGATGGCCCGGAGCACTGCGCTCCAAGCAGAGGCCGGATACATTGATGCAAGACCGCATCTACCGGATCGTCGAAATCTTCTTGCACCGCGCGGCCGGACCATACATTTCGGTCAATTTGCGGCCTGCTCCATATCGCAGACGCTTCATCGGGGGCAAAAAGCGCTCCTTTGGCTTGCCGGCACGCTTCTGGGTGACGAGGTCGATCAGGCGGTTTCGTACTGATCCTCGAACTTGTCGGGTTCCAACCGCCCCGACTTCTGGTTCACAATATGCTTGGCCAGGTCAAGCATGTCCTTGGTAACTTTGACGTTCTGAATCTCGTCGAAGTATTCCTGCTCGCTGCGTACTTCGTAGGGGTAGCGCATCGGGCGCACACGGCAATCGAGTTGCTCTCATCGTGCCACTCGCGGCTTAGTAGCGAGCGCCTGTACTGTTGCACTATTTTGGCAAAGATCGAGGCCTTCCGCGGCCGAACGCCGCGAACTAAAGCATGCTATGCTGAAAGGACCGGGATAACGTTACTTTGCCGTAGTCCAAAATCCGGCTGGCCGTCAATCAGACAGTCGAGGGAGCCAATGCAGCAGATTGCGGACTGGCTCAACATCCTTGGCCTAGGGCAATACGCGCAGCGCTTTGCCGAGAACGACATTGATCCAAGCGTTCTGCGCGATCTAACCGACTATGACCTCGAAAAACTCGGTGTCTCTCTCGGCCATCGCAAGAAGATGTTGCGCGCGATTGCGGAGCTCGCTGAGACCGGACCGAGACCCGTGCGTACTCCTTGGACCGCGGCCGAGAGACGTCAACTCTCGGTGATGTTCGCTGATCTTGTTGGCTCGACAGCGCTCTCGACCAGGCTCGACGCTGAGGACTTGCGGGAAATCATTGGCAAGTACCACCGCTGCTGTGCCGAGCAAATCGAGAAATCTGGCGGGTTCGTTGCCAGATACATGGGCGACGGCGTGCTCGCATATTTCGGCTATCCGCGGGCCGATGAAGACGATGCTGAGCGAGCGGTATGCGCCGGACTAGCATTGGTTGCGGCCGTGGCAGGACTCGATGTCGGCCCGTCGGCAAGATTGCGAGTGCGAGTTGGCATTGCCACTGGCTTGGTGATCGTCGGTGATCTCATCGGGGATGGCGCATCGCAGGAACATGGGGTGGTCGGTGAGACCCCCAATCTGGCCTCGCGGCTGCAGGCGCTGGCCGAGCCGGATACGATGGTCATCGACGGCAGCACCCGCCGCCTCGTCGGTGGTCTCTTCGAGTATTTCGCTCTCGGGAGCGTGTCCATCACAGGCTTCAGCGACCCGGTGCCGGTCTGGCGAGTCATCGGTGCGAACGCGGTCGATAGCCGCTTCGAGGCCTTGCGGATAGCTAGAACGCCACTGCTCGGCCGCGATGAAGAGATCGAGCTGCTGATGCGCCGCTGGCAGCAGATAAAACGCGGCGATGGCTCGGTCGTGCTGATATCGGGTGAGCCCGGCATCGGCAAATCGCGCCTCGCCGAGACCGTGCTGGAGCGACTGAGCGATGATCCACATATCCGTTTGCGCCGTTTCTGCTCGCCGCACCATCAGGACAGCGCGCTTTTCCCGACCATCTCACAGCTCGAGCGGGCGGCGGGATTCCGGCGCGACGATACGGACCGGCAACGGTTGGACAAGCTCGAAGCGTTGCTCGCTGAGTCAGACGCTGACCTCAGCGAGGCCGTCCCTCTGATCGCGGACCTGCTGTCCGTGCCTATCGGCAATGGCTATCCACCTCTCAGCCTCACCCCTCAGAAGCGCAAGGAGAAGACGCTTGGGGTCCTCCTGGCCCAGCTCGAGGGACTGGCGGCGCGCCGGCCCGTGCTGATGGTGTTCGAGGATGTGCACTGGATCGACCCTACCTCGCTCGACCTGTTGGACCGCATCGTCGACCGCGTGGCCACCCTCCGGGTCTTGCTGATCATCACTTTCCGGCCAGAGTTCGCGCCAGCCTGGATCGGGCGCTCGCACGTGGCATTGATCAGTCTCAGTCGGCTGCCGCATCGACAGCGCGCCGAGATGATCATGCGGGTGACCGGCGGCAAGGCGTTGCCCCAGGAGATCGTCGAAGGAATCGTCGATCGGACCGATGGCATACCGCTGTTCATCGAGGAATTGACCAAGGCGGTGATCGAGAGCGGCATGCTGGCCGACGCTGGCGACCGCTTTGATGCGAGGGGGCCCGTGCCTCGGCTTGCCATCCCTACCTCTCTCCATGCCTCGCTCCTGGCACGGCTCGATCGCTTAGCGCCCGTGCGCGAGATGGCGCAGATCGGAGCTGCCCTTGGGCGGTCGTTCTCGCATGAGCTGATCAGCGCCGTCGCGGCCATGCCGCAGCAACAGGTGGACGGGGCCTTGGCGCAGCTTGTAACCGCCGAACTGGTCTTCCAGCGGGGGACTCCGCCTGATGCAGAGTACACGTTTAAGCACGCGCTGGTGCAGGACGCAGCCTATAGCACCATGCTGCGCGGTCGACGCCAGCAGATCCATGCTCGCGTTGTGACGACGCTAGAGAGCCAGTTCTCTGAAATCGTGGCTGCTCAGCCCCAACTCATGGCCCACCATTGTACCGAGGCCGGTTTCAACGAGAAGGCGGTCGGCTACCGGCTCAAGGCCGGCCAGCAGGCGGTCGCGCGATCGGCGATGACGGAAGCGGTGGCGCAGTTGCTGAAGGGTCTCGAATTGCTTGCGAACATGCCCGAGGAGTCGCGGCCGGTGCAGCACGAGCTCGACCTGCAGATTGCCCTAGGGCGGGCCCTGATGGCAGCCAGGGGATATTCGGCGCCGGCCGTGGCCGATACCCTTGTCAGGGCGCGGGCACTCGCTGAGCGGCTCGATCGACCGGATCGTCTCGCTCCGCTGCTCTATTCCCAATGGGGTTTCCATATGGTTCGGGCCGAGCACGAGCTGGCGGTGTCCCTTGCCGAGCAGATGGAGAAATTGGGCGAGACAAGAAAAGATCAAGCCACTCTGCTGCTGGGTCACTATATCCACGGCGCCAGTTGCTACTTTCGCGGCGAGTTTGTGACAGCGCGCCGCCTTCTCGAGCTGTGTGATGGCTTGAGAGATCCGGCTGCTCGCGCGATTTGCGCCACCATAGCGGTGGCCGATCCGCACGCCGCGAGCCTGGGTCACTTGGCGTTGACGTTGGCGCTTCTGGGCCACATAGATCAGGGACGCGCGCGTGTGGACGAGGCGTTATCAGAAGCCCGTTCGCTCGACCATCCGTTCACAGTGGCCTTCGTGCTGAGCAAGGTGTGTGCGGTCGAGGCGACCGCCGGCTTGTCGCATGACGCGCGGCGGCACGCCGAGGAATTAGTGGCTCTCTCGAACGAGCACGGTTTTCCGCTCTGGTTGGGCGTCGGACTTCTTCAGCACGGTCGTTCATTGACAACACTTGGACAGGTGCAGGACGGCCAAGCGCTGCTCGCGAGGGGGCTCTCGGTGCTTCGTGCTGCCGGAGCCGTCGTGCACACGCCGCGCGCGCTCTGCTTTCTCGCCGAGGCTCACGCCAAGGTCGGGCATCTGCAGGAGGGGCAGAATTGCCTCGCCGAGGCTGCGCAGCTGATCGAGACGACCCGCGAGCGGTGCGGTGAGATCGAGCTCCACCGACTTCGAGCCGACATGATGAATGCGCGAGGCGACCAAGCTGCTGCGGAGCAAAATTATCACCAAGCGCTCGCAGTGGCGGAGCGCCAGAGCGCGAAGACGTTTGGGCTGCGCGCTGCAACCAGCCTCGCCCGCCTGTGGCTCAACCAAGGCAAGTGCACGGAAGCTCGCGACCTCCTCGCGCTGGTGTACGGCTCGTTCACCGAAGGCTTCCACACGCCAGTCCTGCGGGACGTCAAGGCGCTGCTCGACCAGCTGGCCTGATGCAATTCTCTGCCTGCGTGGCGGGATAGCTGCTCGTCGCCTGCACTGCAAGGCTTGACGCACTTTGGTTGATCATCTCATCAAGTGTCCTCTGCAGCTCGGCGCCGCCGGCGCGCAGAGTGTGATGGTGTGATGCGATTGCCAACTCATGCGCACAACGCCGTCGCAATGTCCGCAGAGGGTCAAAATGCGAAGAACTCAACGTGAGCAAATCTGGTCCGCTATTCCCGGCTGTCCGGACCTCGACGAGGCGCGCGGATGGGCCATGAGCAGACTTCGACAGACCACCAACGGAAGCGAGCCAAACGCGACAACTGATCAGTTGCTCAGCTTGTCAAGAACCCACGTTCGGTTGAAAAACGGCTCGGCTCGGCCCGTACAGACGGAAAAGGCGAACCAGGATTTGCTCGGGATCAGGGGCACCAAATCGCGCGAGGTTGGCCGCAGCGTTTCGGCCAGCGCTACATGTCAACGCTAACTGATCCGCAGGGCTTGAAGGTTTGGAGCGAGCGGCCGTGCAGGCACCCCTCATGTTTCTGGGCGTAAGCAAGCACGCCCATGATAATCAAAGCCACCACGACGAATCCGGCTACTAGGTTTTGCACCATGGCTGCCACTCCAGGTGAACTCATGAACAAGGCGACCGCCGCGAATTCCCGCAAATACCAACAACGGCCGATTTCTGCTTCGGGTCCACAAGCGGCAGTCGAGGCAAGCGCGGCCCGGCATCCGGTTTACCGCCCACAGCCGACATGACAATGGCTTGAGCGCTGTTCGGCTTGGGGGCCAGTAGCGGGCCCTTGCAGTCATGGGGCTGGTCATAGTTTGCTAACTCAAATCTCCCGCAATTCATTGGTTAGACCTCGGGTCGAAGCGGATGCTGTAACGATGCAGCTTCGCATAGACGGTGCTTTTGGCGAGACCGAGCGCGGACGCCGTCGCCGTGACGTTGCCCTTACACGACCGCAGCGTGCGGGATATCAAGTCACGTTCGGCGGACTCGGCCAGAGACAGACCTGGCTCGCGTGATGGTCCTGTCCGGTGGATGATATCAGGCAGATCCGACGGCTCGATCGGGTCGCCGCTACTGGTCAGCAGCAGACTCTCGACCAGATTGCGCAGTTCGCGGACGTTGCCGGGCCAGTCATAGTGGCGCAGGCACACGAGCACTTCTGGCGCAAAACGGCGATCGGCAAGGCCGTAGCGCGATTTTGCCTGCGCGACGAATTGATCGACCAGCAGCGGAATGTCATCGCAGCGCTCCCGCAGTGGCGGGATGATGACGGGCACGACGGCCAGCCGGTAGTACAGATCCTTGCGGAAGCGCTGCGCGTCCACCTCGACCTGCAGATCGCGGTTTGTCGCGGCCACGAGACGGAAGTCCACCTTGCGCGCAGCGGTCTCGCCGATCCTGCTGATCTCGCCATTCTCCAGAGCCCGCAGCAACATGGGCTGGAGATCGAGGGGCAATTCGCCGATTTCATCGAGGAAAAGGGTGCCGCCGGAGGCGGCTTCGATCTTTCCGGACATGCCGCCGCGCCGCGCGCCAGTGAACGCGCCGTCGACATAGCCGAAGAGTTCGCTCGCCAGCAGCTCGCGCGAGACGGAGCCACAGTTCACGACAACCAATGGGCCGCTCCGGTGCGGGGATACAGAATGAATGGCTTGAGCGAAAACCTCCTTGCCGACACCGGTCTCACCAAGCAGCAGGACAGGAGCTGCGGTCTTGCCGACACGACGACATTTTTCGACGACAGCGTGCATCTTCGGGTCCGCATGGACGATGCTGGTGAAAGCCCTGGCGTCACCTTGAGCGGGTGACAAAACGGATCTGCTCGATACCGCTGACTTCGGCGCCACCATGACGGTTCCCAGATGTTCGCCCTGATGCACCACCGGTCTCAGCCATTCTTCCTTGATCCAGGCCGGCCGCAAGTTGTTCCAGGGCCGATCCTCGCTGCTCCCAAGGAGCGGAAAATTCGACTGGCTCTGCGGCGCGCCGAGGTCGCGTAAGATCTGTGCCATCTCGCCATTGGCCTTGAAGGGCCGCCCGGCGCTATCGAACAGCACGGCGTGATGGCGGTCCGAAGGAGGCAGCATCCAAAAGCATTGATCGAGAAGCCGGTACCGGGCGTCCAGCTCCATCTGGAGCAACTGGGCCTCGATGCGCGCAGCCGCCGAAATCGCCAACGCGAGCGCCTGCCGCGCATAGGAAGCGCATAGTCCGGAAATATCGATCGCTCCGATGACTGCACCGTCTATCGGATCGCGGACAACGCAAGCCGAACATGTCCAACGTTGGATGCCGGAACAGAAATGCTCGGTGGCATGCACCTGGATGGGCCCCCCGGTCTCCAGAGCCGTGCCGATCGCGTTCGTTCCGCAGGTCGCCTCGTTCCAGCTGCTTCCGGGTAACAGGTGCGTTTTTTCAACTGCATTGCGCAGCGCTATCTTGGTGTCCCCCTCCAGCCGCAGGACGATGCCGTCTGCATCGGTCAGCACCATCACCGTGCCGGTTTCCCGCATGTAGTCCCGCGCCAGCGCCATTGTCGAAGCACCGGCCTGGACAAGGCGGCTGCGCTTGTCGAGCAGGCGCTGTAGCCTTTCATCCCTCATGGGGACCGGAGCCTGGCCACGACGATAGTCGACCGCCGATTTCTGGCAGCGCTGCCAGGAGTCAGTGATTGCGGCACGCACGACAGGCCGACTCGTGCTGCTGCTTCCCGACAGGAAGCGTTCCCAGCTCGTCAGGACATCACGCTCGATACCTGGATGGGCGAAAGCATCCTCTGGCGTCTGACCCAACACGTTCCCTCCTTTGACGCGCTGAGCGGTCCCAAGGCTTATGCTGAGACCTTTCCTTGTGATCTTGAAGCCATCCATGGAAACGCGCAACTGCCAATCCGATCCTGGTACAACTCCCGGTTGGCCCCGGCCGCACTGCCAAAACAGTGAGCCGGAAGCCGACCGAGGTGGGCTGGGAGGAAGCCTAGGCGGCCTTGCGCTGATTGAGGCTGTCGTAGAACGCGGTTTCGAAACGCATATACCCGGTGAACGAAGCGACGTCGGCAAAGGGCAGGATCTGGGTTGCCCAGTAGCCTCCGAAACCGTTCTGACGGTCGATCCAGTAGAACAGGTTCGCCAGACCCGCCCAGCCGAGCGCGCCCGCCGGGCGGCCCGTCGGCGCCTGCTCGTCGTTGACCATGAAGGTGAACGCCCACGACTTCGACAGGCCCGGGAAGAACTCGGCATCGTTCGAGAGCGATTTGATCACGCCCGGCAACGCGGTCACCTTAAGATCGCCGAGCTGGTTCTTCTCCGCCATCTTCACCGTCTCGGGCTTCAGCACCCGGCCGTTCGGGCCCGCTCCGTCGTTCAGCCACATGCGGATGAAGCGCATGTAGTCCCCGACCGTGCTGTAGAGGCCATGCCCTCCCATATGGACCTCCGGCTTTGACGGCAATTCGAAGTCCATCGGCGTGAGCGAGCCGTCGGCGTTGCGGGCGTGCATGCCGGCGAGCTTGCTGCGCACCGTATCGTTGATCTCGAACGTCGTGCTCTCCATGCCAAGCGGCTCGAAGATGCGTTCGGCGAAGACCTCGCCGAGCCGCTTGCCGGTGATGCCCTCGACGACCTGCCCGACCCAATCGATGTTCGTTCCGTACTCCCATTTCGAACCGGGATCGAAAAGCAGCGGCGTCATGATCGCGGCCTTCGACGAGGTGATCACGCTCGGCTGTCCATGATCGGTCGCCAGGCGCAAATAGTTCTCGTTGAAGAAGTCGTAACCGAATCCGCCGGTATGCAGCAGCAACATGCGTGTCGTCACGTCACGCTTCGGCGGGCGAAGCTTCGGCTGGCCCTTGGCGTCGAAGCCATCGATCACCTGAAGCTTGCCGATGTCCGGAGCGTACTTCCTTGCGGGAGCATCGATATCGAGTCTGCCGTCCTCAATCAGTTGCAGGGCGGCGGTCCCGGTAATCGCCTTGGTCGTCGAGAAGATGGCGAAACTACTGTCGGTCGTCATCGACACGGACTGGCCGGCGCGACGCACGCCGGCCGCGCCCTCGTAGATATTCCCGTTACGGTTCGTCACCATTGCCACCACGCCCGGCACACCCTGGCCCGTCGTGACGGTCTCATTGAGGATGGCGTCGGCTGCTGCCTTGAATTCCTTCGTCATATGTTTCTCCGATAAGTCGTGATGATGCAGGATGCGGGGCCGCGTTCGCGGGGAGCGCTCGCGCGACCCTGCGGTCGATCACTGCTTGGCAAAGCCGGGATAGGCTGAGGAGGCGACTTCATCGCACTTCTGGCGATAGGTCCCGACGCCGCCGATATAGGAGAGCAGACGGCGCGGCTTGCCCTCGACATTCGAGCCCATGTACCAGGAGTGCGTCTTGGTCACGAGAGTCGTGTTCGCGATCTCATCGTGATGCGCGACCCAGGCGTCCTGCGTCTCCTTCGTGGGCTCGATGACGCTCAAGTGGTTCTTCTTGAGATAGGCGATACAATCGCTGATCCACTCGACCTGCTGCTGAAGGCATGTCGTCATGTTGCAGAGCGCCGTCGACGGTGCTAGCGGCGCGCCGGTCGTGAAGAGGTTCGGGTAGCCGTGGACCTGAAGCCCCATCGTAGTCCTGATGTCGCGGCTCCACTCGTCCTTCAGCGAGCGGCCGTCGCGGCCACGGATGTCGATGCGCGTCAATGCACCGGAGCCGGCGTCGAAGCCGGTCGCGAGGATGATCACATCCAGCCCATACGACGTTCCATCGGTGAGCTCGACACCCTCTGGGGTGATCCGCTTGATCGGGTTGTTCTTGACGCTGACCAGCTCGACATTCGCCTGGTGAAAAGCCTCCAGATAGTTGGTCTCGAGCGGGACCCGATGCGTGCCGAAGCCGTAATCGGTCGGGATCAGCGCCTCGCAGAGCTTGGGGTCCTTCAGGCGCGCGCGCATCTTCCTGCGGACGAACTCTGAAATCTCCTCGCTGACATCCTCCTCGAAGAACATCTCGACAAATGAGGCGAGCCACAGCCGCAGCGAGCCTTCGTCCCAGATCTTCTCCAGAACCGCGTGACGCTGGTCCGCCGTGAGATCCTTCCAATTGCCGTTGGTGAAGTCGTATTCGAAGCCGGTGAACGAGTGGGGCAGGGTTTTGCGGAATTCCTCGAACCGCGCCTTGTAGGCCTCGACCTCCTTCGGCCCGTATTTCGGGTTCTTCATCGGAATGATGTATTGCGGCGTGCGCACGAACACCTTCAGGCTGCCGACCTCGCCGGCGATGGTCTGGATCACCTGAATGCCCGTAGCGCCATTGCCGACCACGGCGACGCGCTTGCCGGCGAGATCGAGCTTCTCCTTCGGATAACGGCCGGTATGGACGAGGACACCCTTGAACGTGTCCTGCCCGGGAAACACCGACGTCAGCGGCGCGGACAGCATGCCGCAGCAGGTGATCAGGAACTGCGCGTCGATGCTGTCGCCCTTGTCGGTCGTGATCGTCCAGCGCTGTGTCGCTTCGTTGAAGACGGCACTCGTGATCGTCGTGCTGAACCGGATATCCTTGCGCAGGTCGAGCTTGTCGGCGACGTAGTTGAGCCACCTTTCGATCTCCGGCTGACCGGGGAAGCGCTCGCTCCAGCTCCAGCCGTTATAGAGCTCCTCTGAAAAGAGATACTGGTAGATATAGGCCTCGGAGTCGAAACGTGCTCCCGGATAGCGATTCCAGTACCAGGTGCCGCCGACGCCGGTGGCCGTATCGACGGCCTTGACCTTCAGGCCCTGCTCGTCGCGCAGCTTGTAGAGCTGGTAGAGACCGGCAACTCCCGTGCCGATCACCACTGCGTCAAGGCTTTCGTGCTTGCGCGCGCCGTTCCCCTTGGACTCACTCATGTATTCCCTCCCAATGTCTGACTTGTTCTGCTCCCCGCCATGAGGCGTGAGAGACGCAAGGGGAGAAACGCAGATTGCGTGCCAGATCAGATTTCTGGATTTAAGCGCTTGCAGTCATTGAAGTGTTGGCCGCGGGAGCCCATTTCCGCCCGTTCGAAATTCAAACGGGACGCGTGCGGCCAGACCGAATTTCGAACGCCAAACTCCGAAACCGGAATGCTACGAACTCAATGTCGACGCGCGATCAATCCTGGATCTTGCGGTGCAATAGCTCCGCCGCCACACTCTCGGGTGGCGAACCGCAGATGTTAGCGATCGCGCGCGGACTGATGGGCGATCCAGCGCCATTCTCATGAAAGCCGGCGGGATCGACCATTCTTCTGGTCGAGCAAAACGTCGATAAGCTCAACAGCCGCCGGTACACTTGCCGTCTGCGTCGAACTCCATGGTCTTCCCGCTTAGCGGAAGATAAACCTGCACACGGACCGCATCCTTGAAGGCCGCCGTCTTCGTGTTTGGCAGCAATTTACCGTCTTTGGTCGCCGCTTCATTCGCATGAGAGGCAATCACCGCAGTCGGCTGGACCAGTTCATTGATCACGTCGGCCGCCTGCGCCGGTCCGGTCGTGAAGACGTCGCCTATATTCAAGACGGCCAGCTTGGCCTGAAATCCACGCCGCACGACGAGTTCTTGATCCGCTATCACGCCGGTATCCCCTGAGAGATAGACGGTCAGTCCATTGGAAAAGCGAAGCACGTAGCCGCCCGGAGGTCCAATATAGGCAGTCAAGCCGTTTACCTGCATCTCCTTGGCGAGATCGCCGGTGAGAAAGGCCGGACTGATACCGTTGCTGTGCGCCGCCGGCACGCTCCAAATGGAAACGCCGCCAAGCTTGTTCATGGCGCCAAAGCGGAGCGTGACAACTTGCGCTTTGTCGCCGCCGGCTGCCGGAATCCTCGTCCCGAACCAGCTGTTCATTTCGCCGCCCACGAAGAACTTCGCCTTCTTCGCGACTACGATCTTCTCCGTGTTCGAGCTTGGCGTATCCTTGACGTCGAATTCCGGATGACCACATTCGCCCGTATTTGCAGTTGCCAAATGTACGTCGCCTAGATGATCGACATGGACGTGGCTCAGCAACACACCGTCGATCTTTCCCAGCCGCGGGTCGTCGGACCCGCGTACAGTGCGCCCTGCATCGTAGAGAATTCGCGTGCCGTCGGGGTCTTCGAAGATCAAGGCACGGTCAAGAGCGCAGAACTCTCCGTCGTGGCTCCCAAGCGGCGTGACCTTCACGCCGGCCGACAGGGCAGACTGACCGGTTAAGCCGATCAACCCGACTATTGCGGCTAGAAGTAAGGCTGTGCGTGTCATGATTGTCCTCCAAATTTGATCGGAGGCAATCACTACCCGTTGCTCTGGTTCCAACGGGAGGTACAAATTCAACCATAAGCCACCATGAGGGCACTGAACTAAAGACCATGTGAAGTTCACATATCCGCGCGGACGTCGGCTTTGTATTTGCGAGCTGCTATCGACGCCCGCCAGTAAAATGTCCGCATTGGGGTCATTCGCGGCGGTTTGGCCGCCGTTGGATCAGGTCCGATCCACCCCGATGAGCAGACGTATTCGGTGTCGCAAAGTGCCGGTGGCCATTACGTCAGACGTTACGCTAAGCCTCTTGGTGATAGGCGCTCTCTGAACGCCCGCCGTTCGCTGCGAGCGCCACTGCTTGCACCCGCCGCCTCGCTGCCGTGAAGGCAACTGCGGATGATAGTACGATAGGCTTGCGGGTCATGTCCTGAAGATAGGGAGGTCCAAACAGACGAGTTAGAGCGACTGCGTATCCGGGTCCGATCAAGGCACGCATCTCACCGAGCACCCAAATATCCCATCGGCGGCCTGTCGAGTGGCTCCCTGATATCCTTTCCGACAATCCCTCATGCAAGCGCGCGCACGATCGCTCCAGGCGCCCCTCGTTTGAAATTTCGAGATGCACCGGTTGTTACATTTCATGTCGCCATCGGGGCATTTTATCAGACACGCCGCAAGCCCGCGCCGCTCCCCTTCTGAGATTGCCGGTTCTTGAGCATTCGCGAGCGTCGTTGTTGTCGCCGCCGCAATCCAAGGCACCAACCAAATCATCGCCATTTGTGAAAGTTTTAACATAGCGGCCTCTTGCGGCCTATAGGATAGAACCAACCACCAGCCTGCATCCAGTCGATATCGATGACAGCGCTTCCTTCAAGCTGATCTCATTGATCTCGCAGGCGTAATCTCCTGGATGAAATCTCTTAGTGCCTCGGTATCGAACGGCTTACGTAGTATTCTCAGATTTGGGGGAGCTGCTTTTGCAGCATCGCTGTAACCCGTTGTGAGGGCTATCGGCAAGTTCGGATAACGCGACCGAATTTCTCTCGCGAGCCCGACGCCATCGATGGTCCCTGGCATGACGATATCGCTGAAGACGAGATCGATCTTTGTACCGGCTTCGAGCAGTTTTAATGCCGCTTCGGCCGAATCTCGATAGATGGTCTCATAGCCCAGGTGCTCGAACAGCGAGGATGTCACATCCGCCACATCAGCGCTGTCGTCGACGACGAGAACCGTCTGACGCTGCGGTTGCCGTGATTTTGCTCTGGCAGCGGAGTAATCTTTACCAGTGATTTGCTCGTCTGCACATGACGGCAGATAGACTGTAATCGTTGTTCCCTGTCCGACCTTGCTGTCTGCCGTCACCGTTCCGCCGGCTTGGTGCGCAAAACCATAAACTTGGGACAAGCCGAGCCCGGTTCCTTTGCCGACCTCCTTGGTCGTAAAAAATGGATCGAACATCTTGGACAGAAGATTTGGCGGAATACCAGTGCCGGTATCGCTAAATGCTATCGCAAAGAAGGTGTCCCCAAGGTGCTTATCGCCAATTTCCTGATCTACGGTCACGGCGTTCACAGATAGCGAGAAGGTGCCGCCGTTTGGCATGGCGTCGCGGGCATTGACGGCGATGTTGACTATCGCAAGTTCCAGTTCGGCGAGGTCCACCTGGACCAGCGAAACACCCTCGCCAACGGTTTCGTTGTACACAATGTTCCCGCGAAGTGAGCTCTCAATCATGGTGCGCATGTTCTTTATAGAAGCATTTAAATCAACGATCGTCGGACTAAGATGCTGATGACGAGAGAATGTCAGCAATTGGCGGGTGAGACTTTCTCCGCGCTTGGCTGCGGTCTGTATGGCTTCGATTGCCTTTGGCAGTTTTGGATCAAGCAGACGAGCAAAGATCTGAGCGCTACCTCCAATGATCATCAATAGATTGTTGAAGTCGTGTGCAATCCCGCCGGTCAGTTTGCCGATTGCCTCCATCTTCTGCGACACGGCGAGCTGCTCGCGTGCCTGGAACAGTTTCTCCTCCGCGTCGCGCCGCTCGGTTGCGTCCCGGAGTATATTGATAAACCCGATCAGGTCTCCTGCGTCGTCACGGCTCGCAGACACCGAGCCGGTGATGAAAAACGGCGTGCCATTCTTCCGGATCCGCCAACCCTCAACTTCGTGCTTGCCTCTTTGGATTGCCGACTCCAATGCGCGGGTTGGTGAGCCCGCGCGGCGTTCATCCGGTCGGTAAAATATCCCAAAATGCTTGCCGATAATTTCTTCCGGAGTGTAGCCGATGATTTTTTGTGCAGTGCTGTTCCAACTCGTAACGTGCCCTTCTTTATCAAGGGCGAAAATTGCGTAGTCGACGACGCCTTCGATAAGAATTTGGAAATGGCGCCTAACGCTGTCGAGCGTCACAGTTTTCCGTTCAATCTGACGATTCAGTTGGTCATGAAGGGAAAGCAAATGGGCTTCAGTGTTTTGGCGTGTCGCAATTGCCGCAGCTAAAGCAAGAGACGGCACTGATACGCTGATCGAGAGCACGAGTAACGATAGTAGGGCTCCATTCAGATCCGTTTTCGGAAATGGAGCGTTACCCACCGAGAACCCCCACACTGCCATTCCGGAGAAAATGAGCGCAGCCGTTGCGACGTTGCATCGATTGCCGCGCAAACCAGTCCACATCAGGGGCAGCAAAACCAGAAAGCCTAGAAGGCTCCGATTCGGCAGCGGCACATTGAGGTCGTTGCTGATGAGGTCGCTGCCAATGAGTGGGCTGTAAGCAAGGATCCCGATGATGCTCACGAGAGCAGAGACCGCGATCGATTCCAACAGGGTCCACTTGGAAAAACTACGTCGACGCATCATCGCCCAGAGCACAACGACCGGCGCAATCACTAAGGTCCCAGCCGCGTCTGCAAGCCACCAGGTTAACCAGGTGACGACAGAATCGGAGAAATTGAGTTTGCTGGCGAAAATGAATCCTCCCAAGACGATGGTTGAACTAATCACCGCGGTCGGCACAAAGGAAATGATTGCAAATTTTGCGATACCAGAGGGGGTGCCAAACGTCTGGCGACCATTCGACCAGCGACTAATCAGCGATGTTCCGGCAAACGCACCGAGGAGAGTGCTGATCCCGACGGAGCCAAACTCCAAGAGCGACCGGTCGGCCATGAGGTAAGGAGAAACGGACCCGACTAAGATCGCGGGCCAAATCCGGTAGCCGCGCAGCAGGACCAGCGCGAGCGCAAACCCGGTCGGTGGCCACAACGGTGTCGCGGCTGGATTTATCGCGGGTAGTAGTAGCGCTGACGCGGCAAGGCAAATGTAGATCGCGGCGACTATTAAAAGCTCGACCAAGTAAGATGCAGCACTCCGAGCGCTGCCAAAAGTGAAAATCTTGGCTTTGCCAAACCTTGCCCTTTCCATCACAAACCTTTTGCGGTGGGCCATCTCAAAATGCGGTGGCGGGACCTAGCCCGCGGTCCAATGTAACCCGAAAGAGAGCGGTCGCATTTCCACTGCGTCGACGGCCCCGCCAAACACTCAATGCAGTTTTGACCAAAGCATGGCCGCACGATGGTGAGTGGAGGGCCGCTTGGCAACTTTCGGACCCCGGTCCCTCGGGCAGCACTATTGACCTAATGGTGAAGGGATCAAAATTGAAGAAATGAGTGCGAGCAATGTGTTTTCCGCCTCGTGGCTGCAACGACCAGCAGGTTGCCAATGGTATACGCCAAGCGCACGCCTAACCGGCGATAATCTCCTTCCCGAGCATCCAATGGTTGGATTCATACGACCGCCCCGCGATGCAGTTGTTATCGAGGCGACACAGGCCTTTGATGCGGCCTTGTCACAGAGACGGAAGTGGCTGACGCTGGTCGCGACAAAGCGAGCACGCCATTCACGTGCCTTCCCGCAGGCGAACGGATGCCCCAAGCGTCAGCATCGTTCCAGAGGTCGGTCCCAGTCCTACCTCGGTGAGCCCCGAATGATGGCAATGCGGAAAGCGCGACCTCGATGCCCTCGCGATCGCCTCTTGCAGGCGTACGAACCTCCCTTACGGCGATCAGAATCACCATAATCGTGGACAGCACCAGGCGCTGCCTGAAGGATTCGATTATAGATTTGTATGGGCGTTGTATGAAGTCGGCGCCCGCACGATGGATTCGGCACGTGCAACGCCCGCAAACGCTTAATTTTACAGTGTAAAAGGGCTTGGAGCGGGCGAAGGGAATCGAACCCTCGTATGCAGCTTGGGAAGCTGCCGTTCTACCATTGAACTACGCCCGCGGGATGCGCTTCTGCCCGCACCCCTCCTGATTAGCCGAGACGGCGCTTCCCGCCAAGCGGTTTGGCGCACTTGGCCTGACGCATCTTAACGTCCTGGCAAGATTCCGGGTGCGCCGAAATGTGGCGGTGTTATGATCGGTAGCGGGTTGAGGAAACGTGGTGTGAGTGGGGCGTGCGCATCGTGGGGCGTGCTTACGCAATGTTCGACACGGCCATAGGCCGTTGCGGCATCGTCTGGAGCAATACCGGCGTGATCGCCGTGCAATTGCCCCAGACGCGGGAGATCGACACCCGCCGCCGGATTTTCCAGGTCCATCCCGAGGCGCGCGAGCAGCGTCCCACTGATAATGCCGAACTTGCGATCGAGGGTATCGTGGCGCTGCTGCAAGGCGGCGATCCCGACTTTTCCGACGTCAGCCTGGATGCCGGTGGCGTGCCGGTCTTCAACCGGCGCGTCTATGAATTTGCCTGCGGCATTCCACGCGGGGAGACGCGCACCTATCACGAGGTTGCCAAAGCGTTAGGGGCCTCCGGCGCGGCGCATTCGGTGGCGCAGGCGATCGCGAAAAACCCCTACATGATCATCGTGCCCTGCCACCGCGTGCTGGAGCCCGGCAACTACACCGGCCGGCTCTCTCCTTACGGCGGGGCAATCTCCAAGCGGCGGCTGCTCGCGCTGGAGGGCGCCCATCCCGTCGCCAGCAAGACGCTGTTCGAGGTGCTGCTACCCGTTGCCCCGTCGCGACCGCCCCCCTAGATAGGTGGGATGGATGCGACCCGGCTACTGACGACACAATCCATGATGGTCTCCGAGTTTCGCTGCGATGCGGGACCGGACGACAAGCCCTTTGCCGAGTGCCGCACCGGTCATTCCATCGCCTACGTCCGCGCGGGCAGCTTTGGCTGCCATTGCCGCGCCGGCTTCTTCGAACTGGTGGCGGGCTCGGTGCTGGTCGGCGCCCCCGGCGACGAATACACCTGCACGCATGAGCACGTCCGCGGCGACGTCTGCCTGTCCTTCTTCCTCAGCGAAGACCTGGTCGACGCCCTCGGCGGGCGGCG
>NZ_LUUB01000116.1:18020-26980 GCF_001641635.1 Bradyrhizobium centrolobii
GCCGCCACTCCCCGAGTTGATGGTGTTGGGCGAGCTCGCCCAAACGGCAGCAGATGGCAACAGCGACATCGGCCTCGATGAGGTCGGCCAGATCTTTGCCGGCCGCTTTGTCGATGTGGTCTCGGGCAAGGCGCGCAAGCAGGCCACACCGACCGCACGCGATCGCCGCCGCGCGGTCGAAGCCGCGCTGTGGATCGACGAGAACTCGCATGCCGAGCTCGACCTGGAACAGGTTGCGCGGCAGGCGGGCTTGAGCCCGTTCCATTTCCTGCGGCTGTTCTCCGCGGTGCTCGGCGTCACCCCGCATCAGTACCTCGTGCGCTCGCGGCTGCGTCACGCGGCGCGCCTTCTGACCGATGACGAGATTGCGGTCACCGACATCGCCTATGACGTCGGCTTCGGCGATCTCTCCAACTTCGTCCGCACCTTCCACCGCGCCGCCGGCGTGTCGCCGACGAAGTTCCGCCAGGCTTCGCGGGGGGAGCGCAAGATTTTCCAAGAGCAGCTTGCCCTCCACTGACTAGGGTTGTCTCCGACGCGCGCCACCAAGCAGTGCGCATTTGCAATGGAGACGATCATGTACGACCACATCGGATTACGCGTTGCCGACCTCGACGCCGCCACGCGGTTCTACACCGCGGTGCTGGCCCCGCTCGGCTACGTGCTGTGCTCGAGCGGCGATGGCTATGCCGGCTTCGGGCCGAAGGGTGAGCCGGCGCTGTGGCTGCATCTGAACAAGGGACGGAAAGCCGACGGCGCCCACATCGCCTTCCGCGCCAAGGACCACGATGCGGTGAAGAAATTCCACAGCGAGGGGCTGAAGAGCGGCGGTCGCGACAATGGCGGCGCCGGCCCGCGCAAGGACTACAGCCCGATCTACTATGCCGCGTTCCTGATCGATCCCGACGGCAACAATGTCGAGGCGGTTTGTACGTGAGCGGCGTGTTCCGTCATTCCGGGGCGGTCCGCAGGACCGAACCCGGAATCTCGAGATTCCGGGTTCGCGCTTCGCGCGCCCCGGAATGACTCCATCTGATGAGAAAGAATATGGACTCCATCCACAACGACATCCCCCTCAATGCCTCCGCGCGCGACGTCTGGGACGCGGTGCGCGACTTCGGTGCCTTGCATGAGCGGCTGGTGCCGGGCTTCGTGACCGCCTGCACGCTCGACGGCGAGGCGCGCACCGTCACCTTCGCCAACGGTTCGGTGGCACGCGAGGTGCTCGTCGATTGCGACGATCCGCGGCAACGCCTGGTCTATGCGATCAGCAACGAACGCCTGAAGCACTACAGCGCCTCGGTGCAGGTGATCGCCGACGGCGAGCGCAGGAGCCGCCTCGTCTGGATCATCGACTTGCTGCCGAACGAGCTTGCGCCCTATGTGCAGGGACAGACCAAGGAGGCGTTGACCGCCATGTACAGGGCGTTTCCGCCCGCGGCCTAGCGGCGGCTCACGCCCGCGGGCTCTGTGATTCTTCTCACAGAGCTCACCCCTCCTCGCCCGTAACCATGGCGCCGTGCGTCCGGTTGGCTCCGCTCTTCCGGGGGAGCTGCGCACGCGAGGAGCATGCCATGAGAGGTGCGGACAAGGTGATCTGCCAGGCGGCTGCCGTGCTGCTGTTGTTGTCGATCGCGAGCGCGCCGGCGAAGGCGCAGTTCGCAGGCCTCGGCGCTGGAGGCGCCGGCGGCGAGGACATGATGACCCAGATGGCGCCGATGCTGGAGATGATGAAGGCGAAAATGGGCAAGCGCCGCTTCGCCTTGCTGATGCAGACCATGGGCCCGATGATGAGCCGCATGATGGAGAATGGCGGCGACGGGCTCGGCGGCATGATGGGCGGTCCCGGCGGCGCAAATTTCGGCGGCGGCTTTGGTGCGCCCAATTACGGCGGCTACGCGCCGGTAGGCGCTGCGGGCACCATGCCGACACGGGTCGGAGGCGTCGCCGGCGGCGACTTCATGGGAATGCTGGGCGGTTCTGGTGCCGGCGACATGATGGCGATGATCCCGCAATTGATGCGCCTCGCCAATGCCGCAGGCGGCGGCCATCGCCACCACTAGCATCGCTGAAGCGCCACGGCGTACCGCCGCCGCGCCTCAGCTTCTTTGTTTGAGCATGATCTTGTCGGAAAAACTGGTTCCCACTTTTCCGGATCCTGCTCTAGTCTACTGCACCGGAGAGAGCGGGCCTGATGGCCGGCTTGATGTCACGTGGTCCCCAACGCGTCAGCACCACGCTGGAGCATGAGAGCACGCCGAGCACGACCATCGAGCTTGCCGCGAGCCAGAAGAAGCTTTGCGCGGTCGCGTCATGCGTCGACAGCCACCAGCCGCTAGTCCCGATGTAGACGAGCCGCGCGGTCTGCGCCAACACTGGCCCGATCACCTTGGCTGCGCCTTGCGATGAGAAATACATCGTCGAGGCAAGGCCGATGAAGGCGTAGAACGGCGCAACGGTCGAGAGATATTGGTGGCTCGTCGCGCGCACCGCCGCGCTGTCGGTGAAGATGTTGACCCAGAGATCGGGGAACAGCGCGACGAGACACGCCGGCGCGCCGACAGCTACGAAAGCGGATGCACCGGCGATCCAGGCGATGCGCCGGGCGCGCGCGATGCGGCCGGCCCCGACCGCCATGCCGACCATCGGCACGGAGGCGATGCCGAACGAGAACGCGATCGAGGTCAGCAGGAATTCGAGCCGCGCGCCGATGCCGTAGCCGGCGAGGATTGCGGTGCCGAACTTCGCCAGCATGTGGGTGAAGATCGAGATCGTCAGCACCGACTGCAGCGGCGAGAAGCAGGCGATCGCTCCGACCTTCAGGATGTCGAAGAACATCACCCATTGGATACGCAAGCCGCGCAGCTTCGGCACGACGCGGGCGCGCCCGGAGAACAGGTACCACCCCATCACGCAGATGTTCATCGAATAGGCGATCAGCGCACCGGCCGCGACGCCGCGCATGCCGAGCTGCGGCACGGGTCCGAGTCCGAGCCCCAGCGTGCCGCCGAGCACGACCTGCCAGACCGCGGAGTTGAGGATCAACAGTGACGGCAGCTTCATGTTGCCGGTGCCGCGCAGCACGCCAGCCATGGTGTTGAGCAGCCAGGGCAGCACGGCGCCGCCGAAGAACACCTGCGTATAGGCGATCGCATGCGTCAGCACGGCGCCGCGGCCGCCAAGCAGCTCTAGCAGGCGCGGTCCGAAGATCAGCATGCCCAGCATGAAGACGAGGCCGAAGCTGATGCCGATCAACAGCGCATGCGCGGCGAGCGTGCCGGCGCGCTCGCGATCGCCGGCGCCGAGTGCACGCGCGATGGCCGATGCCACCGCGCCGCCCATGGCGCCGCCCGACATCGTCATGGTCAGGATCACTGTCGGAAATACCAGCGCCATCGCGGCCAGTGCCTCGACGCCGAGCCGGCCGATATAGGAGGTCTCCGCAATCACCACGCAGGTGCCGGCCGAGAGCGCGACCACGTTCGGCCACGCGAGCCCAAGCAGCGTGCGCAGGATCGGTCCGTTGGTGAGCGCGCTCTTCACCGGCCGCGAAGGCGGCGGCAGCGGACGCTCTTGTTCATCGACCGGGATTTCGGCGATGTCGGACATGTCCTCTCCGGGGCATAAACGCCGACCAGGGCGCGGCAATGACTAGCTGTGCCAATGAATGTCTTCGCGTCAAAGGCGCGGTAAGCGCTTGTTAGCACGGCCGGCACCGATTCCTCCTGCGCCAGGCGCAGGCGTGCCCTGCGGCAGCGCATTTCAGTGGGTGGAATTATTCGATCGTCCAGACCAGCGGCAGAAGACCGCCCGCGGCCGCGCGCATCTGGACGCCGATATGGCGGCCGCAGCCGGCCGCGAGGCCTTCGAACAAGCCTTCCAGCACCTTTGCGCACGACGGATGATAATCGCCGACGTCGTCCATCAGCTTCCAGCTCTGCTGACGGATTTCGAATGCGCCTTCGGACATTGCCGTCTCCGCCGCATCATCCTGTGCGGCGAACAGCGCGCGCAGGAATGATGCGAACTCGCTCGCACCGCCACAGCTCGCTGACAGCGCCGCCGCGACCTCATCAACTGCATGCCGATCAGCTTGCCGGTGAGACGCAGCAGATAGCCGGCATCTTCCGGCCCGAACAGTTGCACCATCACGGGTGCGGCGGTGCGCACATATTCCATGGCGTAGTTGCGATAGGCCTTTTCCAGCCGCGGCTTCGGCCAGCTTGCGACCGGCAAAGCCGGCGCCGTCTTCGCATCGAACAGTGGCGCTTCCAGATGCCGTGCGAACACCAGGCGCTGGTCGAGTTCGAGCGGATGATCGTATTCGTAGTAATAGCCCTCGAGCCCGTCCTGGCCGTCGACGCTCTGCTTGGTGCAGACGAAGCCGAGGCGGAGATCGCCCAGCGCCACACCATTGTTGGCGTGCCAGCCGCGCAGCATCGCGCGCGAGACCTCGCCCGGTACACCGCAGATCGCGGTCCCCTTCCAGATCCAGCGCGGCGGCGGATAGCGGATCCAGGCCTTGGCGTCGCTCTCATACATGTATTCGACATGCACGCCGCCGATCCAGTTGGAGAGATAGTGATATTGCGCGGCCGCCACTGCCGGCGGCAGGTGACTGATCCCGAGCTTCTCGAGCCCGGGCAGGAAGCGCTCCTGCTGCTGGCGACGGAACACGCGGAAGACGAATTCGGCGGCATCCGCCGTGCCGCGCCGCGTGACGACGGTGAGGATGAGCCCGGTGAAATAGGCATGATAGAGATCGGCGATGGCGCGCCAGCGCCGCCATTGCGTTTCCTGCGCGGTGTCTGCTGCGACGGCCATGGTAACTCCCGATCGTTGTTTTGATCGAGTGTGTCACTGCGCCCAGTGACGGGCAACATGACGCCCATGCAGGCCGCCCTGCACGGCGGCTCGCCAATTCCGCATCACGAATTTTGCGACGACGGTGCGGCCCTCGCGGCGCGCTCGCGCTCGACCCGTTCGGTGACGTTGCGCGCCATCGCCACCGCTCCCTGCACCGCACCGCCGGCATCGCGCACCAGCGCGAAGGTCATCTCGATGTAGAGCCTGCGCCCGCACTTGTGCAGCGCGCGGGTCAGCGTGGGCCGGCCGGCGAGCTTCATGGTGCCGCTCGCGATCGCAGCCTCAAAGCCCTTCCAGTGCGCAGGCCGCAGATGCTCGGGAATGATCAGATCGAGATTTTGGCCGAGCGCTTCTTCCGCAGAGAAGCCGAACAACGCGCTCGATGCACGATTCCAGCGCAGGATCGTGCCGGAGCGATTTGAATAGATCAGCGCATCCGCGACATCTTCGAGGATCTTTGCGTCGAGTTGGGATGGATCTGTCATCTCGTCACCTCGCGCGAAGTGTAGCCCGGATGAAGCGCAGCGCAATCCGCGATATTCTAAGGCGAGAGTTCCCAGATTTCGCTTCGCAACCTGACGCACATTCGGTGTCATCGCCCGACTTGATCGGGCGATCCAGTATTTCAGAGACGGTGGAGCTTGAATCGATAGGCCGCGGCGTACTGGATGCCCCGGTCAAGCCGGGGCATGGCAGCGGAGGGTGTGACTACACCCGAAAATGCTTGCTCAGCTTCAGGCCCTGGGCCTGGTAGTTGGAGCCGATGCGCTGGCCGTACATGGCATCGGGGCGTGCCAGCATCTTTTCATAGACGAGACGCCCGACGATCTGGCCGTGTTCGAGGATGAAGGGCACCTCGCGCGAGCGCACCTCCAGCACCGCACGGGCGCCCTGCCCGCCGGCGCCGGCATAGCCGAAGCCGGGATCGAAGAATCCGGCATAGTGCACGCGGAATTCGCCGACGAGCGGATCGAACGGCACCATCTCCGCGGCAAAGTCAGGCGGAACCTGCACCGCTTCCTTGGAGGCGAGGATATAGAACTCGCCGGGATCGAGGATGAGGCTGCCGTCGGAGCGCGCCGAGATCGGCTCCCAGAAATCCTCGACCGCGTAGCCCGAGCGGCGATCGACGTCGACGACGCCGGTGTGGCGCTTGGCGCGGTAGCCGACGAAGCCACCGCCCTTCTCGCCGGAGAGATCGACGGAGACGGCAACGCCGCCGGAGAGATCGGCATCGTCGATATCGACGAGGCGCTCGGCGGCGTGCAGCGCATCGAGCTCGTCGGCATTGAGGATGGCGTCACCGGTACGGAAGCGCACCTGCGACAGGCGCGAGCCCTCGCGCACCAGCACCGGAAACGTCTTCGGGCTGATCTCGGCATAGAGCGGGCCGTGATAGCCGGCGCCGATCATGTCGAAGCGGCGGGTGCCGTCGGCGATCACACGGGTGAAGACGTCGAGCCGGCCGGTCGAACTCTTGGGGTTCGCAGCCGCGACGATCTCCGGCGGCAGCGCGAGGCTTTCCAGCAGCGGCACGATGTAGACGCAGTTGGTCTCCAGCACCGCGCCGTCGGCGAGGCTGAACTCGTGCAGCTTCAACTCGTCGATGCGCTCGGCGACGGTGGCGCCGGGGCCCGGCAGAAAGCTCGCGCGGACGCGATAGGCGATATCGCCGAGCCGCAAGTCCAGGCTTGCCGGCTGGATCTGGCTCTCGACGAAGTCGTAGGCGGGCAGGATGAGCCCGTCATCCGCCATCGCCGCGATCATGCGGTCGGGCAGGATACCATTGGCGTCGGCGGCAAGCGTGAACGTCAAACGGTGGTCCTCAACTCGGGTCAAAACGCATCCGATATGCGGAAAAACGAACCTTTTACCGCTATCCGATGGACGCCTTGACGGGAAGGGCGCGGCGGAATAAGAGCATAACTTATCCCGTGGTGATTTGAGCCGGCCGGCTTGCAGCCACGTTAAATAAGTCGCTAAACAGGCCGGGGACCTCTGTGATCCCGGCCAGTGGAGATATCCAGGCCGGTTTTTTTGTGACCATTTCGACGAGATGGTCATGTCGGAGGTCCTTATGTCGAAGTCGCCTGCCAACTACCGTCCCGAAACCCGCCTGGTCCACTCCGGCACCCTGCGCTCGCAATATGGCGAGACGTCGGAGACGCTGTTCCTGACGCAGGGCTACGTCTACGCCAGCGCCGAGGAGTGCGAGGCGCGGTTCAAGGGCGAGGATCCCGGCTTCATCTATTCGCGCTACTCGAACCCGACGATCGCGATGTTCGAGCGCCGCATGATCGAGCTCGAGGGCGCCGAGGCGGCCCGCTCGGCGGCGACCGGCATGGCGGCGGTGACGACCGCGATCCTGGCGCCGCTGAAGGCCGGCGATCACGTGGTGGCCTCGCGGGCACTGTTCGGCTCCTGCCTCTACGTCGTGCAGGACCTCTTGCCACGCTACGGCATCGAGACGACGCTGGTCGACGGCCTCGACCTCGACCAGTGGCAGCGCGCGCTGAAGCCGAACACCAAGACCTTCTTCCTGGAGAGCCCGACCAATCCGACGCTCGACGTGCTCGACATCCCCGCCATCGCCGAGATCGCGCACAAGGGCGGCGCGCGGCTCGTCGTCGACAACGTGTTTGCGACGCCGATCTGGCAGAGCCCGCTCGCGCTGGGGGCCGACGTCGTGGTCTATTCCGCGACCAAACATATCGACGGCCAGGGCCGGTGCCTCGGCGGCATCATCCTGTCGTCAGAGGCCTTCATCGCCGAGCACATCCACAATTTCATGCGCCAGACCGGGCCGTCGATCTCGCCGTTCAATGCCTGGGTTCTGCTGAAAGGCCTGGAGACGCTGGGCGTGCGCGTGCGCGCGCAGACCGATACGGCCGCTCGCGTCGCCGAAGTGCTGGCGAGCCATCCAAAAATTTCGCGATTGATCTATCCCGGCCGCGCCGATCATCCGCAGGCAGCCCTGGTGAAGAAGCAGATGCGCGGCGGCTCGACGCTGGTCGGCTTCGAGGTGAAGGGCGGCAAGCAGGCGGCGTTCCGCGTGCTCAATGCCTTGAGGCTTGCGAAGATCTCCAACAATCTTGGCGATGCCAAGAGTCTCGTCACGCATCCGGCGACCACGACGCATCAGCGCCTGAAGCCGGAAGACCGCGCCGCGCTCGGCATCAGCGAAGGCTTTATCCGCTTCTCCGCCGGGCTCGAGCACGCGGATGATCTGATCGAGGATCTCACCGCGGCGCTGGAAAAGGCGTGAGGCGGCCAACAACTCGGAATCGTAGGGTGGGCAAAGCGAAGCGTGCCCACCATTCACGATCTCAATGTTGATGGTGGGCACGGCGCGCCAAGAGCGCGCCTCTGCTCACCCTACGACAGCGGCGCCCTTCAACGTCGTCCCGGCGAAGGCCGGGACCCATATGTGGACGGCCCCCGTGGCACAAGAGCTTTGTGAGGTTTGGTCGGATCGCTTGCGTCCATATGTCCGGCCTGTTGGTGCGGCGTGTTGGGCCGCTGGCCAAGATGGTTTCCGCGACGCGAGTTCCAATCAACCACGCGACCTCGTTCGGCCGATGGGTCCCACGGATTTGCTCGCATCTTTGAACGATCGATCGCACCATCTCCTCTTGCTCTTGCAGCTCCGGTTCGGCCGGTGGCGAGCCCGCCGGTCGGCCGAATCCCTCAACTACGCGGTGGCGGCCATTTTGGATATCGAGCCGCGCGTTGTCATATTGCTCTCCCGTCGTCATCAGCTTCCAGGCGATGCGGGCCATCTTGTTGGCCAGTGCCACCGCGGCAAGCTTCGGCGTCTTGCGCTTCAAGAGCTCGATGAGCCAGCGCGGCCCACGAGCGTTTGTCATCGCTTGCTTAACGACCGAGGTCGCTCCCACCACCAGCAGCTGACGCAGTCGCTCGTCGCCCGCCCGGGTGATCTTGCCGAGCCTGGTCTTTCCCGCGGTGGAATGGTCCTTCGGCGTCAGGCCGAGCCAGGCGGCAAACA
The DNA here is from genome assembly GCF_001641635.1 of Bradyrhizobium centrolobii. Lineage (GTDB taxonomy): Bacteria > Pseudomonadota > Alphaproteobacteria > Rhizobiales > Xanthobacteraceae > Bradyrhizobium > Bradyrhizobium centrolobii. Next base: position 26,893 of record NZ_LUUB01000116.1, read on the forward strand.
GCCGCCCCGAGCGGAAGGCGTGCGGGTCGGGTGCCTTCATCACCAGCGCGGCGGCCGTGACCGGACCGACCCCGGGGATCTGCGCCAG
>NZ_LUUB01000117.1 GCF_001641635.1 Bradyrhizobium centrolobii
CCTCCGCCTCAGCCAACCATGCCCGCCGTACGTCACGCCATCGTCGATCTCATCCTTCGGCCGCCGTCTCAACGGTGTCCATACTGCCGAAAACAAATCCTTGAAAAACACTGGCGCAAACAGATTCTGCCAAAGTAGTGCTAGGTCGTGTTGACGGTTCTAACCCAGAGCAATGCTGCGGCGATGCTTAGCATCGACAGGTACGCTCTGGCGGTTTTTTCGTAACGGGTAGCAACGCGACGGTATTGTTTGATGCGATTGACACAGCGTTCGACGAGATTGCGATGCTTGTAGGCCTCACGATCGTATTTGATTTGGATCGTGCGGTTCGATCGCGGCGGGATCACAGCCTCGATGCCACGCTCTACAAGATCAGCACGAATAGCGTCGCTGTCGTAGCCTTTATCGCCGAGAAGCTTTCTGGGATTGACGTCGTGAAGCTCCATCAATGCTTCGTAGGCATTAACTTCGTGGACCTCGCCGCCAGTGATGTCGAAGGTCAGCGGGTTGCCTTCGGCATTGGTGCGGACGTGGACCTTCGTCGAGAAGCCACCGCGCGAGCGGCCGAGCGCTTTCTGATTTTGATTCCCCCTTTTACTCCAGCCGCATGCTGGTGCGCCCGGATGATGGTGGAATCGATGGCGTGCTCCTCGTCGGCGGGAGGCCCGAGACTCGCCAAAGTCTCGAATGCCGCATCCCAAACACCAGATTTGCTCCAGCGGGTGAAGCGAATGAAGACCGAGTTCCACTTGCCATATCGTTCCGGCATGTCGCGCCATGGCACGCCAGTTCGCAGAACCCACAGAATGCCGTTGACCGTACGCCGCTTATCTAGAATTGGCGGGCCACGCTCGCCGCGATCGGGCAACAG
>NZ_LUUB01000118.1:0-103552 GCF_001641635.1 Bradyrhizobium centrolobii
ACTAGGGTCTGTACTCAATAAGGATTCCCGTCTGGGCTGAGTTGTGATTCAAGCTTCCCAAGCGAAGGGGGCTTGATGGGGAAGCAACTGTACTGGCTGAGCGAGTCGGAGTGGAAGCGGATCGAACCGCTGTTGCCACGTGGGCGACGCGGGGCGCACCGCGTGGATGATCGGCGCGTAATCAGCGGGATCATGCACATGCTGCGATCGGGCGCACGCTGGCGGGACTGTCCGCCAGACTACGGGCCGTACACGACGATTTACAACCGCTTCAACCGCTGGAGCCGGCAAGGCGTGTGGAGCAATATTTTCTACGCGTTGACCGGCTCAACTGGCCGGGTCGGGACAATGTCCATCGACGCGACCCACATTAAAGCCCACCGCTCGGCGGCGGGCGCAAAAGGGGGGACTTCCAGCAGGCGGTCGGCCGCTCGCGCGGCGGGCGCACCACCAAAATCCACGCGCTAACCGAGGATCACGGACGTCCGATCGCCTTCTTGCTTACCCCTGGCAATTGCCACGATCTCGTGGCCGCGCGCGATCTGTTACCAGCCGTGCCTCCAGCCCGACGCTTACTGGCCGACAGAGCCTACGATGCCAACAGCCTGCGTGTTTGGTTGGCGGATCGCGGAACAAAAGCGGTGATCCCGCCTAACCCAACCCGCAAACATCCTCACCGATATGACGCCAAAGCCTATAAGAGCCGTAACCTTATCGAGCGCATGTTCTGCCGCCTCAAGGATTTCAGACGCATCGCGACCCGCTATGACAAGCGAGCCGACAACTTCCTATCCGCCATCCACTTGGCAGCCGCACTCACCTGGTGGATTAATTGAGTCCGGACCCTAGATCGCAAGGGCAGGGTACTCGCGCGGCTTAGAAGCTGATCGTGCTCGTCACGAGCAGACCTCTATGTTCGGCCGATCGCGACAAGCCGTGCCGATTGCAGTGAGGACAAAAAATCGTGTCGGGGGTTCGAGTCGCTCTCCGGTACCAAGACCCACGATTTTGTGCGCGAACCTACATTTTCCGCGATCCTGTTCGCCGGACGGTAGCGCATCGTCGTGATAGCTAATCGTCTTATCCGTTGTGCAAATTCCTCCGCTGAGAGCTCTGCTATCGCGGCGGCGGCACGCTGCCGAGCCAGGCGCGTTTCATGCCAAGCATGTTCACTTGCTCACACTCACCGATCCCCGGTCGATTGCGAACACGCGGTCGAGCAGGCCGTGGGCATGCGTCATGCTCGATTCGGAGAGAACGACCGACAGCCCCGACTTGCGCAGTCCTGAGATCACCTCGGCCAGCCGCCGTGCCAGCACCGGAGCCACGCCCTCGAACGGCTCGTCGAGCAGAAGAAGCTTGTGCCCGGCCATCAGCGCCCGGCCCAGCGCCACCAGCTTCTGCTGGCCGCCCGAGAGCTGCAATGTCTTCCGTGCGCGCAGCGCCGTCAGCTCGGGGATGGTCTCGTAGATGTGCGCGAGCCTCGCGTCTGGGTCTTGTGCGTCGGCGGCCCATGCCGGCAGCAGCATGTTCTCCTCCGCCGTGAGGCCCGGCACGAGCCGACGGTCCTCCGGCATGTAGCCGATCCCGAACTCCGCGCGGCGATGGGTCGGCAGGCCGGACAGCTCTCTGCTCTCGAATTCGAGCTTTCCCGATGCCGGCGGCAGCAGTCCCATAATGGTGCGCAACAGGGTAGTCTTGCCCGCTCCATTGCGGCCGATCAGGCCCACGAACTCGCCGGTGCCGACGTCGAGGTCGACACCGCGCAGGATCGCTACCGCACCGATGGAGACAGACACACGCTCAAGCCGCAGCATGGGGCACCTCGTCGCCTATCACGTAGCGGCGAACGCTGTCCGCGCGCAGCACGGTGTCGGGCGTGCCGTCCGCGATGATGCCGCCGTCGTAGAACGCCACCACGCGCCCCGCGAAGCGGGCGACGATGTCCATGTCGTGCTCGACGAAAATCACGGTCACGCCGGCCGCGCGCGCCGCGCCCATCACGACGTCCATGATGGCGAACTTCTCATCAGCGGAGACGCTGCTCGTGGGCTCGTCAAGGAGGAGCAGCTTGGAGCGGCTGGACAGCGCCATCGCGACGTCGAGAAGCTTGCGGATGCCCTCAGGCAGCAACCCGGCCTGCTGATGCCCGTAGGGCTCAAGCGCGAACCGCGCGAGCGCCGCATCAGTCGCGGCCTGCGGATCCTTTGCTCCGGCGATGCTCTCAGCGATCAGCAGGTTGTCGCGCACATTGAGCGTCTGGAACAGCTGCGGAACTTGGAACGAGCGCGAGACCCCGAGCTTGGTGATCTGGCGCGGGCTCAAGCCGACGATGTTGCGTCGGTCGAACATGATGCGTCCGCTGTCGGGCTTAAGATAGCCCGTCACCATGTTTAGGAAGGTCGTCTTGCCGGCCCCGTTGGCACCGATCAAGCTCACCACGGTATTGGCGTCGAACGCAAGGCTGATGTTGGCGGCGGCAGTCACTGCGCCGAAACTCTTCTTCAGTCCTTCCGCGGTCAGGACGGCATTCATGCGGATCTCCGCCACCGCTCGGCGAGCGACCACAGGCCGGCCGGTTGGAACATGATGATGGCAAGCATGGCGAGCCCAAGCGACATCTGCCACACATTGGGCGCGTATTGGCTGGCTATCGTGCGCAGCGCCTCGAAGATGGCCGCCGCCACGAACGGGGCAATGATGCTCTGAGTCCCGCCGAGGATGGCGATGAATACGAATTCACCCGAGGTGGTCCAATAGGTTGTCTCGGGATCGACATGACCGACCGCCAACGCGGCCAGCGCGCCGCCAAATCCTGCCAGTGCGCCCGCGATCAGGTAGTTGACATACACGACCCGATAGGGTGATGCGCCGAGATAGGAGACGCGCAGCTCGTTGTCGCGCACAGCTGAGGCGAGTCGCCCCCAGTGTCTGCCGAGCAGCCGGTGCACCATAAGCGCGGCAACGACCGCGCAGGCGGATCCGGCGATCAGGAACACGCGACGCTCCATTCCGGAAGCGAAAGCCATGCCGAAGAATGTCCGCGCATGCAGGTTGAACCCGTCCGTGCTTCCCAGGGCGGCACTCTTCACCAGAAGGCCGTACAGGATCATCGAGAGCGCGAGCGACAGCATGGCGAAGAAGATGTCGCGATAGCGGGCGAGCAGCAGGCCGAGCAGAGCGGCGATCAGCCCGCCGGCAGCAGCCGCTGCGAGCAGCATCACGGCCGCGTCGGCAATATGCCATTGGTGCGAGAGCAGGGCCGCCGCATAGGCGCCTATGCCGAAGTACAGCCCCTGTCCGAACGACACCAGGCCGGTGCGCATGAGGACGACAAGTCCCAGCACCACGACGCCTTTGGCGAGCGCCAGCATGGCCATGAACACGAGCCATTGCGGCGCCAGTAGGGCGAGCGCGATCAGGAGAGCAAGCGCAACAGCGGCGGCGGCAAGAGCCTTCATATCTTGCGCGCCTCCTGCGCCGCGAACAGTCCCTTCGGGCGCGCGATCAGCACGATCGCCATCACGGCGTAGATCGAGAACAGCTCGGCCTCCGGCCAGTAGCGCACCGTCGCCGAGCGCACAAGGCCGACAAGCAGTGCGCCGAGGGCCGCTCCGCCGAGACTGCCAAGCCCGCCGATCACGACGACGGCAAAAGCGAGCACGATGACTTCAACGCCGATGCCGGGCGTGACGGCCACCGTGGGTGCTGTCAACGCGCCGCCGAGCGCGGCCAGCGTCGCGCCGACGGTGAAGGTCGCGAGATAGAAGCGGCTTACGTTGATGCCCATCGCCATGCTCATCTCGCGGTCATGGATGACGGCGAGCAGGAGCTTGCCCTGCCGCGTGCGATAGAGTGCCCACACAAGTGCGAGCCCCGTCACAAGCGCCATGCCGATCAGCAGCAGGTTGTAGGCGGGGTAGGCGAGGCCGCCGAGCGAAAAGTTGCCCGGCAGGGCGTACGGCTCGGGCAGCAGCAGTGAGTCGACGCCCCACACCAGCTTGATCACGTCCTCCATGATGAGGAAGACCGCATAGGTGATCAGCACCAGCACCACCTCGTCCTTGCCGTACATCCACTGCAAGAGCCCGCGCTCGAGCAGCGGGCCCACGAGGCCGCCGACGACAATGGCGGCCAGCAGCAGCATGCCGAAGCTGCCGGCCGCCGGCAGTCCGCCGTTAAGCCACGCGCTGGCGAACGAGCACGCCGCGTAGGCGCCGAGTGCATAGAGGCTGCCGTGGGCGACGTTGAGGATGCGCATGACCCCATAGATCAGCGTCAGCCCGGCCGACATCAGGAACAGCCAGGACCCATATGCGATGCCATCGAAGGCAACGGGCAGGATATTGCTCATCGGGGGCAAGCGGCGGCGGCTCGAACAAGCCGCCGCCTCCAAGGCTATTTCTTGAGATCGGACTTGATCCAGGCTTCGCTCTTCACGCCATCCGGCGGGTTCACCTTCTCGGCGGGATAGCGGACGACATCGACCATCTTGAGCTGACCACCCTCGACCTTGGTGGTGCCGACCGCAGCATCCATGATCGCCTGGTGTCCCTTGCCAAGTGACATCTTCACCGCTCCGCCGGGACCCTCGAAGGTGAGGTTCTCGAGCGCGGCAATGATCCTGTCCTGATCGGGGACCGCGCTGCCGGCGCCCTTCGCCTTCTCGTAAGCGGCCTTCACGGCCAGAATTGCCTGCGCCATCTTGAAGGAGGCATAGTTCGGCGGCACTTGATACCGATCCTGGTAGTTTGTCTTCAGCCAGCGCGCGAGTTCAGTATCGGGCGCGAATGGTCCGAAGGGGCCGCGAGCCCCCAGGATGGTTCCGTCAGGAATACGCGTGCTGAGCCTGTTGATCGCGGGCTCGCCCGCCGAGAGAATCACCTTGTGCTTTTCGAACAGGCCGCGCGGTGCGCCTTGCAGCACAAGACCCTCGAGATCGCCGCCCCACATGCTGGAATGGATCACCTCTGCGCCACTACCGAGCAACGTGGTGATCTCGGCGCCGAACTGACCCGCAAAGAGCTTTGGCATCTGTGAGGTCTTCACCTCGATACCGGGCTTCAGGGTCTTCATCGAATTCTCGAAGTCCGCCCATGAGTCCTGGCCCCAGGCGTAGTTCTGGTTGATGCCCGCAATCGACTTTACGTTGGGGTTTCGTTCCACCAGGTAGAGCGCGACAGACACGTTATCCATCGTGCCGGTGGGGCCGGTGCGGAACACATATTTGTAGCTCGCGTCCTCGAAGATGCGCGGCGTACCGCAGTCGAACAAGATCGTGAGCTTCTTCAGCTCCTCGGCCACCGGTGCGATCGCCAGGCAATCGCCGCTCGAGATATAGCCGATGACGATATCGACCCTCGGCGCAAGGTTACGAAATTCGGCCACCTGCTTCTGCGGACCGCCGGCCTCGTCGATGATGACGAGCTCGATCGGGGTGCCGCCGAAGCCCTTCTGCGTATACGGCGCAGGCACGGTGCCGGCGTTGAGCGTCTCGGCGGTGAGCTCGGCCGCGTTGCGGGCCGGGACGCCAAACGGGCCGGCCGCCGGGCCGGAGAGCAGCGTCACAATGCCGACCTTGATCGGCTGCTGCGCCAGAGATGCAGGGACAGTGAGCAGCATGACGAAGGCGGCGACGGCCGTGCGCAAGCCGAAGCTGGGTGATATTCGCATCTGATTCCTCCTCCACGTCGTCGGTGGTCGCCTGAACCTGCGGACCCTTCTTCCGGTCTCTCTTGATATGCTATTGTAACTCGCCGATTTGCAGTACGTCCAAGAATCTTGAGGGGGCGACCTCGCGCCTCGGGGCGATCTCGCGGCGTCCATCCGGGATGCTGGCTGAGTTTTCGCTCCAGTCCATTACTGGCCGTGCGACGAGCTCCGACAGGGTCCCAGATGCAGGCCGAATCCGCCAGCCCCAAAATATCTGCTTTTCTTTCGTCGGGGAGCTCAGCTGGTTCAACGCAAGAACAAAGAATCCTGGCAACGGGGGTTCGCGTCGCTCCCCGCTACTAAGTCCTGCGATTTCCTACGTTGCCTTACCATTTTCTGCGATCGCGTTCGACTGCATTGCGGGGAAGCTCTTCCTCGATCTGAACTCCCGTGCTTGGGCGAGCGTCATTGCATTTTGTCCGTTGCTTTCGAAATCGAGAGCAACCCGCGCGCTGTGACCCGATTCAGCGTAGGGGACGCTCCCAACTACTGGTTGAGCCACCGCCTCATGAACCCGAGCAGCCCTTGGGGCATGAAAATGACCATTGCGATGAAGATGAGCCCAACCGGAATCAGGTAGTACTCCGTGAAGAAGCGCGAGAAGCCCTCGCGCAGAAGCAGGAAGAACGCGGCGCCCACGATGGGCCCCACCAGCGTGCCGATTCCGCCAATGACGTTGAAGATTACCACCTCACCCGAGATCAGGAAGAAGACGAAGTCGGGCGCTGCGAACCGGTTCTGGATGGCGTAGAGCACCCCGGCCAACCCAGCGAACAGCCCGGAGAGCATCACCGCCGCGATCTTGTAGCGCTCGATGGGATAGCCAATGGCCCGGGTCCGCGCCTCGTTCTCGCGGATGGACTGCAGCACCATCCCGAAGGGAGACTGGGTGATGCGCCGTAGGGCGAGATAAGACGCGGTCACCACCGCGAGCACAAACCAGTGGAGCGTCTCAGAGGTGAATGGGACCGAGAAGAGGCCAGGAATGGCCAGCGCCGGCCGGCCGAAGGTCAGCCCGTTCTCACCGCCGGTCACCTCGGTCCACGTAAAGATGATGACATAGAAGATTTGAGAGAAGATCAAGGTCGTGATCGCGAAGTAGATGTCGCGCAGACGCGTGGCAAAGTAGGCCACGAAAGCGGCGACTCCGGCCGCGGCGATAAGCCCATACAGAATCGCCAGCCATAGATCAGGCGGCTTAACCAACAGCAGCGCTGCCGCGGCGCCGTACATCCCGAGACCAAAGAAGGCCGAGTGGCCGAACGACACCATGCCCGCGTAACCGATCAGGATGTCGGAGGACATGGCCAGCAGCCCCCAGATCAGGATCTCAGTCAGGAAGCGGCGCCAGAACTCCGGCAGCACGAGCGGCGCCACAATCAGCAGCGCCAGGATGACGGAAAACGCGGTCCAATAAACAACGACTCGGCGCGCACTCATTTCGGTGTCGGAACGAAGAGCCCGGTGGGCCGGAAAAGCAGGGTCAGGATCAGCACGACAAAGGAGAAGATGACCGCCTGGGCCGGGCTCACCCAGAGCGAGGCATATGATTCCATCAGGCCGATGAAGATGGAGGCGGCGATCGAGCCCCCGAGGTTGCCCATGCCGCCGACCACGACGACAATAAAGGCCTTAAGGACCCAATCGAGCCCCATGGCATGATTGACACCAACGAGCGGGCCGAACAGCACGCCACTGGCGGCAGCCATACCGGCACCGATGGCGAAGACGACGGTGAGGACCGACGGCACCGGGATGCCCATGGCCTGAGCCATAACACGGTCCTGAGTGGTGGCGCGGATCCAAATGCCGTAGGTGCCGAATTTGAGGAAGAGCCAAAGGGCGCCGATGATGGCGGCCGAGAGCAGTGCGATCACGAGCCGGTACCACGGGTAGTCCAGATAGAAGAGCGTGAAGTGGCCGGTGAAGGGCTCCTGGATCTTGCGCGCCACCGGCCCGAACTGCCAGAGCGCGTAGTTCTGCAGCACCAGAGAGATCCCGAAAGTGGCCAGTATGGTGGTCAAGGGATCCCGCCCGAGCAGTGGGCGCAGAGTCGTCACATGAATAGCTGCGCCGAGCAGCGCGATGGTGAGGGTGGCGACGACGAGCGCCACCCAGAAGTTGCCGGTGGCGGCCAACGTGATAACGCCCACGTAGGCGCCCAGCATGAACAGCTCACCGTGGGCAAAGTTTACCACGTCCATGATGCCGAAGATCAGTGTGAGTCCGGAGGCTACCAGCGCCAAGATCATGCCGGTGACGATGCCGTTGACCGTCTGGATGAGGAGTTGCTCGAAGGGAATGGCCTGAAGAAGCTGCTCGAGGGGAATGCCCATGCTACACTCCCAAATACTGGTGTATGACGGCATCGCTCACCCGCAGCTTGGAGGCCACCGCGTGGTGCCGGACGACGCCTTTCTCCATGATGTAAATCCGCTGGCTGGCCTCGAGCGTCAGCGGGACATTCTGCTCCACAAGTAGGATCGCCGCGCCCTCGTGGTGGAGCACATCGATGATCTGTCGGATCTGCGAAACCATGCGCGGCATCAGGCCTTCCGTCGGCTCATCCAGCAGGATGATCTTGGGCTCGAGCATCATTGCACGGGCGATAGCGAGCATCTGTTGCTCGCCACCCGAGAGCGTGCCGCCGGCCTGATTGCGGCGCTCGGCCAGCACTGGGAAGTAGTCGTAGACCTTCTCCAAGAGCTGCTTCTTCCTAGCGTCGGTCACTCCGCGGCGGTCAAGACCGGTACGGAGATTCTCCATGACCGTCAAAAGGCGGAAAATCCGCCGGTCCTCGGGAACGTAGCCGATCCCGAGCCTCGCCAAGCGGTGGGTCGGCAGATGGGTGATGGGCCGGCCCTCGAATAGCACCTCGCCCTGGCTCGGGCGGACGATGCCCATGATGGCCTTCAGCGTCGTGCTCTTGCCGACGCCGTTGCGCCCGAGGAGGCCCACTACCTCTCCTCTCCCCACCTCAAGAGAGACACCATGCAGAGTATGGCTCTTGCCGTAGTAGGTGTGGATGTCCTCGACCTTGACGAGGGGGTCCGTCGATGCGTTGCCCAGAGTCATGTCTTCAGGTAGACCTCCAGCACTCTGGGGTTCCGCTGGATCTCCTCCGGCGTCCCCTCGGCCAGGATCTCGCCGTAGTGGAACACCGTGATGCGCTGGGCCAGCTCCATGACCACGCGCATGTCGTGCTCCACGATAAGGATCGTCAGGTTCTTCGCGATGCGGCGCACCAGTGCCATTGTGTCGCGGGTTTCGGCCGCGCTCATCCCGGCCGTCGGCTCGTCCAGGCAGAGGAGCTGGGGTTCGGTAGCCAGCGCGATGCCGATCTCAAGATTGCGCTGCTCGCCGTGGGAGAGGTTGGCGGCCATTTCGTCCCCTTTGCCTCGCAGGCCGACCGCCTCCAATACTGCTTCGGCCTTTTCGATGATGTCGCGGTAAGCGCGGTGGTGGGTCAGCAGGCTCCAGCCGTGCCGGCGTGACTGCGCAGCGATGCGGACGTTCTCGATGGCGGTGGCGTTCGGGAAGATGTTGGTGATCTGATAGGACCGGGCGATACCCTTCTGAGAGATCCAATTGGGGGGAAGCCCCGTGATGTCCTCTCCGTTGAACAGGAAGCGCCCCGTCGAGGGGCGCAGGACGCCGGTCAGGCAGTTGAAGAAGGTGCTTTTGCCGGCCCCATTTGGCCCAATGATTGCGCGGATCTCGCCCCGCTGGAGGTCGAAGTTGACGCGGTTGAGCGCGGTCAGGCCTCCGAAGCGGACGGTTAGGCCTTCGGTACGGAGGATAAGGGCCGAGGCGCCTCCCAGGGCGGCGCTGGCCGGGACAGTCGCTTCCAGAGTAGGTTCGCCGGCCACTTAGGTGGAGGCAAACTTGCAGGCCGGCGCGAACATTGCCTTCTCCTTCGGGACTACCTCGACGATCCGGTGCTTGCCGTCCTTGATGTCGAAGATGAACTCGCGGAGGAAGGCCTGATGGTCGTCCTTGCGGAGCGTCTTGTCGCCCTGGGGGAAGTCGTCCCCTTCCTTCATCTCGAGCCCCTCCAGGGCCTCGATGAGTTTGGCCGTGTCCTCGCGGCCGCGGAAGCCTGACTTCTCCATGCCCATCTTGAGGGCATTCATGGCCTCGAAGTTCGACTGGACGTAGCGATCGGGCAGCGGGCCGGACGGATCGATTTGCTTGAGCCGAGCGACGGCCTCTTCGAAAAACTTCTTGTGCGCGGCTGTGTTCAGCGGCGCATCGAGAACCGGGATGTATCGGTTGATGCCGACGAAGCCTTCGATCTTTCTGCCCAGGGCAGGAAGGTTGGTGGATTCCGCGATGGCGCCGTCCCCAGCCCACTTATACCTCCTGGTCAGGCCTAGGTCGAACGCTTGGTTGCCGACCGTCACGCCGTCCTTACCGAAGAAGATGCCGAATAGGCCGTCGAAGTCCCCTGTGATCTTGGAGAGGAACGGCGTCATGTCAGCTGTGCCGAGCGGAATGCCTGTCGTGCCTACGACCTGGCCGCCCGCCTTTTTGATCTCCTCTGCGTAAGCATCGCGAGTCGATTGGCCCCAGGCGTAGTCGGCATACGCAATGTGCCACTTCTTGCCCATCTTGCCGACCAGGAAGGGCGTAAACGCCACCGCCTGAGCAGGGGCGTAGTCGAATGGCCGGAATGTGTACCGACTGCACTTGCTGGTCGTGATAGTGGTGTCGAGGCACACACCGATCATGTTGACGATCTTGTACTCTTCAAAGACCGGCATGCAGGCAAGGCATACGTTTGACAGAAAGCCACCCTCGTGGACGTCGATTTTGTCCTCGACGACCAGCTTCTCTGCCTTGCGCCGTCCGACGTCGGGCTTGGACTCGTAGTCCGCCACGATGAGCTCGACGGGGCGACCGTTGATGCCGCCTGACTTGTTAATGCGGTCAACGGCCATCTGGGTGCCGACCAGAGCCGTCTTGCCCCCCGCGGCGGCGGCGCCGGAAAGCGGCTGCAGCGTGCCGATCCTGTACGGCTTGGCCTGGCCGAAGGCAGCGCGCCACGGCGCTGGCACCAGCATTGTCGCTCCGAGCACTCCGGCACTCGCCGCGCTCCACCCGACTAGCCGGCGGCGTGTAACCTTGCCGCCGTACCAGAATTCCTCGCCCCGATCCTGCGCTTCCTCTTTGTCAAGCATAGCGGGTCCCTCTCTGGACCGCTCAGACAGATTTCCAGATCATCGCCACGAGCGGGACCGGCGAAGACCTGAATTATGCGTGCCGCCTCGGCTTGCNNNGAGCCACACCTCAAGCCGACGCATGCCATCGCGCCAAGGCTCACGGCACCTCTCCCGATGTCCCATCGAGACTACGGCGTCCCATCGAGACTATGGCTCGTCGCGCCTACCATCAGGCTTATTTAAAATTATAGACCTTCAAGGGGCCCGCGCCAACAGCAGCTCTTGCTCAGCGGCGGAAGAGCGCGCGCCCCCTCCGACGCGAGGATAGCTTCGTGCCAATTTTGGAAATCGAAATCGTAAGTAGCGATCGCGCAGCGGAAGCTTCGTCGGTGAATTCCAATTCCACTACCAGATCAAGCGGGACGAGCCGATAACGGACACGCTGCGCGCAGTCGCCGCGACCGTCGCTTCCTGTGCGGCCCGCGGCGCAGCCAGACTTCGCGGTTCCTGGAAAAAGGGACATTGACGGTCCGTTAGCGGGCCCGCAATGGGCCTCACTCGTGGCGCCGTCAAAGTCATCACGACTATCGGTCCACCGAGATCAGTACTTCGCTCGGCACCCCCGGGCCACGATCTTGAGCGCATCATCCGGTAATGGCCGCCGCAATGCCTTCGCCTCATCCCACGGCGCGCATCCAGACGTTCCATTCTTCATCGGTCGTCAGGATCGCCGGCATGGCCTTCGGATGGATCGGCGCGACCACCGCGTTCGCTTCCGTCGTCAGGAAGCCGTAGACGAGATGTGGTCCTGGGAACGGCAACGCAACGCCTCAAAGGTGGCATCAAATGGATGTTCACAACCGAAAAGCTTGCGCCAAACCGGAGCGCGCCTATGTGCAGCCAGACGTTATTCCCAGGACCAAACACATAATCAATGTGCCGCGGCGGGTAGTACGGCTTCATGGCTCCGCCTGCACCGTCTGGAGAAAGGCGAAGATGGTCCAGAGCGTCTCGTCATCCAGCCGCCCCGTCCAGTTGGGCATGCCCTTGTCAGGTCGGCCATGCGTGACCGTGAAGTGGAACACGTTGGCCATGTTCTCGCCGTAGCTACGCTTGAGCCGGCGGAGGTCTCGGGGCGGATCGGGGCTGACCGCATTCGGCCCATGGCAATGGGCGCAATATTGGTTGAACAGACCTCGCCCCGTGGCGGCCTGGCCGGCGTCGCCCTCGTAAGAGTTCTTGGCCGAGACCGCAGGATCGTCCGCGCGCGCATACCGCGCCGCACTGGGCAGACCAAAGAAGACGGCGAGCATGCTCGCGCCGGCGAAGATCGCGGCAGCGACCTTCGCTGGGCGTACTTGCATGCCGCTAGGCTGCCCCATGCTCACGACGGAACAGTCTTCCGGCTCAGTCTGGCAACTCGAAGACGAACAGCGCGCCGCCCTCGGGGCTCGAGGCGAATATCCGTTCGCCGGTATGCCCGAGGAAGCTTGGTGGGGTCTTGAGCCGGCCGGAGACGACGGCGACGTACTGCTTGCCATCAAGCTCGTAGGTGATCGCACCCTGGCTGATCCCGGACCCGGCGTTGAACTTCCACAGTTCCTCGCCGGTTTTGGCATCGAGCGCCTTGAACCAGCCCTGGATGTTCCCGTGGAAGACGAGCCCGCCGCCTGTCGTTAGGGCGCCGCCCATGAAAGGCAGCTCCTCTTTGCTGCCCCAGACCCGCTTCTGACTGATCGGATCCCATGCCACCATTTCGCTCATGAAGCCACCTGGACCGGGCTTGTCGAGATCGAACTCCTCGGCGAGATAGAACGCGCCCTTCTTCCTTTCTTCCTTCCTACCGACGAGATCCATGCAGAGATTGAAGGTCGGGATGTAGACCAGACCGGTCTGCGGGTTATAGGCCATGGGCTCCCAGTTTTTGCCCCCGAACAGGTTCGGGCAGATGTCCTTTGCCCAAACGTCGAGACGTGGCCGTCTTTCCGGGACTTCGACCGGCCGCCCGGTCTTGAGGTCGATCTCTTTTGCCCAGTTGACCATGACGAAGGGCTGGGCCGATATCAGCGCGCCGGTCTGGCGATTGAGCACGTAGAAGAAGCCGTTGCGGTCGGCCTTGAGCCCGACGGGCGTCTTCTGCCCGTTGATATCGAGGTCGGCGAGCACGAGTTCGTTCACGCCGTCATAGTCCCAGGTGTCGTACGGCGTCGTCTGGTAGTGCCAGACGATCTTGCCGGTATCTGCGTCGAGCGCCAGCGTGCTGGCCGTGTAGAGGTTGGTGAATTTGCCGTAGTCGCTCGTATCCGGGCCGCGCACCGAGGCTCCCCACGGTGAAGGGTTGCTGGCCCCGTAATAGACGAGGTTGAGCTGCGGGTCGTAGGAGCCGACGAGCCACGCGGCACCGCCGCCAAATTTCCACGAGTCGTTTTTCCAGGTTTCCGCGGCAGGCTCGCCGGCGGCAGGGACAGTATGAGTACGCCACACCTGCTTGCCGGTATCCTGGTCGTAGGCCGTGATGGCACCGCGAACGCCGTATTCGCCGCCGGCATAACCGGTGATCACGAGGTTCTTGACAAGGATCGGCGGCGAGGTGATCGCGGCGCCCTCGTGGTAGTCGACGACCTGGGTCTTCCAAAGCTCCTTGCCCGTGCTCGCATCGAGCGCGACGAGGTGGGCGTCGAGCCGCCCAAGAAACAGCTTGCCGCCCGCATAGGCGACGCCCCGGTTGTCGAGCCCGCAGCAAGTCGTCTGTTGCACGTCTCCGGGAATCTCGGGCGCATACTTCCATTTCGGCGTACCGTCTTTCGCATTGAGGGCATAGACGTAGCGGGGCCCTGCGGAAGTGGTGACGAACAGCGTATCGTCTACGACCAGAGGCGTCGATTCCTGGGCCTCCAGCGAACCAAGCTGAGCCACCCATGCCACCCTCAGCTTGGAGACATTGCCTCTATTGATTTGGGTGAGCGCGCTAAAGCGCGTATTCGCTGTGTCGCCGCCGTAGATCGTCCACGACTTTCCGCTTTCGGCCGCGGCCCCTAAGGGAAGCGCCGACAGCGCCAGCAGCGAACCTGCAAGCATTCCGCTCAGTCGCGACATTGCGATATCCTCCCTATTTGCTTCTTTTCCCCGGCACGACGCTTCGGCGTTTTTGTGCGTGCCCGGTGAGCGGACGGATCGTAGCCCTCTGGGGCTGCTAGGCAAAGATCGTTACCGGAGCCATGATGCTCACAGGCCTAATTGCAGCGATCGGCGCGGTGTGCTGCATCGGGGCCGCGCGCGATTTTCGATTGAGCCGCCGTAAGCATCCGCGTGCTTGTTGGTTCCGTCCTGCAGGAATTGGTCGGGCAGATAGCCGTTCGCGCCATAAATCTCAACGCCGTCGAAGCCGGCGCGCAGCGCCCTGAGACGGCCTTCAACGCGAGCGGACGCGGTCGTGCCGCCCTTTCGGAAGACCAGTTCGTGCGCGCACTGACCGGCTCCAAGATGATCGCGTATCCCGACAGGTCCTGCCGATGATCCACGAGCATCAGATCGACGTGCAACTCCGGATGGCGATTTATGAAGCAGGCAACCTGATCTTGATTAAGCTTGGTCACGTTTGCGCATTCCCCAGCGCGCCGCACTGCAGCATTCTGTTTTCGCAAACCGACCGTCCCAGCCTCGCGCCTTTTGACGATCAGGGCTATCTTTCGTTCTGATTGTGCTTTCGGCGAACCGCATGAAGCTTGGCCCTGGTGGCGGGTCCCGACGGCAAGAAATGAGCCGCACAGCTTTCGTTGGTGATCAAATGACGCATGGCGGCCAAAAAGGGTTTCGGCATGACCAAGCACGGCCGATCGGGGCACGCGATCCGATCGCCGCGTTTCCGTTTCCTGCAGAAGCTCGAAGCACAGAAGACCGATCGCAAGGACCGCTCTTGGATCAAGGATCCGAAACAGTCTGTCGAAGAGCTGTTCCATCCTGGGAAGCCGCGCATCGGCAAAGCGCTCCTCGAGGCTTACGGCACACCGGCCTATGCGCCGCCGCGGCGCGCGAGCGTCGCGTTTCAGCGCAAGTCGCATGGTTTCTATAAGAACCACGGCTGAGTTAATCGACGCATGAGCGGCATCCTTACGATCTGGAACGATTGCGCGCGCGGGCGCGAAGCGACCTATGAGGAGTGGTATCAGGATGAACATCTGATCGAGCGCCTCAGCGTCAGCGGCTTCCGCGTCGGTCGTCGGTATGAAGCGGTTGTCGCCACACGACAATTTCTGACCACCTACGAGGTGGAACGACCGGACGTGCTCGCCTCGGCTGAATACCGTGGGCGGCTCGCCCATCCGACGGAGCGCACCGCCGCGATCATGCGGGATGGTTTTTCCAATATGTGCCGGACAGTTTGCGAGCGGCGAGAGATCCGCGGGGCGATCCGGGGTAACGTAGCGTTAACTGTCGCATTGACCGAACCTGATCCACTGGCTCGGTTGCACGATGTTGCTGAGAAACACCCGTTGAGCATCGAACTGGCGCATTCAGAAATCTGGCTAGCGACGGAGGCAAAAAAGGCGAAGCTCTCAACCGAAGAGGCGTTGCGCGGCAGAGATGCCAAGATTTCCGGCTGTCTGGCGCTGGAATTCCTGCGGCACGAACCGGCCCTGCGCTCAGCCGATGGTATACGGCGCGCACATCCTGGTGCCGAGATCGGCGTCTATCGCTTGATGTGCTCTCTAAGAAAGGAGGATCTGGTTTGAAGATCCTTCTCATTCGACGAAATCCAGCGCGCCGACGCGGCCAAATTGGGGATGAAACTGGAAATCCTCTACACCAATGTCGAGGGCGAGGCGAGGAAACGCGATGCCTCAGACTACACCCAGAATAGCTCTTGTCACTGGCGCTGTGCGTCAACGCGATCCGTCCAGGCACGCACCGATGATCCAAGACATCCTTGGCAAGCCCGCCAACTACGGCCTAGATCGGGTCGCACTGCATCCGTTGAAGCGCATTTCGACGGTCGCGGATCAGGCGTCGGCGGCAGCTTTCCTGTGCAGCCCAGAAGCAGGGTTCATGACCGGCGTCGCGCTGAGCGTCGATGGCGGCAGAGCAATCAGATAGCGAAAGCGATAAATGATGGCACGCACAAGAAAAACGGCGCTCGTGGCTGGAGCGACTGGCGTCGTCGGGCGCAGCCTACTGCGGCAGCTTGTCTCCGATCCCGACTGGGAGGTGATCGCGGTATCGCGGCGCGCGCCTGACATCGAAGGCGACTACCGCCACATCGCCGCTGATCTGCTGGATCCGGCCGACGTCGCGGCAAAACTGAGCAGGCTGAGCGAAGTCAGCCATATCTTCTTTTCTGCCTATATCGAAAAGCCCACCTGGGCCGAGATGGTCGCCCCTAACATGGCGTTGCTAACCAACCTGATGGATGCGCTAGAGCCGGCAGCCAAGGACTTGCAGCATGTCAATCTCATGCATGGCACCAAGTGGTACGGCAATCACCTCGGCCCCTTTAAAACCCCGGCCAAGGAGACCGATCCGGGCCACATGCCGCCCAACTTCTACTATGACCAACAGTCTTTCATTGTGGAACGGCAAAAGGGCAAGGGGTGGACATGGTCCTCTGCTCGGCCGCACGGCATCTGCGGTTTCGCCATCGGCAACCCAATGAACCTAGTGATGGTGCTGGCCGTCTATGCCACAATTTCCAAGGCTCTGGGCTTGCCGCTGCGCCACCCAGGATCTGAGGCTAACGCCCGCGCACTCTACAACGTCACCGACAGTGGACTGTTGGCCCGCGCCTGCGTGTGGATGGCCACTGAGCCAGCAGCCGCAAACGAACCGTTCAACATCACGAATGGCGACATTTTCCGCTGGCAGGACATATGGCCCGCAATTGCCGACTATTTCGGGATGAAAATTGCGCAGCCACAGAAGATCGACCTAGTGCAGATGATGGCAGACAAGGGGCCGCTTTGGGAGCGCCTGGTCAAGGAGCATATCCTTCAGTCAATCCCCTATGAGCAGCTTGTTCGCTGGAACTACGGCAACTTCGTCTTCACGCCAGAATTCGACATCATCTCATCCACGATCAAAGTCAAGCAATTTGGCTTTACCGAGGTTCAGGACAGCCAAGAAATGTTCCTGCGCCATTTCGATGAACTTCGCGCGAAAAGAGTCATTCCCTAACGAGACGTGTGCGACAACGCCCGTACGCACGATCGGCATGCGGTAGGCTTGTCAATCAACCGGTTCGGTCTCCACAAGAAGTTCGCGATAGGCCGCTGTTAGTTCTCCGCTGACATCGCACGCATCGCCGAAGGAAATCCGGCCGTCACTGATCCTGCAGCATAATGGCTAATCTGTTCAACGCCATGTCGGATACGGATGCAAATCGAACCGATCGTGTGATCTGCTGTCTCCATTAATGTTCGCCGAGTCTTTCCGTCGTTTTCGTAGACAGCCCCAAGGAAAGAATGGCGTGTGCACGACGTGTGCACCGGGAGATCAAGAAAAATCTATCCTCGTCGAATGTGGATGGTCGCTCTCTGGCATAAGGCGATAGCCATAGGAGTGAGGCGGCGAACAGCAGAGCTCGGCAACTCGAGAGCCGATCATGTGCTATCGCGAGCAAAGCACTTAGAATGCGTTCTCGGTCGACGTCGGGAGGCTCCGCCTAATGGCGCACGCCAAGCCAGGTCGCGATTGCAGGGTAGCCGCGGAGCCACATGCGGTCGAGATCGAGGTCCATCGGCAGTGGTTGGGATGTGCTCGAACGGCGCGGACATATCGTCAACCGGTGGGGCACCTGGAACGAGATGGCTGGCCACGCCCATGGGATCACGATTGATCCGCAAAGCGGGATCCTGAGCGGAGGTTCGGATCCGCGCAGCGACGGTGCGGCGATCGGCTATTAGGATCGGAGCCGGCCGACTGTGGCGGCGCAAGGCAGGCCTCCCGCCGAGAATGCCGCATTCAAAGCGTGGTTGGATCGCGTGCAAACGGCGGTCTTTGGCGGACTAGCAGAGCGCCGTTCGCCGAGTCACGCTGCCCGTCGATAACAGAACAAGGCTCCCGAAATAGTGGGTCTAGCGCTGTAGCGGATCCCCGCTACCAAACGTGCGATTTCGTGCGCCAAACTACGATTTTCTGCGATTTCATACGATTGATGGTCGCGCCCTAGGCCCGCTCGCGGCGCAGCTTTCCATCTTCAGAGCGATCGTCGCAGCTAGCACTGCTGGTTCCCACGTCTTGGAATGAAAAAACGGCGTACCGGTCAACGGGGATTGACGGACACTCTCTCCGCCATTTTCACGATTTTGTACGCCAAGCTGCGATTTTCTACGGCTTTTCGTGCGCTTGCCGGCAGCGGTCGGCGGCGTTGCGGCCGGACTATCGATCGCATTAGTTGCCGGTCCGGACCGTCGGCTTGGACCGTACGCACTCGCGCGGCTCTAACGATCGGTTCTTGCCGAACGCTGCAAGTGTCGGTCGCCGCCGCTATTCGCGCAGGCTTTGGTTGGACAGGCTTGCGCTGGCAGCCGTTTCCAGAGGCACGTCAGGCATCAGCGATCAGTGAGGCGATGTCCTCGAGCGGTCGCCGGCTGAAGTCTTTCGCGAGCTCACCTATGATCTTGCCTTTCAGGTCGCGGTGGAAGTGCTTGCGCATCTCCCCTAGGGTCCTCGGGTCGGAGACAACGACCAGGTGTTCTATGGTCCCGTCCAGGCTGAGCTTGTTCAGAAACGCGGCCGTCGCTGCCGCGAAGTCGTCCTCGACGAGCCGAGAGCCGGTGTGATGGCGCGCACCCGAGCCTGAGTGGGCGGGCGCCGGCGGAGCCGCCGTGATCTCGACCAAGTGCACCCCCGGCTTCACGCCTGTATTGTGGAACAGGCGCATCGTCTCGCCGTCAGCGACTGCTACTGTCGTACCGGTCGGTAGAATCATCGAAAGCCCTCCATTCACGATCCGCATAAACACCGGCGGGCTATGATACTTGCATGCCAGCGCTCTGCGGCGCCTCTTCGATCAGTTCCTGGCGCGAAGCTCCCAGAGCAGGGCAGTCCCAACGACGGCCGAAAGAATCGACGCGGCGAACACGGCGATCTTGGCGGCTGAGAAGTCGGTGTCGCTTGGAAACGCCTGCCCGGCGATGAAGAGCGACATCGTGAAGCCGATGCCAGCGAGGGCTCCTGCCCCGGCCAACTGCCGCCACGTGTACTCCGCCGGCTTGACAGCTATGCCTGCGCGCACGTTGGCCGAGCGTGCCAAGCATCGCGTCGACGAGAGAGCTCTCGTCCCAAGGTCCATCATAGCGCCGGCGGTTGATGTAGAAGGTCGGCGCGAACCTCACGCCGCTTGCGCGGGAGCTTGCGACATCCGCCTCCACTCTCGCCCTCGCGCGCCGCAAGGCGTCGCTGTCGCCGAGCGCGAAGTCGGCGTTCACGCCGAGGTCGGTGGCCATCGCGACGAGGTCGTCCTCCGTGAGCTGCATCGACCTCGTCATCAGTTTGATGTGCGCGGACCAGAACGCCTCGGGCGTCCGGGCAAGCTCAGCGAGCTCGGTCGCCCGAAACGCAAGGCTGTTGTCCGTGAGCGGCCTGTGTCGGAAGGCGTAGCAGACGCGATCGCCGAGTTGGTCGCGTGCTTGCGCGATACGCTCGTTGGCAGCCCTGCAGTGCGGGCACGCGTAGCTGCCGTACTCGACGAGCGTGACCTCGGCATCGGCGAGGCCGAGCACGTGGTCTGTCTCGTGGTCGACCGGACGGTCGAGGCGGCCGGGCGGGATCATGAGCTCCATCGCTGAACCGGTCTCCAGGTGTTCGTGCCAGTTACGACGTCGGCGCAGCCTTCGCTGGGTTGACGATCTGGAATACGCCGCCGTCGCGTGACCGCGTGTATGCGATCTCCGTGTCGACGATACTGCTGGAGAGCCCAGCCGCGTGCACGCGCGGGAGGAAGAGGCGCACTAGCGTGCCGGCACCCCGCTCACTCTCTATAAAGACCGCGCCGCCTCGTCCTTCAGCAAAGCGCTGGACCTGGGGGAGCCCGAGACCGGTTCCGCCGCCCGGGGCCTTTGTCGTGAAGTACGGGGTGAAGGCCTGCGAGAGGACCTCCTCGGGGATGCCCGGTGCGCGGCATCGTTCTGGCGTTCGAGCAGCCGCAGGCCGCTGTCGATTACGGCGAGAAGGTTGTTAATGTCGTGGACGACCAACTGCGCTATGTCCGCTATCGCCTTCACCGTCTCCCGCCTGCGAGGAGCGATCGAGCCACGCGTGTCGGACCGCGCGTCGGTGCGGCACAAAATCCTCGAGACCTCACCGTTGGACCCGACGAGCGGGATCTCCACGCACCTGGACGCAAAGAGGCCGCTACCGCGATCGCAGACGCCTCGCACTCTTGCGCTGAACGCACGCCGCGCTCCAAGCGCGACGCCAGCGCTGTCCACGAGCACGACGACATCCTCCAGCGGCGGATCTTCGACAGAGCCGGGTAATGAAACTCCGATTGTCTCTTTGATCTGCATATCGGGCCTCCTGACCTGCGATCGTTCAACGGAACGCCGACTTCGGCCTGTACACGAGAGCGGGCGACACAGGTCGAAGATTGAGTCCATGACGGTCGAAAGGAAAATCACCTCTCGCCATGGAGTCGATAGCCGACCGTTATCGGAAATGGCTGAGAGACGCGTGGCACCGCTGCGGAGGGAGTGCGGCGCGTCCGTCTGCGAGCACTCGCCCGAGCGGAACTCTCGGCGACCGCGAAGAGATGTTCACGTGCCTACGGCCATCATAACGCGCGGCTATCGACTTCATGGCGTGACGTCATTTCCCATTCGCCGCGCGCAATCCCATGCTGACGAGTGTGAACGGCAACCTTTCGCCGCCACTCCGACACCCGAACAAGGATCCACAATCAGGAGGCTACAAATGTCAGTGAAGCAGCCGGTTCTCACGGCGCCCCACGGCGGCGAGACGGTGACATCGAGCGGGGGCTCGAGCGTCGAGATGAAAGTGGAGAGCAGCCAGTCCGGGGGCGACTATGGCGCTGTCCTGTGGACGGTGCGGGCCGGGGAGGAGCCACCGCTGCACACCCACTCGCGCGAGGACGAGCTGCTCTACGTGGTGCAGGGGCAGCTAATCGCGCGGGTCGGCGATGCCCGCGTCGAGGTGGGGCCGGGCGCCTACGCGGCTCTTCCCCGCGGTGTGCCGCATACAATCGAGGTGGTCGGCGACCAGGCGACCCTGCTGCTCAGCTTCGTGCCGGGTGGGCTGGAGCGCTTCTTGGTCCCCCGGAAAGGAGAACAGCCCGATCCGGCCGCTTTCGGCCTGACGTTTCCCTAGGGGCGGGGACCGCGGGGCGCGGCGTTCGCGACCGTGCGCCCGCTCGGGCCCGGGTGCCGGCCGCGTGCGACCGCGCCAGATGATTGATTGCACGCGCTGGAAAATCACCTCTCGCCATGAAGTCGATAGCCGACCGTTATCGGAATGGCAGAAAGACGCTTGGCACGCTGCGGTGGGAGTGCGGCGCTTCCCATCGGCGACCGCGAAGCGGTGTTCACGTGCCTAGGGCATCATAACGCGCGGCTATCGACTTCATGGCGTGCCGTCATTTCCCATTCGCCGCGCCGAATTCCATGCTTCGCCGGTACCCTGCTCATCCGGCGCACAGCGGCTTAGCGTGTTGTGCGGGACTAAGCTCCTTTCACCCGCCGACGGAGGAAATCCGCTATGGTCACTCGCGGTTTCACAGGCCGCCAATCCGGATCAGAACCATCGGACCGGATTCCCCCGGGACAGCACCTTGTCGACAATTTCCCGGTGCTTACGGCCGGCCCCACGCCGCGAATCGAGCCCGCGGACTGGACTTTCACGCTCAAGGTCGGACCTCGTCCGGTCAAAGCGTGGAGCTGGTCGGAGTTCAACGCGCTCCCACGAACCAAGATGACGCGAGACATCCACTGCGTGACCTCGTGGTCGAAGCTCAACACCGCGGCGTGGCCGTCGACGACATCCTCGCCGACGCTGGCCTTAGCGCACCCACTCCGTTTGCACTCGCACATTGCTACGACGGATACTCCACCAACGTGCCGATCGCCGACCTCGCGATGGGGAAGGCGATGGTCGCGCTCAAGTACGAAGGCCAGCCGCTGCCGCGCGACCATGGGGGGCCGGCGCGCCTGCTCGTGCCGCATCTCTACTTCTGGAAGTCGGCGAAGTGGGTGAACAGGCTTCAGTTCACGGAGCGCGACGAGGCTGGCTTCTGGGAGCTGCGCGGGTACCACATGTACGGCGATCCGTGGAATGAGCAGCGATACACGAATGACTGAAGCGATTGCCGCAGCCGCGCGATGGCAGAGCTGTGCGATTGTCGAGGTCGCGACGGGAACGCCGGCTATCAAGAGCTTCTTTCTCCGCCTCTCCGAACCGTTCGACTATACGGCCGGACAGCATGTCGACGTGCGGCTGACTGCGCCCTGCGGCTACACTGCCATGCGCAGCTACTCGATCGCGTCGGCCCCGAGCGATTCCAAGGTGATCGAGCTGGCGATCGAACGCCTCCCGGACGGTGAGGTCTCCCCGTTCTTCCACGACGTCGCCCAAGTAGGCGACACGATCGAGCTTCGCGGGCCGCTTGGCGGACACTTTCTCTGGCCGGGGCTTCCAACAAACCAGTGCTCTTGATCGGCGCCGGCTCCGGCGTCGTGCCGCTCATGGCGATGATCCGGTATCGGAAGGCCAGCGGAGAGCCAGTGCCTGTCGCGCTGTTGCTCTCCTCCAGGACCTGGGGTGACGTGCCGTTCAGGGACGAGCTCCTCGAGCTCGAGAGGTCGCTTCCCGATTTCGCGCTCGCCTTGGCTCTGACACGCGAGCCGGCGACGCGCCGCACCGACTTCAGCAGGCGGATCGACGGCAGGATGGTCGCTGACGTCGCGGGGCGGCTGCCTGTGTCCCCCGGCTGCGCCTTCGTGTGCGGGTCAAACGCCTTCGTCGACATCGCGGCGGACGCTGCGCTCGCTTTGGGACTGGAAGCCGGGGCGATCAAGACCGAACGCTACGGCACTTGAGAGACGATCCCTCTCGCTTCGCGAGAGGATAATTTTCGCAAACCCCAGATTGTCCGTGCGGCCTGCGGCAATCACGGTCGCGCTGAATGCAAGGATACGCAACAGTGAACGAAACGGGAGCCTACGCGGATGCTGTCCAAGGCGATCGATGTCGACGGCTCGAAGGTCTTCTGCTGTGAAGGCGGCGCGCATGGCGGGAGCGCTCCGACATCGAGATCGACTTCGTCGCAGCACTCTAGGAGCGGGATACGACGATGTTTTCAGTGATTTTCGAAGTCCTCCCCAATAAACAGAACTGGGATGACTACCTTGACAACGCCAAGATGTTGCGCCCCGAGCTGGAGCAGGTCGAAGGCTTCGTCGACAACATCCGCTACAAGAGCCTGACCCGCGAGGGCTGGATCCTTTCGCTTTCGAACTGGCGGGACGAGAAGTCGCTTGTCCGCTGGCGCACCCGCATGCGCCACCACGAGGTCCAGCAGAAGGGCCGCGACGAAATCCTCGCAGACTACCACCTCCGCGTCGGCCAGATCACTGCCGACAATCAGGTGCCCGCGGGGTACGCCCTCACGGAGCAGCGGCTCGACGAGACCGAAGTCGGGGAGGGAACGGCGGTCACGCTGATCAACGCGACTCGCCCCACGGAATGGAAGCAGACCAACAACCCGTACGACTGTGCCGAGTGGCCCGGACTGAACCCGTGGGCCGCCGACTGCACGTCCTGGGACATCTTCGACGCCGTGCTCACGCCCGGCGACCTGATTCTGCTCATATCCTGGAAGGACGCCGCCGCAGCGCAGGCCTACGAGGACGCTTCCGCGCCGAATGACAAGGCGAGGGTCCGGAAAGTGCGGATCGTGCGCGACTACGGCAAATACGACCGTCGCGAGGCGCCTCAATACTACACAGATGCCAAAGGCGGCGAGACCCTCCGCGCCTGACACCGCTCCGTCGGGAAGGGCCAGCCAAATCGTGGTCCCTGCCAGCGGATGGCGCCAACCCGCCGAGCGTAGGTACTCCGGACTATGGCTCGCCCAGCCCCGTCCGGTTCTCGCCCACCTCGCAGCGCACTGGCCCGGCTCTCAGAAGTTCCTGAAAGCGTGTCCGTGCGTCCAAATCAATAGACCGAGCCGTTCCAACGTGCGCACGCAAGTCGCATCTACGCTCCATGATTGCGACGTGCCCGTCACGTCGTCGAGTGCAAAGGCTCCTCAGTATCGACAGCCGCAGCTTGACGGAGAACAACCCATGGAGCTTCATCAGGTTCGCTACTTCCTCGCCGTCGCGTCCACGCTCAACTTCACCCGCGCGGCCGAGCAGTGCAATGTCACACAGCCCGCCCTGACCAAGGGGGTGCAGAAGCTCGAGCAGGAACTCGGCGGCCAGTTGATCTACCGCGAGCGTCAGCTGACCCAACTCACCGATCTTGGAAAGGAAGTCCTTCCGATGCTGGAGCGCACATTAGCCTCGGCAGAGGCGGTGCGTCGCCGAGCCCAGGAGTTTCAACGCAAGGACGTCGCGCCACTGAAGATCGGCCTCGCCCCATCCATCTCGGCCTCGCTTGTCCTCGATCCGATCGCGGAGATCGCAAAGTTCGTTCCTGGACTTCACGTCGAGCTGCGCGAGGGCGCGGCGAAGAAGCTCGTCGACCTCTTGCTTGAGGGGGAGATCAACGCGGCAATGGTCGGGGACGTGCAGGACATGCCCGACCGCATCGACGACTGGTCGCTGTTCGAGGAGCGCTACGTCGCGGTTCTTGCGCCGACACACCGGCTCGCAAACCGTCCCTCGATCGGCATCGACGACCTCCGTGAGACCATCTTGCTGGAACGCGCCGACTGCGACGTCGCCGCGAAGATCCAGCAGTCGTATTTCTCCGAGGAACCGCCCCAACTCGGCCACTGCAGCGGTCACGACCTGCACCTCCAGCACATGGCCGCAGCTGGCTTCGGCGTGATACTGGCGCCCGAGCACATGCCGCGCCTTCCGACGCTCAAGACCATTCCGCTCGAGGGCTCGCCGGTTTCGCGCGAGGTGCGGCTACTAGCTGTGCAGGGGCGCCGCTACTCGCCGGCGCTGGACGCTTTCGTCAAGGTCGCGCGGCTTCGCGACTGGTCGTTCGAAGTCGCCGACCGGGGCGTGCCGCACGCAACGGTGCCGGAGGTAGTGAGGGCGCCCACATGACCACGACACGCGCGCCGGCGGCCAACCGTTTCCAGCCAATCGATCCTCAGCCTGATGACCCCCCACCGATGCCAAATCAGACCGAAAAGACGCTCGCCCGGATTCGCACCGAGCTGTTGACGATGTTCAGCGCCGCGGACTGGGAGTCATACAACCACCTCGTGGGCTGGCTCCGCGATACAGACGTGGCATCGCACGCGTTGAAGGTCGGAGACGACGCGCCGGACTTCCTCCTGCCGGACGCCGACGGCCGTCTCCACTCCTCCGAACAGCTGCGCCGCAATGGACCTCTCGTCCTGAGTTTCTTCCGAGGCGGCTGGTGTCCGTTCTGCACGGCTGAGCTCTGCGCCCTCCAGGCCGCGAAGGATGAGTTCGAGAGCATCGGCGCGACTCTCGCAGTCGTGACACCCGAGACGAGCGACCTCCCGCGGCAGCTGAAGCGGGGTCTGGGCTTGGACCTGAAGGTGCTCTCCGACGTCGACTACGGCGTTGCCATGTCGTATGGCGTGCTGTTCCGGGTGCCCGACGAGACCAAAGCGCACTATTCCGGGCTAGGCTTCGACTTCGGCGCACGGCACGGGTCACCGGTGTGGATGTTGCCCATTCCCGCGACCTACGTGATCGACGCAGAAGGCCGGATCCGCAGCGCGTTCGTCGAGCCCGACTTCACGATACGGGAGGAGCCGGCGCAAATCTTGGCCTCGCTGCGCCAGGCCGCTTCCACGTCCGGGTGAGGGAGGCAGAAAGTGGAAAGCGACATCCGGGACAATCCGGCAATGAGCCGGTTTGAAATGCCCCTCGGCGATAGCGCGCTCGCAGTCGCCTACTACAATGTCGAAGACGGTCGCGTCGTCCTGCTCCACACGGAGGTGCCACAAGAGTTATCCGGCCTGGGGTACGGATCGATGCTGGCGCATGGCGTTTTCGAAGTGTTGCGACGCGACGGGAAACGAGTAATCGCGAAGTGCCCCTTCATGTCCTCCTACGCCGCGCGGCACCCCGAGTACGGTGCACTCCTCGACGGCTGATCGCGCTTTTGGACGACAATACCTCACGCCTATCGAATGCATGTCCAAAGGGAATTTCTAATTTCGCCGGCTGCGTCCGATGTTTGGGCCTGCCTAGGCCCGCCGAGCACACGCGGTCGGCTCCACAGCGATTGAAACAGTGATTTGAAGCCGTTGCGCCGAGTGACCATGCCACGCGCGAGCAGCAAAGGAGACCCCCATGAAATTATCGAGGACTGTCAGCCTGGCTGTCGCCGTCTCGCTGGTCGCCGGCACCGTGGCAGCGCTCGCGCAGATCAGCGGAGCTACTCCGACCGGCCCGACCGCGAACGTGGTGGACTCCGCCGGGCACCTGCGCGTGCCGGCGGACTACCGAACCCTCTACCAAGCGCTCGGCAGCTGGGCGATTGCCGCCGACAGCGGCCAGGGCTCGAAAGAAGTCCACGCCGTCTACGCATCCCCGGGGGCGATCGACGCCTACCGGAAGACGGGCCACTTCCCGGACGGCGCCGTTCTGGTGAAAGAGGTCTTCGCGACTTCGACGAACGAGATGACCACGGGCACGGTGAGCCACGCCGACAAGCTCAAGGGTTGGTTCGTCATGGTGAGAGACAGCAAGGGAACGCACCCCGGTAACCCATTGTGGGGCGACGGGTGGGGGTGGTCGTGGTTCGATGCGGACAAGCCGCTCAAGACCACCTCGACGGACTACCATTCCGATTGCCAGGGGTGCCACGTGCCGGCCCAGGCCACGGACTGGATTTATGTGAATGGATATCCCGTCCTGCGTCACTAGGTGAACGTATGCGTGGACGCCTCCTCTTGCCGTGGTTTCGCGAAGGGAATGTCGAATCCCGCAAGCTGGTACGGCAAGCCGGAAGATTGAAGAGCCTATTGTGACCATCCGTTTCGGTTATCAACCTTGCGGGTCCGACCGACGTTCAGAGTACAAGCGAGCGCATGGAGTTCGACGTGTCCTTCTCTGTCTATGACATCACGGTCCCTGTCATGGTGCACGGACTGAACGTGATGGACGACTATCTCGACCACGCCCAAGCGCTCGAGCGGACCAGGGGAATTGAGCTTGGGAGGATCCTTGGCGAGCGGCTTGCGCCCGACATGCTGACTTTCGGAGAGCAGTTTTCCGTAAGCTGCAACAAGGTCGGCGCGCACATGGCAAAGCTGATGCAGCGCGACGCGCCAGCGCCCCACAACACCCCCATGATGTACCCGGCATTGAAGGAGCGGCTCATCGAGACGCGTGGCTTCCTGCAAAACGTGCAGCCGGAGGAGATTGCCGGCGCACAGTCCCACACCTACGAGTTGATGCCGCCTATCGTGCGAGGGTGGTTCGGCGGCGACGACTATGTCCGGCACCTGGTGCTGCCCGACTTCTTCTTCCACATCTCAATCGCGCACGCGATTCTTCGGCGCCTCGGAGCGAAGATCGGGAAGCGCGACTACCTCGGTAACCTCAGTCAGCAGAGCGGCAGTGACTACTCATGAGAGGCGGGCGCGGCGCGACACGGGCCGAAGCCCTCAAGATTGTTGTTGTCATCGCGCCGGACATTGCATCCTGATGGGCGGCGTCGAATGTTTAGCGGCGTCGAAGCGCCGCTGGGTAATGCTCTGCATCTTGCTTGGACTTGGTCTAAGTTCCCTTGGAAGCGCGATCGTGAATATCGCCTTGCCGAATGTCTCGCGTTCATTCGCAAGTAGTGACGCAGCGACCGTTTGGGTCGTGAACGCCTATCAGCTTTCGGCAACGGTCTGCTTGTTGCCCGTTGCAAGTCTGGCCGAATCACTCGGTCTGAAGCGCGTTTATGCCGCCGGCTTAGCTATTTTTGTTCTCGCGTCGTTGGGTTGCGCCTTCGCTCCAACATTGCCGATGCTGGTGAGTGCGCGCTTGATTCAGGGTGCTGGAGCGGCCGGCGTTGCTGTGGCCGGCGTTGCATTGGTACGCGTGATCTATCCGCGCCGCATGGTCAGTAAGGGCCTCGCGTTGGTCGCATTAGCGGTGGCGATACCTGGAGCATTGGGGCCTACCATCGCGGCGACAATACTTGCCGTGGCAAAATGGTCCTGGTTGTTTCTGGTGAACGTACCATTCGGTCTCGCGGTACCGCTATTTATTACCGCTGCTCCACCAGACGTTCGGGTTGCTCGCCTTTTCGATCTGACCGGGACCGCTCTCAATGCGTTAGCGTTCGGACTTTTCGTCGTCGGTGTCGGCACGCTGGGTATTGGCGATGGGCGCATTGCGATGGGAGAGATCGTTGCAGGACTTGTCTGTTTCAGCCTCTTCGTTCGACAACAGCGCCAGAACCCTATGCCGATGTTGCCGTTCGATCTTTTCCGTATACCTCTGTTTACCCTATCGGTGTGGACATCTGTCTGCTCCTATGCAGCACAAATTCTGGCTTACGTCTCCTTGCCGTTTTTGTTTGAGACGGGGATGCATCTTTCGGCCGTAGAGACAGGTTTTCTCTTGACGCCCTGGCCGTTCATGACTGCCGTCACGGCTCCGATCGCCGGTCGCTTGACAATCCGCTACCCCGCCTCGGTGATTTGCAGCATTGGTTTGACGTTGTTGGCGGCCGGTTTGCTTCTGATGGTCTTCTTGCCGACAACTCCGGCGAAGTGGGATGTCGTATGGCGGCTGGCCCTTTGCGGTATCGGCTTTGGCCTTTTCCAGACCCCGAACAACACTGCGATGATGACGGCTGGACCCATAGGGCGCAGCGGGGCCGCAAGTGGGATGAATGCCGCGGCTCGCTACATCGGATG
Organism: Bradyrhizobium centrolobii; assembly: GCF_001641635.1. Lineage (GTDB taxonomy): Bacteria > Pseudomonadota > Alphaproteobacteria > Rhizobiales > Xanthobacteraceae > Bradyrhizobium > Bradyrhizobium centrolobii. The sequence goes on from NZ_LUUB01000118.1 coordinate 28,897, forward strand.
GTCAGTTGGTTCTGCCTTGGTCTCACTGATCTTCGGCTTGGGCGGAGATCAAGGCGCGATCTTTTGTTTGGTCGCCGGAATGGTCTTCGCTCTGATGGGAGCCGCCACCAGCAGCGCTCGTCGGTTCAGATAGCGTCCAAATGCGGAACGCCAGCACGTCGTCGGAGGTTGTGTGGCGATATCTGCGCCATGTGCTCGCTGCCGCAGACAAGCGGCTTTCAACAAGCCGCCACCGAACTCGGGGTTCGGGAATCGACGATCAGCCATGGCATCCGAGAGTTGGAGGATGGTTGGAGGAGGTGCCGCATGCCTTCTAAGCCCCTCTCGAGCCGCCCGCTTTCGCCGCGGCCGCTGTCAGGGTCATCGAGGCTGTAAGGGCGCCGCCGATCGAGGTTGCAGCGGCTACGGCGAGGCCGACTTCGTAGCCGGACGCGAAAGACGCGACGCCGGCGGCCAGTGCTACCCCGGCAAGCTGTGCAATCCGGCTCGCCGCATTGTTGATGCCGGAGGCGACCCCTTCGTCGGCCTGATCCACACTCGACATGACCGACGCGGTGAGCGGCGCCACGAGCACAGCGAAGGACAGGCCCAGCAGGGTCATGGGTCCGATCACGCCGAGCATCAGGGATTCGTCCCGGCCGAGCGCCATCAAGATATAGGCGAGTGCCGCACCTGCCGACCCCGCGATGAGCATGGCCCGCGCGCCAATCTTGTCCGCCAACCCGCCGAAGAAATTCGACAAGAACCCCACGCCGAGCGTGAAGGGCAGGAATGCCAGCCCGGCATCGGTCGACGACAGGGCGCGGCGATCGACGAGGTCGAAGGGTAGCAGAAAGAACATGATCGAAACCCCCGCATAGACCATCAGGGTGGCCACGTTCAGCCCGAGGAAGGCGCGGTTCTCCACTAGGCGAGGTGGGGTCATCGGGTGTTCGCTTCTGAGCTCCCAGAACCCGTAGATGGCGAGCCCGGCAATGCCAAGCCCGGCGACGATCGCGAGCACCGTGCCCGGCCGGGCTGGAGTGTCCGCAGCGGCCTGAGCTTCACTGGGGCCGATCTGGCTGAGCGCCCAGGTGAGCGCCCCGATCGCCGAAGCGAGGATCGCGGCGCCAATCACGTCAAACCTCCGCTGGATGCGGCCATCTTTCGGCGCGAAGACCAGCAGGACTCCCAGTGCTACGAGCGCGAGCGGCGGGTTGATCCAGAACACGGATGGCCAGCCAAACGTCTCGGTCAGCCAGCCGCCCAGGACAGGACCTCCGGCGGTGGTGAGAGCCGATGCCGCGGCCCATATGCCGATCGCCCGGTTTCGCTCCGCGCGCGGATAGGTGGCCCCGATCAGGGCGAGGCTGGCGGGGGTGACGATCGCTGCGGCCGCTCCCTGCGCGACGCGGGCGGCGATCAGCCAGGCGGGCGAAGGCGCCAGCGCGCAAGCTGCGGACGCCAGACCGAACAGGACGCAACCGAGCCCGAGCATGCGCGCCTTGCCATAAACATCCGCGAGCGCGCCACCGATCAACGTCAGCGAGGCGAGCGCCAGCATATACCCGTTGAGAACCCATTGAACGGAGGCGAGGTCCGCTCCGAAATCAGCGCGCAGTCTCGGTAACGCAACGGGCAGCGCTGTCCCATCGATGAACGCCATCGAGGACGCGAGCACACAGGCCGTGAGCACCATGCGCCGGCACCGAGGCGACGCTTCCCGCCCGAGCTCTCGCGGGCAGGGTGCTGCATCGATAACGCCGCGGCTGCACGGCTCTAAAAGCGGCTGTCCCATTCATCGACCTCCCCGCTAGTCTGCCGCTGGTCTTCAGTTCTTTGCCAAAGATTTGAGGTGGCGGACAAATCCGAGCACATCGTCGGGCATCAGACGGCCGATCGCGCGGGTCGAATACACGGCCGTCACCACCTGGCCTTCGGGACTAAGGACGAAGCCGGTTGCCTGGAGACAGACGGGATCGTCATTGACGAAGGCGCCGGTGACTGCGGAAACCGCTCGCGCGTTGGCGCCGTAAGCGACCGGGAAATTGAGCTTGTGCTTTTCGACGAGCATCTCCGACTTTTCCCGATCGTCTACCGATACAGAGACGACCTTGATGCCTTCCCCAGCGAATTTATCCGCTGCTCTCGCGAAAGCGGCAAGCTGGGCATTGCAGTACGGACACCAGGAACCGCGGTGGAATAGGACCACACCGAACCAACCGGCGAGATCGGCAGGCAAATGGATTTCGCCGCCACCGACGCGAGCAAAGGTAAGAGAGGGAAAGACATCGTTATTCTGCAGCATCACAATTGCGCTCCTTGTTTGATATGTCTGGTGCTCAAAGCGCCGAATGATCCTGCAACGCTTCTGACAGAAAAACGTCTTACACCATGGCGGTCGAACCCCCGGCGAGGGAAATCACGTCTCGCCATAGAGTCGATAGACGATCGTTATTGCCGCTCGCTGCGCGGCGTGATGCCGTCGCGGCCTGAACAACTTGCCTTGATTTACGAATGGCGGAGAGGACCGTCGCAGCAGCATTCCCCGCTGCTATGGAAACTATACATGCCGGCTATTGGAAAATTTCGTCCCGCGCTGCGATCAACGGGTACCCAATGTCGCAGGTTCCATCGAGTAACGCCCAGGGCGACCTGGAACAAACATTACTCAATTGCGTGGGAAAAAAGTATGGTTATGGAGAAAAAAGGTAGGCGCCTTACCCTGCTGATCGCCGGAGCGGTTTTTAGCGCAATTGCTATAACAGCTGTATTCGCGCAGTCCGAATCCAATAACGGCGGCGCACCGACGAGGAAGCGCTATCTCCCCGAATATACCGCATCGGGCGACTTGATCCTGCCGAAGAATTTCAATGAGTGGGTGTTCGTCGGCTCACCGCTCACTCCGAATGCGCTCAACGGCGGGAAGGCCAATTTTCCCGAATTTCACAACGTCTATATCGAGCCGGGCTCGTACGAGATCTACAAGAAGACAGGTGAGTTTCCGGAGGGAACGATCTTCTTCAAGGAACTACAGCTGACACTCCCAGCCGAGAACCCGGATGGATCGCGCACCGAGGCCTCCGGGCGAGGCTTCTTCCCCGGAAAGCTGAACGGTGCGGACGTTGCGGTCAAGGATAGCAAGCGCTACGCCGACACCGGAGGCTGGGGTTACTACAACTTCAATCATCACGAGCCGAAGGCGCCGACAGCCAAGCTGCAGCCAAAGTCCGAATGCGCGTTCTGCCACATGGTGAGCGCTAAGAAAGACGACGTCTGGACCCAATTCTATCCGCTGCTGGACAAATGAAATCGTCAACACGCTACCGGTTCCCCGAGGCGACGAACTCAAGTGCGCGGCGCTTGTACGAACTTGAAGCGCTGGTTGACACCGCGGTTGGTTTCGTAACGCCATGGGGATCGTTCGAATGAACATCCTCCATATTGATTGCAGCCCGCGTCCAGAATCGTACAGCCGCCAGCTTTCGGCGGCGATCGTCAAAAAGCTCCTTGAGGCTGCGCCCGCCGCAATCATCAGCCGGCGAGACTTTGGCGCAGGCCCCCTGCCGCACGCCGCGCCCGACTACGCGACCGCCCTGTCGTCGCCGGCTATGTTGGCGGCTCCGCCGAGCGGCGCGCTGGATCTTTCCGAAGCGCTTATTCGGGAAGTCGAGGCGGCCGATGTGGTCGTTATCGGAACGCCCATGCACAACTTAACCGTTCCCTCGGTCCTCAAGGCGTGGATCGACCAAATCCTGCGCGTCGGTCGCACCTTCGTGTCGACGCCGGCAGGGAAGGTGGGATTGCTCCGGGATCGTCCGGTGTTTGTCGGCATCGCTTCCGGTGGAGTCTTTACCGGCGAGAAAGCCAACCAGCCCGATTTTCTCACGCCGTATCTGTCGGCTGTACTGGGCAGCATCGGGCTGAAAACCCTGCAATTCCTTCCCGTGCAGGCCACCGCATTTCTCGCTGGGGACCAGGCCACATTAGCAAGGGAGAAAGCGCTCGCGGCGCTCGACCTGACGGTCATGGGAGAGGTTCCATGTTCGATCGCGTGACGGGTGTTGCCGCATCCGAGGCGAATGAACCGAGGAGACAATTCGTATGAAGGCGATCGTCGTAACGGACCAGGCTGCGGGAACCGCCGGGATGAGGCTCGTGGAGCGGCCCGAGCCGCAGGCAGCGATCAACGACGTCGTCGTTCAGGTTCATGCGTCGGGATTCACCTCGGGTGAGCTGACGTGGCCCTCGACGTGGACCGATCGCCTCGACCGTGACCGAACACCGTCGATTCCCGGGCAGGAGCTGGCAGGAGTGGTCACTGCTCTCGGCTACGGCACGACGGGGCTATCGGTGGGACAGCGCGTGTTCGGCCTCTCGGACTCGTATCGCGGCGGCACTCTGGCGGAGTATGTGGCCGTCGAGGCACGCAACCTCGCGCCACTGCCGGGCGACGTCGACTTCACGGTGGGTGCGAGCGTGGCGATGCCGGGTCTGACCGCGTGGCAGGGACTGTTCGTGCATGGCCGCCTTCAGGCGGGGCAGAGCGTACTCGTGCATGGCGCGGCCGGCGCAGTCGGGTCGATGGTGACGCAACTCGCACGTGAGGCCGGCGCCTACGTCACCGGCACCGGACGCGCCGCTGATCGTCAGAAGGCGCTCGACTTCGGTGCGCAGGAATTCCTCGACCTCGAGACCGACGTCCTCGAAGACGTCAGCGGAATCGATCTGGTGTTCGATGTCATCGGCGGCGACATCACGAAGCGGTCTGCTGGCGTGATCCGGCCCGGAGGAACACTGGTGACCATCGCCGGGCCGACCGAGGCGCGGCCCGCCGACGGCATGGCGATCGACTTTGTTCTCGTGTCCGATCGCGCCCAACTGGGTGAGATCGTCCAGCGGGTGCGGGACGGACGACTGCGGACGAACATCGGCAACATCGCGACCCTCGACGATGCCGTCGCTGCGTTCAATCCAACCAAGCGGATCAGCGGGAAGACAATCATCCGCGTTCGTCCGTAACGATTGGGCGATGGCGAATGGTTTCCCAATATCCCCGGCAAGTCGCTGATCGCGGTGGAAGTCGATTACGCCCCCGGCGCAGCCTCCGCGTCCCACACCCACGCGAAGTCGGCTTTCATCTACGCCCACGTGATTTCGGGCGCGATCGAGTCGAAGGTGAATGACGGTGAGACGCGCATCTATCGGGCAGGCGAGGGCTGGTCGGAGCCGCCGGGCGCGACCCATTCGATCAGCCGCAACGCGAGCAAGACGGACCCCCGCAAAGCTGCTCGCTGTCTTCGTCCTCGATACCAATGACAACCCGCCGCCGACGCCCGTCAAATAACCTACCCGCTGCGCCAGGCAAGAATCTACGGTGATGATATCGGCCTCGAGTTTATCGCGACCGTCATCTGCCGTGTCACCGAAAGCGGAAAATATGCTTCACGCAAATAACAGCATCGACCCTGTTGAAAATGCATTCGCCCGAGACGTCGTCGCCGGATTATCCGCTGATGTGAAGACACTGCCAAGCCGTTGGTTATACGACGAGCGTGGATCTGCACTTTTTGAAGAAATAACGAGGCAGGATGAGTATTATCTGACTCGAGCCGAAACGTCGATCCTGCGAGAGCGGCAGAGTGATATCGCCGATTTTGTAGAGTCTCGTGCGATTCTCATCGAGTATGGTGCGGGAGCCGGCGTTAAGACAGAGCTTGTACTGGCAGGGCTGCGTGACCCCTACGTGCCGATCGATATCGCCGACGCCTTCCTTGCGGAAACGTCGAAGAGGATCGCTTCGCGCTTCCCATCGCTCTGGGTCCGCCCTATCGAGCGCAATTTCCTGGATGTATTTGAGGTTCCGTTTGATGGCTCCGGCGGCTGCAGGACTGGATTTTTCCCGGGCTCGACGATGGGGAATTTGAACACGATCGAGGCGAAGACCTTGCTTGCGCAGATGGGACGACACCTGGGCGACGACGGACGCGCCATCATCGGTGTCGATCTCCAGAAAAACGTAGATACGCTTCTGCGTGCTTATGACGACAGCGCAGGTGTGACGGCCGCTTTTAACCTCAATCTCCTTGAGCGGATCAACACCGAACTGGGCGGTGACTTCCGTTTGGAGCAGTTCGAGCACGCGGCGCGCTGGAACGAGATCGAGAAAGCCGTAGAGATGCACCTGGTCAGCTTATGCGATCAGCGCGTTACACTGTGTGGGCGGACGTTCAATTTCAGAACATCGGAAACCATACACACTGAGAGCTCCCGAAAATATACTGCGGAGAGCTTCGAGCGGCTCGCCCGCTCCGGCGGATGGAGGGTTGCCGAGGCTTGGCAGGATGCGGACGGGCTATTTGGCCTGTTCGGACTCACTCGCTATTGAACAGCCGATCGTCGAATTGCTGCCCATTCATGTGCAGGCTGAATACATCGTATTTGGGCGGAAATTCGGATGATGACGACGGTCAGTCGATTACCTGACATCCACACCTTTCCAGAATGCGATGTAGCCTTTGATGGCCGCTGCTGTGTCAGAGGGCTTGCGGCGAAACTCTATGGTCCATTGACCTTTGGCTATGGAATCGATGCCATCGACACGGCAAGCACGGCAAGAAGCACTGGCTTTGGCGGGCGGTCGATCAGAATGATTTCGTGCTCGACGTGGTAAAAAGCCGTGTCGGCACACCAAAAGCCCGGACGCGCTCCCACGAAATCTTTCCTGGGTGCATCCGGGCTCTGGCGTTACGCTCGCATCACATAAAAGCTCCGAGCACTCTCGGAGATGGTCGATGCGACCGGATAGAGTTCAGATCGAGCCAGCCGGCGCAACGGCGGGAAAGTCCTTGTCGGGATCGAACACGTTATTGAAAAAGTTCGTCAGGGAGTACATGGCGACCAGCGCGACGATCTCGATGACGTTCGCATCCGTGTACCCGGCATCGCGGACGGCCTTCAGATCGGCGTCGCTGACCTTGCCGCGGGTCTCGATGACTTTGCGCGCAAATTGGATCGCGGCGTCTCGCTTCGGGTCGCTGGCATGGCCCTTCCGAGCGAGAATGATTTCATTGGCGGGCAGCTTGGCCATATGATCGGCCGTAAAGCTGTGAACCGTCAGGCAGTAGTCGCAGCCGTTCACTTCGGAGACGGCGAGGCCGATGCTGTCACGCGTCTTCACGTCGAGCGCCCTGCTCAAGGAGCCGAGCAGGTTGGCCCACGAGTTGAACGCGATCGGGCTCGCCGCGAATGTCGCCATCATATTTGGGGTGAACCCGATGTTCTTGGTGAACATATCGAGGGTCGGTTTCGAATCCGCCGGCACCTGTTCCGGCTTTAGCGCCGCAATTCTCGGCATCATAAGCTCCGTAACTTACTGGTTTCACTAACAATTAAACGAGGTTCAATACGTCGGCCACCGGACGGCGTGGCTTCTGCGGCCAGTTTCCCGGACGCTCCGCCCCTATGGACAGCAGCATGACCGGTACTTCGTCCTCGGCCAGTCCGAACTCGCGGTGCACCGCTTCGGGATCGAAACCGATCATCGGCGTCGAACCCAGGCCTAGCGAGCGGGCCGCATAGACCATCGCCGCCGCGCCGAAGGTGGCAGTGCGTACTGCCTCGTCGCGCTGGCGCTGTGGGTACTCCATGTACAGACCGCGCGCGGGGATTTCCCATTCCGGCACCATCTTCGCCGGCATGATGCCCGCTTCCACCACCGGTGCCAGGCGCTCCGGTACTACGCCGGAATCGGCCAACTGGCCGCAGACGATGAAGGTAACGGCTGCCTCGCTGATCGCGGGCTGATTCCAGGCGATCGGACGCAGCCGAGCCTTGGCTTCAGGCGAGCGTACCGCAATGAAGCGCCAGTTCTGCAAGTGGAAGGATGTCGGCGCGGTGGTGCCGATTCGCACCAGCTCGCGGATTTGGTCGTCGCTGAGGGTGGCGGTGGGGTCGTAGTACTTGGTGGCGCTGCGGCTCAGGATACATTCGATGACGGCGTTGGTCATGGTGATTCCGTTAGTCATGGTTCTTCCTATGCGTGAAGGGATAGGTTGAGATAACGAGTGCTTTCGCCCTCTTTGCTGGAAATGCTGCAGGGATGGGGTCCGTTCGACATCTCATGCCAGGGGCCATAGGTGATTTCCCAGGTGCCCCTGGCGTCTAACAGGACGCGGCCGGCTGCGCGCATCGAATGCGCGTCGTTCACGGACGAACGCGGATGATCGTCTTCCCGCTGATCCGCTTGGTCGGATTGAAAGCGGCGACAGCCTCGTCGAGGGTCGCAATGTTGCGGATGTTCGTCCGCAGTCGTCCGTCCCGCACCCGCTGGACGATCTCACTCAGTTGAGCACGATCGGACTCAACAACGAAGTCGACCGCCAAGCCATCGGCGGGGCGCGCCTCGCTCGGCCCGACGATGGACACCAGCATTCCTCCAGCTCGAATCAGGCGCGCGGACCGCTTCCCGATGTCGCCACCGATGACATCGAACACCAGATCGACTCCGCCGATGTCTTCGAGGACGTCGTTCTCGAGGTCGACGAATTCACGCGCGCCGAACTCGAGCGCCTTCTGACGATCAGCGGAACGTCCGGTGCCGATGACGTAGGCGCCGCCCAATCGTGCGAGTTGCGTCACCATGGAGCCGACTGCGCCGGCCGCGCCGTGCACGAGGACGCTCTGCCCCGCCTGAAGGCGACCGTGCTGGAACAGTCCCTGCCACGCGGTGAGGCCCGAGATTGGTAGACTCGCGCCCACTGTGAAGTCGACGTCACCCGGGAGCGGCGCGAGGTTGCGCGCCTCCATTGCTACATACTCCGCCAAGGTGCCGTCGCGATACCAGTCGGCGAGACCGAACACTCGCTGCCCCACCGACAGCCCCGTTGTGCCATAGCCGAGAGCGGTGATCACTCCGGCCAGCTCATGTCCGGGAATCGACGGTGTTCGGTCACGATCGAGGCGGTCGGTCCATGTCGAGGGCCATGTCAGCTCAGTAGGGACGAATCCCGACGCATGAACTTGAACGACGACGTCGTTGATCGCCGCTTGCNGGGCCGCTCCACGAGCCTCATCCCGGCAGTTCCCGCAGCCCGGTCCGTTACGACGATTGCCTTCATCATCCACCTCCCTGTGTGGTGCGTCGTCATCTTTCGTCTCTTGCAGACAAGCAAATGTACGATCGTGAGAATCGATGGTCCAATGACCTGTGGCTATGGAATCGATGCCATCGACGCGAAAGATCAAAGCGCGCCAGCGGTGAGCCGCGGAACGAATGCCCCGCGAGGCGTCGTGGGTTCGCCGAACTGGAGACCCCGCGGGTATGATAGGCTGCGATGCCCCAGTGCAGTGGTCGACGGCACGAGAGACGCTCAATCCGGAGTGATATTCGGGATCGGGAGTAGAGCCAGATCATCCTCGTAGCTGGCCTGGGTGCTTGCGTTGCGGCCGGAAGTAGTAGCGTCCAGGCGCGTGCTGATATCCGCACTAATGCCGAGAATTTTGCCGACGGGACAGAGGTTTGCTGCTTCCAGCAAGAATGCGCGCTGCTGTGCGTCGAGTTCTCCCCCGAGCACGAGGGTGCGCGCGAACGAATCTCTTTCGCCCTGGGCTCCGCGGTGGAAGCTGACGCCAACTTCCAACCGCTCCAGCGGAAGTTTCTCGCGTCGAGCCTGATAACGAACGCTCATAGCGGTGCATGCGGCGAGAGACGCGCTAAGAAGGTCGTAAGGATTGGGTCCAGAAGATGTGTGGCCGGCGCCATCTGGGCCGCCGACAGGAAACTGAGATTCGCCGACATGCCCAACCAGCGCGCCAAGATTGGTGGGGTCGCTTGCGACGACAACCTCGCGGATCTTGGTCATGATTAGGTTCCGATCGTTCGAATGATTGATCCACCGGCTTCGACGAGTGTGTACGCCAGCGGCAGCGCAAAACGGGTTTGCGAGATCTCAGCGCCGCGTCCGCTTCAGCCAATGCGTTCAGTAGCTAAATCCGGCGACCGTTCAGGTAAAGCTATCATGTCCATAATCGCCAGGAATGCTCCGTGAAGTCAGTGTCGAAGTTCTACGACGAGGAAAATCCGTGAACACACACGCAGCGGGCTTGATGGTTCTTCCCGCTCACGAACGATGCATTGACTTCCAGCGAGCCGAAGTCCCGGTCGGACAGGATGCGAGTGAGCGCACCGCTTTCCAACTCGGACCTCACACTATTGACGCCTGAGGCGACGCCGCCGCGACTGAGCGCGACTTAAAAGCCTCTGCAGAATGAAAACGTCGCGGTTTCGAGTGCTCTGCGGATCGTGGCATTCCTCGCCACGGCGTCACGCTCGCGCGGCGAGCGGCAATAACGACCGTTTATCGACTCCATGGCGAGAGGTGATTTCCGTCGCCGGCGTTGCAGGGTCATTCTCCAAAGCATCGTCGAACCTGAACTTTCGGTTCCGCGATCGACAGGCGGAACATGATGGAAGATCAAGAAGGCAGTGGGTCGATATGCAAAGCAACGATGTAATCTAGATCGTCGCGCCATGGGCGCGCTGACATTACGAGAAGTGCTTTGGCGCGCGTTCGACTCCAATTTGACGACGAGGCCAGTCGGACCAAGGCGGCCGCGTCTCCGCCGCCGCCGGTGACAGTCGCGCAACCGGTCAAGCGTACGGTCACCGACTGGGACGAGTTCACCGGTCGCTTCGAGGCGATCGAGGAGGTCCAGGTCCGCGCCCGCGTCGGCGGCTTCGTCAACAGTGTCGAGTTCAAGGACGGTGCGATCGTCCATGCCGGCGATCTGCTCTACATCATCGATCCGCGCCCGTTCGAGGCGGTCGCCTCGCAGGCCCAGGGCCAACTCGACGACGCGCGGGCCAAGGCAGGGCTTGCCAAGCGTGAACTCGATCGTGGGCTGAACCTGGTCCAGACCAGCGCAGTTTCCGTACAGGTCGTCGATCAGCGCCGTCAGGCCTTGCAGGCGGCTTATGCGGCCGAGACGCAGGCCGAGGGTGCGCTGAAGGCCGCGCAGCTCAATGTCGAATTCACCCACGTGCTGGCGCCGATCACCGGCCGCGTCAGTCGCCATCTGGTGACCCCCGGCAACCTCGTGCAGGGCGCCGATAGCGGAGCGACGTTGCTCACCTCGATCGTGTCGCTCGATCCGATCTATATCTATTTCGACGTCGACGAGGCGACCTATCGGCGCAACAGCAAGCTGTGGTTCGAAGGCAAGCGGCCGAGTTCGCGCGATACGTCAAATCCCGTGCAGGTGGCGCTGACCGGCGAGAGAAAGCCCTCGCATGACGGGAAGATGGACTTTCTCGACAATCGGCTGGACATCTCGACCGCGACGCTGCGCAGCCGCGCGATCGTCCCGAACAAGGATCTCTCGATCCTGCCGGGGCAATTTGGCCGCGTCAGGATCATCGGCTCGTCGCCCTACGAGGCGCTGCTGATCCCGGACGCTGCCATAGCCACCGACCAGTCGCGCAAAATCGTGTTCGTGGTCAAGGAAGACAACACAGTGGAGGCAAGGCCGGTGGTGCTCGGGCCGCTCGATGAAGGGCTGCGCGTGATTCGCGAGGGTCTCAAGGCGGAGGATCACGTCATCGTCGACGGGCTGCAGCGTGCCCGCGTCGGCGCCAAGGTGACGCCGAAAATGGCGCAGGCGCCGGCAGGCGACAAGGCTACGGCAGGTGCCACGCCATGAATCTTGGAAAGCTTTCCATCAACCAGCCCATCTTGGCGATGGTGCTGTCGATCGTGCTTTTGATCGTCGGCACGATCGCCTACCAGACGCTGCCGGTCTCGGAATATCCGCAGGCGGTGCCGCCGACTGTTACCGTCACCACGCAATATCCGGGCGCCTCGGCGCAGACCGTAGCCGACACCGTCGCCGCCCCGATCGAGCAGGAGATCAACGGCGTCGAGGACATGCTGTATCTCTACAGCCAGGCGACCTCGAACGGCCAGCTCGCCATCACCGTCACCTTCAAGCTCGGCACCGACCTCGACAAGGCGCAGGTGCTGGTTCAGAACCGCGTCGCGATTGCGCAGCCGCGGCTACCCGATGAGGTGCAGCGCAACGGCGTTGTCACCCGCAAGAACTCACCTGACATCCTGATGGCCGTGTTCGTGCTGTCGCCTGACGACACGTTCGATCAGCTCTACATTTCCAACTACACGCTGCTGCAGGTCCGCGATCAGCTTTTGCGGCTCGACGGCGTCGGTGACATCCAGATGTTCGGCGCCCGCGACTACTCCATGCGGTTGTGGCTCGATCCCGACCGGATCGCTGATGTCGGTCTGACATCGAGCGAGGTGCTGGCGGCGATCCGCGCCCAGAACCTGCAGATCACCGGCGGACAGATCGCGGAGCCACCGATCGCCGATCGTGCACTTCAGCCGAACCTCGTCTTCACTGGCCGCCTCAAAGACATCGGGCAGTTCGAGGACATCGTGGTGAAGGCCGGTTCGGACGGCCGAACCGTACGTCTGCGCGACGTCGCTCGCGTCGAGCTCGGTGCGCTGTCCTACGCCACCAGCAGCCGCATACTGCGCAAGTCGGCCGTTGCAATGGTGGTGACGCAACGGCCCGGATCGAACGCGCTCGCCACAGCGCGGGCAATCTCCACCACCATGGCGAAGCTGAAGGAGAGTTTTCCGAAGGGGCTCGACTACAATATCGGCTACAACCCCACCGAATTCATCGCCCAATCGGTACATGAGCTTGTCAAGACGGTCTACGAGGCGATGGCGCTCGTCGTCATCGTAGTGCTGGTGTTTTTGCAGGGATGGCGGCCCGCGATCATCCCGATCGTTGCGATCCCGGTGTCGCTGGTCGGCACTTTCGCGGTGATGGCCGCGCTCGGATTCTCGATCAATAATTTGACGCTGTTCGGTTTGGTTCTCGCGGTCGGCATCGTGGTCGACGACGCCATCGTGGTTGTCGAAAATGTCGAGCGACATCTCCAGCACGGTATGAGCCGGCGCGAGGCGGCGCTCAAGACCATGGAAGAGGTCGGCGGCGCGCTGGTCTCGATCGCGCTGGTGCTCTGCGCGGTGTTCGTGCCGACAGCCTTTCTGGGCGGCATTTCCGGACAGTTCTTCCAGCAATTCGCCGTCACCATCGCGGTCGCGACCGCGATTTCCTGCTTCTGCTCGCTGACACTGTCGCCGGCGCTGGCCTCGCAGATACTTACTCCGCACGAGGAGAAACGTCCGCCGGCGCGCTGGAACATCATTGCGCGCGGCTGGGACGGCTTCACCGTGCTGTTCAACCGTATCTTCGATCGCCTGGCGTACGGCTACGCGGCTGCCGCCGAGTTCGTGATCCGGCATACAGTGGTGATGCTTGTGATCTATCTCGCGCTGATCGGCAGCGCCGGCTGGTTGCTCGCCACCACCTCGCAGGGTTTTATTCCCGCGCAGGATCGCGGTTACCTCATCGTCTCGGTGCAATTGCCAGGCGCCGCGTCGCTGGCGCGGACCACTGAGGTGGTGCGCGAAATCGAGCGGATTGCGCTGGATACGCCAGGTATCGTCCGTGTTGGGGCGTTCAGCGGCTTCTCCGGCGCGACGCGCACGCAGGCCGGCAACGCCGCGGCGTTGTTCCCGGTGTTCGACGAGCAGGAGGCACGGCAGAAGAAGGGATTGTCGGCCAGCGCGATCACGGCCGATCTGCGCAAACGGCTGTCGGTGGTCCAGGGCGCATTCATCATCGTCATTCCGCCGCCTGCCGTGCCCGGCATCGGCACCGGCGGCGGCTTTGCCATCCGCATCCAGGATCGACAAGGGCGCGGTCCCGAGTTGCTCGCAGCCGCGACCGGCGAGCTCGTCGCCGTCGCGCGGAAGTCGCCGAACCTGACCTCGGTGTTCTCGCCTTTCACGGCGAATACGCCGCAGCTGTTCGTCGATATCGATCGCGTCAAGGCGCAGAAGCTCGGCGTTCCCATCGCCAACATCACCGACACGATCGAGACTTACTTCGGCTCGACCTATGTCAACGACTTCAACCTGTTCGGACGGACCTATCACGTCACTGCCCAGGCAGATCTCCCATTCCGGAAGGAGACTTCCGATCTCGCGCGGCTGCGTACCCGCAACGTGGCCGGCGACATGGTGATGCTCGGCAGCGTCGTGGACTTCAAGGACGTCTCGGGACCTGATCGTGTCGCGCGCTACAATCTGTACTCGGCGTCAGAGCTGCAGGGTGAGCCGGCACCCGGCGTGAGTTCGGCGACAGCGCTCAATGCCATCAAACAACTGGCCGACAAAACATTGCCGAGCGGCTTTTCCTTCGAATGGACCGATCTGTCATATCAGCAGGTGACGGGTGGCAATGCCGGCCTCTACGTGTTCCCGATTTGCGTGCTGTTCGTCTATCTGGTGCTGGCCGCGCAATACGGCAGCTGGACGCTGCCGTTCGCGGTGATCCTGATCGTGCCGATGTGCCTGTTCGCGGCCACCATCGGCGTGCGCATCACGGGACAGGACGTCAACATCCTGACCCAGATCGGCTTCGTGGTGCTGGTGGGGCTGGCTGCCAAGAACGCGATCCTGATCGTCGAGTTCGCGCGCGACATCGAGCTGGAGGGCAGGTCGCGGCTGGAGGCCGTGATCGAGGCCTGCCGGCTGCGGCTGCGTCCGATCCTGATGACCTCGTTCGCCTTCATCTTCGGCGTGCTGCCGCTGGTGGTGTCGACCGGTTCCGGCTCGGAGATGCGCCAGGCGGTCGGCGTCGCCGTGTTCTTCGGCATGCTCGGCGTCACGCTGTTCGGCCTGATCTTCACGCCGATCTTCTACATGGTGGTGCGCAACCTCGCGGAAGGCAGGAACGAGGGCAAGCCGACCCAGAGGATCGCGGCCGCGGCGGAGTGAGTAGCGGTGACGCCGATGCGCGAGGAAGCGGGAAGACTATCTCCGTTACCCTGAGGAGCGCGGAACCCGCGTCTCGAAAGGTGCACGGCCTCGCCGGGTCAGGGCGGGCAAAATCGCTCCAAATTGCTGCTAAAATGAAGGAGGATCCGCGGTCGCCGTAGCCGGCAAGGCCGACGGCTGGCATTTCTCGGGCGATAGAGTACGATTTCTCCAGGCTGGAGAGAGGCCGCGCGTGTGGCAACGAAGAGCTTGATCAGCCGACTTCAAGCCGAAGTCCGACGCCGGAGTCTGACAGATGGTGAAGCAGTCGCTGAACGTCGCGTACTCGGACGGTAGCTCTCAGGTGTTGTGGGAGGACGGCGAGCGCGTGTTCAGCCGTGGCTGGCGACTGGACGACAACGGCAACCGGGTCGCCGTGCTGCTTGTTGCCCCCGCCGCCGACCACCCGTCCCGGACAAGACTCGATCGCCTCACGCACGAATACGAACTGAAAGATGAGCTCGACGGGGCATGGGCGGCGCGGCCGCTGGCCCTCATGCGCGACGCCGGTCGGACCGTGCTGGTGCTCGATGATCCGGGCGGCGAGCCGCTCGACCGTTTGCTCGGTGGGCCCATGGAGGTCGGACGCTTCCTGCGCCTGGCTATCGCGGTTACCTCGGCTCTGGGCAAGCTTCATTAGCGCGGGCTCATCCACAAAGACATCAAGCCAGCTAATATTGTGGTGGACCGCGCGGATGGACACGTGCGGCTCACCGGGTTTGGCATCGCGTCGCGCCTGTCCCGCGAGCGGCAGGCGCCCGAGCCGCCCGAGACCATCGCCGGTACGCTTGCCTACATGGCACCCGAACAAACCGGGCGGATGAACCGCTCGGTCGACGCCCGCAGCGATCTCTACGCCCTCGGCGTTACGCTTTACCAGATGCTCACGGGCGTTTTGCCCTTCACGGCGGCCGATCCAATGGAATGGGTTCACTGCCATATCGCAAGACCGCCGGCGCCGCCCAGCGAGCGGTTAAAAAACCTCCCAGGCTCCGTCTCTGCGATCATTATGAAGCTGCTCGCCAAGACTGCTGAGGAGCGTTACCAGACGGCTGCAGGCGCCGAGAGTGATCTACGGCGTTGCCTTGCTGAATGGGAAACCCGAGGCGATATCGACGAATTCCCGCCCGGGGAACACGACACTCCGGACCGGCTTCTGATCCCCGAGAAATTGTATGGCCGGACAGCCGAGATCGATACCCTGCTTGCCTCCTTCGACCGTGTCGTCGCCGGCGGCAGGCCGGAGTTGGTGCTGGTTTCCGGATATTCCGGCATCGGCAAGTCCGCGGTCGTCAACGAGCTTCATAAGCCACTTGTTCCGCCCCGCGGTCTTTTTGCATCGGGCAAGTTTGATCAGTACAAGCGCGACATCCCCTACGCCACCCTTGCGCAGGCCTTTCAGAGCCTGATCCGCCCGCTTTTGAGCAAGGCCGAAGCGGAGCTGCGGCAATGGCGGGAGGCGCTGCTCGAGGCGCTCGAACCGAACGGTCGGCTCATTGTTGATCTCGTCCCGGAATTGAAGCACATCATCGGCGAGCAGCCACCGGTCCCCGAGCTGCCGCCACAGGATGCGCAGGGCCGCTTTCAGCTGGTGTTTCGGCGATTTATCAGCGTATTCGCGCGGCCGGAACATCCGCTCGCCCTGTTCCTCGACGATCTCCAATGGCTCGATGCAGCAACGCTCGATCTGCTCGAGGATCTGTTGACCCGGCCGGATGTGCAGAACCTGTTGTTGATTGGCGCTTACCGCGACAACGAAGTCGATCCCATCCACCCGCTGATGCGCAAGCTCGAAGCGATGCGCCAGGCTGGAGCGATACTGCAAGACATCGTATTGGAACCCCTAACCCGTGACGACTTGGGGCAACTAATCGCGGATTCTGTTCACAGCGAACCAGAGAGAATCACGCCGCTGGCACAGCTGATCCACGAGAAGACAACCGGCAATCCGCTTTTCGCTATTCAGTTCATTTCTGCTCTCGCCGACGAAGCATTGCTCACTTTCGATTATGGCGAGGCGCGATGGTGCTGGGACCTGAATCGTATTCACGCCCAAGGTTACACCGACAATGTGGTGGACCTCATGGTGGGGAGGCTGAACCGCCTGTCCGCCGAAACGCGGAATGCATTGCAGAAGCTCGCCTGCCTGGGCAACGATGCGGGGTTCACCACGTTGCGGATCGTTTACCAGGACTCCGCGGAGGAGATGCATGGCCAGCTTTGGGAAGCGGCGCGAGCAGGGCTGATCTTTCGTTCGGAAGATTCCTACAAGTTTCTCCACGACCGTGTCCAGGAAGCCGCCTACTCCTTGATCTCGGAGGAACCGCGTGCCGAGGCCCATCTCCGAATAGGGATGCTGCTCGCAGCGAAGACCCCTCCAGAGAAGCTGGAGGAGATGATCTTCGAAATTGTCAATCAGCTCAACCGCGGCTCGCATCTCATCACGTCAATTGAGGAGCTTGAGCGGGTCGCAGAGTTGAATTTCATTGCAGGTAAACGCGCCAAGACCTCGACAGCGTATGCCTCGGCGCTGAACTATCTGGTCTCCGGCGTAGCACTGCTGCCAGGGGACTCTTGGGAGCGCCAGCACGACCTGATCTTTGAGCTGGAGCTGCACCGGGCCGAATGTGAGTTCCTCACTGGTGCACTGGCGGAAGCCGAGCAGCGCCTGGCGGTACTGTCGGCCCGTGCCGCAACGACGATCGAACGAGCCCGCGTTACGTGCCTGCAGGTGGATCTTTACTTGACCCTGGATCAGGCCAGCCGCGCGATCGCAGTCGGTCTCGACTATCTCCGACACCTCGGCATTGACTGGTCGCCGCGCCCGACGGAAGACGAGGCTCGGCGCGAGTATGAGCGGATCTGGTCCCAACTCGGCTCCCGCACGATAGAAAGCCTCATTGATCTGCCTTTGATGAGCAATGCCGCATCGCTCGCGACCCTCGATGTCCTGACGAAGCTCGGGCCGCCAGCCTGGCATACGGATGCGAACCTAGCTTCCCTGGTCATCTGTCGAGCAGTCAATCTTAGCCTCGAGGGTGGCAATTGTGACGGCTCGTGCTACGCCTATGCGGTGCTTGGCAGGCTTGCTGGACCGAAATTCGGTGACTACCAGGCGGGACTTCTATTCTGCCGTCTCGGCTATGAACTGGTCGAACAGCGCGGGCTAAAGCGCTTCCAGGCCAGGATCTATCTGAACTTTGGAAGTTTAGTCACGCCCTGGACGAGACATGTCCGGGAAGGTCGTGATCTGCTGCGGCGTGCGTTTGAGACGGCAAACCAGATCGGTGACCTCACTTTTGCGGCGTACTGCTGCAGCCACCTGAACACGAACCTTCTTGCGGCGGGCGATCCACTCGATGAGGTGCAAGGCGAAGCCGAGCGTGGTCTCGCGTTTGCGGAGAAGATGCGGTTCGGTCTTTTGATTGACTCCATCGCCGGCCAGCTTGGGCTGATTCGGACACTCCGCGGCTCGACGCCGATTTTCGGTTGCTTTGACGATGGGCAGTTTGACGAACTCTTACTAGAGTCCCGTTTCTGCGGGAACCCGGATCTGGCGCTAGCCGAGGGCTGGTACTGGGTCCGCAAGCTGCAGGCGCGCTTCTTTGCCGGCGACTATGCGTCGGCCATTGAGGCCTCGTCGCGGGCGCAACGGCTGCTGTGGACATCGCCGTCAATGTTCGAAACGGCAGAGTATCACTTCTATAGCGCACTCTCCCAAGCGGCATCCTGCGAGTCCGCAGCGGCCGGCCAGCAGCTTGTCGACGCACTGGCCGCGCACCACCGACAGCTCGAGGTCTGGGCGACGGCTTGCCCGGACAACTTCGAGAACCGCGCCGCACTGGTCGGAGCGGAGATCGCCCGGATCGAAGGCCGTGCGCTCGATGCCGAGCATCTTTACGAGCACGCTATCCACTCGGCACGCACGCACGGCTTTATCCACAACGAGGCGCTCGCCAACGAAATCGCTGCACGCTTTTATGCCGCACGCGGGTTCAAGAAAATCGCGTATGCCTATCTGCGGGACGCGCGGCACGCATACATCCGCTGGGGAGCCGACGGAAAGGTACGCCAACTCGACGAGTTGTTTCCGCACCTCAGGGAGGAAAAGCCGGTTGCCGGCCGGACAAGCACGATCGGGGCACCCGTCGAACAACTGGATCTAGCTACTGTTATCAAAGTCTCGCAAGCCGTGTCGGGCGAGATCGTTCTAGAAAAGCTGATCGACACGCTGATGCGCACAGCGATTGAGCACGCGGGTGCCGGGCGAGGTCTGTTGATCCTTGCGGTAGGTGTTGGGTATCGGATTGAGGCGGAAGCCACGACCAGCAATAATACGGTGACCGTCGGTCAGCGACAAGCAAGTGTAACCGCTGCAGATCTGCCGGAGTCCATGCTACAGTACGTGATCCGGACGAAAGAGATCGTTCTTCTCCATGATGCCGCAGCCGCGAACCCGTTTTCTGCCGATAAGTACATTCATCAGCATCACGCCCGATCAATTCTCTGCCTGCCGTTGCTCAAACAGGGCAGACTGGCCGGTGTACTCTACCTCGAAAACAACCTGACGGCCCACGTTTTCACACCTGACCGCGTCACAGTGTTGAAGGTAATTGCGTCGCAGGCGGCAATCTCGCTCGAAAATTCGCGGCTTTATGACGACCTCGCGGATCGGGAAGGGAAGATTAGGCGTTTGGTCGACGCCAACATCATTGGGATCCTCATTGCCGACCGCGAAGGGCGGATCCGAGAAGCCAATGACGCGTTTCTACGCATCGTGGGATATGACCGTGAGGACCTGGTCTGGGGTCGCCTGCACCGGACTGGGCTGACCCCGCCGGAGTGGCGCGAGCTCGACAAACGTGCCTGGGAAGAACTGAACTCAACTGGAAGGCTTCAGCCCTTCGAGCAGGAATACTTTCGGAAAGACGGCAGCCGCGTGCCTGTGCTTGTTGGCGCCGCGTTGTTCAAGGAAGGAGGTGACCAGGGCCTTGCGTTCGTCCTCGATCTGACCGAGCGCAAGCGCGTCGAGGAAGCGCTTAGCCAAGCACAGAGACTCAGCCGCACTGGCAATTGGATCTACAACGCGACAACGATGCGTTACCTCTATTGGTCGGACGAGAGTTACAGGATCTGGGGGTTTGATCCGCTGCAGGGCCTTCCAAGTCGACAAAGCATGTGGGAACGCATTCACCCGGAGGACCGCGACAGAGTGTGGGGAGCGGTTCAGGAGGCCGTGCACCAGAAAAGAGATTTCATGGCCGAGTTCAGACTCCTCCTACCTGATGGAACAATCAAGTGGGTCGAAGGAACCAGCTATCATGTGTTTTCGCCCCGGGACACGCTGGCTGAGGTTATCACCACAACCGTCGATGTGACGGAACGAAGGCGAGCACAGGACGAACATGAAAAGCTGCGCCAGCTCGAGTTGGATTTCACCCACATGAACCGCGTGAGCATGATGGGAGAATTGGCCGCCTCGCTGTCTCACGAAATTCTGCATCCGATCGCTACCGCTCGTAACAACGCCCGTGCAGGGATGCGCTTTTTGGAAATGAATCCGCCAAATCTGGATGAGACCAGGGAAGCGCTCGCTTGCGTTGTCAGGGACACGGACCGAGCCAGGGATATCGTCGGACGGATGCGTGATCACATCAAGAAAGCGCCTCTGCGAAAGGAACGCTTTGATCTTAATACGGCGATCAACGAAGTGATTGTACTGGCGCAAAGTGTGATCCACAGGAATGGCGTTTCGGTCCAAACTCGGCTTGCAGATGGACTGCTTCCGGTTATGGGGGATTGCGTTCAGCTGCAACAGGTCATGCTGAACTTGATTCTGAACGCGGCTGAAGCGATGGGCTCGGTTGAGGAAGGGGCAAGAGAGCTATTGATCAGCATCGAGCAGGATCAGGCAGGCGTCCTCGTAGCCGTACGCGATTCTGGGCCCGGCATTGATGCGCAGCATCTCGATCGAGTCTTCGACGCCTTCTACACCACGAAGTCCAGTGGAACAGGGATGGGGTTGTCGATATGCCGCTCCATTATCCATGCTCATGGGGGCAAGTTGTGGGCGGAAGCGAACGAATCTCGCGGCGCCGTATTTCAGTTCACGCTGCCAGCGGACGACGACTCATGAATTGTCTTCAATCGGCGTACCCGGCTGCAGAGCCGAACGCAGGCATCGCTCGAGATGGTCGTCGTCCACTGGCTTGCTGAGGTAGCAAGCAATCCCGTCCTTTAGAGCCCGATCCCTGACGACCTCATCGGGGTAGGCGGTAACGAGGATCGTCGGGATCGCGTACCCTGCATCGACCAAATGCCTGTGCAACTCGACTCCAGTCATTCCAGGCATGTGAACGTCGGCGATCAAGCAGGCGGTTTCCGGCAAAAAGCGTGACGCCAGGAAATCGGCTGCTGACGGAAACGCCTCGACAGTGTAGCCCATTAACACCACGAGCTTTCGCATTGACTCACGATAGAGCTGATCATCGTCGACGATGGCTATCAGTGTTCGGTTCAACATCGCCGGTTCCAGGCGCCTTCCTCGCTCCACTACACTGGCGGCAAACCTCGCGCCTGCATGCAATTTCTAGTGTCCGGGACATTCCCCAATAATGCAATGACCGCGCCCGTAAGCGATGGCTTAGGCTTCCGGCTATCCGCTTAGGCAAAAGAGACCTGTTCATCTTGAATAATTGTACGTAGAGTGACGTCGGATTAGGGGGAAATGTGCTTCCTCACGCAGGATGCCGAGAATGGGTGAGGCAAATCCCTGTGTCTTGGTTATCGATGACGATCCCGAGTTTCGCGACTCGGTCGTGCGGCTGTTGCGGACAGTCGGCTTACCTGCCCGACAATTTTCGTCTGTTCCCGAGTTTCTCAAGGCCGATCCGCCGGACGGTCCCACTTGCCTGGTGCTCGACGTGAGAATGCCGGGGCGAAGTGGTCTTGAGCTTCAGCGCGACCTTGTCGCCGCAAACAGGCAAGTGCCAATCATCTTCATCACGGCGCACGCCGACGTGCCGATGACCGTGCAAGCGATGAAGGGCGGTGCAATAGAGTTCCTTACAAAGCCATTCCGTGATCAGGATCTGCTTGACGCCATCGAGGCTGGCCTCGCTGGCGATCGTGCCCGTCGAGAGAGTGATAGCGCATTGGCTGCGCTCAAGGAGCGTTTCGACATCCTCAGCTCCCGCGAGCGTCAAGTTATGCTCGGCGTCGTGGCCGGTCGCCTAAACAAGCAGATTGCCAACGATATCGGCATCGCCGAATCCACGGTGAAGGTGCATCGCGTGAACCTGATGCGGAAGATGAAGGCACGTTCGCTTCCCGAGCTCAGCCGGATGGCGGACCTTCTCAATATAAGACTAGAGCAGCCGCAGAACCCCTGAGCCGGAAAGGCATGTCCTCAGTGTTTTCCTGCGAGGGCGCCATCTACTCGCAAATTGCGTCTACCGCATTTTGCTGCACCGCTGGCTCCCTCCCTTAGGTGCCCATCCGACTAACGGATTCGGGGCGCGAGGTTTACGCCCTCACTTCTAAGCGATCGCTTAGCATAGGCAGCGACAAGCGAACCTCACAGTACCTCCGCGCAATCGACCGCAGCCCTCCAAGCCATCAAAATGCGCCCAACGAGGCTCTCGTCGGAAAACCGCCTTCCCAGGCGCGCGAGGTTATAATGCGCGCATTAATCGATCGCTTTGTGCATCCCGGCCGCAACGGGCATCGGTTCATCAACCTCCCCAGGCTCGCAGCAACTTGATGGAGAACAATCCATGGAGCTTCATCAGGTTCGCTACTTCCTTGCCGTCGCGTCCACACTCAACTTCACCCGCGCCGCCGAACAATGCAATGTCACGCAGCCCGCCCTGACCAAGGGGGTGCAGAAGCTCGAGCAGGAACTCGGCGGCCAGTTGATCTACCGCGAACGCCAGCTGACCCAACTCACCGATCTTGGAAAGGAAGTCCTTCCGATGCTGGAGCGCACACTGGCCTCGGCAGAGGCAGTGCGTCGCCGAGCCCAGGAGTTTCAACGCAAGGACGTCGCGCCACTGAAGATCGGCCTCGCCCCATCCATCTCGGCCTCGCTCGTCCTCGATCCGATCGCGAAGATCGCAAACTTCATCCCTGGACTTCACGTCGAGCTGCGCGAGGGCGTGGCGGAGAAGCTCGTCGACCTTTTGCTTGAAGGGGAGATCAACGCCGCAATGGTCGGGGACGTGCAGGACGTACCCGCCCGCGTCGATGACTGGTCGCTGTTCGAGGAACGCTACGTCGTGGTTCTCGCGCCGACACACCGGCTCGCAAACCGTCCCTCGATCAGCATTGACGACCTCCGTGAGACCGTCTTACTGGAACGTACCGACTGCGACGTCGCCCCTAAGATCCAGCAGTCGTATTTCTCCGAGGAACCGCCTAACCTCGGCCACTGCAGCGGTCACGACTTGCACCTGCAGCACATGGCCGCCGCTGGCTTCGGCGTGATACTCGCGCCCGAGCACATGCCGCGCCTTCCGACGCTCAAGACCATTCCGCTCGAAGGCGACCCAGTCTCGCGGGAGGTGCGGCTATTGGCTGTGCAGGGGCGTCGCTACTCGCCGGCGCTGGACGCTTTCGTCAAGGTCACGCGGCTTCGCGACTGGTCGGTCGTCGCTCGGACAGCGTGAAATCGTGGAATGCGTCCGGGGAGAGCATGCGGCGCGCATGCGGTCACTGCGGCCGGTACAAAAGCCACCCGAATGCGCTACGCACGAAGCGAACAATGGTGTCTTCCCAAGCCTTCCCTAACCTCGACAGTCGGACACTGAAGCACCGCCCTCGGACACTCGCGGTCGACGTGCCAAACTAACGCGCTTCCATGGCGCCGGGCGAGTGGAATGGAAACAATAACGACCGGGCATTTCTAATGGTTGGCGTGCCGGCGTACCCTTACTGCTCGTCTAACCGGGCTGGCCGTGACGGAGTGCTTGCCATCACAGGGTCGCGAAATCGCCCTCTTGGGTGGATGCATTTTCCACGTCGCAAGGACCCGCTCGAGTAACCAAGCAGAGGAGTCTTCGATGTCGTTTCGCTTCATCACCAAGTCTATCCACGCCTACCTGATCGATTATCCTGTCGCGATCGTCTTGATCGCAGCGCCGTTCGTGCTGAAGCTCGGCCAAAGCGGACCGGTTGCAGTGGAGCTTTCGGTTGTCGTCGGTGTGGCCGCGCTGCTCTTGGCCGCCCTGACCGACCATCCCACCGGGCTCGCCCGCATCATTCCCTACTGGCTGCACCTTTGGGTCGATCGCGCCGTCGGGGTGGTCTTTGTCATCGCACCGTTTGCCTTCAAATTCGCGGGGCTCGACGCCTGGTACTACTGGGTCCTCGCTGCCGCTGTCCTGCTCACGACGTCAGTCCTGAACGCGCCGGAGGAGTCGGTCGCGATGCGTCCGGAATTGGGCAGGCGTGCAGCTGGCTGAAATCTGCGATGGCGTCGTCGAGACGTCGCCGATGTTCGTCTGCAGCCGTCCGTCACAAACCCGTGCGCTAGGGGCTGGGGCCGGGATCATTCTTGATAGCGCCGATGGCGGAGGGCTAATACGGCGCAAGCCCTCGCCGGATCGGGTGGCTGATATTCAATGGGTCTAAGATGAACGCGTTTGCTCAGCCGCGGGACCGAAACGCCGTGATTGGGCCGCGCTTCGACTATTTGGCGCTGGCTCCCGCGGCGGCGGCCGTTTGCTACCCCTTTCTACTCCGCGCCTTTCATGCCGTCATCGACACGCAGGCCGCAACGCTTTCGCCTCTCGCAATTGTCGCCGCGATCTTGATCCTGGCCGTGGCGTTCGTCGTGCCGTTTCTCGCGATCGCGCTCGCTTGCCGGTCCGACGTCGATCCAGGGGCGCGGCGGCTCGCCTATGCCGGCGTGGCGACCCCGACGCTCTTTGTCTTTCTTGGCGTCGTTCAGGCTTTGATTCATAGCCCGATCCCCGACGAACTCGTGTGGTGCGTGCTTTGGCTCGCAATCGCGATTTGGTCACAGACCGCCGGCAATCCCGCCGCCGCAACGCAGCCGGCCGTGGAGCGGTGGCGCATTCTCCACGGAATGACGGCGGCGGTCTTGTGCCTATACGTGGCGTTTCATCTGGCCAATCACTTGTTTCGGTTGATCGGCCCCGACGCACATGCGGCCGTCATGAAGATCGGCCGCGTTGTCTACCGCTCTGACGTGGGTGAACCGCTGTTGGTCGCAGCCATGCTTTTCCAGACCGGCACCGGCCTGTTTCTGGCATGGCGTTGGAGCGCCGCTCCGCAGGGCTCCCATCGGACATTTCAGGTCGCCTCTGGGGCCTACCTCTCGCTGTACATCCTCGGGCACATGAATTCGGTTTTCATCTACGCTCGTGGCTTTTTCGGTATACCGACCGATTGGAATTTCGCGATCGGAGCCCCGACCGGCCTCATTCATGACGCATGGAATATCCGCCTGTTGCCTCATTACGCGCTCGGCGTGTTTTTTGTCCTAAGCCATCTCGCGTCGGGATTGCGGGTGGTGCTGATCGCGCATGGCGTCGATCGACGCGCCGCAAATCGTCTTTGGGGCGCGGGCGTCGCAATAAGCGCCGTTGTCTCGGTCGCGATCATCGCGGGTATGTGCGGGGTTCGGATCAGCTAGGCGACGGAGGCAGTGTTGGCCCATGTCGTGACGGCGCGGCAGCGGCCGGTGTGACACGCGGACCGTGTTTTTCGCTTCGTCGAGCGCGAGAGCTCGTCTTGCGAAACTGCGACGCAGCTCTGGTACGTCACCGATGCCAGTGAGGCG
Organism: Bradyrhizobium centrolobii; assembly: GCF_001641635.1. Classification (GTDB taxonomy): domain Bacteria; phylum Pseudomonadota; class Alphaproteobacteria; order Rhizobiales; family Xanthobacteraceae; genus Bradyrhizobium; species Bradyrhizobium centrolobii. The sequence goes on from NZ_LUUB01000118.1 coordinate 54,589, forward strand.
AAGGCCGCCAGGGCGACCTCGGGGAGCGATAATAACGATCGTCTATCGACTCTATGGCGAGAGGTGATTTCCCTCGCCGGAGCTGCAAGGTCACTCTCCAAAAGCATGGTCCAATCAATCTCAGGATCAGGAGCCGCGATGGCGCTGCGTCAGCGACGGATGTTGATTGAACGATACACATATTGTGAAGGAAAAGGGCACGGATGTCCAAGGATGCCTACGATATTGTCATTGTTGGCGCGGGCGCGGCCGGCTGCGTTGTCGCGAGTTATCTCGCCGAACACACCGATGCGTCGATCGCGCTGATTGAAGCGGGCGACACGGATCGTGATCCGTTCATCCACATTCCAGCCGGCTTCGCCAAACTGCTGGCCCACGACCGGCATGTCTGGAAATACGAGACGGTTCCCCAGCACGGCACCAAGCGAGCATATCGCTCAGGCAAGGTACTCGGCGGCGGCTCCTCGATCAACGCGATGTGCTACGTCCGTGGTCAGAGACGTGATTTCGCCGCGTGGCAGGACGCGGTCGGCGACACCGGCAAATGGTCGTATGAAGACCTGCTTCCCGTCTTCATGGCGCAGGAAGACAACGACACCTTCCACGACGAATATCACGGCATAGATGGTGGCCTGGCGGTCCAGTTGCCCAAGGGCATCAATAAGCTGAACCAATATTGCCTCAAGGCATTCCAGGAATATGGGGTTCCCTATAATCCCGACTATAACGGCAAGAGCCAGATCGGCGTCTCGCCGGTGCAGTCGACGGTCGGAGATCAGCGCCGGTGCAGCGCGGTCGACGCTTATCTGCGTCCGCACCTCACCTCGGGCCGCGTAACCCTTCTCACCGGCACGACCGTCGTTCGCATCCTCATCGAGAACAAGCGGGCTGTCGGCGTTGAGTTCGTGGACACGAGCCGGAAGAGGATCACGGCCGACGAAGTTGTGCTGTCGGCTGGCGCTGTCCATAGCCCGACGATCCTGATGCACTCTAGCATCGGGCCAGCCGAGCAGCTGCGACAGCATGGTATTGCGGTGATCGTCGACTCTCCGGAAGTGGGCGAAAATCTCCAGGACCACCCGATGGTGCCGGTCCGTGTCTATGTGAAGGGTGATCTCGGCTATCAGGCTGCCGCGCAGGGCCTCGGTAGCGTGAAGGCGGGCCTGCGTTATCTCGTCACCAAGGATGGCCCGGCGTCGGGCAATGGCATCGAGACGGTGACTCACTGGAATCCGTCCGACTTCACCGCCGAACCCACGATCCAATGCTATCACGCTCCTATCGTCTTGACCGAGCAACTCGGCCCGGCGGGCGACCGCTCGGGCATCACTTTCGAACTCGTGGTGCTTCAGCCCAAGAGCCGCGGCTGGGTGCGGTTGGCCGACAGCGACCCGACGTCGATGCCCCTCATCCATCCGAACTTCATCGGCGAAAGGGAAGACCTGAGGGCCGCGGTGGAATCAGTGCGCGCGATCCGCAAGGTCATGGCCCAGGAGTCGTTGGCGCCGGTGATCGAGGAAGAGATGGATCCCGGCCCGCACATCCAGTCGGATGCGGAGATCGGCGAATGGGTGAAGCGTGTCGTGACGACGATGTGGCACCCGGTCGGCACCTGCCGGATGGGCGAGGATGCGCGAGCGGTGGTCGACGCAAGGCTCAGGGTCCGCGGGGTCGACGGCCTCCGGGTAATCGATGCCTCGATCATGCCGAACATCACCAGCGGCAATACCAACGCTCCGACCCAGGCGCTAGCGCGCCACGCCGCGGCGGTGCTGGTCGAGGATCTGAAGCGGACCTAACGAGTTCTGGCGCGAGCCGGCGGCCCCACTCTGAACTCCGACGACGACCGAAGGGAGTGCAAACGATGGTGGATGAATCAGAGCCAGTCGTCGAAGTCGATCTTTTCCAGATAAAGGTTGACCAAGCGGCCGAGGACGACCGCTTCTATCAGGCGCTTGTGCCCTTCGACTCCTTTGATGACGTAGTGCGGCGAGATCGGTATCGCCCTCTACCTGATGACTGGATCGTCGCTGTTACCGACGTCAGCCATTCGACCGAAGCTATTGAACAAGGACGGTACCGTGAGGTGAATACGGCCGGTGCGGCGGTTCTTGCTGCCGTCAGCAATGCACTACCTGACCTGCAGTTTCCGTCCACGTTTGGAGGAGATGGCGCGAGCTTCGCCGCGCCCGGCGCCTATTCGTCCATCATCAGGGATACGTTGGCAAAAACAGGCGCCTGGGCTGAAGACGCATTGGTCTCACGTTGCGCATTGCGGTCGTTCCTGTCACGGACATTCGCGCTCAGCATTTGGACGTCCTGGTAGCTCGCTTCGCGCCATCCTCGAACGTCACCTACGCGATGTTCGACGGCGGCGGACTTGCCTGGGCCGAGCGTAAACTCAAGCAAGGCGGCTACACCTTTCCGCGCGCGCCCATGGGAGTAACAGCCGACCTCACGGGTCTTTCGTGCCGATTTGCGCCGATCGGCACCAAGCACGGCGTGATCTTGTCTCTTATCGTCGTGCCGCGCGATGATCCGACTTCGTTCGTGGAGTTCATACAGGAGCTCCTGCGGACGCTCCGTTCAAATGAGCTCGGCCTTCATCCATTGCCTGTCGGAGGCCCGCCCCCTGCACGGACGGGCGACCATCTTGATCATGCCATCAAGAAAGGTAGCCGAAAGATGCCCTTTGCGGCTTGGGCTGCGAAGGGCTTGCGCGGCATTCTCGCGCGGGTGGGCACCCCGCTGGGAGTTCCTGTTGGTGGCTCTCATGACGCTCAGTTTCGGCAAGAGCTTGTGGAGAATACGGACTACCGAAAATTCGATGACGGCCTACGTATGACAGTAGACTGCTCATCTGAACTCGCTGACGTCTTGGACGCACGCTTGGAGGAGGCTCAGCGACGGGGTGCATGCTTTTTTGGAACGCATCGACAGTTGGCGGCAAATCTTACGTGCTTCGTGCCATCACCTACGCGAGCCAATCACGTGCACTTCGTTGACGGTGCTTCCGGCGGTTACGCCTTCGCGGCCGCCAACTTGAAGCGAAATGTTGCGAGCGGAGAAGCACCTGAGTCTGAGCGCCGCTCTGCATGACGCAAAGCGGAGGGCGCCGTGGCGGCCGGCCCCCTTCCTGCTTTGGGATCGCACCTCGTTCTCAGATATCCTTCTGGGCTTTGCCCTCCTTGGCTATCCGGCGATAGTCGCTCGGATCTCGATTGTACGCGTTTCGAAAAGCTCGCACGAAACTTGAACGGCTCTCGTACCCCGCATTAAGAGCAACGACGTCGATCGACATCGTCGTTGTCGTCAGATCGATCGCAGCCTGGCGCATTCTCAAGTCTCGCAAGATGGCCATCGGGGATCGTCCAAAGATGTCAGAGAAACGCGCCATGAACGCCGAACGGCTCAATCCTGCACTGTGCGCCAGGCTCTGAACGGAATGGGCGGCTCCCGGCCGCGCCACCATATCTGCAAAAGCACGCGTGACCTGCCTGTCGGCAAGTATCGAGAATCGTTCAGTCCACCGCCGGGATGACCTGAGGGACCGTCGCACCAACGAGACAATGATCTGCTTGAGCAGAGACGCGGTCATGGCTCCAACGCCGACCTCTTGCTGTAGCAACTCGTCCATGGCCTCGCGAAGCTTCAGATCGATCCTGTCCGCCGGCTCGAATTGCTCGATCACCGGTTCGCGGAGTTCTCCGAACAGCCTCACAGACTGACCAAAGGATGCGTTAAAAAAACCGCATATCTGGACGATTTCGGGTTGCTCGTTTGGCACTGCGACGCGGAGGATGCCGTCTTGACGAGTCCAGCAGTCTCTCGAAATGAGCTTCGGTGGGCCATTTCCACCGTCAACCTCGATCATGAACGGAGTGTTTGGCGGAACGATGATGAGCAAATGAGGGCTCAACGGTATCGTCGGTCCGCCGTTGATCGATATGCGTCCCAGGCCACTTAAGTTGTAGTGGATCCCGGGTACGTCAATCGTCCCAAATTCGACTCGATGGCCGTGCGGCACCAAAATCTCAGTCAGCGCGATGACATCGATGTCGAGCGCCTGCATCAAGTTGTTGAGGTCTGTTGTAGACAATTTGATAGTGGCGCCCGCGGGCGGTGAAACTTTCTGCCCGGCGAGAGCCTGCTTTTGAACCGCCTTCGAAGTGTGCATGACTGTGGTGGCCTTTACTGCCGGCTACCGGCACCGATAGTGCTCCGAACCTGTTCTCCAAGGGGCAGCGGGGGCGTCGCCATGCTCGTTCGTACCACTGAACCTCGTCTCTTGCCATTAGACGAAATTAGGACCTGCGGAGAACGCGAACGCTCCCATAGTCATTATGCTCCGGGGCCTTTAGTTCCCGACCGTCATCCTATCCGCGCCACGACGCGCGGGGTGACGGGCAAGGACTAAGACGACGACTTCAGCGAATTTGTATCAATCGGCAGGCTGCGCACACGCCTGCCGGTTGCGGCGAAGATCGCATTGGTTACTGCAGCACTGACAATGGCTGTCGGAGCTTCACCAACGCCACCCGGAGCCTCTGCGTTCTTAATCAAGTGAGTCTCCACCACCGGCACCTCGTCGATACGCATCGGCAGATAGCTGTCGAAATTGCTCTGCTCGACCCGTCCATCCTTGAAGGTGATTGACCCATGGAGCGCGGCGGTAAGGCCGAAAAGAGTTCCGCCTTGAACCTGTGCTTCGATTGTATCTGGATTGACGTACATTCCGCAGTCAATCGCACATACGATCCGCTTGACTTTGACGAAGCCATCGGCCGCCACTTCGACCTCGGCGACCTGCGATGTGTAACTTCCGTATGCGAATTGTACCGAAACTCCGCGGCCATGCCGCGCGGGAAGGGGCGATCCCCATCCTGCTTTTTCCGCCGCGAGCGACAGAACAGCGAGCGCTCGCGGATTGTGGCCAAGCAATCCCTTGCGGTAAGCGACGGGGTCCTGCTTCGCGGCATGAGCGAGCTCATCTATGAAGCTTTCGACCACAAAAACATTGTGAGTCGGTCCGACGCCGCGCCACCAAGACGTCCGGACACCAGCGGGCTCGACCCGGACAAAGTCGACGTGGATATTGGCCAGCGCATAGGGCGGCTCGGCCGCCGCTTCGACGGCATCGGGGTCCAATCCGTCCTTGACGTAAGGGGGATAGTAGCGAGCCATGACTGAGGAGCCGGCGATTCGATGCGTCCAGGCAACCGGCTTGCCGGCCGCGTCAAGTCCGGCCGACAGCCGATCGAGATAGTACGGCCGATACATATCGTGCTGTATGTCTTCCTCGCGGCTCCAGATCACCTTCACCGGACCATCGACGTGCTTGGCGATCTTGACGGCCAGCACCGTGCCATCGGCCTCCAGCCTTCGCCCGAAGCCACCGCCAATCAGATGATTGCGAATTTTGATTGCCTCCTTTGGCAGGCCGGTGAGTTCGGCTACCAGAGACTGCGTAATCGTAGGTGCCTGCGTCCCAACCCAGATGTCGCAACGATCCTTCTGGAGGTGGACGGTGCAGTTCATCGGCTCCATCGCCGCATGGGCTAGGAAAGGCACCTGATAGATAGCGTCAACCCGTTGCGCTGCCTCCGCAAGTGCCTTCCCTACATCACCGACGTTACGGGCAACCGCGCCCGGCTTTTTGGACTCCTCTTCCAACTGCTTGACGATATCGGCGTTGCTGACCTTGCCGTTCGGCCCGTCGTCCCACGTGATGGCGGCAGCCTCGAGCCCCTTCTTCGCCGCACCCATGTGATCCGCCACCACGGCGACAGCTTCATCGATATTGACCACCTGCCGGACGCCCTTCACCGTCAGCGCAGCTTTCTCGTCCACCGTTTTCGCTTTGCCACCGAGCACGGGCGAAATCGCAACTGCGGCAACCTTCATACCCGGTAATCGCGTATCGATGCCGTAGAGCGCGCGCCCATCGACCTTTATCGATGAATCCACGCGCTTGGCACGCGTGCCGATCAGGATGAAATCCTTCGGATTCTTCAATTTGACATTTGCCGCAGGCGGCACAGGCAATTTCGCCGCAGCCTCCGCAAGTTCGCCATAGCTCAGATGCTTCGAGCCTGACGCATCGAACACGACGCCGTCCTTGGCGCGGCAAGTCGCCGGATCGACATTCCAGCGTTTTGCGGCTGCCGCAATCAGCAGATTGCGACCTACTGACCCTGCCTGACGCAGCGGTGTCCAGAAGGCGCGGACAGAGGCGGAACCACCTGTATTTTGAATGCCTATGATCGAGTTGACGTAAAGCGCATGATTTGGCGGCGCATGCTGAACCTGAATCTGGTCGAGCTTCACTTCCAGTTCTTCAGCGAGAAGCATCGAGAGCGACGTGTAAACCCCTTGTCCCATCTCAACCATCGGCATGATCAGTGTCACGGCGCCGGTTGGATTGATCCGTATAAATCCATTCGGCGCGAAAGTACCCGCGACCTCGTTTTCGACCACTTGCGAGGCAGGCGCCGCGAAGACCGATTCCGTGCTCGCACCGGTCAGCGCAAAACCAAGCAGCAGACCTGTGCCCTGAAGCAAGGCGCGCCGCGACATCGCTGTTTCATCGGCGATCTGCTCAGTCAGAATAAGCCTATCCATGATCTCAAACTCCCGCAGCGTGCTTGATCGCGGCGCGGATGCGCTGATAGGTGCCGCATCGGCAGACATTGCCCGACATGGCGGCGTCGATCTCGTCATCCGTCGGCTTCGGCGTGTCCTTCAGCAGCGCCGCCGCCGACATGATCTGGCCGGACTGGCAGTAGCCGCACTGCACCACCTCCAGCTCCAGCCACGCCTTCTGCAAGGCCGCGCCCTGCGGCGCCCGGCCGATCGCCTCGATCGTGGTAACCGCGCTGTCGCCAACGCTGTCCACCCGCGTCTGGCAGGAGCGGACCGCCTGGCCGTCGACATGCACGGTGCAGGCGCCGCACAGCGCCTGGCCGCAACCGAACTTGGTCCCGGTCATGCCGAGCACGTCACGCAGCACCCACAGCAACGGGATGTCGCCGTCGACGTCGACCTCATGGGATGAGCCGTTGATCTTCAATGTGAAAGCCATGAATGCCTCTTGAGCGCGTTGGGAGTGAGCGGTGAGCCAATCAACGTCACTCATGAAATCCGCGAAAGTGGTACGGATTGATCGCAGCACGAGGCGAAGCTTTCCAATAGCCGGCATGTATAGTTTCAATAGAAACGAGGAATGCAGCGCCACGACGCGCCGCTCGGCGCGAGCGGTGCTGCATTCGTTGCCTGCGAACTATATATTCTGGCTACTGGATAGCGTCGTCTTGCGCTTCCGAAAGTCCAGCGTCGCCGACTTGGTCGCGAAACTTAGGATTTCCGCGACATTCAACCGCGCGACGGTGGAGGGCGCTTCATAGTCAAAAGCTCCATCACATCATGCCGATCATCTGCGGATGAGATCGCAACTGTTAGGAATTTCCCGTCCGGGTATGTTTTGGCTTCATCGTAAGTCTTAACCAACTGCGAGCGCCATACATAACGCCGCTCCTCAAATTGTTTTCGTTCCGCTCCCCCCAAGACCACCACGGCCGAAAACCGCTTGTATTCCGGCAGGAAGGTGCAGAACGCCTTTGTCTTCTTGTAGCGCAGGGACCAGCCGCGCTTCTTGCCGCCATAGAGCCATTCCGGCGCGAAAACACCGGGGTAGAATTCCTCGATCCAGTTCTGCAGGCGGGCCCAATGCTTGAACGCACCCGGTCCAATCCAGTCGCGGACAGTGCTGTCATCGGGCGAAGCTGACTTGTCGGTGATCCTGTCGCCGACCTGGGGGGACTGTTCCATGCCGCTTTCCTTCCACCACGACTTAGCGGCCCGACCTTGAGCTTGCGCGAAAGGTGTGTCGCCATGTTCCTGAGGGTTGAACCTGTGTTGCGCCTGATATTTCTTCCGTCGCAGAATCGGAAGTTCTGCCGCCGGCCTCTCTCCGTCATTGGGGCATAGGCGAGTTGCCCGTCAAAGCGGAAATCTGGCGCGTGGATTTGCGGACACGTATTCTGGACTTCTGGTCCATTCTTGGAGGACAGGACTGTGCTCATTGACAAGCATTTTAGCCTGGTCTGTTCAGCGAGACGCGTGCGAGATACATCGCTCAGCTTGCGAAGGCGCCGGCGCTTGCACCGCACGCCGCTCCCGGCCAGGGAAAGCCCTGCATTAGCTTGCTCCTGCCGGGTCTGAAGCATCCTGGCAGGCCCCGCGCACCGAAACGCCCTCGCGCACTTCACGAACGCCGATACCTACTTCACGGAAATTGCGAGCGGAGGAAGTCTGTGGGAGCGCCTGCGTCCAAGATTAAAACCTACCCAGGGACTTTTTCGAGCCGGCGACAAATAGCGTATGAACGACGGCTTTTGACGAGCTACAAAGAGTCCGCATTGCGAGTTAGGCTGCTCTCCAGTAAGAAAACAGCGCTTGCCAAATAGTGGGTCTAGCGCTGTAGCGGTCCCCTGACTCGAACCCCCGACCGTCTTGACCAAGGGGGAGCGCTTCCCCTTGAGGGATATCCTCAGGCTCTACGACTAGGATTTGAAAATCTTGCGAAGATCTGCGTTGTCAAATTTTTCCACCGGCATCTGCAGCCGTTTTGCCCGTTCGTCACGATCCTTCCTGCGAAACTCCCTCTCGCTGCACTCGAATTTGGACAGCTCTTCGTCCACAGCTCGCATGAACTGAGCGTGCGAATTGTCGGCTGCTTGATCGCGTGGGGGCATGCCGGCCTCCCCGAAGTGACAATGGCAAGCTTCGTACCGTCGGCTTGATCGGGGCACTGGAACGCGAGCGGCATTCTCCCAATACGCGGCGTGAACTAGATGCCAAGAGTTGCCCCGGGAGTAAATAAATGTTCCGACCACCCGGGCGACAGCTAACGCAGCGAAGGACGATGACCGTGCGACGAAACCCCATCTTCTGCCGGATAACCCCTTGGGTGCGACCACTAAGTCATTGATTGTTCTCAACTCGTAGCTGACTCTTAATCAGCGGGTCCCAGGTTCGAGCCCTGGTGCGCCCACCAAATAAAACCTTTCGCCTTCAACGATTTACGGGAGCGGTTGCCGAGAACAAAAGAGGTCTCGTGCGACGCTTTTTGTGGTCGTACGCCGCGCGACGAGTTAACGGTGCTCTCTGACTGTTGCCGATGGAACCCGGTCTGCAGGAGACCGTCAAAGAGAAGCGGGATCGTCGGCATATGCCGAACTTCTTGCGCGCGAGAGTGGTCACCCCGTTGACCTGATCGAGAAGATCGCTCCAACGTTGGCGCGCTTCAAATGAGTCCCGCCGGGGGGCGACTCGCTGCCCCCGCTACCGATCGTACGATTTTGTACGCCAGCCTACGATTTTCTGCGCTTGCGTTCCGCCGGGCTGAGCTGCGTGACATGGCTCGGCCTTGCCGGCTACTTTCCTGCTCCCGTGGTCAAGCCGCGGACAATGTAGCGCTCGAGGAAAATGCCGACCAGGACGAGCGGGGCGATCGCCGCCGTCGACAGCGCCGCCATCGACCACCAATTGATGCCTTGCGAGCCAGTCTGGCTCGCCACCATCACCGGGAGTGTCTTCGCGTCCGTGCTCGTCAGCAGCGCCGCGAAGAAGTACTCGTTCCAGCACAACACCAGCGAGAGAATGAATGCGGCCACCATTCCGGGAAGGGCGAGCGGCAGAATGATGCGCAGGAAGGCGCCCCAGGTCGACAGACCGTCCACGAAGGCGGCTTCGTCGAGTTCGATCGGAATCGCATTGAACTGATCGCGCATGATCCAGATGACGATCGGCAGCACCGACAGCGTGTAGAGCAAGACAAGGCCAAATCGCGTGTCGAGCAGGGCCAACGCCTTGTAGAGGACGAGGAACGGCAGCGCGAGCACGACCGGCGGCAGGATCAACTGGGACATGAAGAAGAAAAGGATGTCGTCGTTGCGCATCCAGGCGAATTTGTAGCGGAAGCGGCTCAGGCCATAGGCCGCCAGCGATCCGAGGATCAGCGCGAGCAAGGCCGCGCCGACTGAGGTAATGATGCTGTTGACGAAGCGGTTCACGAATTCGGAGCGGGCCGTCGAGGTCCCGAACAGTGTATCCGGCGAAAGGCCGAGCGAACGCCATCCCTTCCAGTCCGGCTGAAAATCGATCCAGGGAATGAGGTGAGCTTGCGTCACATCGATCGCCGATTTGAACGATGTCGTGACGGTCCAGTAGATCGGGAAAAGGCAGATAAACGTCCAGGACAGGAGTGCAGCGTAGATCAGCATGCGGCCCAGCAACCGCTTTGCGCGGGGGGCCGCCGGATGCCTCCGGATGGGCTTCGGTACCAGGGTCGATCGCGCCAATCGAGCAACTCCGTTTGGAAGTGACTTTCCGCGCCTTAGACGACCTTCTGCGTCCAGCGCTTGGACAGGCGCAGCAGCACGGTCAGGAGCACGATGATCATGAGCAGATAGACCATGGCGAGCGCCGTGCCATATCCGACATTCGAGCGGTCGCGGTAGACGCGGTAGATGAAACTCGACACCGTGTCGGTGGCCCCGCCAGGGCCGCCGGCCGTCACGTTGATGACGATGTCGGCAAGCTTCAGCTTGAAGATGATGCGGATGATGAGAACGGTGATGCTGACCGGCAGCATGATCGGAAACGTCACGTGCCAGAACGACTGCCAGCCATTGGCGCCGTCGACCTTGGCTGCCTCCTGCACCTCTTTCGGCATCGCCTGGAGGCCGGCGAGCAGGATGATCATGATGAAGGGAATCGAGACCCAGGCGTCCATCGCCTGGATGCTCAAGCGCGCCATCCAGGGCGAGGCGAAGAACGCCGGATTGTCCCAGCCGAGATAGCGCGCCAGCGTCGCGGCCGGACCGAAGCGATATTCCAGCAGCGACTTGCCGATCATCCAGCTCACTGCCACGGGGCTCAGCATCATCGGCAGCAGGAACACGACGCGGAAGAATTTTCGCGCCCGGATCTCGGCGCTGAGCAGGAGCGCCAGCCCGAACGCGATCGCGTACTCGCCGAGCACCGCGACTGTGTAGAAGATCATGTTGCCGAGCGCATTCCAGTAATAGCTGTCGTTCAGCATGCCCCTGACATTGTCGAAGCCGGAAAAACGCGGGCCCTCGACCGAGCTGAGATTCCAGTCGAGGGAAGCGATGTATATCCCGAAGATGGTCGGGAAGATCACCACCGCCACGGTGAAGAACACCGCGGGCAGCAGGAACAGCGCGCGCTGGCCACGCTCGCCGCGGGTCAGGACCTGTCCGGTGCCGAATGCAACGGCCCACATGAGATAGGCGATGAGGATCGGACGCCAGTCGGAAAACCCGGTCGCGATCGTGCCGGTCGTGTGCAGGATCTGGACGAGGAGCACGAGCGCGAAGCCGAGCGAGGCCAATGCAACGAGCGCGCGGCCGGCGGTCTTTCGGCTGCCGGGAGCACGCGCCGCTGCCGGCTTGAGGTGTAGCTCTTCGCTTGCCGGAACTGGATTCTGCATCGCAACGAACTCTGCCGTTTCCAAACGATCGGCCGGCCGCCGGGCAAGTTTACGGCTGGCACCGTAGTGGTGCCAGCCGATCGGTCTTCGCGAACCTCTCGCGGCTACACGCCGAGCGAGGCCTTGTAGAGCCCGATCTGCCGCTCACGGCCGATCTGGTCGGTCAGCTTCTCCCAGGCCGCCGCGATGTTGTTCGCGCCGGTCTGCGCGTCGACCTTGCCGGCGAAGATCTTCGTCAGTTCGTCTTCCGCAATGCTGTAGTACTGGAAGATGCCGGGAATGCGCGGCTCCACCGCCCGGTTGGGGTGATTGTAGGAGCCGAGCTGCGAGTTCAGATAGGAGGTGATGTACTTCCTGTCATAGCCCGCCGCCACCCACTCATCGTATTGGAAGTGGCTGGTCCGGTGGGCCTGGAAGCCCGACGGATACATCACCGTCCAGAGCGACAGGTCCTTGCCGCCGAGATGCGCGGCCGCGCTCCAGGCGGCCTTGTGCTTCTTCTCATCGCCATTGACCCTGGCCATGACATAGATGCCCCAGCCGAGATAGGCGCAGTTCGGCGCATGGTTGGGGCCGCTTGGGAGCTTGTCCCACTGGCCGGTCTTGGAATTGTAGACATCGTCCGAGCCCGGCAGGATGTCGAAGCCGACGACGTCGCCGACCACGGAGGTGTCGCTCGCCTTAGCGACCTGGCCGATATCGCCCCACCAGGGGATCATCGAGCCGATGCCGGCCAGGAATTGCTGGAAGCCGGTGGTGTTCGGATCGGCATTGAGCTGGTCGGCCGGCTCGAACGGCAGCGCGTCGATCACGTCCTGGATGGCGCGCACCCAGGCCGGATTGTTGATGCGCGGCTTCATCGTGTCGATGTCGAACAGCCAGGCCTTGTCGTCGGGGTGCTTGGCATAGGCCGAGGCGCGGCTGCCGAGGAAATAGAAGCCGAACCCGCCCCAGGGTTTTGGCGCATCGAGGTAGCCGAACGCGTTCTGGTTCTTGATCTTCTTGCCCTTGAGGAATTTCGTCACCGCCTGCACCTGCTGCCAGGTTTTCGGCACGCCCCATTCGCTCGAATTCCCTGCCTCTTTCCAGGCCTTGGCGAGGGCTGGGTCGGAGAAGACGTCGGTGCGGTAGTTGAAGTTGTGGCAATCGCCGTCGATGGTGACGCGATAGGTCTTGCCGTTCCAGGTGCCGACCGGCGGCTTCAGGTAATCGACATAATCGTCGATATCGATCTGCTTCTTGACCCAGTCCGGCATCTCCGACGCCAGACCCTTGCCGCAGACGTCGCCTTCAAACGGCGCGCCCATCTCAAGGATGTCGAAGTCGACCGTGCCGGTCGCGATCGCTTGCTGCAAGCGCGGATTGTAGTCGGCCTGGGCGAGGTCGATCCAGGAAATTTTCGCGCCGGTATACGCTTCCCATGGCTTCAGGAAGCCGCGGAACAGGAGGTTATGCAGGTTCTGGTTGTTCAGCCCCATGAAGGAGAGCTCGACGCCCTTGAATTCGCCTTCCTTGATACTCGCCTTGGTCGGGCCGAGGCAGAGCTCGCCGACCTTCTGCCAGTCGGCGTCGGTCGGCGCGCCCTTGCCGACACCCGGGATCTGAGTGATCTGTGCGCGCAGATTGCTTTGCGCCAAGGCAACTTCGGAAAATGTGCCGAGCGCGCCCGTCGTGCCCAGTGCGGCGGCGCTGGCGGCGCCTTTCAGCACCGTGCGCCGGTTCGGCCAGAGTGCGGGATGCTGATCATGCTCTTGCTGTGTCACCACCATACCCTCCCATTGTTGGCTTTCTTGATCTCAAGTTTGGACCGCCTGGGCACCAAGACGTGACGCTCGCGAACTTCCATGTCGTGGCGTGGTGGCAGAGGTCGCTTCGAGTATGCAACGGCGCACTTCAAAGTCAACGAAAGCAGGCGAGAACTTGAAGCCGGGCACGGTGTAGACGTGAACGACGAATACAGCCGTCGATGATGCCGCGCTGCAAGATGGATGATCAGGCGAGACGCCATGCAGCGTCGATCACGTTCGCGGCGAGCGTGAACGGGTTGATTCCGGACAGCGGCATCGTGCCAGTGTCATATTCACGTTGGACGTATCGTTCAGCGCCGGCGCTCAGTCAGCGTCGGGCGGGATGACGCCCTTCTTGAAGATGAAGCAACCGTAGAAGCGGCGTTCGCCGGTCTGGATCACGCAATAGGATTTCTTGGCGAGTTCATAGAAGGCAAACCGCTCGACCGATCCCATAGGGAACGAGCGTCCTTCCGCGGCATCGATTTGGGCCTGAACCTCTTGCTGCACCGGCGGGATTTCGTCGGGCTGGCCGACGATCTCCATGCGTGACGCCGGCTTGTCGACAAAACTGTCGAGCGGCAGCACCGACAGGACCGCGCGCGCGGCGCGGCCGGCGCTGACGTTGTCGATGCGCAACAACCGCCCCAGTACGGTCTGCCGGGCAACGGAGTCGGCGGGGAAATTGGTGTCGCACAGGACGAGGTCGTCGCCGTGCCCCATGGACCGCAGGGCGTAGAGTACATCCGCATTGAGAAGAGGGTCGATCGATTTCAGCATACAGCGCCTCCCTTGACGCGATCAGGCTTCTTGGATTGATTGGACTATCCGACGTCGCGGCGCCGCCGTCCATATCGACGTCAGCAATTGTAAGCTTCCATGTATCTCGGAATCGATCTCGGCACCTCGGCAGTCAAGACCGTTCTCGTCGACGGCGCCCAGCGCGTGATTGCAAGCGAGAGCCGGCCGTTGACGACCGCCTCGCCGCGGCCCGGCTATTTTGAGCAGGATCCCGCGCAGTGGATCGATGCGACCTTTGCCACGCTGGATGCCTTGAAGGCGACGCATGCCGGCGAGTTGGCGGCGGTCGAAGGCATCGGACTGTCCGGCCAGATGCATGGTGCCACGCTGCTCGATGCAAGCGCCAAGCCGTTGCGGCCTTGCATCCTCTGGAACGACGGACGGTCCGCTACCGAGTGTCGTATTCTGGAACAACGCTGGCCCGCCTTGCGTGCGACGTCCGGCAACAAAGCGATGCCCGGATTCACAGCGCCGAAGCTGCTCTGGATCGCGACGCACGAGCCTGAGATTTTTGCCGCCACGAAACTCGTCCTGCTTCCGAAGGCCTACCTGCGCCTGGTCCTGGCGGGCGAAGCGATCGAGGACGTCTCGGACGCATCGGGATCGCTGTGGCTCGACGCCGCGCGCCGGGACTGGTCGGATGCTGGGCTGGCGGCGACCGGCCTGTCGCGCGAGCACATGCCGCGTCTGGTCGAGGGTTGCGCACCCGCGGCAACACTGCGCAGCGAGCTCGCGCAGCGCTGGGGCATGAGCAGGCGGCCGATGATCGCGGGCGGCGCCGGTGACAATCCGGCGGGTGCCATAGGCATCGGCGCGATCAGACCGGGAACCGCGTTCATTTCGCTGGGAACCTCAGGTGCCTTGCTGGCGCCGACCCACAGAATTGCCGCCAATCCGGATCGCGTGGTGCATACGTTCTGCCACGCCATCCCGGCAATGTGGATTCAGGCCGGCGCGATCCTCTCGGCGGCCTCCTGCCTCGCCTGGATCGCGCGCCTGTTCGGCGTCGCCGAGGCCGAGCTGCTGGCGCCGCTTGGGTCGCGGCCGCAAGCACCGTCGCCCGTGAGCTTTTTGCCGTATCTCGCGGGCGAACGGACGCCGCACGACGACCCCGTCGTGCGCGGCATGCTCGATGGTTTGACCCACGGCACCGATCGCGAAACGATCGTGCAGGCCGTGCTCGAGGGCGTTGCCTTTGCGCTGGCCGATTGCCGGGATG
This sequence comes from Bradyrhizobium centrolobii, assembly GCF_001641635.1. GTDB lineage: Bacteria > Pseudomonadota > Alphaproteobacteria > Rhizobiales > Xanthobacteraceae > Bradyrhizobium > Bradyrhizobium centrolobii. Next base: position 69,911 of record NZ_LUUB01000118.1, read on the forward strand.
CGCTCGCAGATGCCGGCATTGGGGTTACAGAAGCCGATGCCATCGGCGGCGGTTCACGGTCCCGGTTCTGGCTGTCGGTGCTGGCAAACGTTCTGAATGTTCCGATCCATCGCTTTGCCGAAGGTGAAACGGGAGCGGCGTTTGGTGCGGCGAGATTGGGGCGGCTTGCTGTCACGGGCGAGGCGGTCGACGCCGTCTGCACGCCGCCGCGACGCATCGAGACATTCGAACCTGGACGCGCGCTGGTCGATGCCTATGCCGAGCGGCTTCCCGCGTGGCGCGAACTGTATCGGCCGCGCCACTAGCCTCGATCTGGCGTTGCACATACTTCGGTATGGTCGTCTTCGGTATTGCTCTGCGTCACCGCTTTTGTTTAATGAGCAAACCGCGATGCCTGAAAACGAGACGCGGGCAGGAAACGCATTGTGCGTCGGGAGGCACGATGAACGATCCGATCCTCGAGATGCGGGGGGTCTCAAAATCCTTCTTCGGCATCAAGGCGCTGCGTGCCGTCGATCTCACCGTCTACGCCGGCGAAATCCATGCGCTGATGGGTGAGAACGGCGCCGGCAAATCGACGCTGATGAAGATATTGTCTGGCGCCTACAGGCCAGATCCCGGCGGGGAGATCCGCATCGAGGGCAGGCCGGTGCGGATCGAAGGCCCGCTCGGCGGCCGCGCCGCGGGTATTTCCATCATCTATCAGGAGCTATCTTTAGCCCCCAATCTCAGTGTTGCGGAGAATATTTATCTCGGCCGAGAGATCTCGCGTTCAGGTATGCTGGCGCGCGGCGCCATGCGCGAGGGCGTCGGCCCGATCCTGGAACGGCTGGGCGCAGACTTCCTGCCATCGACGTTGGTGGCGCATCTTTCGATGGGCCAGCGCCAGCTCGTCGAGATCGCGCGTGCGCTGCACGCAAGATCAAAAATCCTGATCATGGACGAGCCGACCACTGCGCTTACCGCTCACGAGAGCGAGCGGCTGTTCGCGCTGATCCGCCAGCTTCGCGCCGAGGGGCTTGCCATCATCTACATCTCGCATCGCATGGATGAGGTGTATGCGCTCGGCGACCGCGTCACCGTATTGCGCGACGGCCGGCTGGTCGGCTCGCTCGACAGGCAGGATATCCGCGCCGACACCATCGTCCGGCTGATGGTCGGGCGCGACGTCTCTTCGTTCTACAAGAAGGACCACGACCCGGAGGCGGGACGCGGACACCCCGTGCTCGCGGCGATCGACATGGCAGATGGTCAGCGCGTCAAAGGTTGCTCGCTCACCGTGCATGCGGGCGAGGTGGTCGGCCTCGCCGGCCTGATCGGCGCGGGCCGCACCGAGCTTGCACATCTCATCATCGGCGCCTCGCCCAAAACCTCCGGCCGGCTCGAGCTCGAGGGTCGACCGGTCGAGATCGGCACGCCCGGCGAGGCGCTCGACGCCGGGATTGCCTATCTGACCGAAGACCGAAAGGCGCTCGGCCTGTTCCTGGACATGTCGTGCCTGGACAACATCAACCTCGCGGTGCTCGGCAGGGATGCCAGATTCGGCTACATCCTCGACCGCGACAAGGCCCGCGACCGTGCCAGCAAGGCGTTTGCGGCGCTCGGCATCCGTGCCGGCAATGTCGGCGTCACCGCCGGCGCGCTTTCCGGCGGCAATCAGCAGAAGGTGCTGCTGTCGCGGCTGCTTGCGACCACGCCAAAGGCGCTGATCCTCGACGAGCCGACGCGCGGCGTCGACGTCGGTGCCAAGTCCGAGATTTACTCGATCATAGACAATCTCGCCAAATCCGGCACCGCGATCCTCGTCATCTCGTCCGACCTGCCCGAGATCATCGGCATCTGCGACCGCGTGATCGTCATGCGTGCCGGCCACATCGCCGGGGAGATCAGGCGCGAGGCGACGGCGCCCTTGAACCAGGAAGACATCATGGCGCTCGCCACGGGGACGGAGCAGCTCGATGCATGACAGCCCTCTGAAGGTAGAAGCCGCCACCGCTGCGGGCCTTGCGGCCGTGCAGGAAACCAAGCGTCAGCGCATCAGGCTGCTCATCCGCGCGGCTGGCATGCTACCGGTTCTGCTGATCCTCTGTGTCGGGTTTCATTTCCTGTCCGACGGCCGCTTCTTCACCGGCCAAAATCTCGGCATCGTGTTGCAACAGGCCGCAGTCAACACGGTGCTCGCCGCGGGCATGACCTTCGTCATCCTCACCGGCGGCATCGACCTCTCGGTCGGCTCGATCCTGGCGGCCTCCGCGATGGCCGGGCTGACGCTCTCCAAGCTGCCCGAGCTTGGCGCGCTGTGGCTGCCGGCCGCGGTTCTCACCGGCCTCGGCTTCGGCGTCATCAACGGCGCGCTGATTGCACTCCTCCGCCTGCCGCCTTTCATCGTCACGCTCGGTTCTCTCACCGCTGTGCGCGGTCTTGCGCGGCTGCTCGGCGCCGACACTACGGTGTTCAATCCTTCCATTCCCTACGCCTTCATCGGCAACGGCTCGCTGACGCTCATTCCCGGCGTCGCGTCAATCCCGTGGCTCTCGGTGATCGCTTTGCTCGTCATCCTGGTCTCGTGGCTGGTGCTTCGCCGGACCGTGCTCGGCGTGCACATCTATGCGGTGGGCGGCAATGAGAGCGCGGCGCGGCTTGCGGGCATCAAGGTCTGGGCCGTGCTGATCTTCGTCTACGGGGTATCGGGACTTTTCGCCGGCCTTGGCGGCGCCATGCAGGCGGCGCGGCTCTATGCGGCCAACGGCTTGCAGCTCGGCCAGTCCTACGAGCTCGACGCGATCACCGCCGTGATCCTCGGCGGCACCTCCTTCGTCGGCGGCATCGGCTCGATCTGGGGTACGCTGGTCGGCGCGCTGATTATCGCCGTTCTCTCCAACGGCCTGATCCTTATCGGGGTCTCCGACATCTGGCAATATGTGATCAAGGGTCTGGTGATCATCGGCGCCGTGGCGCTGGATCGCTACCGGCTGCAAGGCTCGGCGCGCACCTGAGTGTGCATGGCCGATGCGAGCTTCCGTTACGGCAACTGGTCTGCCGTGCCGGGGATGAAGACAGACCAGGGAGGAAGCCAATGTTGAAGACGATCACGCTCGCCGGCGCCGCGATGGCGCTCGCCCTAAGCACCGCGCCGTCCTTCGCCAAGGAGCTCAAGTCGATCGGTGTCTCGCTCGGCTCGATGGGCAACCCGTTCTTCGTCGCGCTGTCGAAGGGCGCCGAGTTCGAAGCCAAGAAGACCAATCCAAACGTGAAAATCACCACGGTCGGCTTCGAATATGATCTCGGCAAGCAGGTCACCCAGATCGACAATTTCATCGCAGCCGGCGTCGACCTGATCCTGTTGAATCCCGGTGATCCCAAGGCGATCGGGCCAGCGATCAAGAAGGCGCAAGCGGCAGGTATCGTCGTCGTCGCGGTCGACACCGCGGCCGAAGGAGCCGATGCCACCGTGACCACGAACAATGTCCAGGCGGGCGAGATCTCCTGCCAGTACATCGTCGACAAGTTAGGGGGCAAGGGTGACGTCGTCATCGAGAACGGGCCGCAGGTCTCCGCCGTGATCGATCGCGTCGTCGGCTGCAAGAACGTTTTCTCGAAGAATCCCGGCATCAAGGTGTTGTCTAGTGACCAGGACGGCAAGGGCTCGCGCGAAGGCGGCCTCACCGTCGCGCAGGGCTATCTGACCCGTTTCCCCAAGATCGACGCCATCTTCGCCATCAACGATCCGCAGGCGATCGGCACCGACCTCGCGGCGCGCCAGCAAGGCCGCAGCGGCATTATCATCACCGCGGTCGACGGCGCGCCCGATATCGAGGCGGCGCTCAAGGACCCCGCGGCGCCGCAGATCCAGGCTTCCGCTTCGCAGGACCCGTTCTTCATGGCGCGGCGCGCCGTGCAGGTCGGTGTCGGCATTCTCAATGGCCAGAAGCCGGCGTCGACCGTCGAGCTCTTGCCGTCGAAGCTCGTGACCCGGGACAATGTCGCCGAGTATAAGGGCTGGACTTCGGACCGTTCGCAGTAGCCGCTTCACGTCTTTCGCGGGCTCCGTCGGTCGGAGGCGCTCAGCCGATGCATGGCTGGTAAGGCCTGCGCTTGGGAGACCACCGCGGTTGAGCGGCCACAAGGCAGCCGCTCAATTCGTCTTGCCGTCTCTCGCCAGGCAGAACAGGTCGACGCCGCCGACCTGTCCGCCCTTGAGCGCGATCTCAATGTTTGCGTGCTCACGGTCCGATGCGGCACGGCAAAGAGGCGCCCCCGAAACCAGCGGCGCGATCGCGCTGAGAGCATAGATTCCCATGGCCTGGAGCGCGTGGCCTGAGGTGTCGCCGCCGGCGACCACCGCGCGCGGAAGGCGAGTCGTTTGCAGAATGCGATCGAGTGCCTGGCCAAGCCCGGCGCCGATCCGGTCGTTAATTTCCGCCGTGCTTACTCCGCTCGCTTCGATGGCTGCCCTGAGAGCGCCGATCGCCGGATCGTCCGGGCCGCTTGCAGTGATTAGAAGCGGATCGCGCCCGGCCAAGATGGCCTCAACGCCGCGATCGGCGCCGCGACCGACTTCTTTCGTCCATTCGGCCGCGTCGACGGCGCGGGCCGCATCCAGCCGCACGGCTTCAAACCCCTCCTGGACGGCATGGGCAATTTGGGCGGCCGTGATGGGCGAGCAGGAACCGGAAATGCAGGCGATCCGCTGTACGGGAGAGAACGACATGTGCGGCCCGGAGTCCGCGATCAAGCCAGACGACCGCCAATAGGCAACCAGCGCCTGCTCCACGCCCTGAGAGCCGACCGCGAATAGCCGATCGCCACGATGTTCCGACATGAGGCGTCCGGCCTCGATCAGAGACGATTGATCAAGCACATCGAGCGAGATGATCTCGGCGCCGCCGGCGCGCACGCGCGCCAAGGTCTGCTCTGCCTCGCCATTGGCCATGGCGACGAAATCGACAAGCCCGATCCGCCGCGCAGTCTGACGGGCGAGATGGCGGCCAAGATCGGCCTCGTCCATCGGCGTCACCGGGTGACGCGACATCGTCGGATGGCGGTCGAGACGATGGCCGACGCCGTTCACGGTCGCGAAGAGATTGCCGAAGACTTGGTAGCGGCCCATCGCGGGCGAGGCGACCAGCAGCGGATGCCATGCACCGCCAAGGCGCGGCACCGCCAGATCGATCGCCCGCCCGATCGAGCCAATGTGCGGCGCGGAGTCGAAGGTAGAGCAGACCTTGTAGTGCGAAATCGGTGCGCCAATGCCGGCGAGCACGTCGAAGACGGTCGGAAGGTTGAGCTCCATCCAGGCCGGATCTTTCGCGCGCGCGGTGCCGGCGATACCGATGCCGCGGAATTGCGCTGCTGTGGCAAGTTGCTCCGGGCTCGGAAGCTCGAGGAACAAAATCGTCGGAAGGCCAGCGAAGGTCAGCGCTTCCATCGCGGCCGACGAGCCGGTGTAGTCGTCGCCATAAAATGCGATCAGCGGGCCGTCGGGAAGACTTAAGGAGAGCGTCATGGGCTGTACGGCGCCTTGCGGGACACTGCGTCGTCCCATGCCGCACGTAATTCGGCCACTCCAGCGCCAGGTCCGTCGGGATGTGCCAGGATGCCGCCGCCAGCGGCGAAAATCAGATCGGTTGATCCCAGTGCATGATAGGTTGGAAGCGCCTGCGCGGCAGTCTGGCCCGATGAAAACACCGGCATGGCGACGCAGGGCCTTTGCTCGAACAAAGGCGTGAGCGTGGCTTTGGCGGATGCGATCACGCTGTCGTCGGACTCGCTGAACTTGTTGCCGATGCCGTTGACATGCATATGGTCAGCACCCGCAAGCCGCCAGATCTTTTGCCAGGCTGCAAACTCCCAGCCCAGCGCTGGATGCCGGTTCAACGCCCCCCAGCCGTTGCGATGCGCATGAATCGGAAGCTGCGTGTGGCGACCCAGTTCGATCATGCCAGCGAGCCCGACCGAGTTGATGCTCGCCATCACGCAACTGCCGCCGTGCGTCAGCACGAAATCATGCCGGCGGCGCATCTGGTCGATCTCGCCGGTGAGGTTGAAGGCGAGCATGACTTTCTTGCCGGCCCGCTCGGCATGATCGTTCACCACGCGCATCACCGCGCGCACGCGTTCATTGAATGGGCACGAAGGTCCATCGGACTGCAACTCGTCGTCCTTGATGAAATCGATCCCGGCGTCGCAAAGAGTGGCAACGAGACTTGCCGTCACCGCTGCGCTGAGCCCAACGCTCGGCTTGATGATGGTGCCGATCAGCGGACGACCGTACACGCCGGTCAGCTCGCGCGTTCCGGCAACGCCGAACTTGGGTCCGGCATAGGCGGATGCGAACTCGCCCGGCAGCCGCAGATCGAGCAGCCGCAGTCCGGTGAGCTGCCGCAATTCCCAGAGATTGCCGGCAACCGTCGTGACCAGATTGGGAAGAGACGGGCCGATATTGTCGAGTGGCCACGACAGCGTCACCCGCGCGCGCCGCCAGGGCCCACCCGGATCGACTGGCCGCGCCACCGGCAATGACGGTGCAGGCAACGGATCAAGCAGTTCGATGCGCTCGACACGGGCTGCCGCCCGTTCCTTGAGCTCAGGCGTTTCGCCTGGCACGGCGACGAAGGTGCCGCTGGATTGTTCGCCTGCGATGGCCTCCGCGGTGGCGCGCGGATTGCAAGGCGTCTCGATCAGATAATCCGCTTCGATGCGAACGGGAGCTGTCACGGGATCAGGTCCGCGCTAGAGCTTGCTGAGATCGGGAAAGGGGCGCACCGGATCGCTTCCATTCCAGCCTCGTGCCGCCTCACGGATCAGATCGAACATCTTCCCCTTGGGGCCAGCGACCTCCGACAATTCGATCACCGTCCCTGGGTGATATTCGGTATCGAAATAGACGAAACGGCCGCGGGGGCCGACTTCGCCGCTCATCACGGGCCTGAAACCCTGGGCCTCGAGGCGGGCCAGGTCGGCGTCGTAGTTGTCGGTCCAGTAGGCGACATGCTGCAAGCCGGTATGCCCGGCCTTGAGGAAATCGGCATACATCGACGGCGCATCGTTGCGGATCTGGATCAATTCCATCTGCAATGGTCCAGAGTTCGCCAGCGCGACCGAGTTGTGCGGCTCATAAGCCTCGCCACGATAGCGATAGTTCACGATCGGCACACGCGGATTGTAGAACCAGGGCCCGATCCCGAGTTCGCGGCTCCAGTAATCCATCGCCTTTTCGATGTCGTTGACGACGTAGCCGGCCTGCCGGATCTCGCCAAAAAAGCGGCTCATACTTGCATTCCCGTTTGGTTCAGAACTTGAGGAATCCGGTCGACAGCCACGGCACCGCGGCGACAATGACGAGCCCGACAAACAGCGCGACGACATAGCCCCAGATGTGCTTCAGGCCCTCATCCGGCGAGATCTTGCTGATGGCGCAGGCGCCGTAATACCCGACCCCGAACGGCGGCGAGAACAAGCCGATGCCCATCGCGAAGATCACCACCATGGCGTAGTGCACCTCGTGCACGCCGACCTGCTTGGCGATCGGAAACAGCAGCGGTCCGAACAAGACAATCGCCGGAATGCCTTCCAGCACGCTGCCGAGGATCACGAAGAGGAGAATCGAGACTGCGAGGAAGCCGTAGGCGCCGCCCGGAATTGCCGCCATGGTCTGCGCCAGTTGTTGTGAGAAGCCGGATTGCGTCAGGCCCCATGCCATCGCGGTGGCGCTGCCGACGATGAAGATGATGGCGCCGGTCAGCGAAGCGGTCTCGACCAGCATCGGTTTGAGGCGCTCCCAGGTAAACTGGCGATAGACCAGGAGTCCCATCAGTGCCGCGTAGACTATACCGATGGTCGAAACCTCCGTCGCCGTGGCGACGCCTTCGACGACGGCCGTGCGGATCACGAAGGGCAGCAGGATCGCGGGCACGGCGGGCAGCGCCAGTTTCGCGATCTCGCGCGTTGAATGCCGCCGCATTTGGCTGAGGTCGTCATGCCGGTAGCGTCGCCACACCACCACGCAGAGGGCGGCCCCGACAGCCAGCGCCGGCAACAGGCCGCCGGTGAAGAGCGCGGCAATCGAGATACCGGTCACCGAGCCGATGGTGATCAGCACAATGCTAGGCGGAATGGTTTCCGTCTGCGCGCCCGTTGCGGCGAGCAATGCGACGAGATCGCCGGGCTTGGCACCGCGCCGCTGCATTTCCGGCAGCAGCACCGGCGCAATCGCGGCCATGTCGGCGATCTTCGATCCCGAAATGCCGGACACCAGATACATGGCGCCGATGAGAACGTAGGACAGGCCGCCTCTGACATGGCCGAACAGGCTCGCCAGGAACTGGATCATGGCACGCGCCATGCCGGTCATTTCGATCAGCGCACCCAGGAAGATGAACAGCGGCACCGCGAGCAGGATGAGATGGGACATGCCTTCGTCGAGCCGGCCGACCATCACCATCATCGGCGTGGTCGTCGTCAGTGCAAGATAGCCGAAGGTTGCCAGCGCAAAGGAGAAAGCGATCGGAACGCCCGCGAACACACTGGCCGCCACCACGCCGATAAAGAAGATGATCAGATTGTAGCGGCCGAGCGGCTGCAGGGCCGGTCCGGCCAGCCAGAATGCAGCGACGATACCCGCGGTGGCGATGAGACCTGCGAGAATCAGCGGAGGGCGATGACGGCGTGCCAGACCGATTGCGGCGGTGATGGTCATCAACACCAGGCCCGCGGGAATGGCCGCAGCGCGCCAGGCGTTGTTGATCTCGAGCGCAGGGGTCACGATGAAGCGCTCCTCGCTCGCATAGTCGAATGCGGGATAGAGGATCAATGCCAACAGTGCGAGCGGTGCTGTCGTCGCCATCACCTCGAAAAAAGCCCGTGCGCGCGGACCGAGATAGCGCATGAGGCCGGTCATCCGCATGTGCTCGCCGCGGCGCAGCGCGATGACGGCGCCGAGCATGGAGAGCCAGAGAAAGAGGATGGACGCCAACTCGTCGGACCAGACCAGCGGACTGCGGAAGACGTAGCGGCTGACGACGCCGGCGAGCAGAATGATGATCTCGATCACGACGAGGCCGGCAGCGGCGGTTTCGACCGCTGCGCCCAGCCCGCGATCGAGGGCGGCAAACGCCTGCGCGAAACCGCGGGCCGATGTAGAGGCGGGGCCACGCCCGGCCTCCACATAGTCGCTCACCGGATGTTCGGCGATCGTCATTGCGCGCTCAGGCCAGCTTGCCGACTGCGTTTTCGAGCAGGCCCCAGGCCTCCTCGCCGAAGCGGGTCTTCCACTCGCCGTAGAAACCCGCCTCGCGCAGCTTGGCGCGGAAGCTGTCCGGCGCCGGCTTGGTGAAGGTCAGCCCCTTGGCCTGCAGGTCCGATTGCACTGTCGCATTAAACGCCTTGATGTCCTCGCGTTGCTTGATGCCAGCATCGTTGATGGCGCCGGCGACGATGGCCTTGAGGTCGGCCGGCAAGGCCTGCCAGGCGCGGCCATTGGCGATGAACCAGAAGCCGTCCCAGATGTGGTTGCTGATCGCACAGTACTTCTGCACTTCGTAGAGTTTGGCGACCTGGATGATCGGCAACGGATTTTCCTGCGCATCGACGATGCGGGTCTGCAGCGACGAATAGACCTCGCTGAATTGCAGGCTGGTCGGCGATGCCGCGAGCGCCTTGAACATGGAGATGCTGAGCGGGCTCACCGGCACGCGGATCTTCAGGCCGTCCATGTCCTTGGCGGTCTCGATCGGTTTGGCACCGCTCGTAATCTGGCGAAAACCGTTGTCCCACATCTTCTCGAAAGCATGGAGGCCGACCTTGGCCATCGCGGCGCGGACATGCACGCCGAGCGGGCCGTCCATCGCCTTCCAGACCTGATCGTAGTCGGCAAACGCAAAGCCCGCGGCATTGATCGCGGCGACCGGGACCAGCGTCGCGGCGACAAGCGCCGATGGCGTGAAGAAGGTGATCGCGCCGCTGCGCACCTGCGCCAGCATGTCGGTGTCGCCGCCAAGCTGGTTGTTGGGGAAGATGGCGATCTCGACGCGACCATTAGTTTCCCTGGCGATCCGTTCGGCGGCTTCCTGCGCCCGGATGTTGAGCGGATGGGTGAGCGGCAGGTTGTTGCCGTATTTCAGCGAGAATTCGGCGGCGCGCGCGGCGCGCGGCATGGCGCCGATGAGACCCGCTGCGGGAAGAGCCGACAGGGCCTGCAGGGCACGCCGACGAGACAGGATCATGGGCTTCCTCCGGAAATCTTTTTGATGCCAACTGATGGCTTGGCGGGTAGTCTTGCGCGAAAATCACAGGCAGGGACCGGGGTGTCAAACGGCCAAAATGATGGTTTTTGATGTATTCAAGCCCGGAGTGTTTCCGAGATGGACAAGCACGTAGCGCTGCCGCTAAGCCGCATTGTCGACGTGGCACGCCGTGCCGGCGTGTCCACCGCGACCGTCGACCGTGTGCTCAATCGCAGGCCCGGCGTGCGACGGGTCACGCAGCAGCGTGTGCTCGCCGCTGCGTCCGAGTTGAATTACATGCCAGCCGAGGATTTGCTTGCCGCGATGAAGCCGAAGCCGATGCGGCTTCTGTTCCTGCTGCCGGCCGGCACCAACCGGTTCCTCGCGACGCTCGGGCAATTGATAGCTTACTCGGAGGCGCGCCTTGCAGCGTTCAACGTTCGTTGCCAGGTCGACTACATCAAGAGCTTCAACGCCGAACTGCTGGCGCGACGGCTCTGGCAATACCGCGACAAGGTTGACGGCATCGCCTTCATGGCGCTGGAACATCCCGCCGTCCGCGAGACCGTCGATATGCTCGCCGAGCGCGGTGTGCCGACCGTCACCGTGATCTCGGATATCCTCAATGCGCGCCGGGTCGCCTATCTCGGCCTGGACAATCGCTCGGCTGGTCGAACGGCCGGCTACCTGATCGCGCGGTTTATCGGAGCGAGGAATGCGAAGGTGGCCATGATCGCAGGCAGCCTGAGCTACCGTGCCCACGAAGAGCGCGAGATGGGCTTCCTGCACGTCTTCGAGGAGCTATTTCCCCTGATCAAGGTCGTAGGCCTGCGCGAGGGACATGACGATGCCGACAGGAATTATCGCCAGACCCGCATGTTGCTCGGCCGGCACCCGGATCTTGCGGGGATTTACAACATCGGCGGTGCGGCAGATGGCGTCGGGCGGGCACTGAAGGAGATGAATCGCGCGCGAGAAACCGTGTTCGTCGGGCACGGTCTGACGTCGGACACGCGCAGCCTCCTGATCGACGGGACCATGGACGCGGTCATCACCCAAAATCAGCTGCACACGATGATGAGCTGCATCGGCATCTTCGACAATCTGCGCGCCGGCCGAAGCGCCATGCACGGTATCGAGACGCCGCGCAGCGAGATCATCTTTCGCGAAAATATTCCGGGATCAGGCGTCTAGTTGAAAATCCGTCACAGGGAGAGTGAGCGGAACGTCCTCGCGTCTCAGTCTCGGTTCAGATCAGCTTCCCCATCGCTACGGCCGTGTCCGCCATCCGGCATGAGAAGCCCCACTCGTTGTCGTACCACGACATCACGCGCACCAACGTGCCGTCCATGACCTTGGTCTGATCCATGTGGAAGACGGAGCTGTGCGGATCGTGGTTGAAGTCGACCGAAACATTGGGACTGTCGGTATAGCCAAGAATCCCCTTGAGTTGCTGGTCGGCGGCGCGCCTGATCGCGGCGTTCACCTCGTCCTTCGACGTCGCCCTCTTGGCGACGAACTTGAAGTCGACCGCCGAAACGTTCGGCACTGGCGCGCGAATGGCAACGCCGTCAAGTTTGCCGTTCAGTTCCGGCAGCACGAGGCCGACGGCCTTTGCCGCACCCGTTGAGGTGGGGATCAGCGACATCGCCGCGGCTCGCGCGCGATACAGGTCCTTGTGCAATGTATCCAGCGTCGGCTGATCGCCGGTATAGGCATGAATCGTTGTCATGAAACCTTTTTCGATCCCGATCGCGTCGTTGAGCACCTTGGCGACCGGCGCCAGACAGTTGGTCGTGCACGAGGCGTTGGAGACGACCTTGTGCTCCTTCGACAGCCCGTCGTGATTGACGCCGTAAACCACCGTGATGTCGGCGCCGTCGGCCGGCGCCGAGACAAGGACGGCCTTTGCGCCTGCTTTGAGATGAGCGGAGGCTTTGGCCTTCGAGTTGAAGATTCCAGTGCATTCGAGTGCGATGTCAACGCCCAGGTCCTTCCATGGCAGACCTGAGGGATCCTTGATCGCGGTCACCTTGATTTTGCCGTTGCCAACGCTGAGGGCGTCGCCCTCGACCTTGACTTCACCGGGGAAGCGGCCGTGCACTGAATCATATCGCAGAAGGTGTGCGTTGGTCTCGACTGGGCCGAGGTCGTTGACTGCGACCACTTCGATATCCCTGCGGCCATTTTCGATGATGGCCCGGAGAACGTTGCGGCCGATGCGGCCGAATCCGTTGATGGCGACGCGAACGGTCATTTTTCGGCTCCCTTTCCTGGCACCACGCTCGACAGGTTTGGATCGTGAAGACTATGACGATTGTTTCAACGCGATCTCCGACAGCCGACCTTGATATGCGGTCGGCCTCGAATGGCTGCTAGCCTCCTCTGGGATCCGGGCACCTGGTCCTGTGACCACGTGCTCCCTTCAAGAGCCGGAGCATCGCTTAGGAATCTCCTCGCTTTTGCGCGCAACTTTTCGCAATTGCGATCAGGTGACCCGGTTCTGCAAAGGGTCGGCGCATGCTAACTTTTGGTTGCGGTTTGAGCCAAATCAAGTCCACGGGAAGTTGAATGGCAGCCTTGATCGCGACGGCTCCGCTTGCCCTGATCATCGTCCTGATGGCCGCATTGCGGTGGTCGGCCGCCAATGCTGGACTGGTCGGGCTCGTGGCGGCCTCGGTTGGCGCAGTCGGATTCTTCGGCTTCGGAACCAGCATCCACGCTGAGCAGGGCATTGTTGGAGCGTTCCTCGGAACCGGCGCGGAGGCGGTTTTCTCGGCCGTTGACATCCTGTGGATCATCCTGCCGGCCTTGTCTCTCTATGAGCTGCAGCAGCGTTCGGGTGCGATCGATGCCATCCGGACGGGACTGATGAGTTTGTCCTCGGACAAGACCCTGCTTGCCCTCGTCATTGCCTGGTTCTTTGCGTCGTTCATGGAAGGAGCGGCGGGGTTCGGCACGCCAATCGCTCTCGCTGCGCCGCTCCTGGTCAGTCTCGGCTTCACACCCGTCGTGGCGGTCGCCTTACCGCTCATTGGTCACGTCGCGGGCACTTCTTTTGGCGCGCTCGGCACGCCGATCCTCGCACAGACCGACGTGTCTGGCATCAGCGGCAACAGCATCGCGCCACCGACGGCACTGCTGCACGCAAGCCTGGCGCCTTTGCTGGTGCTTTCGATCGTGTTCATCGCAGGCACTGGACGTTTCCAGCCAAATTACGCGGCGTGGGCCATGGTCGCCGCCGTCTGTTTCCTGCTGCCGTACCTGGCGTTGGCCACGTGGGTGGGACCAGAGCTGCCGACGATCGGCGGAGCGCTTGCCGGCGGATCGGCATTTGCTTTTATCCTCAGGCGGATGCAGGTGCAGCAAGCTGAAACCCTGGATGCGAGATCGCTTGCCATTGCTGGTCTGCCGTATGCCGTGCTGGTCGGCTTGATCCTCGTGACGCGACTCGGTCCGCAGATCCGCGATGCGCTGCGGCACGTTGTGCTCGAATGGGCGCTGCCTGGACCGTTCGGCGGCCGTATCGAGCCCCTCTATCATCCGGGGACCATGCTGCTCGCCGGATTTCTGTTCGGCGGGCTCTTGCAGGGGTGCAAGATTGCCGATCTGGGCTATGCCGTCACGGCTGCCGCTCGTCGACTGGTTCCCGTCGCCGCTGCCTTGTTTGCGATGCTCGCCATAGCCCGGCTGATGGTCCATGCGGGAATGATAGAGACGCTGGCGGCGACGGCCACTCGGATCGGTCAGGCATGGCCGCTGCTTGCTCCTTCAGTTGGGGCAATCGGTTCCTTCATCACCGGCTCGACAACCGTCTCCAATATCCTCCTGACGGATCTGCAGCAGGCAGCGGCTGCCGGGCTCGGCTTGCCGGTGCTTGCACTGATCGCCGCTCAGGGATTCGGAGCAGCCGTCGGCAATTGTGCGGCTCTGCACAACATCATCACGGGCGCCGCAACGGTCGGCTTGCAAGGACGCGAAGGCGATATTCTGAGAAAGACGGGACCGGTTTGTCTTGGATACCTCGCGCTCGGAGGCGTTCTGGGGCTGATGCTCGCTCGATGGTTCCCCTTTAGAAGTTGAGAGACGACCGGACTCCGTGTGCCATGTTTGCTGATCGGGGGAGCGAAAGTGGTTCAGCAGCATTGTCCCATCAGGGAGCCAGCGGCTGGACTGAATCCCGCCATCAATGTGGGGTTGCATAGGGATCGGATTGTGTAAACTCATCCGAGCCGTGAACCCGTGCTCTGACCCGGGAGGCCACAATGAACATTGCCATGTTCGAGACCGAGGAATGGGAGCGTCAGGCCTGCGCCCGCCTCGAGCCGCACCATCGCGTACGATGCGTTGCCGAGGCGCTGGACGCGCGGAATGCAGCTGGCTTTTCCGACGCCGAGGTCGCCAGCCCATTCATCAATTCACGGCTTGACGCATCGGTCCTTTCGCAATTCCCGAGGTTGAAGCTGATCGCGACGCGATCCACCGGGTACGATCACATCGATCTTCATCACTGCGCCACGCACGGGATTGTTGTCTCGAACGTGCCTGATTACGGCGACTCGACCGTCGCTGAGCACGCTTTCGCCCTGCTGTTGGGCGTTGCGCGCAACCTTGTGGAGGCGGTGGAGCGGACGCGGCGAGGCCGCTTCACGCAGACCGGGCTGCGGGGGTTCGAGCTGCGCGACCGGGTGATCGGCGTGGTCGGTACCGGTCGCATCGGGCTCCGTGTGATCGAAATCGCTCGCGGCTTCGGCATGAACGTTCTTGCTTACGATCTCCGACCGGACGAAGCGGCTGCTACCCGGCTCAACTTTGCCTACACGACCCTCGACCAGCTCTTATCCGATGCCGATGTCGTGACGCTGCATGTTCCGGCAACATCTGGCACCGTTCGCATGCTCTCAGATCGCGAGTTCTCCCTCATGAAGCCGGGTGCAATCCTGATCAATACGGCACGCGGCCATATCGTTGAGGTTGAAGCGCTGGTGCGGGCGCTCGCTGATGGCAGGCTCCGTGGCGCTGGCCTCGACGTCCTGCCGCAGGAGCCCCTGATCCGCGAAGAAGCGGCCATCTTCCACCAGGAGGCGGTCCGCGACGCCAACGATTTCAAGGCGCTCGTCGCGAACCATGTGTTGCTGCGCTTTCCCAATGTGATTGTCACTCCGCACAATGCCTACAACACCGACGCTGCACTGGGGCGGATCATCGCGACGACACTTGCCAACATCGAGGCATTTGCGCAGGGGACACCGCAGAACGTTGTATCGGCGGCGCGTTGAAATTAGCGCCGGAGGCGATCTCACCCCCTCAGGCTTCCGAGCTCTTCGTGGCTTGCGCCGCCGGCCGGCCGCGCAGTCAGTGTTCGTGTGATCACGAGGGACGGGTAAGCGGCACGCTGGTCCGGTCGCCCGGGTGCAGGACGATATGCCGGTCGCCGACCGCGATGGAGATCGCTTCCGCCCCACTTCGATCGCTCGCCAGCGTGAGTTCATCCTGAGTTATGTCTACGCTGAGCGTGTGCTGGCGATAGCGGAGGCGAAATGCAAGCCGGCGCAGTTCGTCTGGCAGTGCCGGATGAAAATGTAATTCTTCGCCGCGCAGCTCCAGCCCGGTGAAGCAGCGCTGCAGCAGGTCGATCGTGCCCGCCATGGCGCCGAGATGGATGCCTTCGCGTGTGGTCCCTCCTTGAATATCGCCAATGTCGCTTTGCAGAGCTTCCGTGAACAGCGACCAGGAGCGCTGCCGGCAGGAGCGCGCCAATACCCATGCATGCGCAATGGCACTCAAGGTGGAGCCGTGCGAGCTGCGGCGCAAATAATAGTCGATGGTTCTGGGGATCGTGCCAGGATTGAACGTGTAGCCGAGGCGGTCGAAGAGCTCGGCCAGTTCTTCTGCGGAAAACAGGTAGAACACCATCAGGACGTCGGCCTGCTTGGAGAGCTTATAGCGATTGGGCGTGTCGCTCTCTGCCTCGAGGATCAGATCGAGGCGCATGATGTTTGGATATTTTCGCCTATAGGCGTCCCAGTCAAACTCCTGCAGCGCCTCATAGCCCTCAAACTGGCTGAGAATTCCGTTATCATGGAAAGGCAGGTATAGCTTGCCGCTGACATGCTCCCAACGCGCGAGTTCCTCCTGCTCGATCCGCAAGCGCTGGCACAGTTCGTGACAGCGTTCCTTCGGCAGCAGTTCAAAGAGGTCGAGCGCGCGAGCGATGCACCAGACGGCCATGACGTTGGTGTAAGCGTTGTTATCCAGCCCCGGCATCTCGCGGTCAAGGTAGCCGTCATGGAATTCATCCGGGCCCATGATGCCGCGAATGTCATAACGGCCGCGCGCTTCGTTCCATTGCGCAATGCTGGCCCAGAAGCGCGCGATCTCGAACATCAACTCGGCGCCGAAGGAATAGAGGAACTCGGCATCGCCCGTGGCCTGGTAGTACTGCCAGACATTGTAGGCGACCGCCGCGCCGACATGGCGTTGAAGATGGGTATCGTCCTTGATCCAATTGCCGGACCGCGGGTTGAAGTACATGACGTCGGTCTCTTCGCGCCCATCACTGCCGCTCTGCCATGGGTACATGGCGCCGCGGAATCCGGCTTGCTGAGCCGCCCAGCGCGCCTCATCGAGACGTCGATAGCGGTAAAGCAGCAGGGCCCGGGCCAGGATCGGCAGCCGGAGGATCAGGAACGGGAAGATGAACAGCTCGTCCCAGAAGATGTGGCCACGGTACCCCTCGCCGTGCCAGCCCCGGGCGGGGATGCCGGCGTCCAACTCCATGCTGTGGCTGGAGGCTGTCTGGAGTAGATGAAACAGATGCAGGCGCACGGCAAAATGCGCATCGTCCGCTTCGTCGCTCACGATCTCGAGCAGGTCGAGGTCGCTGCGCTCCCATAAATGCGCCAGACACTTTCATGGGTTTGCAGGAGGGCATCAAAGCTTTCGGCCCGCACGATGGCAGTGCGCGCGGCGGTTTCCGGATCCGCGATTGCGCGATCCCTGGAGGTATAAAGCGCGACGATCTTCTCGATTTCAGTGCTGAGGCCCGGCCTGACATCAAGGACGATGTCGTAGCCAACACGCGCCGCTTCCTTGATTGGGCGTTTGTCGACGGCGACATCGTGTCCGCGTATTCTTATGTCCATCCGTGCGGCCTGTGCGATCCGCAATTGTGACTGCGTCGTGTCGACCTCGAGCAGCATGGAGCAAGGTGCAATCGCGGCCGCTTCGCACACGCGCAGATGCTTGCTTTCAAATGCTTTGTAGCGCGGCACGCCGGTATTGGCGACATCGCCGTCCAGCATGGCGCGCACCGTGAGCCGGCCGGACCAGTTCTCCGAGGTAATGGTGACATGCTGGCCGGCGAGGTGCTTGGCGTCCATGTGCACGAAGCGACGCTCGGCGAGGCTGGTTTCCCGTCCGTGCGGGTCGCGTATCCGCAAAGTTCGCAAGTAGAGACCGCGGCGCAGATCGAGCGCTAGCCGATATTCAAGGATTTCGACGAGATGAAGGTCGAACCACTCTCCCTCGTCTATTCGGAAGGTCAGTGGCAGCCAGTTGGGGAGGTTGACCAGGTCCTCGTGCTCGATGGACCGACCATCGATCCGTGTCGTGAGGCGGTTGTAGCCGCCGGCCAGATACGTGCCGGGATAGTACAAGTTGTCAGCGCGCGCCTCGGCGGCGGCTCCGCGGGTCACGAAGTACCCGTTGCCCACAGCGAACAGGGTTTCGCGACGGCCCTCCAGGGCAGGATCAAAACCTTCATGGGCAAACAGCCAAGGGTCCGGCCGAGCATGGGCGGCGGGATGGCGAGTCTCGGTCCCCTGTTGCGCGATGAACGGGTCAAGTCGGTGCACATCGGGCTTGGCGCCGACTCGTCGCGGCGTCGGCCCATCTTCCAATTCCAAATCGATCTGGTTGAGGTCAGCGACGACGATATCGGCTCCGGCGTTCTCCAGGTCCGCACCATGGCCGGTGCGGTCGATCCCGATGACGAGTCCGAAACCACCCGCTCGTCCCGCCGTCACGCCGGCGATCGCGTCCTCAATGACGACGGTGCGCTCGGGCGAGGTCCCCAGCCGCCGCGCCGCCGCAAGAAAGGTGTCAGGCGCCGGCTTCCCGGGCAGCCCCAAAGTTGCGGCATCGCGTCCATCAATGCGGACGTCGAAGAGGTGATCGAGCCGTGCCGTTTGCAGGATCTGTTGGCAATTGCGGCTCGCCGAAACCACCGCCGTCTTGAGGCCGAGCGCGCGCACGCGCCGGATCAAGGCCACTGTGGACGGATAAATATCTACTCCTTTGCTGCGTATTCCTTCGAGAAACAGTCCGTCCTTACGCCGGGCAAGGCCCTGGACAGTTTCGACCTCGGGACCATCGGGCTCGCCGCCTGCCGCTACGTTCGTGCCTCGGGCTGCCATAAAGGCACGAATAGCTTCTTCGCGCGGACGCCCATCGATGTACCTGCGATAGTCCTCGAGCGTGAACGGCGCAAAGGCAACGCCGGTACGACGGGCGCGCTCTCCGAAAAAAACATCGAACGTTTTCTTCCACGCGTGGAAATGGAGCCCCGCCGTATCGGTAACCACGCCATCGAGATCAAAGGCGACGGCATCAAAGTGCGACGGAACAAGAGCGGCTTTGCGAGACATCTCTCGGGCTCACGGAGCTGTCGTTATCAGAGTTGCGAAAGCACAATGCGATCTTCGATCTGATCTTCCTTCATCTCCGCGAAGATATCGTTGATCTCGCCTAGTGGCCGCTCGGAGACTGTGGTCTTCACCTTGCCTTCGGCCGAAGGCGATCGCTTTGAAGGATGCCGTGTTCAGGGCGCCCGGACGATAAGCCTGAGGGGCACTCACTCACGGGCGCAGCCCAAGCGTGTCCGCTGACGCAACGGTATCACGTGCCCGCGGAAGTTGCGACTTGAAACATCTTCCGGTCCTCTCTTCCACGTCGGTCCCGCATTTTCATTCGCGAAATGGTTGAATGCAGCAGGATTGCTGTCCCTTTTGCATTGGCATGCCGGAACCATACCGAGCGTGAGTCCAGCGCTGGCCAGCTCAAAGGGAGTGGCTTCGCTCCGCATATACTGCTGCACCCAGAAGGCCAGCATGAGGACGCAAAATCTGGTCGATGGGTATCCCATCCAAATATGACCTGAACCGTCCTTTCTCGATGAAGGCCTCAGTGAGCGCCGCCACATCCCACAGCGGCTGCAGTCCGCGGCAGAGGCCGCCAGTGATGACGACCCCTCCGCCGGTCAGAAGAGTCAGGGCCAGACTGCCAGCGGTCGAACCGAGGATGGATGAAAAGATCCTTATCGCCTCACGGCAGGTGGGACACTGGCCCGCTGCAGCGCGGGCCGAAACGTCTTTTGGATCCTGCACATCGATCGTCAGCCCATTGATGTTGGCCAAAGTTGTTGCAATCGCCAAAAGCCCTGATCCGGACAGCAATCGCTCAACTGACACGTGCGGATACTGACCCTGGAGATGCGACAGGATCTCTGCTTGGAGGCGGTCCATCGGGGCGAATGTGGCATGTCCGGCCTCACTCGGGAGGCCTACAAGTGTACCCGCCTGATTGAGGAGAAAGGCAACACCGAGGCCCGTCCCGGGGCCAATCACGAGGGAAGGCTGCCTTGGATCGCGAGTTCCCGTCTTTACGGAACTGATCTCTTCGGGCTGCATCGTGGCAACAGACAATGC
The DNA here is from genome assembly GCF_001641635.1 of Bradyrhizobium centrolobii. Taxonomy (GTDB): domain Bacteria; phylum Pseudomonadota; class Alphaproteobacteria; order Rhizobiales; family Xanthobacteraceae; genus Bradyrhizobium; species Bradyrhizobium centrolobii. The sequence continues at coordinate 89,841 of NZ_LUUB01000118.1, forward strand.
CTGTGCGACGAGATCATTGATGACAACTAACTTGCGCAAACCGAGCCGCTGGCGCACATCCGCAATCGAGAAATGCCAAGCGCTGTTGCTGAACCTTACCTCATCGCCCAGTACAGGGCCTGCTACAGCAAGCACCGCCTCTTCCACCATTGGAGCGCCTGACAGATAGTCCTGCGCTGCTTCGACGAGGCTCGGATATTGAGCAGCGGGGAGCTTGCGTACGACGTGCGGATACTTGCCAGCCTCCGCGATCGCAAACCTTGCGTTGGTTCCACCGATGTCCCCGACAAGCCGCATGGCGCTCAGCCTCTAAGGATGATAATTTTCGAACTTTCTATCCCCAGGCGAGAAGGCTTGCGACATGATACAGCAGCCGGAGATAGCCTCAAAGCCGATCGTTACACTGACGCTGAGCCCGACCATCGATCTTGCGTTCCTGTCGAACGAGATCAGACCGATCCGTAAGAACCGTGCAGTAGAACAGCGCACTGACGCAGGGGGCGGCGGCATAAATGTCGCGCGGGTGCTGAAGGAGTTGGGCGCAGGAGCCTACGCCATTTACCTCGCCGGCGGCGCAACCGGACGCGTCCTGAACGAACTTGTCGCGAAATCGGACGTGCCGGCAAAATGCATCGACATATCCGGCGGCACGCGCATCAGTTTTACCGTCTTCGAAGAGATTTCGGGGCTGGAGTATCGTTTCGTAAGCGAAGGCTGTACGCTCGTCGAGGCAGAGTGGCAATCGGCTCTCTCGCACCTTAAGGAATGCGATGCAGACTACATCGTCGCGAGCGGTAGCCTGCCGCCCGGTGTTCCCGTCGATTTTTACGCCCGCCTGGCGAGCATTGTGCGGAGCAACGGTGCACGCTTGATTCTTGACACCTCGGGGCCTGCGCTCCAAGCGGCGATGTCGGCAGGAGGCATTTATCTCGCCAAGCCCAGTGTCGGGGAGTTCGAGGTGTTGACGCACAGAAAGTTCGAATCAGCCGAAGAGATTGTCGATGCCGCGACGTCCTTGGTCGCCAGTGGGTCCGTCGAAAACCTTGCTGTGACCATGGGACGTGATGGCGCAGTGCTCGCAACTCGCTCAGGTACGTTACGGCTAAGAGGTCCCAAGGTGAAGCCCGTGAGCGCAGTCGGGGCGGGCGATAGTTTTGTGGCGGGCATGACTTTCGCGCTCGCACGCCGGGAAAATGCTGAGGATGCGTTCATGCTCGGCATGGCCGCCGGTGCAGCTGCCGTCCTGACCCAAGGCACCCAATTGTGCCGGCGAGAAGATGTCGAGCGTCTCCATGCGGAAGTGGTGGCAGAGCGTGCGTCCATAAAGCCGACCTCGACCTCGCGGTCGCTCCGTAATGGATGAACACAGGCCGATCGGAGACAACCATGGTCGTAGCGGCAGACCCGGCTCGGACGAGTGGCGTCACGGCTTGGCACGCGATGTCCGCGAACGACGTCGCGAACTCGCTTACCACGGACTGCGAGAAAGGACTGGACCCGGCCGAAGCGGCGAGGCGCCTGCAGGCGTATGGACCGAACCGGCTGCCGGAGGGCAAGAAGCGTGGGCCGCTCATGCGGCTCTTGTCCCAGTTCAATAACGTCTTGATTTACGTTCTGTTGGGTGCCGGCTTCATCAAGCTTATGCTGAATCTCTGGGTCGACGCGTCGATCATCTTCGGGGTCGTCATCCTCAACGCGCTGCTCGGGTTCATACAAGAGGGCAAAGCCGAGAAAGCGCTGGATGCCATCCGGAACATGCTGTCCGCCGAAGCTCGAACTGTGCGCAGTGGAGAGACGCGCATGATTCCCGCGGAGCAGCTGGTTCCCGGAGATGTTTTGCTGCTTGAGTCAGGCGACAAGATTCCTGCGGACATGCGGCTTGCCGAGGCGAAGAACCTGCGGACCGAGGAGGCCGCTCTGACCGGCGAGTCCGTGCCGGCCGACAAGAACACAGACGCGGTTTCTGACAACTCCACAGTCGGGGATCGGGAATGCATGGCGTTCTCCGGAACGATGGTCGTGTCCGGGCGTGCAACCGGCGTTGTCGTCGCTACGGGCAGCGAGACCGAGCTTGGTCGCATCAACGCCTTGCTCACGAGTGTCAGCGCGCTCGAGACGCCACTGCTGCGTCAGATCAAGAAGTTCGGCTATGTCATCACCGCAGTCGTCGGGGTCGTTGGCGTGCTGGTGTTCGCCTACGGCAAGTGGGTGACGCACATGGATTTCGTTGAGCTGTTCCAAGCCGTAACCGGCATCGCCGTCTCCGTGATTCCCGAGGGCCTGCCGGCAATCATCACGATCACGCTCGCGATCGGCGTTCAACGCATGGCCGAGCGCAATGCCATAATCCGGCGGCTGCCGGCAGTGGAGACACTTGGCTCAGTATCACGCATCTGCTCAGACAAGACCGGCACCCTGACGCTCATGGAAATGATGGTGGTGTCTGCCGTCACTGCTGAGGCGGTGTATCAGGTCACCGGCAATGGCTATGAGCCGGAGGGTAAGGTCAGCAGGGACGGGGAGCCTGCGGACAAGGAACCGGTGCTCACGCTCATGGGACGCGCCTCCATGCTGTGCAACGATGCAGAGCTGCTTCAGGAGGAGGGCACCTGGAAGGTGGAGGGCGATCCGACCGAGGGGGCACTTTATCCGTTCGCAATCAAGCTTGGCTTGGACCGGCGGACCGAGCAGACCGCGTCTCCGCGGATCGACGCCATCCCCTTCGAATCCGAGCATAAGTTCATGGCGACGCTTCACAGGTCTGCCGACGGAACCGAGTATCTTTTTGTCAAGGGCGCGCCCGAAGTCATCCTCGAGCACTGCGATCGACATCAGACCGTCAGCGGTCAGCCCGTGCCCCTCAACCCGGCGCACTTCTTGAAGGCTGCCGACATGCTCGCCGGTCAGGGCGAGCGTGTGCTGGCCCTCGCCTGGCTACAGAACCCGGGCCTGAAGGTGGGAAGCCTCACTCCCGCCGACCTACCGAAGGACCTTGTACTGCTCGGCTTGATCGGTCTTCTGGACCCGCCACGTAAAGAGGCGATCGAGGCTGTCAAGGAATGCCAGGGTGGTGGCGTTCGCGTCACCATGATCACGGGGGATCACAAGATCACCGCCGCGGCGATTGCCAAAATGCTCGGCATCGGCGACGGCGAGACGGCGGTCAGCGGGGCAGAGATCGAGGAGATGAACGAGGCTGCATTGCGGGAAAAGGTGCGCAATGTCGATGTGTTCGCGCGCGCGAGCCCCGAACACAAGCTCCGCCTCGTGAAGGCGATCCAGGCCAACAAGCAGATCGTGGCGATGACAGGCGACGGCGTGAACGATGCACCCGCGCTGAAGAAGGCTGATATCGGCGTTGCGATGGGGATCAAGGGCACCGAAGTCACCAAGGAGGCAGCGGGAATGATCCTGGCCGACGACAACTTTGCCTCGATTACCGCCGCTGTAAAGGAAGGCCGTACCGTCTACAACAATATCGAAAAGGCCATCCTGTTCATGCTGCCGACCAACGTGGCCCAAGGGCTTGTCATCATGGTCGCGATCTTCTTCCACTTCACGATGCCTATCACCGCTCCGCAAGTCCTTTGGGTCAACATGGTAACGTCGGTCGCATTAGGACTGGTGATCTCGTTCGAGCCCCACGAGCTCGACGTCATGAACCGTCCGCCACGCGCGGTCGAGCGGCCGATCCTGACCGGCTTTGGCTTCTGGCGCGTGCTGTTCGTCGGCGTGGCGTTGCTCGCGATCACACTGTGGGCATTCTTCTGGATGAAAGCGCAAGGGGCCTCGGACGAACTCGCCCGGACGGTCGCAGTCAACATGATCACGATCGGCCAGGTGTTCTATCTCCTGAACAGCCGCTACCTGCTGGACAGTTCATTGTCCTTCACCGCGCATCTCGGCAACAAGTACCTGCCGCTCGGAATTGGCGCAGTCGTAATCCTGCAGCTGATTTTCACCTACGCGCCGCCGTTGCAAGCTATATTCGGCAACGAAGCCATCCCGATCTGGGTTTGGCCCTGGCTCTTCGGGGCCGGACTGACATTCTTTCTCGTTGTGGAGGCCGAAAAACTCGTCATCCGTTCGTCGTCTTCGTTTCGCAGGGCGGTTACCGCGGTGGAAGCCGGGGTACAGCTTCGCCAGGTGACTTCCGCGTGAGGAAGGATCGCGACGCGCGCTCCGTCGCGTGGATTTGTTCGTCCGGGCGCCTGTCAAGAGTAACGAACGGTCATTGCGGCCTGCTGCAGCGGTGTCCCAAGAAGCTTGATCTGGCCTCGTCGTCTCATCGTGCGCGTCAGCCAGACCTAGTGCGACAGGAGCACGGGAATTTCGATCCTCGCCTCGAAAATATCGCGTGTCGCGCTGCCGAGCATTAGCGCGCGCTCGAAGCCATGTGCGAATGCGCCCATCACAAGCAGATCCGCGTCTACCTGCCGTGCGTGAGCCAGAAGGGTTGCGCCGATGTTCGGAGTGTCGCGATGGAGCGTGCTGAATCTCGCATTAACGCCCCACCGCGTCAGATAGCGGCAGAGCGCGTGTCCAGAATGAGGTATCGGAAACAGCTTGTCGTCAATGACCGACACGGCGATGACCTCACGCGACTTAACGAGAATCGGCAAGGCATCGTGCACCGCGCGAACCGCCGAGCGTGTTCCATCCCACGCAACGACAATCCGGTTGTTTGCGAGTGCCGGGGTATTCGGCGGCACGAAAATAATTGGCCGCCCCCCCGCAAACAGTGCTGCCTCGACGAGGTCTTTGCGAGGCGGATCGAGCGGTCCGCGCACATCGATAATCAGCATGTCATGTATCTGGGTAAAGTGGATTATGCGTTCGCGAAGCGAGGCGGACTGGTTTTCGGTCTGTAGAACGTCAGACGATACATTTGCATCTGTCGCCGCGGACCGAACGAGTTCCGCCGTTCGCGCCGCCCGTTCACTTGCTAAGGGTGGCTTGCTCGCAGCCGTCCCGACCTGCCGGATGTCCGGTTCAGGTGGTAAATCGCCGACGTCGGTTTCAATATCCTCAATCAATGCAGATAGATGCGCCCCGTACATGCAAGCCAGGGCGATGGCGTAACGCCCTCCGCGCGAGAGCTCATCTCTGCACACCGAAGGCGGAAGAAAAGCGAGTATGTCCTTCATGGTTCATCCCCGTGCAGCTCAAAAGGGCCGCATCCACCCGCCCGCATGATAAACCGTCTTCAGGCCAGTTCGCCAATCGGCGGAGAAGCCTATCGCCCTTGTTCAGAGCGGCCGGGTTACGCGGGCCGAAGAGATTAACTTGTGTGATGGCTAGACGTTCCAGATCGGGAACGTGCATCGCACAGGCGTTCACCTGAGCGCAGGGCCTCTAGGGCGCCACACAACCCAGCAGTGTACGATCCGGCATAAAAATGCTAGGAGTAGCCGGCAAATACGGCGCAAGTGGTCGACGAAAAAGCAGCAAGGAGGGTGTCATGCTCTTCGAGGGAGGCTTCACTTTTTCAAACTTTCTGGTCGACGTGCTGACGATATTCGCGTTCGTCGTATGGTTCTGGTTGGTCATTACAATCTTTGCGGACCTCTTTAGACGTCATGATATCTCGGGGTGGGTCAAAGCGCTTTGGATCATCGTCGTGATCTTGACGTCGTATCTTGGCGTGATCGTTTATCTGATCACTCAAGGGCGAGGCATGGCCGAGCGCAATGCGCAACAAGCGCAGGCGGCTCGCGAAGAATTGCGGCGTGTGGTCGGGTTCAGTGTGGCCGACGAGCTCGGAAAGCTTGATCAGCTCAGGAAAGCAGGATCAATCACTGACGGCGAATTCGCGCGTCTTCGCGCGAGGTTGGTTCAATAGCGGAAGTCTGTCTTCGGCGCATCGTTGCGAATGAAGCCGCATGCAAGTCCTGCCTGGTCGAACCGGAACCGAAGGGATCACATAGCCATGCGTCGTCGGCGTGCAAAAATCGTTGCTACCGTTGGGCCCGCCAGCGCGTCGCCTGAGATGCTTAAAGCGCTGTTTCTCGCAGGCGTGGACACATTCCGTCTTAACTTCAGCCACGGAACCCATAAGGATCATGCGAGCGTCCATGCCTCGATCCGTGCACTCGAGCGGGATATGCGGCGCCCGATCGGCATTCTGATGGACCTGCAGGGTCCGAAAATTCGCGTCGGCACTCTGCGGGACAGGAAGATCACCGTTCGGTCCGGCGAGACCATTCGCTTTGTTTGCTCCGGATCGGAAGGAGACGGCCGGGCCATTCCGTTGCCGCACCCGGAAATCTTTGCAGCCCTGGCGCCCGGCGACGATCTCTTGATTGACGATGGCAAGGTGCGCGTTCGCGCGACGAGACTGGGCAATGACTACATCGAGGCCGAGGTGATTGTTGGTGGGGCGATCTCGAACCACAAGGGTGTCAATTTGCCTGGAACGATTCTCGATCTGTCGCCACTCACCTCAAAGGACCGCGCCGACCTGGAATCTGGCTTGCACCTCGGCGTGGACTGGGTGGCTCTCTCATTCGTGCAGAAACCATCGGACGTGATCGAAGCGCGGGCCCTGATTGGCGAACGCGCCGGGCTGATGGCGAAGATTGAGAAGCCTGCCGCACTCGAGCGGATCGATGACATTATCCAGATGTCGGATGCGATCATGGTCGCGCGCGGCGATCTCGGGGTCGAAATTCCGCACGAGGAGGTACCCGCTCGTCAAAAGGAACTCGTCCGCGCCTGCAGGCTGGCTGGCAAACCGGTGATCGTCGCCACTCAGATGCTCGACTCCATGGTGGCAGCCCCGACACCCACACGTGCCGAGGCTTCAGACGTTGCGACCGCGATCTATGACGGCGCGGATGCCGTGATGCTGTCGGCGGAGTCGGCCACGGGCCTGTACCCACGCGAGGCCGTCGAAATGATGGACCGCATCATCCGCAGTACGGAGCAGCACAAGATGTATCGCGCGATCATCGAAGCAACCCAGCCGGATGAGGATCAGACGCCGCCGCATGCGGTTGCCGCGGCGGCGGCCGGCTTGGCCTCGGCGATCCATGCGGCGGCCATCGTCGCCTATACCTCAAGCGGGGCAACAGCCGGACGTATCGCGCGCAAGCGTCCCAGGGTGCCGATCCTGGCCACGACGACGAGTGTAGAAGTGTCTCGTCGTCTCTGCCTCTTGTGGGGCGCACATAGCGCGCTTTCCGGGCAAGTCCAAAGCTACGAGGAGATGGTGGGACGCGCGACCGAGCTTGCGAAGCAGGAGGAATTCGCCGTCTCCGGCGATAGTTTGGTGGTCGTTGCCGGAATACCGTTAGGTCAGGCCGGGACAACCAACAATCTGCGCGTCGTTTCGGTCTCCTGATTCCTCTGCATCGGGTCGTTCCAGAGAACATCAGAGCCAGAACGGCGTCTGCCGAAGGAGCGCGGCGCCTGCGACCCCGCCGGGCGGGTGTGGCAGCCTTACGTGCTCGCCAACGTCTGGCGCGATTGGGGCGCCAAAGCAAAGACGATGTTCGGCATCGACTCGGTGCCATTAATCGAGCAGGCGACGCGGCTGGAGTTCGCCGGCGGCCTCAGCGCGAAGATCCTTCCCGGTCTCAGCCTCTATGCGCAGGCCGGCTATCAACTCGCCACCTCAAATGATAATCGCCGCGACGGCGTCAAGGGCGACTTCGGCGTGCACTACTCATGGTAGCCTTTGACGAGCCGACTCGCACGATTTCGTCGTTCACGATCGCCGCGTCAGGTTACGTCGGCCCGTCTCATGTCGGCGTTTCGAGGTTAGCAGCGAACGGAATGCGGCGCTCGGCGGGACGGGCGAGCAGCCAATATCCGGTCAGAGCAAGCAGCGAGCACGCGGCCATCACCGCCGACATCGACAGCGCCGATCGCCCGTCGAACAATGCCGCGACCAGCGCGCTCGAGGTCGCACCGGCGGTCAACTGAATGCTGCCGGCCGCGGCGCCGACAGCGCCGGCGATCTCCGGCAAGGGCTGCATCGTGGCGTTCATGACGTTTGGCATGGTCATGCCAAACGCGAACGCAACGACGATCAGGAGCGCGGCGACGAGGGCCGGTGGCGTCCAGCCGGTCAAGGTCATTGCGAGCAGCGTGCAGGCTGCGACCGCCGGCAGCGCCAGCCCGACCGTCACCACTTGAGCCGGCGATATGCCACGGTGGCCGAGGCGGCCGTCGAGGAAGGCTCCGCCCGTCACCGCCGCCGAACAGGCACTGAAGATCAGGCCATATTGTCGGGGCTGCAATCCCGCGACGTCGATGAAGAACAGCGAGGATCCCGTGACATAGGCAAACACCGTTGCACCGCCGGCGGCGCCCACCAGGATGTAGGCGAACGAAACCGGATGGGTCAGCACGCGAAGATAGCTTGCGAGGACCGCGGGGCTGAGGCGACCGGCGGGATCAAGCCTTGCGCTCTCGGCAAATCCGACCAGCACGGCGAGCAACAGGATGGCGCCAATGCCGGCCTGCACGGCATAGATCAGCCGCCAGCTGCCGAGCGTCAGCAGCGCGGCGCCCGCGGTCGGCGCTATCACGGTCACTACGTTGATGGCGATCACGACATTGGCGATCTTGGCGCGCGCGGCCGGGCCGCCGAACAGGTCGCGGATGATGGCAAAGGTAATTGCCGTGCTGGCGGCGCCCGCGCCCTGGACGAAGCGGCAAATCAGCAGCACAGACAAGGACTGCGCGGCTGCGCAGGCGAGGCTCGCAACGACAAACAGCAAGATGCCGAACACGACCACGGGCTTGCGGCCCAACCGGTCGGAAACGGGGCCGTAAAGGAGCGGTGCTGCGGCGAGACTGACCATGAAAGCGCTCATGGTAAGACTCGCATCCGAGGCGCTTTTGCCGAACGTGGCGCCGGTTGCGGCAAGCGCCGGTACATTGATGTCGATCCCGGAATACGGCACGGCCGCGAGAATGCCGAGCAGCAGTGTGAAGGCAAGGGAAGCCGGCTGAATTTGCATGACGTGACATTCGAATCGTTTGAATAGATCTCCGAGGGAGGGGAGGCTGACATCCCCTCCCTCGTAGGGACGGCGGTCAGGATTTGCCGTCACGCGCTGCGCCGGCCGCGACTGGCCGGCAGCGAGGATTGCTGCCCGGCAACGACCTCGCCAATGATCGAGAGGATCTTGGACCGCGTGCCGATGTTGGCGAACTCGTTGGCCATTTGCGCTGCGCGCAGGTGGTAGACAGGCCGGTCGAGAACGATCCGCACGGCATCACGCAGCGCCTCCCGTGTCGGTTCGTTGGTTGCGAGATTGAGGCCGACCCCGGACCACGCGACGCGCGCGTTGACGTCGGCCTTGTCTTCGGTCAGTCCCGCGGTGACCAGCGGAATGCCGAAGCTCATAGCTTGGTTGACGCTGCCATAGCCGCCATTGGTAACGAGCACGTTCACGCGGGGCAGAAGCCATTCGAACGGCAGGAAGCTGGCCAGCCGTGCGTTGGCCGGAATCGGGCCCGGGATTGCTTCGATAGGCCTTCCGCCTGCGGTAGCGACCACGAGCAGATCGCGCTCGTTGGCGAGCGCGGCAAGCGTCGGGGCAACCAGCAGGTTGAAATTGTGATTGGCCACCGTTCCCTGCGTTACCAGTACCACTTTGCGTGAACCGTCGAGTTCATGCGCCCATGGCGGGAGTGGAACCTGGCCGGGAATGATCGGAGGCGTACCGACGAAACGCACGGACGGCGGAAACTGGCGCGGAAATTCGAAGCTCGGCACCGACAATTGCATGTAGGTATCGGCGAGTTCGACGACGGAATGAAACAGCGGCAGCGATACCGGACCGACGTCCATGGCTTGCAGCGTCCCGTTCAGGCGGCGCAGCACCGGCTGGTCGAGCGCCGCATCATTCTCACGCGCGATGGCGGCATATTCCGCGCGCTGCTCCGCGGTTGTTGCGGGCGGCAAGCCGAGAAAATTCGGTGCGCCGTCTTCGCGCGCCCAATGCAGGAACGATGTGCCGCAGAGAACGACGGGAGGCCGCTTCGTGCGCGGTCCCAGCAGCATCGGCAACAAACCGAAAAACATATCGTCGCCAACGATGACATCGGCTGGAAAATCCGCCAATATCTGCTGCAAGCCCTGATGCTGAGCCGGGATCGAGTCGACAAAAAGGCGCTCGCAGGCGATCCGCAGCCACTCGAAGCCCGGTGGAATGCTCTTGAGTTCCGGAGCGATCGCGAAAACGTCCTGCGGATCGAAGTCCGCGGCCGGGGGAAGCGCAAAAAATCTGGCTCCGCTGGTTTCGATGCGGCTGCGGAACGCGGTCCCCGTCAGGAAAGCGACCTCGTGCCTGTCGGCGAGCAGGATGCGCGTGATTGCAAGCAGCGGGTTGATATGTCCCGTCGCGGGCGTCGAAGCGATGAGAATTTTCATGTGATCGGTCCTCTGATGGTCGCAGCGGCAGGCCGGCTCACCCGGACCGACCGCTCGACGGAGCAGAGAAACCTGCCGATATTGTCGTTACCTGCTTCAGCTTGGCGCGAGTTGGTTACGACCATAACGGATCACGGCATCGCCGAGGCGCGGGCGACGGGGCGATGGAGACGTTAGAGGCTGATTGCCCTTGGATCACGCCTGCGTCACGCAGCCGCGCTTTTTTGTGATCAATCCGCGTGTGCATGGCCGAGCGATGCACCGATCTTCGCTCGATGATCTCCGTCATCGCCCACTTGGCAGGGGTCCAGAACGAATTGGCGAAGCGGTGTTCGGGAAGCCCCTGTGCGATCCCATGAATGGCAAGAACATGTCCCGCTCGGATGATATTCGGATGGAGTCCTCTGCCCATCCTTCATGCGCTTGCAGTCATAGGTCTTGGGATCGGGCGTTGGTGAGCCTGGAAGCTGGCGCAGACTGTCAGCGCTCTTCGTTGTCAGTGCTCGATCCAGACAGTCATGCCCGGCTCAAGGTCTGCTGCCTTTTGCTCCAGGTCGAGGCGCAGGCGCAACGTGTTGCGGTCATGATCGCCGATCACCCGTTCGGCTTGCCAGGTGGCAAAGACACCCAGCGGCCGCAGCTCGGTGATGACGGCCTTGGTTGCGCTATCGGTATTGGTCCGTTTCACGCCCACCGTGTCTCCCATGGCGAGGCTATTGAGATGATCTTCGCGCACATTGAACGAGAGCCACTGCCCGCCCGCGGCCTCGACCATCAGGATCGGCTGGCCGGCGCGGACGTTTTCCCCCACCTCCGCGGCGATGGCGCTGACCACGCCATCAGCCGGTGCGCGTAGTACCATCTTGTCGAGACGGCGCTCGAGCACGGTGACCGCTGCGGCCGCGGCCTGCACCTGTGCATCGGCGATGGCGCGTTCCTCCCGGGTCGGACCCGCCACCGCCGCGTCGTAATTGGCCTGGGCCTCCGCAACGTCGGCACGTGCGGCAGCCACGTCGTTTTCGGCCTGGTCGAGCGTTTGCTGGGATTCGAAGCTCTGTCGTGCCAGCGTACTGGTCCGCGTGAGTTGGGCCTGCACATAGTCGAGGCGGGCGCCCGCCTTGGCGATGGCAGCCTTTAGGGACTCCACCTGTTCGCGGCGGACGCCGGCATAGACGTTGTTGCGGTTTGCGACGGCGGAAGCGAGCGCGGCACGCGCCTGGTCCGCCTGCGCCGTCAACTCCACCGCCGAAAGCCGAGCCAGGACATCGCCGGCCTTCACATGGGCGCCTTTCTCGACCGCGATCGACACGAGCTGGCCGGTCACCTCCGGCTCCACCCTGATCTCGGTCGCCCGCACGACGCCGACGATGGCCGCGGGCAGTTCGGAGTGACGCGTGGCATAGATCAGCGCGGCCGCGACGAGCGCGAGCGGAATTGCGAGGAAGGCGGCAGGTCTAACGCTGCGCATGTCCCTGTCTCCTCCTGACGGCAAACGCCGAGATCACGGCGAGCGCGAAGTAGGCGAGCGCCAGACACCACAGTGCGAGCCAGTCGTGCGCGACCTCCCAGATGCTGGCCCCCATCTGGTTGATGCGCACGAGGCCGTCGATCGCGGAGTCGGCGGGGAAAATCCGACCAAGCGCAAGGGCCGCGTCGGGGATCGCTTCGCGGGGCCACGCAAAGCCGGCCATGAAGAACTGCGGCAGGCTCGTCGCCAGCAGGAGGATGGTTGCGTTCTCCGGCCGCGTGAACCAGGCTCCGACAGCCTGCCCCATAAAGCTCGTCGCCAGCAGGAAGACGCTTGCGAGCGCGAGGATTTGCGGAAGATGGCCGAGCGTCGAAAAACCGTAGATGCGCGGCAGGACGATGACATAAAGCGCGAGCGCCGGAAGGTAGATGGTCAGGTGAGCGACGCCGCGGCCGAGCACGCCGGCAAACGCTCCGCCGCCCGCCGCCAGCGCAGTGCCGGTCAACATCGCCGCGCCGATCAGCAGGGTTTGCTGCAAAATCAGGATGAACGCCGCCGGAACGACGTAGCTCGCATAACCGCCTACCGGGTTGAAGATCGGCTGGAGCAGAACATCGGCCGGGCTCGACGTCGCCAGCTTGGCCTTGACGAGGCTTCCATCCGAGCGCGCGCCGCGCGAAACCAGCTCTGAGGTCAACGCTCCGATGGCGGTGGCTATCCCGCTGGCGCTCGATCTGAATATGAACAGGTAGGTTGCATCCGCGTAGATCGGGATGTGGGCGGTGATGCCTTTGAGCACATCGCGCTCGGTGTTCGGCGGGATTTCGACGGCGGCAAAGGCCTGCCCACGATCGATTGCGGTGCGCGCCTCGGCAAGCGTTCGGGCGCGCACCACCACGTTCAACGCGCCACTCGCATCCAGCGTCTCGACGATCTGCCGGCTGAGATCGCTGAGATCATTGTCGACGACCGCGATGGGAAGCTTACGAAGAATCTGGTTCAGGTAGGGTTGCGGATAATAAATGCCGTAGACCAGAGGAGCCAGGAACAGGAGGGTGAAGGCGCTCCGCGTTCCCAGCACGCGCCGCCACTCCGCCTTGAAGGCGCCGCCGATGCCCGCTGGCGCTTCCTCTGTTTCGGGCGGCTCGGCCGATCGCGCCGCCGCAAACCAGCCCTTGCGGGTGACGCTCGCCATGCGCAGCAGCGCGAGGCCGGCAAAGAGCAGCGCTAGGCCCGCAAGCACCGCGAAGGGAACGGCGGAATCGGCGACCGGCAATCCCCGCGCCGCCTGCCCCAGCAGGACGGCCATGTACCAGCGCAGCGGGAGGACCGCGCTCCAGGTTTGCGCAAAGGCATTCATGCCGATGGAGGGAAAGCCGACGCCGGCGTAACCGAATGCAGGAGAGGCAATGAGGCCCGCAAGTCCGAGCCCCGTCGCCAGATCGCCAGCCAGAAGCTGGAGCAGGGCACCCAACGACAGATAGGCAATGATCAGCAGCGAAGCAGCGGCGATCATCAACGGCAAGTCGCCCTTGAAGGGAATCTGTAGCACGCCCTCCAGGAACAGCGGCTCGACCAGCATGATCAGGACGAAGATGCAGAACAGCGGCGCGAGCTTGCCTGCCAGCGCGACGAGCGGATCGCCACCGGCGCTTTCGAGCCAGGTCCGCGCGTCGCGCCGGCGGAATTCGGAGCCGACGGAATAGCCGGCGGCAAGCGTGATCACCACATGGATGATGGTCGGCAGCAGCGCTCTCAGCAGGAACTGCGCATAGTTCTTTTGCGGATTGACGAGCGCCATGGTCTCCGCCTTGAACGTTCCCAAGGACGCCGGCGCAGGCGCAGCGCGACTGGCGG
>NZ_LUUB01000118.1:103560-140269 GCF_001641635.1 Bradyrhizobium centrolobii
GGGAGCGGCCACGGCCGCCGCTGCGGAAAGCGAGTCGCTCAGGCCCGAGGACGCGATGCCGGACGGGGTCAGGAACTGCTGGTTATAGAATCCGACGATCTGCGGGCGGCGCTGGGCCTGCAAATCGCGCTCGAAATTCGGCGGGACATAGATGGCCGAAATCGACTTGCCGGAGCGTATGTCCTGCACGGCCGTGGACAGCGTGCCGGAGCGGTCGACGATCTTCAGACTCGGAGACGCAGCAACGTATTCCACCAAGGCACGCGAAGCGTCCGACTTGTCCTCGTCGACGACCGTCACCCCGAGCCCGCGGATGACCGGATGGCTGAACACGGTCGTGAGGACCACGAATGCGAACAGCGGCACGCCAAGGATCAGAAGCAGTGCCACGCGATCATGAAGCAGCCAGCGGCACTCGCGCCGCACGACCAGCAGAAATCCGGGCTTCGGGGCCGGCCTCATTGCCGCGACCGCCAGTCGAGATAGGCGCTCATCCCCGGCCGCAGCGCGGGTACCGGCTCGACCGGGTAGGCGCGGATCGAGAAAGTACGCAGGTCGAAATCGCCTGAGGCGCGCGTGGCCCGCCAGCTCGCATATTCGCCCTTGGTCGCGATGAGCTTGACCTCGACCGTGACGCGGTGGTCATCGAGCGCGGGAATGCGGACATCGAAACGGTCGCCGACCTTCAGGCTCTTGACGAGATCCTCGCGAAGATCGAAGTGAATCCAGACGTCGCCCAGGTCGATCAGGGTCACGAGCGGCACGCCCGGCGACACATATTCGCCCGGCTCCACGTTGCGCTGATAGACCTGGGATGCGACAGGGGCATAGACCAGGAGCTGATCGATGATCGATTGCACGCTTTGGATATCGGCGTCGGCCTTCTCGACGTTGGCCTTGGCGATCGCGCGCTCCTCCTTCGTGTAGCCGTTGACCGCCTGCTCATAGGCCGATTTGGCTTGATCGACCGCGCGCTCGCTTTCGTGCAGCGCGTCTGTCACCTGGTCGAGGCGGGCCTGCGGCGCGTTACCTTGCTCGGTCAGGGTCCGCGTGCGGTCGAAGGTTCTCTGCGCCAGCACCACCGCCGCCTGCGCGCGCTCCATTTCCGCCTTCCGTGCGGCGATGGTTTCCACCCGCGTTCCGACGAGCACGTTGGCGAGCTGAGCGTCCGCAACCGCCTTTCCCGCTTTCATCTGCTCACGTTTGGCCAGGGTCTCGGGATTGTCGATCCGGACGAGGACAGCGCCCGCGGCAACGTTCTGGCCGCGCTCGACCGGAATCTCCTTGACCCTGCCGTCGACGCGCGCCGCGATGTCCAGCCGCGTGGCATCGGCTTCGCCCTGGACGAGCAGCGGCTCCGGCCGCAGGAGATAGAAGACGGAGAGCGCGGCGACGGCGATCGCAACGACGCCGACGATGATGAAGGGCGTGCGCGTCGCGGCGCGCGTGCTCTTCTCCCGTTCGTCACCCGGTGGGCGCGGCGTCGCTTGAACGTCCTCGTTGGAGGTCGGCTTGTCCATACCCTGATCCCCTTCGCTCTTGACCGGGATAGCCGCTTTCCATGTCGTGCTTGTAAAGCCGCGCCCACCTCATTGCGTCGCTCGGACCGATGGCATTCATTGAGGAAGAAAACTAACACGCGGTACGACAAACGCCTAGGACGGCTTTTCGTGACTGATTTCCGGCATGATCGCTCCGTTCTCCATGGCCCTGGTTGGGCGCAACTTCCTGAAGGGCGGTTGAACAGCCGTCCATCGATCAGCGATCAAAGCACCAGGAGCGTTCCCGCTGCTTGGAAGCCCTTGCTGCAATTGGGCTGGAATTGCGGTCTTGGATGCTGCGCCTGTCGATGATCAGTTTCGCCGGGCGGTCCAGTATCCGGCGCAACGCGCAGTGCCCGAATAGCCACTCCAGCGTCCCTGGCCGGTATTGCCCGAAAGCCGGCCGGTGCCGGAAGCGAATTTGTCTTGAACGGTCACCGACGCGCGGACCGCGCCGGATCTCGCGACGTAACCTCTGAACCTTACCAGGTTCGGATGGGTCACGATCCCGTTGGAAATGTTGACGGAGAAGTTGTAGGTCGGATCGCATGCACCTCTCTGCGTCACAAAGACGAGATCCCAGGCGCCGTCGTAGATCGAACGAGCCTGGGCGCCGGAGCTGAGGACGACGAGACAGGCCGCCGCCCAACACACGCGCTTTTTCATCATGAGTTCTCCGAGGCTATGGTCTCAGGTCCTGCATTCGCCGCCACAGCCCTGACAAACGGATTCGCGCAGGTCGTGGCGTTGGTATTGTCGAAATTTGCTTCAATCGTTTCGACTACCCGTCGCAATTCCGCTTGCGATGCATTGTCGCGGATGGGGCGACATCAGAATGTTAGGCTTGCAAAGCCCTCCTGCATAGTGGGTCCGCGAGGGCGCAGCCATTCCGCGAGCAGATCAAAGCCGCGGTGAAGGCCGAGAGCCAGGAGTTCAGCGCGCAGGTGCGATCAGAGGATGCGCGCGAGGCGCTGACGGCCTTCCTTGAGAAGCGCAAGCCTGACTTCACGAGGACGGCTGGGTCCGCGCCAGCATAGAGACGAGCATGCGGCTTGCGGAGGCGCGATCACCGCGATTGCTGGCGCGCGGATGAGAAACGGTCGAACAGCATGCGCGGGAGGATCAGTCCGACGGTCATGGCCATGATGATCAGAAAGGCCGTGACGCCGTTCGCCGCGATGCCCGTCAGCAAGCTTGCCGGCGCGCTCGGCCCGATCGACACCAGCTCGACGAGACCCGCCGCGGCGTTGAACAGGAAGAAGCCCGGCATCATCGAGACAACGGCAGAAAAGGCGAGGGCCGCGAAAGGCAGATGCAGGCGATCGACGACCGGCGTGACGATGATGCCGACGAGCATGCAGGAGACGAGCGTCCCGGTCGCGGCGCTCTCGCCCGCGACGACGACCAGCGCCCAGCGTACGGCATGCGCAAACATGCCGACCGCGATCGGGAAGGGCAGAAGGAGCCACGGCATCGAGAAGAAAGCGCCGAAGGAGGCAACGGCGCATCCTGCCGCAATCACGTCGACGGCCAATGGCACGGGTCGGGTCGACCCGGTGGTCGCGAGCTCCGCGCCGACGGCTGCGAACCCGCACAGCAGGCCGGCGCAGATCAGGACCACGATGACGGCGGCATAGGCAAGACGCGCGATGCCCAGTGCCATGCGCGTACGGGCGAGATCGATGGCGCCGTTCAGGATATGCGGGCCGGGCACCAGCACCATGCAGGGACAGAAGGCAACCAGCGATATCGCCGGTAGTCCGGAGCGGCCTGCCGCCGCCGCCACGATGCCGGCAATGAGCGCGGCGCAAAGCGGCTGGACCAGTGGATTGGCGCTGAAGCCGGACAGCCAGCGCCGCGCGAGCGCGCCGATGGCGGCGCTGGCCGCAATCAGCAGCAGGATCGTCGCCTCGAGGGCGCCGAAAATGACGCCAAGCGAGGCCGCGCCGAGCGCTGCGAACAACGTGAAGCGCGCCGTGGAAGCCGGGGGCAGGCGGCTGGCCGAGATCAGCGCAGAATGGGCTGCATCGGACGGCAGCGTGCCATCGCAGACCTGATCGATGACCGTCGTGACGGCCAGCACCCTGCCCATGTCGACGCCGAGCGGCTTGGCGGGAACAATCTGCGAGATCGGCGTGCCCTCGATCTCGACGGTGATTTCGCCCCAATAGGGTAGCACCCTGACGGTTATGCCGAGCGCACGCCCGAGGCGCTCGGCGGCGATCACCGTCCGTTCCGTGGTCTGCCCGTGAGCAAACAGCAGTGTCGCCGCCAGCGCGGTGGTCTTCAGTGCGGCCTCGCGGTGCGACGGATCCAGGTGCGGTGTTTCCATTTTGCGATCGGTCCTCGGCGTCGTGTGGCCGATTAGCTGGCTTCGAAGCATACCCGATCCATGGGCGCGTCAAGGCGAGCGATTGTTAAAACCTGCTGCGTCGATGCGGCGGGCCGCGAAAATGAGAGCCTGATAGGCGATTGATTTGCTAGTGAGCCCTGCAGGGCTTGAGCCTGGAACCAGACTATGCGCGCGGCCCGGCGTACGACTTCATCCGCGCGATGCATGGGTGCGCATCGTATCGCTGAGGGACTCGTGTCCCGAACTATAATCCGCGTTTGACACGGTGGGGTCGCGGTTGATGAGTGCCCGGCCGTACATCGGGTGCCGCATCGAACGGATCTCGTGCTCGACGCGAATGATCGGCGCGTTGGTATCGAGGTCGACGATGTCAACGAAGCGGTACTGATGCTGATTGCTCTCCTCGCTGATGAGTCCTCGCTCAAGAAGACGGCGATGCGGGTGCGAAAAGTCGTTGAGGGAGAGCTGGATGTGGTGTCCGTCATAGCTTGGGTGGGCGTAGTCCGCATTTTCCCGGAATAGCAGCTTCGTTCGGCTGCCCGCGTTGACCCAGGCAAAGCTAGCCCGGTCGTCCTGACCATGGCCGGCGATGGCCCCCAGCATCTCGCGGTAAAACCGGGCAACGGATGGCGCGCCACCCTCCGGTACCTCGAATTCCACGTATGGCATTCCGAGGGAGACGTTCCCAAATCTCACTGGATCCGGCGGGACGCACTGGATGCGATTGCCCCAGGGGCATGTCACCTCGATCACGCCCTGACCCTCGCGGACCGAAAACCGCGTGCCTTCGAGAAGAGGCCGAACCCGATGGAGCCGTGCGAGCTGGGTTTCGAAGTAGGGGACGACGATACCGATCGTGCCTTGCAGAACCTGGGGCGCTCCGATCGGAAGATGGAATTGCTCCTTTCCGACATTGATCCGCATGTTGTCGACGCCGGTGACGAGGTACGGATCGCGCGTGAGCCCCAGTCCCGTGACGTAGAAACTGGTGGCCAGCCGCTGATCCGGCACGCAGACATTGACGTGCCCAAACTCGACGACGTTGCCGATGTCTTCTTCCGTGCGGTCGAAGTCCTTGGATGCCTTCAACATGGTCGTTCTCTCTGTCTGAATGTGTCGGTGCGCGGCGAAGGAGGCCGGCTCATCGCGCAATTCTTGACATCTCCGTGCGATACCAGTCGCCGATTTCACTGGCGGTCATCAGCGCGACGCCGTCGTGTCCGATGACGTAGTCCAACAGTTCCTCCAGATACCGGATGCGATGAGGCACGCCTGTGATGTAGGGGTGGATCGATATCGCCATGATGCGTGCGTTGCTCGCGCCTTCGAGATAGAGGCGATCGAACTGGTCCTTGCCGCGTGTCAGGAATTGCTCGGACGGAAGGTGCTGGAGCGCGTGAACGACGATGTCGTTGGTCTCGACTGAATAGGGAATCGTCGTGATGGTGCCATGCGGTGTCGCGATGTCCTGCGGAAGGTCATCGATCACCCAATCGGCCACGTATTCAATCCCGTTCAGGCGCAGAAGGTCGAGCGTCTCTTCCGTTTCCGTCAGGCCCGGGCTCTCCCATGAGCGCGGGGCGCGCCCGGTGAACCTGGCGATCGTCTCGACGGTTCGCCTGATCGCGTCGGCCTGGTCGGCAAGCTTGTGCATCGGGCCTTGCATGTATCCGTGGCCCATGAATTCGAACCCTGCTTCGCGCGCCGCCGAGGCGACACGCGGATAGGCGTTACAGACATCGGCGTTCGCGGCCAGCGTGACCGGCATGTTGCGGTCCGTCAGCGCCTTGAGCTGCCGCCAGAAGCCCGCGCGCATCCCATATTCATGCCATGACCAGTTCGGCACGTCCGGCAGCAGCGGCTGTCCCATCGGCGGACTCAGCACGACGCGCGGCATCGCATTCTCGATACGCCATTCCTCGACATTGAGGATCACCCACACGGCAAGGCGTTTTCCGTTCGGAAGGTTGAGTTTCGGTCGGTCGACCAGGGCCTGGTAGGGGATGCGGTCGGAGAGGGCCATTGCGACGTTTCCTGTTCTGAAAAAGCTGAGACTTACTTGCTGCCGCTGCTGACGCGCGGCATCACCTGCTCGGCCATCAGGATCATCGAGCGGCGGGCCAGCTCGCGGTCCTTCCAGTCCTTGCCGGCGTAGAGAAGCGTGCCGAACCGGCCGACCTCGTCCTGAAAAGCCATGAGCTGATCGGCAACGCTGTCCGACGTACCCCAGATGATCAGTCTGTCGCAGACCGACTCGAGGGTGACCTCCTCGTCCGGCTGATCGCGCCGGGTCTTGAACAGCTCTATGCGGCCGTTGCGCTTCAGCTTCGTGAAGAGAGACCGATAGTAATAGACGTATGGGCTGTCCGGATCGGTGGCGTAGGCCTTCGCGGTTGCCATATCCTTGGCGACGAACACGCTCTTGGCCACGCGCCAGTTGGCAAAATCGACGGTCCTGCCGACGCGCTCGCAGCCCTCGACATATTTCGGCCAGTGGCTCTTGACCCACATCGGCATCAGGAAGTTAGCGGAGATCGGATCCCAGCCGCGTGCGGCAGCCTCGGTGACGCCTTTCGAGAACGGTGCGACGGCGGTGACGACGATCGGGGGATGCGGCCGCTGCAAGGGACGAGCGATGTAGCCCTGGCCGATATCGGCCATCAGGGTTTTCCGCGTCGTGATGTTCCAGTATTTGCCTTCGATGTTGTAGGGCGGATCGGTCGCCCAGATTTGCAGGACCTGGTTGATCGCCTCGAGAAACATTGCGTTGCGATCGTTGTCGAGCGTGCCGAACAGCTCGGCGTCCGAGAGAAGGCCGCCCGGGCTGATGCCGAAGATCAGCCGTCCACCGAGCATGTGGTCGAGCATCGCGACCGTTGCCGCAACTGTGGCCGGATGCACGTTCGGCATATTGACGGTACCGGTCCCTAACTTGATCCGCTTGGTGGCTGCGGCGATCCAGGCGAGGAACGCGACGCAGGACGTGATGTTCTCGGCGCGGTCGGTGACGTGTTCGCCGACATAGCCTTCCGTGAACCCGAGCTCGTCGGCCAACAGAAATGCCTCGCGGTCTTCCTGCAATGAGACCCGCCAATCCTTGTCCAGCGGATGGATCGGCATTGTGAAGAAACCCAGGTTCATTGCCGGCACCTTTCCAGTTCGTCGGGTTGAACACCGATCGTCGTTATGAACGCAGCTTGTGACCTCTCGGCCATCGGTGCCCGACGAGCTCAAGCCAGCGTTCCCATCAGCTTGTCCATCGTGGTTTTCAGATGGCGGCGCATGGCTTCCATTGCGCCGACACGGTCGCGCTGCTCGATCGCATCGATGAGGGCGTCATGCTCGGCGAAAGATGAATAATCCTCGGGCGGACGCGTCGGGCGGGTATCTAGCCATCGCCAGACCACCGCACGCCGCACGTCATCGACGGTGCGATGGATCGCCGACAGCAGGTCGTTGCCTGTCGCCTCGGCGATCAAGCGGTGCAGCCGCCCGTCCAGTGTCTCGTAGTCCTTCCATGTCTCGGCTTCGCGCATCTGGCGCGCCAACACACGCATGCCCTCGATCTGCTTGAAGGTGGCGTTGACCGCGGCGAGGCTTGCGAGTTCGGGTTCGAGCACGAGCCTCGCCTCCATCGCATTGCGCGGGCTGGTGCTGTCGCGAAGCGCGTCAAGATTGGATGCAGTCGCCTCCTCAGGCGCGCGGATGAATGTGCCGCGGCCAACCTCGCGCGAAAGGCGACCATCCAATTCCAGCCGCGCCAGCGCCTTGCGGATTTCGTTTCGCGACACGCCAAATTGCGCGGCGAGTTGTCGTTCGGGAGGAAGGCGCGTGCCAGGGCCGCCTTCAGTCAATCGAGCCAACAAGTCGAGCACGGGATCAAATCCTTGTCGCGACCAATATCAACCAATCTGTATTTCACGTCCGTCTTGACCTCAAATGCAAGACCAAAAATGCCAATGGCGAACTTATGCGTTGACACCGGCCGATTTCGAGGCAAGCTTCAACCAATCTGAAGGCCAATCACCAGAATTGGTCAACCAATGGGCGAGGATCGTTGCGATGGACGAGGCCGCTGGCGTTCAAACGTCAACCGACATGCCCATTCCCGGCACCATGAAGGCCTGGGTGTTGGGAGATCCCGGCCAGCTCCGCATCATCGAGAAGCCCGTGCCTATGCCGAGGCGGGCGGAGGTCCTTGTTCGCATCGATGCGGTCGCGATCTGTGCGACGGATCTGGAAATCATCGAGCATGGCACGCCGGCGCTGATCCAGGGTGGTCCTCCCTTCAACAAGGATTTTACGCCCGGTCACGAGTACATGGGTACGGTCGCGGCGCTCGGGCCCGGCGTCGATGAATACAAGATCGGCGAGCGCGTCACGGTCGAGATCCATGCCGGCTGCGGCCAGTGCAAGCGGTGCCGGCAGGGCATGTATACGTCCTGCCACAACTACGGCCTGAATTACGGCAACGTCGACAAGGGCCACCGGGCCAACGGCTTTACAACCGATGGGGGCTTTGCCGAATATGCCGTCAACAACATCAACACGCTGTCGCGCGTGCCGAACGACATGAGCGACGAAGAGGCGACGCTTGTCGTCACCGCCGGTACCTCCATGTACGGCCTCACCGAACTCGGCGGCCTTGTTGCCGGCGAGAGCGTGGTCGTCACGGGACCAGGGCCGATCGGCCTTCTGGCGGTGGCGGTCGCCAAGGCGCTCGGCGCCAGCCCGGTAATCCTGTCAGGCACCCGCGATGCCCGGCTCGCGATCGGCACGAAGCTCGGAGCCGACCGTGTCGTCAACGTGCGCAACGAAGATCTCGTCGCTGTCGTCAAGGAGATGACCGGCCACGGCGCCGATTACGTCGTCGAATGCGCCGGTACCGACACGGCAATCAACGAGGCGACGAAGATGGTCAATCGCGGCGGGAAGATCTGTTTGGCCGCCTTCCCGCATGAGCCGGTGCTCACCGACATCGGCGCGCTGGTGAAGAACAACATCTACATTTACGGCATCCGCGGCGAAGGCAAGAGTGCGACGCACCGCGCCATGGCACTGATGGCGGCCAAGCGTTTCGATGCGACGCACATCCACACCCACACATTTCCGCTCGCGGACCTGCCGATGGCGTTGCACTACGCGCGCAATCGCATCGACGATGCCATCAAGGTCGTCGTCAAGACGCGCGGCGTGGTCACTCAGACCAAGAAGGAAGTGGCGTGATGAGCAAGGCGAAAAAGGGTGTCTATGCCGCGGCCATCACGCCGATCGGCGCCGATGGCGAGCCGGATCTCAAGGGTCTCATCAATTATTGCCGCGGGCTGATCGCGATTGGCTGCGACGGCGTGCCGCCGCTTGGCACCATGGGAGCGGCGGCGCTCCCGTTCCTGTTCCGCCAGCGCGTGCCCGAAGCGCTGGCGCGCGACGTGGCTTGATCGGCCTGGGGCGCACGCCCCGCGTACCTCTCTATCGGGATCACGGCCGCGAAAGCGGCAATCATCTGGAAGGAAACGGCTCATGTCAGACTCAAATCCACGCGCGCACTGGCCCGCCGAATTGCAGCGTGAATTCGAGGAGGGGCGCAACAGCGGTTGCGTAGGAAGCGTGCTGGTCTCGGAGACCGATCGCGTACGCGTCTGGCATCTTTTGATCCCGCCGGGCAAGCGCTGCGGCTTCCATCGCCACGTGCTGACCTATTTCTGGACGGCGCACAACCCGGGCAAGGCGCGGGGCTATTTCGAGGACGGTCGCATCGTCGACGTCGAGCACTACAAGGGCGAGACCAAGCATCTGGCGTTCGGCGCCGGCGAATACATGGTGCATGCGGTGGAGAACATCGGCGCCACGGACCTCCTGTTCACCACAGTCGAGTTCCTCGACAGTGCCAACAAGCCCCTGCCGATCCCCGACAGCGTGCGGCTGAAGGTTCCGCAGGGCGCCGACATCAGAATGGCATCGTAACCGCACAAGATTGGCATACGGGAATTCGGGTATGGGCACGAAAGCCAAGGCAATTCGCATAGCCGCGCAGGGCGGGCCGGACGTCCTGAAGCTGGAGACGGTCGAACTGGCCGCGCCTGGAAAGGGCGAGGTGCTGATGCGGCAGACTGCGATCGGGTTGAACTTCATCGACGTCTATTTTCGCGATGGTTCTTACTCGCTGGATTTGCCGGCTGGCCTTGGGGCCGAAGCCGCTGGTGTGGTCGAGGCTGTCGGCGAGGGCGTGACCGAGTTCGGGGTCGGTGACCGCGTCGCCCATGGCGGCTCGGCACCGGGCGCCTATGCCACCCATCGGCTGATGCCGGCGGCGCGGCTCGTGCCCGTCCCGCAATCGGTGAGCGACGAGGCCGCCGCGGCCGTGCTGATGAAGGGCATGACGGCCGAATATCTGCTGAACCGCTGCGTTTCGGTCAAGCCGGGGCAACAGGTGCTGTTCTATGCGGCCTCTGGTGGCGTCGGCCTGATCGCCGGGCAATGGGGCAAGCATCTCGGCGCCCGCATGATCGGCGTCACCAGCGGTGGCGACAAGGCGGCCCTGGCGCTCTCGCACGGCTATGATGCGGTGATTGATCGCAAGACCGAGCGCATTCCCGAGCGGGTGAAGGCGCTGACGGCCGGCAAGGGCGTTGCTGTCGCCTTCGATTCCGTCGGCAAGGACAGCTTTGAAGACACGCTGGCCTCGCTCGCTCCCCGCGGGTTCTTTGTCACGTTCGGTGCGACGACCGGTGCGCCGCCCCCGCTCGAGGCGGCATTGCTCCAGAAGAATGGATCTCTCTATTATACCCGGCCGACGCTTGCTACTTACATCGCCGCGCGCGACGATCTCGTGGCGTCGGCGGCCGCCGTGTTCGACCTTGTCGGCAAGGGGGTGATCAAGCCGATGATCGGGCGGCGCTATGCGCTGTCCGAGGCGGCCATGGCTCACCGCGATCTCGAGGCCGGATCGACGCGAGGATCGTCGCTGCTGATGCCCTGACTATGCCTGTGGAGGCGACGATCGCCGCCTCCATGCCACCGAAGCAACGAGAACAACAACGCGGGCGTATACTGGAGGAGATCGGCAGCGGATGGGACAGTTCGCAGGACTATTGCTCGATTCCATCGTGTCCGGCGTTCTGGTCGGCGGCTTCTATGCGGCCATGGCGGTCGGCATCTCGATCGCGTTCGGCATGCTCGGCATCAGCAACATTGCCCATCCGGCGCTCATTCTCCTCGGATCGTTCATCGCCTATGTGCTCAATTCCCAGTTCGGCTGGGATCCGATCCTGGTCGGCGTGCTGGCGACGGTTCCGTTCTACTTCCTGGGGACGCTGCTCTACAGCGCCTATGAGATCGCCTTCGAGCGGCGCGGAACGCAGCTGATCCGCGGTCTTGCGTTCTTCTTCGGTCTCCTCTTCATCACCGAGGTCGGCCTTCAGCTCGTTTTTGGCGTCGACTATCGCCTCGTCGAGACGCCCTATATCGGGCCGTCCTACAACATCGGGCCAGTCTCGCTCCCGGTTCGAATGCTGATCCCGTTCCTGGCCTCCGTCCTTCTTCTGATCGGCCTGCAAGTGTTCTTCATGCGCACCTTCACCGGGCGCGCCATCATGGCGGTAGCGCAGGACAAGTTCGCGCTTCAGCTAATGGGAGCGGCACCCGTTCGCGTCAAGCGGATTGCCTTTGGACTCTCCACGGCGACTGCGGCGATGGCCGGCGCCTTTCTCATCATTCTCCAGCCGGTCGAACCGTCCATGGGGCGGGACTACATCGGCCGTATCTTCGCGATCTGTGTCCTTGGCGGCATCGGCTCGCTTCCGGGTACTTTCGTCGCGGCGGTGATCGTGGGCGTGGCGGAAAGCATCACGGCGACGTTCTATGGTCCGTCATGGTCGCCCGCCATCGCATTCGGGTTCTTGCTCATCGCCCTGGTGGTAAGGCCAGCCGGCCTGTTCGGGAGAGCTTGATGTCGAACGGGCGTTTCATCCTGTTTGCTTGCCTCGTGGGCGTCGCGCTCGTCGCGGCCAGCATGTTCGTGACGAACGAATACTACGTCTTTGCGGCCTATTTCGTGCTGCAATACGTTGTGCTGGCCACGGCCTGGAACATCCTCGGCGGCTATGTCGGCTACGTCAATTTCGGCACGACAGCATTCCTCGCCATCGGCCTTTACAGTGCTGCGGCGCTGAACAAATGGCTCGACCTGCCGATTCCGGCGCTCATTCCAATCGCAGGCGTGCTCTGCGGGGCGGTCGGTCTCGTGATGGGTTACCTGACGATCCGCCTGCGGGGCGTCTACTTCACGATCGCTACGCTGGCGCTCTCCGTCGTCGTCCAGACCTTCATCACCAACTGGGACTATGTCGGCGGATCGCGCGGACTCTACGTCATGCGTCCGAGCGAGGTGCCAGTGTTCGGCAGCTATGTGGCGTATCTCTTTTTCCTCATGACGGTACTTGCTGTCGCCGCGGTGGTGACGGCACGTGCTATCGAACGTTCGACCTTCGGCTTCGGCCTTGCCGCCATTCGCGACGATGAAACGGCGGCCGCTGCGTCCGGCGTTCCGGTGCTGCGGCTCAAGCTGGTTGCCGCCGCCATCAGTGGCGGCTTGATGGGAATGGCGGGCGCCCCGCTGCCGTTCTATCTGACCTATGTCGAGCCGACCTCGTCGTTCAGCCTGGCCTACACCGTGAACAGTGTCGCGATGCCGCTGGTCGGCGGGACCACGAGCTGGATCGGGCCGGTGATTGGTGCGGTCCTGCTCGGGACTATGCAGCAGGCGATGACGGTGCTGATTTCCTCATCTGTGAACCTGCTCGTGGTTGGCCTGCTGCTCGTGATCTTCGTGATCGCCGCGCCGAACGGAATCCTTGGGCTGATCCGTTCCAAGGGCGGCAAGAAGCCGGATCCGGAAACAAATCCCCTTGCGGCGATGCTTGTCACCGAGAAGCGGAGCAGCCAATGACGATGTCCGAGGCGAGCACGGCGGCGAGCGAGCTGCTTCTGGACGCACGAGGCGTCACCAAACGCTTTGGCGGATTCGTGGCGCTGAACAATGTCGACCTCGTGGTCCGGCCCGGGGAACGGCTCGGCCTGATCGGGCCGAACGGCTCGGGCAAGAGCACACTCACCAATTGCCTGTGCGGCGCGCTCCGGACCGATGGCGGGTCGATCTCGTTTGCGGGCAGGGCGATCGACAAGTTGTCGTCCTACCAGCGCGCGCGGCTCGGGCTTGGCCGCAGTTTTCAGCTTCCCCGCCCGTTTCACAGCCTGTCGCTGCTCGACAATCTCCGTATCCCGCTGGTCTACGCCGTCAACGCGCGCGGCGGCACGCATCTCAGCGAGCAGCAGATCCGGGCCCGCAGCACCGAACTGCTCGGCGAGTTCGGCCTGGGCGGCAAGCTGCATCGTCTGCCCGGCGACCTGACCCAGGTCGAGATGCGCAAGCTCGAGCTGGCGCGCGCCATGGCGACGGATCCGACGCTGCTGGTATCGGACGAAGCGCTGGCGGGCTTGTCGCACTCGGAAGTCGACGAGATCCTGGCACTGCTGCTCGCGCTCAACAAACGCGACGTCGCCGTGATCTTCATCGAACACATCATGCGCGCCGTGATGGCATTTTCGGAGCGGCTCGTTGTGCTCGTCGCCGGCGAGAAGATCGCCGACGGCGAGCCGAAGGACGTGATCGCCGATGAACGGGTGATAGGGGCGTATCTTGGCCAGTAGCATTCGCGTCGATAACATCTATGCCGGCTACGGCTCGGTGCGTGTTCTCCACAACGTGTCCCTGAATGTCGCACCGCGCGAGACGGTGACACTGCTCGGCACCAACGGAAACGGCAAGAGCACGCTGATCAAGACCATCATGGGCGTGGTCCGGCCGACGTCGGGTCGCATCGTCGCGACCATCGACGGAAAGGACTACGACCTGATCGGCAAGGAGACCGAGGAGATCATAGATCTCGGAGTCGCGCTGGTCCCCGAGGGCCGCCGCCTGTTTCCCCGCTTGACGGTTGAGGAGAACCTGCTTCTGGGCGCCTATCGTCCCACCGCGCGGGCGCGGCTGAAGGACAACATGGCGTATTGCTATGAAGCGTTCCCGCGGCTTGCGGAGCGCCGCTCGCAGCTCGCCGGTACGATGAGCGGCGGCGAACAGCAGATGCTGGCGCTGGGGCGGGCGCTGATGTCGGCACCGAGCATCCTGATCGTCGACGAGCCCTCCGTCGGGCTTGCCCCGTTGTTCGTCAGCCGCACCATCGACATGATCGCGCAGCTCAAGGAGCGCTATCACCTCACCGTCCTGATGGCGGAGCAGAATTTTACGCAGGCGATGCGGATCGCCGACAAGGGCTATGTGATCGTCCACGGGGAGATCGCGTTCCGAGGCGACAGCCCCGAGGAAATGCAAAGAAGCGATCTCATACGACAGCATTACCTCGGAATGTAGACATCGAAACAATAATCAAAGGGAGGAAGACGTGAGGATGTTTCGGCTGAAGGGTTTGAGGGGCGTCACACTGGCGCTCTCGACAATGATTGCCGCGCTGTATGGGTCCACCGACGCATCGCGCGCGGCCGATCCGATCAAGGTCGGATTCGCCATGCAATTGACGGGGCCGCTCGCGGGCAACGGCAAGGCGGCGCTGCTCGGCGCGCAGATCTGGGCCGACGAGGTCAACAAAGCCGGCGGTCTCATCGGTCGGCCGGTCGAGCTCGTGGTCTATGACGATCAGAGCAACCCTGGCCTCGTGCCGGGCATCTATTCGAAGCTGTTGGATGTCGACAAGGTCGATCTGCTGCTGTCGAACAATACCAACCAGACGGCGCCGGCCATGCCGACCATCATCCAGCACAAGCGGCTGATCATGGGAATGTTCGCGCTCGCGATCAACGAGCAGTTCAAGTATCCCGGCTACTTCCAGATCCAGCCTTATGGGCCGAACGGCAAGGACTCGCTGACGCGCGGCTTCTTCGAGAACGCGATCGCAATGAACCCGAAGCCGACCACGGTGGCGCTCGTCGGCGCGGACGCGGAATTCTCCAAGAACGCGCTCGACGGCGCCCGCGCGCAGGCCAAACGGCTCGGCCTCAATATCGTCTACGACAAGGTCTACCCGCCGACGACGGTCAACTTCACGCCGGTGCTGAAGGCCATGCAGGCAACGTCGCCGGACCTGGTATTTGTCGCGTCCTATCCGTCCGACACGGTCGGCATTATCCGCACTGCCCACGAGATCAATCTCGAGCCAAAGGTGTTCGGCGGCGCCATGGTCGGCACCCAATATGCCGCGATCAAGCAGCAGCTCGGCGAGGCGCTCAACGGTGTCCTCAGCTTCGAGCAGTATATCCCCGAGCCGACCGTCAAATTCCCCGGCATCGAGGACATGCTCAAGAAGTATCAGGCCAAGGCGGCGGAGCAGGGCGTCGACGTGCTCGGCTATTATGTGCCGGCGTTCGTCTATTCCGCGCTTCAGGTGCTGGGCGAAGCGGTGACCAAGACCGGTGGCGTCGATCAGCAGAAGCTGATCAGCTACATCCACGGCAACAAGTTCACGACGGTGGTGGGCGATATCGCCTTCGGCCCCGACGGCGAGTGGGTCGAGCCTCGCATGTTCGCGGTGCAGTTTCGCAACATCAAGGGCAATGACGTCCAGCAGTTCACCCAGCCCGGCAAAGAGGTGATCATCTATCCGCCGAAGTACAAGTCTGGCGATCTCGTCTACCCCTTCGTGAATGCGCAGAAGAACGCTCAGAACTAGGATCTTGCCCGTTCCCGGAATGGAATGGCGCAGGTCGTGCGCCATTCCGGCTTTTGCCGAGATTTGTCCCGAAGAAGCGAAATATGATGACTGAAACGATCGGTATGCTCGGCATCGGGATCATGGGCTCCGCTATGGCCGGAAACCTGATCAGGGCGGGATTTGCCGTCGTCGGCCACGATCCGGTGCCCGCCGCGCGCGAACGTCTTGCCGAGATGGGTGGGAAGGCTCTGTCGTCAGCAAAGGGCGTTGCGGAGGCGGCTTCCATCACCTTCGCGTCGTTGCCGGATAGCGAGGTTCTCGCCGAGGTCGTCGCGGGACGTGACGGTGTCGTCCATGCGAGTGGCTCCGGCCAGATCTTGATCGAATGTTCGACCCTCCCTCTATCGGCGAAGCGTGCGGCGCTTGCCGTCATGGAGAGTGCAGGCAAGATACTCCTCGATTGTCCAGTGAGCGGCACCGGCGCACAGGCCGCAACGGGCGATCTGGTGATTCTGGGAAGCGGCGACGAACAGGCGTTCGGGCGTTGCGGGCCAGCCTTCGCGGCGATGTCGCGAAGACAAGTCTATCTTGGCCGGTTCGGCACCGGCAGCATCATGAAATATATCGCCAACCATCTCGTGACGATTCACAATGCCGCGGCAGCAGAGGCAATGCTGCTGGGGATGAAGGCCGGAATCGACCCGGCCCTGATCTACGACACGCTGGCCGACAGCGCCGCGACCTCGCGCATGTTCCAGATGCGCGGGCCCTTGATGCGCGACGACAGCTACGACACTCCCACTGCGACCATCCGAACGCACCTCAAGGACCTCGCGATCATTTCAGGCTTCGCAGCCGAGCTCGGATGTGGGCTGCCGGTCTATGCGGCTGCCGAACAGCTCTATCGCGCGGGCGATGGGCTCGGCTTTGCAGCGCGCGACACCGCCTCGATCTGCGCTGTGCTCGAGCGCCTGAACGGATTCGAGCGCCGCGGCCATGCGGACTCCCTCAAAACTCAATCCCCTCAATCATAAGGAAGAGCCATGCCGGCCTATTGGTGCGCACGCGTTCACGTGACGGATCCCGAGACCTATGCAAAGTATGCGGCGCTGGCCGGCCCTGCGATCGAGAAGCACCGCGGCGTGTTTCTCGCGCGGGGTGGAAACCAGATGATCCTCGAAGGCGGCAACTACGAGCGAAGCGTCGTCGCGCGTTTTCCGACACTGGAGGACGCCGTCAAATGTTACAACTCGCCGGAATATACTGAGGCGCGCAAGCACACGATCGGGACGTCGGAGCGGCACATGGTGGCCGTCGACGGGATCGAATAGCTCGCTGGCGCAAGGAGCCGTCCAGGGGGTAGGGTAGGCGGCGGGCGAGTTCAGGGTGGGCGGCGCATTTTGACGCAGGTATCGCGCCCGCCCGGCCGCCGATAAGCTCCGCCGTCCGGGTCCATCCAGAATACAGCCGATATAGCCGCGTCTGCGGCTGACAACGAACCGTGTTGTGGCAGGCTGGACCGGCACAGCTTCCAATCGATACAATTTTCGCACCTTGCACGCTGAAGTAGAAGTGCTCTTGATGCGAGGGTGGCGGCGGGCTAAGTTCTGTCCTGCGATATCGTCTTTGCGGCAGGGGCCTTGCATCGTGCGGGGGAGCGTGAACGCTCGTCCCTTTTCCCTGCCGGAAGATCCAAGCAATTGTTTTCGGAAAGTGATTTGCTTCACACGCGCTGGCGAATTGTGAGGCTTATGAACCGGTCAATGCGAGTGCCGTAACGACGCGACGCTGAATATTTTCAGATCAGCCGACTCATATCGCTGGGGAAGCCAGATATGACGCAGGTTTCGGATCGATCGTTTTTACATGAAGATAACGCAAAGCTTATCTTCTCCCCGCTGAAGTTTCGACGCCTCGAAGTCAAGAACCGCCTGTTCCGGTCAAACCTCTCCGGCATGTTTGACGAGTACAACGGCTATGGCGGGCATACGCGAATAAACTGGGAAGAGAAATTCGCCAAGGGCGGCGTCGGCTGCATCATCTCGTCCTACACCCCCGTCGCAGTACGCGGGCGGATCTTGATCCGCTACGCCATGATCGACCATGACGACAAGATCCCGTTCTGGCGCGCGGTCGGCAACCGGGTCCACGAGCATGATTGCCGGTTCATCATGCAGCTCAGCCATTCCGGGCGGCAGCAGGACATGGGCGGCGTCGAGAACCTGTTCAAGAGGTCACAGAGCTCGACCAGCCAGAAGGACTTCTTTCACGGAATATTGGCTGAGGCCATGACCGTTGCAGAGATCCACGAAACGGTCGAGCTTTTTGCCCAGGGAGCGCGGCGTGCCAAGGAGGCGGGTCTGGACGGCGTCGAGCTGCATGGCGCGAACGGTTATCTGATCACCCAGTTCCTGAGCTCGGGCATCAACGACCGGACCGACGATTATGGCGGCCCCGTGGACAACCGCGCCCGGTTCGTTCTGGAGATCGTGCGCGCGATCCGCCGCGAGGTTGGACCTGATTTTCATCTCCAGATGAAGATCAACGGCGTCGACCACAACAACTGGCTCTATCCCTGGAAGAAGAAGGGCAACACGCTTGAGGACACGCTGACGATCTGCAAGATGCTGCTCGACGACGGCAGGGGCGTGGACGCCTTTCACATCTCCAGCGGCTCGACGTTTCCCCATCCGCGCAATCCGCCGGGCGACATCTCGGTTCAAAATCTGGTGCGCTGGTATTGCGGCATGCTGCCGTCCGGCGTCCGCACCCGATTCAACTATGCGATCTTCAACAACCCGATCGGCGGACCGCTGTTTCAATGGCTGTGGCGCTTGCGGCGCGGCAACGTTATCGAAGGCATCAACGCCGGCTACAGCAAATATCTGCGCGACGAGATCACGAAGATTGATCCGAGCATCAAGTTCATCTGCACCGGCGGCTTTCAGCATGCCGCCAATATCGCCGACGTCATCAGGGACGGCTCGTGCGACGGCGTCAGCATCGCGCGCCCGCTGATCGCAAACGAGAACCTGCCGCAGATCCTGCGCACCGCGAACGGGCCGGTGAAGCAGAAGGAATGCACGTACTGCAACAAGTGTTTGCTCAACGATCTGGCCAATCCGCTCGGATGCTACGAAGTGTCCCGCTACGACGGCGATACGTTCGATCAGAAATGGGACAACATGATCAAGTCCGTTATGTCGGTCTTCGATCCGCCACTGTTTCGCTGACGGAGCCGACATACAGAGAGGGGGTGTTATCATGAACTATGATCCGCCTACCCCGGTCGAACGTGTTCTGACCCGCTATCGGTGGATTCGCTTCCTGGTCCTTCTGCTGTTGCTGCTGCTCGCCGTCTATTACCTGGTTTTCGTGAACCAGTACGTCGTCGCCTACAAGGACTCCGGGGAGCATTTCAAATACGGCTCAATCGGTAGCGAGCCGAACAACGGGATTCCCACCCTGGTGTTCAAGGCGCTCGCGGTCATGTACCGCGACGAGCTTGGGCCGACGGGTTACCGCCGGTTTGGGTTGCTCTACGAAACCGAGCAGTCCGAGCTGCCCGTCGGCATGTCGAGGCGGATCGTCACCGGCGTCGAGCGCGTCTGGCTCAATTGCGCCGTTTGCCATGTCGGCACCTTCAGGATCAACCCGTCGGACAAGCCGATTCTGATCTATGGCGCGCCCTCGAACAATCTTCGCCTTTATGATCTCTTGAAATTCTTTCTCAAGGTCGGCGCTGACCCGAAGTTCAATGCCGACAACCTGATCGCGGCCATCAACAGTCCCGAGGTCGGCGGGCGCCTCAGTTTCATTGATCGCGCGATTTACCGGTACATCGTGTTTCCGCGCGTGCAGGCTGCATTCCTGCACCTCTCCCAGCAGTTTGCGTTTCTTGGTCGGCAGGGTGATGGCGGAGGCAATGGGCGACCGTCCTACCATCCCTATTATGATTGGGGGCCGGGCCGGGTCGATACCTTCAATCCCTACAAGGCGATCCAGTTCAACTTCCCGATGGATGCCGCGCACATTTCACTGACCGAACTGAACGGCTCATCCGACTTCCCCTCGATCTGGGCGCAGCGTCCGCGCGACGGCATGCATCTGCACTGGGACGGCAACAACACCTCCGTTGACGAGCGCAATCTGAGTGCCGCTCTCGGCGCCGGCGTCACGCCGGTCAGCGTTGACATTGCCGCGATCAGGCGGGTCCGCGCCTGGATCTGGGAGATGCCGCCGCCGCCATTTCCGGATCCCAGGTCGATCGACCAGTCCAAGGTCGATCGCGGCCGCGAACTCTTCGCCAGCTATTGCGCCGCCTGCCATGGCATGAGCCGCTCGGGAAAGTACAGCTACGATACCAACCTCTTCCCGCGCCTCGGTCAGATCGAGAGCCTGAAGCAGATCGGCACGGATTCCGGACGCTGGCAATCCTATACGCAGGACTTCGCGGCCACGCAGAATACGCTTTATGCCGGCTATCCGTGGCGCTTCAGCCATTTCACCAAGACCGCCGGCTACGCAAACCAGCCGCTCGACGGCATCTGGGCGCGCTCGCCGTATCTCCATAACGGCTCGGTGCCGACGCTGCGCGACCTGCTTGAGCCGGCCCGTAGTCGTCCGGCGCAATGGTATCGCGGGAGCGATGTTCTAGACGTCAAGAAGGTCGGCTACCGCTCCGACGCATCCGCGGCGGCGCCTGAGGATCTGTTTCTCTACGACACCGGCATTCCCGGCAATTCGAACAGCGGACACGAGGGCAGGGCCTACGGCACCGAACTGCCCGCGGCCGATAAGGATGCCCTAGTGGAGTACATGAAGACGCTATGAAGAATTCCATCGAAGACACGGTGAGCACCTGGATCCTCCGTCACACCATTCTGGTGTGGTTCGGCATCTTCCTGAACGCGCTGTTCGTCATCCCGCTGCTGTTTTTTCCGCGATGGTTCTTGAATCTGTTCAACATCCCGCTCGAAGAGCTTATCTGGGCACGCGCGTCTGCCGGCCTGCTGATGATCATCTCGGTCTTCTATGTTCCGGCCGCGATCGACTTCGTTCGCTATCGCGCCAATGCCTGCATTGCCGTGTTTCCCTCGCGCACGTTCGGCGCGACGTTCTTTTTCCTCGCCGTGGTGCTGTTCGGGCAGCCTCCGGGCTTCCTCTCGATTTCCTTTGTCGATGCGCTGATTGGCTCGACCACGCTGTATTGCCTGATCCGCATCAGGAAGCTTGAGCAGCAGAGCCGCGAGTCGGGGCTGATCAAATGACCAGGATCATCTCCATAGCCCTGGCGATCGTACTGGCGCTCATCGCGATCGTGGTCCCGCTCGCCTGGTTTGTGCTGCTGCGTCCGGTCGCGCAGCCTGCCACCAACGATCCACTCAGGGTGTTCGACCACGGCTCCATCGGCAATGAGAGCGCGCAGGGAATTCCCTATTGGATCTGGCGGGTGCTGCCGACGCTGTTTCCCGAATATCTGCCGGGCAACCAGGATGGCTATGGGGCGATCGGCGTCTATTGGGTTGCCGGAGAGGAGCTGCCCGTCGGCTTCTCCAAGAAGACCCTCGGCGTCATCCCGCGGGTCGCGCCGAACTGCGCGTTCTGTCATCAGGGCAGCTATCGCCTGCATGCCGACGATCCCGCCACCTTCGTCCCGGCGGGGCCCGGCACGCGGATCAATGTCCAGGGTTTCCTGCGCTTCCTGACCGCGGTCGGCCGCGACAAGGATCGCTTCACCGCCGACAAGGTCATGACTGCGATCACGGCGATCTACGACATGCCGCTCGGCGAGCGCCTGCTGTATCGCTATTTGCTGATCCCGGCGGTCCGCAAGGGCTTTGCGGAGCAGGCCACACGCTTCGCTTGGATGGATGCGCGGCTCGATTGTTCGCGCGATCGTCGCACGGCCGACGCGTCTTCCCGGACATCGCTGCGGCCGGATTGGGGGCCGGGGCGGATCGATCCGTTCAATCCGGTCAAGTTCGCCAATCTAAAGCTGCCAGATGACTGCACGATCGGGAATTCCGACATCATGCCGCTCTGGCATCTCGACAGGCTGACCGATCCCAGCCGCGAATATTCGCTGCACTGGGACGGGCTCAGCACCAGCCTGCCCGAAACCGCAATCTCGGGCGCGATCGGCGACGGCATGGACTATCAGGGCTATGCCGGTGCGAAGGCAGCTCTAGACAGCATCATGGATTTCATCCGGCTGCAGAAGCCGCCGGCATCGCCATTCTCCGCCGAGCGTGCTGCTGACGATCCCTATCATGTCGATGCCGTCCAGGTGGAGAAAGGCAAGGCGATCTATCTGGATCGCTGCGCGGCCTGTCACGAGCCGGGAGGGGCCCGCTTCCGCACCGTCGTTTCGGCGACGGAGCTCGGCACCGACCGCCACCGCATCGACATGTGGACCGAAGCTGCGAAGGATCGTTACTCCAGCTACCGAGAGGGCGGCTACAATTGGGACTTTCGTGCCTTCCGCAAGACCAACGGCTACATCGCCAACGAACTGAGCGGACTGTGGTTGCGGGGTCCCTATCTGCATAACGGCTCGGTGCCGACGCTGCGCGATCTACTGACGCCAGCGTCCGAGAGGCCCAAGACATTCTATCGCGGCTACGACCTGGTCGATCCGGTGAATGGCGGATTCGTCAGCCAGGCGGGCACGGTGGCCGAGCGCTTCGGCACGCTCTACGACACGTCCCTTCCGGGCAACGCGAACGAAGGACACACCTACGGGACCGATCTGCCTGCGACCGACAAGGATGCACTCCTAGCTTTTCTGAAGACGTTATGACTTTGCCAATTGACGAGAGCCGGTCATGAAGAGCATCGCGATACGCATTCTCAAATGGGCGATCGTTTCGCTGGCGGCGCTGTCGGTCCTGCTCGTCATTGGCGGAATCCTTCTGTTCCGCGAGCTCGTCGAACCCGAGAGTGCGAAATTCGGCACCATGCCGGATGAAGCGAAGCTGGCCAGCCGGTCGCGGGAATCGCTGCCCGCCGTGGCGAAGCCTTGCAGCGAGGAGCCGGCCGACTGCAGCTATTTCGCCAAGATGGACAAGGGCCTCCTGGTGAAGCCGGCCGATGGCGCCTCCTATCCGAAGGAGGTCATGGAGGTCGCCGCACTGGCAAAGTTAACCCCGGAGCAGGTGCGCGAGAGCGCGAGCCTCGGCCAGACCGCCTGGATGATCTGGACTGGCGGCAATGATCGGTTCTGGGATTTTGCCGCGGGTAACACCACGGGCGCGTTCGATCTCCTGAAGACAGTCTCGTCCTACAAGGACACGGCCGGGAAGGGCATGGCCTACGGACGGCGCAATCGCTGGTCCTGGCTCGGCCTTGTCAATGAGCCGTGCTTCAGCGAAGCCACGGAAGGCGACGCCTCGCGGTTCGGGCTATGGCTCGACAAGCGCGATCTGAATTGCGCGCCTGATCCGTTTGCCGACCCGGACAAATATCCGGGCGTGCAGGTTGGCGCCCGCGGCAAGACGCTGCCTCCCGGCTCCTATTATGGAGAACCGACCGGCGTCGTGGGCTTGCGGCTCTTTCCAAATCCGGATTTCGACAAAAAGGCGCAGGAGGACTGGGACGCGGAGCGCTACTACACCGACCCGTCCTACTACAACAACGCCAAGCTGATCCGCCCTTACCGCGTCGGCATGTCCTGTGCGTTCTGTCACGTCGGACCCAGCGCGATCAATCCTCCGGCCGACCCGGAAAATCCAAAATGGGAAAATCTTGCCTCAAACCCCGGCGCTCAGTATTTTTGGGTCAGCCGGATCTTCTTCTGGAACACTAGGCCGCGCGACAAGGACAATGCTCCCGCGCCCAACGAGGGCAACTTCCTCTACCAGCTCTTCCACACCAACCCGCCCGGAAGCCTGGACACGTCGCTGGTCTCCTCGGACTACATGAACAATCCGCGGACGATGAACGCCGTCTACAGCGTCATTCCTCGCCTGAAGCCAAGCCTCGAGCACGGCGCGGAGCAGTTGAAGGGTGGCGAGCTGGATAACAAGCAGCTTCAGGACTTTCCGCAGACGGCCGCGCTTTCCCAGTTCTGGGATCCGGCCAGCGGCACGTCGCACACCATGCGGGTGCTGAAGGACGGCGCTGATGCCGTGGGTACCCTGGGCGCGCTCAACCGCGTCTATCTGAACATCGGCCTCTTCAGCGAGGAATGGCTGCTACATTTCCGCCCCTTCGTCGGCGGACGCAAGATCACGCCGATCAGGATCAGCGATGCGGAGAAGCAATCGGTCTACTGGCAGGCGACAGAAGACCGCACGGCGGACATGGCGGTCTTCTTCCTCGTCACCGCGCGTCCCGATCGTCTGGAGGACATTCGTGAAGGCGAGCCGTTTCTCGAAGACCTCAATTCCGACAAGGTCAATCGCGGCAAGGTCGTCTTCGCCGAGAATTGCGCCGCCTGCCATTCGAGCAAGATGCCGGACATCCCGGCGAATTCGGGGATCGACAACGGCATCTGCGCTGGCGGCGGCAACGGACCAAATTATCGCCAGTGCTGGGACCGCTATTGGGAATGGACGCAGTCCAAGGCGTTCAAGGAGGCGATGGTCAAGCTGGTCATGGAGCGCGACGAGTCCGGCCACGACGTCTTCCTGGATGGCAATTATCTGTCGTCCGAGCGCCGGGTCCCTGTCGACCTCCTGCAGACCAACGCCTGCACACCGCTCGCCACCAACGGCCTGGCCGGCGACATCTGGGATAATTTCACCTCGTCGTCGTACAAGACCTTGCCGCCGGTCAAGGAACTCACCGTCCAGCATCCGGTCTCCGGCGCGTCGATGCCGCTGCGGCCGCTCGGCAATGGGCGCGGCTATCTTCGGCCGCCCTCGCTGATCAGCCTGTGGTCGACCGCCCCGTTCCTGTCGAACAACTCTGTCGGGTACGAGGATGATGCGTATTACCGCTACGGCTATCGCGCCCCGGCCTCTCGCGGCGGCAACTATGGAGACTACGCCGGCGCAGAACGCTGCCCGGCGGCAAGCGACGATGACTCCTATTTGCCGTGTGTCGCCAATCGGGTGAAGGTCTTCGAACGATCGATCCGGCAGATGCTGAACCCGTCGACGCGGCGCATGGACAAGCACACGCAGATTCCAGTGCCCGGCTACATCTATCGCACGACCGCACTCGCCTGCCTGTTGGTCCCATCGGGCTACATGCCGCCATGGGAGCAGCGCGTGTCCGGCCCGCTGCATTGGCTGGCGCCATGGGCGATCGACCAGAAGGGCGGAATTGCGCTTGGACCTTTGCCAAAGGATTTTCCCATCAATGCTCTGACAAACACGAAGCTGTTGCCCGATCACGACGAGCCCGGAGGCATCGGCCATTACTGGCGGCTGGCAAAGGCGTTGCCGACGCTGGCCAGCGCCTTCAAGAGGATGGGCGGGAAATGCTCGCCCGGTGAACTCGCTGATCCGCAAACCCAGGCCAACTCCGAAGCCGCCGTGCGCGACACGGGATTGGTCGACGCGCTGGTCGGGCTGAGCAAATGTCCGGACTATGTCGTCAATCGCGGCCACTACTTCGGGGCCGATCTGCCCGCCGACGATAAGGAAGCACTCGTCGCCTATCTCAAGCATTTCTGAGGTGTGCCGTGACGGAGGTGGAGAGCTATGACTATGTCGTGGTCGGCGCGGGCGCCGGCGGCGGCGTGCTGGCGGCGCGATTGGCCGAGGCTGGCCGGCGCGTGCTGGTGCTGGACGCAGGCGATGATCCCGTAAGGTCCGCGGACGCAGTCTCGCCGGAAAGCCGGCCTGTCGGGCCGGACTATCAGGTTCCCGCCTTTCATCCCTTCGCGTCCGAAAATCCCGGGCTGAGATGGAATTTCTGGGTGCGCCACTATGCGGATACGGCGCAACAGCAGAAGGATTGGCGCTACCGCGCGAACTGGGAGGGGGAAGCGGTCGATGGCGTGGTTTATCCGCGCGCGAGCGGCCTCGGCGGCTGCACCAGCCATAATGCGATGATCATCGTGCGGCCGAACAACGCCGACTGGAATCATATCTGGGAGATTACCGGCGACGCCTCGTGGCGGGCGTCCAACATGCAACGATATTTTCTTCGGCTCGAGCGCTGCCGCTATCGGTGGCTCAGGTGGCTCGATCGGTTGTTCGGCTGGAATCCGACCGGGCATGGCTGGCGCGGCTGGCTGACGACCCAACGCGCATTGCCGTTGCGGGCTGTTCTCGATTGGCGCCTTCGGCGAACGATGCGGCGGGCTTTGCTCACCACTGCCAGCCTGCTGCCGGACGCGGCCGAAGGCTGGGGCTGGCTGATGCGCAGTCTAGGCGATCCCAACGACGAGAGACTTTTGGATGTCGAGGCCTCGACCATCTGCCTGACGCCCATGTCGTCCGCGCGGCATACGCGTACCGGGCCGCGCGAATTTCTGCTCGACGTACAAAGGCGATTTCCGAACAACCTGACGATACGGCTGAACGCACTCGTTACCCGCATCAAGATCGATCCTGTCTCACGCACAGCATCTGGCGTCATTTATCGTGAGGGGAGGCGGATCTATCGGGCCGCGGCACAGCCTCGCGGTGAAGCAGGGCGGGAAAGATTCGTCGGCGCGAGCCGCGAGGTGATCCTGGCTGGCGGGGCCTTCAACACACCGCAACTGCTGATGTTGTCGGGGATCGGCGATCGGGAGCACCTGGCGGGCTGCCGGATTGTAGCGGTGAAGGACTTGCCGGGTGTCGGCCGAAACCTCCAGGATCGATATGAGATTGGCGTGGTCAACCGGGTCAGGCAGCCGTGGGATGCCCTGCGCGGCGCGACATACACGACCAAGGACCGCTTGTATCGTCAATGGCGCCGATGGGGGACCGGAGCCTACACCAGCAACGGACTTCTGTTCTCGGCGAAGTTCCGGTCGCGGACCGATCAGGAGCGTCCTGACCTGTTCTGCTTCTGCCTTCTCGCTGATTTCCGCGGCTACTATCCCGGCTATTCGGAACGCATCAACAAGCTCGACTATCTCACCTGGGCGGTCCTCAAGGCCTACACGCACAACACGGCAGGCACCGTGCGATTGCGATCCAACGATCCGTTGGACCGGCCCCTGATCAACTTTCGCCATTTCGCTGAAGGTAATTTTGCTCCAGACGCCGATCTCGATGCGATGATCACCGGAATTCGCTTCGGGCGCAAAGTTGCTGATGCATTGGGAAAGCTGATCGTCGAAGAGGAGGTTCCCGGCCGCCATCTCTATACCGATGACCAATTGCGCCGCCATGTCGAGGATAACGCCTGGGGCCATCACGCCTGTGGTACCTGTGCGATGAAGCCGGAAGATCAAGGTGGCGTGGTCGACAGCGAATTCCGAGTCTATGGCATGCGGAATCTCCGGATCGTCGATGCGTCGATCTTTCCGCGCATCCCCGGCTATTTCATCGTGACAGCCGTGTACATGATCGCCGAAAAGGCTGCCGACGTTCTTCTGGGTGATCGCGAGCCGGTGTGATCAGGCCATCGAGCCGGGGCGTAGCCAACGCGAACGCGAGGCCAGACGGTGGCAGCGGCGCGGTCCGCAACCTCAACAGCCACGGCAGATGGTCAGCTTGCTGTCGATGGCGCCTTCCTCCAAGGTGGGCTTGAGGTCGCTCGCAAGCGACGGATCCTCGCTCCGCGTCACCTGCCGCTCGGTCGGGAGCGGCGCAAATTCCTAAAGATGCGAGTTGGACGTCAGGGCCGGAGGGACTGCGGGATTGGCGGGCGCCATCAATCCGGTGCTGTGCGAACTGCCTCTTCCGTAGGCGGCGGCCGCCGCGACGAGAATCAGGATCACTGCTGCGAGATGCACCGTGGCTCTCTGCATGCTGGTCTCCGTTCGGTTGGCCCGGCTCGATAACCGCACGTGGCGAATTATGCCTCCGGGGCTTTCCGGCCGGGTAGACAAATCGGTGTGACTTGGCGCCTCTGTCGATGAATTCTCGTTAAGGCTCGGGTCGACCCGCGATGCCCGTGTAGTCGACGGCGGCATCTCGCGTGCCATCGCTCGCCGCGCAAGTCAGGACGAGCCTTGCCCGTCTTGTCTGGCGTTCGAAAGCAGCAAGCGAGCGCAAAGACCACTGGGTTTGTTGTCGAGCAGCAGGAGTGACCCGCCGTGAGCGGTGGCGATGGCCTGCGCGATCGAGAGGCCGAGCCCGAATCCGGCGGTCTCGTCCATCGTGCGGGCTTCTTCGCCGCGCACGAAGGGCTCCAACATCGCCGACTTGCTCTCGTCGGGAATTCCGGGACCGTCGTCGCAGACTTCGATGATGATCTGGTCGTCCGCAATCGACAACGCGACGGTCACCTCGGTCCCGAACCGGGTCGCGTTCTCGACGAGGTTCCCGACCGCGCGGATGATTTCATCCGGCCGCGCGGTCATTGCGGCCCGGTCGGGCCCCTGATACGTCACGGCATGTCCGCAATCGGAGAATTGCTCGCAGACCATCTGGACCAGCGCCGCAAGGTCCACCAGCGTCGGCTTGACGGCGCTCTCGCTGCGCAGCAGCGACAGGACGGACTCGAGCATCGACTGCATTTGGTCGAGGTCGCGCAATGTTTGTGCGCGCTGCGTCGAATCGTCGATGTATTCCGAGCGCAGCCGCAGGCGCGTGATGGGCGTCCGCAGGTCGTGGCTGATGGCCGCGAGCATCCGTGTTCTGTCGTTCATCAGTGCGGTAATCCGCTCGCGCATCCGGTTGAGCGCCCTGGCTGTCGAGCGGATCTCCTCGGGTCCGGTCTCGGGCAGGGGAGCGGACGACCGGCTCAGGCTGAAGTCTTCCGCGGCCCGCGCGAATGCGGACAGGGGCGAACTGAGCGCGCGGCCGGCCCAGACGCCAAGCAGCGTGACGCTTGCGACGAGGAACAGCAGCGTGCTCGTCCAGAGACCGCTGACGAATGGCGGCAGCTTGGGGGATCCAATGGTGCCCTCGAGCACCTCGTTGTTGGGCAGGTAGTACCACACCCGATCGTCGTCCGACGAGGCGCCTCGAAGGATATCGACTTGACCGTCGAGCGGTGAAGGGATGGTGGTGAGGCTTAGCCCGGGCGGTGGCGCGGCGGATTCCGGGCTGCCCTCTCTCAATTGCAGCTTCA
Source organism: Bradyrhizobium centrolobii (assembly GCF_001641635.1). Classification (GTDB taxonomy): domain Bacteria; phylum Pseudomonadota; class Alphaproteobacteria; order Rhizobiales; family Xanthobacteraceae; genus Bradyrhizobium; species Bradyrhizobium centrolobii. Next base: position 132,303 of record NZ_LUUB01000118.1, read on the forward strand.
GCGCGGGAAAAGTGCGGTGGATGTTGTCCAGAACGATGCTGCGCTCCGATCGCGGCGTGCTGGCAATGATCCGCGCGGCCAGTTCGAACTGCTCCATGGGCCTGTTCGTCAGCAGCTTCGGCCGGTTGAGCAGGAAATATCCGGCGATCAGGACATGGATCAGGACGAGCGAGACCAGGATCAAGGCCGCGATCTGACCGCTGATCCGCCTGAGGCTGAACAGCGCGATGATGTCAGTTGCTCGGCTCACGGCTGCTCCACATCCGGCGTGAAGATGTAGCCACCAGTCCGGACGGTTCTGATCACGGAGGTGCCTTCGGTCCTGTCGAGCTTACGACGCAGCCGGCTCACCAGCACGTCGATGCTGCGGCCGAAGGCGCCGCCGGGACGGCCGCGCGTCATGCTCAAGAGGTTGTCGCGCGTGAGAATCCGGCCGGGCCGTTCGCAGAAGGCCTGAAGAAGATCGAATTCGGCGCTCGTCAGCGGCACCTGCGCGCCCTCGGGATCGCGCAATTCGCGCATCCGAAGGTCGATCGACCAACCGCGGAACTTGAGGCGCGTCGCAGTCGGTCCGGCCACGGGCCCGCCCGACTGCCGGCGTAACACCGCATTGATCCTGGCGAGAAGTTCGCGCGGGTTGAACGGCTTCGGCAGATAGTCGTCGGCGCCCATCTCGAGACCGAGGATGCGGTCGAGATCCTCGCCCTTGGCCGTGAGAATGATGATCGGCGTCGTGGATTCCACGCGCAGGCGGCGGCAGAGGCTCAGGCCATCCTCTCCCGGCAACATCAGGTCGAGCACGATCAGATCGACCCGGTTCTGTGAAAGATATCGGTCCATCTCGCGGCCGTTCGCGACAGCGCTCACCGCAAACGCGTGCTCGCGCAGATAGCGTGCGATAAGGTCCTTGGTCTGCTGATCGTCCTCGACGATCAAGATGCTTTGCGTGCCGTTGGCCATGAGTTGGATCAAATCCGGATCGTCGATCGGTGCTCGAATTGCGGACGAATGTCGCGCCCGGGAAACTACGGTCATGGTGCAATCCTAGGGTCAGTCACGGGTCAACGCCACCACGGGATCGAGGAAGGCCGCACGGCGGGCGGGGAAATAGCCAAAGGCGACGCCGATCCCGGTGGATGTCAGGAAGGCCGCCCCGATCGAGAAGGGTGAATAGGTGACTTGAAAGCCCGGCATCGCGAGGTTGATGGCCGCGCCAAGCAGGATCGCGACGAGGATGCCCACGATGCCGGCGATGGAGGAGATCAGGGTCGCTTCCACCAGGAATTGCTGGAGGATGTCGCTGCGCCTGGCGCCGACCGCCATGCGGACGCCGATCTCGCTGATCCGCTCGGACACCGAGACCTGCATGATGTTCATCACGCCGATCCCGCCGACGATCAGGGAGATGACCGCGATCGCCGCCACGAGGAAGGCCAGGGTCTGCGTCGTGCTCGTGATCGTGCGGCGGATGTCGTCGGTGTTGAGAATGACGAAATCCTTGGTGTTGTGGCGCTGCGTCAGCAGCGTGGTGACCGCGTCCTGCGCCAGCGCGGTCGAGATCTCGTCACTGATCCGAAGCAGGACGCTGCGAAGCGATCGGTCGCCGGTGAACTGGGCCTGCACGGTTGTGTAGGGGAGATAGACCGACAGGTTCTGGTTCGAGCCGAACCCGCCTTGTTGCTGGGCAATGACACCGACGATGCGGCAAGGCACCTTGCCGAGCCAGATGACGCGACCGATGCCCGCGGTCTGGTCATCGGCAAAGAAGGTCTTGCGGGTATTGTCGTCGATGACGACCTGCCGTTCGATGTTGCGGACCGCGTCGGTATCGAATAGTCGGCCGCGGGCAAGCTTGGCGCCCTTGACCTGGAAGTAGCTCTCGCCGACGCCATTGACCAGCACGTTGGATTCGTTGCCGCGGTATCGGACCGTGGTGCTGGTCGAGACCGTCGGCGTGACACCCGCGATGAAGCTTTGCCGGTCCAGGGCGCGGGCATCGTCGAGCACCAGCGTCTTGATCTTGCCGGCGCGTGCGTCGCCAAAATCCTTGCCGGGAAAGACCTCGATCGTGTTGGTGCCGAGGCTTGAGATGTCGGACAGAACCTTGCGCTGGGAGGCGTTGCCGAGCGCGACGACGGACGACACCGCGGCGATACCGATGATGATGCCGAGCATCGTCAGGAATGCACGGAGCCGGTGCGCGGCCATCGACACCAGCGCCATCTTCGCCGCTTCCCGCAAGCGCCGCAATACGACCGACCAGCCGAAGCCGCTGTCCCAGAACGTCCGGGATTCTCGCCGGAGAGAGTCCGGAGCTTCCGCGGCTCCGGTCCGGCGGTCGGAGACGATTTTGCCGTCGCGCAACTCGATGATGCGCGCGGCCCGCGCGGCGACATCGGTATCATGGGTGACGATGATGATCGTCCGCCCTTCATGGTGCAGTTCGGTCAATATCCTCAGGACTTCGTCGCCGCTGCGCCGGTCGAGCGCGCCGGTCGGCTCGTCGGCCAGGATGACCTCGGCGCCATTGATCAGCGCCCGCGCGATCGAGACGCGCTGCTGCTGGCCGCCGGAGAGCTGGTTCGGGCGATGTCCGCTTCGTTCGTTCACGCCGAGCCGCGCGAGAAGCTCATCTGCGCGCGTGCGACGCTCGCGGGCCTTCATCCCGGCATAGATCGCAGGAATCTCGACATTCTCGGCGGCCGTCAGGTCGCCGAGAAGATGATAGCGCTGGAAAATGAAGCCGAAATGCTCGCGGCGCAGCGCCGCCAGCGCGTCCGCGTCGAGCTCGGAGAGGTTCCTGCCGGCAACGCGATAGGAGCCGGACGTCGGGCGATCCAGGCAGCCGAGGATGTTGAGGAGCGTCGATTTGCCCGAACCGGACGAGCCGATGATTGCGACCATCTCGCCCGGCTGGATGCTCAACGAGGCGTCGTCGAGTGCGACCACCGTGGTGTCGCCGGCCGCAAACTCCCGCCGGACAGCGTCGAGCGCAATGATCGGATCGGTCATGCTAGGGCCCCATCGGCGGGCCCGGCATTCCCCGCGATGCCGTCTGCTTCTCGTTGGCTTCTCCGGTGACGACCCGTTCGCCGTCGTCCAGGCCGGATCTGATCTCGACAGTGGTGCGATCGCTGAGACCGGTCTTGACCTCACGTTCATGAATATCCCCGGACGCGCCTAGGACGCGGACGGTGCTGCGGCCATCGGACCGTCGCGTTACCGCAAGCGCGGGAACGGTCTTCACGTGGCTGGCCTCGCCGGTGACGATGTGCACCTCGGCTGTCATGTAGGTCCGCAGCGAGAGATCGGGGTTCGGCACCTTGAACACGCCGATGTAGTAGATCGCCGTGCTGCTGGAGCTCGATGAAGTCGTGCTCGAGGTCGACGTGGTCGTCGAGGAGAAGCTCGCGTCGTTCTTGATGGACTCGGGCGCCGGCTCGATCTGCTCGAGGTGTGCCTCGTAGCGATGGTCCTGGTCGCCCAAAATGGTGAAGTAGAGCGGTTGTCCCGCCCTGGCCTTGACGATGTCGGCTTCGGAGATTTCCGCCCGGACCGTCATTGTGTCGAGCTGGCCGAGCACGACGATGGTCGGTGCGGACTGGACGGCGTTGACCGTCTGGCCCTCCTGCACCACGGTAGCCAGGACCGTGCCGTCGATCGGGGCGGTGATGCGGGTGTATTCGAGGTTCACCCTGGCCGTCTCCACGCTTGCTTCGGCGCCGACGATCAACGCCTCCAGCGCGGCGATCTGGGCGCGGGTCTGGCGTACAGTCGCCTCAGCGCTGTCGAAATCGCCACGCGAGGTCGCACGCTGCGCAAAGGTCGCCTGTTGGCGCGCCAGGTTCGCCTCGGCAAGCGTAAGCGTCGCCTCCTTCTCGAGCTTCTGTGCCCGGTAGTTCTTCAGCGACGCTTCGGAGTTGCGCAGGTCGTTCTGCTTGGTGACGGGATCGATCTGGGCGATGACGTCGCCGGCCTTGACGGTGTCGCCGACCTTGACGTTGAGCGCCGTGATCCGGCCGGAGACCTGCGCACCCACGGCCGTCAGCCGCGCCGGCTTGAGCGTGCCGCTCGCGAGCACCTCTTCGCGTAGGTCGCCCATCGTGACCGGCACGGTGATGTAGGATTGGATCTTGCCTGACGTTCCCGGAAAGTGCGCGGCCGCGACGACCCCGGTCACTGCGGCGGCAAGCAGCGCGGCGATGATCCGCAGGCGCTTTGCTGTGATGAGGCCGGTCATTTGAGCGCCTGCCACAGGTGAGGTTCCGTGTTCTGATCCACGATGATCGGCGTGGACACGTCGATCGGATCGACCCAGCCACCGCCGAGCGCCTTCGCCAGCGCGATGTAGTCCTTGGCGGCCGACACCTTGCTTTGAATGAGGGAGTCCTCCGCCGAATAGAGCGAACGCTCGGCGTCGAGCACGTCGATGAAGCTCGCGCTGCCGCTCTCGAACAGCGACCGCGACAGCCGCGCGGCTTCCCGGTAGTTCTTCGCCGCCTCGGCGAGTTTGGTCGCACGTATGCGTTCGCGCGAGAGCGAGACCAGCGCGTTCTCGACGTCCTCGATCGCGGTCAGCAGCGTTGCGTGGAAGGTGGCGAATGCCTGATCCCGTTGTGCTTCCGCGACCCTGACCGCCGCATGCCGCTTGCCCGCATCGAACACTGGTACCGTGATCGAAGGCCCGACCGACCAGCTGATGCTGGAGTATTTGGCGAGATCGCCGGCGCTCAGGGCGGAGGTTCCCACCGAGCCCGTCAATGAGACGGCGGGGTATCGGTCGGCCTCGGCCTGACCGATCTTGGCCGTTGCCTGCGCAAGCTTGCGTTCGGCGCTCGCCACGTCGGGACGGTTGGTGAGGAGGTCGGCCGGTATACCCGCCGGCAATGGCATGCGCAGTGCAGGCACCGGCGCTGAATGCGCGAGCATGGAGGCGACGCCGTCAGGCGGACGGCCGAGCAAGATTCCGAGCCGGTGGATGTCGGCCGCGAGCGCGGCCTGATAGGTTGGAATGTTCGCTTCCGTGCTCGCCGCCTGAGCGGTCGCTTTCGCGACGTCCACGGCGGTGGCGCTGCCTGCTTCGTACTTTGAGCGGGTGAGCCGCTCGGTGTCGCGCTGCGAGGCCGCGGTCCGCTCCGCCAGCGCGATCCGGGCCTGATAGCCGCGGGCCTCAACGTAGTAGGCGGCGACGTCGCCGATGAGGGTGACGAGGCTGTCTCGCAGGTTTTCTTCGGCCGATTGCTCGGCGCGCAGCGCCGCCTCGATGCTGCGCTGCGTGCCGCCGAACAAATCGAGCTCCCAGCTCGAATCGAAGCTTGCCTGGTGAAGCGCGTACGCCGCGCTGTCGACGAGGACCGAGGAAGAGCCGGCGCTCGTCTTGTTGTTCGTCACCGAGGCCGTGCCGCTGACCGAGGGGAGGAGCCCGACAGTTGTCTGTTGCAGCGTCGCGCGCGCCTCGCGCACCACGGCTTTCGCCTTCGCGACGCTCGGGTTCGCCTCGGCGGCCTGTTCGATGAGCCGGCTGAGCAGGGGATCGCGCAGGCGCAGCCACCAGCGATCCAGCCGTCCGGCGTCGTGCTGGGAGGCGGCCTTGCTGCCCCAATGCGAAGGCATGTTCAGCTTGGGCGGGCCGGCATAGTCCGGACCGACCGCGCAGCCGGTCAATAGGCCGACGACCATCAGCATGAGGCAGATTGATCCAACACGCGGCAGGATGGGGCCGAACTGGCAGGGCGTCCGATGATCGCTTTCCTTTGCAAGTGCCGGGGGGACGGCAGCGAATAAGTTTGATGGCATCAACTCGACTGAAATCCGTTGGCCTGGCCCTGCATGAGGAGCGAAGCGCTGGTTGTGCTCCCAGGGGAGCCGGCCGCGCTGCGAGCCAGGCCGCCGTCACTAGCCGGGCGATCGTGGCGTTTCGGCAGGCGGAATGTTGCTGAGTGTAAACAGATGTTGCCCGGCGTCTCGGCGTTCGAAAGGGCCGGGAAGATCATGGCAGGCCGCCTACCAGGGCGGCGGGATTCTCTGTGCAAATCCGCCGAGATCCGAGGCGGGGCTCAGCGGCTGGCGATCGAGCGGCCGGTTGTTGTTCTCGCGGGCGAACGATGCGCCCGGCGGAAACGCATAGTCGCTGAACTTGCGCTCACCTGGGAGCACTTCGGTCCCTCCATCCAGCCATGAACGCTTGCTGACATAGATGCGCGTATGCGGACCCGACGGATAGGAGCGATTGGGGCCGCGTGGACCATAGTCGTAGACGGCGCCCTGTGATTGTTCTCGATCGCGCTTGCTGGCCGTATCGGCGCTGCAAGTCACTGTCGAGGCGAGGATGGCGATTAGAACCATTCTGATCGTGACAAACGAATTCATCGGCGTGCGTCCCATGCAGGTCATCAGATGCCGATGCCTCTCGCATCGGCTTCAGCACGGGTAAAGAATTCACTTTTTGCGCGATGTTGCTGAACGCGTGCGCCTGCTCACGCGTGCACGATTGCCGCGATGCCGGATTGATCCGGGCGCAAGGTGTTCGTGCGGGTCAGAGCGAATGCTCCGCTCTGCGCACTGGACACGAGCGATCGCCGGATCAAATTCAATCACCGGAAACAATGCGGCAACTTTGAAGCCACACCACGGCCACAGCTTTCCCGTTTCAGAGCAAGTCATCTGGACTTGAGGTGTGGAATGTCTGTTTGGCGAGCCTGGTTGATTGCGGTCGCGATGTACGGCGTATCGATTGCAGCTTCGTTACCCGTCGTATTGTCGCCGCAGCCGGCCACCGCGCAGGCGGCGGATATGATCGTGGTCGAGGGCAATCGCCGTGTGGAGGCCGACACGGTCCGCTCTTATTTCAGGCCCGCTGGGCGCTTCGACCAGCCGGCCATCGACGACGCGCTCAAGGCGTTGATCGAAACAGGTCTGTTTCAGGATGTGAAGATCAACCGCGCCGGCGGTCGCATCGTGGTCTCCGTGGTCGAAAGCCCGGTGATCGGCCGCATTGCCTTTGAGGGCAACAAGAAGATCAAGGACGAGCAGCTGACCGCCGAGGTCCAGTCCAAGGCGCGCGGCACGTTCTCCCGCGCCATGGTGCAGTCCGATACGCTGCGCATTGCCGAGATCTATCGCCGCTCGGGCCGCTACGACGTGCGTGTCACGCCCGAGATCATCGAGCAGCCGAACAATCGCGTCGACCTCATCTTCACGATCGACGAGGGCGCCAAGACCGGCGTCAAATCAGTCGAGTTCATCGGCAATAGCGCCTTCTCGGCCTCGCGCCTGCGCGACGTGATCAAGACGCACGAGAGCAATCTGCTCAGCTTCCTCGGCAACAACGACATCTATGATCCCGATCGGGTCGAAGCTGATCGCGACCTGATCCGGCGTTTCTATCTCAAGCACGGCTTTGCCGATGCGCAGGTCGTGGCTGCGCTCACCGAGTACGATCCGGAGAGGAAGGGCTTCCTCGTCACCTTCAAGATCGAGGAAGGCCAGCAGTACCGCATCGGCTCGATCGATTTCCGCTCCAGCATTCCCAATTTTGACGCGAGTTCGATGCGCTCTTACTCGCGCGTCAGTATCGGATCGCTCTACAACGTCGAATCGGTCGAGAAGTCGGTCGAGGAGATGCAGATCGAGGCCTCGCGCCGCGGCTATGCCTTCGCCGTGGTCCGCCCGGGCGGCGACCGCAACTTCGAGGCGCACACTGTAGCCATCGTCTTCAACATCGACGAAGGGCCGCGCACCTATATCGAACGTATCAACATCCGTGGCAACACCCGCACGCGCGACTATGTGATCCGGCGCGAGTTCGACATCTCCGAGGGTGACGCCTACAACCGCGCGCTGGTCGATCGCGCCGAGCGCCGCCTGAAGAACCTCGACTTCTTCAAGAGCGTCAAGATCTCCACGGAGCCCGGCTCCTCAAGCGACCGCGTGGTCCTGATCGTCGATCTCGAGGAGAAGTCGACCGG
>NZ_LUUB01000119.1 GCF_001641635.1 Bradyrhizobium centrolobii
CTAGGGTCCGGACTCAATTAATCCACCAGGTGAGTGCGGCTGCCAAGTGGATGGCGGATAGGAAGTTGTCGGCTCGCTTGTCATAGCGGGTCGCGATGCGTCTGAAATCCTTGAGGCGGCAGAACATGCGCTCGATAAGGTTACGGCTCTTATAGGCTTTGGCGTCATATCGGTGAGGATGTTTGCGGGTTGGGTTAGGCGGGATCACCGCTTTTGTTCCGCGATCCGCCAACCAAACACGCAGGCTGTTGGCATCGTAGGCTCTGTCGGCCAGTAAGCGTCGGGCTGGAGGCACGGCTGGTAACAGATCGCGCGCGGCCACGAGATCGTGGCAATTGCCAGGGGTAAGCAAGAAGGCGATCGGACGTCCGTGATCCTCGGTTAGCGCGTGGATTTTGGTGGTGCGCCCGCCGCGCGAGCGGCCGACCGCCTGCTGGAAGTCCCCCCTTTTGCGCCCGCCGCCGAGCGGTGGGCTTTAATGTGGGTCGCGTCGATGGACATTGTCCCGACCCGGCCAGTTGAGCCGGTCAACGCGTAGAAAATATTGCTCCACACGCCTTGCCGGCTCCAGCGGTTGAAGCGGTTGTAAATCGTCGTGTACGGCCCGTAGTCTGGCGGACAGTCCCGCCAGCGTGCGCCCGATCGCAGCATGTGCATGATCCCGCTGATTACGCGCCGATCATCCACGCGGTGCGCCCCGCGTCGCCCACGTGGCAACAGCGGTTCGATCCGCTTCCACTCCGACTCGCTCAGCCAGTACAGTTGCTTCCCCATCAAGCCCCCTTCGCTTGGGAAGCTTGAATCACAACTCAGCCCAGACGGGAATCCTTATTGAGTACAGACCCTAGTTCTCTAGGCCGTCCAGGCATCTGTGGACCTCACATCACTCCAAAGAGCGACCGTCCACACTTGCCCGCGATAGATTTTTCTTGACCTCCCGGTGCACACGCCACCTTCTAACTAATTGAAAAACTGAACTCTCGCTCCAATCCATCATAGACAAGCTTGAGCTAGCTGTGCGTGCGGGAAACGGCGTTATCTCAATCACTTGGAAAGACGAACGTCATGTCGCGAAACTTCAGCTCCGGAAGGTTCTTGGCGTTCTCGTGCATCTGATGGAGGTCCATGCTTGTAGTCTTAAGCAAGGAAACCGCTTCTGCGGGTGGAGCACCGAAGAGAGACAGCTTTAAGCCGCCGACACCGGCCAGAATAACGGCGACGAGGGTGATAGTGGAATATGCACGCATGACACCGCTCCTTCGTTGCTAATGCAGTGGAGGCTCCAATGGCTCCATTGCTTACTTGGAGACGATAGGCGCGTTCTGTTTCTGGTTCTTTTCGTGGGCCATATGAATGGTTTCTCCGACCAGCAGTTTGACTGCGTCGGTGCAGCGATCCCGCCGAGTTGGATTGCGCTGGAGCATGGGACTGGAGGTTCCGGAAAAGCGTTGTCGTGTGGCTGCAATTCCACGAACGTCTCACGCAGCCGGGCGGGATGGTCAGATGCTTGACCTGCGTACCCGCACCGTTAGGGGCCGACTGTCGAGAGACAGCGGCCCCGCCGGTTCTGACAGCGCGAGGGGCCGCGGCGCGGTGACGCCCGTTGGGAGGTTTGATCTGTGGCTGATCGGGGCTGGGGCCATCCCTTTGAGGATCCGATAGAGGTAGACGGTCGCAAGCTGGTGACGCTGCGCGACACTGGCGAGTACATCGCCAAGCTGCCGAAGATTTGAATGCAGCTCGGTAGCGGCGAATCTCCGCACGCACGACGGACAGTAGCTCGCGAGCGTTCCGAGCCGCCTGTAAGCTGATCGAGATCGCCAGCGGGACCGAGCCTGTGCAGGACGGCCGCATCTTTCGAGCTGGTCAACATCGGCCGGAGCGCGGCGACGGCAAGTGCCCTTGCGACCAATACGGGTTATCCAAACACATGGCCGGAAGTCCCGACGTCGCCCTTCGGCACTGGTCCCACGATGTATAGCTGCACTCGAAATACGTGCTGCCACCCCATTCCCACCTTTGAAGGCAAACTGGATATCTCGGATCGTAGGTCTGAGCTGCGGCGGGCGTGATCACGAAGATCGCCGCACCGCTCACGATTATCCAATGCAATATACGCACGGCACACCTCATTTGAATGAACGACTGCGGATCCTTGCCCGGATCGGCATCATGCGAGCCCTCAATCGCCACAAGCTAAATCCCGATCTTCCCTCGGGGCGAAAGCGCGCGAAGACCTATCGGCTCGTTCGCTGATAGTAGGACATGAGGGCTGACGGACCATTCAGGCTTGCTGCAGGACACGGTGAACCAAAGCCGCGTTATTCAAGCAGGCCTTCGGGCCTGCACGGCCCCGTTCCCCTACCCAACTGCCCCCACCGCGGGGTCGTGCACCGTCGGAGGCGGGTTGTGAGTACCATCCCTCCGGACCTTCAAAGAAGGTGCGAACAGCGTTGGGCCACCCAGTATCAGCGGCCGGTGGAAGCGGCTGCACCTCGAGGGGATCGGTCTGAAAGGCAGGATCAACAGCTGGCCACTCCCCATAAAGCGCAAAAGAAACCGCCAGATGAGCCTAGCTGCGCCCGCAGCGTGAGCGAGGGAGCAAGCCCCGCGCTCACTTTGAGCGGCGGGCTGAGACTGGCAGTCAGCCAATGCGGAGATTGTTGGCAGCCGTCTTGCCCGTCCGCGTCGTCACAAGCTCGTAGCTGATCTTAACGCCATCAGCGAGACCGGTATATCCAGCCCTTTCGACGGCCGAGATATGCACGAACACGTCCGGCCCACCCGCGTCCGGCCTGATGAAGCCATACCCTTTCGTCGCGTTGAACCACTTCACTGTCTCCATCGCCACTTCAATATCTCCGTCAAGAAAAAGATGGATCTTAAACACGCGCGATTCGTCGGCCGAGTTGGTGGCAGCTTGGTGGCAGACAGCCGTCGCTAGATCGCCATACAACGCGGCCTCTGGGACTAGTCAGGAGAAACGAGCGCCGCCACATGGCGCGGGTCAACTCCCATCCATGCTCCGGGTTTCTGCCGCCACTGAGGCGGCCTCAACTTCGTGGCTGCGTCCGGCTTGCCTAACCTGATCGCGCAATCTGATCAGCTCGCGCCGCTCCTGACCCAGATGAGCCGCATCCGCCTCGAGTAGCGCAAGCAGCATTTGGGCGGGTATGGTGAGGCGATGCTGAAAGCAATTCATTCGACCCCCCAATAAAAATACATGCAAAATACGAATTGGGTGAAAACCCTAACAAACGCCCATTTGCATCGCACTTCAAGCTTGTTGAGAGGCGGCCGCGCACTCCTATGTTGAGGCAGGCCCGCGCCAGCGCGAACTGGCGGGCCTCGCGACGTTTTCCCGCATTGAGAAACAGGCGGTAGGTTTGTAACTCAAGGGCGCGGCCGCCGACCGATGCGCAATGGGCCAGCGGCCCCCGCCGGCCACTTCCAATTGCCCTGCCTCAACAGAAGCAATGGCCGACATACAGCGCTCCCGCAAGCCAGTCGGGTTCCGGCATGCGGTGGCTGCCAGCATTAGTCTAGAATCAAGCCCGCCAGGTTGCGCTGGCGGGCCCTAATTTTCCTCCTACCCGACGATTTCCTCAAAATGGTCGCACGCGGAGCGGACAACGAAGACAGGCCGACTAGCGTGTGAACCATCACCCGCGAACAACTGCAGCAACGATGTGCTCCAGACGGCCCGCGCGATAATCTCCCTTCATCGCGCATCATTCATTTCAGCACCTCGGAGTTTGCGACTGACAAACGACATCGCCGTTTATGACGCCACGCGTCTCAATCCCAGCAGCGGAGAGAGAGAGAGTGTGTGTGTGGACCGGTCGAATGGGCACGCGAGCGGCAGTCACACGAGATGGTCTCGTCGTTGATCCTGCGTCGCTTGCCTACTGTCCACACGAGTGGGTCGACGCAGACGGGTATGTCGACCAGGAGCTTGCCAAGAGGCATCCTCATCATCTGGCGATCTGAGAAGTGTACCAACTAACGACGCGGTGCAGCGCGGGGCTCAGTCTGGATCTACGACCGGGGCGAGGATTTGAAGGTGTTCGTCACGGCGGAAGCCGCCCAAGCATGGCTCGATGAGAACGACCCCGAAGGCGTCGCCTTCGAGTACGAGGTGATCGGGTAAATTCAAGCGAGACGCCCCCCGCACGGCCGGGGGAGTGATCAATGCCGGAGGCCGTCTAGTGGCACCCAACTGTCACGGAGGATACCGGAAGCCAATTGTCGGCCCGAAACTCAGTTCCTATTCGTCTTTAAATTAAGCACCCTGAGTGAATTTACCTGCGGTTCCGGGCTGCACCAGATCAGCAAGGTTGGCTTTGGCTCGATCTATTCTACGAAGCATTTCTGCCTGACGCATGCAGAAGCCAGTTATGGTCAGGTCACGCCGCGCGGCCTGCACCTCGTGCAACGCATGATCGATTGCCTCCGTAACATTGTGACCAACCATTGAATTACTTGCTCCAGATGATGCTCGAAGCGCAGGAACCAGTTCATCGTTCACAACCTTCTCCATCACATATCGCACAAGCTTGGAGCGGGAGATTCCACGTTCCTTTGCTGGCTTGTTTGGATACTCAACTTCCAAAGGAATAACGATGTTCTTGATGGCCACAATGTGTCCGCCCTGATGCTCTTTGTTTCTTATCTGCTCTCGTTTGCTGACCGGCAAATTTGGTGACAATTGGAAAACAGCGTGTCCATAAACTAGCGTATGCTCGCCGAAGTCCTGCACAATACTCCGTTGAAGACGGTATGACTTTACGTCAATACCAGTAATGGTACTGGGAGCCGGAGCACCAGCGGCCGGGAGCGCTAGGTGCGTCAGGTCCGGTTCTGCTCCGAGAGCAGCCTTTACGGCGGCTCATACGCAGTTCGGCTATGGGCCAGACTCGGAAGTACCTGAACGCGCGGAGCTTGTCTGCTTTCCCTCCTGCACCCGACGTTGGCTTTAGCTTGCCACAAGCAGACATGGCGATGCGGGCAACTAAGAGCCGATCCGAGCAGTCGTTGCAATCGGCATGGTTCGGGGGTGGTTGGCCGCGCCATGCGATTGCGGAGGACCTTGCGACGCGTTTGCACCTGCAATGCTCTCTGGGCACCGGCGTTTGCTATCCTCGGACGTATCGCCCCCACGGACCCGCTGCGAATAGCGCGGGTTTAGGGGGTAATCTCCCGTCAACAAGGCGAAGCAGCCAATGGGTCCGTCATTAACGCGATTGGCCAACGTGGATGACTGGGGCACCGAGCGATAAGCCCTCAGGGCATTCAAAATTGCCCCCGAAGGGAGTATAAGCTACCGGCAGTAAGCAGAACGATTGTGGGAGGTACTGATGCCCACTTCGGTTTCGCTTGATGTAAACGGCCGTGCGGTCACGATTGAAGTCGATGACCCGGGTATGCCGCTTCTCTATGCCCTGCGAGATAATCTTGAATTGAAGGGGCCGCGCTTCGGCTGCGGACTGGGCCAGTGCGGCACCTGTGCTGTCCTTTTGGATGGCGAGCCAGTGCTCTCGTGCGAAACACCGCTCACCAAGGTGGCAAACAAGAAGGTCGTGACGCTGGAGGGGCTCGGCAGCCCGGAGCAGCCGTCGCCTGTGCAACGAGCCTTTATCGACGAGCAGGCAGCACAGTGCGGCTACTGTCTTAACGGCATGATCATACACGCGACTGCACTCCTCGCGAAAACCAAGAACCCGACCGTTCCGGAGATCAAGAAGGCGCTCGCCGACAATCTTTGCCGTTGTGGCACGCATCTTCGTATCATTCGGGCGGTCCAGCGGGCGGCCCGGAACGCGTGAGACAAGGGAGACAGAGATGCTGGATTTCGTCTCCACCCGTCGCGGCATATTGAAGACCGGCGGCGCGCTCGTCGTCACCTTTGCGCTCGCGGCAAAGCCTTATTCCGCTTTGGCGCAGAGCAGCGCCCCGAAGAAGACCGTTGCATCTGACGAGGTCGACGGATTTTTATCTATCGGCACCGACGGGCAGGTCACGGTTTATTCCGGAAAAGTAGATCTCGGGACCGGATTGCGCACTGCGCTAACGCAGATCGTGGCCGAAGAGCTCGACGTGCCGATCGACCGGGTAAGGCTCATCCAGGGCGACACCGCGCTGACGCCGGACCAGGGTGTAACTGCGGCCAGCCTCTCGATTCAAAAAGGAGGGATGCAGATTCGGCAGGCTGCAGCGACCGCGCGCAAGGCGCTTGCCGAGATCGCCGCGAAGCGCTTTGGAGTGGCGACGACCGAGCTTCGCATCGAGGACGGCATGATCAAAGGCAACGGCATGAGCGTGTCCTATGCCGGGCTTATCGGCGACGGCACGTTCTCGCTGAAGATTGACAACAATGCTCCCACGAAGAACCCGGCCACGTACAAGGTCGTGGGCAAGTCAGTGGCGCGTCTCGATATTCCAGAAAAGGCAACCGGACGCTTCAGCTTCATGCACGATTTCCGCGTTGCCGGAATGCTGTACGGCCGCGTGGTGCGCCCGTTGGCAATTGGCGCCAGCCTTGAAAGTGTCGATGAGTCCTCGGTGAGCGGCGTTCCGGGCCTCCTAAAGGTTGTACGCGAGGGCAATTTCCTTGGCGTGGTCGCGACAACCGAATGGGGCGCCATCCAAGCCGCACGTACGCTGAAGGCGACCTGGTCGAACTGGGAAGGGCTGCCGGACCGGGCGCACCTCTGGGACTACGTTCGCGCCACGCGCATCAAGAGCGATGTGGTCACCTCCAATGTCGGTGATAGCGCCAAGGCGCTGAGCGATGCGCCGAAACGTATCTCAGCCACCTACGATTTCGCTGTCCAGACACACGGCTCAATCGGCCCATCTTGCGCCGTCGTCGAAATCAAGGACGGGAGGATCACCTGCTGGAGCGCCTCTCAGGCGACGCAGTCTCTAAGACGACAGCTCGCGGCGATGATGGATGTGCCACTCGACGATGTGCACTGCCTCTATATCGAAGGTTCGGGCTGTTACGGCCGCAATGGGCACGAAGACGCGGCCGGCGACGCCGCGCTCCTCTCGCGCGCGATGGGCGGCAGACCTGTGCGCGTCCAGTGGATGCGCGCCGACGAGCATGGTTGGGACCCAAAAGGTCCGCCAACGCTGGTCGACCTCCGCGCCGGAGTTGATGCCGAAGGCAGGATTACCGCCTGGGAATCGGACTTCTTCATTCCTGAGGATGGGTTCGGGCCGGTGCCACTCATCGCGGCCACGCTCGCCGCCGGCGCGCCTTCCGCTCCGATAACGCAGCCGTACGGCCACGGCAGCCCCAATGTGATGGCCACCAACTCGGCGATCCCCTACAATCTGCCCAACATCAAGACTGTCGCGCATCTCCTCGCCGAGACACCATTCCGCTGGTCCTGGATTCGATCGCCAGGGCGCATGCAAAACGCTTTCGCGAACGAATGCTTTGTCGATGAGCTCGCTGCCTTTATTGGTGCCGACCCACTCGACCTTCGTCTCGGCCATCTCAAAGACCCGCGTGGTGCCGATCTACTGAGGCGTCTGGCCACCCTGGCTCGGTGGAAGAATCGACCCTCGCCACGGAGCCCCGCCCAGAGCGATGTCATGGTCGGACGAGGCATCGGCTTTGCCAAGGATTTCCCATCGCCCACTTATGTCGGCGCGGTGGCCGAAATCGAAGTCGACCGTAGAAGCGGGGAAATCCGCGTCCAGCGTTTTTTCGTCGTGCATGATTGTGGACAGATCATCAACCCCGACGGCGTCAGGAATCAGATCGAGGGAAACATCATCCAGACCGTCAGCCGCACGTTGAAAGAGGAAGTCCTGTTTGACCGCTCGGCGGTGACAAGCCTGCATTGGGCGACCTATCCGATCCTGACGTTTCCCGAAGTGCCGGACGTCATCATCGAGCTTATCGACCGTCCGACCGAGACGCCTTCGGGCGCGGGCGAGCCTGCAGCCGCGGTCGTGCCAGCCGCGATCTCGAATGCGGTTTTCGATGCTCTTGGCGTGCGGTTGCGCTCGGTCCCGTTCACCCCGGCGAAGGTTCTCGCTGCGATCGAGGGTCACTGACCTGTGCTCGCTCTGTAACTGTACTGTGAGATGAAGCGATGGTCCGGCCGATGCATTCGTGGATGATAGCCACGGGGGGCCTTATCTTTGTGGGCACAATTCAGGCATCGGTGATTTGCGCGGCCCGGGACAATGAGGATCTGGTCATCGGTACGAGCCTGGCCGACATGCTGGTCGCTGGCGAAACCGTCATCTCCCGCAAGCAGGAACGGATCGATGATCCAAAGCTCGGCGACAAGGGCCTTAGCGGCAAGGCGCTGCTAGAACAGACTCGCGAAATCTATCGCAGGGCAACCGGCGTCGATCCGGCAGCAGTCGACCCAGCCTCCCGACATGGCCGATTGCTGCGTGCCCAAATGGACGCGATCGTCGAGGTGATGGACGCAAATCAGGCGACGATCAACGCGAAGGGGACAGGGTTCAAGGGTTTCATCCCGGCGGTGTTCGCGCGCCTGGTCGACGAAGCCTTTGCCCGCAGAGCAATGGGGGAGGCTGAAGTTAAGATCACAGGACCGCCCGATCGCATCCGCAACCGAAAGGCACGTCCGGATACGTGGGAGACCGACGTCATCAAATCAAAACTGCTCGCGCCAAACTGGCCGCGTGACCAGGCCTATTCAGCTGCCGTCGAAACGGGCGGGCGGCCAGCGTTCCGAGTCATGGTGCCGCAATACTACGATGAATCTTGCTTGGCCTGCCATGGTTCGCCAAAAGGCGAAGTCGACATAACGGGCTACCCGAAGGAAGGCGCGAAATTGAATGAGCTGGGCGGAGTAATAAGCATCATTCTCTACCAATAGCCCAGCACTAAGATTGCGAGGCTCGCGACAATGGCGCGATTGAATATCAGAACTCGGATCATTCTTCTGTCGAGCGCCCTGCTCCTCGTTATCTTGGGGACGAATATCTATCTCACGCGCAAACTGGCGAATAATTCGGCGATCGTAGCCGAAGTGTCTGACTTGATCGGCGTTATCGAATCGGCGAATGGCGCACGCGTCGCGTTCGGAGAGTTACGCTATTGGTTGACCGACCTCGCCGTTAGCATGCTGACGCTCTCGGAAAGAAACGCAGCGGAAGCTCGGAGCCGAATGGAGCGTCTTCTCGATCAGGTAGCAGCGAGTAAACCCGATCGCATCGTCACCGTTCGTACAGAGCTCGCGCAGTTCGAGAAATTTGCCGCTGATGCCGTTGAGGAATACACTGCTGATCGCCGCGTGACGGGAAATTCTCTTCTGGCTCAGGCGAGAACGCACAGTGTCGTCGTCGACGAAACGCTGACATCGATCGTAACTGAATTAACCCAAGAGGCTGCCGCGGCCCGCAATCGTGCGGTTGCAGAAGTCACCGCTGCGACCCGGCTCACGCAAGGCATCGTCGTGGCGGTGGTGATTGGGGGAGTGCTCCTAACCTTCTTCCTGCTGCGCTCAATCACGCTTCCGCTCCGCCGGCTTGTGGTGGCGATAGACGGCCTTAATGCCGGGGACGTGGCAGTTCCCATTCCCGATGCCGGCCGTGACGAGATCGGCGCCATGGCAAGGACGCTGGCGATATTCCGCGATACGCTCAAAGAGCGGGATCGGCTGACTTCCGAACGAGAGTACGAGCGCAAGACGCTCGCGGCAGCAATCGCAACCATCTCGGATGGATTCGTCCTCTATGATGCCGACGACCGGATCGTGGTGTGCAACGAACGCGTACGCGAGATCTATCCCCAGCGGGCCGACCTGTTCCAGCCCGGCACAAGCTTTTGCGAGATCCTCGATGGAGCAGTTACACGCTCTGTGCCCGATTTGAATGGGCGTACCCCGGAGCAGTGGAGAGAGGAACGCCTGAGCCAGCATTCTGAGCCGTTTAGCGTCGCCGAGCATTCGTACCGGAATGATCTCTGGGTACGAGTGACCCAGCGTAAGACGCATGATGGCGGCACGGTCGTCGTCTACACCGATATCACCGAGCTGAAGCGCCGTCAGATTGACCTCGAGCAGGCGCGTGAGGAAGCAGAGGCGGCAAACCGGACAAAGAGTCAGTTCCTGGCAAATATGAGCCACGAACTTCGAACGCCGCTCAACGCCATCATTGGAATTGCCGAGATGCTTCATGAGGAAACGCAGGAGACGCCAGATACCGCGTTTGCCGAGCCCGTTGGACGCATCGTGCGGGCCGGAAAACATCTTCTCATGTTGATCAATGATATTCTCGACTTGTCCAAGATCGAGGCTGGCAAGCTCGATCTGTACCCAGAGGAGCTCGATGTCGCTGCACTCGTTGGCGAAGTTGCAAAGACGACCCAGTCGATCGCCGACAAGAACCGCAACCAACTCATCGTCGACTGTCCTGCGGACATTGGTGTGATACGGGCGGACTCGACCCGGGTGCGTCAAGTGCTTCTGAATCTGCTCAGTAATGCGTGCAAATTCACGGAGGATGGCGAGATACGTCTCTCAGCCGCACGCGAGACTGACGGATCAAGGGGGTCGTTGGTCTTCGTCGTGGCCGACACCGGCATCGGGATCACGGTGGAACAACTTGGGCGCCTCTTTCAGGAGTTCTCTCAGGCCGACGGGTCGACGACCCGCAAGTACGGAGGCTCGGGACTTGGTCTGGCGATCAGCCAGCGTTTATGCCGGGCCATGGGCGGAGAAATCACCGTTGCGAGTATGCCCGGCCGTGGAGCCGTCTTCACCGTTCGCTTGCCCGATCAAGCTCTCCCTGTAGCAACACAACGCGCCGAGATGCCAGCGGTCGCGAACGGCGGCCCGCCGATTCGGATGATGGGCCCTGCCCCGCGTGTGCTTGTCATCGATGACGATCTTGATGCCCTGGATGTCATGCGTCGGTTCCTCGGCAAAGAGGGCTTTGACGTCCTGACGGCGCAGGGAGGACAAGAGGGGCTTACGCTCGCGCGTGAACTTCGCCCCTCGCTGATCACTCTGGACGTGTTGATGCCCGAGCTCGACGGCTGGCATGTGCTCAGAGAGCTCAAGTCGATGCCTGAATTGGCTCCGATACCCGTGATCATGCTGACCATCGTCGATGAGCGCAGCAAGGGCTATGCGCTCGGCGCCAGCGAGTACATTACCAAGCCGATCGATTGGACTCGGCTCCGAGCGGTGTTGCACCATCTGAGCGGAGGTCCATCGAGAAAGGATATTCTCCTCATTGAGGACGACGAACAGACACGGCGACTGTTGGCGTCAAGACTTGCCGCTGAGGGATGGCGAATCGTCGAAGCCGAAAACGGTCAGGAGGGACTCAAGCGACTTGCTCAACGCAGACCAAGTCTGATCTTACTGGATCTCATGATGCCGGAGATGGACGGGTTCGAGTTCATCGAGGCGCTCCGCGGTAACGCGGCATTCGAAGATATTCCTGTCATCGTGATGACTGCCACCGACTTAAGCGAAGCGCACCGGCAGCGGCTTAACGACGGAATTGTGGAGTTCGTATCCAAAGCGGGTTGCACGCGCGATGAGTTGCTGACGAGAGTCCGTGACTTCCTCATGCACAAACTCCCCACCAATGGACCACAGCGGCGAGCCGAAAGTCATGGTTAAGATCCTTTACATCGAGGACAATGAAGACAACATCTACATGGTGTCGCGCCGATTGCATCGAAAAGGTTACGACGTCCTCGTTGCACGCGACGGCGAAGAAGGGCTGGCGCTGGTCAAAAGCCAGGTCCCCGACCTCATTCTCATGGATCTTGGACTACCAGTCATCGACGGCTGGGAGGTCACGCGGCAGTTGCGCGCGGCGCCGGAAACTGCGGCCGTCCCTATTATAGCGCTTTCTGCCCACGCCATGCCGGAGGATCGCGAGCGAGCACTCGCTGCCGGGTGCAATGATTTCATTGCGAAGCCGACCAATTTCCCGCGCCTGCTTGATCGGATCGAGGCTCTTCTGAGGGAGCGTCCAAGAGATGAATGAGCCGTCGCCCACGATTCTCGTCGTCGACGATAACGAAGACAATCGTTATCTGCTCGTTCGTCGATTGCGACACCTAGGCTATGAGGCTGTGCTGACTGCCCAGGATGGGGTCGAGGCCATGGCAATGCTTTCCGAGCAGCCCGTGGATCTCATGCTCCTCGATGTCATGATGCCAGGGATGACCGGCCATCAAGTGCTGCAGCACGTGAAGGCGCACCCCACGCTGCGGGAAATCCGCGTTATCATGATTTCCGCAGTGGACGACGTTGACAGCGTGGTCCACGGTATCGAACTAGGCGCTGACGACTATCTTCTCAAGCCTTTCAACCCCGTGATTCTCGGAGCACGCGTCGGCGCTTGCCTTGAGAAGAAGCACCTACGCGACCGGGAGGCCTACTACCGCGAAGAGATCCAGCGTGAGAGGCGCCGCGCTGACGAATTGCTACAAGCCATTCTACCACCAAGTGCCTTGGCCGAGTTAAAGGCGACGAACGAGGTCAAGCCCCGGCGAGTGGAAGACGTGACGGTATTGTTCAGCGATATCGTTGGATTCACGCATTACTGCGACAGCCATCCTGCGGAGCAGGTGGTGTCTGAACTTCGGGGTCTTGTTGATGCGTTTGAGGACATCGTCGATGCGCATGCGATGGAGAAGATCAAGACTATTGGTGATGCGTTCTTTGCCACCGCTGGGCTGTTTAAACCAATGCAGGACGGTGTGCTCGCTTCAGTGCGCTGTGCGAGAACGATGATCGAAACCGCGCAAAGCCTCAAGCCCAGCTGGACGATCCGTATCGGAATTCATAACGGCCCTGTCATTGCCGGCATCATGGGCCGGCATCAATATCTCTTCGACTTGTGGGGAGATACCGTCAACACCGCCGCCCGTATCACCTCGCATGCCAAACCAGGATCGATCCTTATGAGCGCCGAAGCCTGGGCCCAGGTTCGGCACTGTTGCGCGGGCCAAAGCTGCGGACTCGTGGAACTGAAAGGAAAGGGCGTGCTCGAACTATTCGAATGTCATGGCCCGCAGGCGGTCACCCCAAATTAGGCCGTGCGCTCACAAATCGCCTTGGCTCATCCGGTGGTTCGACGTCCGCTGTTCCCCTGACAGCGGCGCAAGAGCAAGCATTGGCGGAGGTCCGACTCGGGTCAAAAGCGCCGTTTTGTAACTCTCACGGTCACTTCTACCCCAATAAGCAGACGATGTCAGAGCCACGCAGGACTCTGCGCTGGGGCCAGAAGCAGTCATCGATTTCATACCGGTGGCTGCGAGATGTCCTGCGCCGCGAGCATGCTCATTTCAGCCGCTCCCAGATCAGAGTCGTGACACGACTTCCACAAGGGAGCAGATTGGCCCGCCGGCAAGCCCCTTTATTTTGGTCTAGCGCCCGCTTGGCGGCTTCGGCGGCGAGGGCAAATCCTCACGTGCCGAGATACCTAAGCGAACTGTCCAACGATAGCCATGAACGCGCGCGAGCTTGGGTGGGCGAACCAATCGGACCACCATGTCCTCTAGCTCCAACGCCAGTATCGCCAAGAAGGCCCGCACGAAGGCTGAGGCGGATTTTGCCACTTGGCTCATGATGGCCAAGCTCGGTGGTTTCGATGACCTTCCGTCAAACGCACAGAGCTTTCTGATTAACTATCGAACCCGACTCCAGGCAATGAGCGAGGCCGAGTCCACGGCCCTGGCCATTCGCGAGGTCTACAGCGCTTATTACAGGGAGATGGGAGGCGTAGGCGCGGCGCCGGAACCAAAGGCTCGCACGCAAACGACAGAGGGCAAAGTCGTGCGATCGCAGAGACGGCCTAAACCTCAAGCCGGTCTATCGGCTGCGCGCCATTCCACGAGGCCAATCATCCGAAAATCCCTCCGAGCACTGCTGATTTTCGCGAGCATGGTGGCGCTGATTGTCGCATATAGATTTCTGGCGCAGTAACATGGCCGCAGATTGTGTGCGACGTCCGCCTTTCCCCCGATAGCTACCAAATAGCGGACATCGCGCACTTCGCATTTGGACCAGTAGCGACGTTTGATGCATCGATTACAGCACCTGAAAAACATCCAGCGTTCGTGCATTCGCAGAGGGCGAGCCGCTGGCGATCGAGCAGATGCGGTTCAACTGTACTTTTCTGAACTCGTCTCGAAGTAAGGCGTGGTGCGGAAATAGTAGGCTCGTGGGTCGACAATCTCGCCTTGATAAAGGCGTTCCATGACCTCTTTCGGACCATGGCGAAGTCCCGTCCAGGCCGCGTAGATTTGATCGTTGTCGTTGGTTTCGAGGATCAACCGCGCGCGCGTACTTCCGATACTTTCAGACATTGGAGCACTTATGATGGCGTCTTCATCCTGCATCAGAAGAGAAGTCCGTCGGTCCGTCCCCTCCTCAATACGCTGATGCAGCTCGGCGGTACTGTACCGGCTTCGTTCAATTCTCCTGAGGCACGCTCAACGGTCGCTGGTATTAGGTCGGGATTGTGCGGAATCGAAGTATGATCACTGCCAGGATCACGATCGTGAGGCTCCCGAGCACGGGATTTCCGTACGAGCTG
This sequence comes from Bradyrhizobium centrolobii, assembly GCF_001641635.1. Classification (GTDB taxonomy): domain Bacteria; phylum Pseudomonadota; class Alphaproteobacteria; order Rhizobiales; family Xanthobacteraceae; genus Bradyrhizobium; species Bradyrhizobium centrolobii. The sequence continues at coordinate 14,560 of NZ_LUUB01000119.1, forward strand.
ACCAGTACCTGAGCGCCGCCGAGGATCAGCGCCGCGAGTGCCAGGTTACCGAGCGACATCCCCGAGACCAGGACCAACATGAACGCGTTGATCAGCCACGGCACGCCCAAGTTCGGGTGCACGCTCACGAGCGGCGTAATCAGTGCGCCGGCGAGGCTTGCCAAGCCAGCGCCGAGGCAGAAGGTGACAAAGCGCACGAGGCGCGTGTTAATGCCAAGTGCCTCCGCTAACTCCTCGTTCATAATCACAGCCCGGGCCACTATGCCAATCTGCGTTCGGCGCATGACCAGCCACACCAGTGTGCCGAGGACGACGGCAACGAGTAACAGGACAAGACGATACAAGGAATAAGTCACCCCGCCGACGTTCACGGCTTGAGTAATCGTGCTTTCAGCGAACTGGATTTCGCGCCCGAAATACAGCGTAATGCTCTGGACAATGATGATGTTCAGACCCCACGTCGCGAGGATCGTATCAAGCGGCCGCACGTAAAGGCGCCGAAGCACACGCCACTCGGCGACTGCTCCGACCGCGATGCCGACCGCCAGGGCAATCACCAATGCACTCCAGGGATTCCAGCCGAGCCAAGTGGCAATAACTGCCGCATAGCTGCCAAGCGCAAGAAAAGCGCCGTGCGCTAGGTTGATAATCTTCAGGACGCCGTAGACGAGTAGAAGGCCGAGCGCCACGATGTACAGCACCCCCGCCGTCGTGATGACGTCGAACAGTTGGATGGTGTACACGACGATCAGCCTCCTAAACTCCTGCTGCGTCAGCGTGTCGCCGTTACTTTAGCTGCGGGCACTGGTCACCTGGATCGATCAACCCAAAGTCTTTCAGCACCTTTGTTTTGCCGTCCGCCTGGACTTGGGCGAGGTAGATCGGCAGCGGCGCGTGGTGCTGTTTGTTCATTTGAACGGACCCGCGCGGCCCCTTGAACACGACCGTGGGCAGGGCCTGCAGGACGGCATCCGCCCCGGTGGCGCCCGCCTTCTCGACGGCCATCGCATACGCGTGCACCCCGTCATACTCCTGCTGCGAAAGTGCGTTCGGCGTCTTCAGCTCCGATCCAAACTTCTTCTTCATAGCGTCGAGGAATCGTTTGTTCTCCGGATTGTCGATGCCCGTGTAATAGTCCCCCGTGTAGTACACACCTTCCGCCGCGTTGCCGCCCGCTTCCGCCGTCAGCTCATCGATCGAGAGGCTTCCGATCGGCATTGTGAGTCCGGCTGCCTTGAGCTGCTTGAGGAAGTCGATGTTGGGACCGCCACCGGACGTCGAGTAGATGATGGCGTCCGGGTTGACCGCTCTGATCTTACTGATGATCGCGGTCCAATCCGACTGCTGGAGCGGTTGGTATTCCTCGCCGAGCATCGTTCCGCCCATGTCTTTGATGGTCTTCTTGGCAGCCTCGATCATCCCGCGCCCGAACGCATAGTCACTCCCGACGGCGAACCACCGTTTGACTTTCTTATCATCGGTCATGAACTTGATCAGTGGAGGCACGACCTGCTCCGGGACCCACGCGTTGACGAAGAGGTAGTCCCCGCAAGCCCGGCCCTCATAGAACGACGTATAGATGAATGGGACCTTCGCCCGCTCGGCGATCGGCGCGCCGGCATTACGAGCGGCACTTGTTTCCATGGTGATGATGACGTCTGCGTTTTGCTGGCGGATCGCCGTGTTGAACGACTTGACCGCGCCGGCCGGTCCGCTTTCGTCGTCGAGAGGAATCACTCTGACCGGCCGGCCGAGAATTCCGCCCTTCGCGTTCAGTTCCTCGGCCGCGAGCTCGGCCGACTGCACAACCGCGGGTGCGACGACGCTGTTCACCCCGCTGAGGCCGACAGGCACGGCAATGACGATCGGCTTCTTTTCCTGCGACTGCGCTGGGGCTACCGCCAAGATCGCCGTCACTAACATCAACAGTAGTTGGTTCAAGCGCATGGGTTTCTCCCTTCTCTCCGTTCAAAGAGGCTCCCTGCCCTCTAGCGTCGCCACTCTCCTTTCAATCAGCTAGATCACAAGGTGACGTTCGATGGTTTTCTGCGCCCCGGTATCGATTGTAGACCCAGTCTCTACGATCCTTCCGAGCTTGAGAACTGCGTACCGATCGGCCAGCGCCAAGGCAAACTGGACATTCTGCTCTACGAGCACAATGCTCGTCCCGCGCGAGCGGCGTTCCTCGGCCAGAATCTCTTGAAGCTGAGAGATCACCGCGGGCTGAAGGCCTTCGGTGATCTCATCGATCAGAACCAGATGCGGGCGCGTCAGCAGCGCTCGTGCGATGAGGAGCATCTTTTGCTCGCCGCCAGAGAGGGTGCCCGCTCGCTGTTGGCGTCTCGTGGCTAGGAATGGGAACCAGCCCGCCACAGCGACTAATCGCTCGTCAAAGCTTGACGGCTCTCGTAGCGCCAATCGAAGGTTCTCATCGACCGAGAGATCCTGAAAGATCGATTTCTCCTGGGGAACGTAGCTAACTCCGAGCCTCGTGATACGGTAGGGAGGCCAGCCGGTTACATTTTCACCAAGCATTTCGATTTTGCCGCGGCGAAGGGGGAGCAACCCCATGATGGTTCTTAGTAAGGTTGTCTTGCCCATGCCGTTCTTGCCAAGGACCCCGAATATTTCGCCCGGTCCTATGTGGAAGGTCACCCCATGGAGCACGGGAGAGCTGCCGTAGCCGCCCTCCAACCCTCCGACGGCGAGGCCGCGTGCGACGACCGGCGCGCTCATTTGGCTGCTCCGACATAAATCGACCGGATGAGTTCCGAGTCGGCAGTCTCCGAGAGGGGCCCGTCGAGCCGAATTTCCCCCCTATGAAGGACCACCAGCCGCGTACTGATATTCCGCACAAAGTCGAGGTCGTGCTCGATTAGCAGGATACAAAGCCGATGGCCGTGGGCCAGCTCTGTCAGCACGGTCCCGATCGCCACTCGTTCGTCCAGCGTGAGCCCCGCGGTCGGCTCGTCAAGAAGCAGGACTGTTGGCTCTTGGGCGAGCACCATAGCGAGCTCCAGCGCCTGTTTTGCGCCATGAGACAAATGGCCAGCCTGCTCATTGAGCATAGACATCAGTCCCGAGACCTCCACCGCGTGAAGCGCGGGCTCGGGTAACTCGACCGTTCGCGATCGTCGCCAAGCAGAGACAGGCTGCCGATACGAGCGCGCGACGCAAAGGCAGTCCAAGACGGTCAGCGCGTCGAACACGTTAGGAGTTTGGAACTTCCGACTCACGCCGAGCGCCACGCAGCCTTGCGGCGGCAGCCGGCCAATGCTGTGACCGTTGACAAGCACTTCTCCGGCGGAGCGCTCACGGCCGTCAGCGATGCAGCGGAGGAGAGTCGTCTTTCCCGCCCCGTTCGGCCCGATGATCCCTACGACTTCGCCACGGCATGCCGTGAGGGTAACTCCTCGGAGCGCCACGAGGCTCCCGTATTGCATGCCGACATCTTGCATCTCAAGCGCCGGCACTTCTTCCGTCGCACCAATCACACCATTCTGGCGCGGAACGCCCGCGCCAGAGCGAACGACTGTAGGCACTTCTGCTGCCCACGGTTCCAGCCGCCAGCCAGCGACCGCGGTTTCCGGTCGCTGGCGCAGCAGCCGCCCAATGGAGCGGGCCGACGCCGACAGACCGTAGCCGATTGCCGGCACGAGCCCTTGAGGGAGATAGACGACACTGAGCACGAAGGCGAACCCTACGAACAGCAGCCAGATGAATGGCAGGTTGCCTCCCAGCACCGCCGAGACGTAGTTGACCCCGACCGTGCCGAAGATCGGGCCAACAAGTGTCCCGCGCCCACCCAGGGCGGTCCAGACGACGAGCTCAGTTCCGAAGACGAAGTCCCCGTACGAATGGGCCGCGACGCTGCTAAACAGCACGTAAAAACCGCCTGCCATGGCCGCGACCGCGCTGCATGCGGCCATGAGTCGAATCTTAAAGCGGGAGGTGTTGAGACCAAGGTAGCGGCAACGCTCCTCGTTTTCGCGAATGGCGACCATGACCCGACCGGCGTCACTCGACACGAAGACGTAGGCGCCGATGGTGACAACAAGGAGCAGCCCGCCCGCGATATAGTACCACTGCGTGATGGAGAGGAACGGCGCAGGAATCGGAAGCCCGCTGCTCGATCCGGTATAAGCTCCCCCACTCAGAATGATCTGCGTGAAGACCACGGGAAGTGCGAGCGTGACGATCGCAACATAGATTGGCGAGGCGCGGTCCCAGAAGGAAAGCCAACCTATGGCGGCTCCAGCCAAAGCCGCGCCGACCATCGCAGCGAAAATCGCCCCTGCGGTGGCGAGCGTCCCGTCGACGTAGTACGCCAGCGCGATGGCCACCGTATAGACCCCAATGCCAAAGAAGGCCGACTGACCAAATGTCAGGATGCCGGTATAGCCCCAGAGCAGGTCGACCGTGACAGCAGCGATCGCAAATAAGAACGCCTGCGATAGAATCTGCTGCGCGTATTCCCCTAGCACGACTGGGCTCGCCAGGAGGAAGGCAACAAGGAGGACGGACACGCCGAAGATCGCCAGCGACCGGCGGGCCCGGCCCAAGACGGAGATGGTCTCCCCTGCAAGCGCCCTGCACGCTGCCGTCAGCACGTCCGTCTTTCGATAGGTCATGCCACTATTTCCAAGCGCCAGGGCACGCTACGCTTCGGACCGCCACTGCGAACAGCCGTGATCCTGAATGAGATCAGAAAGTCGGCAAGAGGCTGGCTTGCTCTCGCGCAAAGCTTAACATGCTGGTAAGCGGTCGAGTAGCTGGAAGACGCGAATGCGTCGACCTTGCCGGGGCGCTACCGACCACACAAGATTGTTTGAAGGGGGCGGGAGGGAGACGCGCATGAGCGATCGCAAGGCGCACGACGAAGCCATCGTCAAGATTGCCTGTATCCAAATGGAGCCGGTGGTCGGGGAGAAGCAGCGGAATGTCCAGCGGAGCCTCGAGTTCATCGAGAGGGCCGCGGCCAACGGCGCCCAGTTGGTGGTCTTGCCCGAGCTCTGCAACTCGGGTTACGTATTCAACTCACGCGACGAGGCTTTCGCCCTCGCGGAAGAGGTTCCGGCCGGGCCGACCTGCCGTAGCTGGGAGGAGGTTGCGCACGAGCACGGCCTCCATATCATCGCCGGGATAAACGAGCGCGAAGGACGGAGCCTCTATAATGCCGCGGCCGTGATCGGCCCGTCGGGGCACCTGGGGACCTTCCGCAAGGTGCATCTATGGGACGAGGAGAACCTCTTCTTCGAACCCGGCAATCTTGGATTCACTGTATTCCAAACGCCTCTCGGCCGCATTGGCACCCTGATCTGCTATGACGCGTGGTTCCCGGAGAGCTTTCGCCTCTGCGCACTTCAGGGAGCTGACATCGTCTGCATTCCCACCAACTGGGTTCCGATCCCCGGTCAGGCGCAAGATCGGGAGGCCATGGCCAACATCCTGTGTATGGCGGCCGCCCACTCGAACTCGCTTTTCGTGGCCGCTGCCGATCGGATCGGGGTGGAGCGAGATCAACCGTTTATCGGCCAGAGCGTCATCGTCAGCTACACCGGGTGGCCCATAGGTGGCTCGGCCAGCCCTGACCGGGAGGAGATTATCTACGCCGAAGCCAACCTCGCCGACGCACGCCGCGGACGCAACTGGAACGCGTTCAACCAGGTCCTTCGCGACCGACGTACTGATTTGTACGGCGAGATGCTGGGGGCGAAGGCGAGCCCTGGCTGGTATTGACTATTACCCAAAGGTGCCGGGCGACACTGCACAGCGTCCCGAGACGCAGCTAAGGGCGCCGAGCGAGAATAGAGGAACGCAAAATGGAGGAGCGTAATGTCACCGAAGCTGCCGACCATCGACCAAATCCTCAACATCGCCGAATTCTACGGCATGCACCTCAATGAGGAGGACGCCGCATCCTTTCGCGGCCTAATGGCGGGATCAATGGCCTCCTACGCTCGCCTTGACGAACTCGCAGAGCCGAAGCTCCCCGTCAAGTACCCGCGTGCGCCTGGTTATCGTCCGAGCCTCGAGGAGAATAAATACAACGCGTGGTATTGGAAGACGGACATCAAGGGCAGCGGTGAGGGCCCGCTCGCGGGTAAATCGGTGGCGATCAAGGACAATATCTGTGTCGCCGGCGTGCCGATGATGAACGGCTCACGCGTTCTCGAGGGCTATGTGCCCGAAGTCGACGCTACTGTCGTGACCCGTATCCTCGACGCCGGCGGTACAATCGCGGGCAAAGCCGCCTGCGAAGATCTTTGCTTCTCAGCCGGCAGTCACACCTGTGCCACGGGTCCCATCCGAAACCCTCACAATCTAGAGCACAGCACCGGCGGATCATCGGGCGGCAGCGCCGCGCTGGTGGCTGCGAAGGAGGTGGATATGGCCCTCGGCGGCGACCAGGGCGGGTCCATCCGCACGCCGTCATGCTGGTGCGGCGCCTATGGTTTGAAGCCAACTTGGGGACTGGTGCCAATGACCGGCGGCATGCCCATTTCCTATTCGGTCGACCACTGCGGGCCGATCTGCGGCTCGACCGAGGATATCGCCCGGCTGCTCGCCGTCATCGCCGGACCGGACGGCTACGATCCCCGCACGGTCGTCGCGAAGGTGCAGGACTACGTGGGCGCGCTCTCAAGGGGCGTCAAAGGAATGAAAATCGCGCTGATGAAGGAAGGTTTTGGCCACCCGACCAGCGATCGGACCACCGACGAAAAAGTCCGTGGGGCCATCGCCGAATTCAGCGCCTTGGGCGCGACCGTCGACGAGGTCTCCGTGCCGATGCATTACGACGGGCCGCACATCTGGACCGGCGTGATTCTCGAAGGCGCAGCCGAAATGATGATCAAAGGCTACGCCATGGGCAACAACTGGTCCGGCTACTACACCACCTCGTTGCAGGAGGCCTTTGCCCGCGGCTGGCAGTCGCGGCCGGACGACGTGTCTGAGACAGTGAAGCTTGTATTGATCCTCGGAGAGTACATGCACCGGCGCTACCACAACCGCTATCACGCGAAGGCGCAAAACCTGCGGGTGCTCCTGCGCAAGGCTTACGACGACATCCTCGACGCTTACGACCTCATCGCCATGCCGACGATACCGTTCCCCGCCACGAAGATCCCGCCGGCCGACTGCTCGCGCGAGCACTACGTCGACGCCGCCCTCAACATGCAGCAGAACACGTGTCCCTTCGACGTGAGCGGCCATCCCGCCTTCACGGTTCCGTGCGGCAGGGTGGGCGGGCTGCCAATCGGCATGATGCTGGTCGGCCACCACTTTGACGAAGCGACGCTGATCAGCGCGGGCCAGGCATTCGAGCAGATCGGCAATTGGCAGAGCCGCTGAGCGTCAAAGGCCCATCCGCTCAGAAATCAGCGCCCGATCGCCAAGGGCGGACGGCGCGAGCTCGTCTGTTATCCGACCTTTTTGCATGATCAAGACGCGCTGCGCCAGCGTGGCGACTAGCTTGAGGTCTTGCTCCACCAGGAGGATCGTCAAGTTCCAGGCGCTGCGCAGTGCCTGTAGCCGTTCGGCGATGTCATCGACGATCGATGGCTGCACGCCGTCGCTCGGCTCATCGAGCAAGACCAGGTTTGGTCGGCCCGCAAGACAGCGAGCCAGAGCCAGCACTTGACGCTCACCGCCCGAGAGCATGCGGGCACGACGATCGAGCAACGGCCTCAGGATCGGGAAGCGCTCCAACAGCTCTGGCACGGCGCTCTGCTCAATGACGCCGAGTTCGCCCATGCGCAGGTTTTCTCGCACAGTCAGGTCAGGGAAGACCCCCTCGCCTTGTGGAACGTAGCCCATTCCGGCGCGCGCCCGGTGAGCCGTTCGAACGCGGGTGACGTCCCGACCCTCGTATCGGATGACCCCCGCACTCGCCTGCAGCTCGCCGATCAGGGTCTTCAGCAACGTCGTCTTACCCATCCCATTGTGTCCCAACACGCCGACGAGCTCGCCGCGAGCGATCGAGAATGAGACACCGGCGAGGATGCCGATACGGCCATAGCCCGCGTGCAGGTTCTCGACCTCAAGTATGGCGCGACCTGCCAAGATACACCTCGCGCACGCGCGGATCGCGTTGCACGTTGTCCATGACGTCTTCGACGAGGATGCGTCCCTGGTGAAAGACCGTGACGAATGAATTCAGCCTGCGGATGAATTCCATATCGTGCTCGACGACGACGACGCTCGCGTCGCTATTGATAACGCGGATAAGCTCGACCGTTCGCTCGATCTCTTCCGCCGCCATCCCCGCCGTGGGCTCGTCAAGCAGCATCAGCTTCGGGCGCTGGGCCATGACCATGCCGATGTCGACCCATTGGCGCATGCCGTGCGCAAGTGTCCCGACGGTCTGCTTGGCGACGTTCCCCAGATTGAGGCGATAGATCATCTCCTCGACGGCGACCCGGGCACCGGTCGTCGAATGCCGAAGGCGCGCCGCAAGCCACAGATTCTCCGCGACACTGAGACCCTCGAACACGCTGGGGACCTGGTTCTTGATCCCGATTCCGAGGCGCCCGATTGTGTGCGGCGCCCGGCCGGTGATCTCCTGCCCATCGAAAATGATGCGTCCGCCGCTGGCGCGAAGCTGACCGGTGACGAGCTTGAAGAAGGTGCTCTTGCCCGCGCCGTTCGGGCCGATCAAGCAGCGCAGCTCCCCGCGTCGCATCCTGAAATCCACGCCGGCGACCGCCCGGACGCCGCCGAACCACTTCTCGAGGCTTTGCGTCTCAAGCACCGACTCTTGGCTCATTGGGGCGCTCGGCGTCCTCATGAGGACTTGATCTGCATCGCGGTCCGGTGGGATAATGCAGCCGCGCGTCATAAGGCATTATAGCTGAAGCATAGGCGATGGAGGAAGCCAATGTTGACTCGCAGGACAGCGCTTTTTGAACTCAGTGCAGCGTCGCTCGGTTTGGCTCTGGCGAGTATGCCGCAACGCCGCGCCGCGGCGGCGGAAGAGATTGTCGTCGGCAACCTGCTCGATTCCACCGGACCGATTAACATCTACGGCCTGCCGATGGTCGATGCCACGAAATTCGCGATCGACGACATCAATTCTTCGGGCGGGGTCTTAGGAAAAAAACTTCATCTCGTGCAGTTCGACACGCAATCCAACAATCAATTATACACGCAATACGCTACGCAACTGTTGCTCGAAAGCAAGGTCGCCGTCCTCATGGGAGGCATCACCAGCGCTTCGCGCGAAGCCGTCCGGCCAGTCGTCGACAAATACGCCGCCCTTTATTTCTACAACGAGCAGTATGAAGGCGGCGTATGCGACAAGAACGTCTTCTGCACGGGCGTGACGCCGGCTCAGCAGATCGGCAACCTGGCGCCGTGGGCGGTGCAGGAGCACGGCCCCAAGTTTTATACGCTGGCGGCCGACTACAACTACGGCCATATCTCCGCTGACTGGGTGAAGGTCTACCTCCAGCAGGCGAAGGGTGAGCTCGCAGCGCAAGAATTCATTCCACTCGACGTGGTCGATTTCGGCTCGGTCATTCAGCGCATCGAGAATGCGCGGCCGAACGTCGTGCTTTCCTTGCTGGTCGGCGGCAACCACATCGCCTTCTACCGGCAGTTCGCCGCCGCGGGTCTGAACAAGAAAATCCCGATCGTCTCGCCGACCTTCGGTCTCGGCAACGAGCAGATCGTTCTGAAGCCGGAGGAGGTCGAGGGACTGACCGTAATCTATCCGTACTTCCAGGAGCTCGACAACGAGACCAACAAGAAGTGGGTAGCCGCTTGGCGTCAACGGTACGGCGCCGACTATCCCTACATCACCGACTCAGCCAATACCGTGTGGAACGGCTGGCATCTCTGGGCCATGGCCGCCAACAAGGCGGGATCGCTCGAGCCGGCCAAGGTCATTGCCGCGCTGGAGAGCGGACTGTCCTTCGACGCGCCGGAAGGCAAGATCAGACTCGACCCGCAGAGTCATCACGTTGTGCACACGGTGCATCTTGCGAAGGTCAACGACAAGAAGGGCTTCACGATCTTCAAATCGATCGAGAACGTCGAACCCTCGGACACAAAACAGGTCTGCGACCTGATCGGGAAGCCCGACCAACACACGCAGTACACGCCGAAGTTCTGATGACAGACGGCGGCCACTGCTGATCCGTGGCACGGAGGGTTGCAGCAGGATGGACCAGGCAGTGGCGACGGCGGTAGGCGTCCTTTTCTCGATCTCCACTCTTGTGCTGCTCGCCCTAGGCCTCGCCATCATCTTCGGCATGATGCGCGTGCTGAACCTGGCCCAGGGGGAATTCCTGACGCTCGGCGCCTACACCGTGCTCATCGCCACCTCTCACGGGCTCTCGATATGGGCGGGGATTCTGCTCGCTCCGTTCGTCGTCGGTTCTATCGGAGTGATCCTCGAAAGATCGATCATCCGCTTTCTGTATGGTCGTCCACTCGACACGATGCTGGCCACATGGGGCCTCAGCCTGGCGCTCGTCGGTGTCATGACTCTCGTCATGGGGCCGACGACCGAGGGTATTGCGACGCCCCTCGGCAGTTTCGAAGTCGGCCGCTACGGCGTCTCCTATTACCGGCTCGTGGTGATTGCGATCTCGGCCGGCGCGGCTCTGGCGACCTATTTGGCGCTTCGCCACACGCGCGCTGGACTGATCGCGCGGGCGACGATGCAGTCGCCTCATCTTGTGGCGGTCTCGGGCGTCGAGCCGCAGCTCGTCTATATGGCCACGTTCGGCGCAGGAGCGGCGCTCGCAGGGTTGGCCGGCTCCGTGATGGCCCCCCTGACCGGCGTGGTCCCCACCATGGGACTTGCCTTCATCGCCAAGATCTTCATCACCGTCATGGTGGGCGGCTCGACGGTGCTGGTCGGCACCGTAAGCTCCGCCGGCGTCCTCGGGCTGGTCGAGAGCGCCGTTTCCTACGCCTCGACGCCAATCTACGGCCAGGTCGCAATGCTGGCTCTGGCGATGGTGTTACTCCGTCTCCTGCCGAACGGAATGTCCGGCCTGTTTCGGGGCGGCCTATGAAGCGGGGCGAGCTGATTGGCTGGACGGCGGCGGCGGTTGTCCTAGCCGGACTGCCCCAGCTGTTGTCGCTGTTCCAGACGGTCCAGCTCACGGTCTTCGTCATTTTTGCCATGCTGGCGCTTAGCCTCGACTTCCTGTGGGGGATCGCCGGCATTCTGTCCTTTGGCCAGGCGGCGCTGTTCGGCATCGGCGGATACGTTTATGGCATCGTCGGCATCGCTTTGGGGACGACCCCGCTCGGATTGATTGCGGGAATGCTGGGTCCCGCAGTCGTCGCCGCGCTCATCGGCTACGTCGCCTTCTACGGACGGGTGGGATCGATGTATCTCGCCGTAGTCACCTTGACGCTGACGCTGATCCTTTACCAGGTCATGGGCAGCACGGCGGATCCGAAATACGCGATCGGCGATGCGCGCCTCGGCGGCTACAACGGGATGACCAACATACCTTCTCTGTCCCTCGCCGGTCGTGGCGGCCCGCCGCTGGGTCCGGTGGAATACTTCTATGTCGTCGGGGGACTGCTCTTTCTCGCCTTGATATTTTGCGTCACGCTCTCCCGCGCGTCTTTCGGACGCATTCTTCAGGGCATCCGGGAGAACGAGTCGCGCATGGAGCTGCTCGGGTATGACGTTCGCTGGCGGAAGCTTCTCGCCTTTGTCATTTCTGCGGCCCTCGCCGGTCTCGCGGGGGCGCTGTTCGCGAGCTGGGGGAACTTCATAAACCCGGAGGTCTTCAGTCTGCCGCAGGCCGCAGTTGTGGTCATTTGGGTTCTGGTGGGCGGACGCGGCACCCTGTGGGGCGCCATCCTGGGGACCGTCGTGGTGCAATATTTAACAAGTCGCGTGGGCGAAGTCGGAGCAATCTATACCACGATCGTGCTTGGGAGCATTCTGGTCGCGATCGTGCTCTTGTTCCGCCGCGGCCTGGCGCCGGCTCTGATGGACGGCGTTGCCCGGGTCGTTCGTCGTCGGTCCGGCGGGGTTGCCGCGGGTCGTTGAATTGATGCAGGGCGCCCAAGGCTTATCGTCTTCTTCATCGAGGGGCAGGCGCAACCCCGTCACCCGCCCCTGCCGTCCAGCCTCTTCGGCAATCGCTGTTACCTCCGCAAGCCTCGATCTGCCGCTCTGATACGGGCGTCGCGGTGCTGACACCAATCCCTCAAGGCCCAAGTTACAAGCCGCTGCGCGGAAAAGATCGGGGCCGATCTCGCCCTGCTCGAACAGGTTCACGAATATCCCCTTCAGGCCCACGTGCCGAGCGCTTGCGCGTCCGGCGTGAGCTAACCTTCCTAAGGCGTAAGTGGCGTCGTTGTACGCCGATAGCAGGATCTGGACCGCCACCCACGACGATGCCCGCTCTTAATTTTTGTTCGTTGGCGAGGCTTTCCCGTTTGACAGCGGCTTGCTCAGGAACAAATTGGAGCAAGCGAAGCGCGTCGAATCCTCGCATTCCAGATTGGAAGTCGAGGGATTTTGCAATCAGAACCGATCATGCTCTAGTTGTGAGCTTTCAGGAGGTTGTCCATTCGGCCCTGACCGAGGAAGCTGAATCGCTCCTCACGGCCCCTTTCATCGCCGAGCCAAACCCTGCCTGCCACAGGCGCTGCGGTCGAGGTGTTGCGCCGGCAGCGCCACACCGGCCAGCAGATTGCGGCCGAGGTCGGGATCTCTCCGGCGACCGTCAGCCGCATCCTGCAACGGTTGGGATTGAACCGGTTGCGCGACCTGGAGCCAGCCGAGCTGGTGCGGCGCTATGAACGCGAACATCCCGGGGAGTTGATCCACATCGACATCAAAAAGCTCGGCAAGTTCAACCGTGTAGGCCATCGCATCACCGGTGATCGAACTGGCCAGAGCAGCCTGCGTGCCCGCGGTGAAGGACCTGGCTGGGAATACGTCCACGTCTGTATCGACGATGCCTCCCGCATCGCCTTCAGCAAGGTCATGAAGAGCGAGCGAAGGAGCTGTGCCGTGTCTTTCCTCAAGGCAGCGATCGCCTACTACGCCAGCCTGGGCATCAAGGTCGAGCGGGTCATGACCGACAACGGCTCTTGCTACAAATCCTTTGCCTTCCGCAAAGCCTGCAGACGTCTCGGCCTGAAGCACATCCGCACCAGGCCCTACACGCCCAAGACCAACGGCAAGGCTGAACGCTTTATCCAGACCAGCCTGCGCGAGTGGGCCTATGCCCGCGCCTACAACACCTCAAAAGAACGAGCCGACGAGCTGCCGAGGTGGCTTCACCGCTACAATTGGCATCGGCCTCATGGCAGTATCGGTTCCGTGCCACCCATCAGCAGACTCGCTCTAAACAGGAACAACC
>NZ_LUUB01000120.1:0-96063 GCF_001641635.1 Bradyrhizobium centrolobii
CTAGGGTCCGGACTCAATTAATCCACCAGGTGAGTGCGGCTGCCAAGTGGATGGCGGATAGGAAGTTGTCGGCTCGCTTGTCATAGCGGGTCGCGATGCGTCTGAAATCCTTGAGGCGGCAGAACATGCGCTCGATAAGGTTACGGCTCTTATAGGCTTTGGCGTCATATCGGTGAGGATGTTTGCGGGTTGGGTTAGGCGGGATCACCGCTTTTGTTCCGCGATCCGCCAACCAAACACGCAGGCTGTTGGCATCGTAGGCTCTGTCGGCCAGTAAGCGTCGGGCTGGAGGCACGGCTGGTAACAGATCGCGCGCGGCCACGAGATCGTGGCAATTGCCAGGGGTAAGCAAGAAGGCGATCGGACGTCCGTGATCCTCGGTTAGCGCGTGGATTTTGGTGGTGCGCCCGCCGCGCGAGCGGCCGACCGCCTGCTGGAAGTCCCCCCTTTTGCGCCCGCCGCCGAGCGGTGGGCTTTAATGTGGGTCGCGTCGATGGACATTGTCCCGACCCGGCCAGTTGAGCCGGTCAACGCGTAGAAAATATTGCTCCACACGCCTTGCCGGCTCCAGCGGTTGAAGCGGTTGTAAATCGTCGTGTACGGCCCGTAGTCTGGCGGACAGTCCCGCCAGCGTGCGCCCGATCGCAGCATGTGCATGATCCCGCTGATTACGCGCCGATCATCCACGCGGTGCGCCCCGCGTCGCCCACGTGGCAACAGCGGTTCGATCCGCTTCCACTCCGACTCGCTCAGCCAGTACAGTTGCTTCCCCATCAAGCCCCCTTCGCTTGGGAAGCTTGAATCACAACTCAGCCCAGACGGGAATCCTTATTGAGTACAGACCCTAGTGCCGAGCGCTTCGCTCATGGCGGCGGCGATCTCGCTATGATTCATCTCGACCGGACCATGGAGCGAGTAGATTTTGCCTTCGTGGCCTTGCGGCTTGGCCAGGAGATGAGCGATCACACGTCCTTGGTCATCGCTGGCGATCGGTGCGTGGCGTCCATCGCCAAACGGGAATTCGATCTTCTTCTTGGCCCAGATTTCTTTGGAAAAATGCGGGTAGACGAGCCAATCGGCGAAGAAAGTAGGACGCAGATGCGTCGTCGGAACGCCTGACCAATCAAAGACCCGCTCGGAAACCCAGTGGTCCTGCGCGGCATGGCTCGCCGACTCCCGGCGCGCTGAAATCTGCGACATGTTGACGATCGCCGAGACGCCCGCTTCCTTCGCGGCCTGGGCGAAATAAGCGGCAGCGCCGATGATTCCCGGCGCGATCGGATGAAGGAAATAAGCCGATCGGATGCCTTCCATCGCCCTGCGAATGTCATCGATGTCGGTGAAATCGCCGACCGCGATATCGACCCCGCGCCGCCTCAGGGCAGCCGCTCGCTTTTCATCCGCACGCACATAAGCCCGCACGGGTTGACCCATCTTAAGTAGCTCGTCGACGGCGGCACCTCCGGTACGTCCGGTCGCACCGCTGACCAGAATGCTTGTTTCGCTCATCCTCTCGCTCCTTCGCCATTTAAGAGCATATGCCCTTATATCAACCCAGATAGGGGCATATGCTCCTATATGCAAGGGGCGTTCTTCTGAAAGCCGGCGAGCAAACTATTCTTGGACAAACGCCAAGATATCGGCATTCAGTTCGTCGGCATTTACGGTCAACATGCCGTGCGAATGGCCGGGATATACCTTCAGGCGGCCATGCCGCAGGAGCTTGACTGATAGCAGCGCGGAATCCTGGTATGGCACGATCTGATCGTCGTCGCCGTGTAACACCAGGGTCGGGACGTCGATTTCCTTGAGATCCGACGTGAAGTCCGTCTCGGAGAAAGCCTTGATACAGTCATAGTGCGCCTTCGCTCCGCCCATCATCCCTTGGCGCCACCAATTGTCGACAACGCCGCTGATAAGCTCTGCGCCCGGACGGTTGAAGCCGTAGAATGGGCCACTCGGCAGATCGCGGTAGAATTGGGCGCGGTTAGCGGCCAGCGCAGCGCGTAAACCGTCGAACACTGCCAGCGGAAGGCCGCCTGGATTGTTATCGCTCTTCAGCATGATCGGAGGAACTGCACCAACCAGCACAGCCTTCGCGACGCGTCCGTTGCCGTGGCGGGCAACATACCGGGCCAACTCCCCGCCGCCTGTGGAGTGTCCGACATGGATCGCCCCGTGGAGATCAAGCGTCGCTGTTAGTTCAGCGACATCGGCGGCATACGTGTCCATGTCGTTGCCGCTGTCCGTCTGTGTCGAACGCCCGTGTCCACGGCGATCATGAGCAATCACGCGATAGCCCTTTGCACGAAAAAAGAGCATCTGTGCGTCCCAGTCATCCGCGGAAAGTGGCCAGCCGTGATGAAACACGATTGGTTGGCCCGATCCCCAATCCTTGAAGAAGAGTTCAATGCCGTCCCTCAAGGTCAGGTTGCCCATGTCTGTCTCCGCTCCGTTGATAAAAAGGGCGCGCCGGTCTGGCCGTCTATTTCACCTAGCCTCTTGGACCAGCCCGATGACGTCTCCGGTGAATTTGTTATTGGAGACCTGCAAGCTGACGGCAGCGGCTATAGCCGCATGGCCGGGCTGTTTGAACCTTGACGTTCCGCGACCGGTGCCTGGGTCGTATGCGAATGGTAGGCTTGCCGTGGAGTGAGGTCTGGTACGAAGCCGTCCAAGTTGGTATCTTCCAACCGCCGTCATCTGACATCTTGTAGATCTTTCGCATGTCCTCGAGCGTGGGAATGTGAGAACGGGCCGCGAGGTTCGAAAAGTAGCCAGACCGGATAAGGAGTTCGCGTGCTCGCCGACCGTGTTTCCTTCGCTATCGGCAACGGATTCAAAATTCCGCCGGCTCCAACCATTGCCGCTCGAATTGCGGGCACGTCGGAAATCGCTTTCTCGCACTTCAAGAGCCTGGAGCCGCAGCCTGGCCTATCCACCCCGTCCGCCCGCGAGGAAGCTTTCGTTTTCAATATCCCATTGATGCCTGCAAGATATCCGATCGTCTCCATCGACGGTAAGCGTCAGTCGGTCGTCCAGGACCCGGGAAAGGCTTATCTATTCGATCTGACATCCAGAAACGAAGTTAGCCTGGATACGACTTACGACAGCGTGCGTGTTCACCTGCCACAAACCGCCATCGACTACATGGCTTATGAGAAGGGTCTCCCCCGTGTCGGTGGTCTTCGCACCAAGTATCTCGGCCAAGAGGATGTACTGCTTTATCGCTTGGCGCTCACAATACTGCCTGCCATTCTCAATCCGGCGCAAGTGACCACGGCGTTTGTAGAGTATATCGCGCTAGCCTTGCATGATCACGTTGCGTACACGTATGGCGGCATTCGGAGCAGGGCGGGCCGAACAGGCGGATTGGCACCATGGCAGATCCGCCGATCTTCCGACTTGATTGAGGCCAATTTGCCAAACGATCCCTCAATCGCGATGCTAAGCCAGGAATGCGGCATATCGGCGAGTTATTTCGCTCGCGCCTTTCGTATTTCGTTCGGCATGACGCCTCACCAATGGATAACAAAGAGGCGGATCGAGCATGCGAAATCCCTAATGGCCAAAACCACAGAAAATCTGGCTCAGATTGCGCTCATGTGCGGCTTTGTCGATCAAAGCCATCTCGGCCGCCACTTCGTTAGACAAGAGGGTATTAGCCCGGCCCAATGGCGCCGCCAGCAACATGCCCGATAGCGCTTTGATTCCCCGCTCATGCGGATGATCGAAGAAGGCAGCACAAGTTGGTCGGGTGTAGGGAAACGCCGTAGCGCCCCCCGCACCACGGGCTACGATTTCCTACGCGAAACTACGATCGTTTGCGATCTTGTTCTCCTGACGGAAGCGATCGGAGCCCGCTAGCGCGAGTTGCTCTCGCTGCGAGGCCGGTGAGTGTTTGTTGCTCCTGAGAGCTGACCTTCTTGTGCCAATGAGGCACTTCGCCTCAAACCTGGCGTGCCAATCGATCGATCAGCCATTGGGTCGCTGGACCCGGCGGCGATTGCACGCGCCAAATGGCCTGTAATGGATACAGTGCATCCCTCGAGCCCGGTATATCCAATTCGACCAGCCGTCCTGCCTCCAGATCGCTGCGGACCATGAATTCAGGCATCAAGCCCCAGCCTACAGCGGCCAGCAACAATGCATGCTTCACGCCGAGATCCGCAAGCCGCCATGTCTTGTTGCTGAAGACACCGAAATCCTGGCCTCTCGTGAGTGGCGAGCGATCGCTCAGAACGAGCTGGATGTGTTCCCGCAGATCACTTGGCGAATGCCGCCGTGCGCGTGCCAGCGGATGCGAAGGCGACGCCACCGGGATCAGGCTGACATGCCCGATCAGCTGCCTCTCCATGTCATCGGGAAGCGGATGCATTGCGCAGTTGATCCCCAATCGCGCGGTACTGTCGGCTACGAGCTGGGTCACCGCACCGAGCGCCTCTACATGCAATCGCAACTGAACGGTCGGATACGCAATCTGGAATCCTTGCAGAGCATCGACGAGGCGGGCCGTCGGGAGCATCACGTCGGTAACAAGCGACACCTCGGCTTCCTCGCCCTCGCGCAGGCTCGCGGCCTTGGCGCGCATCTTCTCCACGCCCTGAAGAACTGCGCGTGCGTGGGCGAGCAGCGCGCGGCCTTCCTCGGTCAATTCAGGCTTCTTCGTTCCCGAGCGGTCAAACACAGCGACGCGGAGCTGCCCTTCGAGATTGTCGATCCCGTAGGCGATCGCGGAGGTGGCGCGGTTCAGGCGGCGCCCGGCCGCTGCGAAGCTGCCGCACTCCACGACCGTGGCGAGGATCTGCAGTTGATCGAGCGTCGGAGTGCCAACCTTCATTTCCAAAATCCTGAATAGAGTATTCAAAACTATCCGCATTTTCTGAAATGTGAAAGAGGGGTATCGCTGGGCCAGAAATCAAGCGAGACCGCCCATGAATACCGTTACTCTTGCTCACGAGCGCAAAATCGCGGCGATCGATGCCGCCTTCCATACCCTTGAAGGAGATGGCTTCGAGGTTCGACGCGCCATCCCATCATCGGCCTTTGAAGCCATCGGCCCCTTCATCTTTCTTGACCATTTCGGTCCGATCGAGGTGCGGCCCGGCGAAGCGAAGGGGGCCTCAGCACATCCTCACGCCGGCATCGAAACGCTGACCCTGCTGCTCGAGGGGCGCTCGGTCCACAAAGACAGCCTTGGTAACGTCAGCGCGATGGAGCCCGGCGAGGTGCAATGGATGCGCGCGGGGCGCGGCGTCGTTCACGATGAAGCTCCGGACGAGGGTTTTGCTCGTTCAGGCGGACATCTGCACGGAGTCCAGTTGTGGATCAACATGCCGAAAGGCGCGAAGCATGCGGAGCCTTCCTATCGGCATGTGAAAGCGCAGGAAATTCCCTTGCTGCCGCAGAAGGGCGGGACGGTCCGCCTCGTTGCAGGGCGGGTCGGTGACATTACAGGTCCTGTCCGGACCTCCGGAGAACCCTTCGTGGTTCACGCCAGTCTGCCGTCGAGCGGCGCAATTAGTTTGGATGTCGCGAACGCGCGTGAACTCGCACTCTACGTAATGACGGGCAAGGCTGCGGTGGCAGGACAGGCGGTCGAGCCGGGGCAGCTTGCCCGGCTTACCTCCGGCGACACGCTCCATGTCGTGGTGGAGGAGACCAGTGAGCTGCTGCTGGTCGGCGGAGATCCGCTCGATGCGCCTATTGTCCGCCACGGTCCCTTCGTCATGAACACCATTGCCGAACTCGAACGCGCGGTTCGCGACTATCACGCGGGCCGGATGGGACAGATCTGACATGCCCCATCGCGCACATCTTTACCGTCGGAAAAGGCCATCAATCCATCTATCGCAAAACCCAAGGAGTTCTTCCATGTCTACGTCTACGTACATTCCCGCACTCGGCCGGCTGCTGATAGCGCTCATCTTCGTCATGTCCGGTCTGTCGAAGATCGCTGCACCAGCCAACACGATCGCCTACATCCAGTCCGCCGGTGCGCCATTTGCTCCTGGCGCTTTCGCTGTCGCTGTCATCGTCGAGGTGATCGGTGGGCTGGCTTTGCTGGTTGGGTTTCAAACCCGCCTGACGGCGGCAGCCTTGGCGATTTTCACGCTTGCCGCAGCCGTCTTGTTTCACAACAACATGGCTGATCAGAACCAGATGATCCACTTCCTGAAGAACCTCGCGATCACGGGCGGTCTTCTGCAGGTTGCCGCATTTGGCGCGGGCGCGTTCAGCCTCGACAACCGGCGCAAGTCTGTCGCCGTCCCGGCGTGAACCTGCTCGATCGGCCACGGAGCGTGGCGCTCATCCAAAAGGATGGGCGAAGCCCGCACCCCGCGGCGGTGTGCCGGTCTGGGCAAGACGACGCTCACAAAATGCGACTACCGCCAAGTGGAGAAGGATATCGCCTTCGCGTTTCGCGCCGCGGCTCGCAACGGTAGAGCGACGTGTAGCCCATACAGTCGTTGTTCTGGTGAGGAGAATTTCTCATGTCTAGTGCATCTGTCCAAAGCAAAGGTTCAGCCGCAGTGACCGGAGCCGGCAGCGGCCTGGGTCGCGACATTGCGCTGGGGCTTGCCGCGATAAACTACCGTGTGTTTGGAACGGCCCTTTCGTCGGAAGAAGTCGCCGATCTCAAGCAAGCTTCTAACGGTACCGTCAGTCTGACAGTCTGCGATATGACGGACGAAGTCGCCGTCAACGACTGGGCTCGCGAGGTCGATAGCCGAACAGAAGGGCTCGATCTGCTGATCAACAACGCCGGTATCTTGACGCCAGGGCCGCTGGAGGTGTTGCCACTTGGCGCTATTCGTCGCGAGTTCGACGTCAACGTCTTCGGAGCTCTCTCGGTTATCAATGCGTTTCTGCCGGCCTTGCGGAAGACACGCGGCCGTGTCGTCCAGGTCAGCACCTGGACAGCCAGTCTGCCATTGCCTTTCAATGGACCATCCGGCGCATCGAAAGCTGCCATGGAGGCGTTTGCCGCCGTTTATCGCGCCGAGCTCAAGTCGTTCGGTATCGACGTCGTGATCGCCGCGGCCGGCAACATGAAGACTGGCGGGCCGGCCAAAACCGCGGCTGCGCTCAAGCGCATCGCCGACAGCATGACTCCCGAGCAGCAGCGGTTGTACGGGCCAACTTTCGGCACGTTTACGGAAAAGCTGAACAGCATGCAGGAGAGTGGGCTGGAATCAGTCGCGGCGGCAAGGCGCGTCATTGAGATCGCTGAGCAAGTGCCCGCGCCGAGCAAGGCTGGCGTGGGCCAAGATGCCGAAGAAATACTGCGCTTCATCCGAGAACATTCCGACGCGGAGCAGGACGCGCGTCGCCTTCAAATCGTTGGACTGCAGCATTGACCCGTTCGCCGGAGCGATATTGCGGCCAGCATGACGGAAACCTGAAAGAGAGGAGCTAAGCCGTGCTTGTTCTCGTCGATCCCAGAGATGCCCGCGCTATCAGGAACAAAGATAATATCCTCGGAATGTATGATCTGATGATCAATAAAAGGAGCCCGGAGGAAGCGGCGGCAAGGTTCATGGCGTCTGCTTACATCCAGCATAATCCGCTCATTCCGGACGGCGCAGACGCCCTCGGCAAGTTCTTCGGTCAAATTATTAAGGATCGTGCGCGAGCCCGGGTCGACGTCCACAAGATCATAGCCGTTGGCGATTACGTGTGGTCACACGTGAATTTTCTCAATCTGTTCAATGATGATCCGGAAGACACGGGGATCGCGGGGGTCGATATCTTCAGGATGGACGCCGATGGAAAGGCCATCGAGCATTGGGACGTGTTGCAGGTCGTGGGCACTCCAAAGAGCGCGGCCAATTGGTATGCACCGAATGTACCCGCTGCAAACTCAAACGGGATGTTCTGAAACGACCAGCGTGGGCACGAGCAACGACGCGCGCACGCTTATGGAATAAACGAATAAATGCAGAGAGGAAGCCGATGCCTGGAAAGTTCATTATCGCGAACGAGACCCAGCTCAACATCAACGACTTCGGCACGTCTAGGCGGCTCAGCGTTCCGCTCAACACGGGCGCCAGGCTACTCACCGTGAGCGAGGTCAATTTCGATTCGGGCAAAGGACACAATTTCCACAAGCACCCCAATCAGGAAGAGGTGGTGCTCGTTGTTGCCGGAACGGTCGAGCAATGGATCGATCGCGAAAAGCGTATCCTCAGCCCTGGTGACTCCGCCTTCATTCCGGCCGACGTCGTGCACGCCTCGTTCAATGCCGGTGACCAGCCTGCGAAGATCATCGCAATTCTCGGACCTGCGTCGGGCCTAACGGATATGAGGTGGTCGATGCCGCCAGCGATGCGCCCTGGAAGACGGTACGGACGTAGAGAGCGGAGAAGAGAAATTACAATTCTACGATCCGCGCTCGAGGCTCTTCAGCTTTCGACATGAAGACAGAACCCAGGGGGAGGTATGACTGCGCCGGGCTGATCTCGCGTTGGGAGGGCCTGTGGAGCGGACTTATGACCTCCGAAGCTTGCGGTTTGGACGTCGGCTTCTGTGCGACGAGTGGCCGGCTTTCGCATTCCATTGTCGGATCCCACTGAACAAGAAACTCGCCAAAAGCCTCGGCTGCAGGCGGAATGGAACGCCGCGCCGGTCGATAGAGACAAACCTCCCGGACAGTTTCCGGCTTCGTGATCCGGCGCATCGTAAGGCCGAGCGGGCGCGCGACGACCGCAACATAGGCCGGAGCGGGCGTTGCCGCGAGGCCATGCGCGGCTATTCCATGTGCTGTGGTGATGTTGTCGACGATTTGAGCCGGCGCAATCGCTTTTGCTTCCGGACTGGAGCTGCGCATCTGCGCGACGCTGATTTCGTGGTCCCGGCTTGCGGCCACGAGCGCGATATCACGCAGATCATCCCAGCGCAGGACTTTCCGTGCCGCCAAGGAGTGGTCCGGCGCACACCACGCACCCAGGACTTCGCGGCTTCAGTATGCGGCTTTATTCGGTCAATAGATCATCAGGACGAGGGTTTGGGCACGCCAGCGTCGCTCAACGACGCGGAATGAGCAACGGCTGTACGTTTGCACCGCCTGCCATTAGGGGATTCGACGGCTCGAAATGCTCGCGCAATTCTCGCCTGTAGACGAGCTCGCGCGCAACGGCAAAGGCGTCCTTCAGGCTCTTAGCTTGCCGGAGTGCGATGTTGAAAAAGGCATCGCCGAAATAGGTCCACTTGGCCTTGTCCCGGCAGCCGAACGATGGATGGTCGGCGTCGGCCGCAGTGATGACCAGCAGATCGGGGTTCGCGAGACGGGGGACAAAGACGCCGGAATAGCAGGCCGAGATGACCACCACCTTGTGTCGCACGCCCGTCCTTGCCAGCATGTCGGCGAGACGAGATGGCGTGAGCGTTTGCGTGAGCCGTCCCGCCTTGATGGCAAGGCCGGCGCGGGAGCCGTGCGAGGTGAGAATCAAAAACAGAACGTCGTTCTCCGCGTCCAACCCATGGTCTGCAACTTGCAACGACCTGGCGAGGGCTTCGATCGTCGCACCTCCGCCTTTCTTGGAATTGTACCGCACGTCGATCGGGCCAGTCCCGAAGCGGTCCACTACGACCTGGGCTGCGCCGGTCGCCTCGCTTCTAAACACGTCCTGATCGCCGAAAAGGCCGAAGGACACCACGCCCACCCCGCGAGCGTCCTCAACGGCGCGCACCGACGAAACCAACGGCGCGACGGTCAAAACAAAAGCAATGAGCAGCGCGCCGAGCCGCCTGCTGCAAGACTTGAATGTCATGGCGAACCTCGTTCGTGATTACCGCTACAGCATAGGGATGCAAAACAGAAATAGCGGAACCGCGGTGACTTTCCATTGCTCGGGACGGCCCCTCTCATCATGCCCCAAGCAGGAACGGAAATAGGATCGGCCGAATAAGTATCACATATCAGGCCTAGCGGCCGGAGCTGGGCGCTGTTGCGGTCCACTTCCAGCATGGCGAACAGCAAAGCAAGCACCACCGCAATGCGGATAAGCAATGGCGAGGCGTCTTGCGAGCCGGCATCTTCTGAAAGCGTCAAGGCGCGAAGCGCGCGTAGGCGCAAGAACATCCGCAGATACGCCTTTGACCGCACGTGCATTCCGTCTTTTGACGTAAGCAACTCAGGCTAGTTTCCTCGCCTTTCAGCATTCAAGGCGAGAATGCCGATCGCCTGCCAGGTCCAGTCGGGCAAGGAGGAAGGGTTTGCGGTGCATCATCGCAGGACCGAACGCTCAGAGTTCGAGCTGGGTCGGACCTGTAGCGAGTGTTACCCTGCAAGACAACATCTCTCACCGGGGGGAACGACGCCGCCCAATTCGCCAAGAGTACGACCTGTTCTGGTAACGTGAACGGCAGGAAAAAGCGTTCGCACTTTGCTGGACACAATTTGCATGTCAGCATCGGATCCGAGATGCGGAGGTCCGGCATGCGACGGTCTATCTCGATCGGAGCCATGTTGATAGCGGGCTTGCTCGCAAGCAGCCATGTGGTGGGTTTGGCCGCTCCTGGTCAGCGACCGGAAAGGACGCAAACTTCGCCCACGGTCGATGTCGAGCTGGTCATTGCCGTTGATGTCTCCTACTCCATGGACCTCGACGAACTCGCGGTCCAACGCGAGGGTTACGCCCAGGCCATCGTCTCGAAGGAATTTCTGCAGGCCCTGAGAGCTGGTCCCAATGCCAGGATTTCGGTGACTTATTTTGAATGGTCCGCATCCAGCGATCAGAGGATCATCATTCCATGGCGCGTGATCGACGGTCCTGAGACGGCGGACGCGGTCGCCAACGAAATCATGAAGGCGCCAGTACGTCGGGGGTCGCGTACATCAATCTCAGGCGCCATCCTGTTCGCGATGCCGCTGTTCGATGAGGACCCATATCGGGGATTCCGGCGGGTGATCGACATTTCCGGGGACGGCCCGAATAACAACGGCCCAACGGTCACTCCAGTCCGCGACGAAGCGCTTGCGAAGGGCATTATCATCAATGGTCTGCCGATTATGGTGAAGGAGCCATCCTATTCGACGATGGATATCGAAAACCTCGATTGGTACTATGAGGATTGCGTCATCGGTGGGCCGGGCTCCTTCGTCGTGACGATCAAGGATCGCGAAAACTTCAAGGAGGCAATCCGCACCAAGCTTCTGCTGGAGGTCGCGGGAAGGCCCCCCGAATATCGGGTTGTTCCGATCGCCGAAAAGCAGCCTCGTGTTAGTTGCCTGATCGGCGAGAAGACTTGGCAGGATCGTTGGGGACGCTAGAGGAAGCAGCACAGCGCAAAAGCGCTGGAACATTTTTGCGGCGGTCGGACTTGATCTGCCAGGAACCGGCGACCATTTTTGAGCGGGAGATCCCCAACGATCGCCCATTGATTGATGACTCCTGCTGACTATCAGGCAGCGGGAGACCAAACATCTCCGCTGCAAATGGCAGTCGATCCCGGCATGTACTTGGTTCGCCGGCGGTGCTTTCCGCGCATGGTCGCAAAAGGGAGGAAGGCAACGATGACTTCGGATCCCGCTGCATCTGTCGGAACAGCGAAGTCCCAATTGCGCGGTCGGATTATCAGCACCTACCAGCGGGCGCAACGAATCATCACGGCTGCAGCTTCTTCTCCCTCTGCCAATACACATGCGGCGATGATCGCCTATGACAAGGCCCGCGAACATCTACGCGCCGCTATTTTGCTGGCTAGCAGGTTGTTTGCCGACACGGACGGGCTCGTGAAGAGCGCGTGAGCTTGGGCCCTGATTGTCGGAACCATGCAGGAAGCGAGTGAAGGAACGCAAAAGGCATCCTGATACTGATATCCAGAAACACTTGGCGAGGGAGTCCTGCAGATGCCTGACGTTGTTAAGAAGCAGCGCGACGCACGCCGAAAGATAATTCGGCAATGGATGAAGCTTCCGGCGGACAAACGACAGTCTATGGCGGAGATATCTGTGTTTGCGAAAGCCGCGGCGCAGGAGAACATGAGTGCTTTGGTCCACAGTCGTCGCGGCCCCTATGAGAAGATCATGGGGTGGTTATTGCCGCGTGCTGCTCGCCGTTGAGGTCTCATCGTTTCTTTGAGGTGGACTATCGAGCTTTCGCTGATTTCGTTCCCCGCAATGCCGATGCGATCCGCGGCAAACCGCCACGAACATCAGGTCGGGCACACTTTGCGATCGTGCGCCCGTGAAAGGTGCCAATGCGAGCAGAAGACCTTGAGGCCCTGCGTGAAGATATGCTCGCGGTCATCGCCGCCTGCGCTTTTGCGTTGCGTGGCACCATCGGCAAGAGTGCTCTCGACGACCGCGTGATGAGGGCTATGGGCAAGGTGCCGCGGCATGAGTTTGTGCCAATCGAACTTCAGCCCTACGCGTATGCCAATATTCCACTTCCAATCGGCTTTGAAAAGACCATCTCGCAGCCATTTATCGTCGCGCTGATGACCGATCTGCTCGACATCAAGCCCCAAGACAGCGTGCTCGAAATCGGTACCGGTCTTGGCTATCAGGCCGCTGTCCTCGCGCAGCTCGCCCGCAAAGTATACTCCGTTGAAATCATCGAAGAGCTCGGCCAGAAGGCGAAACAACGGCTCCGGCAGCAGCGCTGCAGCAATGTCGAACTCAAGATTGCGAATGGCTATCACGGTTGGCCAGAGCACGCGCCTTTTGACAAGGTGATCGTGACGGCCGCTCCCGATCTCATTCCTCCTCTGCTGATCCACCAATTGAAAGCGGGTGGTAAAATGGTGATACCGGCCGGTCTGCCCGATGCGCAGAAGCTCATTCTGGCCGAGAAGCACGCCAACGGCAGAGTGACGACGAAAGAGACTCTGTCCGTCCGATTCTCTCAACTTGAAGGGACTTGATCCGGCTTGTAATGAGCCCCGTGATGCGTCCGTAACGCACAATGATCGAGAGCATCAGCCGCGGTCGCCTCGCGACCCGCGAGGTGTCGCGCGACGTGCACTCCGACCGCGGCCTCTGATCTTGAAAGGCACGAGAAGCCTCAGGTCCGCGGTCAAAAGCGCCGACCAGTTTAACTGCGCCGCGGATTTCTTCCGGTTTGCCTCCGGGCTGACTAGCTTGCGTCAAGTAATGACCTCAGAGAGCGTAGTCCGCATCAGGCGAATAGTGCCTGTGTTGCCAATCGGACCGCTTTCGTGGCTCAGCCAAGAAGCCGGCTTCGCCGGAACGAGTAACCGGTCGGAGCGAACCTTCTGGCCACCGCGAGCGCGCCAGTTTCGCAGCTTTCCAGCGCGATCTTCTGGGAGAGCATGACGTCTCCGATCGGCAGCTCGCCCAGCGGCAGGAAACACAACCCGACCTTCGGGCGGCCCTTTTCGTCCAGTTCGCAGACATTCGTCATGGCGCCCGGATAGATCCTGTACTGCCTGCCCGTGTCGCCGCCGACGACTTCGAAGTACCCCTTTTCCGCGAACTGCGCCTGTTGCATCGGCGACAGCCAGTGACGCAAAAGCCCGAGCGACCGGCCTTCCGGAGTTCTCTCGGCGCCGTGTCTGACGTAAAGGGCCCTTATCGCTCTCATGCGCGAGCGTTCACCCGGGCGAGATGGCGTAAGGCGCCACATGGCGCAGCCTATCAGCCGCCGACCAGCCTGGGAAAGAACACGGTCTGTTCCGCGTTCGGGTCAAATGACCGGATCTGGGAGACCTGACCTGGACCGGTGCGGACCGCGGCGGTGAAGCCGGCGTTCGTCAGTTCGTAGAACCGCTGTTCCGCCTTCGCCAGTTCTCGCGCGTCGTCCGGGTCGAAAGGGTGACGGCTGTCGCCCGTGCGGTCCATCACGATCTGGATTGCCATGATCGCCCTCCTCGGATTGCTGATAGCCAAGGACCTCGATCCCAGTATCCAACCGACGGCGTGGAGTTGCAAGAGAAGAAGAGTCCGTCGCGAAGAAGATGGCGGCCAAGGCGCAGCGCCTGCGTATCTTTGCCGTAGCGGCCTGAGACAGTCCTAAGTGCTGTCCGCAGAAAAGCAAGAAATTGTGAAGGCAAGCTGCTGCGCCAGAGCACCGGCAAGGCCGCGCTAAGAACCTCGCTCAGCCCAGCGGCAATACCGGACTGTTCCTTCACTCCCGCCCGTGACGCGGTCCGAAAGATCCTCGCCGATATTGCGGTAGTCGTTCAGGATCGCCTCGGCGTTATCGACCTTGTCGGCCAATGAAACTAGCAGCGAGGGCGCCTTTTTCGGCGGGAGCGAGAGGTAGGCTTCACGGACGCCAGGCCGGCTTCGGCCCCGGGCGACCGCGGATGAGTGTCGACCGCATACCCTGAGAACACCACGCGGCGCTACTTGAAGAGATCTCCGCCGTCGTGGTGTCGCAGCCGAGCCGACCACCTCGGATATTAGGGCAAGTACACTCAAAAAGTGATCATGTCCGTCCAACCCCAAAGAGCGGCGTAAAGGCAGACGTGCCAACATCGACGTGAGGAACCAGAAGCTGCCTTCCTGTATTTGCCATCCGCGCCGTTCAGGGCGCGACCACACTTGGCGGAATTATCCTCCGTCTCGTTTGTTTAATTGGTACCACGAAGGGAGTATCGTGCTATGAAAATAGCGATTATCGGGACCGGCAACGTCGGTAGCGCACTCGCCCGAGGGCTTAAAAAGTCTTCGCATACGGTTGTTCTTGGGGCGCGCGATATCACCAATAAGGCCACGCAAGATCTCGCTGCCGACGTAGGCGCAGAGCTTGCGTCACCGGCCGAGGCTGCCAAGTCCGCTGAATTGGTCGTTCTCGCGGTTCCGTGGAACGTTGCCGAAGCAGCCATCAAGGCTCTCGGCGATCTTTCTGGCAAGATCGTCATCGACTGCATGAATCCACTTGGGATGATTGGTGGCGTTCTCGAACTCACGCTCGGCCATACGACCAGCGGCGGCGAGATCGTGGCCAACTGGCTGCCGGGCGCGCGCGTGGTGAAAACGCTTAATCAGGTCGGCGCGGAGATTATGGCCAACAATGTCAGCATGCCGCACAGGCCCGTCATGTTCATGGCCAGCGATGATACACAGGCGAAGGCTATAGTCGCGACTATGTTGACCGATTTAGGTTTCGAGCCGCTCGACGCCGGCGACATTAGGAAGTCGCGTCTCCTCGAGCCCTTCGGAATGGTCTGGATCAACCAGGCGCTACTGCGGGGGAGAGGTCGGACCTGGGCATTCGCTGCCGTGGACCGGAAGTGAGCCCACCGTTCTTATCCTGACCGCTTGGGGTCAATCGGCAGAACTCGCGCTCGACCTTGCTACAATCTTCAGGCAAGCCCGGCTTGCCGTAACCTTTCAGCGTATGGCGAAAGATGTTCAGTGTGAATCAGCGCCCAACATTGACCCCTGAGATGCGAAGTCAATCAAACTCTTAGGACGCCGATCGGCGTTCGGACCCCACGCGGACAACATCGGACTATGCGATCGCATCGTACATTCTGTTCTGCGCGATCGTCAGCATCGTTTCAATCGCGATGTTGCCGGACTACACCAACCGGGACCTTTCCGAGGAGCACGCCTGATCGGCCACAGCAGGAGTGCGCTCAGACTGTCCTCGCCGCATCATCTGACCGCGCAAGCTGTGATGCGTCCTGCGCTACCTGGCGGGAATGATCGGTCGCGATCAGGAGATAAATGGCCGGTACCTCGAAAAGGGTGAACAACGTGCCGAGCGAAAGTCCGCAGCTGGTTGCTCGTCCTTGTGCGTTCGTCCCACGGCTTCAGCACCATGCCCGCGACCACGCGCGCAGGCGAGTTGGTCTGGAAGACGTGGTCGGTCTCTGGATATTTCTTCATGATCTGGAAGACCTGCCGCGCATACAACACCTTTTGCTCTAAGGTCGCGTCCGGCGCCAACGTGGATGTCGTAATCACGCCCCCCTGGTCTTCCTGCGGAGCCAGTTCGCTCTTGGCGTCTGCATAAAGCAAGTAGATGCTGGACAGCACGAGCAGTGCGAAGACGCAGGTTATGGGTAGATACTCGAGGCTGCCGCGCAGCGAGCTCAGATAGAGGCGACGTAGCGCCTCAAAACAGCGATCAATGAGGGCGGTGAACCGTGCCTGCCAACCGTGCGTCGCGCCATGCGGCTTGAGCAGACGGGAGCTCATCATTGGCGACAGCGTCAGCGCGACAATCGCCGATATCGTCACTGTTCCCACCAGGGTGAATTCCGTGAACAGCGCCCCAGTCAAGCCGCCCTGGAACGCGATCGGGACATAGACCGCGACAAGGACAACCGTCATGGCGATCGGACGGCCGAGTTCTCGCGCCGCCTCGATCGCCGCAATGACCGGCGCGTTGCCTGCCTCAAGGTGACGGTTGACATTCTCGACGACGATGATGGCATCATCGACCACGAGCACAAGCGCCAGCAGCGTCAAGAGGTTGATCGAGAAACCGACCGCCAACCTGAAAGCTTCAAACCCGAACACGGCCGCAAAAAACCACGCCGACAGCGGCCAGCATGATGGCCATGCGTCGAAGCATCCGGGATTTCTGGCTTTTGGAAGGAACGGCCTTTTTCATTGCCGTTGACCATCAGTTGTGGCGCTCGCGGCGCGCTTCGCCCCGGTTGAAGGATCCCACCGATTTTCCGGGACGCAGTTCCAGGACTGATCTCGAAAAGACTATTGAATGCCACGGTTCCGACACCGTGCTTCACGGCGGGAACTACCCAACAAATCGTCGCGATGCGGGGGGGCGGAGTTCGTAGCCGGGATCCATTGATGACCGTAGGATGGTTGGGCACCCGGAACACCGGGGCGCCCCACGCTGCAAAGCCGCCGGGCATAGATTGAACGGTGAACGGCAGTGAGAGCGCAGGGCAGGAGGTTGCCTGATCCGCATCAGCATCGACCGCAATGGGTTCTTTTGAGCTGAACAGGATCGTGCGAGCGATTTTGGGGAGCTGCATTGTCGTGCTCTGCGTCAATCTGTTCGCGAACCCACTCTTTGCTCCGAACAAGCCGATCAAGCCGGGTTACGAGATCGTGGTTCGGGGGCAACCGAGCGCGTAGCTAGGAAGGAGGGGCGGGCCAACATTCTCTTGATGCATTCCCGAACGCGGAAATGTCTGGGAACAACTTGCTGCGGCACTAGTTGCGGCCGATATTCCGAAGAAGCTGCGGGTATCGCGAGCGGGAGAACGGTAATGACATGGAGCAACCAGGTGGCGGTGGTGACGGGCGGCGCGCGTGGCATTGGCCGAGCGATCGCGCTTCTTCTGGCCAAGCGGGGTGCCGCCGTGTGCGTCAACTATGCGGCGCGCGCGGACGCGGCCGAGCAGGTCGCGTCCGAAATTGAGGGCAAAGGCGGGCGCGCTATAGCGGCCGGTGCGGACGTTGCGGACTTTCGCGCGGTCCAGGTGATGATCGAGCAGGCCGAGACGCAGCTTGGCCCGGTGACCATACTAGTCAACAACGCCGGAGTGTCCCATCAGGCAACGCTCGACACGTTCGATTACGAACAGTTCGATCGCATGCGTCGCGTCAACGCGGACGGCATTATTCACGCGACCCGCGCTGCGATGGCAGGCATGCGCACTCGCCGCTATGGCCGGATAGTCAATGTGGCCTCTATAGCCGCGATCGGAACGGCGCTGCCCGGCAATGCGTTCTACGCCGCGACAAAAGCGGAGGCTGCGATATTGACGCGTCGCTTCGCGATGGAGCTCGGCGGTGATGGGATCACCGTAAACGCGGTGGCGCCAGGATTCGTCCGCACCGATATGACGCAGGGAAAGCGCAGCGCCGACGAGTGGGAGGCGATCGAGAAAAATCTTGCCGAGCGGACAATGATGCGGCGCATCGGGCAGCCCGCGGATATCGCTAACGCCGTGACTTTCCTTGCCGCTCCGGAAGCGGGTTGGGTAACGGCCCAGATGTTAGTAGTGGATGGTGGAAGAATGGATTACATCGGGCACAGCTAAGGCCGAGCCCTCGCGGTCGCCAAGGAAGAATCCTAGACGGAACGGGCACCAACTATCCGTCAAGACTGTCGGGCAACTATAGTGTTAGCCTCCAGTAGGGCCCTGCGCTCGCGGCACAGATCGTCCATCTTCGCCGCATGCGCGCGAGAAGCAGCTCGGCAGACGCAGTCGCGATACCGCCGCGTTTCAACATACCGATCTCGCGCTCCTGCGCACGGAGCTGTCCGCGCATCCGCGCGATCTCGCTGTGAACGTACTCGATCTTCAAGGTGCGGTGTCCGGACCTGGTAGACCTGTCTGGCTCGCGGTCGACGAGCGCGATCAGACGCCGGATCTCCTCCTCAGTAGGCTCCAGCCGGATCCGCACGCCACTGCTTCGGCAGGTGGGTTCTACTCAAAGCGGCCATTCGGCGGGCCCGAGGCGGTGCTGGCCCATCTGTCGCGTTACACCCATCGCGCCGCCATCGCCAACCGCCGCTTGATCGCCTTCGACAACAGGGATTTGGCGCGACCATGAACCCGGGCGAGATGCCTCACGTTGACTTCAGATTTAACGGCATGCATGAGCTCGTAAGAGCACACCAAGAGCAACTGCGAGTTAAGTGATCCGGAGCGCAAGTCCGCCGGTGTGGGGAAAAGCGGTACGCTCTCGCGCGACCCGGAGCCACGCTCAAGAATCCGATGCTGTCAGCAACCAACAGTTCACGTAGAGCCTGAGCAATGCTCAACCCGCGTTTGGAGTGTACCAGGACCGATGCACGTGCTGCGGGCGTCGTGTGCACGCGCGTCCTTGTGTGCAGGACGTGTGCACCGAGAATCCGAAAGCCCGATTTTCGCTTCCAATCCTGACCTATATGATCCTAGAAGGAGCAATCTGCGAAAGCTTGGTCGAACCAAATTTCTCAGTCCGTCCAGTCACATAAATGATCGAGTGGCGACAAAATAGATCAATGAAATGAATGGCTTGAGGTGGAAGTTTTCTACGGCGCCCATGACGGATTGGAGCGAGAATTGAAGGTTTTCAAGTAGTTAGGAGGCGCTGTGTGCACAACGTGTGCACCGGGAGATACACGAAAATCTCCATAGAGAAAGCTTGAGCATGCATTGTGAGTGCCCTCGATAGAGCTACGTGCGACCAAGAAAGTTCGAGAGTCAGGTAGGTCCTGACAAAGCGCTTTAGTGTTCGGCGGGGCCTCGTCTCTGGCGCATTCCTCGAGCCGGTGCGAACACAATGATTGGCAATGCCCATGATAACGCCGATATCGAGGGCTTGGGCCGCGCTCGGCGCGAAGCAGACATTCTGCCTGGGGCTGACGTCGCCGAAGGGCGAACGGCAGGCATCAGCAGGGCGGCAAGTCAGAATGAGCTGACAAGAATCGGTGTTCCGCAAGCCCCTGCGCGACCCCTTGAATGGCAAGGAGATGACCGGCCTGAGGCTCGATGCTCAATTGCTGCTCATCCAGGAACTTCCTAGCCGTCACGAACAGCGTTTTGAGATCGCTTCCCCCGAAGGACAGGCACGTCGGATTGGTCACGGGCAGCGGAATGACCGTGTCGATCGTCCCGTCAGGCCGATAACGCACTACCCGGCCGCCCGAGAAAAACGCGGTCCATAGCCCACCGTCGACGTCGACGCACGCGCCGTCAGGTCTTTCCTTGGATGCGCTATAATCCGCAAACACGCGCCTGTTGCTGATCACGCCGTCGTCGAGGTCGAAGTCGAACATCCAGGTGCAGTATCGCCGTGTGTCCGTGAAATAGAGCGTGCGATTATCAGGTGAGAACGCAATCCCGTTCGTCACGATGACGTCGCTGAAGATGCGCGCCACCTGACCGTCCCCGGTCACGCGATACAGCGCGCCGTTCGGACGATGCAACTGGTTGTCCATGGTGCCGATCCACAGGCGGCCGCGGGCATCCACGCGGCCGTCGTTGAGCCGGTTGTCCAGGCCGCTTTCGACTTCGATGACCTGATCCGAGGGATCGCGGCCAGTTGAGCGATGGTGGAGGGTCAGATTTCGCGCAAGCAGATGCGAACCGTCCGTCGTCAAGGCCTGGCTGCCGAGAAATTGGCAATCGTAAGAGGTTACGTGATGGGCGCCCGTCGCGGGATCGAAGGATTGATGAAGCCTGCCATCGATGTCGATCCACCACAGCTTGCGGGACCGGTCGCACCACAATGGCGTCTCGCCAAGAATATCCGTGCTGGCGACCGCCGTCTCGACTCGGCGGGGAGGAATCGAATCCGCGGTCATGACGGAATTCGGTTCCAGCCGCGCGCACCATCGCCGAAGGCCCGATAGCCGTCCGGGGTCACGGCGATCGTATCCTCGAGCTTGATGAAACCTCGTCGCGCGTGGGGAAGCGTGGTTTCGATCGAGATGATCATGCCGGCCTCGAGCGGCGCATTGGCGTCGTCGGCGGGATAGGGAATGGGACCGTTCGCTGTCAGGCGCGGCGCTTCGTGGCTGACAATGCCCATGCCGTGGGCGACGAAGTGCATCTGCTTGCCATGAGGAGACCGCGCGAGCGCTTCGTTCGCGGCAGCGTAAATTTCACTGCCGGTGAGTCCTGCCCGTATCGGCGCACGTGCCGCCTGCTGGATCAGGTCGACTTCCCCGAGCAGATCGACGAGTTCGCCGTCCGGCGCCCCATGTACGGCCATCCGGCAGAGATCGCCGATGTAACCCCGGTAGTTCCCGCCGGAATCCAGCGAGACGATATCGCCGGGCTCAAGACGTTGCTCGGACGGAGCCCGGTTGAGACTAGTTCCCATCGTCACGAGCGCGTATTCGAAGATCATGTCGCGGGACAGTTCGGCCTGCCGCAGATGCGCAATGATCTCACGCTTGCTGTGTCCGGTGCGGGTGCGGCTGACCGTATCCATCATGGACGCGACCACGCGTTCGGACGCCTCACGGAGGACCTCCAGCTCAGCCGGGCTCTTGATCGATCGCAGCTTCTCGAGCGGGCGCATTGCCTCGACGAGCTGGCAATTCGGAAGCTCCTTGCGCAGCACGTCCGCTGCATCGGCCGGCAGGAACGACATTTCGGCCCCGACACGAAGCGCAGGCGCCGCGACGGACTTCACATGCTTGAGGGCGAGCGTCATCGCCTCGACCGAGGTTGACGATCCGAACACGACCGGCGGCATCCAATATCCGGCGCTGGTTCTGTTCTGGACGCTGTCCCGCTCGTTCCGGTTGGCGATGTAGGCGGACTTGTCCGGCGCGGCCTTCACATAGACGAAGACGGGCAGATACCGGCTGATGCCGATGGCTTCCATGTAATCGAACTGGAAGTGATAGTACCCGCCGAGCAGGTACTGCATGTTGTGTTTCGAGGTGACGACCAGGACGTCGATGCCGAAATCATCGAGCAAGCCGTCAAGCTTGGCCGCGGAGAATGGAATGTCCGAGCGCATTGATCGTTCTTCTTCGTCGACGACTTGATCTCCTGGCAGGCGAGGGTGGTCAACTGCCCTTCCAGGAGGACAGCGCATGCGCGACGCAGCCATTGATGTGGTCGCTCAGCACGATCCTGGCGTTCTTGATGTCCCGCTTCAGCGCGCATTCCAGCAGGGCCTTGTGCTGGTTGATCGTCTCCGTGCCCCGATAACGCAGCGCATAGCGGAAGTATTTGTCGAACACGATCGCGTGGGTATGCATCAACTCGCGCGACCCGCAGCTCGAGATCAGCGCCTGGTGGAATTCGCCGTCATAGCGCTTGCGCAGCTCGGGATCGTCGCCCTCCTTGAGGACGGTGCGTTCGGTCGCCGCCAGCTTGTGATGCGCGGACACCACGCGGCCTTCCCACTCGACATCGCCGGCACGGAACGACTCGGCCATCGCGTGATGCTCGAGCAGGATGCGGAGGTCAGCGAGCTCGCGCAGGTTCTGGATCGAGATCGGCGCCACCTCGAAGCCGCGCTGGCCTTCGGCGACGACGAAGCCCTCTGACGTCAGGCGATTGAGGATCTCACGCAGCGTCGAGATGCTGACGCCATAGTCCTCCTTCATCGCATCGAGCTTGAGACGCCCGGATGGCGTGAGCACGCCGAAAATGATGTCGGACCGGATGCGCTGATAGCCGCTGTCGCCCGCCGACAAAGGCCGTTCCTCAAGTGCCGTCATGCCTTCTGATCCCGCCTGTCCGGATCGCCGGCCGCCCCGCGAGCGGCCGAACCATCAATGTTGCCAGCAATATAGCAGACTTCCGACATCTGACGTCTACAAAAATATCATATAAATGTAAGATTGTCGGTTGTGGAATTATATGTATGATGTGTAAATAAACGGAGGGTGCGGAAAATGATGGCTTAAGCCGCCGTCCGTGCCCGGGCGAACAGGGAGGAATCGATGAGCTTGTTGGTACAGGCGCTGTCTGCGACGGCGATCTGCGTGGCGCTGACGGTTGGCGCGTCCGCCGCCGATGACATTCAGGAGCGGACGATCAGGTGGGGCCACCTGAACAACACCGATCACCCCGTCAGCTTTGGCGTGCAGAAGTTCGCCGAGATCCTGCTGGCGAGGAGCGGGGGCAAGATGAAGGTCCGCGAGTTCGCAGCCTCACAGCTCGGCAACGAATTGCAGCAGCAGTCCGCGCTGCGCGGCGGCACGCAGGAGATGCTGTCGGCCTCAACGACATCGCTCGCAACGGTCGTTCCGGAGTTCGGCCTGGTCGATTTCCCGTTCCTCTTCAACACGACCGAGCAGGCCGATGCTCTAGCGACCGGCAAATTCGGCAAGGCGATGCTCGATACGTTGCCATCGAAGGGGCTCGTCGGCCTGGGATATTGGGGCCTGGGCTTCCGCAACGTCACCAACAGTACCCGCCCGATCACCAAGCTCGAGGATTTCAGCGGCCTCAAGCTCCGTGTGATTCCGAACCCGGTCTATCTCGAAACCTTCGGGGCCTTTAAGGCCAATCCGGTCCCAATGGCCTTCGGTGAGCTGTATTCGGCGCTGGAGACCCGCACCGTCGACGGTCAGGAGAATCCCTACACGGTCATTCTCTCGAACAAATTCTACGAGGTGCAGAAATACGTTTCCGCCACCAACCACACCTTCACCCTGAACATCATTCTGGTGAGCAAGTCCTTCTGGGACAAGCTGTCGCCGACCGAGCAGCGCCTGATGCACGAGGCCTATGAAGAGAGTCGCGGCTATCAGAAGGAGCAGACGCGCCTGCAGACCGAAAAGGCGCTGGCAGAATTGCAGGCCAAGGGCATGCAGTACAACGCGATCGCTCCGGAACAGACCGACCGCATGCGCAAGACAGCGCAACCGGTGGCGGACAAGATCTCGGCCAATCTTCGTGCCGATACGGTGAAGCTCTTCAACGACGAAGTCGAGCGCATCCGCAAGGAAGTGAAGTAGTCGCTCCCCTCCATTACACAAGCGGCGGAGCCGGCCATTGGCCGGCTCACACCCCTCATTGCCTGGACGTCACGCATGGCGCGAGCTCTCGACCTCTATTGCATGTTCCTGAAGGCCGTCATCGCCGCCTGCCTTGCGGTCATGGTGGTCCTGGTCTTCGGCAACGTCGTGCTGCGTTACGGTTTCAACTCCGGCATCACGATTTCCGAGGAGCTGTCGCGCTGGCTGCTGGTCTGGCTGACGTTCCTCGGCGCGATCGTCGCGATGCGCGAGCACGCCCATCTCGGCGTCGACACCTTGATCCGCAAGTTGCCGGCCTCCGGCAAGCGCATCTGCTTCGTCCTCAACTACTGCCTGATGCTGTTTGCCGACTGGCTGCTGCTCTCCGGCAGCTGGCGCCAGACCATCATCAACCTGGATGATCGCGCGCCGGCCACCGGTCTTTCGATGGGCATCTTCTACGCGGTGGGCGTGATCTTCGGCGTGTCGACCGCAGTCATCCTTCTATACGACCTGTACCGGGTGATCAGCGGGCAGGCGAGCGAGGAGGAGATGGTGGCCGTCCGGGAGTCGGAGGAGCAATGACGTCTTCCATCGCCCTCGTGCCTGCTCATCCCCTTCGCGTCACCTGGATCATGCCATGACGATCGCCGTCTTCACCTTCTCGTTGCTCGGCGCCATGGCGCTGGGCATGCCGATCGCCTTTGCGCTCCTCATCTGCGGCGTCGCCCTGATGAGCACGATCGACATGTTCGACTCCCAGATCGTGGCGCAGAACGTCATCAACGGCGCGGACAGCTTTCCGCTGATGGCCATTCCCTTCTTCATGCTCGCCGGCGAGATCATGAACAAGGGAGGGCTGGCCAAGCGCATCGTCAATGTCGCCCTCGTTGCTGTCGGGCATTTCCGCGGCGGTCTGGGCTACGTCACGATCATGGCAGCTTGTATCCTGTCGTCGCTGTCCGGGTCCGCAGCGGCTGACGCTGCCGCGCTCGCAGCGCTGCTGGTGCCGATGATGGTAGCAGCGGGACACAAGAAGACCTACGCAGCGGGCCTGGTCGCTGCCGGCGGTGTCATCGGTCCAGTCATTCCGCCCAGCATCGGCTTCGTGATCTTCGGCGTCGCCGCCAACGTATCGATCTCGAAACTGTTTCTCGCCGGCATCGTACCGGGTCTGCTGCTTGGATTGGGTCTCTGCGCCGCCTGGTACTGGGTCGTGCGCAAGGAAGACCTGAAGCCACCGCCGAAGGCCTCGCTGCGTACAGTCCTGTTCGCCGTCATCGATGGTTTCTGGGCGCTGATGCTGCCCGGGATCATCATCGTGGGTCTGCGCTTCGGCATCTTCACACCCACCGAGGCCGGCGTCGTTGTCGCCGTCTATTCGCTGTTCGTCGCGACCTGCATCTATCGCGAACTGAAATGGTCGGAACTGTATGCAGTCGTGGTGTCGTCTGCAGTGACGACAAGCGTCGTCATGTTCCTCGTCGCCGCGGCGCTGGTATCGTCCTGGCTCATCACGGTGTCCGAAATCTCCGCTCAGGTCGTCGATCTCCTGAAGCCTTTCATGGGCAACAACACGATCCTGATGCTCGCGATCATGGTCGTCGTGGTGATCGTGGGGACGGCGCTCGACATGACGCCGACGATCCTGATCCTGACGCCGATCCTGATGCCGATCATCAAGGCCGCGCATATCGACCCCGTTTATTTCGGTGTGCTGTTCATCATCAACAATTCCATCGGCCTGATCACACCACCGGTCGGCATTGTGCTCAACGTCGTCTGCGGCGTCTCCAGGATCAGCATGGAGGACATCATCAAGGGCGTCTGGCCCTTCATGATCGCGCAACTGATCGTCCTGTTCGCGATGGTGCTATTTCCCGGACTGGTGACGATCCCGGCGAGATGGTTCGGCGGCTAGCCGAGTAGCGTTGACAAAGGAGAGGCGAAAAATGGCCGCTAAAATCATGATCCTCAATGGACCGAATCTCAACTTTCTCGGGATCCGGGAGCCGCACATCTACGGCTCGACGACGCTGAAGCAGATCGAGGACAGCTGCCAGGTCCTGGCCGACCAGCTCGGCATCTCGATCTCGTTCCATCAGACCAACATGGAGGGTGAGCTCGTCAATCTGATCCAGTCCGCCCACGGCAAGGCGGATGCGATCATCATGAATCCGGCGGCCTATTCCTTCACCTCGATCGCGCTGATCGATGCGCTGAAGATCTTCGAGGGCGTGAAGATCGAGGTGCATATCTCGAACATCCATGCGCGCGACGAGCGTCACCGCCACTCGATCACGTCGAGCGCCTGTACGTCGGTCATTTGCGGCCTGGGTCCTTACGGCTACATCGCCGCGATCCTGGCGGCCGTTCAACGGCTTGGACAATTGCCTGAGACCATCCCGCCGGCCCTTCACGGGCTTGCCGCCGTCGGCAAGGCGTAAGGAGGAGAGCGACATGCGCGGAGCTGGATTTCTCGCCATCTGGAGCGACGTCGAGGCGCACGATCTGACCGATTACCAGCACTGGCTGACGCGAGAGCACACCACGGAGCGCGTGACGACCCGCGGCTTCCTGGCATCTCGTGTGTTCCGCGCGGCGAGGGACGACATCAACCGCTTCTTCATCCTGTACGAGCTGGAAGCGCCTGAGGTTCTCGATGGCGAGGCCTATCTGGCGCGCCTCAACGCGCCGACGCCGTGGTCGCAGCGCATCATGCCAAAGCTCGGCAACTTCATACGGGGCGGGGGCCTCATGGTCGCGCGGGCCGGACGGGGCGAGGGGGCCACGATCATGGCGCTGCGGATCGAAAACTTGCCGGCAGTCCCGCGAAAACTAGCTGAGGCGCTCGTTGCGTGCGACGGGGTCGCCGCCGTGCAGATCGGCACGACCGACGAGGCGCGGACATCGGTGCGGACGGCCGAGAAGGGCATGCGGAAGGAGGAGGGCTTTTTCGGCGGGCTTCTGCTGATCGAGGCGCTCGACGCGACCTCGCTGCAGGGCGCCTTGAGCCAGGCGCGCGTGATTGCACCTGAGGTCCTGAGCCGGGCGAGCGAGCCGGAAGTCTACCAGGGCATGTTCGCGCTCGACGCTCGCGTCGCGGATTTCGGCTGATGGCAAATTTCTCCCTCGCCACCCTGACCCTGCTCGAGTTTGCGCCGCCCGAGATGATCGAGCCGGCCGCCCGCCGTGGCTACGAAAAGGTCGGACTGAGACTGTTGCCCACAACGCCTGGCGGGTTGCCTATCGCCGGACGATGCGCCGCTCTCTCGGGAGACGCTGCAGCGGCTGCGGTCGACTGGGGTAACCGTCGCCGATCTCGAGGTCGTTGCGTTCGGGCCGGAGACGGACGTCGCTTCCTTCACTCCCT
This sequence comes from Bradyrhizobium centrolobii, assembly GCF_001641635.1. GTDB lineage: Bacteria > Pseudomonadota > Alphaproteobacteria > Rhizobiales > Xanthobacteraceae > Bradyrhizobium > Bradyrhizobium centrolobii. The sequence goes on from NZ_LUUB01000120.1 coordinate 26,689, forward strand.
CCTTCGAGACGGGCGCGCCTCGGCGCGAAGAACATTCTCGTCACGGCCTACGATCCGGACCTTCCACGATGCTGCAAATCGATCGCTCCTGGGCGTGGGGCGATGCACACCAAGGAAGAAACGGCGGCATCTCCTCTCGGTGATCCTTCGCTTAATATGTTGCCCGCCCACCAGACAGGTCAAACACCGCGCCGGTCGAGAACGAACATTCATCGGAGGCGAGCCAGGCGACCAGTGCGGCGACCTCTTCCGGCCGCCCGGCGCGACCAAGCGGGATCTTTGCCAGCACATTGCGGTACGCTTCATCCGACATCTGCTTGACGAGCTCGGTGGCGATCACGGCTGGTGCAACCGCGTTTACGCGAATCTCCGTGCCCGCCAGCTCCTTGCCGAGTGATTTCGTGAGCGCGATCACGGCGGCCTTGGCCGCGGAGTAACCGGTCATGCCGGCATTGCCTTCCTTGCCGGCGATCGAGGCCAGGTTGACGATGCGCCCGGCGTTTCGTTGCCGCATCGGCGGCACGGCGGCCTTGCAGCAGAGGAAGGTGCTGGTGAGGTTGACGTCGAGCACGCGCCGCCAGTCGGCGAGGCCGTAGTGCTCGATGTTGACGGTCGGTCCGGTGATGCCTGCGGCATTGACCAGCACGTCGATCTGACCGAAGCGCCCGATGAGCACCGCCATCGCCTTGTTGACGGCCGCTTCGCTGGTGAGATCAATGCGGGAGTCCGCGCCCTCCGCCAAGTCCCAGACGATCACGGTCGCGCCGGCAGAGATGAGCCGTGCACGCACCGCCTGGCCGATGCCGCCGCAGCCGCCTGCGACGACGGCGATGCGTCCTGCGAAATCGAGTCCGGTCATGCTGTAACCCTTCCTTCCGCGGCCTCGGCTACGATCCGGCGAGCCGCAGCAAGCGCACGGCGGCCCCATTCCTCCGCGCCAAGCTTTGGCAGCCATTCGTCGTTCGGGATTTCAAGGCTCAGCGGCAGATCGCCGGGTAATGCGCGGACCAATCCGCGCAGATCGATGGCACCGTCTCCCGGCAAGAGCCGGGCGCATCGCGCGGTGTGGATCAGCTCGTCATTGGTTGCGGGAATGCCGGCCGGAGCGTCGCAGAGCTGGGCATAGCTGAGGAGCTGCCGCGGCAGGCTTGCGATCTCGTCAAGCGAAGTCGCCGAGCGTGCGGCGTGCAGCGAGTCGACCAAAATGCGGCCGTTCGGCTCACCGGCATTGGTCACGATGCGGAGCGCAGCCTTTGCGTTCTTCACCGCGGTCCACGGCATGAATTCGAGATCGGCGGTGAGGCCATAGGGCGCCGCGGCGCGGCAGAACGCAGCGAACGATTCCGTCAGGCGCGCTTCGTCCGGATCGTCACCGGCGACCAGAATGGCGCGCGCCTTCAGCCTGCCGGCGGTCTCGAGGAACGAGGCAAACTGGTCGGCCTTGAAATCCGCGCCGAGCCGCGCGATCTCGACGTCGAACACGGGCACGCCGGTGTCGTCGATCCGGCGGATGGTCTCGCGCAGCATCGCGGCGTCGGTCGCGAGCGGCGAGAAATCGCCGCTGGGCGCCGCGGGTGCGATGCGAACGCCGATCGCCTGGTAACCGAGCTTCTTGGCCAGCACCACTGCGTCGGGCGGCGCCAGCGGTACCGACGTGAGATAGGCGAGCGAATAAACGCGCGTCATGGCGATCGCCTCAGGCCAGAGGCGAGATGGCGGTCGGCAGCGCCACGATCGAGCGCATGTCGCCGGTCAGCCAGTCGGGCCCGCCCTTCGGCGGCCAGACACCCTTGGCGACAGACTCGGCGCGCACTGCGGCGCGCGAATCGAGGCTCGCGAACGGCCAGATATGGGTAAAGCGCGGCGGTCCGTCGAGCGAATACATGGCGATCGACAGCGGCGACAGCTTGACGCGCTCCGGTATCGCCGCTTCCCACGCCGCGATCGTCGGTGCGACACCGCCATGCTTGAGCCGGTAGGTACGGATTTCATAGACGTTGCCGTACCTGCCCGGCGCGACCGGCGGCAAGAACGGAAACGGTGCATAGGTGTCGAAATTCAGCTGGGTGATGGCATCGCCCGCGTTGAAGGGATTGGGCGTGCGCAGTGCGCGTTCGCGCTCGCTGCGCCAGGCCTCGTGATCTGCAAAGGAGCGTAGCACCAGGAGCTGATTGAGGTCGCTGATCTCGCTGGCCCAGCAGCCGAGCAGCGAGCCTTTGGCCTCCGATGCTCCGACATACTCGCCAATTCCGGCCACGGCCTTTGCCGCGGTTCCGAGCTTCACCGTCAGCGTCGCGATCTCGTAGAGCATGTTGTCTCTCCTTGCGGTCATGCGGCTGCCGACCTGTTGTTCCTGAGCGGAATTCCACTGGCGTGATGAGCGGCGATGTAGCCGAACGTCATGGCCGGACCGAGCGTGATGCCGCCGGAGGGGTAGCGGCCGGCCATGATGCTCGCCATGTCATTGCCGACGGCATAGAGGCCGTCGATCGGCTTGTGTTCGGCATCGAGCACCCGGGCGTGCTCGTCCGTGTCGAGGCCGGCGAACGTGCCGAGGCTGCCGGCAACGATCTTCACGGCGTAGAACGGACCGGCTTCGATCGGCGCGACACACGGGTTCGGCTGATGCGCCATGTCGCCCTGCACGCGATTATAAAGCGTGTCGCCGCGGCCGAAGGCGGGATCCTCGCCGCGCGCGGCAAAGCCGTTATAGCGCTCGATCGTCGCGCGCAATCCGGAAGCGGAGATGCCACAGGCGCTGGCAAGCGCCTCGATGCTCGCGCCGCGCTTCAGGTAGCCGTTGCGCAGCCAGGGCATGATTGGGAACGGCATCGGGCGGACGCGGCCGAGCCCATAGCGCCTGAGGAATTTCGCGTCGCAGATGGCCCAGGCCTCCGCCGGCCGGCCCGCAGGCGTGGCGGCAAACAGCGCCTTCATCACGTCGTGATAGGAATCGGCCTCGTTGGCAAAGCGCGTTCCGTCGTCTCGCACCATTATCAGTCCTGGCTTGGCGCGCTCGATCAGATGCGGGAAGTGGCCGACCGAACCGTCGCGATGCGGCACCAGCGACACCGGCGCCCAGGCGCCGTTATCGGACAGGTCGGTTCGCGTTCGTCCGCCGGCGGTCTCGCCAAGGTGGATGCCATCACCGGTGTTGCTCTCCGGCGCCGCCGACCAGTGTTCGCGCCCGGTCGGCGCATGCGGAAACAGAGCCGCCTTTCGTGCGGTGTCATGCGGGAAGCCGCCGCAGGCGAGGACGACGCCGCGCCGGGCGCGGATGTCGAGCGGTGCGCCGTCATGGATGATGCGGGCGCCGGCGATGCGAGGCCCTTCGGACAGCAGCGTCTGCGCCGGAGCTGCCGTCATGATCCTGACGCCGAGATCGTCGGCGGACTTCACCAGTCGCGCGATCAGCGCATTGCCATTGACCAGATGCATGCCGCGACCGAAGCGCAGCACGTCGAGCAGGTGACGGGCAAGGCGGCGTGCGACGTGCAGGAACGAGGTCAGCGACGAATGAGAGTTGAGGAAGTGCCGCAGGTCCGCGCCCGAGGCGATCCCCATGCCAAAGGGCGAAGTCTCTGCGAGTGGCGGCTTGAGATCCCGAATGCGCGGTCCGAGCGCGCGGCCGTCGAACGGCGCGGCGCACACCGAGCGTCCGCCGGTTGCGGCGCCCGGTGTCTTGCCGTGAAAATCCGGGATGGCATTGCCTTCGATGAAGGCGAGCTGCGTCTCGCTACTGAAGAAATCGACCATGCGCGGGCCCTGATCGAGAAACATTTCGATGCGGGTCTGGTCATATCCCTCGGCCAGCTCGTTGCTCAGATAGAGCTTCGGCTGGTCTTGGGGCTCGACGATGCCGGCTCCTTGCGCGAGCGGGTTACGCGGAATCCACATCCAGCCGCCGGACCAGGCGGTGGTGCCGCCGAGCTGCGCCTCTTTCTCGACCACCACGACGTCGAGGCCGAGCACGGCGGCGGTGACAGCCGTGGACAGGCCTCCAGCGCCCGAACCGATAACGAGCAGATCGCAGTCGAGGCGTTGACCGTTGTCCATGAAGGTCTGTCTCTCGGCCTGCCTACGCGGCGTTGCGCGCATGTGCCTCGCCGAGAGCATGGCGCACGGCACGGTAGGCGAAGGTGATAGCCGGGCCAATGGTGATGCCCGGTCCGGGATAGGTCCCGCCCATGATGGAGTTCGCCTCGTTGCCGCACGCATAGAGGCCCGTGATCGGCCGGCCGTCGGCCCGCGTCACTTGCGCCCACTCGTCGATGACAAGCCCGGTCGCAGCACCGATATCGCCGGGATAGAGTCGCACCGCGTAGTAGGGCGCAGCCGCGATCGGGCCCAGCGTCGGATTGGGGCCGACTGTGGCGTCGCCGTTGACCCGGTGATAGGGCGTGGTGCCGCGGCCAAATTCGTCATCCTTGCCGCTTGCGGCATAGCGGTTCATCGCGGCGATGGTGTTTTCGAGGTTGGCCACGGGCACGCCGATCTTGCCGGCGAGTTCCGCAATCGTCGCGCCCTCGGTCAGGTAGCCGTCGGCGAGATAGGGAGCGAGGTTGCCGGTCCCCATGCGCACCATGCCGAGGCCATATTTCTTCAAGCCGACCGCGTCGGTGATGATGAAGCAAGGAATGCAAGGCACGGTCTTGTTGTGCTCGAACATCGCGCGCCCGAACAGATGATAGGAGACGGATTCGTTGACGAAGCGCCGTCCGGTCTGGTCGACACAGACGGTGCCGGGCTTGCTTCGGTCCATTACGAAATGCGGAAAGCTCGCGGTGCTGCCGTCGGAGCGGCGCCGGATCGAGACCGGAGCCCAGAACGCGCTGTCGAGATTGCCTTCGCCGAGGCGTGCGCCAAGTCGCAACGCGATGTCCTGCATGGCGCCGGTGTGTCCCGGTGCCGAAGGGCTGTGGCTCTCGCCCTGCGGCAGCAATTCGCCGCGTCGCTGCGGATGCCTGTTGAAACCGCCGGCGGCCAGCACGACGCCGCGGGTCGCCGCGACCTGCCGCGTTGTGGTGCCCGAGCTGAGCTTTGCGCCGGTGACGGCGCCGTTCTCGGTTACGAGGTCCTGCACTTCGGTACGGAGCACAATGTCCACACCGCGGGCGTTCAGCGACGCCAGGAAGCGGCCGATCAACGCGTTGCCCATCACCAGTCGCGATCCGCGCCGACCCTTCAGCCTGTCACCGGCGTAGTGTGCCAAAATACTGGCCGCGTGGACAAAGGAGCGCGCCGACTTCCGGATGGCGAGGAGATGACCGATGTCGGTGCGATCGACCATCATGCCGCCGAAAATCGTGAACTCCGGAATCGGCGGGCGAATCTTGTCGAGATCGGCGCCGAGGCCGCGGCCGTCATACGGGACCGGCTCCAGTGCGCGGCCGCGCATGGTCGCGCCCTCGAACTGCTGCTCGTAATCGGGATGGGTCGCATAGGGGCGGAACTTGACTTCGCTGTTGGCCTCGAGCGTTGCGACCGCCTCCGGCGCGCTGTCCAGGAATGCCTCGCGCATCGTCGCGGGCGAATGGTTGCCGACCACGCCGTCGAGGAACTTGCGGACCTTCTCCCGGCTGTCGTCGGGATTGACGGTTTTGGAATGGTGCGAGTTCGGCATCCAGGTGGTCGCTGCCGACATCGCGCTGGTGCCGCCGACATATTCGGTGCGCTCGACCACGAGGACCTTGCGGCCCTCGATCGCTGCGAACAGTGCGGCGGCCATGCCGGCGGCTCCGGAGCCGATCACGATGAGGTCGTAGCGCGCGTCGGGTGAAATTGCGTCGATGGTCTTGAACATGGCGCTCACCTCGATCCGTCGCGTACAAGCAGGAAGTCGATCATGGAGCTTTGCAGCGCATTGTACATGTCGGTGCCGGTCGAGGTCGGGCACCCCAGGAGTCGCGCCGCCTCGACGAGCGGGGAGACCGCGGGGCTGGTGATGACGCAGCCGACGAACGTCCCGGGCTTGAGCTTCGACACGTCGACCGGAAGCGGATCGCCAGCCTTCATGCCAAGCGGAGTTGCGTTGGCGACCAGATCGAAATTGGATGGATCTGCAGAGCCGGCATGGATCTCGGCCCGGCGCAGGGTCGTCAGCTTCGCGATCAGCTGATCGCGGCGGGCGACGTCGTTGTCGTGAATTGCGAGCGAGCGAACGCCGGCCTCGACCAGGGCCATGGCGATCGCCGAACCCGCGCCGCCGGCGCCGACGAGAAGGGCGCGCTTGCGGGTGGGATCGCCGCCATTGGCGAGCACCGCGCCGACGAAGCCGAGCCCGTCGACGATGTCACCGTCCCAGCCGCCTTCGGGCCGCCGGCGCATGATGTTGACGGATCCGAGCAGGCGGGATCGTTCGGTGGAGCTGGCGCAGAATTCGAAGCAGGCGAATTTGTGCGGGACCGTCACGATGATGCCGTCGAGATTGCGGATCTCCGTTGCCGCCGTCAGGAGGCCGTTCAGATGGGCGCTGTCGACCTGCACGGGGACCAGAATTCCGTCGTAACCCCGATCGACGAAGGCCTTGGTGACGCCGCCGGGCGACTTCACCTGTGCGATGGGATCACCGACAATGATGTTGAGGCGGGTTGCCCCGGTCAGGTTCAGGCTGATCATCTTTTTTTCTCTTGTTGTTAAGCCGCTCCGCGGGCCTGAGCCGCTTCGGTCTGGACGACGCCAAGCAGCCGGGCCTGCAATTCGTGATCGCGTTCGAGGATCGTCGCGTCACCGCTGAAGGCGATCTGGCCATTCACCAGGACATAGGCCCGATCGACGATGGGAAGGACGAGCTCTGCATGGTGCTCGACAATGACCATGGCGACCTCGCCGCGCAGCTTGATGAGGGCGTCCATGACCTCCTTGACCACGGCTGGCGCAAGGCCCTCGAAGGGCTCGTCGAGCAGGATCAGCCTGCTCGGAACCATGAGCGCACGCGCGATTGCGACCATCTGGCGTTCGCCGCCTGACAGACTTTCGGCCTTGGCGGAACGACGTTCACGCAGGCGCGGGAACAGCTCGAACACCGCATTCAGTGCGAGGCCGCCTGGACGCGCGGCGAGCTGCAGGTTTTCGGTGACGGTCAGGTTGGGGAACAGCCTGCGTCCCTCTGGCACCAGGGAGATGCCGAGCCGGTTGATCTCATAGGGCTTGAGGCGTGCAATCGGCCTGCCTTCGAAGACAATATCGCCGTTGCTGATGGTGAGCGTCCCGCAGAGGCTGCGCAGCAGCGTCGTCTTGCCGACGCCGTTGCGGCCGAGCAGGGCGACGGCTTCGCCGGCGTGCACGGTGAGGTCTACGGATTCGAGCACCGTGCTGCCGCCGTAGCCCGCGGAGACGCGATTGGCCTCGAGCAGGACCGCGGCGCGGGCATGGGCGATGCGCTCGATCGCCGCAGGCGGAGCCTGCGCACCGTCCTTGGCGGCGCCGAGATAGGCCGCAATCACGTCGGGATTGGCGGCAACCTCCGAGGGCTTTCCGTCGGCGATCATGCGTCCCTGGTGAAGCACCGAGATGCGGTCGGAGATCGCGAGCACGCGGTCGATGTCATGCTCGATCAGCAGCACGCCGTGGGTCTGCGCGAGCTTCTTGATCAGGTCGGCAACGATGACACGGTCGGCTTCCGCAAGCCCCGCCAGCGGCTCGTCGAGCAGCAGCAGCTTGGAATCGATCGCAAGCGTGATTCCGATCTCGAGCAGCCGTTTCGCGCCGTGCGGAAGATTGACGCATTGTTCGGCCGCGACGTCGGCAAGGCCGACGGCATCGAGGATCGACCATGTCCGGGCGTTGATCGCATCCAGGGCATAGGCATCGGTGAGCAACCGGCCCGATCCCTTGCGCTGGGCCTGCACCGCCACGCGGACGTTCTCGAAGACGGTCAGGTTCGGAAAGACCGACAGGATCTGGAACGAGCGGCCGATGCCGAGGCGGGCCCGCGCATGCATCGGCAACTGGGTCACCTCCGTGCCGTCGAACACGATGCGTCCGCCGCTGGGCTTCAGCGCGCCAGACAGCATGTTGAAGAACGTGGTCTTGCCGGCGCCGTTCGGTCCGATGATGCTGTGAAGCACACCACAGCGGACCTCGAGGTCGATGCTCTTGGCTGTCACGAGGCTGCCGAAATTCTTGCTCAGCCTGAGCGTCTGGAGCAACAGCTTGCCGCGCTCAAACCCGGCGGCGCTGCTCGCAAACGGGGCGATCACGGCAGGACGCGGCGGGATATCGGGGCGGACGAGTGTCCAGCGCTGCCGGCCGAGCAGCCGCTGCCAGAGGCCCTGCATGCCTTCCGGGGAGGTCAGTGCGAACAGCATCAGGATCGGCGCGAAGACCAGCCACCAGTTCTCGGTGATGGCCGACAGGCGGTCCTCGAGCAGAATGAATGCAATGGCTCCCCAGAGCGGCCCAAGGGCGTGGTGAACGCCGCCGAGGACGGTCATCAGCAGGGAATCGCCGGCGTGTTGCCAGCTCAGATTGTTGGCGTAAACGCCTTCCAGCATCAGGGTCAGCAACGCGCCGCCGAGGCCGACGAAGGTGCCGGTCAGGATCAATGCACTGTGACGGAAGCGGTGGACATCATAACCGAGACTGCTCGCGCGCTGTTCATTGTCTCTTATCGCCTGCAGGACGCGGCCGAAGGGGGAATGCGCAATCCGCCACAGCAGCCATATGCAGGCCACGGTGACCGCCACCACGAAGATATGAAACGACCACGCGCTGGTGAAACTCGTGCGGTGGACGCTCTGCAGTCCGTTCTCGCCGCCGGTCACGGCCGTCCATTTGAACGCAATCTCGAACGCGATCTGGGAGAAGGCGAGGGTGAGCAGCGAGAAATACAGGCCTTTGCGGCGAAGGATAATGGCTCCGATCGCGAGCGCGAGCACGGCAGAGAATGCCGTCGCGAACAGCAGCGAGACGAGGTCGTTGCCGTAGCGTCCGAGGATGAAGAAGGCGGCCGCATAGCTCGCGCAGCCGAAGAACACCGACGCACCGAACGGAACGAGACCGGTGTAGCCGACGAGCAGGTTCACGCCGGCGCCATAGAGCGTGTAGATCGCGATCTGCGTGATCAGCGAGATCGGCGAGCCGAGCTGCGACCAGAGCGCGGTCAGTGCGGCAAAGACGAGGGCGGCGACGACCGCCGGATGACGTAGCGCAGAAAGATGTGTCACTCGAACCTCTCCCAGCGTTCACCGAACAGCCCGCGCGGGCGGATGAGGAGAATGGCGGCCATCAGAATGTACATGGCGGCTCCCGACCATTCCGGTTGGAACTGAATGGTCATGGCCGTGGTTATGCCGACCAGGAGGCCAGCCACGATGGCGCCGAGGAAGGAGCCGAGACCGCCGATGGTCACGATGACGAAGGCGGGCATGATGGCGCCGGCGGCCATCGACGGCGTGATGGTCCAGAGCGGCGCCGCCAGCAATCCGCCGAGGCCGGCGAGCAGGCAGCCGATGCTGAACACCCCGGTGAAGACGATCGGCAGGTTGATGCCGAGCAGGCCGACCATCTCGGGATCGCGCGATCCGGCGCGGATGATCCGACCATAGGGCGTGTAGGCGAGAAACGCCCAGAACAGCACGAGCACGAGGACCGTCGTGGCCAGCACGAACATCCGGTACTTGGTGATCAGGATCGGGCCATATTCGACGAAGCCCGCGAGGAATTTTGGCGCGGCAAACGGCACCGGCGCGCCGCCGAAGATCAGCCGCAGCACGGCCTCTGCCAACAGCGCGAGGGCGAAGGTCAGGATCAGTCCGAGCAGCGGCTCGTTGCCGTAGAGATGCCGGATCAGGACCATCTCGACGACCACGCCGATCAGGCCGGTCAGCAGGGGAGCCACGAGCGCGGCCCACCAGCCGAATTCCTTGTTCAGGGCATAGCGAGATAGGCTCCGATCGCGAAGAAGGCGCCATGGGCAAAATTGACGATGCCGAGCATCCCGAAGATGATCGACAGGCCGATCGCGATCAGCACATAGAGGAAGCCCAGCACCAGGCCATTGACGGCCTGCGACAGGATCATATCGAGCATGGCGTCATCCGTTGTTAGGGCACGTCGCACGATGCCGCGGCCATCGGCCGTGACATCGTGCGACGCTTTGAAACGACGTCAGAGCGTGTCCATCTTGCAGGCGCTGTCGGCCTGCGCGCCGAAGGCCTTGGCGATGTCGTCCGGCGTCTTCGGCAGTTCGGCCTTGACGTCGAAATAGTCCCACTTGTCGGTGATCTTCGGGTGGATGCCCGCAACGAGGAGCCGGCTCGTCATCTGATGGTCGAAGTCGCGGTAGCCGATGTCCATGTCGCCGCGTCGATACTTCCAGCTCTCGAGCGCCTGGACGATGGCGCCGGGCTCGGTCGATTTCGCCACCTCGATGGAGTCGAGCAGGCTCTTCATGCCGAGCCAGCCCATCCAGGCCTTGTCGGCGGCCGGCCGGCTGTATTTCTTCTCGTAAGCCGCCGCCATAGCCTGTTCCTCGGGCGAATTGTTCGGATTCCTGTACCACCAGGTGATGGTGTAGAGGCCGTCGGCGGCCTCGGGGCCGACACCCCACAGATCGGTGTTGCCGACCGAAATCTCGGCGAAGGGAATCTTGCCCTTCATGCCGAGCTCGCTCCACTGCTTGAGGAAGGTGGTGAGGTCGCTGGCGGCAATGCCGCCGATCACGACATCGGGCTTGGCGGCGCGGATCTTCAGGATGAACGACGAATAATCCGGCGTTCCGACCGGGACTTCGTCGGCGCCGACGACCGTGCCGCCATTGGCGGTGATGTAGTCGGTGAAGGCGCGCTTGATGTCCTGGCCGAATGCGTAGGACGCGGTCAGCAGGTACCACTTCTTGCCGATCGACGCGCAATAGGGCGCAAGAATGCGCGCGTGCACGTCAACCGGCGGCTGGAGGCGGAAGGTGTATTTGTTGCAGGATTTGCCGGTCAGATCGCCGGTGGCCGCATTCGCCGCGACGTAGGGGATCTTGGCCTTCTTGGCGACCGACGAGATCGCAAGCGCGAACGACGACAGCGCACCGCCGACCATTCCGACGACCTTCTGCTCGCCGACGAGGCGCTCCGCGCTCTGCTGCGCGCCCTGCGGATTGGGTTCATCCAGCCAGACGATCTCCGCGGGCCGTCCCAGAAGCGTGTTGTTGCGTTGTTCCAGCGCGAGCATGCCGCCCTGGGCGAGATATTCCGCCTGATCGACGATCGATCCGGTCTTGGCCCAGATCATGCCGATCTTGATCGGTTCGGCGGCGGCGGCGTTGCCGATATAGGGCATGCCGAGGCGCGATGCGGCGAGCGATGTGGCGCCCAGCAGCAATCCGCGCCGGCCGATGCGTAAGCCTGTCGTTGCGAGCGCTTTCTTCTGTTCGGTCATTTTCGATCCTCCCCTTTCCCAAAAACCAGTCATTGCCGGTCGGCCGTACATGCGGCTCTTGCCGGAGGCCCTAACATGACTGGAATTGGATTCCAATATCTAAAATTGAAAATTGGAATCCAATTCCAATTTTGGAAGGCGCGTGCTAGAAGCCGTTCCGAAGCAATGCCGGTTGATGGGAGGAGCGTGGGATGACGAAGGTCGCGGTGGCAGTGTTCGGCGCTGGCGCGATCGGGCGGGCCCATGTCGAAACCATGCGCCGTCTGGACTCCTGCGCGCTCGCAGCAATTGCCGAACCTTCAGCTGCGGGAAGAGCTTATGCGGAGGGCCTCGGCGTGCCCTGGTACGCGGACCCGCACGATCTGTTGCGTGAAGTGAAGCCGCAGGCGGCGGTCATCGCCACGCCGAATGCGACGCATCGCGAGCTCGCAATCGCCTGTATCGAGCGCGGCATCGTGCCGCTGGTCGAGAAGCCGATCGCAAGTACGCTTGAGGATGCGGCCGCAATCGCGGTCGCGTCCGAGCGCGCAAACCTTCCCGTCCTGGTCGGGCATCATCGGCGGCACAATCCGATCATCCGCCGGGCGCGCGCGATGATCGCCGAGGGTGCGCTCGGCCGTCTGACCAACGCGACCGTGCTCTATACCTTCTACAAGCCCGCCGACTATTTCGAGATGGCATGGCGGCGCGAGCCCGGCGGCGGGCCTGTGCTTATCAACCTCATTCACGAGATCGACCTGATCCGTCATCTCTGCGGCGAGATCGTATCGGTTCAGGCAATCGCGTCGAACGCGGTCCGCGGCTTTGACGTCGAGGACAGTGCCGCCGTCCTGTTGCGCCTCGCCAATGGCGCGCTGGTGACGCTGAACCTCAGCGACACCGCGGCCACGCCCTGGAGCTGGGACCTTGCAAGCGGCGAGAGTCCGAATTATCCGCCACAGCCCGTCGCGGTGCAGACGCATTTCCTGAGTGGCAGCGAAGGCTCGCTGGCGCTGCCGACGCTCGACCATTGGCACTATGCTTCGGGCAAGAGCTGGTTCGCCCCGATCAGGCGTGACAGCGTGAGGTTCGAACGTGGCGATCCCTACCGAGCCCAGCTCGACCATCTGGCGCGGGTGGTTCGCGGCGAGGAACGGCCGCTGATTACCGCGCGCGACGGCGCGCTGACGCTGCGGGCCACAATGGCTGTTCACAAAGCCGCCAAAACCGGCCAGATAGTGCGCCCTGATCAGGAGATGGAATTGTGAATCAGGACGCCCTGATGCTGAAGAACCCGGAGTCCGGCGACGCGCCGAGCGGCCTTTTGGAGCGCACCCTCGGCGTGCTTGAGCTGCTCGCGACCAACGCCCACGGCATGCTGCTGTTCGAGATTGCCGACTCCCTGCACATCCCGCGCAGCGCCACGCATCGCGTACTGACAAGCCTGATCGAGCACGGCTACGTCAAGCAGGAGCGCGAGCAGGGCGCCTATCAGCTCACCGCCAAGATCGCATCGCTTGCCTTCACTTTCCTCGCTGGCAGCGGCATCACCGATTTCGCCCAGCCGCTGCTCGATCGTCTGGCGCGGGAGAGTGGCGAACTGGTGCGCCTTGCCATGATCGACGGGCGCGAGCTCGTCTGGGTCGCCAAGGCGCAAGGCTCGCCCGCCGGCCTGCGCTACGACCCGGACATGGGGCAGGTCGGCCGCCTGTCCTGCTCGGCGAGCGGTCACGCCTGGCTATCCTGTCTTTCCGACGATGACGCGCGCGCACTCGTCGAAAAGCAGGGCTACGGATTGCGCAAGGACTACGGCCCGCGCGCGCCGGAAAGCTGGCCGGCACTGCAGAAGTATCTGCGTCAGACCCGCAAGCGGGGAGTCAGCCTCTGCCTGCAGACCTATACGCCCTGGATGAACGCGACCGCTGCTCCGATCCGCCATCCCAAGACCAAGGAGGTGACCGGTGCCGTCGTCATCGCCGGTCCGCATATTCGCCTCTCCGAAGAGCGAATGCTCGAGCTGGCGCCGGCGCTGGTGCAGACCGCGCAGGAGCTTTCGATGGCGACGCTCGCCTCGCCTGGCCTTCAGGGCGGGCGGCCTCACGGCAGCTTCTTCGACACGAATGCATCCTGAGCAATGCGAGTCCTGAGTACGATGCGGATTTTGATCACGGGCGGTGGTGGCTTCATTGGTGCATGGCTGGCGCGTTGTCTGGCCGATGGTGGGCATCAGCTTCGCGTCTTCGAGCCGGTCGAGTGTACGGCGCTATTCAATAAAATCGTGGGGAGCGCCGCCGCGGCGGTGGATTGGCGCCTCGGCGATATCGCCGATGCGAACGCGGTGCGCGCTGCTGCCGAGGGCTGCGACGCAATCATTCATCTGGCCGGCGTCCTGACGCCGGCGTGCAAGGCCGATCCCGCGCGCGGCGCGATGATCAATCTGGTCGGAACGCTGAATGTCTTCAATGCGGCACAGGCGCTGGGCATCCGGCGCATCGTGTTCACGAGCAGCGCCGGCGTCTACGGTCCTGACGATGCCACGACGCCGCATCCGATCACGCATTACGGCACCTTCAAGCTGGCTTGCGAGGGCAGTGCGCGCGCCTATTGGGAGGATCACGGCATCGCCAGCGTCGGTTTCCGGCCCTACATCGTCTATGGCTTTGGCCGCGAGACCGGGTCGACCGCAGGGCCTTCGCTCGCCTGTCGCGCGGCCGCGCGGGGAGAGAGCTACGTGATCCCATATTCCAGCACCGCGGGCCTTGTGTTTGTCGACGATGTGGTCGCCGCCTACGAGGCGGCGCTGCTGCGCGAACCCGATGGCGCGCATGTCTTCAACCTGCCTGGCGAGGTGGTGTCGAACGACGACGTCGTTGCCGCCGTGAGAACCGTGGTCCCGGATGCGAAGATTGGCATCGACGGACCCGAGCTTCCTTTTGCCGAGGACATCGGGGAGGGCGATCTGCGGCGCGTGTTTCCGCACCTGCCTGCGACGTCACTGCGGGACGGCATTCGCCGCACGATCGAGCTTTATCGGGAAAAGCCATGACGATCCCGGTGCTTGGTGCTCATACGTTCGGCTTCGCCTGGGATTGCGTCGCGGAGGAAGCCGTCGAGCAACTCGCCACTGCTGGCTATCGCACCGTTCAACTGATGGCGACGCCGCCGCATTTCGATCCCTGGCGACAGGACGCCGTACGCACGCGGCGGATCGGCGCGCTCATCGAGCGCTACGGCTTGTCCTTGCTGGCGCTCGATCTCGCCAGCAGCGACATCAATCTTGCGAGCCCGTCGGCCGATGTGGTCGATTTCGCCGTCAAAGCCTATATGTCTGCAATCGATCGCGCCGCCGAGCTTGGCGCGCGCTGGATCTGTGTCGGCTCCGGACGGCGGCATGCGTTGCTGGCAAAGGCGAACGATCGCCTGATGACGAGCTTTTGTGCGGCCTTCGCCCGCATCCATGACAAGGCACAGCGCGCCGGCGTTCCGATCATTCTCGAAAACCACCCGCAGGGGCTTCTGGCTAGCGCGAGCGATATCATCCGTTTCCTCGATGCCGAAGGCTATGGCGACATGCCGGTGATCTATGACGTCGCCAACGCATTTGCGATTGGTGAAGATCCGGTCGAGGGTCTGACGAGCCTGTGGCCGCGCCTCGGTATCGTTCATCTCTCCGACGGCCCGAACGGGCAGTGGCGGCACGATCCGATCGGCACCGGCGAGATCGACTTTGCGGCCATTGCTGCGCTGTTGAGGCAGCGGAGCTACGGGGGCAAGATCGTCCTCGAGATCCTGTCGGAACGGCCACTGGTCGATCTCGACGCGGGCGCTGCCAGTCTGAAAGAGCAGGGGCTGGCCTTTACGCTCGGCTCTTGACCGCTCCGGTCGATGGTGCGGAGATGCTGTGGCGGGCGGCGCGGGTCGCGGCTGGCACCAGGTTCTCACGAAAGCGGCCGGGTGGCATCCCGACATTGCGCGAGAAGAACCGGTTGAAATAGGCCGGGTCCTCGTAGCCGAGCGCGGCCCCGATCTCGTTCACGGTCATGTCCGAATAGAGCAGGTAGCGCTTGGCCTCGGTGAGCAGCCGGTCATTGATGAGCTCCAGCGAAGACTTGCCGGTCGTGACTCGGCAACATGCATTGAGGCGCGCCGTCGTCACGCCCAGTTTGCGCGCGTAGACATCGAGCGGCCGGTGGTCGCGATAATGCTTCTCGACCAACTCGCGAAAGCGCATCACCGTATCCGCATCACGCGCGAAGGCAACCGGGCGGGCGCGCTCCTGCTCGAGCAGCCGGCGCACTGCGACCGCGAGCACTTGCAGATAGGCCTTGATGGCGGCGCGCCGGCTTGGTGCGGACCAGACGAATTCATGTTCGAGCGAAGCGAACAGGCCGACGAGGTCGATATCATCGCCGATCTGATGCCGAAGAAAGCGGGCCGGGACGTGAAAGCCGTCGACGAGTTCGGGATCATCGTCGAGTGCGGATTGCAGGAAGGGCGGCGCCACGGTGATGACATGGCCGTCGGTGCCGGGCTTGAAGCGAATGGCGTGGATCGTGAGCGCCGGAATGACTACCAATGCCGGTGGCTCCAATTCCCAGCTCTCGCCCTCGACCTCGATCGCGCCACCGCCCTTGCTGATGACAAGGATCTGGTGATGGTCGGGATGTGTATGCGTCCGAATTGTCCAATTGTGTCGGCCACTGCGCACCGGGATCGGCTCGATATGGAGGAATGACGGTTCGACCTTCGGCGCGGCCTCATCGTAGAGAAAATAGTGCGGGATCATGCCGGCGGTTCCCTCGGCGGCGTCTCCCCGCGATTGCCGTTCGCTGCGCCGTACTTACGAAAAGTACAATACGAAAGGAGTTTCGTCCATTGGCGGAGCATGCTGCCGCGCCTATTCAGAGCCGGTGCATCGGCACGTTCGCAATAAGCAACGGTCGGGGATGCCGCCGGAGGGAACGCAAATGCCGCAACGGGAGCGTGATCTGTCGTGCGACGTGCTGGTCGTGGGATCGGGCGCCGGCGGATTGTCCACCGCGATCACCGCCCGGAAGGCCGGGCTCGATGTGATCATCATCGAGAAGGATCAGTATTTCGGCGGCACGACCGCCTTCTCCGGCGGCGTGCTCTGGATCCCCGGCAACCGGCATGCTCGCGATGCCGGCGTGACCGACAGCCGAGAAGCCGCGCGCACCTATCTCAAGCATGAGACCGGCAATCACTTCGACGATGCCGCGATCGATGCCTTCCTCGACGCCGGTCCGCGAATGCTCGACTTCTTCGAGAAGGAGACCGAGGCGAAGTTCATTCTCTCCGCCTATCCCGACTATCACCCGGATGTCGAAGGCGGCGCGAAGCTCGGCCGCTCGGTCACGGCGGCGCCTTACGATGCCCGTGCGCTGGGTGAGGACATCAGGCGGTTGCGGCCGCCGCTCGAGACCATCACCTTCATCGGGATGATGTTCAACTCGTCCAACGACGAGCTGAAGCATTTCTTCCGCGTGACGAGGTCGCTGACCTCCGCGATCTATGTCGCGAAGCGGCTTGCCAGCCACCTCAAGGACCTCCTGCTGTATCGTCGCGGCGTCAAGATCACGAGCGGCAACGCGCTCGTGGCGCGTCTTGCGAAGACCGCATTGGACCTGCGGATTCCGCTGCTCACGAACACACCGGCGCAGCGGCTGATCGGCGGGAACGGCACTGTTGCCGGAGCGGTCGTGAGCGACGCAAAGGGCGAGTACCGGATCATGGCACGCCGTGCCGTGGTCCTGGCGAGCGGCGGCTTCCCGCACGATGCCGTGCGCATCGCCCGCGCCTATCCTCACCTCGCGAGGGGTGGGGAACATCTGTCGCCGACGCCTGCGGCCAATACGGGTGACGGCATTCGCATGGCAGAGCAGGTCGGCGGTACCTGCGATATCCGCTTCACCAACGCGGCGGCCTGGATGCCGGTGTCGCGTGTTCGTTTGGGTGAACGCACCGGCGTCTTTCCTCATCTCGTCGATCGCTACAAACCCGGCGTCGTCGCGGTCAATCGGCAAGGACGCCGCTTCACCAACGAGTCCGAATCCTATCACGACGTCGGCGCGGCCATGATCGCCGACGGCGCCGGCAGCAAGGAGACGGCGGCGTGGTTGATCTGCGATCACGCGACGATCCGGAAGTACGGCCTCGGCTACGCCAAGCCTGCGCCGGTGCCGGTCGGGATCTTCGTGCGCAACGGCTATCTGAAGCGCGGCGCAACCCTGCGCGAGCTTGCCGGGGCATCCGGCATCGATGCCGACGGCCTGGAGAAGACGGTGCGCGCGTACAATGAGAGCGCAGTTCACGGCATCGACCGCGAGTTCAAGCGCGGCAGCACTGCCTTCAACCGCTACCTCGGGGACGCCGAGCACAAGCCAAATCCGAATGTCGCTCCGATCGGAGGCGGGCCGTATTACGCGCTGAAGATCATCATGGGCGACCTCGGCACGTTCGATGGATTGACCACCGACGTCGTCGGCCGCGTGCTGCTCCGTGACGGCGCCGCCATACCGGGACTGTACGCCGTCGGCAATGATCGCGCTTCGATCATGGGCGGCAACTATCCCGGTGCCGGCATCACGCTCGGGCCGATCATGACCTTCGGCTACATCACCGGCCGCCATCTCGCGCGCCAGCAAGCCTGAGATCGTTCACTCGGATCAACAACAGCCCACCCAGCAACGCGGGGGCAGGTGAGGGAGAAGCCAGATGAGTATCACGCGTCGCAGTTTCGTTGGTGCTGGTCTTGCGGCAACGCTGGCGCCGCACCTCGCTCGGGCACAGTCTGACAAGACCATCCGGATTGGCGTAATCACCGATATGTCGGGCATCTATCGTGACGTGTCGGGACCGACGACCGTCGCGTGCGCGCAGCAGGCGGCGGCGGAATTCATGGATGCCAATCCATCCATCAAGGTGGAGATCCTGGTTGCCGATCATCAGAACAAGGCTGACGTTGGGCTCGCGATCATCCGCAAATGGTTCGATCAGGACGGCGTCGACGTCATCGAGAATGTCGGCAACAGCTCGATCGCGCTCGGCGCGAAATACCTGATCGAGGACAAGAACAAGGTCGCGTTGATCACCACGGCGGGCTCTTCGGACCTCACCGGCAAGAGCTGTAGCTCGAACCTCGTGCATTGGTCGTGGGACTCCTGGTGCCTTGCGCATTCGACGGCGACCTCGCTGGTGCGCACCGGTGGTGCCAAATGGTTCTTTCTGACCGCTGACTACGCCTTCGGGCACGCCGCCGAGGCGGATGCTGCGAAATTCGTCAAGGCGGCCGGCGGTCAGGTGCTCGGTTCGGTGCGTTACCCCTTCGGCTCAACCTCGGACTTCTCCTCGTTCCTGCTCCAGGCGCAGTCGAGCGGAGCGAACGTTATTGCTTTCGCAAATTCCGGTAACGAGTTGATCAACTGCCTGAAACAGGCCCAGGAGTTCGGCCTGGACCGTGGCGGCACGCGCATGGCGGCCTTGGTCGGCTATGTCACCGACGTTATCGGCATGGGCCTCCCAACGGCAAAAGGCCTTTCGCTGACCGAGACCTTCTACTGGGACCTCAACGAGCGAACGCGCGCCTTCATGAACCGGGTGAAGCCGCGCCTTGCGGCCAATGTCTATCCCAACATGAGTCAGGCGGGCGACTACGCCTGCGTGCTGCATTACCTCAAGGCGGTCAAGGAGCTCGGCGTCGATCGCGCCAAGCGGAACGGGCGTGAGGTGGTCGAGCTGATGAAGAAGATGCCGACAGAGGATGATTGTTTCGGTCAGGGTATGATCCGTGCCGACGGACGCAAGATCCACCCAGCCTACCTGTTCGAGGTGAAGAAGCCCGAGGAGAGCAAGCTGACCGGCGACGTCTACAAGCTCGTCTCGACGCTGAGCGCAGCGGAAGCGTTCCGGCCGCTCGACGAAGGCAGTTGTGGTCTGGTGCGCAGCTAAGCGCACCAGGTCCAGGGAGATTATCTCATGACCGAACAGGCCATCGTCGACCTGCGCGTCTACACCATCCGCCTGCGGAAGATGGCGGAGTTCATCGATGTGTTCGACCGGCTCGCGATGCCAGTGCAGCTCCGCTATCTGGGTCGGCCACTCGGAATGTTTACGAGCGCGGTCGGACCGTTGAACCAGATCGTGCATCTCTGGGGCTTCCCCGACATGGGCGAGTTCGAGCGCCGTCATGCCGCGCGCGACAAGGATCCGGACTGGCCGGCCTATCTGAAGGCATCCGAACATCTCATCACCGCCCAGGAGAACCGGCTGATCCGCAGGATTGAACTGCCGTCGCTCGTCGGCGTGCCCGCCTGACGAGCAAGCGACCTCTCTCAACTCCAGGATCTTCGCATGACATGGATCGATCTCACCGCAAAGGTCGCGGTCGTCACGGGCGGCGGTGCCGGCATCGGGCGGGGAATCGCGCTCAGCCTTGCGGCTGTGGGCGCGAATGTGGTGGTGCTCGACCGCGACGAGGCGGGTGCATCTGTAGCGGCGGAAATTCGTGCGGTTGGCGGACGCGCAGAGTTCTTCGTGTGCGATGTCGACAGCGATGACGGTGTCGCGCGCGCCGCCGGGCAGGTGAGGATCGAGGTCGGTCCTGCCGACATTCTCGTCAACAATGCCGGTACGATGCTATCAGGTGGTCTCGATACTGTGAGCATGACGGATTGGGACAGAGTTCTATCGCTCAATCTGACCGGCTATCTGCGTTGCGCACGGGCGTTTGGCGAACCGATGCTGGCGCGGCAGGCGGGCGCCATCGTTCACGTGGCCTCGATCGCGGCCTCGTTTCCGCAGGGTCACAGTGGCGCCTACAGCGTCAGCAAAGCGGGCGTCGTCATGCTCTCCCGTCAACTTGCAACGGAATGGGGGCCGCGCGGCGTGCGCAGCAACGTCGTCAGTCCGGGCATGATCCGCACGCCAATGACCGAAGCCATCTATCAGACGCCGGGCGTCGAGGCGGCGCGGCAAAGGCTCGTGCCAGCGCGGCGGATCGGGCGGCCCGACGACATTGCCGATGCTGTGGTGTTCCTTGCGAGCGAACGAGCAAGCTACGTCACCGGTGAGGAGATCATCGTTGATGGCGGCTTTACCAGGACCATCATGGGCATCGTTCCGCGTCCGGGCTTCGAGGACAACTGAATTTCGCGCAGAGGCAAGGTTGCGAATCTAGGGAGCGGTGCAATGCTGCTGGAAGGAAAGATTGCGGTCGTCACCGGCGGCGCCTCCGGGATTGGCGCGGCGATCGCGCGCCTGTTCGTTGTCGAGGGGGCGAAGATCGTGATCGGCGATCTCGCCGAAAGCGGCGCGGAGCTTGCGGCCGAGCTTGCTGCCGGCGGCTTTGAGGCGGCATTTCAACGAGTCGACGTCACCGATGAGGCCGAGGTGGCAGCTCTGATGCAGGTCGCAGTGGCCCGCTTCGGCCGGCTCGACATTCTCGTCGCCAATGCCGGCATTCCCGAGCGCAAGTCGCCGATCCACGAGCTCGATCTTGCCGATTGGCGCCGCGTGATCGATGTC
Organism: Bradyrhizobium centrolobii; assembly: GCF_001641635.1. GTDB lineage: Bacteria > Pseudomonadota > Alphaproteobacteria > Rhizobiales > Xanthobacteraceae > Bradyrhizobium > Bradyrhizobium centrolobii. The sequence continues at coordinate 47,584 of NZ_LUUB01000120.1, forward strand.
GATCTCACCGGCGTCGCGCTCTGCAACAAGTTCGCCGCCGGCGCGATGCTGGCAACGGGCGGTGGGGCGATCGTTAACATGGCCTCGATCCTCGCCCATGTTGGCCAGGAGAACAGCAATGCCTATTCGGCGGCGAAGGCTGCCGTCGTCAATCTCACCCGTTCCGTCGCGCTGACCTACGCGCAACGCGGCATCCGGGCCAATTGCGTTTCGCCGGGCTACGTCGATACGCCGCTCCTGGCCAAGCTTCCCGAGGCGACCCGCGAAGCGATGCTGGTGCGTCAGCCGGTCGGAAGACTGGCCCGCCCCGACGAGATCGCAGAGGTCGTTGCCTTTCTCGCAAGTGATAAGGCTTCGATTATCACCGGTGCATGCATCAATGCCGACGGGGGCTACACGGCGATCTAGTTTGTTCATTTGCGCCACAGAATGGACGACGTCTGCTCCCTCTGGTTCTTGCTGGCCCAAATTGGCTCAAATTGGTCCATGATGGATTGGAGCGAGAGTTAAAATCTTTCAATTGGTTAGAAGGTAGCGTGTGCACGACGTGTGCACCGGGAGATCAAGAAAAATCTATGTCACCGGGAATCCGTTCTGCAAATCTTTATGTCGCGCCGAGCCGCGTAGTATTTTGCGAGTGCCAAGCTGGCGTCGGTGTTGGGAATGTCGAGGTCTTGCGTGAGCGTCGCGGCTGAAACATCGAGGTCGTGAATGTAGTTGTCGACGAAATGAAAGAAGTCGCGGACCTCCTCATAAGGGGTTGGTTCAGCGGTCAGACTACCGAGGTGACCGTCCAGGCTTGCAAGTTGCCTTGGCCTTCCGGTATCTGCGCTACGGGAGTGGCCTCAATCTTCTCGAAACGCTTTTGCCGAGTACGTCCGTCTTGCGTGGATTCAACCGCACAACATGCGCTGGAGAATAAATGGCAAGATGCCGCCGGCTCGTAGCGTGTCACATTCCAGGTTAGTTTCGATTGCCGCGGTCGCCTCAAATGCGCAGAGTTCTCTATCATGGCGCAGAATGCGAATATCAACTGCTGCGCGTGGTGCAATCGCCTCTGGTGGAGCAGTGACATGGATAATGTCGTCCGACAGCAGCCCGAGAGTCGGAATCCGACGATCAGTCGGAAGCCGTAAGGGAAGGACGCCCATGCCGATCAAATTAGATCGGTGGATCCGCTCGAAGCTCGTCGCGAGCACGGCGCGCGCACCAAGCAGCGCAACGCCCTTCGCCGCCCAGTCGCGTGACGAGCCCATGCCATAGCGCTCGCCGGCCAAGATGACGACTGGGCGCTGCTGCTTCGCATAGTGCGCAGCAGCAAGCCGCAGTGAGAGCCGTTCGCCAGAGCCTGCGAGGATGGTGTGGCCCGGTGGCAGGTCGGGCGCGAGCAAATTGCGCACGCTTTTGTTGGTGAAGAGCCCGCGCAGCATCACCTCCCAGTTGCCACGGCGGGACGCGAAGACGTTGAGATCGTGCGGATCCTCGCCATGCCCAACAAGATAGCGCGCAGCTTCGCCATTGGCCGCAATCGCGCCCGCAGGCGAGATGTGGTCGGTCGTGATGTCGTCGCCGAGCACCAGTAACGGTGTTGCGGCATAACATCCTAGGCGCGTGCCCTCGCCGAAACTCGCAAAGGGCGGACGACGGATATAGGTTGAGGCGTCATCCCAGGGAAACAGCGCCGTGCTTGGTGCCTCGAACGCGGCCCAGTCGGTGCTTGCTTCGGCGGCACCATAGGCACGGCCGTAATCGCTCGCCTTACGCGCGAGCGCCAGGGCCGCATCGATCTCGCGGCCGGTCGGCCAGAGATCGGCGAGGTGCACCTCGATGCCGGCTGCATTGCGCGCGATCGGCTCGCGCAGGATGTCGCGCGCGACGTCGCCTGCAAGTGCGAAGGCAACGACGAGCGGTGGAGAGGCGAGAAAGGCAAGCTCGATCTGCGAATGCACGCGGCCGGGGAAATTGCGATTGCCTGAGAGCACGGCGACGGGTGCCATTTTCATCTCGGCAAGTGCACTGGCCATGCGTGGCGCCAGCGGCCCGGAATTGCCGATACAGGTCGTGCAGCCATAGCCGACGATGCCGAAGCCGAGCGCCTCGAGATCGTCGAGCAGGCCCGAGCGCCGCAGGTAACGTTCCGCCGTCGGCGAGCCTGGCGCGAGCGAGGTCTTCACCCAGGTGGGTGGCTTGAGGCCGAGCTGCCGCGCCTTGCGGGCAAGAAGTCCCGCGGCGATCAGCAGCCTTGGGTCGGAGGTGTTGGTGCAGCTCGTGACCGCGGCGATCGCGACTGCGCCGTCGGCCGGCGGATTTGCGCGATCCGTCTCGACGTTTGCAGCGGAAGGATGCAGCGATAGCGCCTCGGCGGTCTTACCGGCCGCAATCCGGTCCTGCGGACGGCGCGGGCCGGCGAGGCTGACCTCGACCGCATCGAGATCAATGCTGATGGTCTCGGTGTAGCGCGGCTCAGCCGCCGGATCGAACCAGAGTTTCTGGCGCCGCGCATAGGCCTCGACCAGCGCGATCTGCTCGCGCGAGCGGCCGGTTTCTCCGAGATAGTCGAGCGTGCGGCTGTCGATCGGGAAGTAGCCGGAGTTGGCGCCGAACTCTGGTGTCATGTTGGCGACGACGGCCCGATCGCCGGCCGAGAGCGACGACACGCCTGGCCCGAAGAATTCAACGAAGCGGTCCGCGAGATCGATTCCGCGCAGGCGCTCGGTGACGGTCAGCGCCAGATCGGTTGCGAGCACGCCCTCGCATAGTCGCCCCGTCAAGCGAACGCCGACGACATCAGGCACGCGCAGTGTCACGGGCATGCCGAACATCACGCTTTCGGCTTCCAGCCCGCCGACGCCCCAGGCGAGCACGCCGATCCCGTTGATCATGGGGGTGTGACTGTCCGTGCCGATCAGGGTGTCGGGCGCGGCCCAATTCTCGCCGGCACGGCCGAGCGTGGTCACGACGCTTGCAAGCCGCTCGAGATTCAGCGTGTGCATAATGCCGGTGCCGGGCGGGTGCACGCGCACACCGTCAAGTGCCTGGCTCGCCCATTTCATGAAGCGGTAGCGCTCGCCATTGCGCGTGAGCTCATGTGCCATGTTGCGCGCCATCGCGTCAGGTTGCGCAAACACATCGACGCCGAGCGAGTGGTCTGTCGAGACGTCGACCGGCAGGACCGGACTAAGGCGGTTCGGATCGCCGCCGGCTTCAGCGAGCGAGGCGCGCAAGCCCGCGATATCGACCAGCGCCGGGCCGCAGGTCGTGTCGTGCATGAGAACGCGCGAAGGCTGGAACGCGATTTCGCTGTCACTGCGTCCATCGGCGAGCCAGCCGAGGATGGCCGCAACCGAGGCGTCGCGATCCGTGCCGCCGATGCGCAGCACGTTTTCGAGCAGGATGCGAAGAATCACGGGTAGGCGAGGGAGGTCATCGCCCGCCGTGGCCGCGATGTCGGCGATGCGATAGGTCTGCGATCCGCTGGCAAGCGTTGCGAAGTCAGTCATTTCTCGATCCTGCCTACCCGATCAGGCGTGTTGCTCGGCGGTCTCTGTCTGCGCATCGTCCGCGTTCTCCATTCGGGCGAACCAGGTCATCAGGAATGCCGCGAACAGCAATCCGCTGAGGAACAGCAGGCCGCCATAGGTGCTGCCGGTCCAGTCCTTGATGGCGCCGATTGCGTAGGGGCCGGCGAAGCCGCCGAGATTGCCGATCGAGTTGATGGCCGCAATCGACACCGCCGCGGTCGAGCGCGTCAGGAACAGGCCGGGCAGCGACCAGAACGGCGATTTGAAAGCGTAGATGCCGGCCAGCGACAACGAGATCAGCGTCATCGCAATCGCCGGCTGCACCATGAGGCCGGTGAGCCCGAGCGCAACGGCGCCCCAGAGCAGCGGGATGGCTGAATGCTTCTGCCGCTCGCCGGTACGGTCGGAGTTGCGCGACCATAGCACCATCACCAGTGTGGCGAACGCGTAAGGAAGCATCGCGACGAGGCCGATCTCGAAATTCGTCAGCGAGGAGGAGAGGCCCTTGATGATCTGGGGCATCCACATTCCGATCCCGAGATTGCCGACTTGGTAGATGAAATAGATCAGCGACAGGAACAGGACTTTCGGGTTCGTGATCGCGGCGATGACGCCGAGGTGCTGCACGTTGCGCCGGCCGGCGTGGTCCTTGCGCAGCTCCTCGGTGAGCCAGCCGCGTTCTTGCTGCGTGAGCCATTTCGCCTGCTCGGGGCGGTCGGTCATAATGAAATAATTGACGATGCCGGCTACGATGGCCGGACCGCCTTCGAGCAGCAGCATCCAGCGCCAGCCGCTGAGGCCGAAGCCGGCGACGTGGTCCATGATCCAGGTGCTCAAGGGGGCGCCGATCAGATAGGACACGGGAATGGCCGCTGTGAACAGCGCCACCGTCGTGGCCTGCTCCTTGGCGCGGAACCAGTAGGTCAGATAGATGATGATGCCGGGAAAGAAGCCGGCTTCGGCGACGCCGAGCAGGAAGCGCAGGATATAGAGCTGCATTGCGGTCTGCACGAAGGCGCTCGCGGTCGCCACGACGCCCCAGCTGATTAGGATGCGCGAGATCCAGATCCGTGCGCCGTATTTGTTGAGCGCGACATTGCTTGGGACCTCGAACAGGAAATAGCCGATGAAGAAGATCCCGGCAGCAAAGCCGAAGGCCTCGCTCGACAGCGCGAGCTCCTTGTTCATCTGAAGCGCGGCGTAGCCGATATTGGCGCGATCGAGATAGGAGATGACGTAAAGGCCGAAGCAATAGGGCACGATGCGCCAGGACACCTTGCGCATGGTGGATTGCTCGATGGTCGCTGCGGTGGCGGACATGGGCGTTGCCTGGTTGCGTTTCCTCGGGGCTTTCGGGCAACGCCAACCTTCCCCGCAGGCGGGCGCCTTGCAGGCATATATGCATTTTATAAAGTAAAATGCAATAAGTTTGATGTCAGGTCGGTCTCAGACCTTCGGGACCTTGATCAGGCCGGCGCCCTCGATGTGGACGCGGAGGAAATCAGAGGCCTCCTGGCGCAGGCCTTTTTCCAGCAATGTCAGGATGTTGATGTGCTCGCGGCACTGGATGGGCAGGCGGCTGCGATCCACCGTGATGCGGTACTCCACTAACCGGCGCAGCCGGTTCACGCGCTTCAGCGCATCGAGAAAGAACGGATTGCGACCGCAGCCGACCAGCATCTCGTGAAACTCGGCGTTGGCGGCAAAAATCTCTGAGCGCGACGCCCGCTTGTAGCCGCCGTCCAGCAGCCATTGCTGCTGCTCGCGCGCGGCCGCGAACGCCGTGCGGTCGATCTCGAAGCCCGGCAGCAACAAGGCTTGTGGTTCCAGCGCGACCCGCAGCTGATAGCCCTGCTGATAGCTCTCGCGTGAGGTGAGCAGCGGGCCGAACGCCCAGCCGTTGCCCGGCAGGCGCTCGATCCAGCCTTCTTCAGCGATTTTGGTGAGAATCTTCAGAAGGCGCGTCCGCGATAGGCCGTAGCGGCGCATCAGCTCGTTCTCGCTAACCTTGTCCGGAAGCTTTTCTGCGAGGCGGTCCTCGGCGATCGCGAAGTACCATTCGTCCTCGCTCTCCGGCTCGGCGTCTCCGGCGTCCGGGCCGGGAAGCTCGGCGGCGCTCTTCACCAGGAAGAAGCCGCGATTGGGTTCGGAGCGGACAATATTCATGTCTTCGAGGATTTGCAGCGCAGCGTTGATCGGCGCGCGCGATACCCGAAGCGCGTCGGCCAGCGCCTGGCTCGGCAGGTGCTGCTCGGCCTGCAAGCCGTTTGCCCGGATGTAGTCGATGATCCGCGCGGACATCTGGGTCGCGAGATTGGGACGTGGCATGGGGACGACTCGCGTTGGTCTTGATCTAAGGAGGTGTCGCGCACCGGCGTGAGCGGCACAAGCGCTTCGCGTCGGCAGTTCTTGCCCTTCGAGTATAATTGTGTTTTAAATAATAAAAATCAATATGTGGGGGAACGGTGGCGAACGGGACTTCTGTTGCAGACGCGACATCACTCCCAAGCGATGGTGCCGGTCTGTCGCGTCGCATGTTCGTGGGCTTCATCACCGCCGGGGCCGTAACGACTACGTGGTCCGGCGCATCGACGCTGTCTCAGATACAGACGTCCCATTTGGAGGACAACATGCCCGAAGGCTCTCGCTCATTCGTCTATGTCGGCGCGCGCACCACAAGGGAGCGCAATGCCCGCGGTGACGGACTCAACGTTTACGATATGGACAATGTGACCGGCGCTTGGCGCCACGTCCAGCTTCTCGGCGATCTCGTCAATCCGTCGTTCCTCGCCTTCGACCGAACGCGACGCTTTCTCTATACGGTGCATGGCGATCTCAGCGACATCACAGCGATGACGATCGACGATGCCAGCGGCAAGCTTGCCGTGATCAACCGCCGGAGCACGGAAGGAAAGAATCCGGTCCATCTCGCGATCGATCCGAGTAACCGCTTCCTCGTCGTCGCCAACCATATCACCTCCACGCTCGCGCTGATGCCGCGTAACGAAGACGGCTCGCTCGGCGCCGTGATCGATCTCGTCAAGCTGGAAGGCAAGGTCGGGCCGCATCGCGTGGAGCAACCGTTCGCCAAGCCGCATCAGGTCGAGTTCGATCCGTCGGGGGCATTCATCGTGGTGCCGGACAAGGGACTCGATCTTGTCTTCACCTACCGGATTGATGCAGAAAACGGAAAGCTCGTCCTGGCCACCAAGCCAGTGCCGGCGCGCGAAGGAGCCGGGCCGCGCCACGTGGCGTTCCATCCGGACGGAAGGCTCGCCTACGTCGTCAACGAGCTCGACTCGACTATTACCGCCTACCACTTCGATCCGGCTACTGGCGCGCTCGCGCCGTTTCAAATCGTCTCTGCGGTGCCCGATGTCTTCACTGGCAACAGCCGCGCGGGCGAGATCGCTGTGTCGGCCGACGGGCGCTTTGTCCATACTTCCAATCGCGGCGACGACAGCATTGCGACTTTCGCGATCGAGCAGGTAACCGGCAGGCTTTCACAGGTCGGTTGGACCCCGAGCGGAGGCAAGACGCCGCGATTTTTCGCGCTGACGCCGTCGAACAACCTCCTGTTTGCGGCGAATGAGGACGCCGACACGATCAATCTCTTCAGTCGGGAGACCGCAAGCGGTCGCCTCACCGCAACGGATCGGGTGGTCCATGTCGGAAGCCCGGTCTGTATTCTGTTCAAGACGGCCTGATCCGCAGGCGCTAAACAGGCTCCTTCCTTCACGCCTCTGATCAGGCAAAGGATCGGTCGTGACCTACGGCGTTTTAAACGTCGGCCGATGCCGTTGTCGACTGCACGTCCTTAAGGCGAATTCGCCGCAGCATCGTAGGAGGTGGAGCATCGGATCGCCGGTGACGGGTGACGGATGCTCGCGGAATAAAGCTGCATGAAGGCCGGTGGCAATACGGTGACACTGACCGTCTGCTTTCTGACCTTCCTCAGAGACTACTCCTGACGCATAGACATCTGGAGCAGCTGCGTCAGCAATGCTGATAGCAGCAGGAAGCCAGCCATGGCGCCGAGACCAGCCTGGAACGAGCCGGTTGCCTGCTTCAGCCATCCCATGGTGACCGGCCCGAAGAAGCCACCGAGCGTGCCGATGGAATTGATGAAAGCGAGGCCACCCGCAGCGCCCAATCCAGTCAGGAACCGTGGGGGGATGGACCAGAAGATGCCGCGCGCGGAGGTAATGCCGACCAGCGCGATAGAGAGACCGACAAGGCCGAGCTCGAGCGATTGGAACACGACGGAAATGCAAAGGCCAATGGCACCGACGGTGCAGGCCAGCGCGAGATTGAGAATTCTACGTCCCGTCTTATCCACCAGCCAGGACCATAGCATGGTGGCGATGCAGCCGAACAGATAGGGGAGGGCGGCTACCAAACCGATGGCCGTGTTGGACAGTCCGTGCGATTTCAGGATCAACGGAAGCCAGATACCGACGGCATAGGATCCAATCGTAAAGCCGAATTGGATGCCCGCCAGGATCAGCACGCGCCGATCGGCAAGCGCGCTCCACAACCGGTGGACGGGACGCTCGCGCTTTTCGGCCTCGATCGCCTTCACCACGATCTCGCGCTCCTCCTCGGACAGCCAGGTTGCCTGCTGAGGCGTGTCCGACAGATAGCGCAAAACGAGCAGGCCGATGACGACCGCAGGAAGGCCCTCGATGATGAACAGCCACTGCCAGCCGGCGAGACCCCAGACGCCCTCGATTTGCAGAATCGCGCTGGACAGTGGTCCGCTGACCAAGGACGCTAGGGGAACCGACATCTGGAACACCGACAGCGCACGCGTGCGATAACGCGCTGGAAACCAGGCGACGAAGAAGTACATGACGCCCGGCGTGAAGCCGGCCTCGGCGACACCCAGAAGGAATCGCAGCGCATAAAAGCTGTAGGGACCGACCACGAATGCGGTTGCGGCCGCGACGAGCCCCCATGTGATCATGATGCGGGCGATCCAGCGTCTGGCGCCAAAACGATAAAGGGCGATGTTGCTCGGAACTTCGAATGCGCAATAGCTGAAGAAGAGAATGCCGGCTCCCCAGCCGAAGGTAAGCTCGGTGAGACCAATATCGCGGTTCATGTTCAGGGCTGCGAAGCCGACGTTCGTCCGGTCGATATAGCTGATGACGAACGCAGCCACCATGAGCGGCAGAACGCGGAACGCAACCTTGCGGAAGACCTCGGCCTCCCTGTCGGCAGCTTGAAGCGAAACGTCTACGGCCGAACTCATGAACGCGCCCCTCCTGATTCCTATCGCGGAGCCGCGGCGTCCCATTCTGGCGAGGGTTGTCACGCGGCCGTTGCCAAGTTGCATATATAGTGCTTAAAAAGCAATCATGACGCGCTGACCTGCGTCACTTTTGTACATGTAAAACCTAAAATACGGAGGTGCGCGTGGAAGCCGTAACTGTGCCCGTCCCGGCCTTGCAGGCCTTCGCCGCGGCGATTTTTGAACGTGCAGGGTTGCGCGGGGAGGACGCGGGGCAGATCGCGCACGACCTTGTGGCAGCAGACCTCCGGGGCCTCGCTTCGCACGGGCTATCGCGCATTCCGATGTATCTGGAGCGGTTGCGCCGGGGAGTGGTCAACCCGCAACCCGATATCGTCGTTCATCGTTCCTGGCCGGCAGCCAGTCTCGTCGACGGCGACGATGGAATGGGATTTTTGGCTGCTCGCAAAGCAGTTGACGAAGCGATCGAGCTCGCGCGCGTAAATGGCATCGGCCTCGTCGGCGTCCGGCGCAGCACCCATTTCGGGATGTCGGCGCTCTATGTGAAGCAGGCGAGCGATGCGGGCTTCCTCTCGCTGGTCCTCACGAATTCCTCGCCGGCCATTCCCGTCTGGGGCGGACGCACGACCTTCCTCGGCGCCGCTCCCTTCGCGGCCGGCGTTCCTGGAGGCGATCAAGGTGACTATCTGCTCGACATGGCGATGACCGTCATCGCGAGGGGCAAGATCCGTCTCGCTGCCAAAGAGGGGCGTCCGATCGAGCCGGGACTGGCACTCGACAAGAACGGCGCCCCGACCACCAATGCGGCGGACGCATTCGAAGGAGTGTGTCTGCCGTTCGGCGGCCACAAAGGCGCGGCGTTGGCGATGCTGATGGATCTCCTTTGTGGCGTTCTCACCGGTGCTAATTTCGGCGGTGAGGTCAAGAGCCTCTATTTCGATCACAGCGAGCCACAGAATGTCGGTCATCTCGTGATCGCGATCCGTCCGGACCTGTTCATGTCCAAGGAGGAATTTACCCATCGCATGGATACGTTCGTCACTCGCGTGAAGGGGCTGCCTCGTGCCCAAGGCTTCGACGAAATTCTCATGCCGGGAGAACCCGAGGCCCGCAAGGCGGAAACTGGGCAGACTAAGGGTATTGTGATTCCGCCAGAGATTGCGAAAGATCTGCGCGCGGAAGCGGACCGCCTTCAAATTTCGGCGGACTTCCTTGCCGAGGCGTGACGGCGCGCCTCGCCGCATCTCCAGCCCTAAAGGCGGGTTTCGAGGCGCCGTCGGATCGAAAAATCAGGTCTACATCAAAAAAAGAAGCGGCCTCGCCGAAATGGCGAGGGCCGCTTCAGTCGGGAGGTAACATCTAGGCCAGGGCTTGAGCGCGGCGCCTGTCGTCGGCATACGCAACCGCGAAGTTGATGACCGCGCTGAGCGCGAGAAAGCCGCCGAGTATGGCGAGCACGATACCAAAACCCGCGGAATAGGTTCGAACCCAGCCTGCAAGGTAGGGGCCTGCAAAGCCGCCGAGATTGCCCACCGAGTTGATGAGAGCTATGCCCGCGGCCGCGGAAGCGCCTGTCAGGATTCGCGCTGGAAGCGTCCAGAAGATCGTATTTGCGATCCAGAGCCCGGAAAGCGCGATGCACAATCCGAGCAGCGCGATATACGGGTTGTTGATCATTCCGGCGACGAGAAAGCCGCCAGCGCCGATGATGGACGGAACGGCGATGTGTTTACCGCGCTCGCCGGTTCGGTCGGATCTTTTGCCCACATAGATGCTGGCAACAGTTGCGAAGACGTAGGGAATGGCCGTGACCAAGCCGGCCTGCGCATTCGAGAGGGCGCCCAGGCTCTTCACGATCTGCGGCATCCATAGCGTAACCCCGAAGAAGGCGAGCAGGACGCAGAATTTCGAGAAGGCGAGAATCCAGGTCGGACCGTTCGTGAAGACGTCGCTCCACTTGACAAGCCTGGTGTGCTGCTTGGCCTTGCCCTCGAGCTCAATTTGCCGCGTCAGCCATTCTCGCTCGTCCGGTGTCAGCCAGTTCGCCTCGCTCGGCCTCTCCGTCAACCACCACAGCGCGACGATGCCGAGGACGACGGCGGGCAGCCCCTCCAGGACGAACATCCATTGCCATCCGGCAAGGCCAAAAAACTGATCAAGCGACAGCAGGGCCGTGGACAAAGGTGCGCCGAAGATCACCGAGATGGGATTTCCGATCATGAAGAGCGTGATCGCTCCGGCGCGCTCTTCTTCCGGGAACCAGCGGATCAGATAGAGCATGATGCCTGGGAAGAATCCGGCCTCGGCCAGGCCGAGCAGCATCCGCAAGACATAGAGCGAGTTCTTGTCGTAGACGAATGCATTGGCGGCCGCGATCAATCCCCAGGTGATCATGATGCGGGCGAGCCAGATACGCGCGCCGACACGTTCGAGAATGAGATTGCTCGGAATTTCTGCGCCTGCGTAGAAGACGAACAAGATTCCCGCCGCGAAGCCGTAGTCAGCGGGCGTGAGCGAAAGATCGCGGTTCATTTGCAGAGCCGCAAACCCGATGTTCACACGATCCAGGAAGTTGACGCAGAACATCAAGATCATGAAAGGGATGAGACGCCATGCGACCTTCGCCATGGTTCGCTTGCGCAGTTCGTTGTGTCCCGGCTCCATGTTTGTCTCCTTCCAGATTTCTTGTGTCGTTTTTCGGGGATGCCCCGCCGCTAGCGATGGGCTATGCGCAATAGGTTTGTGCCGCCAGCGACGCCGAATGGCATGCCGCCTGCGATCGCAATCGTCGAAGTCGCACCGAGAAAACCCTCGCGCTCGGCAATTGCGAAGGCCATCTCGACAAGGTCGGGCGGTGTGCCGATCTTCCATGAGTTGACGGCATGGACGCCCCAGACGAGCGCCAATTGGCGGGCAAGGGTCAGGTTCGGCGTCAGGGCGAGGATTGGAGAGACCGGGCGCTCGCGCGGCCCGCAAGGCGGTTTTTCCGGTTGCGGTGTAGGTAACGACGGCCGCGAGGGAAAGAATCGAGGATGCTTTCCGGAGCGCGTCGCAAATCACGTCGGAGATCGTCGAGTCCGCTTCGCAATGCGTCGCTTGAAGGAGACTGCGGTAGTGTGGATCGCGTTCGACCTCGCCGATGATCTGATCCATCATTTCGACCGCTTCGATCGGATATCGGCCTGCCGCGGACTCCGCAGACAGCATCACTCCGTCCGCGCCGTCATAAATCGCCGTTGCGACGTCCGAGGCTTCGGCCCGCGTCGGTACCGGCGATGCAATCATCGATTCCAGCATCTGGGTTGCGACGATGACCGGTTTGCCCAGCCTGCGGCAGGTGCGCAGGATTTGTCGCTGGATGACCGGAACCTTGTGGGCCGGCAACTCAACGCCAAGATCGCCACGCGCGATCATGACGGCGTCCGACTGGGCCACGATTGCGTTCAGATGCTCGATCGCAACCGGTTTCTCGAGCTTGGTGATGATCGATATTGGCCGGCCAGCCAGGGCCCTGGCCTGTGCGATGTCTTCGGGACGTTGCACGAAGGAAAGCGCAATCCAGTCGGCTCCCATCTCCAGCGCAAAGGCGAGGTCGGCTTGGTCCTTTTCCGTCAATGCGGACACCGGAAGGGTCGCGCCAACGACGCTGATACCCTTTCGCGACAGGACGCGGCCGCCGACGACGACGAGTGCTGTGGCTATTGACTTGCTCGCCATTATGATCTCGAGACGGAGCCTTCCATCATCGATCAGGAGGGAGACACCGGGCGAGAGCGCGCCAAAGATTTCCGGATGTGGAATTGGCAACCGGGTGGCCGCCGTGCCAGTGGTGCCGAGTTCAAGTTCGACTTCGGTGCCAGGCCGCAAGTCGGCGGATCCATCGATCAGATCCCCGAGCCGAAGTTTCGGGCCTTGGAGGTCCGCCATCACGGCAATTGGGTGGCCGATCTCATGCTCGATCTGTCGGACGATCTGATAGCGTCCGCTGTGCTCCTCGTGAGAGCCATGACTGAAATTGAACCGGAAAACGTCCGCGCCTGCGAGGAACAAGTTCCGAATCACTTCTGCGCTCGAGCTCGCTGGCCCGAGTGTCGCAACGATCTTTGCCTGGCGCTCTCGGCGCATATACGACCCCGTAGCGACTGAGCCGGCTAGAATAGGAAGTCGGTCGAAACGAACTTGGATCGACGTTGCTGGACAACGTCACGAAGCAGCGCCTTGCTGGCTTCGGTCTGCTTGGCGGCGATCATCGACCGAATGGAGAAGGATCGAAGAGCATCGGTGACCGACAAGGTGCCTTCCGCGGAGTCTTTGCGTCCGGTGAACGGAAACACGTCCGGCCCCCGCTGGCACTGGCAATTGATGTTGACGCGGCAGACCTGATTGACGAGAGGGTCGACAAGCCTGCCGACCTCGTCGGGAGAACTGGTGAAGATCGAGACCTGTTGGCCGTGATCCGAGGTCACCACATAGTCCAGCGCCGTTTCGATATCCGCGAACGGCATGATGGGAACGATGGGACCGAATTGCTCCTCCCGGTACAGCTTCATCGCTTCGGTGACGGGATAGACGACCGCCGGATAGAACAGCGTGCCGGCGCTCACGCCGCCCCGGCGATTCAAGATCTGCGCACCATGCGCCTGCGCGTCGGCAAGCAGGTCCGCCATGTACCGGACCTTGTTGAGGTCGGGCACGGGGGTGATGCTGACCCCCTCGTGCCAGGGCATGCCGAGCACCAGCTTATCGAGCTCCTGCACGAAGCGCCGCGTGAATGTCTCGACGATCTGCTCGTGAACGATGAGCATTTTGAGCGCCGTGCATCTCTGGCCGTTGAAGGAGAGCGCGCCGAGGAGGCATTCGCGGACGGCAAGATCGATGTCGGCATCTGGAAGGACGATCGCCGCGTTCTTCGCATCAAGCCCGAGAATAGCGCGCAATCGATTGACCTTCGGGTGCAGCTTCTTGAGGTGGTCCGCGACCCGACTCGATCCGATCAAGGTCAGAGCGTTGACCTGCCCGGATTCGAGGAGAAGCGGGACGACCTCCGAGCCTGGTCCATAGACCATGTTGACGACGCCCTTCGGGAACGCGGCTTGAAAGGCGTCGAGCAGCACATCGAAAATCAACGCGCCGAATCGTGGCGGCTTGAGCAGGACCGTGTTGCCCATGATCAGCGCCGGGATCAGCGTCGCGAAGGTTTCATTCAAGGGATAGTTGTACGGACCCATGCAAAGTACGACGCCGAGCGGCGTCCTGCGGATCTGGCCGATGGTGCCCTCGACAAGATGGAAACGGGAATTCTCGTTGTCCAATGCCTTCAGCGCTTCGATTGTCGCTCGGATGTAGTCGATGGTCCGGTCGAATTCCTTCTCGGAATCCGCTCGGCTCTTGCCGATCTCGAACATCAGCAGTTCGGCGATCGCATCCCGGTGCTTTGCCATGCGGGAGACGAACACCTGCATACAGCCGATCCGTTCGCCCGCGGTCATCGTCGGCCAGGGGCCTCGACCCTGATCGTAGGCCGCGACAGCAGCATTGAGCGCGGACGCCGCTTCAGCCGCTCCCCCCGACGGATAGCTCCCGATCTCGAGTTGACGGAGACGTCCGTCGGCGTGCCGCGCGCAGATGGCCGACAGCACCGGTACCGTCCGGCCCGTCCATGGAACGAGCTCGCCCCCGATCAGCGTGCGGCGCTGATGCACGGGAGTGATCATGGGGCTGGCGCCCCCCGCCAGATCAGTTTCGCTCGGGAAGAGCGCGCGAAGCTCGGCATCGTCCATCGGGCAATCTCAATCTTCTGCGGTTAAGTCGACCAGGGTACGGCGTCGCATACCGGACAGGCGAACGCGCGCCTTCAAGTTCGAGCAATATCGGAGCAGGATTGGATTTTCAAGCGCAAATAACCAATATTATGATTTGCGGCTCGATCAATCGCCTCTACGGATTGGCTAAGGCCCCATTGTTCGTACGAATTACGGCGCCGCCGACGGGGCGTTAGACGCAAGCGTCGGGTCGAGACGAGACGGGGCTAGGCCGTCTTGGCGAAGTCGTAGAGCGTCTCGGGATTGGTTACCAACATTCGTTTCCAGCTTTCTGGACCAGCCCATCCTGCAACAAGGTCGAACAGGAGAGCGTCGTTCGGCACGCCGAAGCTGCCCTTGGTCGGATGAGGCCAATCCGATCCCCATACCACTCGTTCGGGGGCATGCTGGATGTAGGCTTTGGCAAGCTCGCCGATGTCGGAATAGGTGGGGGGACCGATCTTCGTGTCCTGGTACATGCCCGAGATCTTGACCCAGGCCTTGCCCTTGCCGAGCATCCACATGATCATGGCAAATGCCGGATGGCTCTTGCCCTCGGGCTGCGGAATGCGGCCGAGATGATCGAACACCACGGGTACCGGCAAACGTTCGAGGATTGCGGCGTTGGCGACGATCGCATCTGCCGGCATATGAACCTGCACGTGCCATCCAAATCCCGCGACGCGCCGCGCGAGCGGCTCGATCATCTCCACCGTGGTGGCTCCCGCCCGGGCGATATTGAAGCGGATTCCTCGAATTCCGTGCTCGTGAAGGTGCTTCAGCTCGGCATCGCTGACGCTGGTATCCACGACCGCAACGCCACGCGCACTGCTGCCGAGTTGCGCGATTGCGTCGAGCGTGCAGCTATTGTCGGTTCCGTAGGTCGACGGTGTCACGATAGCGCCGCGCGAAAGGCCGAGCCGCTTCCGCAACTGGAGATAATCCGGGACGCGTGCGTCCGGCGGCTTGATGCTGGCGTTCGCGGCCGCCGGAAAGTCGCTGTTGTAGATATGGAAGTGGCAATCGCAGGCGTAAGCCGGTGCCCGCTGGACGGGCGGCTCGGCTCCTGCCGAATGCAGGACCTCGCCTCCTGCGGCGTCAGCCGATCCGCCAAACACGGCCGACAAGGTCAGGGTTGCAGCGGCGGTTCCGAGCACAGAGCGGCGCGTGATCTCGATGTGGTCCTTCATGAGCGTTTCTCCGGTTCGGGCCGTTGGCGGCCGCATCATTCTTTTGGGAGACGCAAGGGCGACCGAGCGAGGCCGGTCGCCCGCCGTCACACGAGCTTTTTGGCAGAGACGAGGACGCCGTCAGGATCGCGGTAGACGTAGTCGCCGGGATTGAACGAGACGCCGCCGAAATGCACGGCGACGTCGCGCTTGCCGAAACCGTCTTTCGCACTCTTCTTCGGAGACGTCGCGAGGCAGAAGAGGCCGACATCCATGGTGTCGATCTCCGCGGAGTCGCGGATGGAGCCGTTGATGACAATTCCAGCCCAGCCGTTCGCCTTCAGAATGAGCGAGATCTGGTCACCTAGGAGCGCCAGCCGGGTCGAGCCGCCGCCGTCCACCACCATGACACGGCCATCTCCCGGCTCCTGCAGGCAGGATTTGAGAAGCGCGTTGTCCTCGAAGCATTTCACGGTCGCGACCGGACCCCAAAAGGAACGGACACGGCCGAATTGTCGGAACGGCAGTTCACAAAACCGAACATGATCGTTGTGGGCGTCGACAAGGTCAGCAGTCTTCATGAAAGCCTCGGTTGCTAGTTGCCAAAGACGCGTTTGAGGTCGTCGATCTGAACTTGATCGAGCCGCCGCACCGGAGCATCACGAAGGAGCACGGTGAGCTTCGCGGTCTCTTCGAGCTCCTCGGCGGCATAGACCGCCGATCTCAGATCCTTCCCTGCGACGACAGGGCCGTGGTTGGCGAGGAGAACCGCTGCATGGCGGCCCTCGAGGGCGCGGATGAAAGCTCCAGCCTTCGCATCTCCCGGACGGACATAGGCGACCAGCGGCACCTGGCCCACCCGCATGACGACATAGGGCGTGATCGGAGGAATGCAGTCGCCCGGGTCGATGTCCGCAAGACAGGACAGGGCGGTTGCAAAGGTCGAGTGAAGGTGAACGACCGCGCCCGTTCCGGAACGTGATTCATAGAAGGCGCGGTGCAAGAAGATCTCTTTCGACGGCGGATCGCCGGATAGGTGCCGACCGCGGTGATCGATTTTCGAAATGCGTCCCGGATCGAGAAAGCCGAGACATGAGTTGGTCGGCGTGATGAGAAGGCCGTCCTCGAGGGCGGCGCTGATGTTTCCGGCCGACCCAACCGAGAAGCCGCGCTCGAAGAGTGAGCGGGAAAGCAGCGCGATGTCCTCGCGGAGCCTGGCCTCGGTCATGCCGCTTCCCTCAGCTTCCGCAGCGCTTTCTCGAAGAAGTCGTCTGCGCCGAAATTCCCGGACTTCAAGGTCAGGGCCAGCGGGCGCTCCGATCGCGTAAACAGGACCGGGACGCCGGGATCGATCTCCGGCCCGATGGTCATCGCCTCGAGGTCGAGTGCCGACACGACCGCGCCGGATGTCTCGCCGCCTGCTACCACCAGGCGACGGATGCCGTTTTCCACCAGCCGGCGTGCGCTTGCTGCGAAGAGCTGTTCCAGGGCGTGCGCGACGCGCTCACGACCGTGACGCTGTTGGGTCGCGGCGACGTCGTCGGGCGAGCCTGCGGAATATACGAGAGGAGCCTGGCCCTGATGGGAGTGGATGAAATCAACCAGCTGCGCGGGGCCAACGCGGCCAGCCATCACCTCATCGACGCGTATATTCAGAGATGGATGGGACGCAGAGTGAACCTCGATCTGTCGGCGCGTTGCACCCGAACAGCTCCCGGCAAGGATGGCCTCCGGTCCGTCGATGCCTGCGAAATCGGAGACCCCACCGGAAGCCAGGCCTTCGCGAAGAAAGTTTGCCGGCAGCCCAAGGGCAATGCCGGAGCCCCCGGTGAGGAGAGGGGCATCACTGCACGCTCGGCCGATAGTGACGAGATCGCCGTCGGTCAGTGCATCGACGATCACCAATGTTTCACTGCGGTCGGCAGCCTGTCGAAGCGCCATACGCAGGGGATCGACGCCGGCGTGAACAGTTGGCCAGCTCACGAGCCCGGCGGGTGCCTCGGTTTGGCGCGCAAGCCAGCGGCGGATGTCGGGGTCGGTCATCGGATTGAGTGGATGATTTTCGAGACCGGATTCGCTCAGCAGTCGAT
Organism: Bradyrhizobium centrolobii; assembly: GCF_001641635.1. GTDB lineage: Bacteria > Pseudomonadota > Alphaproteobacteria > Rhizobiales > Xanthobacteraceae > Bradyrhizobium > Bradyrhizobium centrolobii. Next base: position 65,419 of record NZ_LUUB01000120.1, read on the forward strand.
CGTTGACGAACAGGTGCCCGCGATAGACGGTGCGGCCGACGGTGGGAAATGCGGGGCAGGCGACCACGCCCTTGACGCCAAGCGCGTCTGCCAAGGCTTCTCCGACCGGACCTATGTTTCCGCTCGGCGTGGAATCGAAAGTCGAGCAGTATTTGAACACGAACTGCCGGCATCCCTGTGCTCTCAGCCAGGACAGTGCCGCCAGAGATTGAGTCACCGCATCGCGCGCCGGAATGGAGCGGCTCTTGAGCGAGATCACGCCGGCTTCGACGTCGCTGGCCGCGGGGCGGGTGGGAACGCCAAGGAACTGAGTGGTCCGTAGGCCTCCCTGTCCCGGAAGCCCCTTGGCCAAGGTGTTGGCGATATCACTCGCCCCGGTAAAGTCGTCGGCTATTACTCCGAGCAGCATCGTCGTATCCCTAAGTTCCCCTCATCAGGCGCCGAAGTTTGGCCACCGCCGCTTCCGGACTGCTGAGCACGGGAATGTTGACGAGCTCGCGCACTGCAGACGCAGCCCGCGCGGTCGAAAAATGAGCAAGCACGATTGCATCGAAGTTCACCAATTCGCGCGCCTTGGCGGCGACGAGGCGATTGTGGGTATCGGCATCACCCTGCCTGAGAGCCGCCATGGCAGGCTCGACCACAAAACTGGTCAACTGGGCATCTGACCGGAGCTGGACTGCCTGCCCGGCAAACTCGTCCTCCATTCCCGCGCGCGCCGGCGCGAAGGTGACGATCATCGCGTTGTTGCGGCCATGTTCGATCGCAGCCTCGAACATGGCTTCATTCGGCTTGAGTACGGGCACGTCGAGCATGCGGGCTGCGGATTCGATCGCGCTTCCGAACGCCGAACAGCTGAAGAGAATGCCGTCGGCACCGGACTTTCGAGCGTAGTGCGCGAGGTCGACGATCCGCTCGGCGAGCAAAGGCGGAATTTCTGCGGCCACAGCGCGGTCCGGGGACAGGCTGTCGTCGAGGATGTTCATCGCCTCCGCCTCCGGCCAGGCAGCATCGAGTGCTGCCTTGATCGGCTCGATGGCAACGGGCGTTGCGTGAATGAGAGCGATGCGCGGCTTGGCGTTCACCTTGGCCACTCTTGGCTGACGAGGAGGGCCACCGGTTCGGTAGACCCGTGACCTTCCTTGGAATGATCTGGGCGGCGGACTCGTCGGCCGCTACTTTCCAACCGCGTCGGCGACCTTCCGGGCGAATGCATCGCAGTTGAGCGAGCCGCCGAGATCCCGGGTTCGGGAAGCTGGATCAGTGAGCACCTGATCGATGGCGTTCTCGATCCTGGCGCCTGCCGCCTCGAGGGCCGGCACCTTCCGGTGCTCGCCGAGCCAGCTCAGCATCATTGCCGCCGACAGGATCAGCGAGGTGGGATTTGCGACGTTCTTGCCCTGGATATCAGGAGCAGAGCCGTGTTGTGCCTGGGCGCAGACGAGACCGAGCTCGGCATTGGCATTGATCGAGCCGGCGAGGCCGAGGCTGCCGGACAGTTCGCTGGCGAGATCCGACAGAATGTCGGAATAGAAATTGGTCGAGACGATCACGTCGTAGCGCGAGGGATCACGCACGAGATGGGCTGCCATCGCGTCGATGATCACGTCGTCCAGTTGCACCTCGGGAAACTCCTTGTGAACCTGGCGGACCTTGTCCAGGAAGAAGCCGTCGGTGATGATGAAGTTGTTGGCCTTGTGGACCGCTGTGACCTTCTTGCGGCGCTTCATCGCGAGCACGAAGGCGGCGCGTGCGATCCGTTCGCAGGCATGGGCGGTGAGTTTTCGGACCGAAAGAGCAACGTCCGGGGTGGGCATGAACTCGCCGATGCCCTTGAACATGTTACGATCTGGATAGAAGCCTTCCGTCGCCTCGCGCATGATGACGAGGTCCATGTTCCTGGCGCCACGATCCAGGAATGCCCGTGAGAGGGCCGGACGAACATTGGCGTAGAGATCCAGGTTCACGCGGAAGCCGGCCGACACATTGCGCCCGCCCTTGTCACGCGCCGGATAGTCCATATGCGATTGCGGACCCAGAATGATCCCGTCATAGCCACGTGCTTTTTCCAGGGTCTCGTCGCGCAGGGTCGTTCCGTATTTCTCCAGGCTGGCGAAACCAACATCCTCATAGTCGAATTTCAGCCCGAGCTTATGGGTGCGATCGGCGGCTTCGAGCACCGAGATCGTTGCCTTGGTGATTTCCGGACCGATGCCGTCTCCCGGCAAAACAATGATGCGCATGCGTTTTCTCCCTCAGGCAGGCTGGCTTGCCGCGAGCCGAGCCAGTGCCAAAACCATTTCAGGAATTGGTTTTGGCTTTCGTGAGAGAAAAAAGCAATAGTCTTTTGTCAGTCTTTTTTCTCGCCATCCCGTTTCAGGATAACCGGCGACTTCCGGGCAAGCGCGCCGTTCAGGTGCTGACGCATCAGGTAGGAGGCGTCCATGACGTTGGCATTTTCCAGCAATGCGAGGATTTGCAGGTGCTCCGAGCATTGCACCTGGAGCCGTTGCCGGTCGACCTTCGAGCGATACTCGAGCAGCCGCCGCATCCGGTTCACTTGAACCAGCGCCCGGTGAAAAAACATGTTGCCGGAGAGCTTGATGATCTCTTCGTGGAAGAGAGAACCGTTGTGGAGGAGGCGCTCCGCCGGAAGTTTCGCGATGTCAGACGATAGCATGCCCTCCTGGATGCGGCGCTGCTCGGCCAGCACCTGACGATCGATTCGGAACGTGGGCTCGAGCATCGCGGCTGGCTCGATCAGCATGCGGAAACGATAGATCTGTTCGAACGCTTCGGTCGTCTTGGCGACCGGCAGAAACCGCCAGCCATAGCCCGGCTTGCGCTCCGCCCAGCCTTCTCGGGTTGCGCGAACCAGGACTTCGGTCAGTTGAGCCTTGGTCAAATCGTAGCGCTTGCGCAGGAACTGCTCGGTGACCTCCGAAGGTATGCGGTCGGTCAGCCAGTCGTCGGCGAGCGCCTCGTACTCGGAAGGCCCCCGAGCGAGTTCAGCAACGTCGTTCCTGGCCTTCTTCCCGCGGCTTTCCGTGACCGCCCGCGCAAAGAAACCTCTATTGAGGTGCTGCTCCAGGATGCGTTGGTCGGCCAGGACCTGCATGGCCTCGCGGACTGGCGACCGGGAGACGCCAAACTGGTCTGCCAGACGCTGGGTGCTGAGATGTTCGCCAACCGGAATGCGGCCGCTTCGAATCAGTTCCTTGATTTCATCGGCAATACGAAGCGTGAGGGGACTTGCTGGCATGCGGGCACCAAATCAGGAGAGGTGGTTCAGACATGGCGCATTAAAGCCAAAACGACAAGGGGCTGCCGCGGCTTGGTAGATATCCTAAGTCGCCGACGGCTCAATAAATAAATAATAATATCAATGGCTTGCATGGCGGGTAAGATGCCGCAATAGAGAATTTGGTCTGTCGCGCTCTTTATGATTTGCATTTTTGCACCAAGAAAGCCATTGTCGGTTCCACGCGAGAGCGCTGCAATGCGCCGGAGTGAGGGAGACGTCTGACGATGCGTTGGCTTGCATTTCTTCGAACGCTGTATGTGCAGGTCCTCTTGGGCACCGCCGCGGGCGTGTTGTTGGGATGCGTTGCGCCCGGCCTTGCAGCGGAGATGAAGCCGTTCGGCGACATCTTCATCCGTCTTCTCAAGATGCTGGTTGCCCCCGTCATCTTCACCATCGTCACGCTCGGGATTGCGCGTATGGCCGATGTGAAGGCGCTTGGCCGGGTAGGGCTGCGCACCATCGTCTATTTCGAGCTCGTGACCACAGCTGCGCTCGCAATCGGGCTGATCGTCGGTCACATCGTCAAGCCGGGCGCGGGGATGAATATCGACGCTGCCGCGCTGAACGCGAGCGCCGTCAGTGGATTCGCGAAGGCGGCAGGTGATCAGTCGCTCACTGCCTTCTTGTTTCGCATCGTACCCGATACGTTTGCCGACGCCTTCGTCAAGGGCGAGATCCTGTCCGTCGTCTTCGTCGCCGTCCTTTGCGGCTACGCCTTGGCGCATGCAGGCGCTCGTACGGAAACGCTCACGAAGGTCGTCGAGCAGTCCTCCGAGATGTTCTATGGGATCGTCGGCTATTTCATGCGTCTCGCTCCTCTGGGAGCCTTCGGAGCCATGGCCTTTACGGTCGGAAAATACGGTGCCGCGAGCCTTCTTCCCTATTTGAAGCTGATGCTGGCGTTCTACGTCACCTGCATCATTTTCGTGTTCGGCGTTCTCGGTATCATTGCCCGTCATACGGGCATTAGCGTCGGCCGCCTGATCGTGTATTTGAAGGAGGAGATTCTGATCACTCTGGGAGCAGGCAGCACCGAGCCCGCCCTTCCAAAGCTGCTCCAGAAGCTTGAGGCCCTTGGGTGCGACCGCAGCATCGTCGGCCTCGTGGTGCCGACGGGCTACGCGTTCAACATCGACGGTGTCTGCATCTATCTGACCATGGCGCTGATCTTCCTCGCGCAGGCGCTGAACATCGACCTGTCCCTTTCCGAGCAGATCACGATCCTGCTGGTCGGCTCATTCACGTCCAAGGGCATGAGCGGTGTTCCCGGCGGCGGGTTTGTTGCTCTTGCCGCGACGCTTGGCAGCGTCGGCACAGTGCCCATTGCGGCTATTGGTCTGCTGCTGGGCATCGACCGCTTCATGGGCGAAGCGCGTGCCGTCACCTCGTTCATCGGCAACGCCGTTGCGGCGGTCTTCATCGCCAAGTGGGAGGGCAAGCTCGATCTCGTTCGCGCGCGTGCCGTGCTGTTCGAAGGTACAGCGCCCGATGCCGCAAACGATCGAGAAGAGCAAGCCGTGCCGCGCGTCGCCGAACGTCCGCTGGTTACGTGAGCGCGGCGCGTGGACATGATGTCTCCACGTTGGGGCGACGGCGAGAGCGCGCCGCATCGCATTCAGGCGTGCGGACATATTGATAGCTAGCCGGATGGGATGATGTTTGCGAACACGATTGATCCGACGGCAAAGAGTCCGGCTTTCTCACCCATGAAGCGTGTGATGGTGCGCAATGCATTGCTGAACGGTTTGCCTCCGGAAGAATCGGCGGTGATTTTTCCGCGCCTTCGATCGATCAACTTCCCGCGCAATGCGATCCTGCGCGAGCAGCGAAGGCCGCTCGAGACGATCGGGTTCGTCGAGACCGGACTTGTCTCGCTTCGTCGTCTGTCGGGAGAGAGCTCGATCGAAATTGCGTTGGTAGGCCCCCAGGGAGTCTTGGGAGCTTCAGTTCTGCTGGGCCCCCGCAATTCTCTCTATCAGTCAGTCGCAGTCACGGCGGGCAGCCTGCTGACAATCAGCGCGGACGAATTCCTCGCGGTCATCGGCGACTGCCCCAGACTCGGGGAGCGCGTTCTGGGAAATGTCCATGGGTTATTGCTTAACAGCTCGCAGATCGCCCTGTGCGGCATGCGTCACTCTCTCGAGCAGCGACTGGCGGGCTGGATCTGCTACGCCTCAGAAACGCTCGGCAACTCGCCGATACCTGTGACTCAGCACTATCTTTCGACGGTCCTTGGGCTGCGCCGGGCTGGCGTGACCGAGGCTCTCATCAGATTCGAAAACGAAGAGCTGATCACGCGAGCCCGCGGTACCCTGCGAATTCGGAGCAGCGAGCTCCTGCGGCAGCGCGCTTGCTGCTGTCATTCGATTTGCGCCGGCGGTCGCTGTACGTCTTCCTGATTGCAGATCAATCCCGATCGCCTAACCGTTTCCCGTTCGGCAGCGCCGCGCGAGCCGCGGCTGTTGGTGTCGTTGCTCCGTAGATTTGCGGACAGTAATTTGCACGCAACGTGCACAAATGATGCGGCGAAGGCACACGCGATCGTCTGGTGCTGTCAAGTGTACGTTCCGGACCGAGTTTACCGAATGTTGATCCGGCAAATCAGTCATTGTCCAACGCGCAGTGCGGATTAGGCCGCGCTGCCTCACTTGATTGATCCGCCGCTGAACGACGTGGCTCGGAGACTGGCAGCGAGAGTGAGTTTCTTTGGGGGGAGAACGGAGGCTACCTCGCGTCGCGCGCGGGTCTCTGTTCAGATTCAGCTTGGAGGGTATATGCTGAACTTGAGGAGCCTTGTTCTTGGCTCGACTGCGGGCCTGCTGACGGTGAGCGCTGCTGTCGCCGCGGATCTGCCGGTGAAGGCCAGGGCGGTCGAATATGTGCGGGTCTGTTCGCTTTACGGCGCCGGCTTCTATTACATTCCCGGTACCGATACGTGCATCAAGCTCGGCGGCTATCTGCGTGCAGAGGTCGCCCTCGGGACGATCAGCATGTACAACGGCGCCTTCAATAGCGTCGGTGGCTCCCAGAACCGGTTGAGCAACTACTACACGGCTCGCGCCCGTGAAGATCTCAACATCGATACGCGCACGGCCACCGAATACGGTGTCGTCCGCACGTACTTCGATGCCGTCTACCATTGGACCACCGGCAGCTATGTCGGCTCGAACAGTGCGACCGGCGCTACGGCCTATAGCGGCACCCTCGTGGCGGGAACGTCGGCAACCGGTTCGACAACTCTGTATGGCTCCGGGTCTGGTAACGTCAACAACACGGATGGCAATACGTCCGGTGGTGGACTCGGTGTCTATCTCGCCTTTATTCAGTTCGCCGGCTTCACCATGGGCAAAGCGGTTTCGCAGTTCGACGCGCCCTGGACCGGCTACCCGGCCAACAATTTCGATTCGCTTGTCGGCGGTGGGGCCGATCCGACCGGCGTCAATCAGTTCACCTACACGGCCGATTTCGGCCAAGGCGTGACCGCGACCGTCTCGGCGCAGGATCAGACCGCTTACTTTCAAAGCGCAATCTGGAATACGAGCGGAATAAGCCCTTCGGGTATCATGGGCGGTTCCTACGGCGCTAACACCCTTGGCGGCTCACGCGCGCCGGATCTTGTGGGCATGGTTCGGGTCGATCAGGCCTGGGGCCTGTTCCAGGCTTCTGTCGCCGCGCATGACAACCAGACTGGTTATTACGGTGCAACGGAGGTCGCGGGTCATGCTGCCGACAAGTGGGGCTGGGCTGCTCAGTTGGCATTGTCATTCAAGAACATTCCCACGGGAGCGGGTGACACGCTGAACGTGCAGGGCGTCTACACGAATGGTGCGAGCCGTTATAATTTCGGCTACAATCTCCCGGCCTCGTTCTCGATGTTTGGGAGCACCGGCCTGGCTGGGGCCTATCAGAGTGTTGCGATTGCCGGCCTCTCGGATGCAGTGCTCGCCACTGGCGGTAGCCTTCAACTCACCACGACGTATGGTTTCCGCGGCGGTTACACGCACAATTGGAATCCTTACTGGAACACTGGCCTCTACGGAGCATGGGCCGCCGTTCGGTACAATGGGACGGCGAAAGGTCTGATCTGCGGCAGTGCTGCCATCACGACTCTGGCGCTGACAGGGACCTGCAACCCCGACTTCAATATCGGGCAGGCCGGCGTAATCACTCGCTGGACACCGGTGAAGAATCTGACGTTCTCAGGCGATTTCAACTGGACGAGGCTCGACCAGAAGTATTCCGGAACGATCACAGCTCCGGTGACTCCTGCCGCAGGAAAGCCGGCAGCAGTCTATGAGCTGAAAGATCAGAACAGCCTCACTCTGCTGCTGCGTGCCCAGCGCAACTGGTAGGCCGCCGTCAATGATCGACGCAAGACCCCGGCAGAGATCTGCCGGAGTCTTGCGCGCATTTGTGCAGCGACCGGCTGGCCACTGTGTTGGGTTTATACAGCGAAAAAGCCATAGCTTAATGTTGGCAGGTCCGGACCAAACTTCGGCATCGACGAATTCATCCGAGATGATCAAGTCCAGGAAATCTGTAAGCGCTCTCCTTCTGGCGCTGCTGGCGGTTCTTGCAACCGGTGCACTCGTCAGTACTGCCGCCCAGATGGCCGCAGCCTTCAGCCATTATCGCGACAGCCTCGAAGCGCGCCGCTTTGCGGCAGCGGACAAGGCAATTTTCGAGGGTGTCCTGTCTTTGCGCAACAGCCGCGGCGACGCCCAGAGCGCGCTTTTGAGTGATGACGACCCTCGCGCGCGGCTGATGGACATCGAAGGGGTAGAGCGGGCCGGCTACGAGTCAATCGTCGCTGCGCTCGCTACGGTCGACTTCGACGGTCGAGACGAGCTCGCCGGAGCTATGTAGCAGCAGTGGAGCGATGCCGCGCCACAGTTTCGTCTGTTCTTCGATGAGGCCGCGCGTTCGCGGCTGGACCGGAAGATTGAGCGAACGAACGCCTGGTACGAGGGCGTGAGAAAGATCATCGATACCGCGAACGGCACCTCAAAAATCTTGCGACAGCCAACGAGGAGCAAGCTTTCTGAAGCGGACGGGTCGGTCTTCAGTGGTGCAAGTGCAACGCAAGATTTCTGGAGTGACGGCAGACAGTGCGAGGCTGACGAGCAACCTCGGTTCTCGAAGATGAAAATTGTCACTCAATCGCCACGTAATCGCGTGGGCGTGCTGATCCACCCGAGATCAAGCCGTTCCTAGGGTGTGGGGTGGTCGCGTTCCCCGCGACCACCGAGTATGGCTTGTCAATTCGTCGGCCCGTCGCCGCGAATGGCGAACGTCATCACCTTCAGTCTAGTCATGCCGAATTTGTCGAACAGCTTGTCATAGGTACCGTCGGCGCGGATCGTGGTGAGGGCATCGGCGACGGCCTGGGCCAGCTGCTTGTCACGAAAGGCAAGAGTGATGTCGGTGCCGGCGATGTCGCGGACCCAGATCTTTGCGATGCCCTTCTGCTCGAGCGAGTTCGCGGTCTCGTTGATATTGAGAGCCGCCTCGAGCTGGCCGGCGCGCAGCGCCGCGGAGGTGGCGGTGACGGTGGTGAAGGTGCGCAGCTCGATCGGCTTGAGCCCCTTGGCCTCCATCGCCGTGCTGAACTCGCGCGCCTTGCGCTCGGTGTAGGTCGCCGATTCCACGCCCACCACCCGGCCGGCGAGATCCTCGAACTTCTCCAGCTTCAGGCTGGAGGAGGGATCGGTGTAGATGCTGATCGCCTGCTGCGCGTAAGGCACGAGGTAGAGCATCTTGGAGCGCTCCTCGGTCCAGAACAGGCCGGTGTTGATGGCATCGAACCGCCCCGAGCGCAGCGCCGGGATCATCGGCGGGAAGTCCATGCGCAGGAACACCGCCTCGACGCAGATGCGCTTGGCGATCTCGCGGGCGAGCTCGACATTGAGGCCCTGCAGCTCGCCCTTATCGTCGACGAATTGCTGCGGCGGCAGCGTCGGGTTGATCGACATCTGCCATTTCGGCGCCTCGATCAGGCTCGATGCCGGCACTTTCGGCGTGCAGGTCTGGGCGCCGGCCGCCTGGGTCAGGCCGGCCAGAAGGACGAGGGCGGAGACGGTCTTGGGAATTCGCATCTGAATACTCCGATCAAATCGTGGGTGGCAGAGGAGCCGTTCTCCGGTCCGAATTCTTCTTCATTGTCTCGTCACATGGCCGCCGATGCATCGGCTTGCCGGGTCAGGATTAGCGAGATGTGGCGGGCGGCGGTCACCACCTCGTCGCGCTGGTTGAGGAGGTCGAGCGTCTCGATGACGATGCCGCGCTCGGGGTTTTTGGTCGGGCGCTTCTCGACGAAGCGGAAGCGCACACGTAACGTATCGCCGGCAACGATGGGTCCCCTGAACTTCACCTCGTCCCAGCCGAGCGAGGCGACAGAGGTCTCCTCGTACAGCTTCAGCTCCGACTTCAGCCCTTCCATCAGCGACAGGCCGTACAGGCCGTGGCCGATCACCGCGGGAAAACCGCGGGAGCGCGCATAAGCGCCATCGACGTGGAGCGGATGATGATCGCGCGTGACGTCGGCGAAGGCCGCGATATCGGCCTCCGTCACGGTGTGCACGGCAGTCTCGAACTCCGCGCCGAGCGCGATGTCTTCGTAGCGGAGATTGATCGGGGCGCTGGCGTTCATGCAGATCCCTCAGGCAACCTTCCGTGGCCGCGACGGCAGCGCCTTGAAGCTCTGCGCGATCCCCATCGGGCCGGAGCGGAAGATGCGCGGGTCCATATCCTTCAGTTGCGGGCTGATGCGAGGCTTGAAGCCCATATGGGCGAGGATGTCCTCTTCCAGCCGAACGCCGGGTGCGATCTCGGTCAGTGCCACGCTGCCGTTCTCCAGCTCGAACACCGCGCGCTCGGTCACGTAGCTCACCTGCTGACCGCGCTGCGCGGCAAGCGACGCGCTGAAGCTGATCTGGCCGACCGCGGGCACGAATTTGCGGAAGGCGCCGTCGCGCCGGATCGCGAGACGGCCGTTCTCGACGCCGATGTCGAACTTGCCGCCGGTCATGGTGCCGCTGAAGATCAAGCGCCTCGCATTCTGGGTGATGTCGATGAAGCCGCCGGAGCCGTCACGACGCTCGCCGAACCGGGTGACGTTGACGTTGCCGGCCTCGTCGACCTCCGCGAAGGAGAGGAAGGCGCAGGAGAGGCCACCGCCATCGTAGAAGTCGAACTGATAGGCCTGGTCGAGAATGACGCGCGGATTGATGGCGGTACCGAACTCGCGCGCATGGCCGGGCACGCCGCCGACGACGCCGGATTCCACCGTCAGCGTGATCAGGTCGGAAATGCCTTCCTCGGCCGCGACATTGGGGATCATCGCGGAAATGCCGACGCCGAGATTGACGACGTCGCGCGGGCGCAGCTCGAAGGCGGCGCGGCGGGCGATCACCNNNCCCGCCGCTCGGTGAGCGGATCGGGTGCGATCATCGCGACCGGCACGCGGCTCTCGCCGCAGCGCGCCGGATCATAGGCGGTGCCGTAGGTCTGCATCTGCCCGGGCTCGAGCACGACATGATCGATCAGGAAGCCGGGGATCTTCACCATCTGCGGATGGATCGATCCGCGCTTCACGATTCGCTTGACCTGACAGATCACGGTGCCGCCGGCATTGTGCACGGCCTGCGCGATCGAGATATCCTCGCGGGTCGTGCCCTCGTGCTCCATGCTGATATAGCCGTCTTCGTCGGCCGACGTGCCGCGGATGATCGCGACATCAGGCGGACCCGGGACGCGATAGAGCAGCCACGACTGGCCGTGCAGCTCGAGCAGGTCGACCAGCGGTTCGGTGGTCCGCTTGTTCATGCGGCCGCCGTCCTGGCGCGGATCCATGTAGGTGTTGAGGCCGACATGGGTGAGCACGCCCGGATGTTTCGCGGCCATGGCGCGGCAGAGCTGGCTCATTACGCCTTGCGGAAAATTGTAGGCATCGATCAGCTCGTCGCGGACGAGACGCATGAACGGCACCTGAAGGCCGAAATTGCCGCCAATCACGCGGGCGATCAGGCCTTCATGGGCGAGATGGCACAGGCCCTTCTCGGTCACGGCGCCGACGCCGGTGATGTTGATCAGCGTCAGATTGTGCGGCCCGTGGCCGCCGAGGAAGCGCTGCTCCAGCGCATCGAGGATCGCTTCGGCAGCTCCGGTGCCGCCGTTGCCGCCGACGATCAGCGTGTCGGCATCGCGGATGAGAGCTGCGGCCTCTGCCGCCTTGATGATGTTCAGCATGAGTGCGCTTCCCGCATCACGCGCCCTCCTTCTCGACCTGGCGGGCGATGATCAGCCGCTGGATCTGGTTGGTGCCCTCGTAGATCTGGGCGAGGCGTACGTCGCGGAACAGTCGCTCGATGCGGTACTCGCGCGAATAGCCGTTGCCGCCATGGATCTGGAGCGCGTTGGAGACGTGCTTCATCGCCATGTCGGTCGTGAACAGCTTTGCCTGCGCCGCCTCCTTGGCAATCGGCTCGCCGGCATCGTGCAGGCGCGCGGCGTGGTGGATCAGAAGGCGCGCGGCGGAGATGTCGGTCGACATGTCCGCGAGCATGAACTGCACCGCCTGGAAGCCAATGATGGCCTGGCCGAACTGCTTGCGGTCCTTGGCGTAGGCGGTGGCGTCCTCGAACGCAGCCTGCGCCATGCCGAGCGCCATCGAGGCCATCATCAACCGGCTGAAGTTGAAATTGCTCATGGCCATCTTGAAGGCCTGGTTCTCCGGCCCCATCACGCTGTCGGCCGGCAGGCGCACGTCGGAGAAGGTGATCTGGCAGTCGTCGAGACCGTGCATGCCGAGCAACTCCTCGTTCTTGCCGCGGGCAATGCCGGGCAGGGCACCGTCGACCAGAAGGCAGGAGATGGAACGGTGGCCCGTCTCGCTGCCGGTGCGCGCGAACACCATGATGCGGTCGGCGACGCCGCCGAGCGTCACCCAGGCCTTGGTGCCATTCAAACGCCAGCCATTGCCGTCGCGCACTGCGTTGGTGCGGATTCCCGCGACATCGGAACCGTGGTCGGGCTCGGAAACCGCGGTGGCGGGAATGATGTCGCCGCTCAAGATCTTCGGGATTAGTTCCTTGTGCGCCTCGGTGCCGTGATGGTCGAAGAACAGCACGGCTTCTACGGGGATCGCGAAGGCGTTGGCGATTGCGCCGGAGCAGCGCGCCAGCTCCTCCATCGCGATGCAGGCCGCGACCGCGTCGAGGCCGGCACCGCCGGCGCCTTCGCGCAGGCAGATGCCGAACAGGCCGAGATCGGCCATGCCCTTGTAGAGCGTGCGATCAAACCGATCCTCGCGGTCGATCGCGGCGGCGCGCGGCAGGATCTCGGCTTCGGCGAAGCGGCGGGCGGTCTCGCGCAGGGCTTTCTGATCTTGGCTGTAGAAGCGGTCCATGGCGTGCGGCTCCCGTCAGTCGCTGGCGAGCTTGGAATCGTGGGAGACCTCGCTGCGGTCGCGATCGAGGAAATAGACGGCGACGTCATCGCCCGGCACGCCATAGGCGCTGCACACGCCACGCGTGAGTGCGATGGCAGCGGCGCGGCGCTCGGCTTCGCTGCGGCGGAATGCGTGCACCTTGAGCAGGATGCGCTGGCCGGTGCCTTGAATTCCCATCGTCCCGGCATGGGCATAGTCATCAGGCGCAATCGGCAGGAAATAGAGCGTGACCGTATCAGCGGTGACGCCGAAGGTCGACATCAGGCCGTCGGTCACGGACCGCGCCAGCGCGGCCTTGCGCTGCGGCGGAACTTGCGGGGCGAGCACTTCGACATAGGGCATCGATCAGACCTTCGCGGATTTGGCCGCAGATGATTTGGATGGAGACGATTTGGGCCTCGCCGATCTCGCAGGGGCCGGGGCGTCGATCTGGCGGCAGGAGTCGCGCTTGATCAGCCGGGCGCCGACCCGATATTCGCGAACACCCTCACTGCCGTTGCCTTTGGCGTCCATGCGATGCAGCAGCCGGTCGACGGCGAGATTGGCAAGGTCCCGTGCGCCGTTGTCGACGATGCTGATGGCCGGGCGATGCCATTCGAACCAGGGCATGTCCTCGTAGCAGAGCAGCGAGAGATCATCGGGAATGGCGATGTTCCGTTCCGCGGTGACGCGCAGTACGCCGAGCGTCGCTTCGTGATTGGCGACGAAGATAGCGCTCGGCGGGCGGGGGAGATCGAGTAGCTTGCGGGCGCAGGTCGCGCCGGTCTCGGGCACGAAATGGCCGGCATGGATCAATGTGTAGTCCCTGGCGATGCCGGCCTCGCGCAGGGCGCGGACATAGCCGGACAACCGTTCGCGGCCGGACGTGGTGTCCTGGCGACCGACGATCAGGCCGATGCGCTTGTGCCCGAGCTCGATCAGGTGACGCGTGCCCAGATAAGCGCCTTGCGGATCGTCGGCGAGCACGGTCTCGAGATCGGTCGCGTCATCGCGCCGCACCAGGCAGACGATGGGCACGTCCTTGGAGAGCGCCTTGAGCTGCGCGCCGTTCTTGCCGGTCGGCACGACGATCAGCCCGTCGATGCGGTGGTCGATCAGCGTGGTGAGGGTGTCGCTCTCCTGCTGCGGATCGTCGCCGCCGATGCACAGAAGCATCTGATAACCAAGCGCCTTCAGGCGCGCCTGTACCACTTCGGCCATCACCTGGAATGAGGCGTTGGTGAGATTGTGGACGAGAAGCGCCACGAGCCGCGACTGTCCGGTCTTGAGGCCTCGTGCGATCGGGTTCGGCCGATAGCCGAGCTCGCGCGCGATGCGCACCAGGCGCTGCTGCGTACGCTCGCTGGTCAGGCCGGTTCCCGTCAGCGCTCGGGAAGCAGTGCTGACTGAAACACGGGCCGCCTGTGCCACATCTTTGAGCGTGACGCTCATCCAACCTGCCGATAGACTGCAAACGATTGCAGGAACGCTAAGAGCTTATTCCACACGGATCAAGCTCAAAAAATGGATGGTGGTGCCCAATGCGGAGACAATTATGCAAACGATTGCATAAAGTCTGCGGTTATTCCGCAGGAGGCAGCCATCGCTTGAATTCACCCTTTCACCCGGCAGTTTCTTGATGAAGACGTTCCGCGGCACCTACACCGTCATGATCACCCCGTTCACGGCAGCGGGCGAGGTCGACGTCGCGGCATTGCGCGCCTTCGTCGACTGGCAGATCGCGGAGGGCATTCATGGGTTGATCCCGCTTGGCTCGACCGGCGAGTTCCTGTCCATGGACGATGACGAGAAGGCGCTGGTCGCGGAGGTCGTCATTCGCCAGACCGCGGGCCGCGTTCCCGTGCTGATCGGCACCGGCGCGGAGGATACGCGAGAGGTGGTGCGTCTCAGTCGCCGTGCCGAAAAACTGGGCGCCGACGGCGTGATGATCATCCCGCCGTTCTATTCGACGCCGACAGACGGCGAGCTCGTCCATCATTACAAGACGGTTGCCGACGCGATCGCGCTGCCGATCATGGTCTACAACAATCCGGCAACCGCCAATGTCGATCTCAAGCCGCAACTCGTGGCGCGGATCGCCGAGATCGACAACTGTCTCTATATCAAGGAGTCGACGCTGGAGGTGACGCGGGTGCGCGACATCATCCGCCTCTGCGGCGACAGGATGACGGTGTTCGGCGGCATCCTCGGCTTCGAATCCTTCGTTGAAGGCGCGCAGGGCTGGGTCGCCGTGGCCTCCAACGTGGTCCCGGCGGAGATGGGCCGCATCTTCAGCCTTGTCGCCGACCACGGCGCGATCAAGGAAGCGCGCGAGCTCTATCTCAAATACCTGCCGGTGATCGAATTCGTCGGTGGCCAGGCCTACGTCGCCGGCAGCAAGGCGCTGCTCGGTCATATGGGCTTTGCGGCCGGCAATCCGCGCCCGCCACGCCTGCCGCTGCCGGCAGCGCAGGATGCTGCCGCGCGTGCCCTCGTCAAGAGTTTCGATCTCGTGTGGCGCGGCGCGCCGGTTGTGGCTGCCTAAACTGAGGTGTGAACGGATGAACCTGCTCGACGGCGTCAAGATCCTCAGCTTCAACCACTATCTCGCAGGCCCGCTGGCCGCGCAGACGCTGGCCGATCTCGGCGCCGACGTCATCGCGGTCGAGCCGATCGAGGGTGCGTTTCAGCGCAACTGGGCGGTCACCAATCATTTCGTCGCAGGCGACAGCGTCAATCATCTGGCGACCGGCCGCAACAAGCGCAGCCTCGCCGTCGATCTCAAGCACCCCGACGGCATCGCCGCGGTGAAGAAGCTGGTGGCGGCGGCCGATGTCGTGATGGAGAATTTCCGCCCCGGCACCATGGCGAAGCTCGGTCTCGGTTACGACACGCTCAAGGCGATCAATCCCGGCCTGATCTATGCGGTGGCGACCGGATTCGGGTCGGAAGGGCCCTACAAGGATCGCCCCGGCCAGGATCTGCTGCTCCAGGCGATGTCGGGTCTCGCGATGCGGACGGGGCGGGCGGACGGCGAACCGACGGCGGTCGGTGCCGTCATCGTCGATCAGCACGCCGCCTCGCTCTATGCCATGAGCATCCTCGCGGCGCTGTTCGCCCGGACGAAGACCGGGAAGGGGCAGCTCGTCGAAGTCAACCTCTATCAGGCCGCTCTCGATCTCCAGCTCGAGCCGCTGACCGCTTGGCTGAACGGCGCGCCATCGCCGACGCCGCGCGGCCCGGCCGGCATCGCGGCCTGGTTCAGCCCCGGTCCCTATGGCATTCACGCGACGGCCGACGGTCATCTCGCGATCTCTATGGCATCGCCCAAGGCGCTCGCGGTCGCGCTCGACAGCGACGAGTTGAAACGGTTCGGTGATGCCGACAGTTTTTCGAAGCGCGAGGAGATCACGCGGATCGTTGCAGCCCGGCTGAAGCAGAAGCCGACGGCGGAATGGCTGCCCGCGCTGGAAGCCGCGCGGGTCTGGCACGCGCCGGTGCAGGATTATCGCGACCTCGAGACCGATCCCCAGCTCGAGCACCTCGGCGTGTTCAAGAGCGCCGAGAGCGCAGGGGGCACGCCGATCCGCATGGTCGCGCATCCCGCGCGCTATGACGGCCGGACCCCGGAGGTGCGGCTGGTGCCGCAACGACTGGGGGCGCAGACGAGGGAGGTGCTCGGCGAGATCGGCTACGGCGCCGCGGAGATCGACGCGATGGTCGCCGGCAAGGCCGTCGGGGTGGCGCGATGATCGATTTCTCAGTCCCCGAGGAGACGCGCCTCCTGGTCGACACCGTCCGCCGCTTCGTCGAGACGGAGGTGCAGCCGCTCGAAGACGTTGTGGAGCAGACAGCTACGGTGCCGGCCGATGCACTGGCGGTCACCAAGGACAAGGCGCAGAAGCTCGGCCTCTACGCCATGAACATGCCGGCGGATGTCGGCGGCGGCGGGCTGTCCTGCGTCGAGCATTGCCTCGTCGAGGAAGAATTTGGCAAGACGTCGGACGCGCTGATCCGCCGCGTGTTTGGTCAGGTCTATCCGATGCTGATGGCCTGCAAGGGCGATCAGGTCGAGCGTTATCTGCTGCCGACGGTGAAGGGCGACAAGATCTGCGCCATGGCGATTACCGAGCCGGGCGCCGGCTCCGACGCGGCGTCGATCAGCACGACCGCGCGTCTCGATGGCGATGTGTGGGTGCTCAACGGCACCAAGCATTTCATCAGCGACGGCGACATCGCCGATTACGTGATCCTGATGGCGCTGACCGACAAGGACAAGCGTGCCCGCGGCGGCATCACGCTGTTCCTGGTCGATCGCGACACGCCCGGCTTCAAGGTCGCGCGCACCCAGCCGATGATGGGCCATCGCGGCTATGGTCATGCCGAGCTGAGTTTTGAGAATTGCCGCATTCCGAAGGCGACCGTGCTCGGGGAGGTCGGCGGCGGCTTCAAGCTGATCATGCAGAGCGTCCTCCAGATCCGGCTCGCCCATATCGGCGCGCGCGCCGTCGGCATGGCACAGCGCGCGCTCGAGATGATGCGCAGGCACGCCGGCGAGCGGCGCCAGTTCGGCCAACTGATCGGTGACTTCCAGATGGTGCAGAAGCTGATCGCCGATTCCGCCACCGAGATTTTTGGCGTCAAGATGATGGTGATGAACGCCGCCTGGGACATCGATCAGGGCAAGGATGCGCGCGACAAGGTCTCGATGATCAAGGTCGCGGCGTCCGAAATGCAGGGCCGTGTGGTCGACCGTGCCATCCAGGTGTTCGGCGGCATGGGCTTCAGCAAGGACCTGCCGCTGGAGCGAATGTATCGCGACGCTCGCGTCACCCGCATCTACGACGGTACCTCCGAAATTCACCGCATGCTGGTTGCGCGCAGCACCATCAAGAACGGCTTGCAGCTCTAGGGAAGCGATCGATGTCTCACGCACCTGTCAAGCCCGGCGCAGCCTTCGCATTCCGCAAGACCATGACGGTGGCCGAGCAGGCGATGTTTACCGGCATCAGCGGCAATCTCGGCGGTCTCTATGTCGACGCCGTCCGCGCCAGGAAGGCGGGAGCCTCCAACATGGTTGCGTTCGAGCTTGCCGTGGGCGGGCTTGCCACGACCTGCCTCAGCCAGCTCGGCGGACCGACGCGGCGGATCGGCAGCATCGCCCTTAATTTCGCTGCGCCCGTGATTGTCGGCGACTCCGTAGAAGCCAAAGCCGAGATCGTCTCAGTCTCGGGCGACGAAGCGACCTGCCGCGTCACCTGCACGCTGTCGCCCTCGGGTGCGACCGTGGTGGACGGCACCGCAACGCTGGTTCCCTTTGCCAAGGCCTGAGCCATGTACGAGCCGAAGTCGTTCGACGATCTCAAGGTGAATGACAGGGTCAGCCTGAGCAAGACCATCACCGAGGCCGATGGCGCGCTCTACATCGCCGCGACCGGCGATTTCGGCCCCGTTCATGTCGACGAGGTCTATGCCGGCGCGACGCGCTTTGGTCGCAGGCTGGCGCCGGGGATCATGATTGCAGGCCTCTGCACCAGCATTCTCACCAGCGAGCTGGTCGGCACCATCGGCGTGTCGGTGGAGGACCGCTTCTGGTTCACCGGTCCCGTGTTCTACGGCGACACGCTCACCTTTGACGTCTGGATCGCCGAGCAGCACGACGAGACCCGCACGATCATCTGGGAAGCGAGTGCCCGCAACGAGGGTGGCCTCGAAGTGATGAAGGCACGCGCGAGCCTGAAATTTCCACGGCGCAAACCGTCATGAGCAAGGCGATGAAGAAACCGGATTTGCGCGGCGTCACGGTCGCGACCGTGCTGCCCTTCAGCGACGACAGCTCGATCGACTGGGACGGTTACGCCCGCGTGCTCGACTATTGCGCGTGCCCGGACGGCATCGCGGCGGTGTTCGTCAACGGACATGCCGGCGAGGGCGGGTCGCTCTCGGACGACGAGCGTCAGGCGGTGATCGAGCGGACGCGCCGGCAGGTCGGCGGCAAGCCGCTGCTTTCAGGCATCATCGCGCATTCCACCGCGGAAGCGATCCATCAGGCCCAGCTCGCGGAAGCTGCCGGCGCTGATTGCGCCGTCTTGTTCCCACCCGCGCCGCTCGGTGGCGGTGCCTCGGCGACCTCGCGCGCGCCGGTGGCTTTCGTGCAGGCAGTCAGCTCCGCGATCGGAATCCCGATATCGATCTTCCAGTATCCGCTGGCATCGGGATTTGGCTATTCGCCGGAGACCCTGGCCAAGATCGCCGCGCTTGACAGCGTCATCGCGATCAAGGAAGGCAGCGACACTATCTTCGCCTATGACGAGAACCGGCGGGCGGTGAAGCAGGCCGACGCTTCCGTCGCCATCCTGCCGTCGAACTTCAACTGGTTCCTACCGCAGCTCGCCGTCGGCGGCGACGGCATTCTCTCCGGTCTCGTCAGCCTCGCGCCGCATCTGTTCATCGCGCTGTGGCAGGCCTCGCTCGCCGACGACCTCAAGGCGATGCGCGCCGTCAACGAGCGGCTCTATCCGATCGTCCACGCCATCTACGGGCCTGCGCCGATCATGGACATGCACACGCGCATGAAGGTTGGGCTGAAGGCGCTCGGCCTGATCCGTAACGCCGATCCGCGGCCGCCGCTGCTGCCGGTTCCGCCCGCGCTGTGCGACGCCATTGCAACCACGGTCGGCACGGCGCGCGCGGCCGGCGACATCCGTCTGGCATGAGGAACGAATAGATGCCGGACGAAGCCTTCATCCATATCGTGCGGGTCGACATCGATCCGGAGCACGAGGCTGCGTTCAACGTCTGGTACGAGCAGACGCATTTCCCTGATCTGCTCGCCTGTCCCGGCTGGCTCTCGGCAAAGCGCTTCGTCTCCATCGGCGACGGGCCGAAATACGCCGCGATGTACGAAGTCGCGGGGCGATGGGCGTTCGAGACGCCCGAGTTCCTGAAAGTGAAGGGCTTTGGTCCGTTCGAATCCCTGGTGAAGAATTTCATGCGCATCCAGCTCAGGCCGATGTCGGGACCGGTCTGAGCAGGTCGAAGACGATGTCGCCTGCCGTGTCGCGAGATCCGGTCGGCAGCGTCCAAGAAACGTCGAGGGGGAATCCCGGGCGAGGGACTGCATCGGTCATTGGCGTCTTACTGGAGGTATCCATGGTCTCGACACTGTTTCGCTTGAGTGCGGCTGCCGCGCTCGTTCTCGCATCCACTGCGGTGCATGCCGCCTGTACGCCTGCGATCACCGACGACAATCTGATTGCGCCCGGGAAGCTGCAGCTCTCCATCAACCCGACCAATCCGCCGCAGCAATTCGTCGACAAGGACGGTCAGCTGCAGGGCCTCAACGTCGAGCTCGCCGCCGAGCTCGGAAAGCGGTTGTGTCTTCCGGTCGAACTCGTCCGGATGGATTTTCCGGCGATGATTCCCGCGCTCAACGCGGCCCGCATCGACGGCATCGATACCGGCATGTTCTGGACCGAGGAACGTTCCAAGCTGATGTACATGGTGCCCTACGCCATTCAGGCGATCTCGGTCGTGGTGGCGCCGGACCGCGGCACAAAAATTGCTACCGAAAACGATCTGATCGGAAAATCATCCGCCGTCGAGGTCAGCAGTTACCAGATGAACTGGCTCAAGAAGCTCAGCGATGCCAGCGTGGCGAAAGGTGGAGCCGCCGTCGAAATGCGGACGTTCCCCACCGCGACCAACGTCGTCAGTGCGCTGCTGGCGGGACAGGTCGACAACGCATTGCTCGTTGATAGTGTGGCGCGCGATCTCACCAGCCGCGGCCGCGTCAAGGAAGTGCTGAGCGGCCTCGGCACCGCGCGCACGACGCTCGGTTTTCGCAACAAGGTGGTGGTCGATGCCGTCGTCAAGGCGCTCAACGCGATGCGCGCCGATGGCAGCTACCAGGGACTGTTCGACAAGTTCGGCCTGACCAGCATGCCGGCCGACCAGCCGCTTGCGATCGCCGGCCCCGGTCCGGCCCGACTAACGGAGACCAGCCGATGAGCCATTTCAGTCCGACGGCCGCCGTCAGCTACTTCTTCAATTACTTCCTGATGAAGGGAGTGCTCGTCACCATCGGCTTGACGGTGGCGGCGGTGGTCGGCGGATTGATCCTCGGCATGGGCATCGCGTTGTTGCGCATGTCGTCCAATCCGCTGCTTGCGGGCGCGGCTCGCTTCTACATCTGGTTCTTCCGCGGTACGCCGCTCCTGATCCAGCTCGTCGTGATCTACAGCGGCTTGCCGCAGCTCGGCATCAAGTTCTCCGTGATCACCTGCGCGCTCGTCGGCCTGATCCTCAACGAAGCGGCCTATCTCGCCGAGATCGTACGCAGCGGCTTCATGGCGGTGTCGGCGGGGCAACGCGAGGCCGCCTGGGCGCTCAGCTTGTCGCCCTGGGTGACGTTTCGCCGCGTGACCCTGCCGCAGGCGTTCCGGCTGATGATCCCGCCGCTCGGCAACTCCATCAATTCGCTCTTGAAGGCGACCTCGCTTGCCTCCGTGATCTCGGTCGAGGAGCTCATGCGTCGCAGCGACATGCTGATGCAGGAGCATTTCCAAATCCTCGAAGTCTATGCGGCTGCAACGGCGTATTACTTGATCCTCACCTCGGCCTGGGATGCGCTGCAGCGCCGGCTCGAGAAGCATTTCGGTCGATCGAGTGCCGCGAAAACCAGGCGGGTCGCAGCGAGCGCGCCGGTCGCACAGGCGAGCGTGGAGGCCCGCGCATGAGCGAGATATCGATGACGACGGCCGAAGCTGCAACGGTGCAGCCGCAACTGCGTGAGGTGCCCGCGGTCCGCATGGAGGCGGTCTACAAGCACTATGGTGATTTCACCGCGTTGAACGAGGTCGATCTCAAGGTCTCCAAGGGCGAGAGGATCGTGGTCTGCGGTCCCTCCGGTTCGGGCAAATCGACGCTCATTCGCTGCATCAACCACATCGAGAAGCACGACGAGGGCCTCATCTACGTCAACGGCATCGAGCTCGACCGCCAGCGCAAGAACATCGATGCCGTCAGGCGCGACACCGGCATGGTGTTCCAGAGCTTCAATCTGTTTCCGCACATGACGGTGCTGGAGAACTGCATCCTGGCGCCGATGACCGTGAACGGCCTGTCGGAGGCGGAAGCCAGGGACCTCGCCATGCATTTCCTCACCAAGGTCCGGATTCCCGATCAGGCCGAGAAATTCCCCGGGCAGCTCTCGGGTGGCCAGCAGCAGCGCGTCGCCATCGCACGCGCGCTGTGCATGCGTCCCAAGATCATGCTGTTCGACGAGCCGACCTCGGCGCTCGATCCGGAAATGGTCAAGGAGGTGCTGGAGACCATGAAGAAGCTCGCGGAGGAGGGCATGACCATGGTGTGCGTGACCCACGAGATGGGCTTTGCCCGCGAGGTCGCCGATCGCATCGTGTTCATGAACGAGGGCAAGGTGGTCGAGCAGGCCGCGCCGGAGGAGTTCTTCAAGCATCCTAAGTCCGAGCGAGCGCGGACGTTCCTCGACCAGATCATTCACTAGGTGGCGATGTCGGCCGTGCTGCGGACATTCAGCGACCGCCTGCGCGGCATTCATGCCGCCACCATCGTGCCGATGACGCCCGACTTCGAGATCGACGAGGTGCAGCTCGCAGCCCATCTCACCTCGGTTGCGTCCACGTCCGGCATCAATGGGCTCCTGGTCAACGGCCACGCCGGCGAGAACTTCGTGCTGTCTCTGGCAGAGAAGCGGCGCGTGGTAGAGCTGGCGCGCCAGCACGCGCCGAAGGATTGCGTGATCGTCTCCGGGATCAATCATGAATCCAGCCTGGAGGCGGCGCGCGAGGCGGCTACGCTGGAACAGGCCGGCGTGGACGGGCTGCTGGTGTTTCCTCCCAACAGCTGGGCACTCGGCCATGCCGATGATTGCGTGATCGAACATCACCACCACATCCGCGATGCTACGACGGTGCCCTTGATGCTCTACGCTGCGCCCGTCGGCGCGGGCGCGATGGCCTACGCGCCGCCGCTGCTTACGCGGCTCGTCGCCGATCCCCGTTTCGTTGCGGTGAAGGAAGGCAGCTGGGAGGTTGCGGCCTATGAACAGAACCTCAGGCTGATCCGCAAGCAGCGACCGGACTTCGTCGTGCTCGGCTCCGGCGATGAGCATCTGTTGACGAGCTATATCGTGGGCTCGGCCGGCAGCCAGGTCAGCCTCGCCTGCGTGGTGCCGGAACTCGTGGTCAGCCTCTGGACTGCGGCGGAGGTCGGCGATTGGGAGCGGGCGCGGGCCGCGCACGACAAGCTGTATCCGCTTGCGGTTGCGATCTACCGCGATGCGCCCGGGGGACGGGCAACAGTGCGGCTTAAGGCGTGCCTGAAATTGCTCGGCCGCCTGTCGTGCGACGCGGCGCGGCCGCCGCAGCCGGCGGCGACACGCGGTGAGTTGCAGGCGCTTGAGCAGGCACTGCGCGTCGTCGGCGTGCTCTAAGCCGCGAAGAACGGATTGGCCGGCCGCGCGAGGCCGAGATGATCGCGCAATGTCGTTCCCTCATAGTCGGCGCGGAAGAGCCCGCGCTCCTGCAGGATCGGCACCACGAGCTCGACGAAATCCTCGAAGCCTTCGTGGAAATAGGGCGGCATGACGTTGAAGCCGTCGGCGGCGTGTTCCTCGAACCAGAGCTGCAACGTGTCGGCGATGCGCTCGGCCGAGCCGCACAGCACCCAATGGCCGCGGGCGGCGGCGGTGAGATTATAGAGGTCGCGCAGCGTCATGTTCTCGCGGCGGCCCTTGGCGAGCATGACGCTGGCGAAGCTGTGATAGCTGTCCGACGGCGCAATGTCGGGGATCGGCCCGTCGAGATCATAGGCCGACATGTCGCGGCCGAACCGGTCCGACAGGATGGTGAGCGCATTGCTGCCGCTGACAAAGCTCTGGAGCGTGTTGAGCTTCTCGAAAGCTTCCTTGTCGGTGCGGCCGACCACGGGCATCACGCCCGGCAGCACCGTGACGTCCTCCAGCCTGCGTCCGAATGCCGGCAGGCGCGTCTTCAATGAGGCGTACCCGGCCTTGGCCTCCTCGATGTCCTGCACCACCGAGAACACGATGTCGGCAGTACGTGCAGCGAGCGCTTGCCCGGCCTCGGAGCCGCCGGCCTGAAGCACGACGGGGCGGCCCTGTGGGCTGCGGCCGATGTTGAGCGGGCCCTTCACCTTGAAGAAGGCGCCGTCATGGTCGATCGCGCGCAACTTTGCGGGATTGATATAGAGGCCACTGGCCCGGTCGGCGACGATGGCGTCGTCGGCCCAGCCGTCCCACAGACCCTTGACCACGTCGAGGAATTCGCCGGCCATCTCGTAGCGGCGGGCGTGGTCGGGGTGCGTCGTGCCGAAATTCGCCGCCGTCGCCGGATTGGCCGTCGTCACGGCATTCCATGCGGCACGGCCTTTGGAGATGTGATCCAGCGAAGCGAAGACGCGCGCGACCGAGAACGGATCGCTGTAGGTGGTGGAGACGGTGGCGCCGAGGCCGATATGGCTGGTCGAGGTCGAAAGCGCGGCCAGCATCGTCAGTGGCTCCAGCCGCAACGTGTAGGAGGGATGGGCGGCGGCGTCGGCGTAGAGATTGTCGCCCATGAAGATCAGGTCGAACTTGCCGCGCTCGGCGATGCGGCCGATCTCCTGGATCGCCGCAAAATCCTGAAAGCTGTCGACCGCGCCGGAATAACGCCAGCCCGCCACATGGCTGCCGGTGCCGAGGATGAACAGGCCGAGATGCATCTGTCGTTTCATGACGTCACGTCCAGAATAGGAGTTTTCGCTCGAGGAAGCCGACCAGGCCGAAGAAGGCGAGGCTCGCGGCGGAGGCCACGAAGATCGCCGACCAGACCTGAACGAAGTCGATCTGGAGCACGGCCTGGTAGATCACCCAGCCGAGCCCGCCATGGGCACCGAGCATCTCGGTGACAATCGCCACGATCACGCTGCGCACGGTGGAGACGCGCATGCCGGCCAGCAGCAGCGGCAGGGCGGTCGGCAGGCGCAGACGCCACAGCACACTGAGGCGGCTTGCGCCAAAACTCTTCATCAGGTCGACGGCGCGCCGATCGACCCGGTCGAGCCCGGCCAGCATCGACAGCAGGATGGTGAAGCTCACCGCCATCGCCACCATCACGATCTTGGAGCTGACGCCGATGCCGAACCAGAGCAGGATCAGCGGCGAATAGCCGACCACGGGCACCGAGTTGATCGCGGTCGCGAGCGGCAGGATCGCGCTACGCAACGCCGGCACCAGGCCGATGGCGACGGCGAGGCCGATGCCGATCAGGCAGCCGAGCCCGTAGCCCACGATCGCCTCGATCAGGGTATAGCCGGCGGCGTCGAAGAGGATTGTACGCTTGGACCAGAGGCCGACGAGGATGTCGCTGACGGCGGGCAGGACATAGGCCGGCAGATGCAGTCCGCGCGCCGTGCCTTCCCAGCACGCGATCAGGAGGACGGCGCCGAGAACGCTGCGCTGGGCGGCGAGCGAGGGAGAAGCAAGCGCGCGGCTCATTGCTCTGCGCTCCAGAAGACGAGGCGACGCTCCACCGCGGCGACCACGGCATAGAAGCCGGTGCCGAGCAGGGCCGCCGCCAGCAGCGCGCCCCAGATCGCGACGACATTCTCGGTGAACATGGCCTGGAGCAGCAAGACGCCGAGGCCGGTGGTGTCGCCGAACCATTCGCCGACGATGGCGCCGACGAGGCTCAGCGATGCAGCAAGGCGCAACGCCACGAAGATTTGCGGCAGCGCGGTCGGCAGCTGCAAACGAAGCAGAAGCTGGCGGTTGGAGGCGCCGAAGCTGCGCATCAGGGCAACCTGCTTGGGATCGACCGTCTCGAGGCCCAGCAGCGTGTTCACCGTCACCGGAAAGAAGGTCAGGTAGAAGGCGATGATGGCCTTGGCGAGCAGCGTGTTGCCGAACCACAGTACCACCAGCGCGCCGAAGGCGATGACCGGAATGGTCTGCGACACCACGAAAATCGGGAAGATCATCTCGCGCAGCGCGCGGACGCGGAAGAACACGATGCCCATGAGGACGCCGAAGGCGCCTCCGGAGGCGAAGCCGATCAGCGTCTCTGCCAGCGTGCGCAGGAAGCCGTCGATGTAGGCCCGAGGTGTGGCCGCCATCGCCATCAGGATCGTGCTGAGGCGCGGCAGGTAATAGGGACGGATGCCGAACAGCAACACTGCGCCTTCCCAGATCACCGCCGCAATGGCGAGGCCGAGCATGAGCCGGATCAGCTTGCGCAGCGAATCCGGCATCGTGATCGACCGCGCCGCGGCGGCGGCCTCACTGAGCGATGTTGCGGCAGGGCTGCTCATGGCAGCCGGTCCGCCACAGGGACGCTCTGGATGAAGCTTGCGTTATAGGCGGCGGCAAGGTCGAGCGGCTTGGAGATCACGCCGTACTTCAGGAAGAAGTCGTGGGCGGTCTTGACCGCATCAGTATCGATCCAGAATAGGCCATTCTTGGCGGCTGCGCCTGATGTCATCAGGCGCTTCACCTCGGTGAGCATGAACTCCTGCTGCGCGCGGTCGAGCGTCGGGGCTGCGGCCATCACGGTGTCGACGGCGCCCTTGGGATCGGAGAAAGCGTCCTTCCAGCCCTTCAGCGACGCGCGCAGGAATGCCTTGACCAGCTCCGGCTTCTCCTTGGCGGTCGCTTCGGCCACGATCAGCGTGTCGCGCGGGAAGGTGATGCCATAATCCTCGGCGACGAAGGTCTTCAGGCTGTCCTTCGGCATGCGCGACTGGATGGTGTAGAATTCGTTGTAATAGGTCGCCGTGACCACGTCGACGCTGCCGTCGACGAAGGGCGTCACCGAGACCTGCTGCGGCTGGATCTTCAGTTCGTCCGGCTTGACGCCTTCCTTGGCCAGCATCCCGGTCAGCACGTGATTGGCGCCGGTGAACCAGGTGGTGACGGTCTTGCCCTTGAAGTCCTGGATCGTCTTCACCGGCCCGTCCTTGCGGGTGACGAAGATGAAGGGCGTGATCTGGTGCGAGACGCCGATGCAGACGATCGGTAGGCCCTTGTCGCGGGCGGCGAACACGCTGTCGGTGCCGCCGGACAGGCCGAACGTGTCGGCGCCCGTCGCGACCAGGTTCTCGGTGAGCAGGTTGGGCCCGCCAGGATTGATGGTGAGGTCGATGCCCTCGGCCTTGTAGTAGCTCTTGGCCGCCGCGACGTAGAAGCCGGCGAACTGGGCCTGCGGCAGCCATTTCAGGCGCAGGCTCGCCTTCTGCGGCTCGGCTGCCGGCGCAGCCGTGACAAGCGAGCCGGTCGCCAGAGCGATGGCGGAGAGGACGGAGAAGGCGTGGCGTCGGCTCAACATGGTCATGCTCCAGGCGGTGAAAATCAATTGCGGTAAGACGGATCGGTGCGATCGAGCTGGCGCATCAAGGCCGGCCATTCGCGTTCGCCGGGCACGAGGATGTCGCCCTGCAATTCCCAGAACTGGCGGGCGGCCTTCTCGCAGACCTCGTGCGGCGGCATCACGAGCGCGGCGCCGGCCGCGGCCGCCGCCTGCATCTGAAGCTGGATCCGCGCGGCGCGCTCGAAATAATAGAGCAGCATGAAGGCCTCGCCCGGCGTCCGGCCGACGGTGAGAATGCCGTGGTTGCGCATCAGCATCACCTTGTGCGGGCCGAGGTCGCGTACGAGGCGCGTCTGCTCGTCGAGATCGATGGCGACGCCTTCGTAATCGTGGAAGGCCTGGCGGTCGTAGAAGCGCATCGCGAACTGGCTCAGCGGCAACAGGCCTTTCTCCTGCCCGGAGACCGCGACGGCGGCGTCGGAATGGGTGTGCAGCACGCAGGCCGCCTCGTGGTTCGAGGTGTGGATCGCGGCATGGATCACGAAGGCGGCAACGTTGACGGCCTGCGGCGTGTCGTCGAGCTTGTTGCCTTTGGTGTCGATCTTCACGAGGCTCGACGCAGTGATCTCGTCGAACAGTAGTCCGTAGGGATTGATCAGGAACTGATCGTCGTGGCCGGGCACGCGCAGGGAGATGTGATTGTAGATCAAATCGTCCATGCCGAGCTTTGCGACCATGCGATAGCAGGCCGCGAGCTTGATGCGGGCATCCCATTCGGCCGGATCGATTTCGCGCGGCTCTCTCGCTGACATCACGCTCACTGCGGCTTCTCCTGCGCGATGGAGGACTGGAACGATTTCATGCTTTCCTCCTCGATCGCATCGAGCAGCGTGCGCTTGAGACGTACGAATTCGGAGGAGGTGACGATGTCCGGCCGGCGCGGGCGCGGCAAATCAACGGCCTGTTCGAGCTTCACCGAGCCCGGCCGCGCCGTCATGACGAGCACGCGATCGCCGAGGAAAATTGCCTCGTCGACGTCATGGGTGATGAAGAGAATGGTGCGCCGGTATTTCTGCCAGACATCGAGCAGCCAGCGCTGCATCATCGCACGCGTCAGCGCGTCGAGAGCGCCGAACGGCTCGTCGAGCAGCATCAGATTACGCTCGAACAGGAAGGTGCGCATCAAGGCCACGCGCTGGCGCATGCCGCCCGACAATTGATTTGGATACTGCTTCTCGAAGCCGGCGAGGCCGAACTCGGGCAGCATCTTCAGTGCCTTGGCGCGTGCCTGATCGCGCGGCATGCCCTCGACCTCGAGCGCGAGGATGGCGTTGTCGACCACGTTGCGCCAGGGAAACAGCAAATCGCGCTGCGGCATGAAGGAGACGCGGCCGAGCAGGTCGGCGGCATGGCAGCTCTTGCCCTCGAAGCGCAGGATGCCTCCGGCATCCGGCTCTTCCAGTCCGGCGACGATATTGAAAAGGGTGCTTTTGCCACAGCCGCTTGGGCCGACGACGGTGACGAACTCGCCGGGCGCGATGCTCGCCTGAAGTCCCGACAGTGCCGCGACAGCACCGAATGTCTTGTTGATCGCGCGAAGTTCAAGCAGCGGCTCAGGCCTGGGCTGAGCTTGCGGGGCTTCGGTGGCGGGGCCGGGATGGGGAAGGCGGGCAGCCTGCACCGGGATGTCCTTGTATAATGGTAGCGGCCGTTCGCATACGAAAGCGGGCCGCGCTGAAATCTCTTAGCAACTCGTGTGCCAGTGCGATTCTCGTGTAAATCAGGCATGAGACTTGCGAAAACAGCGGCGCAAACGTCGGAATTGCTTCGCATCTCTGGCAGAAAACAGGCCGATTGGCAGGATACAGGTGCCATTATGTATACTTATATCGGCGTTGGAGAAACATAATGGCGAGTATTGGTGCACATAGCGCAGGCAAGCGCGCCAAAAATGGGCATGAAACCCTCACCGCAAGCCCCGGCATGACGCTCGCCGAAAGCCTGCGCCAGAGGCTCGAGGGCGCGATCGCAGCCGGCCACCTAGAGCCGGGCAGCCGGCTCGATGAGCAGGAGATCGCGGAGCGCTTCGGCGTCTCGCGCACGCCCGTACGGGAGGCGTTCCGCCTGATGGCAGCGAATAATCTGGTCGAGCTGCGCGGACGGCAGGGGGCGACGGTCCGCAGCATCAAGGCGCAGGCGCTGATCGAGATGTTTCAGGTCATGGCTGAGCTCGAAGGGCTCTGCGCGCGGCTTGCCGCAAGGCGCGTGTCCCAGGCCTGGGGCGCCGAAATTGGCGAGATTCATCAGAGGCTTGTCGCGGCAGGCCAAACTGGAGACATCGACGTCTTCTACGACATCAACCAGGAATTCCATGAAGCGATCTACGAGGCTTCGCGCAACAGCTTCCTCGCCGATCAGACCCGCAGGCTGCGCAATCAGGTAGCGGCCTATCGCCGCCGGGTGACGCGGATGCCGAACCGGATCGCCGATACCGTTCGCGAGCACGAGGCGATCATGCAGGCGATCCTGGCACACGACCCAGAGCGGGCGCACAGCGCCATGCGCGACCACGTCAACCTGCTCGGCGACAACTTGCTGGACTTCCTCGCCGCCTTCGAATGACCTTTCGATCTCTTGGTATGCAAATTGCTACACCTTGTATATCTAGCTTGCATCCTGGAGACCCGGAGTGGACCTGAAGCTGACGAACAAGACCGCGCTCATTACCGGCGCGTCGAAAGGAATTGGACTGGCGGTAGCCGAGCTCTTCGCCGCCGAGGGGTGTCATCTCCATCTCGCCGCCCGCAACGGCGAAGCGATGCTCGAGGCCAAGAAGCAGCTCGAAGCCCGTCATGGCGTGAAGATCACCATCCATGCGCTCGACCTGTCGAGCACGGCCGCGATGGAGAAGCTCGCGGCCGAGGTCGGCGACATCGACATCCTCATCAACAATGCCGGCGACATCCCCGCCGGCTCGCTGGAAATCCTCGACGACGCCGCCTGGCGGCGCGGCTTCGATCTCAAGGTGTTCGGCTACATCACGCTGTCGCGCCTTTATTATCCGCGGATGAAGGGCAAGGACGGCGTCATCATCAACATCATCGGCAATTCCGGTGAGAACTGGGACGCGAGCTACATCGCGGGCTCAACCGGCAATGCGGCGCTGATGTCCTTCACCAAGGCGCTCGGCGGCCGCAGCCTCGACCACGGCGTCCGCGTCGTCGCGGTCAATCCGGGGCCGGTCGCCACCGACCGGATGCTCAAGATCATGAAGCGCAAGGCGATCGACATGCTCGGCGACGAAAGCCGCTGGGAGGAGCTGTTCGACAAATATCCGGGTAAACGACCCGCGACATCGGAAGAGGTTGCCGATCTCGTCGCCTTCCTGTCCTCGCCGCGGTCCGGCTACATCACCGGCACCGTGGTGACGATCGACGGCGGAATCGCCGCGCGCGGCTCGGTGATCTGAGGCGTCGATGTCGAAGCCTCAATCCGCCGCACTGGTCCGCAACCGCTATTTCGACGAGCTCTCGGCGACGCCGGGACTCTATTGGCTCGGCCAGAACACC
>NZ_LUUB01000120.1:96086-141118 GCF_001641635.1 Bradyrhizobium centrolobii
GCCATGCTGCGCTCGATCGAGGCGGGCGAGTTCAACGCCTATGCCCCGCCGCTCGGCTTCGAGGCGTTGCGCGCGGCGATCGTCGCCGATCTCGGCACGCCGGACGCGGAGGCGCTGGTGACCGAGGGAGGCGTCAACGCGCTGGCGATGATCTGCCGTGCACGCTGCAAGCCCGGCACCACGCTGGTCACCACCGATCCGACCTGGAAATGGCCGTGCCTGTTCGCGCGCCAGCAGGGGGCCGAGGTGATCGAGATCCCGATCTACGATCCCGCCTGCAACTACCGTCTGGCGCCTGAGGCCTTGAAGGCAAATGTCGATGAGCGCGCCGCGATCATCTATCTTGTAGATCCCAACAATCCGCTCGGCATTCGCTATTCCCGCGAGGAGATCGAGAGCTTTGCCGAGATCGCGCGCGATTGCGGCGCCATGCTGGTGCACGACTGCACCTATCGCGATTTCGCCGACGGCCACACGCCGGCGCTTCATGTGGCGCCGAAGGGCTCTGTGGTCTCGACCAGCTTCTCGAAATGGCTCGGGCTCGCAGGCCTGCGCATCGGTGCGCTCGTCGCCGCGCCCGATCTGTTCGAGGAACTGGCGCAGACCTCTACCAGCGTGCTCGGCGCCAGCGTCATCGCCCAGCGCGCGGCGCAGGCGGGCTTGTCGGTCAAGGCCGAATGGATGAAGAAGGTCCGCAGCACCGACCGCGCCAACAAGGCGATGATCCAGGAGGCGGCGGCCGCGATCGACGGATTGGCGCTGCCCATCATGCCCTCGCACGGCAACTTCCTGGTGCTGGAAACCATCGCGGCGGGCATCCGTCCCGAGGCGTTGGTCGAGTGCTACCGCCGCCAGGGCATCATGATCCGCCAGGGCACCTACCACACCCAGCGCTTCGGTGACCGCTTTGTGAAGATCAGCACCTCCGTGCCGCAAGTCTGGGTCGAAAAGCTCTGCACGCTGCTGCCCGACATGGTCGCACAGGCGCGCACGCTCAACGACCTGCCGCCGCAATTCTAAGGGACGATGCCGATGACGATGATCACGACGAAGGACGGCGTGAAGCTCCATGTGGAGGAGGCGGGTGAGGGCACGCCGATCCTGTTCATCCATGAATTCGGCGGCAATCACGCAAGCTGGGAGCCGCAGCTGCGCTATTTCAGCCGGCGCCACCATTGCATCAGCTACGCCGCGCGCGGCTATCCGCCGTCGGATGTGCCCGACAGCCTGGAGGCCTATTCGCAGGCGATTGCCGCTGATGATGCGATTGCCGTGCTCGACGCACTGAAGATCGACAAGGCGCATATCGTCGGCCTCTCCATGGGCGGCTTCTGCACGGTGCATTTCGGCCTGCGCACGCCGGAGCGCTCGCTGTCGCTCACGGTGGCCGGTGCCGGCTATGGCTGCGAGAAGGAATTCGAGGAGTATTTTCGCGGCGTCTCGCTCGAAGTCGCTGACAATTTCGAGAAGCAGGGCGCGAAGGAGTTTTCCAAGATCTATGCGCTCGGCGCGAGCCGGGTGCAGTTCCAGAACAAGGATCCGCGCGGCTGGCAGGAATTCGCCGATCGGCTCGCCACGCACTCCGACCGCGGCGCCGCCAACACCATGCGCGGCGTCCAGGCGCGGCGTCCTTCTTTCTACGATATCGAGGACGGCCTGAAAAAGATGATGGTGCCGACTCTGGTCGTCGTCGGCGATGAGGACGATCACTGCCTCCAGCCCGGCATCTTCCTGAAGAAGACCATTCCGGCCTGCGGCCTCTCGGTCTTTCCCAAGACCGGCCACACGCTCAATCTGGAAGAGCCGGCGGCGTTCAACGCGTTGCTCGCCGAGTTCATCGCCCAGGTCGAAGCCGGACGCTGGCTGCCGCGCGATCCGCGCGCGCTGCCGGGCCAGATCATGCGCACGACGTAGGCCGATGACGCGCCAGCCCCTGATCAATGCCGATCGGCTCTGGATCCGCTTGATGGCGCTCGCCGAGATCGGCGCGACGCCGGCCGGCGGGGTCAACCGCCAGGCGCTGAGCGATGGCGAGATCGCGGCGTGGCGACGAGTCATCGGCTGGGCGCGCGAGGTGGGATTGACGCCGTCGACGGATGCCGCGGGAAACCTGTTCCTGACGCTGGCCGGGCGCGACCGCGCCGCGCCGCCGCTTCTCCTTGGCAGTCATCTTGATAGCCAGCCGACCGGTGGCAAATTCGACGGCGCGGCCGGCGTGATGGCCGCGCTCGAAGCGGTCGTTTCACTGGTCGAGCAAAGCGACAAGCCCGCGCGGGACGTCATCGTCGTCGCCTGGATGAACGAGGAGGGCTCGCGTTTCGCGCCGGGCATGATGGGCTCCGAGGCCTTTACCGGGGGGCGCGGCATGGACGCGATCCGCGCTGTGCGCGATGCAGACGGCGTCAACGTCGGCGAAGCGCTCGATCGCCTTCATCAGGCTTTCCCTGATATGCCGCACAGGCCGCTCGGCTTTGCGGCCGGGGCCTATCTCGAATTGCACATCGAGCAGGGACCATTGCTCGAGGCCGCCGGCTGCACCATCGGCGTCGTCACCGGCATCCAGGGCAAGAAGACCTTTCAGGTCGTGGTCGAGGGCGCCGAGGGCCATGCCGGCACCCTGGCGCAGCGGGAGCGGCGCGATGCGCTCGCGGCCTTTGCGCAGGTCGCGAACGCACTCCATGCCGAGATCGGCGCCATCGATGCCGACATCAAGTTCACCATCGGCCGAGTTGCCGTCGTGCCGAACGCGCCGTCGGTGGTGCCGTCGCGCGTCAGCTTCAGCATCGATCTGCGTCATCCTGATAATACCGTGCTCGATGTAGCGGGCGCACGCATCAAGGCTCTTTGCCAGGAGAATGCGCCGCCGTGCTCGGTTACGGTGACGCCGCTCGTGGATGCGCCGTCAAACGTCTTCGATCCGCGCCTGCGTGCGAGCATCGCGAAGGCCGCGCGTGAGCAGGGGCATGCCGCCATGGCGATCCTCTCCGCAGCGGGGCACGACGCGCGTCATCTCGCCAAGGTCTGCCCGGCCGCGATGATCTTCATCCCGTGCCGCGACGGGGCGAGCCATGTCGAACACGAATGGGCTGAACCCGATCATGTCGGTGCCGGCGCCGCCGTGCTGGCACAGGTGCTGCGCGAACTCGCCTTCGCCCCTGGCATCGAGGCGTGAGGACATCGATGCAGGATGTGGCCCCTCGGGACTACCGCGACGCGATGGCCTGTCTCGGCGCGGCGGTCAACATCGTCACGACCGACGGCGCTGCGGGCCGCGCGGGATTTACGGCCTCCGCGATTTGCAGCGTCACTGATGATCCGCCGACGCTTCTGGTCTGCATCAATCGCAGCTCGTCCGCCTATGGCAGCGTAACACGCAACAAGGTGGTGTGCGTCAACGTGCTCTCGGCGCGGCACGAGCAGCTATCCCGCCTGTTCGGCGGCAAGGTGCCTGCCGAAGAGCGGTTTGCCGCCGCGGCGTGGTCGACACTCGCGACCGGCGCGCCGGTGCTGGCCGACTGTACCGCCGCGTTCGACTGCCGGATTGCCCATGTCGTCAATGTCGGCAGCCATGATGTGCTGTTCTGCCGCGTGGTCGCGCTGCAGAGATCCGGCTGCACCGACAATCTGATCTATTTCGGCCGCGCCTATCACACGGTCGGGGTGACCGATCCCGCCGAGGCTGGACCCGAATCCGCTTCTGGCCCATCCTGAAGGGACGCTGGCGGCCATCGCCGGCCGTTCCAACAGCCGCCTCCACGCGATGGACAGAGATCATCACCCGAGCAAGCGCGTATCCCTTGCGGGAATGCATATCGACCGGACGTCGGCCGTGTCGCTGCATTTGCAGATTGCGGCCCACATCCGCGGCTGCATTCTGCGCGGTACCTTTCCGGCCGGAACGCAATTCCTGGGCTCGCGGGAGATCGCGCGGGAATTGGGCTGCTCGCGCACGGTGGTGCTGACCGCGTGGGATCTGCTTTACGCCGAGGGCTATCTGGAATCGACGCCACGCGGCAGCGTGATGGTGGCGTCCGTCGCGACGTCGCATGCGGAGCCGCCGCCGGCTGCGTCGCCCGGGGCTGCGCCCGCCCATATGTCGAAGCGCTGGCGATCGCTGCTTGGTCTGGATTACGAGACCAATTGGCCGTCCATGTTCGCACCCGGCGCGCCCGACATCTCGACGTTTCCCTTCAAGGAATGGTCACGCCTGCTGCGCCAGACCTGGCAAAATCCGAGGGAGCAGGAGTGCCTCGACCTTCCCGCCGAAGGCCACCCGCGGCTGCGGAGCGAGATCGCGAACTTTCTCGGCTCGGTGCGCGGGCTGGTCTGCTCGCCGGAGGAGGTCGTTGTCACGCCAGGCACATCGGGTGCGCTGGATTTCTGCAGCCGGATGATCCTCGATCCCGGAGACGAGGTCTGGGTCGAGGAGCCCGGCTTCGTCGAGGCCCGATGGGCGCTGACGGCGGCCGGCGCGAAGCTCGTTCCAATTCCCGTCGATGACAAGGGCCTCGTCGTTTCGGAAGGCATCCGGCGTGCACCACGCGCGAAGTTGATCGTGGTCACGCCGTCGCATCAATATCCGCTCGGCGTCAGCATGGGCCTGGAGCGGCGCCTCGAGCTGCTCGACTGGGCCAACAGGAACGATGTCTGGGTGATCGAGGACGATTACAATTCGGAGTTCAGGCATCAGGACAGCATGATCGCCTCCTTGCGTTCGCTCGATCGCGAGGGACGGGTGATCTATTTCGGCACCTTCTCCAAGATCATGATGCCGAACCTGCGGCTCGGCTACATGGTCGCCAACAGGCATTTCATCGCAGGATTTTCCAAGGGCCGCGCGCGGATCGACGTGCACACCTCCGGCATCGGACAGCTCGCTTTGGCCGAGTTCATGCGGGAAGGGCACCTGCTGCGACATCTCCGTGCGATGCGCCGGGTCTATACGAGCAGGCGAAAGGCGCTGATCGAAGCGATCGCAGCGCAGACGCCGGATGATCTGACCGTGTCCTCCGCCGTCACCGGGCTGCATCTCGTCGCGCTGTTCACCGAGTCGATGCAAGCGCGGATGAGTGATCGCGAAGCGGCGGCTACCCTGAAACAGGCCGGCATCCACGTCCAGCCGCTGTCGCAGAATTTTCTGGAGCAACCGACGCGACAGGGCCTGGTGTTCGGCTACGGACGTCTGCACGTCGAGGATGCCTCGCCGCTGCTTGCGAGAATCGCAGCTTGCATCGGCAGCGGCTCCCGCAACGCACCATCCAAACCGGCAATCTCCTCCCTTACGGCTCGTACAATAAAGAGAGGCTGAGCCGATCGCCATGCATAGCTCATAGGGCGAATATCCCGCAGTGCCGATCGATCGCCTGCAAATTAGACAGACGATTTGAAGGGTTCGGATTGCAGTGCAGCGGATATCGCGATTTGCGCGGAGAAATCCGTGGTGCGCTGCACTTTTCCCCCGTGGAACGGTCCGCGCTCGCGTGCCGTCAGCGCGGGCAGCGCTGCACCAAAACGTGCAGCAGGTGGCGCGGCGCGCGGCTAGGGTCGCGCTGGTCTAGCGGATTGCGACAACTCTGGCCCTATCCTGCGCCCATCGCTCTGTCGCACGCTCCCGGTCGGTGGCATGACAGAGGATGCATAATGAGCGCTCTCGGTTTGGCATTGGACCTTGCGATGGACGGGAAGCACCCGGCGTCCGGTCTGCACGTCACGCGTAGCTGACTGTGCAGATGAGCGATTCCGGCGATCACTGGGAGGTCGGCACCGATATCGGTGGTACCTTCACCGACATCATCGCGATCCGGCGCGATTCCGCGGAAGCGCGGATCGCGAAGGTGCCGTCGCGCCCCGAAGCACCCGTTCAGGCGATGCTGGAGGCCATCGAGGCGGTTGGCCTGCGCAAAAGCGAGGTCAAACGCTTCGTCCACGGCACCACGCGCGTCACCAACGCCATCGTCGAGGGCCGGTTGCCGAAGGCGGCGCTGGTCGCGACCGAGGGCTTTGCCGACGTGCTGGAGATCGCGCGCTATCGCCGCCGCGATCTCTATCGTCTCGACATCCCGCCGAAATCGCCGTCCTTGGTGCCGCCGGAACGATGCTTTGGGCTCGCCGAGCGCCTCGATCACGAGGGCCGGGTGCTGAAGGCGCTGGAGGAAGCGGAGATCGAGCGTCTGGTGGCCTGGCTCAAGCAGACCGGCGTGCAGAGCGTCGCCGTGGCCTTGCTTCACGCCTATGCCAATCCCGTGCACGAAAAAATGCTCGGCGAGCGGCTCAAGGAAGTCGTCGCTCATGTCTCGCTCTCGCACG
This sequence comes from Bradyrhizobium centrolobii, assembly GCF_001641635.1. Taxonomy (GTDB): domain Bacteria; phylum Pseudomonadota; class Alphaproteobacteria; order Rhizobiales; family Xanthobacteraceae; genus Bradyrhizobium; species Bradyrhizobium centrolobii. Next base: position 102,393 of record NZ_LUUB01000120.1, read on the forward strand.
AGGTCAATCCCGAGGCGCGCGAATATGAGCGGACCTCGGCAACCGTGTTCAACGCGGCCGCGATGCCGATCGCGGTGGAATATCTCAGCGAGCTGGAGCAGCGGCTGCCAATCGGCCCCGGCCTGCAGGTGTTTCATTCCGCCGGCGCCATGATCCCGATTTCGGCGGTGAAACGGCGGCCGCTGGTGATGGCGATGTCGGGGCCTGCCGCCGGCGTCTCCGCTTCCGTCACCATCGCGCGCCAGCTGGGCGCCTCGCGCATGCTGACCTTCGACATGGGCGGCACCACCACGGATGTCTGCCTGATCGTGGACGGCCAGGCCGAGATGACGGACGGCCGCATGCTCGGCGACAAGCCGTTGCGCCAGCCGATGCTCGCGGTGCATTCGATCGGCGCGGGCGGTGGATCAATCGTACGCAGCGGCCCCGGCGGCCTCACGGTCGGCCCTGAGAGTGCCGGCTCCGAGCCGGGGCCGGCCTGCTACGGCCGCGGCGGCCATGAGCCGACGATCACCGATGCCAATGCCGTGCTCGGCTATCTCAATCCCGCGACGAAACTCGGCGACCGCATCGGCATCGACATCGAGGCTACAAAGCGCGTGATCGAACCGATCGCGCGCGCGCTCGGACTGAGCCTCACCGAAACAGCGCTAGGCATCATCAAGGTCGCGAATGCGACCATGGCCCGCGCGCTCCGCCGCGTCACGGTCGAGCGCGGCATCGACGGGCGCGACTGCACGCTGCTTGCCTTCGGCGGTGGCGGCCCGATGCACGCTGCGGGTCTCGCCGATCTCTATGGGATCGCAGAGGTCGTCGTGCCCAGCGCATCGAGCGCGTTCTCGGCGCTGGGCTGCCTCACAGCCGATTTCAGCTTCCTCCAGCAGCAGACTCTTCGCGCTGCGCTCGACGGGATTGACCTTGCTCGCGTCTCGGAGCGGATCGAGGCGTTGATCGCCGATGCATCTGCGCCGCTGATCGCCAATGGCGTTGCGAAGGCGGAGATCCAGGTCGAGCTGGTGGCCTTGATGCGCTACGCGGCCCAGAACGATGCCATCCCGGTATCCTTCACGCTGCCGCTCGACGTCGCCAGGCTGAAGCAGGATTTCCTGACGCGGCATCAGGAGCTGTTCGGCTATGCGACCGGCGAGCCCTGCGTCATCGAGTCCGTGCGTGTGCAGGCCCGCCGCCCGTCGACAACCGTCGTCAGTCGGCCGGCGACCGCGGTGAGGGCCGTGTCGTCAGGTACGCGTATCTGCTCGTTCGACGGTTGCCACGACATCGCAACCGCAATCATCGACCGCGCCGCACTCACGGAGACCGTCAACGGGCCCGCCGTCATCGAGGACGCGTGGTCGACCGTCGTGGTACCGCCCGGCTGGCAGGCGAAGCCAGACGAGGCCGGAAACCTGTTCCTGACGCGGAGGGCCGCATGAAGCTCGATCCGTTCGTCGTCGAGGTTATCCGGCATGGGCTTTCCGCCGCGGCCGAGGAGATGAGCCTTGTGATGACGCGCTCGGCGCGCTCGCCGCTCTTGCGCGAAGCGGGCGACCTGTCGTCCGCGATCACGGACGGCCACGGCGGCCTGGTCGGGCAGGGCCGCGACATTCCGATCCATCTCGGCGCGATGGCCTACACCATCCCCGAGTTGCTGAAGGTGATGCCATGCGACAGCCTGAACGACGGCGACGTGGTGATCTATAATGTCGGCGCGCTCGGCGGCAACCATCTCAACGACGTGAAGGTTGTGCGTCCCGTCTTCGTCGACGGCGAGATCGTGGCCTTCGCGGTCAGCCTCGCGCACTGGCCCGATATCGGCGGCACCTGGCCCGGCAGCTATTTCGCCAAGGCCGTCGACACGTTCCAGGAGGCGTTGCGCATTCCGCCGGTGCTGATCGCAACCGCAGCCGGCCTCAACACGCCGATCGTGCAGCTGCTCAAGGCCAACGTTCGCGATGCCGAGTCCTGCGAGGGCGATCTTCTGGCGCAAATCGCGGCGACCAAAGCCGGCAAGAAGCGCATCGTCGAGCTCTGCCGCGAACACGGCAAGGCGGTCTTCATGGCGGCGCAGTCGCGCTTGCACGATCTCTCCGAAATCGAGATGCGCGAGGCGCTGCGCGACCTTCCGGACGGCGTCTATGAGGGCGAGGACCACCTCGACGACGGCAGCGAAAACAACGCGCCGGCGCGCATCCATGTGAAGATCACCATTCGCGGCGACGAAGCGACCTTCGACCTCTCCGGAAGCTGCGACCGGGTCTCCAATTTCTGCAACACGACGCCGTTCATGGCGCGCTCGGCGGTGGCCTATGCCGCGCGCATCATGAGCGGACGCGACATGCAGCAGAACGCCGGCGCGCTGCGGCCTCTGACCATCATCACGCGCCCGGGCTCGATCCTGGAGCCGGGCTGGACCGCATCGGTTGCCGCCGGCAACCACGAGACGTCCATGCGTATCGTCGACGCAATCTTCCGTGCGATGCAGGACACCATCCCCGAGCGTCTGTCGGCCGGCGGCGCCACCACCGCGGGCGTTCTGTTCTTCGCCGAGCCGCGGCCGAACGGTTCCTGGAAGATGCTCTACGAGGTCCATGGCGGCGGCGAAGGCGCGCGTCACGATCGGGCTGGGACTTCCGCGACCCGCGTACATCTTTCCAACACGTCGAACACGCCGGTCGAGGTGATCGAGGCGAATTACGCGATTCGCCTCGAGCAGCAGGCCATTCGCCGGAATTCCGGCGGCGTGGGCGTCCATCGCGGCGGTGACGGTTCCGTCCGCACCTATCGTATCCTGGCGCCATCGATGCACCTGACCACCTGCATCGAACGGATGGTGATTGGGCCCTGGGGCATGCAGGGCGGCCAGTCCGGCAAGGCCTGCCGCATCTCGCTGGTTAGGCAGGGCGCGAACGTCGTGATCGACGGCAAGTCGAACCTGGTGTTGCAGCAGGGCGATCTCGTCACGATCGAAATGTGTGGCGGCGGCGGCTACGGCGCCGCGGCCGCAAGGTGAGGGCATTGCGATGAGCAGATTGTTGCGAACCGGACTGAATGCGGGCGAGGCCGCGCCGATGGTCGTGGTCGGCGGCGAGGGCGTCTATTTTCACCTGTCCGATGGCCGCAAGCTCATTGACGGCAGCAACACCGGCGGCGGTCTCGGCCATCGCCATCCCGCAATGGTGGAGGCGATCCGCCGTGCGGCGGATACGCCCGTCGTCAACGAGGGCTGGACCTGGATCGGCCGCGAGCAGGCGGCCGACGATCTGACGGCCACCGCATTCAAAGGCGAGGAGGACTGGGTCGGCGCGGTGCGCTTCTGCATCAGCGGCAGCGAAGCCAATGACATGGCGCTGTCACTCTGCCAGGCACTGACGCAGCGTTCCGCGCTGGCGACGCGCGAGCGCGCCTATCACGGCATCACCGGCCTGTCGCGCAGCATGACAGTGCAGCCGCAATGGCACGGCGGTCTCGCCGTGCACGCCGGCGGCTCAAAACTGCCGGCGCCGATGGCACCGGTGCGGATCTTGCCGGCGCCGGATGGCGCGATCTATGGCGCGCCGGCCAACAATACGCCGCCCAGCGAATATCTCGCCGATGCCACGCGCCTGCTGTCGGACACCGCGGCGACGATCATCGACTACACTCAGGGCGGCATCTACTACGACGGCGCCTATCAGGACGAGGTGGCGCGTTGTGCGCGGCAGGCGGGCTCGTACTGGATCGCGGACGAGGTCGTCACCGGCGCGGGCCGCGCGGGCCGCTGGCTCGCGTTTCAGGGCGCAGAGAGCCGGCCAGACATCGTGACCCTCGGCAAGTCGCTCGGCGGCGGCGCAGCGGCGGTGGCCGCGGTCGTGGTGTCCAAGAACATCGTCGAGCGGCTCAAGGGCACGAGCTGGCAGAACTACGGCACGCTGCGCGGTCATCCGATCAGCATGGCCGCCGTCAGCGCCTATCTGAAGGTCGTCACCGGCGACAAGATTCTGGAGCACGTGCAAAATCTGGAGGGGCTGTTTGCCCGCCGCCTGCTGGCGATCGCGCAAAAGCATCCGAGCGTGCAGCGCGTGGCCGGCCAGGGGCTGCACTGGACGGTGGAGTTGCATGGCCCTGACTGGCGCACCTGGCACGCCGACACGACCGAGGTGCCAATCGCTTCGCGCGTCGCGGAGCGCGCGCTGGAGGCCGGCGCGGTGATCGGCACCAGCGGCGAGCAGACCTCGCTGTTTCTGGCGCCGCCGCTGGTGATCTCCGAGCGCGAGGCTACGCTGCTGCTCGATGCGCTCGACCACGGCCTCGACATCGCCGACAGGGAGCACGGGTGACCGCCGACTACGCAGCACCTCGTCGCTCGCCGGTTTGGCCGGCGAACGAGCCCTGGTATCTCGCGATGCCGGAGGGGACGCTGTACGACGCACTGGCGCGGGCTGCACACGCAAAGCCTTCTCATCCGGCGACGGTGTTTTATGGCGCGAGCCTGAGTTACGCCGGGCTGCGCGACCGTGTCGATGCCATGGCCGGTTTCCTGCAAGGCGTTTGCGGCGTTGCGCGCGGCGACCGCGTGATGATCGCGCTGCAGAACTCGCCGCAATATGTCATCGCTTACTATGCGGTGATGCGGGCGGACGCCGTGATCGTGCCCGTCAATCCCATGAACAAGACGGCGGAGATCGCATATCTCGCCGCAGATAGCGGCGCCAGGGTCGCGATCATCGGCTGCGAGCTGAGCGATGTGTTTGCTCCGCTGGCGGGCGAGGCGATCACCCATACGATCGTCGCGCAATATCGCGACGAGGTTCCAGCCGCGACGCCCTACACGCTGCCGTCATGCGTGACCGAAGCGCCGTCGGAGGTGCCGTCGTCGCCGGGCTGGCATTCCTGGCCGGCCGCGATCGCGCAAGGCTTGCAGCCGGATGCCATGGAGGCAGGGCCGGACGATCTCATGATTCTGCCCTATACCTCGGGGACCACAGGCAAGCCCAAGGCCTGCATGCATACGCATCGCAGCGCGCTGTTCACCGCCGTGTTGCAGGCACGCTGGTACGGGCTCGACGGCAGCGACGTGATGACCGGCTTCATGCCGCTGTTCCACGTCGCGGGCATGCAGGGTTCGATGAATGCCGCCATCGTCACCGGCGCTACGCTGCTGCTGATGGCGCGCTGGGACAAGGATCTGCTCCCGGACCTGTTCGAGACCTACGGCGTGACGTTCTGGAACGCCGCGCCGACCATGATCGTGGATGTGCTCGCCAGCGCCAGCTTCCGCGACAAATGCTTTGCGAAACTCAAGGTGCTGACCGGCGGCGGCGCGGCGATGCCGACGGCGGTCGCTGAACGGCTGAAGGCGCGCTTCGGCCTCGATTTTGTCGAGGGCTACGGCATGACCGAGACGATGTCGCCGACGCATCTCAACCCGATGGCAGCGCCGAAGCGGCAGTGCCTTGGCATCGCTGTGCAGGAGACCGATGCGCGGGTGGTCGATTCCGAGAGCCTGATCGAGCTCGACGACAATGTTGTCGGCGAGATCGTCGTGCACGGGCCGCAAGTGCTGCAGGGTTATTGGAACAGGCCGCAGGCGGATGCCGATGCCTTCATCCAGCTCGATGGCAAGCGGTTCCTGCGCACGGGCGATCTCGGTTACCGCGATGCTGAAGGCTATTTCTTCGCCGTCGACCGCTTGAAGCGGATGATCAATGTCAGCGGCTTCAAGGTGTGGCCGGCCGAGGTCGAGGCGGCGATGTACCAGAACCGGGCCGTCCGGGAGTGCTGCATCGTTTCGGCGCCGGACGAATACCGCGGCGAGACCGTCAAGGCGCTGGTGGTGCTCGATGAGGCCGCGCGCGCGACGACGTCCGCCGCCGACATCGTCGGCTGGGCACGCGGCGCGATGGCGAGCTACAAGGCGCCGCGCGCGGTCGTCTTCGTCGAGTCCCTGCCGCGCACCGCCAGCAACAAGATCAACTGGCGGCTTTTGCAGGACGCCGAATGGGGGCGGACGGCATGAAAGGTGCTTGGCTGGAAAAGCGGTGCGAGGCTGCGATATGCTGCACGCGCCGGAACATCCTTGAAGCCGCCGGTTCCCCCGAGAGATCACCAGGAATTCGCTGATGCGCATCGTCAATGTCGCCGCCGCCCAGATGGGCCCGATCCAGAAAGCCGACAGCCGCGAGGCCGTGGTCAAGCGCATGATCGAGCTGATGGACGAGGCCAAGAGCAAGGGCGCCGACCTGATCGTCTATCCCGAGCTGGCGCTGACGACGTTCTTCCCGCGCTGGTACGTCGAGGACCGCTCCGAGTTCGACATCTGGTTCGAGCGTGAAATGCCGAACGCAGCGACCAAGCCGCTGTTCGAGCGCGCGGCGCAGCACCGGATGGCGATGAACTTCGGCTATGCCGAGCTGACGCCGGACGGTCATCATTTCAACACCGCCATTCTCACGGACAAGTCCGGTAAGATCGTCGGCAAATACCGAAAGGTCCATCTGCCCGGCCATGTGGAATACGACACCAAGCGTTCGCACCAGCACCTGGAGAAGCGCTATTTCGAGCCGGGCGATCTCGGCTTCAACGTCTGGCGCGAGCTCGGCGGCATCATCGGCATGGCGATCTGCAACGATCGCCGCTGGCCGGAGACCTATCGCGTCATGGGCCTGCAGGGCGTCGAGATGGTGCTGATCGGCTACAACACGCCGTCGGTCAACGCGGAGAAGAGCGAGGAGGGCGTCGAGAAGCGCCTGTTCCACAATCGCCTCTCGGTGCAGGCCGGCGCCTATCAGAACGCGACCTGGGTGGTCGCGGTTGCCAAGGCCGGCGTCGAGGACGGCCACCCGCTGTTCGGCGGCAGCCTGATCGTCGATCCCAATGGCGAAATCGTCGCCGAGGCCAAGACCGAGGACGACGAGGTTCTGGTTCACGCCTGCGACCTCGATGCCACCACCTTCGGCAAGACCACGATCTTCGATTTCGCCCGGCACCGCCGCATCGAGCACTATGGCCTGATCACCAGCCAGACCGGCGCGGTGCCGCCGCCGGAGAAGTGACGCCGATGGCGGACAAAGGCATATCACTGCGTGAGCTGGATCCGCGCGATCGCTACAAGCTGCTCTGCGGCGTGGTGGTGCCGCGGCCGATCGCGCTGGTGACGACGCTGGATGAGAACGGCGCGGTCAATGCCGCGCCCTTCAGCTTCTTCAACGTGTTTTCGGAAAGTCCCGCGCTGATCGTGCTCGGGCTCCAGCACAAGCCGGATCACTCGCCGAAGGACACCACCCGCAACATCCATCGCGACGGCGAGTTCGTGGTGCACATGGTGGACGAAGCGTTGTCGGTGGCGATGAACGACTGCGCGGTCGATTTTCCCTCCGGCGACAGCGAGGTCACCGCGACCGGGCTTGCGACGCTTTCCTCCGTCGACGTGAAAGTGCCGCGCCTCGCCGCGGCGCCGTTCGCGCTGGAATGTCGCCGCCATGTCGTGCTGAACTTCTCACCGGATCGCGAGATTCTGGTCGGCGAAGTGCTCAGGGTGCACGCCCGCGAGGGCCTCGTCGACACCGCCAACATGTACGTCGATCTAGAGGTCTACCGGCCGATCGGCCGCATGTTCGGCAATCTCTACACCACCCAGCGGGATAGGTTTGCTTTGACGCGCGAGAGCCATGCGCAATGGCTCGCTCGTCAGGACAAGAAAGAGCTGAAGGACGCCTAGTGAGCCGAGAACTGCACCGTACCCAGCGCCATGGTGACGGCCGCCTGTGTCGGGTCGATCACGGGAATGCGCAGCGCGTCCTCCAACGGGCGGCGGTGGCGCGCCATGCCGGCGCAGCCCATCACAATGGCGCGGGCGCCGTCCTCGTCGCGCAGCGCGCGGCCGACCTCGATCATCTTGGCGAGCGTCCCTTCGCCGGACGCCGTCTCCGCAACGCTCATGTTCAGCGGCCTTTCGCCGGCGAGGCGGTCGGTCAGCCCCATCTGCCTGAGATAGCGCATATGCCGCGGGATCGAGCGCTGGGCAATCGCAATCACGCCGAAGGTCTCGGCGCGCGCGAGCGCCGTCAGCACGCCGCACTCGGCAATGCCGAACACGGGACGGTCGGTGCCTTCGCGGCAGACCTGAAGCCCGGGATCGCTGTAGCAGGCGATGACGAAGGCGGCCGAGCTGTTGTCGCTTTCGACCAGCCGGCGCAGCGGCATTGCGACGCTATCGACATCCGCCTGACTTTCAATGCCGAACGGACCCTCGGTCAGCGTCTGGCAGACCAGCTCCGGCCCGCCCTCGAAACCGAGCGGCTTCAACGCGTCCTCCAGCCCTTGCGTGACTTTGTGGTTGGAGTTCGGGTTGATGACGAGAATGCGCGGCCGGGACATGGTGGTCTTCCTGCGAAACGACGATTACGTGCCTTGAGCCTATCACGGAGTGCCTCATGACTGAACCCGCTTACGACCTGATCATCCGCGGCGGCCGCGTCGCCACCACCACCGACGTCTTCGAGGCCGACGTCGCCATATCCGGCGAGACCATCGCAGCCGTCGGCCGCGGCCTTCCGGCAGCCAAGCGCGAGATCGACGCGCGCGGCAAGCTGCTGCTGCCCGGCGGCGTCGACAGCCACGCCCATATTGAGCAGCTCTCCGCGGCTGGCATCATGAACGCCGACACGTTCGAGAGCGCGACCGTCTCGGCGGCGTTCGGCGGCACCACCACGGTGATCCCGTTCGCGGCTCAGCATGTCGGCATGAAGCTGCCGCAGGTGGTGGAGGACTATCACGCGCTGGCGAAGAAGGGCGCGGTGATCGACTACGCCTTTCACATGATCATCGCGGATGCGACCGAGGAGACGGTCGAGGAGCACATTCCCGCGCTGGTGAAGCAGGGGCATGCCTCGATCAAGATCTTCATGACCTATGACAGGCTCAAGGTCGATGACGAGCCGCTGCTCGACATCCTCCTCGCCGCGCGCCAGTCCGGCGCGATGCTGTGCGCCCATGCCGAGAACCACGGCATCATCGCCTGGATGGTGAAGCGTCTGCTCGCGCGTGGTTACACGATGCCGAAATATCATGCCGTCAGCCACGCCCGCGTGTCGGAAGCCGAAGCCTTCACCCGGCTGATCGGCATGGCTGCGCTGATCGACCAGCCGATCATGATCTTCCATGTCTCGACCGCCGAAGGCGCCAAGGTGATCCGCGACGCGCGCGGACAGGGGTTGAAGGTCTTCGCCGAGACCTGTCCGCAATATCTGTTCCTGACCGCCGCCGATCTCGACAAGCCGGGTGCGGAAGGCGCCAAGTGGATGTGCAGCCCGCCGCCGCGCACGCATTCGGACCAGGAGGCGCTGTGGCAGGCGCTGTCGCTCGGCGATCTCCAGACCATCTCGTCGGATCACGCGCCCTATCGCCTTGATGAGGCCGGCAAGCTGCGCGCTGGTCCCAATCCGAACTTCAAGCAGGTCGCGAACGGCCTGCCGGGGCTGGAGTTGCGGCTGCCGCTGCTGTTCGATGCGATGGTGTCGAGGGGCCGGCTGGGACTCGAAAAGTTCGTCGAGCTCACGGCGACGGCGCCGGCAAAGATCTACAATCTGCATCCGCGCAAGGGATCAATCGCGGTCGGGGCGGACGCCGATATTGCGATCTGGGATCTCAACCGCGAGGTCACGATCGCCGACGAGATGATGCACGATCTCGCCGGCTACACGCCGTTCGCAGGCCGCAAGCTGAAGGGCTGGCCGGTTTCGGTGCTCTCGCGCGGCCGGGTGATCGTCGACGGCGACAAGTGTCTCGCGAGCGCGGGCAGCGGAAAATTCCTGGCGCGCAGCGGCGGAGAGGCGGCAAAGCCCACCGGCCGACTGGTCGCGGACATGGATCCGGAACGGAATTTCGGAGCAAAACTGCTGTGATGGTGGATTGCGCGCGATGAAGATCATCATCTTCGGCGGCACCGGCTTTGTCGGCCTCAATCTCGCCGAGGTGCTGCTCGCGCGTGGCCATGACGTGACACTGTATGACCGCGCTGATCTGCCTCCGTCCGCGGGGCGCGCGCTGGCGGATCATGGGGCACGGCTCAAGGTCGTGCGGGGCGACATTACCGATGCGATGGGCATCGACGCCCTCATCGCCAAAGGCGTTGATGCGATCGTGCTCGGCGCCGCGATCACCGCCGGAGACGAGCTCGAGCGGGTGTCGACCGCGCGCGTTCTCGAAGTCAACGTGATGGCGCAGATCCCGATTTTGCTGGCCGCGATCCGTCATGGTGTGCGCCGTGTCGTCAATCTGTCGTCGGCGTCGGCCTATGGCGCCGCGGGCCAGCGGTTCGAGATCCTCGACGAGGAAACACCCTGCGATCCCGTCTCGTTCTACGCGATCAGCAAGTTCACCTCCGAGCGATCGGTCGCGCGCCACGCCGAGCTCTTTGGCGGCGACTTTTTGAGTGTGCGGCTGAGCGCCGTGTTCGGTCCGTGGGAACGGACCGGTTCGGTGCGCGATACGCCGAGCCTTCAGTTTCAGATTTTGGCCGCATTTGGCCGCGGTGAACCGGCGACCGTGCCGGGTTCGGGCATGAAGGACTGGATCTACGCGCCGGACGCCGCCGAGGCTGTGGCGGTACTGCTCGAAGCCGAGCGACCGCGACATCGACTCTACAACATCTCCTGTGGCGCAGCCTGGTCGGCGCTGAAATGGGGCGAGGCCTTCGCGGCGTTGCATCCCGGCCTGCAATGCCGGTCGGCTGCGCCCGGAGAGACGACATCGATCAAGCTGCATGGGCCGGATCGCGCGCCGCTCGCGGTCGCACGGATGGCGAACGAGTTCGGCTGGCGCGCACGGTTCGGCTGTGCCGAGTCCGCTGCTGCCATGAGCGGTTGGTGGATGAAACACCGGGAGAACGTCTGATATGCGGCTGCAGGGGCGCACAGCCATCATCACGGGAGCGGGCTCGGGCATTGGCCGCGCCAGTGCAAAGCTCTTTGCAGAGGAGGGCGCGCATGTCGCGCTCGTCGATCGGGACGCTGCGGGTCTCCAGGAAATATTGAAGCTGGTGGGCGAAGGAACGACGCATGTCGGTGACGTCGGCGACGCTGCCTTCGCCGACGCTGTCGTCAATGACCTCTTGGAGCGGCATGGCCGGCTCGATATCCTGATGACGGCGGCGGGCTTCTCCTGCGGCGGGACGGTGCTGACGACGAGCCCGGACGACTGGGACGCGGTGTTTCGCACCAATGTCGGCGGCACCTGGCTGTGGGCGCGGGCTGCCGTGCCTCACATGCAGCGGCAGAACAGCGGCTCGATCATCACGTTGGCATCGCAGCTCGCGATGGCCGGCGGCAAGGGCAACAGCGCCTATATCGCCGCCAAGGGCGCGATAGTCAGCCTGACGCGGACGATGGCGGTGGATTTCGCCACCGACGGCATTCGCGTCAACGCGATTGCGCCGGGCGCGATCGACACGCCGATGCTTCGCCGCAGCTTTGCCCGTCACGCCAATTCGGACGAGGTGCGCGAAGCCTCCCGCAACCGCCACGCCATGAAGCGGTTCGGCCGGGCGGAAGAGATCGCGCAGACCGCGCTGCATCTCGCCAGCGATGCGTCCTCGTTCACGACCGGCACCGTGATGGTGGTCGACGGAGGCTGGCTCGCGGCATGAGTGAGGCGCTCACCCAGCTTGAAGCCGATATTCGCGCCGATCTCGCGATGATCGCGCATCCCTGCGCCGCGTGGCTCGAACCGAAAACGGGACCCGACGGCAAGCCGGCGCTGGATGTCCTCATCGTCGGCGCCGGCCAATCCGGCATCGCGATCGGCTTTGGTCTGACGCGCTCCCGCGTCAGCAACTTCCTGCTGCTCGACAAGGCCGAGGAGGGGCAGGAGGGCCCGTGGCTCACCTATGCCAGGATGCCGACGCTGCGCAGCCCGAAGGACTACACCGGCCCGGACCTCGATATCCCGAGCCTGACCTACCAGTCCTGGCACGAAGCCCGCTTCGGCAAGGACAGCTGGCAACAGCTCGGCCTGATCGAACGCGGCCGTTGGGCGGAGTATCTGCTGTGGCTGCGACGCACGATCGGCTTGCCGGTGCGCAACGCTTGCGAGCTCCTGGAGATCGCGCCTGCATCTGACGGCCTGCTCGCCGCGCGCGTGAAACGGGCAGGCGAGGTCGACACGCTCTACGCCCGCAAGATCGTGCTCGCGACGGGGCAGGAGGGCATGGGCGACTGGGTGATCCCGGAGCAGTTGCGCGATCTGCCGGCGCGTTCGGTCGCGACCGTCGCCGACGACATCGATTTCGAAGGCCTTCGCGGCAAGCGCGTCGCCGTGATCGGTGCCGGCGCATCCGCTTTCGATAATGCGGCGACCGCGCTGGAGGCGGGGGCCGCCGAGGTGCACCTGCTGTGCCGCCGTGCCCAGATTCAGGTGATCCAGCCCTATCGCTGGCTAACGTTTCGCGGCTTCCTGCGCCATCTCAGCGACCTCGACGACGCCTGGCGTTGGCGGTTCATGCGAAAAATCCTCGAAATGCGCGAGGGATTTCCGCAACCGACCTACGATCGCTGCGCGCGTCACGCCAATTTCAAATTGCACGAGGGCGCGCCGGTCGAAGCCGCGCGTCAGACGGTTGACGGCGTTGAATTGCTGACGCCACGCGGCGCCGTCTCCGCCGATGTCGTCATCTGTGGCACCGGCATCGACATGGACTTTGCCGGACGCAGCGAACTCTCCAGGTTCGCCGGCAACATCGCCACCTGGGCCGACCGCTATCATCCGCCGGAAAACGAGCGCAACGAACGGCTCGGCCGCTTTCCCTATCTCGCCGACGACTATGCCTTCACCGAACGTGTGCCCGGAAAGACGCCCTGGATCTCCGACATCCATCTCTTCGCCATCGCCTCCACCATGAGCTTCGGGCCGTCCGGATCGTCGATCAATGCGATGACGACCGCCGTTCCAAAGCTGGTCCATGGCCTGACGCGCGGCCTGTTCCGCGCCGATATCGCGCGCCACTGGGCCTCGCTCAGCGCCTATGATGTGCCGCAGGCCGTGGTCACGCGGCCGGCGCGAAAGACGGAGGAATCGCCGTGATCATCCATGCGCCGCCGCGACGATGCGTCCCCGAAAACGCCCCATGAGACTGGCGCGCAACTTGCTTCTTTCTTAACCTGCCTTGCTGGCGTTCTCGTTCGAAATTCAGGGAAAAACCAATGCGTTTTGTGTCTTTCAGGCCGGCGACCTGCGTCCTCGCTACCACTGCGCTGTTGCTCATCGCCACCGCGCCGTCGCAAGCGCAGACCAGGGCGGAGACATTGCGCTATGTGACGGGCGCATCCGTCAACACGCTCGATCCCAACATCCCCGGCTCGACCCGCGAGTCCTTCGCGCTGAGCATGAGCACCTATGACCGCCTGGTGGCGTTCGGCCGCAAGCAGCTCAACGGCAAATGGGTGTTCGATCTCGACACGATCACGGGCGAGCTCGCCGAATCCTACGAGGTCAGCCCCGACGGCTTGAAGCTCACCTTCCGCCTGCGTAAGGATGCAAAATTCCAGGACGGCTCGCCGGTGACCGCCGAGGACGTCAAATGGTCGCTCGATCGCTGCGTCACCGCGCCGATCCTCGGCAAAGCGCAGCTGCTCACCGGCTCGTTGACGTCCGCCGATCAGTTCCAGGTGATCGATCCCCTCACGATCGAGGTGACACTTCCAAAACCTGACAAGCTTGCGCTGCCCAATCTCGCCACCGTCTACCCGATGATCATCAACTCGAAAGTGGCAAAAGAGCACGCGACCGCGGACGATCCCTGGGCAACAGCCTGGCTGAAGGAGCACGCCGCCGGCAGCGGCGCCTATGTGGTCGAGAGCTTCAAGCCCGGCGAGCAGGTGATCCTCAAGCGCGACGAGAGCTGGAACCGCGGCTCGGCCAACAAGCCCGCGTTCTTCAAGCGCGTGATCGTGCAATCGGTGCCGGAGCCCGCGACCCGCGCCAACCTCGTCGAGCGCGGCGATGCTGATCTCGTGCTCGATCTGCAGGCCAGCGACGTGCAATCGCTGGAGGGCAAGGGCAAGCTCAAGGTGATCTCGACACCGCAATACAATGCGATCACCTTCGTCTCGATGAACAACCAGATCCCGCCCTTCGACAACGTCAATGTCCGCCGCGCCATCGCTTACGCGCTGCCCTATGAGGACATGTTCAAGGCCGCTCTGTTCGGCCGCGGTTCGCCGCTGTTCGGCGCGAGCTGGCCGGACGGCAAGCCGGCGAATGGAATCTATCCGTTCCAGCAGCCGGTGAAGCTCGACCTCGACAAGGCCAGGGAATATCTGAAGGCCGCCGGTCTCCCGGAGGGTTTCTCGACCACCTTCAGCTTCAACGTCGGCCAGGCCTCGACCGCGGAGCCGATGGCGGCTCTCGTGAAGGAATCGCTCGGCAAGATCGGAATCAAGGTCGACATCCAGAAGCTGCCGGACGCGCAGATGTCGACGCAGATCAACGAGAAGAAGCTTCCTTTCTACACCGAAGGCATCGTCGCCTGGCTGCCGTCGACTGATTACTTCTACCGCAACTTCTACACCGGCAATCAGCGCTGGAACTACAGCTCGATCAACAACCCGGACCTTGCCGCGATCGCGCAGGAAGCCCGCTTCGAGCCGGATAAGGCCAAATATGAGGAAGCCGGCCGCAAGCTCAACGCGATGCACTTTGATCTGATGCCGCAGATCATGTTGTGGCAGCCGAACCAGGATGCCGTCATGGCGCCATCGATCGAAGGCTACACCTACGAGTTCCACCGCCAGGTCGACTATCGCGACGTCAGCCGCAAGTGATATCGGGAAGCGAGGGAGGCTCTGAAAGGTGACGACCGGTCTTGGCGCAACGATGGTGCGGGCGGGCAGGCGGCTGCTGTCGTCGCTGCCGGCGCTGTTCGGTGTCCTGGTCTTCACCTTCCTGCTGATGCGCGTCCTGCCCGGGGACCCCGCGGTGTTTTTCGCCTCGGGGCCCAATGCGGGCAAGGAGGAGATCGAGCTGATCCGCAAGCAGATGGGGCTCGACAAGTCGGTGCCGGAGCAGCTCGTGTTCCATCTCTCCGACATCGGCCACGGCAATCTCGGCCGCTCCATGATGACCGGGCAGCCGGTGCTGAAGGATCTGCGCGAGCGGCTGCCGGCGTCGCTGGAGCTCACCTTCACCGCGCTCCTGATCGCGCTGATCGCGGCGGTGCCGCTCGGCGTGATCGCGGCGCTGCGGCCGGGGTCAGTCGTCGATCACGGGGTGCGGCTGTTCTGCGCCCTCGGCGTCTGCGTGCCGACCTTCGTCTCGGGCCTGCTCTTGATCTACGTCTTCTATTATCTGCTCGGGCTTGCGCCCGATCCCACGGGGCGGATTGATGTGTTCACGTCATTGCCGCTGCAGCGTACCGGCTTCCTCTCCATCGATTTCCTGCTTGCCGGCGACTTCGAGGGCTGGTGGGCGGCCTGCAAGCAGCTGATCCTGCCGGCGGTGAGCATGGCGCTGTTCGTAATCGCGCCGCTGGCGCGGATCACGCGCGCCTCGATGCTGGTGTCGCTCGGCAGCGATTTCGTGCGCACTGCACGTTCCGTCGGTTTGTCCTGGCGCAAGGTCGTCGTCACCTATGCGCTACGGAACGCGATCCTGCCCGTCATCACCATCGCCGGCATCGTGTTCTCGACCATGCTGGGCGCCAATGTGCTGGTGGAGAAGGTGTTCTCCTGGCCGGGCGTCGCCTCCTATGCGCTCGATGCGCTGCTGTCGTCAGACTATGCCCCGGTACAAGGCTTCGTGCTGCTGATGGCGAGCCTGTTCGTGCTGGTCAATCTCATGGTCGATATCTGCTACGGCATCGCCGATCCCAGGGTCTCCATCGAATGACCAGCGCAACCCTCCGCCATTCGGTCTGGATTTTGCGCGGCAATCCGCTCACGGCGGTGGCGGCGGCCGGGGTGACGCTGTTCATCCTGCTCGCGATCTTCGGGCCCTGGATCGTGCCCTATGATCCCGTGGTCTCCAACGTGTCGGAGGCGTTGCAGCCGCCGAGCGCGGCCCATCTCGCCGGCACCGACCAGCTCGGGCGCGACGTGTTCAGCCGCCTCATCATCGCCGCGCGGCTCGATCTCGCCATTGCGGTGTCTGCGGTCGGCATCTCCTTCGTGATCGGCGCCGTCGTCGGCTCGTTCTGCGGCTATGCCGGCGGCCGGCTCGATCGCGCCGTCGGCCGCTTCGTCGACGTGATGATGGCCTTTCCGCTGTTCGTGCTGGCGATGGCGATGGTCGCGGCCCTCGGCAACCGCATCGAGAACATCGTGATCGCGACCGCGATCATCAATCTTCCCTTCTACATCCGCTTCGCGCGCGCCGAAGTGAATGTCCGCCGCAATGTCGGCTGGGTCGAGGCCGCGCGCGCCTGCGGCGAGAGCCATTTCTCGGTGGTGCTGCGTTTCCTGCTGCCGAACATCCTGCCGGCGATGGCGGTGCAGATCTCGCTCAATCTCGGCTGGGCCATATTGAACGCGGCCGGCCTGTCCTTCATCGGCCTTGGCGTCAAGCCGCCGACGCCGGAATGGGGCATCATGGTCGCGGAGGGCGCGCGCTTCATCTCGACCGGACGGTGGTGGCTGGTGGCCTTTCCAGGCCTCGCACTGATGCTGGCCGTGCTGTGCTTCAATCTCCTCGGGGATGGGATGCGGGATATTCTCGATCCCCGCATGCGCACATGAGCAAGGAACTGCTCAGGATCGACGACCTCCACGTCGCGTTCTCGACGCGGCGTGGCATGGTCGAGGCCGTGCGCGGCCTGACGCTCACGGTGGAGGCCGGCGAGATGCTCGGTCTCGTCGGCGAGAGCGGCTCGGGCAAGTCGGTGACCGGCTTTGCAACGACGCGGCTGCTCGATGCCGCCGGGCGCGTTACCGGCGGCAAGGTCCTGTTTCGCGGCCAGGACGTGACGAAGCTCCGGGGCGATGACCTCCGTCATCTCCAGGGCGCCGCGATGTCGATGATCTTTCAGAACCCGCGGGCGGCGCTGAATCCCATCCGCGCGATCGGTCTGCAGATCGCGGATGCGATCCTCACTCACAAGCGGATATCGAAGGACGCTGCGCGCGCCGAAGCGCTCGATCTGCTGCGTGCGGTTCATATCCGCGATCCCGAGGCGCGGATGAATGCCTATCCGCACGAGCTCTCGGGCGGCATGTGCCAGCGCGTCATGATCGCGATCGCGATCTCCTGCAATCCCGCGCTCCTGATTGCGGACGAGCCGACCACCGGTCTCGACGTTACCACGCAGAAGGTGGTGATGGATCTCCTGGCGGACATCGCCGCCGCGCGCGGCATGGCGACGATCCTGATCACGCATGATCTCGGGCTCGCGGCGCGCTATTGCCGCCGCATCGCGGTGATGGAGCGCGGCCGCATCGTCGAGGAGGCGAGCGCGAGGACACTCTTCAGCGCGCCGAAGCACGCCTATACGAAGCGCCTCGTCGCGGCATCGCCGACCGCGACGTCCCGGATCGAGGATCTCGTGACCGAGGAGGAGCGGGAGCGTTACGCGACTGTCGTCAGCAAGCCCAGGCAGGAACCCGCACACGGGACGCCGCCGCTGCTCGAGGTGCGCAAGCTCGCGAAGCGTTTCGACCAGGGCTCTGCTGCGGTCGCCGACTTCTCCATGACGATGGCCGGCGGCGAGAGTGTCGGGCTCGTCGGCGAATCCGGCTCAGGCAAGAGCACGACCTCGCGCATGATCTGCCGCCTGATCGATCCGAGCGAAGGCGACATCGTGTTCGACGGGCAGTCGATCGGCCATGTGGCGTCGCGCGACTTTCACCGCTCGCCCCTGCGTAAAGACATCCAGATGGTATTCCAGGACCCGAACGAGAGCCTCAACCCGCGCTTCACCGCCTTCGACTGCATCGCCCATCCCTTGATGCGGCTCGATGGCATGCGGGCGGGCGACGCGCTGCGCCAGCGCGTCGAGGAATGCGCCGAGCGCGTCGGGTTGCCGCTCGATCTCTTGCCGCGTTTCCCTCATCAGCTCTCCGGCGGCCAGAAGGCCCGCGTCGGCATTGCCCGTGCCGTCGCCTGCCGGCCGCGGCTCCTCGTGCTGGACGAGCCGACCGCTGCGCTCGACGTCTCGGTACAGGCGGTTGTGCTGCAGCTGCTCGATCGCCTCAGGCGCGAAAATGACATCGCGCTGCTGTTTGTCAGCCACGATCTCAACGTGGTGCGCATGCTGTGCGACCGCACCATCGTGCTGCGCAATGGCGGCATCGTGGAGCAGGGGGAGAGCCGGGCGCTGTTCGATAATCCGAAGACCGACTACACCCGCAAGCTGGTCGAGGCGATTCCGCATATCGAGACGGGCGAGGTGCTCGCGGCGGCCCTCTAATGCCGTGCAAGTCAACGTGGGTCAGCCAAAAAGTCGGTTGAAGGGACTGGCTGGCGCGGGCAGTCTGGTATTGACGGGCGGCCTCTCGGTCCCGGCGATCGCCGAGGCAGCCGCTGCGCGCACCCTGCGCTTTGCGCCCCAAGCTAATCTCGCCAATTTCGATCCGATCTGGGGCACCCAATATGTCGTGCGCAATGCGGCCGCGATGGTCTGGGAAGCGCTCTACGGCATCGATTCGTCGACGTGTTCACGCGGCACAGCGTGCCCTCGACGCTCTACGGATTGACGAGCGAGCGCTGGCCGACGCTGCATCCGCGCGGCGACTACGGCAGCGCGCGGGCCAGCCGCGTTGCCGCGCTCGACGGCCTGCTGAGCTGGCTGCGCGGTCTCGATGGTGTTGCTTTCCTGACCTGCGAAGAGGTCGCCCAACGGTTGGGGGCTTGAACCTTACGTTCGCTGCGGCATGCGGGATTTTGCCAGGACGCAGTGGACGCCCTTGTTGCCGTCGACCATCTGCGTAACCCTGAGGTCGGCGGCAATCGAGCAAAGCGTATAGGCGTCCTGCGCGCTGAGGCCGCTCCTCTCGCGGATCAGCGTGATCATGTCGCGCAGCGCCGCCTTGGCCGCATCGTCGAGGTCTTCATCGAATCCCATCGTGATCCAGTCGGCCGCCGTTTCCGCGCGCGGGGAGGCGAGGCGAAGATCGCGCCGGACGTGGAATTCGAAGGTGCCGGTGAGCGCGGCCTCGATCGCCGTCAGGCAGACCTCGCCATCGCCCTGGAGCGCATGGCCGTCGCCGGCGGAGAAGAGCGCGCCCGCCACAAAGACGGGAAAATAGAGCGTGCTGCCAGCGCCGAGCTCCTTGTTGTCCATGTTGCCGCCGAACGCCCGCGGCTCCTTCGAGGACAGCCGGCCCCAGCCCAGCGGCGGTGCTACGCCAAAATTGCCGAAGAAGGGGCTGAGCGGCAGCTCCTGTCCCCACGGCAGCTTTGCAAAGTTGCGCGCACGGTCGAGCGGAATGTGGATGCGGCGGAACTCCGGAAAGTCTTCCGGCAGCGTGCCGAGCGTCGGTACCTGGAGATTCCAGCCCCAATTGCAGCGCAGCTCGATATCGAGGACGCGCACTTCAAGGACGTCGCCGGGCTCCGTGCCCTCGATGTAGACAGGCCCGGTGAGAAGATGCGGTCCCGGACCGCGGAAGGCGCTTGCCAGCACCTCCGCATGTCCGGGAACGATGTCGTAGCCGAGCGACGGATCGGGCAGATCGTCCGGCTCGCCTGAGAGCGTCTCGATGGTCACCCGGTCTCCGGATGTGATCCGGAGCACCGGTTTCAGTCGTCCATCCCACAGTCCCCACTGGACGTTGCCGGGCGTGGATCGCAGAACGTGGTCCATCGATTTGCTCGCCGCTAGCTGCCTGCGCTGCTCGCGACGATCGAGGAGGGCGACGTCACGAGCTTGCCGAGCCCAAGATAGACGAGGCCCGCAACCCCGATGCCAAACAGCCAGCTCAGATCTGCGCCGCCGAGCAGGTTGATCGAGATCGGACCCTGGAGCGCGCCGACGAGGCCGTCCTCCACCAGCCATCCCGCAACGAGGCCCGCGAAGAACGCGACCATGCCGGCCCAGTTGACGTCGCCATAAGCGCTGGTCTCCGGCGAGCGATAGAGCTCGGCGACGTCGATCTTGCCTTTGCGCTTGATGAAGTAGTCCGCGAGCACGACGCCGGCCCACGGGCTCATCCACAGCAACAGGCTGATCATCCAGTTGTCGAACGCTTTCGCGAAAGACGGCGCGAAGATGAAATACAGCGTAACCAGATAGCCGGCGATGCCGACGATGACGGTGAGCCAGAAGCGCGAGAATTTCAGTCCCGCGCTCAGCGCCGCCAGCGTCGCTGAGTAGACGTTGAGGATGTTGGTCGCGATCGGGCCGTGCAGCACCATCAAGAGCACGAGGATGCTGACCGGTCCGCCGAACACCGCGCTGACCATCTTGGCGGGATCGGTATCCAGCGTCGTCGAGGCGATGGTCGCGCCGAGAATGCCGAGCCAGACCGTCGGCACGAACATGCCGACATAGCTGTACCAGAACACTGATTTCGACGGCACACTTTTCGGCACGAAGCGCGAATAGTCGGAGGCCCAGGTCACCCAGGAGATGCCCCAGCCGACGCCGATCGCGGTCATCAGCAACGTCAGCATCGCCAGATGCGCGCCCGGCGGCAGCGAGGTCGTCAGGCTCCAGTTGACGACGCCGGGTCGCGTCCACGCGAGCACGCTCATCAGCACCATGATGGCGATGGTCGGCGGCACCGTGTATTTCTCGAAGGTGCGGATCGCGTAGAAGCCGTAGATGCCGATCAGCACCTGCACGGCCATCACCAGCGTGATGACGACGATCTCGATGAACCAGGTATCGGGCACGCCGAACTGGCCGAGGATGCCCATTGACACCTTCACCGGGAAGTAGGTGTTCACGCCGATCCAGCCCAGCGTCATCAGGAACATCAGGATGCTGGGCAGGTAGGCGCCGCGGACGCCGAACGCGGACCGGCTCAACACCATCTGGTTGACGCCGGTCTTGTGTCCCATCACCGTGAAGGTCGCGAAGATCGCGCAGCCGACGATATTGCCGAGCACGATGACCGCGATTGTTTCCATCAGGCCGAGCTTGAGGATGATGCCGAGCGCGCCGAGCGCCCAGTTCACCGGCGCGATGTTTGCGCCGGCCCAGATCCACATCTGCTGTGGCCCGGTTGAGTCCCGGTCCGCATCGGGAATTGGCTCGATGCTGTGAAGATCAGTGCGAAGCTCGGAATCTGTCATGACATCCCCCAATACGAAGCACGCTTCGCATCATCGCAGCATAAATCGTGCCATCGGTTGTGGCCGGCCGGAGCAGGGCCTGCATCGATGCCGGATGCAGCGCCGCTTGCGTCGGATTGCCGTTGGATTCTCAAGCGCGCTTCGACCTCGCGTGTGAACTGGCCGCCGCAACCACGAGGTGGCGATCCTCTCCGCGAGCCGGTGGCGAGAGGCAAAGGACGTTGCATGGCTGAGCAGCGGTACGATGATAAATTGAGCAGCCCAACTCAAAAGCGCAGCAGCTGCGTCTAGTCGAATAAGGCAGTGGCACTGTCGCGACTGGGGTGGCCGGCCACGATGCGCTGCATCATTTCGATGAACTGCGCCTGTTCCCGCTCGCTGAGATCCCCCAGCGTTGCGCGATGCGCCCGTCGCGCCGCGCCCTCGATCTTGACCAGCAAGGCTGCGCCGGCCGGCGTCAATCGGCACAGGCGCGCCCGGCGATCGTCCTTGTTGACCGCGCGCTCGACCAGGTTTCGTGCCGCGAGACGCTTCAATGCGCCGGTCGTGGTGGTGCGATCGAGGGCTATATCGGCCGCCAGAGTGGTCTGATCGGCGGTTTCGCGCACCGCCAGGGCCGAGAGGAGGCTGTATTGCAGCGGCGTGACCTCGAACGCGCCGCAGGCTTCCTGAAACAGTGCGACGTGAATCTGGTGCAGCCGGCGGATCAGATATCCGGGTCGTTGCGACAAGGGCCAGGGGCGGTGCCTGCTCCCGCCGCGACGTGTCTTCGCCTGCCGCAATGCACACTCTCCCAATCCAAACCCCTGCCGCGCTTAGCTCGATTCGAACCCGCCCGCCACCTCCGGATCATGGCACGGAGCTTGCTTCGGTCGAAATGCGAAGCATGCTTCGTAATTCGGGCGATGCTGTCGCTCGTTCAAGGAGAGGAGAGCGCCCATGTCCGTTACTGCCAGCTTCGACCTTCTGCTGCGAGGCGGTCGCGTGATCTGTCCGGCCTCGGGCGTTGATGGCATCAAGGACGTCGCCATCCGCAACGGCAGGATTGCAGCCGTCGCGCCCGACATTCTGCCGACCAGCGCCAAGGAGGTCGTTGACCTCAGCGGCAAGCTGGTGCTGCCCGGGCTGATCGACACCCATGCACATGTCTATCAATATGTCTCCGGCCGCTTCGGCATGAATCCCGACATGGTCGGCGTGCAGTCGGGCGTGACGACGCTGGTCGACCAGGGCGGCCCGTCCTGCATGACGTTGCCCGGCTTTCGTCACTTCATCGCGGAGCCCGCGGCCTCACGAGTTTATGCCTTTCTGTCCGCCTACCTCGTCGGCGGCCTCGAAGGGCACTTCTATCCGCAGCTCTACAGTCCCGATGGCGTCGACATCGACGCCACGGTCAAGGCGGCGACGGCCAATCTCGACATCGTGCGCGGCATCAAGGCGCATGCCGAGATCGGCGGCTTCGCGCGCTGGGGCATCCGCGTCATCGAGATGGCGGCGGAGATCGGCAAGCGCGCCGACCTGCCGGTTTATGTGCATTTCGGCCAGCTCTGGGGCCTGCCCGAGAGCGGCGCCAATGGCGAGGATGCCGACACCATCCTCACGCGCGTCATTCCACTGCTGCGCGAGGGCGACATTCTCGCTCATCCCTTCACGCGTCATCCCGGCGGCTTCGTCAACCGCGACGGCGAGGTGCATCCGGTGATCCAGGCGGCGCTCGATCGCGGCCTGAAGGTCGATGTCGGGCACGGCAGTCATTTTTCGTACCGACTCGCGAAGAAGGCGATCGCTGCCGGCATCATTCCGAACACGCTGGGTGCCGACATTCACGGCTATAACACCCATGTTCCCGCGCCGGCGGGAACGCCGGGCCAGCATGAGGATGACGAGAACCATCCGTTCGCCGGGCAGGCCAAGTTCAGCCTGGTTCAGGCGATGAGCTCGATGATGGCGCTCGGCCTGTCGCTGGAGCAGGTGGTGCCGATGGTCACCTCCAATCCCGCCAAGATGCTCGGCCGAAGCTCCGAGATCGGGGCCCTCAAGGTCGGCATGGATGCCGACGTCTCCGTGCTCACGGAGCAGAACGGCCGCTTCGTCCTCAAGGACAACGAGAAGAACGAGGTGATCGCCGAGCGTTTGCTGCAGCCGGCCTTCTGCTTGCGCGCCGGCACGCGCTTCGACGCGGTCGCCCCGATCCTGCCGCAGGCCGTTGCGGCGTAGGGCCGGGCGGTGAAGGAGAACGCCGAGTTGCGCAACGAGCGAGAGTTTCCTTCTGGCAAGTCCGGGCAGGGCGTGGGTGCACGGCTGCCGCGGAAGGAGGACGACCGCCTGATGCGCGGCCGTGGCCAGTACGTCGGTGACATCAGGCTCGCCGGTCTTCAGGATGTCGCCTTCGTGCGCAGCCCGCTCGCGCATGCGCGCATCCGCGGCATCCACGTGCCTGAAGCCTATCGCGGCAGCGTGTTCACGGCGGCGGACCTCGTCGGCATCAAGCCGATCCGCGCGGTGTCGGGGCTTCCGGGCTTCAAGATCTCCGAGCAGCCGGTGCTGGCGACAGGCAAGGTGCGCCAGGTCGGCGAGCTCGTCGCGATGTGCCTCGCGCCGACGCGGGCCGAGGCGGAGGACATCGCGGCCTCCGTGACGCTCGATCTGGAGGAGTTGCCCGCGATCACCGACATGCTGAAGGCGCGCGAGCCCGGCTCGGCGCTGGTGCATGAGCATTGGGGCGACAACGTCTTTCTCGAAACCAGCTACGAGGTCGACATCTCCGCCGCGCTCGACGCGCCGATCAAGGTGACGCGCGAGATCTCGACAGCACGGCAATGCATGTCGCCGCTCGAGGGCCGCGGCGTGGTCGCGACCTTCGATCCCAGGCTCGACCAGCTCACGCTGCATTCGGCGGCGCAGATGCCGCACATCACGCGCAGCGGCCTTGCCGAATGCCTCGGCATGGAGGAGGGCCAGATTCGCGTCATCTCGCCCGATGTCGGCGGCGGTTTCGGTCACAAGGGCATTTTGCTGCCCGAAGAGGTCTGCCTGTCCTGGCTGACCATGCGCTGTGGCCATCCGGTGCGCTGGCTGGAAGATCGCCGCGAGCACCTCGTCGCCAGCTCCAACTGCCGCGAGCACCATTACAAGATCACGGTCTACGCCAACAGTGACGGCATGCTGCGCGGCATCGATTGCGAGGCCACCGTGGATTCCGGTGCCTACTCGTCCTATCCGTTCTCGGCCTGTCTCGAAGCCGCGCAGGTCGCCAGCATCCTGCCGGGTCCCTACAAGATGCCGGCCTATCGCTGCCGCACCTTCTCGGTCGCCACCAACAAATGTCCGATCCTGCCTTATCGCGGCGTGGCGCGCACAGGCGTCTGCTTTGCACTGGAGCTGATGCTCGATCTCGTGGCAGCCGAGGCAGGGCTCGAACCGGGCGAGGTGCGGTTGCGCAATCTGGTGCTGCCGGAGCAGATGCCGTTCGACAACATCACCAAGAAACACTTCGACAGCGGCGACTATCCGCAAGCCATGCGTCGCGCGCTCGCTGCGATCGACCTCGACGCCATCCGCGCCAGGCAAAAGCGGGGCGAGGCCGACGCCCGCCGCATCGGTGTCGGCGTCTCCATCTATTGCGAGCAGGCCGCGCACGGCACCTCGGTCTATTCCGGGTGGGGCATCCCGATGGTGCCGGGTCATGAACAGGCGTCGGCACGGCTCACGCCGGATGGCGGCCTCGAGCTGCGCGTCGGCGTGCATTCGCACGGGCAGGGCATGGAGACGACGCTCGCCCAGGTCGCGCACGAGATCCTTGGCGTTGACGTCGCGAAGGTCCGGATTATCCTCGGCGACACCGCGATGACGCCTTATTCGACCGGCACCTGGGGCTCGCGCTCGATGGTGATGGCAGGCGGCGCCGTTGCCTCCGCCTGCCGCGAGCTCGGCGAGCGTGCGCGGCGCATCGGCGCCAAGCTGTTGCAGCACGATCCGGCCGCCGTGGTGTTGCAGAATGGCGAAGTGCGCGGCGTCAATGGCAGCGTCAGCCTGGGGGCGATCGCCCATACCTGGTATCGCCGCCCGCAGGATCTGCCGGCCGATGTCGATCCCGGCGGGCTCGAGGTGACGCAAGGCTACAAGCCCGTGCGCGACAGCGGGAGCTTCAGCTATGCCGCGCACGCGGCCGTGGTCGCGGTCGATCCTGATCTCGGCGAGGTGGAAATCCTCGACTATGTGATCGTCGAGGACGGCGGCGTGCTGGTCAATCCGCTGGTGGTCGACGGCCAGATCTATGGCGGCCTCGCGCAAGGCATCGGCACCGCGCTCTACGAAGAAATGCTCTTCGACGCGTCCGGCCAGCCGTTGGCGACGACACTTGCCGACTATCTGCTTCCTGGCCCGACCGAAGTTCCGGCAGCGCGCCTCGATCACATGGAGACGCCGTCACCTTATACACAGTTCGGGGTGAAGGGCATCGGCGAGGGCGGTGCGATTGCGCCGCCCGCAGCGATCGCCAATGCCGTCAACGACGCGCTACGCCCGCTCGGCGTCGCGTTGATGCAATCGCCGCTCACGCCACATCGGATCGTCGAGGCCGTGCTGGCCGCGCGTGCGGCCGAAAGGAGTGCGGCATGAAACCGGCGCCCTTCGCTTACGAACGCCCGCGCGATCTCGATGCGGCACTGTCGCTGCTGGCCGCAAGCCGCGGCTCGACAAAGATCATCGCCGGCGGCCAGTCGCTTGGGCCGATGCTCAATCTGCGGCTGGTGCAGCCGGAGCTGATCGTCGACATCTCCGGCCTTGCCGAGCTCAAGCTCGCGCAGGTCTCGGGCAACGAGCTCGTGCTCGGCGCTCTCGTCACCCATGCCGATATCGAGGACGGGCGAACCGCCGACGTGACCCGCGGCGCCATGCGCAACGTCGCCGCCAACATCGCCTATCGCGCGGTGCGCAACCGCGGCACGATCGGCGGCTCGCTCAGCCACGCTGATCCCGCCGCGGACTGGGTTTCGGCGCTCGCTGCTTTGGGCGCCCGGGTCAAGCTGCGGACCCTTGCCGGTGCGCGCACGTTGGCCGTCGAGGCATTCGTCGTCGGCGCGCTGGAGCCGGCGCTGCATGTCGGTGAGATCGTCGAGGCGATTCACGTGCCGACGCGCACGGCATCGTCCCATTGGGGTTACGCCAAGAGCTGCCGCAAGACGGGCGAGTTTGCGCGCGCCATCGGCGCGGTGCTGGTCGATCCCGCCGACGCTTCGGCGCGCGTCGTGATCGGCGCGATCGACACGGCGCCGATCGTGGTGACCGACGCCAGGGAGCTGTTCGGCGGACAGATTGCTGCCGACTACAAGCAGCGTTTCGACGTGCGCGTGGCCGATGCGCTTCTTGCCAAGGCCGGCATCGACGACGCTGCGCAGCGGCACATCCATGTCAGCGTGTTGAAGCGCGCGGTTCTGGAGGCCGCGGCATGAATACGATCGCGCTTCAGATCAATCGACGTGCAGTGGAGGCATCGGCCGAACCCCGCACCAGCCTTGCCGATTTCGTCCGCGACAGGCTCGATTTGACCGGCACTCATCTCGGCTGCGAGCACGGCGTCTGCGGTGCCTGCACCGTCCTGCTCGATGGCGTTCCGGCGCGCTCCTGTATCACCTATGCGGCGGCCTGCCAGGGCGCCGACGTCACCACCATCGAGGGCCTCGACGACGATGAGGTCACGACCGAGCTGCGCGCGGCGTTCACCCGGGAGCATGCGCTCCAATGCGGATATTGTACGCCCGGCATGCTGGTCTCGGCGCGCGACCTGGTGCTGCGTCTGCCCGACGCTGACGAGCAACGCATCCGCGTCGGCCTCAGCGGCAATCTTTGCCGCTGCACCGGCTATGTCGGGATCGTGCGGGCGGTGCAGTCCGTGATCGAAGCGAGGCGCGCGCGCAACATCGCACCGCTGGCCGACGGCGGCCGGACCATTCTTGGCCCCGCCGGCTCGGGGCGAGCTGCGCCCGGCGGAAGTGAGCCGCGACCTGCGCGCACGGTGTCGGCTCCGGCGCCTGACAGCGTCGCACGCGGCATCATTCCCGACTTCACCCCGGCCACTGTCCTCGACCAGAGCTTTACGCTGGCACACCCGCTGGCCAAGGTGTTCGCGATGTTCGACGATATTGCGGGTGTTGCATCCTGCCTTCCGGGCGTGTCGCTGACGGGGATACCCAGCTCCGAACGCGTCGAAGGCGAGTTTCGTGTCAGGCTCGGGCCGATCTCGGCGGCG
The DNA here is from genome assembly GCF_001641635.1 of Bradyrhizobium centrolobii. Classification (GTDB taxonomy): domain Bacteria; phylum Pseudomonadota; class Alphaproteobacteria; order Rhizobiales; family Xanthobacteraceae; genus Bradyrhizobium; species Bradyrhizobium centrolobii. Next base: position 129,841 of record NZ_LUUB01000120.1, read on the forward strand.
TTCCAGGGGGCGGCACGCGTCGAACGTGATCCTGCGACGCTCTCCGGCCGCATTCTCGGCATCGGCACCGATCAGCGCAGCCATTCGGCGACGCAGGGCGAGATCCGCTATCGTCTGCTTCCACTCGAAGGCGGCGCGGCGACCGTGGTCGAACTTTCGATCGGCTACACGCTCACCGGGTTGCTCGCGCAAGTCGGCCGGCCAGGCCTCGTGCGGGATCTCGCCAAACGTCTGGTTGCGGAGTTCGCCGCAAATCTCGACCGCCACATGTCCGGCGCGTCGTCGGGGCGGGCAGCTCCGGCGGAGCTCAGCTTCCGGTCGGTTGCATCGGATGTTTTGCGAGCGCGGCTCGCGCGCATGTTTAGCCGTGTCACCGGAAAAAGTGGCGCGGAGTGATCGGCGCGCCGGCGCCGCGGAGTGACGAAGCCTGGACTGCCATAACGATCAACAGCGTTGGATTTGGAGAGATGATATGACACGAGCACTCGGACTGGTTCCGGCAATTGCGCTGGCAACGGCCTTGGTCGGCGCCGCCGCACAGGCGCAGACCATCAAGATCGGCGTCAACGAGCCGCTCACCGGCGCCTTCGCGGCCTCCGGCACCTATGTCGTCAACGGCGCGAAGATCGCAGCCGACGAGATCAATGCCAAAGGCGGCATCCTAGGCAAGAAGATCGAGCTCGTCATCGAGGACAACAAGAGCAACCCGACGGAAGCTGCCGCCGTCGCCGAAAAGCTCATCACCAGCGACAAGGTGCCGGTGCTGATGGGCGCCTGGGGCTCGAGCCTGACGCTCGCGGTGATGCCGAAGCTGATCGAATACGAGACGCCGATGGTGGTGGAGACTTCGTCATCCGGCAAGATCACGACGACGGGCAACCCCTTCATCTTCCGCATCTCGCCGCCCTCGGCGGTCGAGGCCGCGGCGTTCAAGGGCATCGTCGACAAGCTCGCGCTCAAGAAGGTCGATTTCCTCGTCATCAACAACGACTGGGGCCGGGGCACCGCCGAGGACTTCAGCAAGATGATGAAGGACAAGGGCATCAGCATCGGCCTGGTCGAGACCATGGACCAGGGCGCGCAGGACATGAGCGCGCAGCTTTCCAAGATCAAGAGCTCGGATTCCGAGACGGTGATCGTGACGACAGCGGTCGATCAATTGACGTTGATTTTCAAGCAGGCGGCCGCGTTGGGCCTGAAGAAGCGCATCATCACCACCGGCGGCTCGCAGAACCCGGACCAGATCATCGCCCAGGCGGGCGCCGCGGCCAATGGCACCATGCATCTGACGACCTTCCTGCCCTGGTTCCCGGACAAGACGCCGAACCCGGAAGCCACCAACTATTTCATCACGGAATGGAAGAAGCGCGGTTTCGAGTTCGCCGGCTGCACGGAGAGTTTTCGCGGCTATGACGGCATCCGCACTGCGGCGGCGGCGATCGAGAAGGCCGGCAAGGCCGAGCCCGCCGCAATCAAGGCGGCGCTCTGGGACATCAATATCAAGGGACTGAACGGCGATGTCGTGTTCCGCAAGTCCGGTCCGGAGGGCAAGGAGAGCGGGCAGAGCCAGCCGAACGTCTATCTCATCGAAATCAACGACGGCAAGGTCGAGATGAAGACGCTCTGACATCACGTAAGGCGAGGGCGGTGCGGCGCCGCTCTCGCCGGATTACGGATCATTCGGGAACGGTCTTGAGCGAATTTTTCCAACATCTTGTCAACATGCTCGTGCTCGGCGGCACCTATGCGCTGCTGGGCATCGGGCTGACGTTGATCTTCGGCATCATGAACGTCGTGAACTTCACGCACGGCGTGCTCTACACGTTCGGCGCCTACATCATGTTCATCGTGGTGCAGCAGCTCGGGCTGAATTTCTTCCTGGCATTGCCCGTCGCGGTGCTTGCCGGGTGGCTGCTCGGGGCAGCTATCGAGCTGACATTGCTGCGACCGCTGCGCGGCTCCGACATCGACACCACGATGCTGGTCATGATCGGCGCCTGGATCGCGATGCAGTCGGGCACGCTGTGGATCTGGGGCGGCGTCGCCAAATCGGTGGCGACACCGTTGCCCGAGGCGCCACTGGTGCTCGGGCCGGTGTCGGTGTCATGGCTGCGCCTGTTCGTGCTCGCCGCAGCGGCGCTGCTGATCCTGGTGACGTATCTACTTATCAACAAGACCAGCCTCGGACGCGCGATGCGGGCGACGTTCCAGGACCACGACACGGCGTCGCTGATGGGTGTCAACGTGGACATGATCTACACCTCGACCTTCGCGATCGGCTCCAGCCTTGCCGCCGCCGCCGGCGCTCTGCTCGGGCCTGTCTACGTGATCTTCCCGCAAATGGGCGATCTTGCCGCCGTCAAGGCCTTCGCCATCGTCATCCTCGGGGGCCTCGGCAACATCACGGGCGCGGTGATCGGCGGCTTCATCCTGGCGCTGGCCGAGGAACTGGGTGCGGGCTACGTCTCGTCAGGCTACCGCGATGCCATGGGATTCGTGATCATCATCGCGGTCCTGATCTTCCGGCCGACCGGCCTGTTTGCGCGCGCGGAGCGGGTTGGATGAGAGCAGCCGTCACCATCCTCGTGGTCGCTGCGCTTGCCTCGGTGCCGCTCTGGCTGCGCGATCCCTATCTCCTCAACGCGCTGATCACGACCGGCATTTTCGTCGTCGGCGCGATGAGCCTCAACCTGCTGCTCGGCTTCACCGGCCAGCTCAGCCTCGGCCACATCGCCTTCTTCGGTATCGGTGCCTATGTCAGCGCGCTGACATCGCTCGGCTTCGACGTCGGCCTGCCCGGAGGCGTCCGCCTGGTTCACGCGCCATGGCCGCCGATTGCAGGCTTTTTGCTGGCAATCCTGGTCGCCGGATTGTGCGGCTATTTCGTCGGATTGCTCTCCTTCCGCGTCCGCGGCGCCTATTTCGTCATCGTGACGATCTCCTTTGCCGAGGTGGTCCGGCTGGTCGCGCTGAACTGGGTCGAGCTGACGCAAGGACCGCTGGCGCTGACCAACATTCCATCCATCGCGCTGCCCTTGCCTGGCATTGGTGAGCTGACGCTGCGCACCAAGATGCAGAACTACTATCTCGTGCTGGTCGTAGCGCTGGTCGCCTATCTCTTGATCGCACGCCTCGTTCATTCCCATTTCGGCCGTGCGATGCGGGGGCTGATGGAGAACGAAACGCTCGCCGTCTCCGTCGGCATCGACGTCACCAGGACGCTGACGCTGGCAGCCGTGATCTCGGCCGCGATCGCGGGCGCGGCCGGCAGCCTCTATGCGCACTACATCCGGATCATCGACCCCGAAGTGTTCGCCTTCATCAACACCGTCACCATGGTCATCATGGTGATCAGCGGCGGCAAGGGCTCGCTGGCCGGGCCCGTGATCGGAGGCCTGATCTTCGGGCTGCTGCCGGTTGCGCTGCGGCCGGTCATGGCGCCGGAGGCGCAGTGGATCGCCTATGGCGGCGTGCTGATCGCCATCCTGTTCGTGCTGCCGCGCGGCATCGTGCCGTCGCTCGCACAGCGCTTCATCCGACCGCGCAGCGGCGCGCCGGCGCTGGCACCAGTTGCGCTCACCGAAACCGGTGCAAAGGAGCCGGCGTGATGACCGCGCGCAGCATTGCCATGAACATCGAGCAGGTCGCCGTCCGCTTCGGCGGGCTGGTCGCGATCTCCGACATGAGCTTCACGGTCGGCGAGGGCGAGATCGTCAGCCTGATTGGGCCGAATGGCGCCGGCAAGACCACCGCCTTCAACGTCATGACCGGTTTCCTGACGCCGAGCGCAGGCCAGGTCACCTATCAGGGTACGACGCTGACCGGGTTGAAGCCGCACGAGATCGCCGATCTCGGCCTGATACGCACCTTTCAGCGCACCGGCGTGTTTCCCAACGACACCGTCTATGACAATCTCCTGATCGGCCTGCATCGTCAGGGCCGGGTCCGGCTGCTCGATGCCATCCTCGGGCTGCCGGGCGCGCGCGCCTCGGAGCGCAGGCTGCGGCAGCGCGCGAGTGAGTTGATCGAATGGGTCGGCCTCGAACGCCGCGCCCATGATGCGGCCGGCTCGCTGTCCTATGGCGAGCAGCGTCTTGTCGGCGTCGCGCTGGCGCTGGCGGCAGAGCCCTCGATGCTGCTGCTCGACGAGCCCGTCTCGGGCATGAACGCCTCGGAAACCCACCGCTTCGTCGAGCTGATCCGCAGCATCCGCGACCGCGGCATCACCATCCTGCTGGTGGAGCACGACATGCCGATGGTGATGACCGTCTCGGACCGCATCGTGGTGCTGAACTATGGCCGGATCATTGCCGAGGGAACCCCGGATGTGATCCGCAACGATCCGGCGGTCATCGAGGCCTATCTCGGACATGGAGCGGGACGTGCTTGAGATTCGCGACATGGTGTGCGGCTATGGCGGCGTCACCGCGCTGCGCGGCATCTCGCTCGACGTGAAGGCCGGTCAGCTCGTCGCCCTGATCGGGGCCAACGGCGCCGGCAAGAGCACGACGCTGCGCGCGATTTCCGGCCTCGTGCCGCCGCGCGCAGGGCGAATGCGGTTCGAGGGCATCGACATCACCGGGGCGAGACCGCCGCGCGTTCTCGCCAGCGGGATCGCACATTGTCCGGAAGGCCGGCGCGTATTTCCGCACATGAGCGTCGAGGAAAATCTCGACATGGGGGCTTACCTCCGTCGTGGTTCGGGCGAGATCTCGGCCGACCGCGACCGCATCTACGCGGAGTTTCCGCGGCTCGCCGAGCGGCGCCGGCAGGCCGCGGGCACGCTGTCGGGCGGCGAGCAGCAGATGCTCGCGATCGGGCGGGCCCTGATGTCGCGGCCGCGGTTGATCATGTTCGACGAGCCGTCGCTCGGGCTCGCGCCCAACATCGTCGAGCGCACCTTTGCGATCATCCGCGGCATCCGCGATGCCGGCACGACGGTGCTGCTGGTCGAGCAGAATGCGTTCGACGCGCTCGAGATGTGCGACCACGCCTATCTGCTCGAGAACGGCCGCATCGTGCTGTCAGGCGCGGGCTCCGAGCTGATCGAGAACGAGCATGTGCGCAAGGCCTATCTCGGTGGATGACGATGCTGTCGGTTCAGCTGGCTTCGGCTGGACGCCGGTCTGCAATCTCGACCGCCTGAGAGCCGAGACGATCATTCGCGTACATTCCGCCGGCCTCGACCTGCTGGTGATCTGGAACGAAGGCGATGTCGTCGCATGCGACCGCGCGTGTCCGCATGAACAGGCGGATCTGGCTCTCGGAGAGGTGAGAGCCGGCCGGCTGTTCTGTCCGCGTCACGCGGCATCGTTCGATTTGCGCGACGGGGCAATCAATCCGGGATGGCCGAGCCCGCCGTTGCGGCTTTACGCAATACGGATCACGGGCGCACAAATCTGCGTGGAAGCGCGAGAGTAGCAAGCGCGGCGATGATGGCATCATGCCCCTGTTTTGCCCGACGAGTCAAAAGGATCGATGGTGTGGACTTGCCTGCAAAATTCATCTTTGAAAACAACGGCATTCTACTGTGCATGGGGTTGTTTTCGCGTTTTTAGTCCAGCAAGCGGCGGACAGCGTCGACGAGGACACCGTTTGGCCCGCGCAGGGCCTCGAGAATGGTGAAATGGTCGGCGCCGTCGACCGGAATGAGCTTGCCGGGCGCCTTCGCCGCCGCGCGCTTGTCGTGGAGATTGATGGAATCGCACACGAGCGCCGGTAGCTCGTTGCTGCCATAGGCGATGTCGAGCCGCTTCGGTGTGACGGGCAGGCGCAGCGGCGACAGCGCGGCGATTTCCTCATCCGTCAGCTTCAGCGCGTTGTTGAGGCCGGTATCGCGGATGGGTGCTAGCTCGTAGACGCCTGAGATCGCCAGTCCCGCATGGACACTCGGATGGTCCAGCGCCATCGCTACGAGATGGGCGCCGGCGGACCAACCCGACAAGACGACCGGTCCGGCAACGCCATAGGACGCGCCGTTTGCGGCAAGCCAGTCGAGGGCGCGCGGGACTTCGGCGACGATGTCGGTGAGGGACACCTCCGGCGCCAGCGAATAGCCGGGAATGGCGACCGACCAGCCATGGGTGGCGATGCCTTCGACGAGCATTGCGAACAATTCGCGCGAATTGCGCTGCCAATAGCCGCCATGCAGGAACACCAGGCATGGCGCCTCAGGCCTAGCGGCCGGGTAGAGATCGATCTTGTTGTTCGCCCGCTGACCGTAAGCCAGATCGAGATGGGATTTCAGCGTGTCTCGCAGCCGGCTGGAGGCTTCGTTCCGTTCGGCAATCAGGGCCGTGCTGTTCTTGACGGCCGCGTTGTTGTCATAGGCGGCGTCGCGTTCTGCCTGGGACAGCCCGGACCATGCGGAACGAGGATCGAGCGGCCGACCTGTCGAATGAGCATTCTCAACCATAATTACTCCGATGCGGCTCCTGGACGGCACCCTTGTCCAATTTGGGCCGGTTATTCACCGACAATTGAGGCGTTGGACCAGCCGTGTCCACATTCGACAGAGCTGCCTCGGACGATGTCATGCGGGATCATTGTTGCTTTCTCTTGTCCGCACCACTTTATTGTTGCGGTTGCACCAGACGCCCATTCAGGCGAAGGATATGCGGTAGTGCCCCGCAAAATGCTGGTTCTGGTGCGAGGGCACCTCCATGCTGTCGGTTCGATGAAAGAATAGCCATTTGAATTCGCAAGACTATCGCTTTTCCGTGGCGCCCATGATGGATTGGACCGACCGGCACTGCCGGGTGTTCCACCGTCACCTGACCCGGCGGGCGCTGCTCTATACGGAGATGCTGACGACCGGCGCTATTATTCACGGCGACCGGGAACGGCTGCTCAGGTTCGACGCGGTCGAGCATCCGGTGGCGCTTCAGCTTGGCGGCTCGGATCCGCGCGATCTCGCGCTGGCCGCGCGGATCGGCGAGGACTTTGGCTATGACGAGATCAATCTCAACGTCGGCTGTCCCTCCGATCGCGTGAAAGACGGCCGCTTCGGCGCCTGCCTGATGGCGGAGCCGGAGCTCGTGGCATCATGCGTCGATGCGATGAAGCGCGCGGTCGCCGTTCCCGTCACCGTGAAATGCCGCATCGGCATCGACGACCAGGATCCCGAAGTCGCGCTCGATGTGCTTGCGCGTGCCGTCGTTGCGGCAGGCGCCGATGCGCTGATTGTGCACGCCCGCAAGGCCTGGCTCAACGGCTTGTCGCCGAAGGAGAACCGCGACATCCCGCCGCTCGACTACGATCGCGTCTATCGGCTGAAGCGCGCGATGCCGGATGTGCCCGTGATCATCAATGGCGGCATTTTGGGCATCGACGAGGCGAGGGCGCATCTTGATCATGTCGATGGCGTGATGCTCGGCCGCGCCGCCTATCAGGAGCCGTGGCGGCTTCTCGCCGTCGATCCCGAGATCTTCGGCGAAGTCGTGCCGCATGCGACGATGCAGGACGCGCTCGAAGCGATGATGCCCTATATCGAAGAGCAGCTCGCGCGCGGCGCGCGGCTGCACGCGATCACGCGGCATTTCGTCGGCGCATTCCACGCCGTGCCCGGCGCGCGAGCCTTCCGCCGCCATCTTGCCGAGCAGGGGGTGAAGCCGGGCGCGGGCATCGGTGTGCTGCGCGATGCCATCGCGCGCATCGGTGGCGGTGTGCCGGCCGAGGCGGCTGCGTAATTTTCGCGAAGAGCCGGAGCGCGAGCCCGGCTCTTCGTCGTGTCATCGATCAGCGAAACAAGTCGAAGTGATAGTTCACGCCGACGCGGAAGGTGTGGAATTTCGCGGCGTTCCAGTCCGGCAGATTGTCGTGCTTGAACTCGGTGTAGAGATACTCGGCCTTGGCCGACCATTTGGGCAGGAACGCCCATTCGACACCGCCGCCGGCCGTCCAGCCCATCTTCATCTTGTTGAGGCCGCCGTCCTTCAATTCGCCCGTGGCAAGGCCCGCGGTCCCGAAGAACAACAGGCGTGAATCCATCGTCGCAATGCCGGCGCGGGCGCGTCCGGTCATGTACCAGGGGAGGCTCACGGCGGCGCTGCTCACGGCGTCGTGGTTCTTCAGGTCGCCGCCCTCGAAATCGTTCTCGATGCCGACCACGAACATCGGCGAGAGCTGATAATTGTAGCCGATCTGCACGCCGCCGAAGGCGCCCTTGACCTTGCCGCCGCTCGTCCCGACGAGGTCGTTGAAGGCATCGTCGGTGCTCGTGCCATAGCCCGCATTGAGACCGGCATAGAGGCCCGTCCACGAATAGACGGGCTGCGGCGCCGTGTAGGCGGGTGCCGTCTGGCGCGGCGTCAGGTCCGCGGCGCTGGCACTGCCTGCGGTGAATGCCGCGAAGGGCAGGGCGCACATCGTGCGACGTAAGGCGGCTCTGGCAATCATGACTCTCAATCTCCCACTCGGCCGCTTCCCGTAAGGACGCAGCACTGGTCCAACCCCGATCCGGGATGATCTCATCTATAAACCGACCGGACGGTTTGTAAATAGCAGAAATGCAACACCGCGCTATTTCGCGGCGCTGGCGAATGGACGTTGAGGCTTATGGATCGCCGAGCGGCTGCGATCGTGCGTGTCGGCAGGCGCAGGCCGGCGACTGCGGTGTGGGCCGTTTTTCGGCGCTAGTCGACCGCCGTGCGCGCGCGGCGGTGACTGCTCTGGAGATCCGGGTAGCCGGTGAGCATCAGCTTGTCGGCGCGCACGCCCCAGCTCTCGAGGCGATCGAGGAAGCTCATGCCGAGCAGGTTGGTTTTCATCTGCCCGCGCTGCACGACCAGCGCCGGCACCGACTTCTCGACGAGATGTCCGACCGCGAGACGGTCGAGCGTGAGCCGGGCCGCCTTGGTGTGACCGCCTGCGGTTTCCAGGTCGACGTCATATTCGAGCATCTCGAGCGGCAGCCCGATCGCCCTTGCGGTTTCCCAGGTCAGCACCACGGAGGTCGCACCGGTATCGATCACCATCGGTGCGGTCACGCCGTTGATCTTCGCCCGCAGCGCGAATTCGCCGCCCTGGCCGCGCTGAATCTGCACGGCGGGGGCGGGCGAGGCGGTCTGCCCGCGGAACATGTGCGAGACCTTGTGGCTGGCGCGCACGATCTGATCGGGATCGCCATAGGCGACGACGGCACCCGCCGTGCCCGCGAGCATGATGAGAACGAGCAGGAACCGGATCATTGCGCGCCTCCAGAAGCCCGCACGCCGGTCAGGTGCGCCGCGACGATCCCGCGATCGGCTGCAGTCCGGCCTCCGCCATGCGCGCCGGTAACAGCGCCATCACCGCGCGCCGCTCGGTGCCCTCCATCGCGTGCCAGCGCGCGATCTCCGGCAGCGTGCGGCCGCAGCCGAAGCACAGTTTCGTCTTGGGATCGATCATACAGACGGCGACGCACGGCGTGTCTTTGCTCATTCGGACATAGTGGGGGATCGTCGGGCATTTCTGCAAGCATCTGTTTAAGAGCCCGTGCCGGCGCTCATGATCGGTTTGTGGCGCGGCCGGCGCTTCTCGTCGGGTATGACGGAACTCTCCGGCTGCAGCGGCGGCGAATCCTCCGACATCGGTGCCAGCGCGCTCATCACGCGCTCCGGCGGAAAGGTGACGATCACCTCAGTGCCGATGCGCAGCTTCGATTTCAGCGTGAACGTGCCGCCGTGCAGGTCGATCAGGTTCTTGGCGATGGGCAGGCCGAGGCCTGCGCCCTGTTCGGCCGACTTGATCGAGTTGGAGCCCTGGCCGAACGAGGCGAGCACCACCGGGATCTCGTCCTCGGGGATGCCGGAGCCGGAGTCCTTCACCGAGAGATACTGTCCGCCCGAAGCGGTCCAGCCGGCCTTGAGCCAGATCTCGCCGCCCTGCGGGGTGAATTTGATCGAGTTGGAGAGCAGGTTGAGCACGACCTGACGGATCGCGCGCTCGTCGGCCCAGAGGCGCGGCATCGCCTGCTCGAACACCTCGTGGATGGTGATGCCGCGGCTCGAGGCGCGCAGCTTCATCAGGTGATGGCAGTCGGCGACGATGCCGACCAGCGACACCGCTTCCTCGTTCAATTCGTAGCGGCCCGCCTCGATCCGCGACAAATCGAGGATCTCGTTGATGAGGTTGAGCAGGTGCACGCCGGAATTATGGATGTCGGCGGAATACTCCTTGTAGACCGCGACCTGGTGCGCGCCGAAGATCTCGCTCTTCATCACCTCGGAGAAGCCGAGGATCGCGTTCAGCGGCGTACGCAGCTCGTGGCTCATCTGCGCGAGGAAGCGCGATTTTGCGACGTTGGCGGATTCGGCGCGGTGGCGCGCCTCGTCCGAGATCGCCTTGGCCTGTTCGAGCTCGCCGATCAGCGCGTCCTTCTCCGCGCGCGCTTCCAGCGTGGCGAAGGTCGAGGAGTGCAGCCGATGCGCCAGCAGCACGAAATAGCCTTCGGCTGCGATCGCGAGCGCCGCCAGGATGAAATTGTCCAGCGAGCCGCTCATCGCGAAGCTCAGCGCCATCGCGACCGCGACGGGCGCGGTGGCGGCAAGTGCTGCGATCGGCAAATAGGCGGCCAGCATGCTCGACACTGCGATCACCAGCAGCATCAGGAACATCATCAGCGTTTCAGTGACCATGTCGAGCACGGGATGGATCAGGATTGCCATCCAGCACAGGCCGTAGAGCAGGTCGAGCACGACGAAGCGCGTCCGCCAGGTGCGCGTCGCGGCAGGCGAGGTGGGCTCGGCCAAAAACCGCCGGCAGCTGCGGATCATCGCGGCGTGGATGCAGAGCATGCCGCAGGTCCAGGCCGCGGCCGGGATCGGCTGCATCCACAGCCCGAACAGCACGCCGGTCGCCACCACCAGCAGCATCACGACATAGGAGGCCGATAGCCGTGTCTGGGCATATTGGCGGAGCAGCTCGGCGTCGAAGGCCGGCCGGGTTCCGCTGGTCGACGTTAACTTGTCGCGCGCCTCGCGCACCCGCTGCAAGGCAGCCCGGCGACTGGCCGCCGATGGCACGCTGACCGGCTCGGCCGGAAGCTGCACAACCTCGGGCTTTTCAGCGGGGTTACTCATCGAACAACAACGATTCCTGCCCACGCGAGGCGAGCCTTCTGCATTGTCTATCTCTGGCAACAAATCCTTAAGAGGTGCCTTAAGGAGCTAAAGAATTGCGTTAACCGGGCGTTAATTTTGGATCCCGAGCGCGGGTCAATGCAGCGCGGCATGCTGTGCGACGTAGACCACCGCGCCCGCCAGGTACCCGGCGAGCGCGGGAGGCGCGATGCGGCGGG
>NZ_LUUB01000120.1:141179-168164 GCF_001641635.1 Bradyrhizobium centrolobii
GATGATCAGGATCGAGCCGCCGGTGCCGGCGCAATAGGCGATGAACTCCCAGAGGAAGCTGTCGGGCGCGTAGTGTCCGAGGTCGTACATGCCCATGGTCGCGGCCACCAGCGGCACGTTGTCGACGATGGCGCTCAAAAGCCCGAGCAGGACCACGATGATATCCTGGCGGCCGACCGTCGCCTCCAGCGACCTCGCCAGCATCGCCAGCAGGCCCGCGTGTTCGAGGCAGGCGACCGCGAGCAGGATGCCGACGAAGAACACGATCGAGCTCATGTCGATGCGCGTCAGTGCATGCGCCAACGTCAGCGGATGGCGCACATGCTCGTCCTTGTCGCGATGAACGATCTCGCCGACCAGCCAGACGATGCCGAGCCCGAGCAGCACGCCCATGAAGGGCGGCAGATGCGTGACCGCCTTGATGGCGGGCACCGCGATCAGCGTGCCGAGCCCGAGATAGAACATCAGGTTTCGCTCGAACAGATTGGCGCCCTGCAGCCTGTCGTCCTTCGGCGGCGGCGCGATAGTCTTGCCTTTCAGTGCAAAGCTGATGGCAACGAGCGGCACGAGCAGGTTGACGAGCGAGGGCAGGAACACCGCGCCCATGATGTTCAGCGGCGAGATCTGCCCGCCGATCCACAGCATGGTCGTGGTCACGTCGCCGATCACGGTCCATGCGCCGCCGGCATTCGCGGCGATGACGATGAGGGAGGCGAACAGCAGGCGGTCGTCACGCTTGGCGATCAGCCGCTGCACCAGCGAGACCATCACGATGGTGGTCGTGAGATTGTCCAGGATCGCGCTGAGGAGGAACGCCACGAAGCCGATCAGCCATATCAGCCGGACCTGGCTCGTGGTGTTGATGCGGGAGGTGATGACCTCGAAGCCGTCGTGGGCGTCGATCACCTCGACGATGGTCATGGCCCCGATCAGGAAGAACACGATCTGCGCCGTGGAGGCGACGGATTCGTCGAGCTGATGGCCGACCATGGCGTGGTCGCCGATCGTGGCCGCGTAGACCGCCCACAGCAGCCCCGCGCCGATCAGCGCCGTCGCGCTCTTGTTGACCCCGAGGGGGTGCTCGAGCGCGATCGCCGCATAGGCCAGAACGAAGATTGCGGCGATCGCGATCAGCAAGAGATGTCCGCTACGTTCGGGTCAGCGTTGAAGACGCGCGAGCAGGCTCGACGTATCCCAGCGCTTGCCGCCCATTTTCTCGACCTCGGCGTAGAACTGGTCGACCAGCGCGGTCACCGGCAGGTTGGCGCCATTGCGGCGCGCTTCTGCGATGCAGATCGACAGATCCTTGCGCATCCACTCCACCGCGAAGCCGAAATCGTACTTGTCATCGTTCATGGTCTTGTAGCGGTTCTCCATCTGCCAGGATTGAGCGGCGCCCTTGGAGATCACGTCGATCACGGAGGCGACGTCGAGGCCCGACTTCTTGGCGAAGTGGATGCCCTCCGAAAGGCCCTGGACGAGGCCGGCGATGCAGATCTGATTGACCATCTTGGTGAGCTGGCCGGAGCCCGCGGGTCCCAAGAGCTTGCACATCCGCGCGTAGGCCGCGATGACCGGCTCGGCGCCGGCATAGGCATCCTGGGCGCCGCCGCACATCACGGTCAGCACGCCGTTCTCGGCGCCGGCCTGGCCGCCGGAGACCGGCGCGTCGACGAATTTGAACCCGCCCTTGGCGGCGGCCGCATCGAGCTCGCGCGCGACTTCGGCGGAGGCGGTGGTGTGGTCGACGAAGGTGGCGCCCTTCTTCATGCCGGCGAAGGCGCCGTCGGGACCGATCGTGACCGCGCGCAGGTCATTGTCGTTGCCGACGCAGCACATCACGAAATCCTGCCCCTCGGCGGCGGCCTTCGGGGTGGCTGCGGTCTTGCCGCCGAACTTGTCCGCCCAGTCCTTCGCCTTGGCCGCAGTGCGGTTGTACACGGTGACCTCATGGCCCCCTTTTTTCACGAGGTGTCCGGCCATGGGGAAGCCCATCACGCCGAGACCGAGGAAAGCGACTTTAGCCATGTGTGGTACCTTGTCCGTAGTTTGGGTTTTACGGTTGTTGCCGGGCGAGGGGCGCTAGCCGGCGTCATTAGGTTCCGCCCTGGGAGGCGGATCGGGCGCACCATAAACCCTTAAGCTCGGAGGGCAACGGCTTCGTTTGGCGGCTTCCTGTGCTAGGATGGCGGGGCAAGGACTTCAAAACAAGGACTTCAAAAAAAGGGAGTGCAGGCATGGGCGTGGGTTTGGGCGTGAGCGTTGGTGTCCTCGATCATTTCAACATCCGGACCCGGAAGCTGGCCGAAACGGTCCGTTTCTATGAGGACGTGCTGGGCCTGGAGAACGGCGCCCGGCCCAATTTCGCCTTCCCGGGGGCCTGGATGTACAGCGACGGCAGGCCGGTGGTGCACCTCGTCGATATTTCTCCGACCTCGGAGCCACAAAAGCCGGATTCGGGCGTTGTTCACCACGTCGCCTTCGTCAGCCGCGGGTTCGATGGCATGAAGCAGCGGCTGACCGCCAGGGGCATGAAGTTCGAGTCCCGGCAGGTGCCCGGCGGCGACCTGTGGCAGATCTTCGTCCACGATCCCAACGGGGTGATGATCGAGCTGAACTACGAGGCGGCCAAGGAGCAGGGCACGGCAGCGCCCGTCGAGATGGCCGACGATATCGGCAGGCAGTAGCCTTTTGGGCGTTTCCGCTCTAATGGGGCACATCTTGAGTTAGGAGATGCGCTTTGAGCGTGACGCAGCAGCAGGTTCTCGACAGCCTCAGCCGGATCAAATCGCCGCGCGGGGTCGCGCTCACCAATGCCAATGTGCTGAGCGCGATCAGCGCCTCTGACGGCAAGGTGTTCTTCTCGATCAACGTCGATGCCCCCGAGGCGCGGGCCTGGGAGCCGGTTCGCGCCGCGGCCGAAGCTGCCGTGCGTGCCATTCCCGGCGTCACCACGGTCATGGTGGCGCTGACCGCCGAGCGCAAGCCTGGCAGCGCACCGCCACCCCCGCCGCCGAGCCGCGGCGCGCCGGGGGTGCAGCCAGCCCATGCCCACCGACCGCCGCAGGGCGGCGCCTCGCCAATGTCGCGGCAGTCCGAGATTCCGGGCGTTGCCGCCGTGATCGCGGTGGCCTCCGGCAAGGGCGGGGTCGGCAAGTCGACCACCGCGCTCAACCTGGCGCTGGGCTTGCGCGACCTCGGCCTGAAGGTCGGGCTGCTGGATGCCGACATCTACGGTCCGTCGATGCCGCGGCTGACGGGCCTGCGTGAAAAGCCTGCGCTGAACGACGAGCGCAAGATGATTCCGCTCAGGCGCTTCGGGCTTGCGATCATGTCGATCGGCTTCCTCGTGGAGGAAGAGACCGCGATGATCTGGCGCGGTCCGATGGTGATGTCGGCGGTGACGCAGATGCTGCGCGACGTCGAATGGGGCACGCTCGACGTGCTGGTGGTCGACATGCCGCCGGGCACCGGCGATGCCCAGCTCACGCTGGCGCAGAATGTACCGCTCAAGGGCGCCGTCATCATCTCGACCCCGCAGGACCTGTCGCTGATCGATGCGCGGCGGGGCCTTGCCATGTTCAGGAAGGTCAACGTGCCCGTGCTCGGCATCGTCGAGAACATGAGCTATTTCCAGTGCCCCCATTGTGGCACGAAGTCGGACATCTTCGGCCATGGCGGGGCGCGGCATGAGGCCGAGAAGCTCGGGGTTCCGTTCCTGGGCGAGATACCCCTGCACATGGCGATTCGTGCCACGTCGGATGCGGGGAGCCCGGTGGTCGACAGCGAGCCCGATGGCCCACATGCGGCGATCTACCGCGCCATCGCGGGCCAGGTCCGGGACCGGCTGAAAGGTGTCATCGCCGCGGCCTGAGCCGGGCGCGAGCGGACATGCGACTTTCGTACGGTCCCGTCATGCCAATGTCGCGTTCCGAAACGGGGGCTTCCGTGTTAAAGGCCCACGGCAGTCAAGCGCCTTCGGTTCGACGCGATTTCCAAGGAACGCATCGCCGGAACGAGCGGCGGCAAAAGAGAAGTTGAGGGGAAACGCCCCAGCAAGGAGAGACCTGAAGATGAAGCGTCGTGATTTCTTGAAAGTGTCGGCAGTGGGCGCGGCGGCGACCGCAGTGGCCTCGCCGGCGATTGCGCAGTCCTCGCCCGAGGTGAAGTGGCGCCTGACTTCGAGCTTCCCGAAGTCGCTCGATACCATCTATGGCGGCGCGGAGCAGGTGGCGAAGTACGTCGCCGAGATGACCGACAACAAGTTCCAGATCCAGGTGTTCGCCGCCGGCGAAGTCGTCCCCGGCCTCCAGGCGCTCGACGCGACCTCGAACGGCACGGTCGAGATGAGCCACACCGTCTCCTACTACTACGTCGGCAAGGACCCCACCTTCGCGATCTACGCCTCGGTGCCGTTCGGCCTCAATGCGCGCCAGCAGAACTCCTGGTGGTACCAGGGCGGCGGCATGGAGCTCGGCAACGAGTTCTTCAAGAAGTCGAACGTGATCGGCTTCCCCTGCGGCAACACCGGCACCCAGATGGGCGGCTGGTTCCGCAAGGAGATCAAGACGGTTGCCGATCTCTCGGGCCTGAAATTCCGCATCGGCGGCATCGCCGGCCAGGTGCTCCAGAAGGTCGGCGTGGTGCCGCAGCAGCTCGCCGGCGGCGACATCTATCCGGCGCTGGAGAAGGGCACCATCGACGCGGCCGAGTGGGTCGGCCCCTACGATGACGAGAAGCTCGGCTTCGCCAAGGTCGCCAAGTACTACTACTACCCGGGCTTCTGGGAAGGCGGTCCGACCGTGCACGCCTTCGTCAACCTCGACAAGTGGAACGCGCTGCCGAAGAACTACCAGGCGATCCTCACCAATGCGACGGCCAACGCCAACACCTGGATGGCCGCGCGCTACGACCTGCAGAACCCGGCGGCGCTGAAGCGCCTGGTAGCCGGCGGCACCCAGCTTCGTCCCTTCACCAACGAAGTGCTCGAAGCCTGCCTCAAGGCGACCAACGAATTGTGGGCGGAGATCTCGGCCAAGAACGCCGACTTCAAGAAGTCGATCGACGCCATGCAGGCCTATCGCTCCGACGAATATCTGTGGTGGCAGGTCGCCGAATACACCTACGACAGCTTCATGATCCGCTCGCGCACCCGCGGCTGATCTACGGCTCAAGTCGTAAGACGGAAACGCCCGGCCTCGCTTGCGAGGCCGGGCTTTTTCTTTGCCGCAGTGCGATCGGGATGGAAATCGCCAGGGCGTTGCTTCATGCTGCGCCCCAAGCCTCGCCAAGAAGGCCCACAATCACGAACCATCAGGGTAGGACATCATGAAGCGAAGAGATTTCATCAAGGTCACCGGACTTGGTGCGGCGGGCGCCGCCACGCTTGCAGCTCCCGCCATCGCGCAGTCAATGCCGGAAATCAAATGGCGCATGCCGACGAGCTGGCCGAAATCGCTCGACACGCTCTATGGTGGTGCGGAGATGATGTGCAAGTTGGTCGCGGAAGCGACCGACAACAAATTCCAGATCCAGATCTTCGCGGCCGGCGAGATCGTGCCGGGCCTCCAGGTGCTGGACGCCGTGCAGAACGCCACCTGCGAGATCGGCCACACCGCGTCTTATTACTATTTCGGCAAGGACCCGACCTTCACTTTCGGCTCCTCGGTGCCGTTCGGTCCCAACATGCGCATCAACCAGGCCTGGTACATGCTGGGTGGCGGCCGCGAAGTGCTCAACGAGTTCTACAAGAGCTACAACGTGATCTCGCTGCTGGCCGGCAACACCGGCTGCCAGATGGGTGGCTGGTTCAGGAAAGAGGTCAACACGCCGGACGATCTCAGGGGTATGAAATTCCGTATCGGCGGCTTCGCCGGCCGCGTGCTGCAGAAGCTCGGCGTGGTGCCGCAGCAGCTCGCCGGCGGCGACATCTATCCGGCGCTGGAGAAGGGCACCATCGACGGTGCCGAATGGGTCGGTCCTTATGACGATGAGAAGCTCGGCTTCTACAAGATCGCGCCGCACTACTACTATCCCGGCTGGTGGGAAGGCGGACCGATGCTGCTCGCCTTCGTCAACCTCGACAAATGGAACGCGTTGCCAAAATACTATCAAAGCGTGCTCGAGCAGGCCGGCCATTACTCGAACAACTGGATGATGGCGCGCTATGATCAGGCCAATCCGATGGCCTTGCGCAAGCTGCTTGCAGGCGGCGCCAAGCTGCACGCCTTCTCGCCGCCGATCATGGATGCCAGCTACAAGGCGGCGAAGGAGCTGCACAGCGAGGTCAGCGCGACCAACCCCAACTTCAAGAAGGTCTACGAATCCCTGACCAAGTTCTCCAACGACAGCTACGCCTGGTTCCAGGTCGCCGAGGTCGGCTACGACATCTTCATGGCGCGTCACTCGCAGAGCTGATCGCGCCGCGCGTTGCAGCGCGATCGTTCGTCAAGCAGCCTGGTCTCGCTAGGCGAGGCCGGGCTTTTTGCATCCGCTCATGATGAGATCAGGTTTAGCTTACGAGCCGAGAAGGGGCGTCTCCTCCCACCGTTGCGGGCGCCAACCAAAAATCCGCAAAACAACCCCATGCAAAGTAGAAATTCGGGGCAGGGTGCCCGCCTGCATTCTGCGAAACCTTTTGACACGTCGGGCAAAACAGTGTGATGATACAATCGTCGCATAATCCGAAATCCGAGAGCCGTGGCGCAGACAGCCGTGCAAGAGCGAGCGGGCATCGCTTGGGGTCCCAGTTGGGCCACTTCCGGACTCATGCGTCGCAGCAAATTGCGTTTTCTTCGATCACCTCATCGGCGCGGGTGAGCATTGACGGTGGGATCGAAAGATGGAGACTTTCGGCCGTCTTGAGATTTAATCTCATCTCAAATTTGGTTGGCACCTGAACCGGAAGCTCTGATGGTTTCGCGCCGTGGAGGATGCGGTCGACGTAGAGGGCGGCACCATACAGCGACGCACACTCGAGCCCCCCGAATGTCGCCTCAGGGGGCGGAAGCGACGATGTTTGTCATCAAGACCGGTAGGATGGGTAGAGCGAAGCGAAACCCATCATCCCCCAGGTGATCAAGCGCGCCGCTGCCATTGTCGTCTGGGTCAGACCGCGCGATGGGTTTCGCTTCGCTCTACCCATCCTACGAGCTACAGCTGCAAAACCGTTTGATACGTCGCGCAAATCAGCGCCAAGAGGCGATCATCGCGCAATCCGGGAGAGGCCAGTCTTGGCGCCGACAGCCGTGCAAGAGCGGATATCGCTTGAGGGCTGAGTTCGGCCAGGAGCAGAAGCGCCGGGTGACGATCTTCACGGTACAGTGCGATAACTCACGGCTTTATCGCGATTGCGCAGAATAGCTTTGCTTGGTCCGCCATTCGCACCTGCGCAAATCCAGCCGCAGCGAGAGACTCCACAATCCCGTCCTTTGACTGACCGGAGTTAACGGTGAAGCAAAGCGCGAGATTGCCACCAGATTTGAGGACGCGCCATACTTCCCTCAGTCCCGTGCGAGCATCCCCCCACACCTGCATCGAATTGATAGCGAACGCCTTGTCGAACATTTCATCCGCGAACGGCAGCCTCTCGACTGAACCATACCGCAGGTCAGCCTTTGCGTCGCGCAGTGCGCTGGCATTGCGGGCGGCCGCCTGTCTGACCATTTCCGGCGACTGGTCGATGCCTGCGACCCATCCGTCTGTGATGCGCTCCAACGCCAGTTGAATGCCGACACCCGGGCCGAAGCCAACCTCCAGCACCTTGTCGTTCGGCCGAACGTCGAGCAGTTTGATGACTTGCGCTGCGGCGTCCCGGTTCACTCGCGACATGATGACCCCGCCCATCCGTCCCAGGACGCCTCTGGGACGGCCGAACATGCGCATCAGGAGTTCGCGCCCGTAATCCATGGCTTCTTAACCTCTGCTGGAGAAAATGAGGGTCAGGCGCGCACGCCTTTGTCGCAGGAGTTGCGATGGCAACGCCGGCGCTATGGCCCCGTTCCACGTTGGACTGGAATTCTACGCGCCTCCGAAGAACCCCTCCAGGTCATCCAGGCTTCCGCATCGCTTGGGGGCCGAGTTGGTTATGTCCGGGCGTTTGCGAGTGGGGCCACGTATGTCCGCACGTCGCGCGCAAATGGGTTCGCATTGGGCTCACCCTCCTGCCGCTTGCCCTGCTTTGCGCGGTTGAGTTGCTCCCGCACGTTCCGATCCTCCCATTGCCGCGATGCGCTATTTGGCTTCGCTTACCCGCACTGAAGGAGCGGGCGAGAACACGCAGTCGCGCCACACCGGTGTCGTGCATTGGGTTGGCCAGCCGCCGCCGAGGGCCATGAACAGCGCCGCGGTGTCTGCCAGCCGTGTCGCTTCCGCCTGCACACGGGCGATCGCCGTATTGAAATAGGCCTGCTGCGCGTTCAGCACGGTGACCTGGGTGATCTGCCCGAGCACGAGCTGCTTCTGCACGATGTCGAGGCTCGCCTTCGCCGCGGTGTCAGCCTTGATCGCCGCCTGCACCGCACGCGCATCGGCCTGCAGACTGCGCAGCGCATCGGCAACGTTCTGCGTCGCCGTGATCACGGCCTGCCGATAGAGCGTCTCGGCCTGGTCGAGCGCGGCCTCCGCCGCCTTCTGCTTGTGATAGAGCGTGAAGCCGTCGAATAGCGGCTGCGTCGCGCTGGCTGCAACCGTGTAGAACAGCGTGCCTTGCGTGAAGAGCTCGGCCGGCTTGAATGCGCCGGTGCCGGGATTGCCTGTCAGGGTGAGGTTGGGCAGCCGCGCCGCGATCGCGACGCCGACCTGCGCGCTTGCAGAATGCATGTTCGCCTCCGCCGCGCGCACGTCCGGGCGCTGCGCCACCAGCGTGCTCGGCAGGCTCACGGGCAGGTTGGCGGGCAGGGCGAGATGCTGGAGCTCGAACTTCTGCAGCACCTCGTCCGCGGAGAATTGCCCGGCGAGCGCGGTGAGGAGATTGCGCTGCACGGCGAGCTGCTTCTGGAGCGGCGGCAACGTCTGCTCGGCCTGAGCAAGCGCCGTTTCCTGCGTGAGCACGTCGACCTGTGCGGCCTGGCCTGCCTCGAACTGGGTCCTGAGGATGCCGAGGATGTCGCGCTCGATCTTGACGATGCGCTCGGTCGCCGCGATCTGGCCGCGCAGCGATGCCTCCTGGATCGCGGCGGTGACGACGTTGGCGGTCAGCGCGAGATAGGCGGCTTCGAGCTGGAACTGCGCCTGCTCGGTCTGGGCATCGAGGCTCTCGACCGCACGGATGTTCTGGCCCCAGATATCAGGCACGAAGCTGATGTTGAGCTGAACCGTGTGCAGCGTGTAGCGCGACTGCGGCGCGTCCAGGGGATTGGACTGTGTCGCGTTGGAGAACTGCTGGTCGGATGGCGTGTAGTTGATGCCGACCTGCGGGAAGAACAGGCCGCGTTGCGCGAGCGCGTTGAAGTTGGCGACCCGGATCGCGGCCTCCGCCGATTGCAGCGAGGGATTGTGCTCGACAGAGAGCCGGATCAATTCGTTCAGCGGTCTCGAGCGGAATGCCGCCCACCAGCGCGTCGGAATGTCGGCGCCGTTGGCGAAGTGTTGGCGCGGTACGCGCGGGCCGTCGGCATCGGCGTGAGGCGAGGCGAGCTTCTCCGGCGTATATCCGGAAACGGCGGGGGCCGGCGGCGGCTCGAAGTTCGGGCCGACGGCACAGCTTGCGAGCCACAGGCTGGCGGCGCCGATGGCCAGCGTTCGGGCGACACGGGGCAGTCCAGTCACGCTACGCATCCACCGCGCCTTCCTATTGGGCCACTTCGGGCGGCGAGGCGGCCGCGCTGTCCTGCTGCGAGGGGGTTCGCTCCCGCGACAGGAAGATCTTGCGCAGCGCCGGCGCCACCACGAGCAGCAGCAGGGGGCCGATGAACATGCCGCCAACCACGACGGTGGCGAGCGGCCGCTGCACCTGGCTGCCGATGCCGTGCGACAGCGCTGCCGGGAACAGGCCGACGCCGGCGGAGAGCGCGGTCATCAGCATCGGCCGCATGCGCTGCTCTGCACCGCTGAACACGGCATCCGCGATGCTCATGCCGGAGGCGCGCAGCTCGCGGAAATAGGTGATGTTGAGGATGCCGTCCATCACGGCGACGCCGAACAGCGAGATGAAGCCGATCGCGGCGGAGATGCTGAAGTCGAGCCCGGCAAGATAGAGCGCGATCAGCCCGCCGCCGACCGCGAAGGGGATGCCGGCGAGCGCCAGCAGGCTGTCGCGCACCGAGTTGAACAGGCTGTAGAGCAGCACGAAGATCAGGAGCAGGGTGATCGGCACCACGACCATCAGCCGCGCCTTCGCTGCCTCCAGATTGTCGAACTCGCCGGACCAGATGATGCGGTAGCCCGGCGGAAGCTGCACCGCCTGCGCGACGCGCTGCTGCGCTTCGGCGACGGTCCCGCCGAGATCGCGGCCGCGCACGCTGAACTTGATCGGAATGTAGCGCTGGCTGCGCTCGCGGTAGATGAACAAGGCGCCGGTATCGAGCGAGATCTCGGCGAGCTCGCTCAGCGGGATGTAGGCGTTGGTGCCGGAGGCGGTCTGGTAGGCGACCTTGATGTCGCGTACTGCATCGATGCTCTTGCGGAACCTTGCGTCGAGCCGGACCGCGACCGCGAAGGAACGGTCGCCCTCCAGCACGTTGGTCGCAATCGTGCCGCCGAGCGCGGCCTGCACCACGGAAGTGACGTCGCCGGTGTTAAGGCCATAGCGCGCCGCCTTCTCGCGATTGACCTTGATGTCGAGATTGGGCTGGCCGACGAGATGGAAGACGCCAAGATCGGCAACGCCGCGCACGTCGCGCATGACGTCCATGACCTTGGTCGCGGTCTGCTCCAGCACGTCGAGGTTCGGGCCGATGATCTTGACCGAATTGGCGCCTTTCACGCCGGACAATGCTTCTTCGACGTTGTCCTGGATGTATTGGGAGAAATTGAAGGTGACGCCGGGGAGCTCCTCGTCGAACTCCTTCTGCAACTCCTCGGTGATCTTCTCCTTGGTCAGGCCCTTCGGCCATTCGTCGAACGGCTTGATCGGCGCGAACAGCTCGACATTCGAGAAGGGCGAGGCGTCGCTGCCGTTGTCAGGACGACCGTGCTGTGAGACCACCGTGATGATCTCGGGATGGCGCAGCAGGATGTCACGCATCTTGCGCGTCGCTTCGGTGCCGGCGTCGAGCGAGATCGTCGGCGGCATCGCCGCGCGGATCCAGAAATTGCCTTCCTCCAGTGCGGGCAGGAATTCGCTGCCGAGGCGGCTTGCCGCGAGCGTCGAGATGGCGAGGAAGATGACGCCGGCGGTCACTGCGAGCTTCACGCGCCCGAGCGCCCAGCGCAGCACCGGCGTATAGGTCCTGCGCAGCGCCCGCACGATTGCCGTCTCGGTCTCTTCGATGTGCTCGGGCAGCAGCAGCGAGGCGAGCACCGGCGTCGCCGTGAAAGTAGCGAGCAGGGCGCCGGCGAGCGCATAGCCGTAGGTGCGGGCCATCGGTCCAAAAATCTGACCCTCGACGCCTTGCATGGTGAACAGCGGCACGAAGGCGGTCACGGTGATCGCGGCGGTGAAGAATACCGCCTTGTCGACCTGGAGCGCGCTGACGAAGATCATCCGGAGCCGCTCGGTCCAGCGCGCCGCGGACGGCTGGCCGTGGGTGGGGTTGGTCGGATCGGCACCCCAATAGCCCTCGGCGAGATGCTGCAGCACGCGAGCGCGGTTGTCCGGGCTCGATTGGAAATTGCGAAAGATATTCTCCATCATGATGACGGCGGAATCGACGATGATGCCGAAATCAACCGCGCCGAGCGACAGCAGGTTGGCATCTTCGCCCTGGAGCACCAGGATGATGATGGCGAAGAACAGCGCGAACGGGATGTTGGCCGAGACGATCAGTGCGCTGCGCAGGTCGCCCAGAAATACCCACTGGATCACGAACACCAGGAGGCAACCGAACAGGAGGTTGTGCAGGACGGTGTGGGTGGTGACGCCCACCAGCGAAGAGCGGTCGTAATAGGGCACGACCCTGACGCCCGGGGGCAGGGTGCCGTCGCTGTTGATCTTGTCGACCTCCTCCTCGACCTTCGGGATGATGTCGTTGGTGTGCTGGGTGCGGCCCATGACGACGATCGCGGCGGCGACGTCGTCGTCCTTGTCCTTGCCGGCGATGCCGAGCCGCGGCACGTAGCCGACCGAGACCTTCGCGACGTCCTTGATCTGGATCGGCAGGCCGTTCGACTGGGTCAGCACGATGTTCTCGATGTCGCCGACCTTGTAACCCTTGGTGACGTCGTCGGCGCCGCCGGAATCGATCAGGCCAATGCCGCGGATGTTGACGGATTGCTGGCCGATCGCGATCTCGCGACCGCCGACATTGACGTTGGCGTTGCCGAGCGCGGTGACGAGCTGCGGCACGGTGATGTTGTAGGCTTCGAGCTTCTGCAGGTCGGCATCGACGTTGAACTGCTTGGTGGTGCCGCCCCACGAATTGACCTGCACCACGCCGGGAATGGTCATCAGGCGGCGGGTGACGACATAATCCTGGAGCGTGCGCAGGTTGGTGAGCCCGAAGTTCGGCGGGCCGACGAGCTGATAGCGGTAGATCTCGCCGACCAGGCTCGACTGCTGGATGGTCGGCACCTGGTTGCCGGGAAGCTGGATGTTCTGCTGGATGCTGTTGGCTGCCTGCGTCAGCGCGAAATAATAATCGACGCCGTAGCGGAAGGTGACGCGGACAAAGGACAGGCCGTAGAACGAGGTCGAGCGGATGTTGACGACGCCCGGCGTCGGATAGAGCCCGACCTCCATCGGGATCGTGTAGTATTTCTCCATCTCCTCGGCCGAAAGGCCGGGCGCCTGCGCGGTGATCTCCAGGATCACCGGCGCTGGATTCGGGTAGGCTTCGATGTTCAGCTTGGCGAAGGCGGCGAGGCCTGCGGCACAGAACACGACGAGGCCGAGCACGATGATCGCGCTGCGGGTCAGGCCGAAGGTGATGATGCCCTTGATCACGATCTCGACACTTGCTGGTCCGGCGCGCCGCGGCCGGAAATGAGGCGGGTGCTGAACGCGATCACCCGCTCCCCGTTCTTACGGGGCCGAGACGAGCTTCGCTCGCTCTGAGAGGGTGGGGTGAGGGGCCGCGGCGAAGCGGGCTCGCGTTGCGCCACCTGAATCACGCTCCGCCCGCGACCGCGGTGGCGAACTTGTTCGAGAGGAAGATCGCGCCGGTCGAGGCGACGAGCTCGCCTGCCTTCAATCCGTGGACGATCTGGGTCCAGCCGTCCTGCACGATGCCGACCGTCACGGAGCGCCGCTCGAAACGGCGGCGGTCGGCGGTGATCCACACCGTCATGGTACCGTCGCCCTCGCGCACTACGGCGTCCGAAGGCACCCCAACCGACAGTCTGGGCCCGTCGGTCTCGGTGGCGAAGCTCGCCAGCATGCCGGCGCGCAGCTTGTGCGCGGGATCCTCGATCACCGAACGGACCAGTTGCCGGTGCGTGGTCGGGTCGATATTCAGCCCGAGCGTCGTCACATGGCCGCGAAAGATCTCGTCGGGATAGGCGGGCACGCTGACCGCAACAGGCTGGCCGATGCGGTAGGCGGGCGCGTCGATCTCGATCACGTTGGCGACCATCCACATCGTGGAGAGGTCGGCAAGCGTGTAGGGTGCGGGCGCATTGCCCGGCTGCACGTAGAGGCCGGGCGCGGCGTTGCGCGCGACGATCTGGCCCGAGATCGGGCTCGGCACGATCAGGATCGAATCGACCTTGCGGTCTGCGACGATGCGGTCGATCTCCTCGTCGGTCTTGCCCAAGATGCGCACCGCGTCGCGCGCGGCCTTGTAGTTGCCTTCGGCGGTCTGCTGGTCGGAGGTCGCCTGGTCGACGTCCTTCTGCGCGCCGCCGCCGGTCTTGAGCAGCTGCCTTACGCGCGACAGCGTGCGCGTTTGCAGCTCGAGCACGCCGGCGGCCGCCAGCAGCGTGGATTCGGCCTGGAGCAGGTCGGGGCTGTCGATGGTGAACAGCGTCTGTCCCTTGGTGACGGTCTCGCCGACGTTGAAGAACGTGTCGACGATCTTGCCCGGATTTGGCGTGAACACCTGCACCAGCATGTTCTGGTTGAAGTCGATCGACCCGACCGCGTTCTTCATCACGCGGAAGCTGCGGGGCTCAGCCGGCAGGATTCTGAAACCGTCGGCCTGCTTCTCCGTCACATCGACCGCCTGCCGGGCGATATCGACCTCGCTGGCTGCGGCTGGCTGCGCCGCCCGGGCGGAACGGACCTCGCTCGTGCGCGTCAGCAGCCAGCCACCGGCGACGAGCACGGCAGCCGCGGCAATGCTCACCGCAAAGCCCGCATGCTTGATGCGAAATGCCGTCATCGCTCGTGTCCTGTAGTGATGGCTTCGGCCGCGTCTGCCCGCGCCCCGGCAATCGCTGCGAGCCGGGAGGCAGGGCGATGCAACTGTCGTGGCAGGAGCGGAACCCTGTTAGCAGTCGACGCTGACGCTCACCTTACGGGCCGCGCATGCCGGCCTCGCCCTGCGAGAGCCATTTTTTGCTGGCCGCGGCCGCCGAATGATGGGAGACATCGTCAATTGCGGCGTGTGCCGCAGGGTTCGGGAATGCCGGAGCGTCGGGTTCAACGCATGCGCCTTCTGATCGTCGAGGACAATGTCGAGCTGTCGCGGCTCGTAGCCAATGGGCTGGCGACGGCGGGCTATGAGAGCGACATCGTGAGCAGCGCGGCCGAGGCGCGGGAGGCGACGCGCAATGTCAGCTACGCCGCGATGATCCTCGACCTGGGCCTGCCCGACGGTGACGGCCTGTCGGTGCTGCGCGAGCTGCGCCGGCACATGGATCCACTGCCGGTCCTGGTGCTGACCGCGCGCGGCGGGTTGCAGGACCGCGTCACCGGCCTGCGCAGCGGCGCCGACGACTATCTCGCAAAGCCGTTCGCGATGGAGGAACTGGTGGCGCGGCTGGAGGCGATCCTGCGTCGCCCGGGCCAGTTGCTCGGCCGCTCGCTGCGTCTGGCCAATCTCGTCTACGACACCGAGAGTCGCCAGATCTTCGTCGACGACCAGCCGCGGATCATCTCGGCGCGCGAGACCTCGGTGCTGGAGATCCTGTTGCGACGGCAGGGGCGGGTGGTGCCGAAGAAGAACGTCGAGGACCACATCTTCGGGCTCGAGGGCGAGGTTGCCTCCAACGCGGTGGAGGTCTACGTCTCGCGGCTGCGCAAGCAGCTCGCCGAGCACGGCGCCAAGGTCGTGATCCATACCATCCGCGGCGTCGGATATCTGATGGCCGAGGAGAAGTAGCGTGCCCGCGGCCCGCACCTATGCGAGATCGCCGACGTTCAAGTCGCTGATCTGGCGGATCGTGTTCCTGCACATCGTCGCCGTTGCAGTGGTCGCGATCTTCCTGCCTCTGGTGCTGTTCTGGCTGCTCAACTCCGAGATCGACCAGTTGCACCGCGACGCGATGCGCGCGCAGGCCGAAGTGCTGGCCCAACGCATCGCCGTGCAACCGGACGGCACGTTGACGTTCAACCTGCCGGACAGCCTCAGGGGTCTCTATTCGGACGCCTACGGTCGTTACCAATACGACATTCGCGATGCCGATGGCCGGCTGCTGTTCTCCTCGCATCGGCGCCCCGGCGCATCGGCGCCGCCGTTGTCCGAGACCATTTCCGGCTCGGGCGTCAGCCGGATCATCGACGGAAAGACCGTCCGCATCCAGGTCGCCGAGGATCTCGCCCATCGCGACGTGATCATCGACGACATCGTCTCGAACTTCTTTCGCCGGGTGGGATGGATCACCATTCCGATCCTGCTGATCCTGCTCGCCACCGACATCATCATCTTCCGCCGCGCGATCGCGCCGTTGTGGAAGGCGTCGGAGGAGGCGAGCAATATCGGCCCCTCACGCACCGACATCCGCCTGCCGACCGAGCAGATCCCGCGCGAGATCATGCCGCTCGTCACCGCCGTCAACCAGGCGCTCGACCGTCTCGAAGACGGCTTTCGGGTGCAGCGGCAGTTCACGGCCGATGCCGCGCATCAATTGCGCACGCCGCTCGCGATCCTGCGCACGCGGATCGAGACGCTCGGCGATGGCGCCGCCCGGCAGGCGCTGCATGCCGACATCGAGAGCATGAGCCGGATCGTCGCCCAGCTCCTGGAGATCGCTGAGCTCGACACGCTGGTGCTCGATCCCGGCGAGACCGCGGACCTGCGCGCCGTCTGTGCCGAGGTGATCGGCGCGATCGCGCCGTTCGCGCTCGCCCAGCACAAGGACATCGCGCTCAAGGGCGCCGATACGCCCGTGATGATCCACGGCAATTCCGAGATGCTGCAGCGGGCAATCTTCAACCTCGCCGAGAACGCCATCAAGTTCACCGCGAAGGACACCTCGGTCGACGTCGAGGTGCGCGATGACGGCTCGGTGCGGGTGCGCGATTGCGGCCCCGGCATCGCGCAGGAAGAGCGCGAGCTGATCTTCCAGCGCTTCTGGCGTGCCGACCGCCAACGCAGCGACGGCGCCGGCCTCGGGCTGTCGATTGTGCGCGCCGTCGTTGAGGATCACGCCGCAACAATCGCAGTGGAAAACCTTCCCGGCGGCGGCGCCGAGTTTACGTTGCGCTTCAGGCTCGCGGACAAGGTGGCGGCTACGTCCTCCCCCGTTGTAGGCGAGGACGGCTTTGCAGAACGCGAAGCCGGGTGAGGGGGCTCTCTCCGCGAGTTCGTCTCTTGCGGTCGAGCGCGCGACAATCCCTCATCGGCCGCGTCCGGGCGCGCGATCGACCGGCAGTTCGTATTGATCTAGCGCAAAGGTCTGGGTTGATGGTGCGAATGCGCCAGCGTTTTCCCCACAATTCACCAGCTGCTGGGCTTGCGTCAGTTCGCTCCCGATCCGGAACCGCGGTGAAGAAGAAGTGACGGGCGTTGCACATTTACCACCCGCGCGCGCACCCAAGAGATTAAGCTGAGCGAGCGAGACGAAAAATATTCCATGTTTACTTCATTACTATCAGCGGGGTGAAACATGTTTGATGTCTACCGCAATGATAAGCGCGACCTGCTCGTTCTCAGCAAAGGCTCCGCGATACCTGTGCTGTGCTCGTCGAATAAGTGGCGCAAGAGCAAAAAAAGAGTTTTCAGAGTCAGCGACGAGATCAGGTCGGCCGTTCAGAGACAGGGGTATTACGTCCGCAGCTTGCGCGCTACGAAGAAGGGGATGATCTAGGTCGAGTACGGTTGGCGGCCGGTGGTCTCCATTTGCAATCTCCATTCGATCACCACGAACCAAGCCGTCATTCTCGCGCTCTTTGGAAAACTTAAGGCCCCGGCTTTGGCCGAGCCCCCTTGTTGCCGCGTCGCGAGCAGTGACAGTTTTACTGACAGGGATACATCCGGCCGTCGTCCAACTTGGTCATCGTGCCGGGTTCGCAGGTAATGCCGTTTCGTCTCCGCCAGTCTTCCGGAGAATAGGCGTAAGCCGCGTAAGGGCCACCACCAGTGGAGTAGCCGGCTCCCGTGTAATAGGGACCGGTTCCCCCGTCCTCTGTAAGGCGATGTCGCCGCAATCGCTGCGGCCGTGCCAACCGCCGCGGCGCCTGCCGCGACGGCACCGGCACCATGCCCATACGCGCCGCGTCGCGCCTGTCGACGCGCAACGCCGGCAATGCTCACGGGAGTCAGCGGACGACCGACCCGCGCTTGCGCGCTCTCGACCGATAGCGAGATACCGCCTTGCTCGGACCAGCCGAAGAGAACATCGCCGCACACGAGAAGGCGCGAGCGGCCGCAACTGTATTCGTCGACAGCAACATCGCGGCGAGTATTGAGCATTCGTGAGGGATGTTGACCTGCGGTACACCGATCTGGTCGCGCGCGGAGCGTGATAAACGCGCCGGGTAAGATCGCTGGACGGAGGGGCAAAAAAAGCGGAGCCCTGGAATATTCGATACCTTCCGGTGTTTCGTTGGGAATGATTGGGGATCGGGCTCCTACCGCCTGGACGGCGATTGGTAGGTTAGCGTGCTGGCCAATCCGCTCTGCGGAGCATCTCCAAACGACTATGCCCAATGCGCAACATATCTTGAAAGGGAGTGCAGCGATGAAACACGTGTTAGCCTCTCTCGCAATTGGTGCCTGCCTACTGCTTCCCTCGGCGAGCGTGGTCTTCGCCGACAATCCCCATGGCTCGGCTGCCGGTCTCGGTGTGACGAAGGGCCAACCTGGTACGCAGCCGTCCGGTGCTTCGGGCGGCGCATCGTGCGGTACCCTCTCAGGCGGTACAGCCGGTGGTCCTCCGGGTCAGCTGGGCGCGGGCGGCCTCAGCAGTATGTCCCCGTTCGCTTTGGACGTTGTGGGCCTACAAAAGAACTACGCTGGAACCCCAACAAATCCGGGAAACTCAACCAGCAATGCAAAGGCCAACTCCCAGTACGATGTCGCTTGCTTCCAACATCAAGTGCCGTAGCGCGGCACCGCCAGACTCGGGGTAGCGTGTGGCTTCTGGTAGGCATCGAGCCCGCGAGCGCTCCGGTCTAAGCTCTGCATTAAGTGCCGGACCCCGTCGGCTCCAATGGTCGCCGGGGTCCCTGCTGCCCGGCGTTGAGAAATAACTGTTGCCGCGGCCGACCGGCGGCGGGAGGGCACCAGCTTTCTGCGCGGCTGTCTAGTCAACATGTTCGGCTTGAACTAGCATCGACTGGCGAGGGGCTGGAAAGCAGTTCACCTGGCGTCAACCGCCCTCCGGCGGAAGGCTGAATGATTTGAGATAGGGATGTTTGAGATAGGATGATAGCCACATGCGTTTCGTTGTTGTGGCCGTTCTGTTTTGCGCGTTCATAGTCGGGCTGGGTTACACCTATAGCCACGAAACCGCGGTCCCGACCTTCCTCACCGCCCCAATTGAACGCGGCAGCATCGCTACTTTGGTCAAGGCGAGCGGCACCATCGAGGCGGTCGTAAGCGTCGATGTTAGCTCGCAACTGTCGGGGCGAATCGCGCAAGTGTTCGTTAGTTTCAACGATGCTGTAACGGCCGGGCAGCCGATCGCGCAAATCGATCCAGAAATCTTTGCCGCCCGTGTCAATGAAGCGAAAGCAGCCCTAAAAGTGGCGAAAGCGACTGCCGAGGTGCAAAAGGCGGCACTGGAACGAGCGAAGGTCGCGGTGGCGAATGCGCAGACCGCCGAAAAGCTGGCGGAGGATCAATCGGCCGCAAATCAGGCCAGGCAAGACGAAGTCGAGAGGGAGTTCCTGCGAAAGGTGGCATTGGCGCGTACCGGAGCCGGAACCGAGCGCGACTTAACCCAGGTGCGGGCCCTGCGTGATGCGGGAGCTGCTGACCTGCGCGCCTCCCTTGACCAGATCCAGATGAAGACCGAGGCCATTGCGATTGCGCAAGCAGAACGGCTAATGGCCGAGGCCAACCTCGAGAATGCACAGGCTGTTGTCGAGCAGAAGCAGGCGGCCCTCGATCAGGCGAAGCTTGATCTTGATCGTACCGTGCTCCGCGCGCCGATCGATGGGATCGTTATCAAGCGGGATGTCAATCCAGGACAAACGGTCGCTGTCAGCCTCGAAGCCAAAACATTGTTCAAGATCGCGAACGACCTTCGCGAGATGGAGGTCGATGGCAAGATCGACGAGGCTGACGTCGGCCAGTTAAGAGCTGGCCAGACCGCGCAGTTCACGGTGGACGCTTATCCTGATCATATCTTCAGTGGACGGGTTCTGCAGATCCGCAAGTCTCCTGAGGTCGTGCAGAACGTCGTCACCTATACGACAATCGTTTCGGCACCAAATCCGGACCTCCTGTTGCTGCCGGGAATGACGGCCCAGCTTCGCATTGTGGTGAGCGATACTGGCGGGATCATTAAGATTCCGAGCCAAGCGCTGCGTTTCCGGCCAAACGATGCCGGCCCCACGTCTGGTCAACAGAATGCCGACCAGGGCGCCTCGAAGGCCTCGGCGACGGTCTGGCTGGTCGGCGACGGCGGGCGACCAACGCCGGTCGCAGTGAGACTCGGCGTGAGCGACGACAACAGTGCAGAACTGCTGGAGGGCCCGCTTGCGGAGGGCCAGCAAGTGATTATCGGGATTGCGAACACTCAAAAACAAAGGGGCAATTTCGGCCTGCGCCTCGGATTTTGAGATTGGATTCAACGATGCAGCCGCTGGTCCGAACCGCTGGGCTTTCAAAGCACTATCCCTGCGGAGGGGCGATCGTTCGCGCAGTATCAAACGTGTCGCTCGCGATCGAACACGGCGAGTTTGTTGCAATTCGCGGCCGTTCGGGTTCGGGAAAGTCGACGCTGATGAACCTTTTGGGTCTCCTGGATCGACCGGATTTCGGCGACTATGCGCTCAACGGCCGCGAGGTTGCAGGGCTGAGCGAGGATAGACGCGCGGCCATCAGGAGGCACGACATCGGCTTCGTATTCCAAGTGCCGGCTCTTCTGCCGCGGGCAACCGCGCTGGAAAATGTTGAGCTGCCGCTTGTTTACGCCGGCATTCCTCCCTCTAGACGACGTCGCGCAGCCAAAGACGCGCTCGAGCGCGTAGGCCTGGCGGACCGCGGGCATCATTGGCCAAATCAACTCTCGGGAGGAGAGCAGCAACGGGTTGTCATTGCCCGCGCGACGGTCAACGATCCTGCTCTCATCCTGGCTGACGAACCGACCGGTTCGCTGGATAGTGCTACCAGCGATGAGATTCTGTCGCTGTTCGAGACTCTTCATCGCGATGGTCGCACGATCATCGTGATTACCCACGCTACCGACGTCGCTGATCGCGCGCGGCGACAGATCACGCTGCACGATGGGCGAGTGATCAAGGACGCCGAAGTAACAACCAAGAATTCGCCTTTGAATGCCGCAGCCTTGGATTCCTCCCCATGAGTCGTCTGGAGAGCTTGCGAATCGCCACGCGGGCGCTTCGCATCAACAAACTGCGAAGCGCCTTGACCGTTCTTGGGATCATCGTTGGCGTAGGGGCGGTGGTCTGCATGGTGTCGGTGGGAGCCGGCGCACAAGCGGAAGTTTCCGAGAAGATCCGCACGCTTGGAGCCAACCTCCTGCTCGTCATGCCCGGCGCCAGGAATTCCGGCGGAGCAAGGCTTGAATCGGGAACACAGCCCACGCTGACGGAAGAGGACGCCGCTTCAATTCGCCGCGAACTGGTGGACGTGCAGGTCGCGGCTCCGCTGTTGTCGCGTTCCATCCCGCTGGTGGCCGCCAACAAGAACTGGGTGACGGTAGTGGCCGGAATCAATGCCGACTATCTGGTGGCCCGCGAATGGCAAGTTGCCAGTGGCCGATCCTTTACGAGCGACGAGATCGTATCCGGAGCAAAGGTTGCCATCGTCGGATCGGTGATCGTCGAGGAGCTTTTCAATGGGCACGCGGGACCGGGAGAGACGCTTCGGATTGGCAACGTCCCCTTTACCGTGATTGGCGTGCTGGGCAAAAAGGGGGTGGGGGCAGCTGGCCGCAGCCAGGACGACGTCGTGTTCATCCCGCTGTCAGCTGCGAAAAGCCGGGTGCTGGGCGCTGTGCGCGGCACAACGCGCGAAGCATTGGATTTCATATCGATCAAAGTGTCGGACGCAACTGCGATGCCGGAGATCGAACGGCAGATTGAGACGCTGCTTCGGCAGCGGCACCGCATTCGCGCCGATGCCCCCAGCGATTTCAAGATCGAGAATCCAGCGGAGATCCTGTTTGCACGCGGCGCCGCCGTGCGGCTCCTCGGAAGTCTGTTAATCGCGGTGGCAGCGGTTTCGCTGGTCGTTGGCGGCATTAGCATCATGAACATCATGCTGGTTTCGGTGACCGAGCGTACCCGCGAAATCGGTTTGCGTATGGCGGTCGGGGCCAGCCGCCGCGACATCCGATGGCAATTCCTGATCGAAGCCCTGATCTTGGCGCTGATGGGAGGCCTTGTGGGTGCAGTGTTGGGAGCCGCCGCGGCAATCGCAATCGCGTGGAAGGCTGGTTGGCCTATCCTGATCAGCCCCTGGGCAATCGTCCTGGCTTGCGGATTCGCGGGGTTCATCGGAATTTCTTTTGGCCTCTATCCTGCCCATCGGGCCGCGCGGCTTGACCCAATTGTGGCGCTGCGCTTCGAATAGGCGATGAGCTGAAATGGATTTCGTCTCGCCATCCTTGACATAGGAGAACGCGTAGTAGCCGGTATTGACCGCCGCATTCCCGTACACGCGGATCAGCTGATCGCCGAAGGCAACCTTGAGGCCGGGCCAAAGTGGCGCGCCCCAAACGAGCCAGTTATCGTGCCCTCCGAATTCATTAAAATTGTCTCGCTCTCATTGATCTGCCTTTAAACCGCCTGCGCCAACTTAAGTCGGGAAAAAGTGGCAAGCGCCGGCAGGAGATAGATCAATGACAGGAAGGTTCGCAGTCACTCCTTCGAAAGCCTCGCTTTACCTCTCGCTGTTTGGCGGTTGTGCGTGCCAGCGCCGGCTCACTCTGTTTCAACGATTCATTCGAGATCAGTCGGGCAGCTACGTGGTCGTCTCCGCGCTGCTCATGCCTGTCCTGGTTGGCACGGCCGGTCTCGGCACCGAGGTTGGATGGTGGTACTATA
The DNA here is from genome assembly GCF_001641635.1 of Bradyrhizobium centrolobii. GTDB lineage: Bacteria > Pseudomonadota > Alphaproteobacteria > Rhizobiales > Xanthobacteraceae > Bradyrhizobium > Bradyrhizobium centrolobii. The sequence continues at coordinate 163,837 of NZ_LUUB01000120.1, forward strand.
AACATAAAAATATGCAGAGCGCGGCGGATTCGGGTGCGGTGAGTGCGGCGACTGCTGTAGCCGGAGGCGGCGATATGGCTGCCGAAGCCAACGCGGTGACCGCGAACTATGGATACGCGAATGCGGTGAACAACGTTACCATCATCGTGAATCAGCCGCCGAAATCGGGCAGCTATGCCTCGAACTTGCAGGCTATCGAAGTCATCGTGAGCCAACCACAACAGCGGCTGCTATCTTCGTTGTTCGGCTCGGATCCGGTAGGCATCACCGCTCGTGCGGTCGCCTTGCCGAATTCCGGAACAGGCTGCGTGCTCGCGCTCAACTCAACTGCAAGCCCCGCCGTGAACGTGAGCGGCAGCAACCAGCTCAATCTGATCAAGTGCAACCTCTACAGTAACTCCAGTGCGAGCCCATCGCTCAACGTGAGCGGCAGCGCTGCGGTTTCTGCCAATCAGGTCGGGGTGGTCGGCGATGTCTCCGGCGCGAGCAATATTACTACGACCAACGGTATTCGAACACACATCCAGCCAATCGCCGATCCCTATGCGAGCGTTTCTCCTCCCTCGGAGCCGAGCTGCAGCAACGGGAAGATTACGGTCAATGCCAATGGGAAGACCAACTCCCTCAGCCCTGGCTGCTACAGCGGCAGCATCACCGTCAATGCTGGAGCAACATTAAATCTGAACCCCGGAAACCTTAACCCCGCCATTTATTATCTCGACGGCGCGAGCTTGAGCGTAGCGGGCAATGCCACGATCACAGGTACCAACGTGACCCTTGTCTTTACGGGCTCGGGCAGCAACTGGGGCACCGCTTCGATCGGCAGCAATGCGACCATCGATCTGACGGCACCCACCACCGGTCCCACCAAAGGCATCGTCATGTACGGCGACCGCAATATGCCGGCGGGGACTGCCTTCAATCTGACTGGTGGCGCCACGCAGAACTTCGGCGGCGCGATTTACCTTCCGAAGGCGAACCTGAGCTTCAGCGGCGGTAACGGTACGAGTACTTCCTGCACAAAGATCATCGCCGATACCATCACCCTCACCGGAACGTCCAACCTGCAGGTCAACTGTTCCGCGCTTGGCGTCGCTACAATCGGCTCGCAAACCGCACAGTTGGTTGAATGAGGTGGCCTCACATGCAAGTCCAAAAAATGTTGTGTCATAGCCGATTTCGAACATTTTTGCGCCTCCGTGAATTCGTTTTTGCTGCTGTTCGCGATACAGATGGCGCAGCTGCGATCGAGTTCGGGTTCATGGTCCCGCTGTTGTCCCTGATGGTGGTCTCCGTGACTGACATTGGGCTTGCGGTCTATCGCAAGATGCAAGTTGAGAATGCGGCGCAGGCTGGAGCGCAATACGCCATTGTGCATGGCTTTAGTGCGAGCGGCATTTCCAGCGCGGTCACAAGCGCAACGAACTCTACAGTCACAACTGCCTCACCATCACCAGTACAGTTTTGCGGTTGTCCGACGGGTACCGGTGTTAGCACTGTCAGCTGCGGTACGGTTTGCACGGGCGGCACGCAGGCGGGAACATATGCGACGGTCTCCGCGCAGGCGACGTACTATACGCTGATCAACTATCAGATTGTCGCCGCCACCTACACCTACAACGCGCAGTCTACTGTGAGGCTGCAGTGAAAGTAACTACGATATGGCGAGACGATTGCGGCGCCTCGGCGCTCGAATTTGCCCTGACTGCGCCAGTTTTCTTTCTCTTCATATTTGGAATCATCGAGTTCGGACTGCTGTTCTGGACGCAGCTCGGTCTGCAACATGGGACCGAAATGGCAGCGCGCTGCGCCAGCGTCAATCCCACGCTCTGCCCGAGTAGCGACGCCATTGCAACCTACGCTGCCCAGCAGGCATTCGGTCTCGGTCTCCCATCCCAGACATTCACCTACTCGACTTCGACCTGTGGCAATCAGGTTAGCGCGAGCTATGCGTTTCAGTTTCCACAGGTGCTCAATCTCTCACCGGTAACTCTAACGGCACAGGCATGCTTTCCGAGTTGACTAGTGTTGCCTCAATCTTCGCTGAAGCGCTCACCTGAGGTCGCGCGGGCTAGCGGTGCGCTTCTTCGGATCCGCCATCTCGTTAGCTGCGCGTCCGGTGTTCGACAGAGAGCCCGCCCAATAGCGGGACGGCGAGAACGTCCGAGATGGAGCCAAAGCGTCGTTTTTGAACATCTCTCGGCCTCTCCCGGTGTTCACCGATAAGCAGGCCATTTCAGAGCGGCGCCTGACTTAGCATTCGGGACACGAGCGGACGTTAGCACCTCCAATGCCCCGGCGCGTGGGCGCTGGCTGCGACCATGATAACTGCTGCCTACAGTTTGTTCGTCCGGCGGCTCCGAGTGATCGCCTCGACACTCACCGCCGCCCGCGCTCCTGCGATTTTCTTTCGCCGATCAGACAGGGCACCCGGGGTTCTTTCGCGGTGGCTGGGACGATCCCGCTCTCCGGCGTGAGGCCCGCAACTTCGAGAACAAGCTTGGTCCGGATCGCTTCCTGGAAGTTCTTGCGATCTTTGATCGTCATGATGAAGGCGCCCGGCCCTCCGATCACGCAGTCCTCGTAGTAGAGATCGAGATGCTCGATATCGACCGTCGAAATGGATGGCTCCTTCACCATGATCGGCAGGCCGTTGATGATGATGCCCTTCGCCAGGGCAGCGTCGCGCGCGCCGGTTACGGGTGCTCCGTCGTTGTTCGGCCCATCGCCGGAAATATCGATGACGCGCCGCGACCCGCGATGCGGATTTTCGTCGAACAACTGCAGTGCGAAATTAATCGCCCCGGAAATCGAGGTACTCGAACCTCGGCGAATCGGCGTTTCCATGATCTCGGCGGCCACGGCCGCCGCCGATCCCGGGCCATCGATCACGCTCCATGGAATGATGATCTTCTCGTCACCCGACATCGACCACTCGAAATAGGTCACGGCCACCTTGCTGCCCGGAACGGCCCTCAGCGCCTGAAGGAACGCTTTCGACACGATGGCCTGTGCATAGCCCTCGCGCTGTATGGCAAGTTCGTCCATATCCATCGAATAGGAGACGTCGACGGCGATAACGAGCTCGAGATTGACGGATGGTACATTGTGGTTGGTGTCGGCGAATCGAGGTTTCGGGCTCGGCGCGGCAATGCCAGCCACGTCACCGCCGAGTATCGTCCCCGCAACAAACAACGCTCCGACCGAGACACACCTGCGCATGGTGGCCATCCCGTCATTTCATGAGCATAGTGACACCCAAAACGCATCCGGAAAAGCGGAAACATGCAATTGGCGTCCCCGTTCGCAGCAATCGAGACGGCAGATGTTTCGGCTCGGCTACCCGTCATGCCGCTCGGGAAGGCGGCCTGCACAAGGAAGTTCCCGGATGGCAATAGAACGGGACGTCCGCCCGGGGTCAAATGCGACTTGGCGGGAAGGGCAGCTCTTGGCGCAAAGCGGACATCCGCCCGAAAGCCTATGTCGCAGAAGGGCCAGGACCCGACATACCGCTTAGGCAAACGCAGCGGCAAGACTTTCGCTCAATATCTAAAGCCCCCCGCTTGGCCTCGGCCGCAGCGGGGCCGGTCTAGAGGCGGTCTCATGCAGGTGGTGCCAAGGAGGCTCGCTTCCAGACACGATGAGTGATGAATACCACCGGCTTGCAAATTGGAGTTGGTATGCTTCACTGCGTCTTCTTGCGGGGATCATCAGCCGGGTCGATGTAGTCGATGCCTCCTGGGCCGATGAACTGAATTTGGAGGATCGCCTCCTCGTTCCCCGTCCAAACATAATGAGCGTGCTTCGCCGGCAGCGCCTGCAAGGCACCCGCCCTGACCACCTCGCCTTTCGTAGGGTCAAACTTTTCGCCCATGCCCCAGCCGACGCTACCGCTGATCACGGTGACGGTCTCGGCATAGGGATGAGTGTGCGGCGGAACCTTATAGTTGGGCGGAAACTTGACGCGCTGGACCACCACGCTGCCAGCTTTCGTTGGATCGCCTACCAGGAGCGCGACTTGGCCACCCTTCGGAATGTTCGGATTGTCCTTCCACGTCAGCGCATCTGGTTTGACGAGGGTCACGGCATCTTGCGCCAGTGCCGAACCCGCAAGCGCGATCAAGGCTGCCAAAGTCAGAAGCTTTTTCATGGGGATCCTCCTTACGATTTTTGCTCCATTTTTCAGAGTGCGATTGCTTTCACGATGATCACTGCCCAATCCCCCAGCGAGCATTTCGGCACGTCCCGCTTCAGGGCAGCTCGCGATAGTCTACTCGACGTCGTCGCGGCACGATAGGGAACAAAAGGGCGATGTCGGGTCAGGGTCA
>NZ_LUUB01000121.1:0-27633 GCF_001641635.1 Bradyrhizobium centrolobii
GGCCGCGTGTTTGGCTTCACCTGTCTGCCGCTGTGCAGTTTCTGATGCGCTACATGCGCACAGCGGACCCACGGGTGCCAGCCGGCACCCGGCCTTCCCTGCGCCCTCTTGGTAGCAAGAGGGTGGAGAGATGACGCAAAGCTCGGGTGAAATCCGCCGCGAGAACGAAACGGCGCGTCCGTCGTTTGAATGATGAAGCCGAAGCCGCGAACGCTAATCTGTTACCGATGAGGGGAAGGGTCGACGGAGACGACTCAGCTCAGGTGCGCCCCTTCATCGCGACGAACACGGTGCGGAGGGACCGTGACAAAATCTGAAGCTGTGGATTGGTTCCCTTCGAATGGTATTGCGGTAGGCTTGTCCGTGTCCTCGGAGCCACGAATGTGCTGTCTACGCAACAGTTCGCTGCCATTTAGGCCTTATCGCGGTCCGTTCGCGCGGGCGCCGCTTTTTGGCCACACCCTGACATGAATAAAATCTCCGTAACGTTTTTTGAGGGCAGCGGCTGCCGCCGAAGGCGACGAGAAATCCCAAGGTCGATTCAAATCTTGGATCTGATTTTTCGGGTCTGAAAGGGTTAGCCGAGGAAACTGTTTGCGATGGACGCGAAGACCAACATCAAGGGCAGGCTGCCGAGCCGTCACGTGACGGAAGGCCCTGCGCGCGCGCCCCATCGCTCGTACTTCTACGCCATGGGTCTGACCACCGAGCAGATCCACCAGCCCTTCGTCGGCGTTGCCTCCTGCTGGAACGAGGCCGCCCCCTGCAACATCGCCCTGATGCGCCAGGCCCAGGCGGTGAAGAAGGGCGTGGCGTCTGCTGGCGGCACCCCGCGCGAATTCTGCACCATCACCGTCACCGACGGTATAGCCATGGGCCATGACGGCATGCGCTCCTCGCTGCCGTCGCGGGAATGCATCGCCGACTCCGTCGAGCTGACCGTTCGCGGCCACGCTTATGACGCGCTCGTTGGCCTGGCCGGCTGCGACAAGTCGTTGCCGGGCATGATGATGGCGATGGTTCGCCTCAACGTACCCTCGATCTTCATCTATGGCGGCTCGATCCTGCCCGGTAATTTCCGCGGCCAGCAGGTCACCGTGCAGGACATGTTCGAGGCAGTCGGCAAGCACTCCGTCGGCGCCATGTCGGACGAGGACCTCGACGAGATCGAGCGCGTGGCGTGCCCCTCGGCGGGCGCCTGCGGCGCACAGTTCACCGCCAACACCATGGCGACCGTGTCCGAGGCCATCGGGCTTGCGCTGCCGTATTCGGCCGGGGCCCCTGCGCCTTACGAAATCCGTGACGCCTTCTGCATGACCGCAGGCGAAAAGGTCATGGACCTGATCGCCAACAACATCCGGCCGCGCGACATCGTTACCCGTAAATCGTTGGAAAACGCGGCTGCCGTGGTCGCGGCCTCCGGCGGCTCGACCAATGCTGCACTGCACCTGCCGGCGATCGCGCACGAGGCCGGCATCAAGTTCGACCTGTTCGACGTTGCCGAAATCTTCAAAAAGACACCATATGTCGCGGATTTGAAGCCGGGCGGCCGTTATGTCGCCAAAGACATGTTTGAAGTTGGTGGCATACCGCTTCTGATGAAGACGCTGCTCGACAACGGCTTCCTGCACGGTGACTGCCTCACCGTCACGGGCCGCACGATCGCCGAAAACCTCAAGAGCGTGAAATGGAATCCGCACCAGGACGTGGTGCACCCGGCGGACAAGCCGATCACCGTCACCGGTGGTGTGGTGGGTCTGCAGGGGAATTTGGCGCCAGAAGGTGCGATCGTGAAAGTCGCGGGAATGTCCAACCTCAGGTTTACCGGTCCGGCCCGGTGCTTTGACCGTGAGGAGGACGCTTTCGAGGCCGTCCAGAAGCGCACCTATCGCGAAGGCGAAGTCATCGTGATCCGCTACGAGGGGCCGAAGGGCGGCCCCGGCATGCGGGAAATGCTCCAGACCACCGCGGCGCTGACCGGTCAGGGTATGGGCGGCAAGATCGCGCTCATCACCGACGGCCGGTTCTCCGGCGCCACCCGCGGCTTCTGCATCGGCCATGTCGGGCCTGAGGCGGCCGTCGGCGGCCCGATCGGGCTGCTCGAGGATGGCGACATCATCGAGATCGATGCGGTCGCCGGGACCCTTAACGTAAAATTGAGTGACGATGAGCTCGCTCAGCGCAAGACCAAGTGGCGCCCTCGCGCGACAAACCATACGTCGGGTGCGCTCTGGAAGTATGCTCAGCAGGTTGGGCCAGCGGTTGATGGGGCAGTAACCCATCCGGGTGGCGCGCACGAGAAACAGTGCTATGCGGACATCTAGGCGTACCATAGTTGCGTTTGTGTTGGGTGCCTCGGCGTTGGCCGCGCCTGCGATCGCGTTCGACGGCGCGCCGGTCAACCAGAAGGATACGACTATCCCGGTGGTCACAGCGGCGCCGGGTGCTGCCGGTGCGTTGCGCAAGGTCGTGCCGCCGGCCGTGACCGGCCAGGAATCCTCGCTCAGTGCCCTGCAATATGCCGCCGAAGGCGGTCATCCGATCGCGCAGTGGAAGCTCGGCCGCATGTACGCCAATGGCGACGGCGTCGCCCAGGACGATTTGCGCGCGTTCGAATATTTCAGCCGGATCGCCAATGCGCATGCCGAGGACAGCCCGTCGGCGCCGCAGGCGCAGATCGTGGCCAACGCCTTCGTCGCGCTCGGCCGCTACTATCTCAGCGGCATTCCGAACTCGAAGATCAAGGCGGATCCGGACCGGGCGCGGGAGATGTTCTCCTATGCCGCGTCCTATTTCGGCAACGCGGATGCGCAGTACGATCTCGCCCGCCTGTACCTGAAGACGCCGGACGCCTCGCGCGAGGATTTCCGCTATGGCGCGCGCTGGCTTGGCCTTGCGGCGCAGAAGGGGCAGCACGAGGCGCAGGCGCTGCTCGGCCAGATGCTGTTCAACGGCGACCGGCTGCCGCGGCAGGCCGCGCGCGGTCTGATGTGGCTGACGCTGGCGCGTGACAGCGCCGCGGCCGACGAGACCTGGATCAAGGAAAGCTACAACCGCGCCTTCGCGAAGGCCTCCGACGACGACCGCGCGATGTGCCTGCAAATGCTCGAGCAGTGGGTGCAGGGCCGCCGGGATTGATCTCGGCTACGGCCGCTCTGCGCAGGGTGGGTTAGCGATTGCGTCCGCGGTAGCTCCGCACTCGCAGGCGGAAGCGTAACCTACCAGCCCCAAGTGACGTCACACCGCCTCAAGATCCAGATCCGCCCACACCGGTACGTGGTCCGAGGGCTTCTCCCAGCCGCGCACATAACTGTCGATGCCGACATTGGCGAGCCGGTCGCTCGCCTGCGGCGACATCAGCAGATGGTCGATGCGCAGACCCTGGTTCTTCTGCCAGGCGCCGGCCTGGTAGTCCCAGAAGGTGTAGAGCCCGGACTCATCGGTAACCGCCCGCAGGGCGTCGGTCAGGCCGAGGCCGAGCAGGGACTGAAAGCTCTCCCGCGTCTCGGCCTTGAACAGGGCGTCCTCGGTCCAGGCGGCGGGATTGTAGACGTCGCGGGCGGCCGGGATGACGTTGAAGTCGCCTGCGAGGATCAGCGGCTCCTCGGTCTTAAGTCGCTCCTTCGAGTACTCAAGAAGCCGCGACATCCATTTGAGCTTGTAGGGATATTTGTCGCTGCCGACCGGGTTGCCGTTGGGCAGATAGAGGCAGGCGATGCGCAGCACCCCGCGCTTGAGCGTGACCACGCCCTCAAGGAAGCGGGCATGCGCGTCCTCATCGTCACCGGCGAGCCCCGACTTGGTCTCGTCGAAGCGGAACTTGGAGAGCAGGGCGACCCCGTTGAAGGTTTTCTGCCCATGCGTGACGACGTTATAGCCCAGCGCCTCGATCTCGAGCCGCGGGAAGGCCTCGTCGACACATTTGATCTCCTGGAGGCAGACGATGTCCGGCTGGCACTCCCTGAGCCAGGTCAGGAGAAGATCGATCCGCTGCCGGACCGAGTTCACATTCCAGGTGGCTACTCTGATGGACATGTGCGGGGCGGCTCCAGGCGGGGCCACCGTTAGAACAAACTGCAAACGCTGGCGTCAAGGAGGTACGCCGGGAAGCGTAAAATCTCCCACAAAATTAACCCGGCTTAAGCGCGCCTTGGGCCATTGATGCCGAAAAGGTTCCTCGGATGGGATGGCCGGACAAGTCCTCAAGTCGAAATCAGCCGCGTGACGGCCTGATCGGCGCATTGCTGTACTGGCTCGGCGGCTTCGAGATCGAGGACGGCCTGATCGCCGATCTCAGCGAGCGCGAGATGCGTCGCATCCGCGCCAAACAGATCGACGCGGTGACGCGGTTGATCCCGGTGACGATGGCCGTGAACCTGCTCACGGTCGCAATCGTGCTGATCCTGTTCTGGGGCCGGGGCTGGAACGCCTTCCTGGCCGTCTGGGGCGTAGCGCTCGCCACCGCTGCCTCGCTTGCAGTGCGCTCATGGCGGCGGTCGCATCAGAGCCCGCCGCAGGAGGCGTCGCCCCGTGCCACGCGGCAGATGATGCGGCAGGCGTTTTTCCTCGCCGCGATCTGGGGGACGCTGCCGCTCGCACTGTTCAGCCGCGTCGAGCCGACGAGCCAGCTCATCCTGGCCTGCCTGATGGTCGGCATGATGTCCGGCGGCGCCTTCACGCTGTCCACGTTTCCGCGCGCCGGTCTCGTCTATCTCGCGACCATGACGATCGCCTGCGCCGGTGCGCTCATGATGTGCGGCACCGGGCCGTATCTGGTGACCTCGGGGTTCCTGCTGCTGTTCGCGTTCTTCATGGCGCGCAACATCGTCTCGCAGGGCAACCTCTTCCTCGGCAATCTCAAGGCGCAGCTCGCGCTCGAGCGGCAGACCGAGATCATTTCGCTGCTGCTCAAGGAATTCCAGGAGAGCGCCAGCGACTGGCTGTGGCAGACGGACGCCGAAGGGCATTTGACCGACGTGCCCGAGCGCTTCGCCGCCGTCGCGCAGCTTCCGCTTCCGCTTCTGAAAGGATCTCACTTCGTCGACGTGCTCGACATGCTGTGCCCTGAGGACAAGACGGCGGCTTACAACGTCGTCGGCCTGATGGAGCAGGGCGAGCCGCTGCATGAGATGAGCCTCAAGGTCGTCGCCGGCGGCGAGGCGCGGCTGTGGTCGCTGACGGCCAAGCCCGCCTATGACCGTGACGGCCAGTTCCTCGGCTATCGCGGCTTCGGTCGCGACGTGACCGAGCGCTGGCGCGCCGAGAAGGCCGAGGCCGAGAGCCGCGCCAAGTCGGATTTCCTGGCGGTGATGAGCCACGAGATCCGCACACCCATGAACGGCGTGCTGGGGCTTGCCAGCATGCTGCTCGAGACCAAGCTCGATCCGGAGCAGCACGAGGCCGTCTCCTCCATCCGCGAGTCCGGCGACAACCTCCAGCGCATCCTCAACGACATCCTCGATCTCTCCAAGCTCGAGGCCGGACGCTTCGCGTTCGAGGCGATCGACTTCGCCCCGCAGGCGCTGGTCGAGGCGGTCGCGACCGTCGTGCGGGGCGGCGCCAAGAGCAAGGGGCTGGCGGTCAAGGTCGAGCTCGATCCCAACCTGCCGCCGACACTGCGCGGCGACGTCGCGCGCATCCGGCAGGTGCTGCTCAACCTCGCCTCCAATGCCGTGAAGTTCACCGACACCGGCGAGGTGACGATAGCAGCCACCTGCCAGGCGCGGCGCGACCTGCTCGCCACCGTCGAATGGACCGTGACCGATAGCGGCATCGGCATCGCACCGGAAAAGGTCGGCCAGCTCTTCACCGACTTCTCCCAGGCCGACGCCTCGATCAGCCGCCGTTTCGGCGGCACCGGCCTTGGGCTCGCGATCTCCCGACGCATCATCGAGCAGATGGGCGGCACCATCGGCGTCACCTCGACGCCGGGCGAGGGCTCGACCTTCCGCTTCACGCTCGTGCTGCCCTGGAGCCAGACGCTGGCGTCCGACCAGGAGGCCGGCCGCGACGAAGCGGACGAGCTCAAGACCCGCATCGCCGATCTCGACCGACCGCTGAAGGTGCTCGTCGCGGAGGACGATGCCGTCAACCGCATGGTCGTGAGCAAGATGCTCGGCGCCTTCGACGTCGAGCTGCGCGTCGTGACCGACGGTGTCGAAGCCGTGCAGGCCGCCGCCGAAGTCGATTACGATGTCGTCCTGATGGATGTGCGCATGCCCGACATGGACGGGCTTGCCGCGACCCGGGCGATCCGCGCGCAGGGCGGACGCTTCGCGGCCTTGCCAATCATCGCGCTGACCGCCAACGCCTTCCCCGAAGACGTCAAGATCTGCCGCGAGGCGGGCATGTCGGACTTCCTGGCAAAACCCCTGCGCAAGTCTGCGCTGGTCGCGGCACTGCTGCGGGCGCTGAACTACGTGGCGTCGGACGACGCACCGCTCCAGCCGGAGGACCCGGCCGAAGCCGATATTGCGGAAGACAGAAAAACCGAGACGGGTGTCTAGACCGAGAAGCTCGTCCCGCAGCCGCAGGAGGCGGTCGCGTTGGGATTGTTGACCCGGAACGAGGCGCCGATCAGATCGTCCACGAAATCGACCTGCGATCCCGCCAGGAACGGCTGAGAGGCGGAATCGACCAGCACCACCGCGTTATCCTGCTCGATCACGAGATCGTCGTCAGCCCGCGCGCGGTCGATACCGAATTTGTACTGAAAGCCGGAGCAGCCGCCGCCCTCGACCGAGATGCGCAGCATCGCGCCGGAACCTTCGCCCTTGAGGATCTCTCCGATCCGACGTGCGGCCCGGTCGCTGATGGTCACGGCAGTCGTCATCGTTCGTCTCCGATAGTCCCGCGGTCATACCAAGTTCATTTGCCCAATTCATTTGGTATCCCGCGTCCGACATAGTTAAGTGCAAGGGTCCGCAGAATCAAATGGATAGGGACTAAATTCGCCGTGTCCGTCGGAATGGCTGCCCCCCGCGCGCCCTATGCCTGCGATCCCGATCGCAGCCGCGGCCGGCTGGTCGTTGAGCCGCCGAGTCGGACCCGCAGCCCGTTCCGGCGGGATTGCGACCGTGTGATCCATTCCACCGCCTTCCGCCGCCTGAAGTACAAGACCCAGGTGTTCGTGTTCCACGAGGGCGACCATTACCGCACCCGGCTGACCCATTCGTTGGAGGTGGCGCAGATCGCCCGTGCGCTGGCCCGGCAGCTCGGGCTCGACGAGGACCTCACGGAGACGTTGGCGCTGGCGCACGATCTCGGCCACCCACCATTCGGACATGCCGGCGAGCGGGCGCTGGACGCCTGTCTGAAGAATTTCGGAGGTTTCGACCACAACGCCCAGACCCTGCGCGTCGTTGCCGCGCTGGAGCACCGCTATCCCGAGTTCGACGGGCTCAATCTCACCTGGGAGTCACTGGAGGGCATCGTCAAGCACAACGGCCCGCTGACCGATCGCAGCGGCGCGCCGGTCGGACGCTACCGCGAGCACGGCATACCCGTCGGCATCGCCGACTACATCAAGACCTACGACCTCGAACTCTGGAGCTTCGCCTCGATGGAGGCACAGGTCGCCGCGATCGCCGATGACATCGCCTATGACGCCCATGACATCGACGACGGCCTGCGCGCCGGCCTGTTTCACCTCGACGATCTCAAGGTAATGCCGCTCACGGCCCAGATCATCGCCGAGACGGCCGCACATTATCCTGATCTCGAGGATGTGAGGCGCGGCGCGGAGCTGGTGCGCGAGCTGATCTCGCATTTGATCGGCGCGGTATTTGCGGAGGCCCAGAAGAATCTCGCCGCGGTCAAGCCACAGTCGGCCCAGGATGTTCGCCAGCAGAGCCGGGCGCTGGTCGCATTCCCGTCGGCAGTCGCCGAGGAGGAGGCTGCCATCAAGGCCTTCCTCTATCAGCACATGTACCGCCACAAGCGGGTAATGCGGGTGATGGGAGAGGCGGAGCAGATCCTGTTCGACCTGTTCGCAAAGTACCTGACGTCGCCGACCGAACTGCCGCCGGAATGGCTGCTCGGGGCCGAGGGCGACAGCGAGGGCGACCGGGCCCGCCGGATCGGCAATTTCATCGCCGGGATGACCGACCGTTTCGCCCTGACCGAGCACCAGCGGCTCTTTGACTCGACCCCGGATTTGCGTTAGGCGGCGGCCATGCCCGACACATCCTCATCCCTGCACCTGTTTGCCGACGTGCTCGCGCGTGTGCACGCCGCCTGCCGCGCACTCGCGGCGGAAGCCAGTTGGCCCGAGGGCATCGATTTCTCGCGCGTGGTGGTCGAGCCGCCGCGCGACCCCTCCCATGGCGACATGGCGACCAACGCCGCCATGGTGCTGGCGAAGGAAGCCAGGGCAAAACCGCGCGACCTCGCCGAGCAGATCGCCGAGCGGCTCCGCACTGACGCGCTGATCGCCAAGGTCGACGTCGCCGGTCCCGGCTTCATCAACCTGACGCTGAAGCCCGCCGCCTGGGCGGAGGCGCTGCGGACCGTGCTGCTTGAGGGCGCCGACTACGGTCGCATCCGTGGCGGCTCCAAGGTCAATGTCGAATATGTCTCGGCCAATCCGACCGGGCCGATGCATGTCGGCCACTGCCGCGGCGCCGTGTTCGGCGACGCCTTGGCGAGCCTGCTCCAGTTCGCCGGCCACGACGTCACGCGCGAATATTACATCAACGATGCCGGTGCGCAGGTCGACGTGCTCGCGCGCTCCGCCTTCCTGAGGTATCGCGAGGCGCTCGGTGAGGACATCGGCGCGATTCCCGAGGGGCTCTATCCAGGCGACTACCTGAAGCCCGTCGGCGCGGCGCTTGCGAAGGAACATGGCGACAAGCTTCTTGCGATGACGGAAGCCCAGTGGCTACCGACGGTGCGCGCCAAGGCGATCGCGACGATGATGGACGAGATCAAGGACGATCTCGCTGCCCTCAACATCCGCCACGACATGTTCTTTTCCGAGCGCTCGCTGATCGAAGGCGGCAACAACAAGGTTGCCGAGACCATCGACTTCCTGCGTGCCAAGGGCGACATCTATGAGGGCCGCCTGCCGCCGCCGAAGGGCGCGCCCGTCGAGGACTGGGAAGACCGCGAGCAGCTCCTGTTCAGGGCAACCGCTTACGGCGACGATGTCGATCGTCCGCTGATCAAGTCGGACAATTCCTACACCTACTTCGCCTCCGACATCGCCTACCACAAGAACAAGTTCGATCGCGGCTTTGCCGAGATGATCGATGTGTGGGGCGCCGACCATGGCGGCTACATCAAGCGCATGCAGGCGGCGGTGAAGGCGACGACCTCCGGCAAGGGATCGCTCGACGTCAAGATCGTCCAGCTCGTCAAGCTCCTGCGCAATGGCGAGCCGGTGAAAATGTCCAAGCGGTCCGGGGACTTCGTCACACTGCGTGAGGTGGTGGATGAAGTCGGCCAGGACGCCGTCCGCTTCATGATGCTCTATCGCAAGAACGACGCGGTGCTGGATTTCGACCTCGCCAAGGTCATGGAGCAATCGCGCGACAATCCGGTTTTCTACGTTCAGTACGGCCATGCCCGTGGCCACTCGATCTTCCGCAACGCGCGGGCGGAGCTATTTCCGGAGCTGCCTGAGGACGCCGACAAGCGCATCGCCTGGCTCGGCGAGTCGGCGCTTGAGCGGCTGTCGGATCCGGCAGAACTCGACCTTCTCAAGCGGATCGCAATTTATCCGCGGATGCTGGAAGCGGCAGCAGGCGCCCACGAGCCGCACCGAATTGCCTTTTATCTCTATGATTTAGCCAGCGAATTTCACGCGCTTTGGACGAAGGGGCGCGATTTGCCCTATTTACGCTTCATTATCAATAATGATGCACAGCTTACAAAGTCGCGGCTGGCCATGGTCCAGGGCGTCGTCTCGGTCCTGGCATCGGGCCTCGCCATCCTCGGCGTCCATGCCCCGGACGAGATGCGGTAGTTTGGGGCGGACTACTTAAGTTAGGGAATCTTGGGGGTAACCGGCAGAAGCCGGATCGCTTGGACTTGGTTCAAAGCCTTGTGGGTCGAAAGCTGCGCCTTGGTCGAGGGGCGCGCGGCTTTCCCGAAGGGACGCATCATCACGATGGCCGATCGATATCAGCACAGACCGTATCCTTCCGATGACTATGGTCGCGGTGGCGACCAGCATGGGAGAGCGGAAAGCGATCCCTTGGCCGAACTCGCCCGCCTGATCGGGCAGACCGATCCGTTCGCGGCAGGGCAACCTGGCGCGCGGCAGGCGGCGCCTGCGCCAGCGCCGTATCAGGAGCCGGCCCAGACCTATCACGACCACGACTATCCTCAGGATAGCTATCAGCAGGGCTACGAGGAGCCGGCCCCGCCGCCGCCTCCATCCGGACCTCCGTCATGGATGCGCCGCGCCAACGTGACGCCGCAGCCGGCTCCCGCGCCGGAGCGCGACTATCCCGTGACCGTGAACCCGGTGCATCCGCTGCATCGCTATACGGCGCAGCCGGCACAACCCGAGCCTGATTTTCATCAGCCGCAGGTCTATCAGGGCCAAGCTTATCAGGACGAGGTCTACCAGGATCACGCTCACCAGGATCACGGCTATCAGGACCCGCACCAGCAGCCCGATCCGTCGCGCTACGATGATGCGCTCTACGGACGGCTTGAGACGGGCCAGGAGGATTTCCAGCGCGAGCCGGCGTATCCGGACGATCCCTACGCCTTCCAGAGCGACTATCCCGAGGCGGATCTCGACGAGCCGAAGAAGCAGCGCGGCGGCATGATGACAGTCGCGGCGATCCTGGCGCTCGCGGTGGTCGGCACTGGCGCCGCCTTCGCCTACAAGAACTACATGGGATCGCCGCGCAGCGGCGAGCCGCCGATCATCAAGGCCGACAACACGCCGACCAAGATCGTGCCGGCGCCGACCGACTCCTCGGCCAAGGTGCCTGACCGCATGGTGAGCGGTGACGGCAGCGAGAAGATCGTGCCGCGCGAGGAAGCGCCCGTCGATCTCAACGCCAAGTCGGGCGGTCCGCGCGTGGTGTTTCCGCCGCTGAACCAGAACGCAAATCCGCCGCCGGTCGCGAGCGTATCGCCATCAACGCTGCCGCCGCCGAACGCAGGCCAGATGGCCAGCAGCGGCACGCTGCCGAACAACGAGCCGCGCCGGATCAAGACGCTCGCCGTGAAGGGCGATCAGACGGACAGCACGACGCCGCAAACTGCTGCTGCGGCCGCCAAGCCCACGGCTCCGCCCAAACCGGTCGCGGCGCCAGCTGCGCCGGCCCCGTCGCACAATCCGCCGACCTCGGCTAATGCCAGCGCCAACCAGCCGCTCTCGTTAGCGCCGCAGGCCGAAGCGCCTGCGCCAGTAGCGGGGCAGCGGATGGCGGCAACGGCTCCGACGCAGATCGCGCCTGCGAGCAGCGCCGGCGGCGGTTACTTGGTGCAGGTCTCCTCGCAGCTGAGCGAGGAGAGCGCCCAGGCATCCTACCGGGTGCTCCAGGGCAAGTACGGCAGCGTGCTTGGCTCCCGTTCACCCGTGGTCAAGCGGGTTGATCTCACCGACAAGGGCAAGGGGATCGTCTATCGCGCCTTCGCAGGACCGTTCGGTTCGGCGGACGAGGCCGTGCAGGTCTGCAACAGTCTGAAATCCGCCGGTGGACCGCAGTGCCTCGTCCAGAGGAATTAACGGCGGTTTCCTTGACCCCCTAGCGGGGCAGGGTTAATCGGCCCTTATGAGCACGCGGGCCTTCATTACCGGCGTATCCGGAACGGAACTGACCGCCGCCGAGCGGGAGTTTATCCGTGCCGAACGGCCATGGGGCTTCATTCTCTTCAAGCGCAATGTCGACAATCCGGCGCAAGTTGCTTCGCTGGTTAGGGAATTGCGTGATGTCGCGGACGCCCCTGATGCTCCCGTCCTGATCGATCAGGAGGGCGGCCGGGTGCAGCGGCTGGGGCCGCCGCACTGGCCGGTCTATCCGCCGGGCGCCGTTTTCGCGACTCTGTACGACACTGATTCGGCTCTCGGGCTGACGGCGGCGCGCCTCAGCGCCCGGCTGATCGCAGCGGATCTGGCCGATCTCGGCATCACCGTGGACTGCCTGCCGCTGGCCGACGTGCCGGTTCCGGGCGCCGACGCCGTGATCGGCAACCGCGCTTACGGCACCTCGCCGGGCAAGGTCGCGGCGATCGCCCGCGCTGTCACGGACGGGCTGGAACAGGGGGGCGTGCTGCCGGTTCTCAAGCATATTCCCGGCCACGGACGGGCGACCGCCGACACTCATTTCAAGCTGCCGACGGTCGACACAACCAGGGATGAACTGGAACGGACCGACTTCGCGGCGTTCATGCCGCTTTCGGACCTGCCGATGGCCATGACTGCACATGTTGTGTTTAGCGCGTTCGACCCCGCCCATCCGGCGACGACTTCTGCGACAATGATCGCTCAGGTGATTCGCGGCCTGATCGGGTTCCAGGGTTTGTTAATGAGTGATGACTTGTCGATGAATGCGTTGGCGGGCAGCCTTGCCGAGCGGACCCGGGCGATCTTCGCGGCGGGCTGCGACATGGCTCTGCACTGCAACGGCAACATCGAGGAGATGCTGGACGTCGCCGGCCAGACACCTGAATTGTCGGGCTGGGCGCTGGAGCGCGCGAACGCCGCGCTCGCCGCGCGCAAGCCGCCGCAGCCGTTCGACCGGGCGGCCGCACGCGCGGAACTGGATGCTTTGATCGCACGGGCAAACACGGCTTCCGCATGACCGCAGAAATCCTATCGTTCGAAACTGGGCGGCCTGCCGAGCTCGCCGAGGGTGAACCGGCGCTGGTCGTCGACGTCGAGGGCTATGAAGGCCCGCTCGACCTGCTGCTCGCACTGGCGCGGCAGCAAAAGGTCGATCTCGCCAAGATTTCGATCCTGGCGTTAGCCGATCAGTACCTTCACTTCATCGAAGCGGCGCGAAAGATCCGGCTGGAGCTTGCCGCCGACTATCTCGTGATGGCGGCCTGGCTCGCCTTCCTGAAGTCGCGCCTCCTGTTGCCGGAACCGCCGACGACGGAAGGCCCGAGCGCGGAGGAGATGGCCACCGCGCTGGCCAACCGCCTGCGTCGCCTGGAAGCCATTCGCGAAGCCGCCAACCGGCTGATGAACAGGCAGCAATTGCTGCGCGATATCTTCCCGCGCGGCGAGCCCGAGCAGATCGCCGAGATCAAGCATCCGAAATACACGGCCACGCTGTACGACCTGCTCACCGCCTACGCCGCGCAGCGTCAGTCGCGCGTGCTCGCGAGCGTACATCTCGCCAAGCGCACGGTGTGGTCGCTTGCGGAAGCGCGCGCCACGCTGGAGCGGCTGGTCGGCAGCATCACTGAATCGGACGACTGGGGCAGTCTCGACGACTTCCTGGTCCGCTACGTCGACGATCCGTCGCAGCGCGCGACGGTGTTTGCCTCAAGCTTTGCCGCTGCGCTCGAACTGGTGCGGGAAGGTCAGCTGGAACTGAACCAGAAAGAGGCCTTTGCGCCCATCTATTTCCGGAAGGGGCGGCCTAAACCGGTACCAGACGCAGCTCCTGCGCCTGATGCGCCGGTCGGTTAAGTGCAAGAAGGAGAAGCTGCCATGGCAAGCCTGGCTGAAGTGCGGATAGAAGAGGCCGAGCCGATGGAAAACGATTCCCAGGCCCGTCCCGAGGAGCTGCGGCTTCTCGAAGCTCTCCTGTTTGCCTCGAGCGAACCGCTGGATACCGCGACGCTGGCCAAGCGCATGCCGGAAGGTGTCGACGTCAAGGCCGCGCTGGCCCAGTTGCAGGCCGAATATGCGACGCGCGGGGTGAACCTCGTGCGCGTCGCCAACAAATGGACGTTCCGCACCGCCGGCGATCTCGCCTGGCTCATGACGCGGGAGAGCACCGAGACCCGCCGCCTCTCGCGTGCCGCGATCGAGGTGCTCGCGATCATCGCCTATCACCAGCCTGTGACGCGCGCCGAGATCGAGGAGATCCGCGGCGTCGTCACTTCGAAAGGCACGCTTGACGTGCTGCTGGAGACTGGCTGGATCAAGCCGCGCGGCCGTCGCAAGACGCCGGGCCGTCCGCTGACCTTCGGAACCACCGAGACCTTCCTGTCGCAGTTCAGCCTGGAACAGCTCGGCGACCTGCCGGGCCTGGAGGAGCTGAAGGGCACAGGACTGCTGGATTCGCGCCTGCCCACCGGCTTCAGCGTGCCGACGCCGTCGGACGATCCCGCGCTGCGCGAGGACGAGGACCCGCTCGAGCCCGGCGAGGATCTGGACCTCGCGTTGGCCCCGGCACCAGAGCCGGAACCGGAGACGCCGGAAGGCGGTGGTGAGGGGGGCAGCGAGGACTGACGTTCCGTCCTTTTGCGGGCTCCCTGCGACCAGTTAACACTAGCAAGATTACCTAGCGCCAACAGCGAATTGGCGCGGCCTTGGTCCTTGTTTTTGACACCTGCGAAGCCTAGGTTTCGGTAAAGATCGGCCGGGTCCCCGGCCATGCGTGTTTGGAGGGTTGCAGGATGGGTTCGCTTAGCATTTGGCACTGGATCTTGGTGATCGCAGTGGTCCTGCTGCTGTTCGGCCGCGGCAAGATTTCGGACCTGATGGGTGACGTGGCGCAGGGCATCAAGGCCTTCAAGAAGGGCATGCAGGACGACGACAAGCCCACAGACAAGCCCGAGCCGGCCAAGTCCATCGAGCACAATACCGCGCCGACCGCGGCACGGTCCGACGTCGGCAGCAAGGCCGTCTGAGCCAAAGACTACGCGAGACGCGGGGCGGCCCCGATCCTGCGCGTGAGGGATTGGGCCAATCGCGGCTTGCGTGAACGGAAGACTTCATGTTCGACATCGGGTGGAGTGAACTGGTCCTCATCGGGGTCGTAGCCCTGATCGCCATCGGCCCGAAAGAGCTGCCGGGCGTGCTGCGCATGGTCGGACAGTGGATGGGCAAGGCGCGCAAGATGGCCGCCGAATTCCAGGGTCAGTTCCAGGAAGCGATGCGCGAGGCCGAGATGGCCGACCTCAAGAAGAGCTTTGACGAAGTCAAGGAAGCTGCTTCCGGGTTCTCCCGCAACAATCTGATGACTTCGCTCACGCAGGACGTCAACGAGGCGCTGCGCATCGACGACATCGATAAGCCCGCGGAAGCCTCGTCCACGCCTGCGATCGAGCCGCCGGCGACGCCAAGTGAAGCGCTGGCGACTTCGAGTGAAGCGCTGGCGACTTCGAGTGAAGCGCTGGCGACTTCAAGTGAAGCGCCGGTCACTCCGACGACTCCCGAAGCGCCGACGCCGGCCACCTTCGTCGAAGCCGAGGTTCATGCGGCGGCGAGTGAACCGCTCGCCATCACCCGCGAGGTCGAGCAGGCCCCGGTCACACAGGACACCGCGCCATCCGAGGCGATCAAGGACGCCAAAGCGTCATGACCGACGCCGATATCGAGGCCAGCAAAGCCCCTCTGATGGACCACCTGATCGAGCTGCGTTCGCGGCTGATCAAGGCGCTGCTCGGCTTCGGCGTGGCTTTCATCTTCTGTTTCTTCTTCGCCAAGCAGATCTACAACGTGCTGGTCTGGCCGTTCGTGTGGGTTGCGGGGCCGGAGAATTCGAAATTCATCTACACGGCGCTGCTGGAGTACTTCATCACCCAGCTCAAACTCGCGCTGTTCGGCGCCGGCTTCATCTCGTTCCCGATCGTCGCCACGCAGATCTACAAGTTCGTGGCGCCGGGCCTCTACAAGCACGAGAAGCAGGCTTTCCTGCCGTATCTGATCGCGACCCCGGTCTTCTTCGTGCTGGGCGCGACGCTGGTGTATTTTGTCGTGCTGCCGATGCTGGTTCGCTTCTCGCTCGGCATGCAGCAGGCAGGCAGTGACGAGACCGCGCAGATCCAACTCCTGCCCAAGGTCGGCGAATATCTGTCGCTGATGATGTCGCTGATCTTCGCCTTCGGCATCGCCTTCCAGCTGCCGGTGATCCTGACGCTGCTCGGCCGCATCGGCATCATCACGTCAAAGATGCTGCGCGAGAAGCGCCGCTATTTCATCGTCATCGCCTTCATCATCGCGGCCGTGCTGACGCCGCCGGACGTGCTCAGCCAGTGCTCGCTCGCCATACCCCTGCTTGCGCTCTATGAGGGCTCGATCATCGCGGTGGCGATGGTGGAGAAGAAGGCGGCCGCGTCGCAGGCCTCTGGCAGCGGCGCATCGTCGAGCGCGAATCCGGCCGAGTAGGGCGCCCGACCGCGCCCCAATTGCGGACGTCATTCCCCGCGAAAGCGGGGAATCCAGTACGCCGCGACTTCTCGCGGAATCTCAGCGTCTCTGGAATACTGGATCACCCGCTTTCGCGGGTGATGACAGCCGTGCTAGGAGACGCGGCGATGTAAACATTCAACATGGGACGTTGTCTGTTTGCACGCTGCCTCAGGACCACGGCCATGCACGACATCAAATCGATCCGCGACAATCCGCAAGCCTTCGACGCCGGCCTCGCACGGCGGGGCCTGAAGCCGTTGTCGGCATCGCTGCTCGCGATCGACGAGAAGCGGCGGGCGGCGATCCTCGCCTCCGAGCAGGCACAGGCGCGGCGCAATGCCGCCTCGAAGGAAATCGGCGACGCCAAGAAGGCGAAGGATGAGGCGCGCGCGGCCAAGCTGATGGCCGAGGTGGCGGAGTTGAAGACCACGATGCCGCAGCTCGAGGCCGCGGCCAAAGCCGCCGACGAGGAGCTAGCGAAGGAGCTCTCCGCGATCCCGAATCTGCCGCTCGATGAAGTGCCCGATGGCGTCGACGAGCACGGCAACGTGCAGCACCATGTCTTCGGCAACAAGCGCAACTACGCGTTCACGCCGAAGCTGCACGACGATCTCGGCAGCGCGCTCGGCTACATGGATTTCGAGGCGGCGGCAAAACTCTCCGGCGCACGCTTCGTCGTTTTGAAGAAGGGGCTGGCGCGGCTGGAGCGCGCGATCGGTCAGTTCATGCTCGACCTGCATACGACCGAGCACGGCTACACCGAGATCAACCCGCCGCTTCTGGTGCGCAACGAGGTGATGTTCGGGACCGGCCAGCTGCCGAAATTCGAAGACGATCAGTTCTGGGCGATCAAGGGCGAGCTCCTGGCCGCGCCCGATCACGAGCGGCTGCGGACCGAGCGCCTTGGCCTCATCCCGACGGCGGAAGTATCGCTCACCAACCTCGCGCGCGAATCCATCCTCGACGAGAAGCAGTTGCCGATGCGGCTTACCGCACTGACGCCGTGCTTCCGTGCGGAGGCGGGCGCTGCCGGACGCGACACCCGCGGCATGATCCGCCAGCACCAATTCACCAAGGTCGAGCTGGTGTCGATCACGACGCCGGAGACGAGCAAGGACGAGCTGGAGCGGATGCTCGCCTGCGCCGAGGAAGTGCTGCGCCGCCTCGACCTCCATTACCGCGTGATGACGCTGTGCGCAGGGGATATGGGCTTTTCGTCGCAAAAAACCTATGACATCGAGGTCTGGATGCCCGGCCAGGGCGAGGGCGGCATGTTCCGCGAGATCTCGAGCTGCTCGGTCTGCGGCGACTTCCAGGCGCGGCGCATGGATGCGCGCTCGCGCGGACCCGACGGCAAGCCGCGCTTCGTGCACACGCTGAATGGCTCCGGCACCGCAGTCGGCCGCGCGCTGATCGCGGTGATGGAGACCTATCAGCAGGAAGACGGCTCGATCGCCGTCCCCGACGTGCTCCAGCCCTATATGGGCGGTTTGAAAGTGATCACGCGCGAGTAGTGCGCCAATCGGGTTGCGAAGATCGGGCGGCCGGTTATCCTGACGGCTGCCCGAAAACTCGAAACCATATCCATGCCCTTGCACCGCGACATCTTCTGGGTCGGCAGACAATGGGCGGTTACCGGATTCGGCATCCAGGCCGTCGACCAGCGCCTGCGCGGCGTGCTCGACATCGAGATCGCCCGACTGTGGGACGATCATCTCGTGCAAAGCCGGCGGGCCAAGCCCGGAGTCAACATCGAGGATTTCGACAAGGCGCTGACGGTGGCGCGTGGGCGCTATCCGCAAACACCCGTCGCGGCGCCGATCATCGCGCAACCGGATACGCTCCGCACGATCGAAGCATCGAAGGCCGCGAGCCCGGTGGTGCCTGTGATGAAAATGCGTGCCGAAGGCAGGCTCGCACGCTTCCTGCCGCAATGGCGCATCCGTCGCTAGAGCATGATCCGGAAAAGCGTGCTGCGGTTTTCCCGCGCGACAAACGCGGAACGCGTTTGCGCGGAGATCATGCTCAAACAACGAGCTAAAGCTTGATGTCGCGCTTTAGTACGGCATCGGGCTCGGGTAGCTCGGTCTGATCCGGAAATACACGCCCGGGTCGATCGTCTGCGAGCGGGGCCGCGCCGGCACGCAACCGCGGCGCTTCGCGACCATGCCCCGGCCGCAGGCACGATGCTGCTCGGGGTCGTCCGATGACAGTTTTGGCAACGCGTCGTTGCCGGGCTTCGCCGCGGCCGTGGCGCAGGGACCTTCGCGTGGACAGCGCTTAGGCACGCACTTACCTTTCGAGAATTCGAGGTCATAGACCTGTCCGGACATCGTGACCTGACCGGTGCAGAGGCACTGGCCACTGACGGTCATCGCGCCGCCGAGGCAGTTTTCCGCATGGGTTCGTACGCAGGTGCCGCCCGGATCGCTGCCGGCCGGCATCAGGTCGAAGCCGGCCGGACAGACGCATTGGCCATTGCTCGCCATGCCGCCGTTGCAGGTGATGGTCGTGAGCGTGCGAGGTGTGACCGGCCGTGCCGGGGCATCCGCGACACAGCCTCCGCCGGCAGGGTCGAAATGGCTGTTGGCCGGGCAAGCCGGGGGATTGGCGCTGTCGCCGCGCTCAGTTGGGCCAATGGACGAGTTGAGGGGCGGGCTCGGGGCCGGCGCAGCCGGAAGCGGCGGGGGCGCAAGCGGTGCCGGCTTGGCGACGCAGACGCCGTTATGGAACTCCTGCCAGGGGAAGCAGCGGTCGGCAGTCGCCGAATCCTGCGTCTGCCCTGGCCACGGCGCCAGCGCGCAAAGGCCAAGCCCCAACCCGAGGCAGATCGCGGCTGCAAAGCGGGTCATTCGATGTCCCGTCGCTACCAGAGTGCGGACCGAAAATAGGGCGGGGCGCTGCGCCGCGGCAATACGCTAGATCACAGAAAAAGTGTTCTCCGCGGGCCGACATCCCGCGAAGCGCCCAGTTTGCCTGATCGGCCATAGCCGGATAAGACGGCCTCACCCAACCCTTGGAATCGACCCCCGGCATGCGAATTCTCTGTACCAATGACGACGGTATCCACGCCCCCGGCCTCAAGGTCGTGGAGGAGATCGCGCGTGCGCTGTCTGACGATGTCTGGGTTGTGGCCCCCGAGCTCGACCAGTCCGGCGTCTCGCATTCGCTGTCGCTGAACGATCCCTTGCGCCTGCGCGAGGTCGGCCCTCAGCACTTTGCCGTGCGCGGCACGCCGACCGACTGCGTCATCATGGGCGCGCGCCACATCCTGGGCGCCAAGCTGCCCGATGTCGTGCTGTCCGGCGTCAACAAGGGCCGCAACGTCGCCGAGGATGTGGTCTATTCCGGCACCATTGCCGGTGCGCTTGAAGGCACCATCCTGGGTCTGCCGTCGTTCGCGCTGTCGCAGGAATTCAGCGTCGAGACGCGCGATCGGCCGCCGTGGGAGACCGCGCGCAAATTCGGGCCCGACATCCTGCGCAAGGTGATCGCCGCGGGCATCCCGAAGGACACGGTCATCAACGTCAATTTCCCGTCCTGCGCGCCGGAGGATGTCCTCGGCATCCGCGTGACCCGACAGGGCAAGCGCAATCTCGGCTTCCTCAGGATCGACGAGCGCAGGGACGGCCGCGGCAATCCGTATTTCTGGATCGGCTTCGAGCGCACCGCGATGCTGGACACGCCCGTCGAAGGTACGGATCTCGCGGCCCTGCGGGAGCGCTACGTCTCGGTCACGCCGCTGAAGCTCGACCGTACCGACGAGGCTTTCTCCGAAGCGCTCGGCGCGGCGCTGAAATAGAGGCTAGCCGCCGCGAAGGGCGGCTTCGATGGTCTTGCCGAGCGCGTCGAGCTGAAACGGCTTCTGAAGCGCCGGCCGGTCGCGATATTGCTCGGGCAGGCCCGAGGAGCCGTAGCCGGTGGCGAAGATGAAGGGGCAGCCTTTGGCCTTGATCAGGTCGGCGACTGGCGAGATGACCTTGCCGTTGACGTTGACGTCGAGAATGGCGAGGTCGAACTCGATCGACTGGGCAAGCCGTATCGCCTCCGTGATGTCGCCCGCCTCAGCCGCGACCTTGTAGCCAAGCTCTTCCAGCATATCCGCGACCATCATCCTGATCATGACCTCGTCTTCGACGAGGAATACAGAACGGCCCGAAAGCCTTGTCGCAGTCATCAGTGAGTCCTTGCCCATTCGCGCAAACGTTCGCAGATAACGCCAAGTGAAGCAATGCGCGTTTCGGCGAATGGAAATCTGCAAAATGACGATCGCAGTTGATCCGTTGCTCGCCGATTGTGGTCAAATGCTGCGCCAAAAGGCTATCATGAGTTCCTGAGCCGGAACAAGAATCCAGGCTTGGGCACTGCGATCCGAAGCACCGAACCTGGACCTCAAGAGACGAACACAGGCACATGGCCTCCCATCAGCAGCCGCCGGAAAAGATGATGTTTCAGCTTACGCTGCGACGTCGGGGGATCAGCGATCAGGCAGTGCTGCGCACCATGGAGGAGGTGCCGCGCGAGCTGTTCGTCGACGAGGCGGATCGCGAGGATGCCTACCGGGACAGCGCGCTGCCGATTGCCTGCGGACAGACCATCAGCCAGCCCTTCGTCGTCGCCTACATGACCGAGCAGCTGCAAGTCCAGAAGCGGCACCGCGTGCTCGAGATCGGCGCCGGCTCCGGCTATCAGGCCGCGGTGCTGTCGCGGCTCGCGGGTCATGTGCTGACCGTCGAGCGCTACCGCAGGCTTGCGGATGCCGCACGCGCGCGGCTCGAGAAGCTAGGCTATCACAATGTCGAGGTAATGCTGGGCGATGGCCTCAACCTGCCCGCCAATATCGGGCCGTTCGATCGCATCATCGTCACCGCGGCGATGGAGCAGATTCCGGAGAACCTGATCGAGCGGCTCGAAGTCGGGGGTGTCCTGATCGCGCCGGTCGGACCGCACCAGGGCGTGCAGACCTTGATCCGTCTGACCCGCGGCGAAGCGGGGGTCGAGCGCAAGGAACTCGTCGATGTCCGCTTCGTGCCGGCGCTGCCCGGCGTGGCGCGGGAGCTGTAGATTCCCGGATCGGCTGTGCCGCCAACATCTTATTGGGAGGGTTAAGCCGTTATTTACTCGGCGCGTGTTTACTTAAAAGACCAGTTCTGTTGCGTACGAGTGAGTAACCATGTCCGCTGTCGCCGAGTTGCTTTACTCGCGCCGCGTGCCGCAGGTCGCGGTGCTGGCGCTGATCTCGTTCGGTTTCGCGGGGTGCAGCGCCGATATGTCGTCGCGGCTGTCCCAGTCGAATTTCTCCAATCCTTTCGCCTCCGAGTCGACCGGTTCGGTGCAGCAGGCACCGCCGCCGCAGCGTGAGCTGCCGCAATATGCCCGGCCGCAGACGCAGCCCGGCTCCTACCAGTCTCAGCCCCTGCCGCCGCCCGCGGTTGCGGCGCCGCAATCCTATCCGGTCTCCGGTGGTGGCGTTTCCGGAGGCGGGCGGGGGGTCAGCTCCTATGCGCCACCAGCCCAGCCGCATCTCGATACCACGGCCACCGTGCCGCCGCGCTCGGTCGCCGCCGCCCAGCCGGCCGGCGGGACCAAGATCATCGTCGGCACCAGCGACACGCTCGACGTGCTCGCCAAGCGCTACCATGTCACGCCGCAGGCGATCCTTGCCGCCAACGGCTACAAGGGCCCGCGCACGCTGTCGCCCGGCCAGCAGCTGATCATCCCGCATCCGACTGCGACGGCCGCTCAAGCTGCGGTCGCCGCCGCGCCCGTGATCTCGCCTGCAGCCAAGCCGGTTGCGTCTGTTGCCGCGCCGCCGAGCATCCACTTCGTCAATCGCGGCGACACGCTCGCCAGCATCGCGCGCAAGAACCATATCTCGGCCGCCGAACTCGCCCGCGCCAACGGCCTTGCGCCGTCCGCGAAGCTCAAGCTCGGCACCAAGCTGACCGTGCCCGGTGCCAAGACCGCCGCCGTCGCCGCGCCGGCGCCGGCTCTGGTTGCGCCGGCACCCGTTGCGGTCGCCCAGCAGCCGGCCGCCGTCGCGACCGCGCCCGCCACCAAGGTTGCGGCCGCCGCGCCGATGCAGAGCGCCCGATTGGCCCAGGCCACAGCAAACCTCGAAGAGAAGCCCGCCGAGACACCGGCGAAGGCTGCGGAGGCCACCGGTGCGCTGCCGACCTTCCGCTGGCCGGTGCGCGGCAAGGTGATCACGACCTACGGCGCCAAGACCAACGGCAAGGCCAATGACGGCATCAACCTCGCGGTGCCCGAGGGCACGCCGGTCAAGGCGGCTGAAGACGGCGTCGTTGCCTATTCCGGCAACGAGCTGAAGGGTTATGGCAATTTGGTCCTGGTTCGGCACTCCAACGGCTACGTCACCGCATATGCCCATGCGAGTGAGCTGTTGGTGAAGCGTGGTGATACCATCAAGCGCGGCCAGGTCATTGCCAAGTCGGGTCAATCCGGGGAAGTGGCGTCGCCGCAGCTCCACTTCGAGATCCGCAAGGGATCGAGCCCGGTTGACCCGCTTCAATTCCTGAACGGGGCGTGAGGCGCGCGCCCTGACAGCAGGGCACGCGACCACCGTAACAACGCCGTCATCGCCCGCGAAAGCGGGCGATCCAGTATTCCAGAGACGGTTGTTATTAAGCCGATAGGCCGCGGCGTCCTGAATTCCCCGCTTTCGCGGGGAATGACAGTTGTGATTGGGGCTGCAGATTCGCGCTAATTCGCCGTCAGTTTCACGCCCAGCCGTCCGGCGAGCTCCTGCACGAATTGCCAGGCGACACGGCCTGAGCGCGAGCCGCGCGTCGTCGACCATTCCAGCGCCTCGCGCTCCAGCTCCTCGTCGGCGATCTCGATGCCGAAATGGCTGCAATAGCCGCGGACCATCGCGAGATATTCGTCCTGGCTGCAGCGATGGAAGCCGAGCCAGAGGCCGAAGCGATCCGACAGCGAGACCTTCTCCTCGACCGCTTCGCCGGGATTGATGGCGGTCGAGCGCTCGTTCTCGATCATCTCGCGCGCAAGGAGATGGCGGCGGTTGGAGGTGGCGTAGAGGATGACGTTCTCGGGGCGGCCCTCGATGCCGCCTTCAAGCACGGCCTTGAGCGACTTGTACGAGGCGTCATTGCCGTCAAAGGAGAGGTCGTCGCAGAACACGATGAAGCGGAAGGAGGAGGCGCGCAGGCGCTCCATCAGCGAGGGCAGGCTCTCGATGTCCTCGCGGTGGATCTCGATCAGCTTCAACCTGTCAGCGGCCTTGCGGTCGGCATTGAGGCTGGCGTGGGCCGCCTTCACCAGCGATGACTTGCCCATGCCGCGCGCGCCCCAGAGCAACGCGTTGTTGGCCGGCAGGCCGTTGGCGAAGCGCTCGGTATTTTCCATCAGGATGTCGCGCATCCGATCGACGCCCTTCAGCAGGAACAGCTCGACACGGCTGACCCGGGGCACCGCCGACATGCGGCCGTCCGGATGCCAGACGAAGGCATCCGCGCGCTCAAAAGACTCGGCCACCGCGGCCGGCTTCTGGGCGGAGAGGTGCGCTGCAATGGTCTCCAGTGCGCGGACGATGCGCTCCTGGGAGAGGTCGACAGGGGCTGCCGTGGGGCGTTTTGCCGCGACGCGGGCGGGCTTTGGGGCAGGGGTCTTGGGGCCGTTGCTGGCCGGGCTTTTGCTTGGTTTTCTGGGCATGTCCGAAGTTCCTGAGAACGCAGCCTTATCGGGCCTCAACGGCCGCCGCAAGGTGGCCAAATCGACGGTCTGGCAGCGTTGCAATTGGGGCGGTGGCCGCTATAGTCCGCGCGAATTTGACCGAACCGGTCGCCCCAAGGGCCTGACCGGCTTTCCCCCGTTCTCACGAGGATCGTCCGAATGCTGATTACCCCTGCGTATGCCCAGGCTGCGGGCGCCGGCGACACCAACAGCATGTTGATGTCGCTGCTGCCGTTCGCCCTGATCTTCGTGATCATGTACTTCCTGATTCTGCGCCCGCAGCAGAAGAAGGTGCGCGACCATGCCGAACTCGTGAAGAACATCCGTCGCGGCGACACCGTGGTGACCTCGGGCGGCCTCGTCGGCAAGGTCACCAAGGTCGTCGATGACGACCAGATCGAATTCGAAATTTCCGATGGCGTGCGCGTGCGACAGATGCGCCAGATGATCTCCGGCGTGCGCGCCAAGGGCGAGCCGGCCAAGGAAAGCGCCAAGGACGACACCTCGGCAAAGTGAGCGCTCGCGCGAGCCTCAAGAGTCTCCTGATCTGACAGGTCCAGTCGATGTTGTATTTCACGCGGTGGAAGGCGCTGGGGATTATCCTGACAGCGCTGATCGTGTGCCTCTGCGCGGTCCCGAACTTCTTCCCCGAGGCGCAGGTCAAGACCTGGCCCGCCTGGGCACAGCGCCGGCTCGTGCTCGGCCTCGACCTCCAGGGCGGCTCCTACCTGCTGCTCGAGGTCGATTCCAATTACGTGAAGAAGGAGAAGCTCGATCAGGTCCGCGACGACGTCCGCCGCGCGCTGCGCGAGGCCAAGATCGGCTACACCGGCCTCGTGACCCGCGGCGATGCGGTCGAGGTCCGGGTCAAGGACACCGATCTGCAGCCGGCGCTCGCCAAGCTGCGCGACCTCGCGCAGCCGATCGGCGGCTTGCTCGGTTCGAGCACGCAGCGTGACCTGGACGTCACCGATGCCGGCGGCGGCCTGATTNGGCTTGTGCTGTCGCAGCCCGCCATGGTCGAGCGCATGCGCCGCACCATCGAGCAGTCGATCCAGATCGTCGAGCGCCGCGTCAACGAGCTCGGCACGGTCGAGCCGGTGATCCAGCGCCAGGGCAACGACCGCATCCTGGTGCAGGTGCCGGGCCTTCAGGACCCGACGCATCTGAAGGAGCTGCTCGGCAAGACCGCGAAGATGGAGTTCCGGATGGTCGACACCTCGGTGTCGCCGGACCAGGCCCAGCAGGGTCGGCTGCCGCCGGAATCGGAGCTCCTGATGAGCGCGAGCTCGCCGAAGGTGCCCTATGTGGTGAAGAAGCAGGTGCTGGTCTCCGGCGGCGAGCTCACCGACGCGCAGCCCGGCTTCGACCAGCGCACCAACGAGCCCATCGTCAGCTTCCGCTTCAATTCGGTCGGTGCCCGCAAGTTCGCGCAGGCCACCCAAGAAAACGTGGGCCTGCCGTTTGCGATCGTGCTCGACAATGAGGTGATCTCGGCGCCCGTGATCCGCGAACCGATCACCGGCGGGCAGGGGCAGATCTCCGGCAATTTCACCGTCCAGTCCGCCAACGATCTCGCCGTGCTGCTGCGTGCCGGCGCGCTGCCGGCCCCGCTTACGGTCGTCGAGGAGCGCACCGTCGGTCCCGGCCTCGGCCAGGACTCGATCGAGAAGGGCGAGCTCGCCGCTTATGTCGGCTCGATCATGGTCATCGTATTCATGCTGTTGACGTACCGCCTGTTCGGCGTGTTCGCCAACGTCGCGGTGGCCATCAACGTCGCCATGATCTTCGGCCTGCTGTCGCTGCTCAACGCCACGCTGACGCTGCCGGGCATCGCCGGCATCGTGCTCACCGTCGGCATCGCGGTCGACTCCAACGTGCTGATCTATGAGCGCATCCGCGAAGAGTTGCGCGGCGGCCGCAACGCGATCTCGGCGATCGACGCCGGCTTCAAGCGGGCGCTTGCCACCATCCTCGACTCCAACATCACGACCTTCATTGCCGCTGCGGTGCTGTTCTACATCGGCACCGGCCCGGTGCGCGGCTTCGCCGTGACGCTCGGCATCGGCATCATCACGACGGTGTTCACCGCCTTTACGCTGACCCGGCTGATCGTGGCCGGGTGGGTGCGGTGGAAACGGCCGCAGAGCGTGCCGATCTAGGAGCCTGACCGTGACTCACTACGTTCTCATCGGGCTTGGCATCCTGATTGCCGTCCTCACCGTGGTCGCCGCGCTCGGCCTCCTGCCGTCGCTGCGCATCGTCCCGGACAATACGCATTTCGACTTCACGCGCTTTCGCCGCATCAGCTTCCCGATTTCGGCAGCGCTGTCGATCTTCGCGATCACTTTGTTCTTCACCCATGGCCTGAATTTCGGCATCGACTTCCGCGGCGGCACGCTGCTGGAGGTGCAGGCCAAATCCGGCACCGCCGACATCGCCGCGATGCGCGCGACGCTGGACGCCCTGCACCTTGGCGAAGTCCAGTTGCAGCAGTTCGGCGGCCCGGCCGATGTCCTGATCCGCGTCGCAGAGCAGCCCGGCGGCGATGCCGCCCAGCAGGAGGCCGTGCAGAAGGTCCGCGGCGCGCTCGGCGATTCCGTCGAATATCGCCGCGTCGAGGTGGTGGGACCGCGCGTTTCCGGCGAGCTGCTGGCCTTCGGCATGCTCGGCCTGATGCTCGCGATCGTCGCGATCCTGATCTATCTCTGGTTCCGCTTCGAATGGCAGTTCGCGCTCGGCGCCATGATCGCCAACGTGCACGACATCGTGCTGACGATCGGCTTCATGTCGATCAGCCAGGTCGATTTCGACCTGACCAGTATCGCGGCGCTTCTGACCATTCTCGGCTATTCGCTCAACGACACCGTCGTCATCTACGACCGCATCCGTGAAATGCTGCGGCGCTACAAGAAGATGCCGATGCCGCAACTCCTGAACGAGTCCATCAACTCGACGCTGTCGCGCTCGATCATCACCCACGTCACCGTGACGCTGGCGCTGCTCGCGCTGCTGCTGTTCGGCGGCCAGGCCATCCACAGCTTCACCGCGGTGATGATGTTCGGCGTGGTGCTGGTCGGCACCTACACTTCGATCTTCATCGCCGCGCCGATCCTGATCTATCTCGGCGTCGGCACGCATCGTGAAGACACAGCGGATACGGCTGCGCCGGCAAAGAAAAGCCGGCCATGATCCGAACCGCGCGCCCTCGCACGAGTTTGCGAGGGCAGTAAGCCAATTCGGACGAAGCTCATGGCCGGCGATCCCAACGCTCCGCATTTCCCGCGCTCGGCACCGATCGAGGCCTATGGCAAGGGCGGCTTCGCCTTTGCCGGCATGTCGCATCGCGGCTCGCTGCTGTGCCTGCCCGACGCGATTTGGGCCTGGGACGTGACGGATCCCACGAAGATCGACCGCTATTCGCTGGATAGGGTCTTCGCTACTGCCAACAGCATCGACACGCTGCTGATCGGAACCGGAACCGGCGTATGGCTGCCGCCGCCGGAATTACGCCAGGCGCTCAAGGCGGTGAGGGTGGTGCTGGATACGATGCAGACCGGTCCCGCCGTGCGAACCTACAACATCATGATCGGCGAACGGCGGCGCGTCGCGGCCGCCCTGATCGCCGTGCCATGAGCAGCGCGGCG
>NZ_LUUB01000121.1:27645-51157 GCF_001641635.1 Bradyrhizobium centrolobii
CCCGCCGATGCCGTCGCCTTCTGCGCCGATCTCGTGCGCAGCCACGACTTTCCGCGCTATGCCGCAACCCTGTTCGTGCCCGCCGCCGAGCGCCGCGCGCTGCTCGCCCTTTACGCCTTCAATGTTGAAATCGTCCGCGTTCGCGATCAGGTGACCCAGCCCTTGCCCGGCGAGATCCGCCTGCAATGGTGGACCGACATGCTCTCGGGCCATGCCCATGGCGGCGCCGAAGGCAACCCGGTGGCGGCGGAGCTCTTGCGCGCGATCCGCGATTTCGATCTGCCGGTCGAGCCGCTGTCGCTGCTCGTCGACGAACACCGGTTCGACCTCTACAACGATCCGATGCCGACCATGGCGGCGCTGGAAGGCTATCTGGGGGCGACCTGTTCGGCGCTGCTCGCGCTCGCGGGTGGGATCATGGCGCCGCTTTCGGGGACGATCGAGCACCTCGCAAGACATGCGGGCCTCGCCCAGGGCATCGTGCAGGTCGTCGCCAACCTGCCGCGCGACTCTGCGCGCAGGCAATTGTTTCTGCCGCAGCAGATTCTGGAAAGCCACGGCTGCCGCATGGAAGACGTGTTCGCCGGCAAGGACACGTCCGGCCTGCGTGCCGCCCTGGACCAACTCATGAACGAAGCGCGGCACCATCTCGCAACTTCCACCTCGCTGCTGGCGGAGATGCCGGCATCGGCACGATCAGCGTTTCTGCCGCTGAGCCAGGCGCGTGCCGACCTGAGGCGGCTGTCGCGGGCGGACCGCAATCCCTTCACGCCGGAGCCATCGTCGCGGTTGCGTACGCTATGGACGCTGTGGCGGGCGTCGCGGTCACGGGAATTTACCAAATAGGGCTTGGCTTATCGCTTGGATGGGCCAAATACTCTATGCTGTCCCATGGCCGACTTGTCCCAAACCACCGCCACGACGCTCGATCTGACCGATCTTCCGGTTGCGCCGGCCGATATCCGCGCGGCGGCCGACACCGTCCGGGGCGCCATCGTCGAAACGCCCTGTAGCTATAGCCGCACGCTAAGCAGCATCTGCGGCTGCGACATCTGGCTGAAATTCGAGAACCTTCAGTTCACCTCCTCGTTCAAGGAGCGCGGCGCTCTCAACCGGCTCACCGCGCTGACGCCGGAGGAGCGTACGCGCGGTGTGATCGCCATGTCGGCGGGAAACCACGCGCAGGGCGTCGCCTATCATGCGAAGCGGCTCGGCATTCCCGCCACCATCGTCATGCCGGTCGGCACGCCGATGGTGAAGGTCGAGAACACCAGGCACCATGGTGCCGAGGTGATCGTGACGGGCGCGACGCTTGAGGAAGCCGCCGCGTTTGCGCGCGCCCATGGCGAGGCCCGCGGCATGATCTTCGTTCACCCCTATGACGACCCGCTTGTCATCGCGGGGCAGGGCACGGTCGGGCTGGAGATGCTAAAGGCCGTGCCGGAGCTGGATACGCTGGTCGTCCCGATCGGCGGCGGCGGCCTGATCAGCGGCATTGCCATTGCCGCGAAGTCGCTGAAGCCGTCATTGCGGATATTGGGCGTCGAAGCCTGGCTCTATCCCTCGATGTACAACGCCATCCATGACGGCAATCTGCCGGCACGCGGCGATACGTTGGCCGAAGGCATCGCGGTGAAATCACCCGGCAAGATCACCACCGAAATCGTCCGTCGCCTCGTCGACGATATTGCGCTGGTGAACGAAGCCGAGCTCGAGCGCGCAGTCGCGACCCTGATCTCGATCGAGAAGACGGTCGTCGAGGGCGCCGGCGCCGCGGGCCTTGCCGCGATCATGTCCGATCCGTCCCGCTTTGCCGGCCAGAAGGTTGGCCTCGTCCTGAGCGGCGGCAACGTCGACACGCGGCTGATCGCGTCCGTCCTGACCCGGGAGCTCGCGCGCGAGGGACGGCTGACCCAGTTGTCGCTCGATATCCCGGACCGGCCGGGCCAGCTGGCCGCGGTCGCGGCGCTGCTTGCGGAAGCAGGCGCCAACATCATCGAAGTCTCGCACCAGCGGACATTCTCCGACCTGCCGGCCAAGGCGACGCTGCTGCAACTGGTCATCGAGACCCGCGACAGCGCGCATCTCGACGAGGTCATGGCGAAGCTCAGCGCATCCGGCTTGAGCGCGCGCTGCACCTGAGCGGCGGGTGTGCTTCCGGAACCTTGACGGTGCGGGCCGGAACTTGGCTGAGCCCGGTATCTGGGAAGGCGCGGAATGACCGGGCGGATATGGAAGACCATCCCGGGCACTTGATCCAGATCAATCGGGGTTTCGATAGATCAGCGATTGTGAGCAGAGGTCGCGGACTGAGCCCAGGTCAAGGTGGGGGGCGCGGAGCGACAAGACATGCCGCTGACGGCATACTTCTGGAAGATTGGCGCAGTATTGCTTGCGCTGTTGTTTGTTGCGGACTTCTGCCTGCCCAAGTTGCCGATCACTGTGAACGGCGCTGCAGACCGTCCCGCCATACGTATTCACTCGGACCAGAAATGGCCCGAGCGCGTGGTTCTAGATACAAATTCGCCGCCGGTGGTCGCTCCCGAGGCTGTGGCCACGAACATCGAAACGGCTGCTCCGCCTGTCCTCACAAGACCATCTGCAACCAAGAGTGACCGTTCTTCGACCGCCGACGCCTTGGCGCTGCTGCCGCGCCCGGGCTCCCGCTCGGCGGAATCCACTGATCACAAGCAGCAACGCAGATCACATCATGTCTCGACGCGGACCAAAGGGCATGTGACGCCGCGGCCGATTCCTGCGGTTCCGCAAACGCAGTTCGCCTGGTTCGGTTTCAGGTACTGGTGATGAGAGGAGCGCGGCGCTCAAGGCGAGGGAGGCGGCTTGAGACCCCCTGTGGCAGCGGAGGCGACGAGCGTGACGGGCCAGCAGCTGGGCAGCCTGCCCGAGCAGATAGCCCCCGCTAGGCTTGAGACGGACCGAGGCGCCGGAAATGAAGCCATTGGATGCTCGCCGGGTGAACCGGCTTGTGTCGATTTGACCCGTATGAAAATGGTAACAAGCGGCACGTCGTGCCTGCGCTCGGCGCCATCATCCTCGAAGTGGCAGCAATAACATCTGCACGTCGCGGTCCGCGAAATCTTACGGTTGGAACAAAGTCGCGAATTTTCGTCATCTCTTGGTATTGCATTCCAATTTGGATGGCTGCCGTCGGGCATTTTGAGAAATCCGCCGACTTCGAACGCGATATGTTCTGGGGTCTGGAAAGCCGATCATGCAGCAGAAAGCACAGTCGTCACGATCAAGCGTGCCGCACAAGATTGACCTTGCACGGCGCATCGACCTTACAACGCTGCGGTTGTTCATCGCCATTTGCGAAGAAGGCAATCTGACGCGTGCCTCGCAAAGAGAGGCTATTGCGCCTTCCGCGGTCAGCAAACGCATGCATGATCTCGAAGAGGTGCTCGAGGTCGCCTTGTTCGAGCGGCATCCAAACGGGATGGCGCTGACGCCGGCGGGCGAATCTCTTCTGCACCATGCGCGGGTCACGCTGCTCAACGTCGAGAAGATCGCGGTCGACATGGCCGAGCACGCGCGCGGGGTGCGCGGTCATGTGCGCATGCTGGCCAATCTATCGTCGATCGTCGAATTCCTGCCGGACGATCTGCCGGGATTCTTCCACTCGCACGAGCTGGTGCGCCTCGATTTGCAGGAACGTCCCAGCGCCGAGGTTGTTCGTGGCGTCGAGGAGGGAGTCGCGGACATCGGCATCTGCTCGGCGGACGTTTCGACCCGCGCCCTGGAGCGGTTCTCCTATCGAAGGGACCGCCTTGTCATCGTGGTGAGGTCCGATCATCCTCTGTCGGGCGCAACGGATGTCTCCTTCGCCGACACGCTGGACTACGATCACGTCGGCCTGTTTGCGACGAGCTCGATCTATCTCCGCTCGCAATACACCGCGCAGCAGATCGGAAAGTCGATCCGGTTGCGGGTTCATGTCCCGGGCTTTGATGCGGTCTGCCGCATGGTGCAGGCCGGCATGGGAATTGGTTTGATTCCCGATCGCGCATTTGAAGTCCTCAGTCACGGCATGGATTTGTCGGCCGTCGAGTTGAGCGACGGCTGGGCCGATCGCGAGCTGGTCCTGGTTGCGCGGGATCCCGCAGGCCTGTCGGCAACGAGCCAGTTGATGCTGGAACACCTGCGATTTCCCCGGAGCAGGGCCCACTGACGCGAGCTCTGATGACGTTCGTCATCCGCGAATGCCCGTTCATCAAACGATATTGGACTTAATACCCCCGGCTCGGCGACACCTCGACGAAACAGCATGTCGAGGAGCGCCAGACCGTGGATGGTCCACTATCCGGAATTCGAGTCGTCGAACTCGGAACTTTGATTGCTGCGCCTTTTGCCGCGCGGCTGCTTGCCGAATTCGGCGCCGACGTCATCAAGATCGAGCAGCCCGGCAGCGGAGATCCGCTGCGCAGATGGCGGAAGCTGCATCAGGGAACGTCGCTCTGGTGGTATCTGCAATCGCGGAACAAGAAGTCGATCGCGATCGATCTGAAGTCGCCGGATGGCCGCGACGTGGCCCTGCGCCTGGCAGCACAGGCCGATGTCGTGATCGAGAATTTCAAGCCGGGCAGCCTCGAGAAGCTCGGTCTCGGCTGGGACGTGCTGTCCGAACTCAATCCGAACCTCACCTTGGTGCGCATCTCCGGCTACGGCCAGACCGGCCCTTATCGCGACAGGTCCGGGTTCGGCGCGATCGGCGAGGCCATGGGCGGATTGCGCTTCACGACGGGCGATCCGGACAGCCCGCCGGCCCGGGTCGGCATCAGCATCGGCGATAGCCTCGCGTCTCTCCATGGCGTGATTGGAGCCCTGATTTCACTGCTCCGGGTCAAGACCGGTCAGGGAAGGGGGCAGGTCGTCGACGTCTCGCTCTACGAGAGCGTGTTCAATCTGATGGAGAGCCTCGTCCCTGAATATGATCTCATGGGTCATGTCAGGACCCGCACCGGCGGGGCGTTGCCGGGCATCAGCCCCTCCAACACCTATCCGAGTTCCGACGGGCGCCATGTCGTCATCGCCGGCAACAGCGATGCGATATTCAAGCGTCTGATGCAGGTCATCGGCCGGCCGGATCTCGCTGACAATCCGGCGTTTACCAGCAACGACGGACGCGTCCGCAACAATGCGCTGCTCGATGCCGCCATCACCACATGGACCTCGGAGCGGACGATGGATGAGATCCTCTCTCTCCTCGATGCTGCCGACGTTCCCGCCGGTCGAATCTATTCGGTCGCCGACATTGTCGACGACCCGCACTACGCCGCCCGAGACATGATCCTGGCGACCGAATTGCCGGGTGATGTCACCGTGAAGATGCCGGGCATCGCGCCCAAGCTCTCCGACACGCCCGGCGGCATCAGGTGGCCGGGCCCGACGCTTGGCCAACACACCGATGAGGTGTTGACCGGGCTCGGCCTCCAGGAGGCGGATATTGCGCAGCTACGCCGGATCGGAGCTGTGCAATGAGAACCGCGCCGCTTGATATCATGATCCAGGAAGTCGCACCGCGGGACGGCCTGCAAATCGAGCCGAAATGGGTTGAAACCGGCGACAAGATCCGGCTGATCAATTCATTGTCCACGATCGGCTTTGGCCGCATCGAGGTTTCGTCGTTCGTTTCTCCAACGGCCGTGCCCTCGCTGCGAGACGCGGCGGAGGTCTTCGCCGGGATCGAGCGGCGCCCCGGCACGATCTACACGGCGCTCGTTCCGAACCGGCGGGGCGCCGAGCGAGCGCTGGCGGCGCGCGCCGACGAGCTGAATTTCGTGATGTCGGCGAGCGAAACGCACCACCGTGCCAACATGAACATGACGCACGCGGACTCACTCGCGTCGCTCGCCGAGATCGTGAAGCCGGCTCATGAGGTCGGTGCCTTGGTCAATGCCACCGTCGCCACAGCGTTCGGCTGTCCATTCGAGGGCGTGCAGCCCTTCAAGAAGGTATTGGACATCATCAAGCGTTATCTCGATCTCGGGGTCGATGGCATAACCCTCGCCGATACGACGGGCATGGCCAATCCCAACCAGGTCTCGCAACTGGTGGCCAAGACCTTGATAGTGCTTCCGGCGGATCAGCTCACGCTCCACTTCCACAACACCCGAGGTCTTGGGCTGGTGAATGCTCTCTCGGCCTATGACACCGGCGCGCGTCGCTTCGACGCGGCACTGGGCGGCCTCGGCGGATGTCCATTCGCTCCCGGCGCGACCGGCAATGTCTGCACCGAGGACCTGGTCAATCTCTGTCACGAAATCGGTCTGACGACCGGCCTCGATCTCCAGCGCTTGATCGATCTCTCATTCCGACTGCCCGGACTCGTCGGACATGAGGTGCCCGGACAGGTCGCAAAGGCCGGCCGTCCTCTGGATCTGCATCCCATTCCAGAACGCTTGCGACGCTCGGTCTGAGCGATCCGCAATCAAAATCCCAAAGAACATATCGGAGGAAATCATGACCATAACAATGGCGACCGCTGTGGATCTCGATACTGACATCAACGAGCAGAAAGTCATTAGGAGGATTGCGTGGCGGCTGATGCCGCTGATCATCGTCTGCTACTTTTTCGCGTTCTTCGATCGCGTCAACATCAGCTTTGCCAAGGCGGCGCTGCAGGCGGATCTCGGCCTGAGCAATACAGCCTATGGATTTGGCGCGAGCCTGTTCGTCGTCGGCTATGTCCTCCTGGAGGTGCCGAGCAACATGCTGCTGTACCGCTTCGGCGCGCGGCGCTGGATCGCCCGCATCATGATCTCGTGGGGATTGGCGACCGCGGCCATGATCTTCGTCCGAAGCGAATGGCAGTTCTATGCACTGCGCTTCGTGATCGGCGCCATGGAGGCCGGATTTGCTCCCGGCATCCTCTACTATCTGACGCTCTGGTTTCCCAAGTCGCATCGCGGCCGCATGACCTCGGTCTTCTTTCTTGCGACCGCATTCTCCGGGATCATCGGCGCGCCGATCTCCGGTCTCATTCTCAACTATCTGCACGGGCTGCACGGCCTGGCCGGCTGGCAATGGTTGTTCCTGGCTGGCGGCATCCCATGCGTCGCTCTGGGGGTGGTCGTTCTGCTTCGCCTCGACGATGGTATCGAGCAGGCCGAATGGCTGAGCGGCGAGGAGCGTCGCCTCATCTCGGTCCGGCTGGATCGCCAGAACAGCGGGATCGGCGAGCATTCGGCATGGCGATCGTTGCTGATGCCTGGCGTGCTGCTGCTCGGATTCATCTACTTCCTGATCCAGATCGCGTCTTACGGACTCAACTTCTGGGCACCGGATCTCATCAAGGCGGCGGGGGGCGGGAGCGCGGCCGCAATCGGCTTCCTGACCGCCGTCCCTTACATCTGTGGCGCCATCACCATGCTGGCAGTCGGGCGAATGTCCGACGCGTCAGGCGAACGACCGAAGTTTGTCGCTGGATTGGTCCTTGCCGCGGCGCTCGGATTTTTTGCCACCGGCGCATTCGACAAGAATGTCGTCACCCTGGTTGCTGCGCTTGCCATTCTCGGAGGCGGCGTCGTTGCGGCCATCCCGACTTTTTGGACGCTTCCCCCAAAGATCCTCGCGGGCGCGGGCGCTGCGAGTGGAATCGCGCTCATCAATACGTTGGGCCAACTCGGCGGCATTGTGAGCCCGGTCATGGTCGGTTCGGTCAAGGATTGGACCGGCAGCAGCACGCCGGCGCTCTACGTGATCGGCACGCTGTGCGTGCTCTGCGCGCTGCTTCTGCTGACCGTGCTTCCGCGTGGCTTGAAAGCCAACGACCTGCCGGAACCCGGATAGCAGCGGCGGCTAGAAGTTGCGCCATCAAGCGTGGGCGTTCGAGGCTGAGCCTGGAACGTCCGCTTTTGTTTCACGGCAGGCCGTGAAACTGCGGCAAGTTGACCATCTGGGGTGACATCGAGGCGAGGGGGATTCTATGCTGGCGCGCGCATGGGGAATGGGCGCGATCTGGCTTGGAACTGAGAAGGACCCGCGATGACGAAGAACACGATCTGCCTCTGGTACGACAAGGACGCCGAAGCTGCTGCACGTTTCTATGCCGAGACGTTCCCCGACAGTGCAGTGCACGCCGTCCACCGCGCGCCCAGTGATTATCCATCCGGCAATGCGGGTGATGTGCTGACCGTCGAATTCACGGTTGCCGGCGTCGCGTGTCTCGGCCTCAATGGCGGTCCCGTGTTCAAGCACAATGAGGCCTTCTCGTTCCAGATCGCCACCGACGATCAGGACGAGACCGATCGCTATTGGAATGCCATCGTCGGCAATGGCGGGCAGGAAAGCGCGTGCGGCTGGTGCAAGGACAAATGGGGCATTTCCTGGCAGATCACGCCGCGCGTGCTCACCGAGGCGCTGGCGGCTGGCGGTGCCGAAGCAAAGCGCGCGTTCGAAGCCATGATGGGCATGACAAAAATCGACGTCGCCGCGATCAAGGCGGCGCGTCGTGGCTGACGTCGCGCTAGCGAGCGCTTTGTTTGCAACGCCGATCGAGACGGTGCGCAAACGATCGAGCGCTCCGTCCTACCACCAGCTCCGTTGCATCGGTTGCGGTTGCATCGGTTGATAGTACTGGTACTGGCCGCGACGGCGGACAGGTTGCGGGTTCGGATCGCGCTGCTGGAAGAAGAAGCCGAAGCCGCCGTTGTCCCCCCAGCTGTCATCGCTCGCAACGGCCATCGGGACCGTCGGCTTGCGCGTGATGAAGCCGCCTTGAGGCTGGTTGTTCAGCACTGCGACGAACTCGGTGCGATAGTTGGTCTCTTTGCTCAGCGGCTCGTCCGAGATGATGATCGACGATCGCGGCACAGCGGTCGGCGCGATGCGATTGAGTATGTCCTGCGGAATGGTGATCCGGTCGAGCGCGTCCTTGGCATCGTCGCCATTGTCGATCGTGACCACGGTCCAGTGCAGGCCCGCGTCGTTCTTCGCCATCGCCGTGAACACATGCGTCCCGATTGGCATATCGGGATTGCGGATCGTGACCGGAACCTCGATGCTCGTATCGAACACCTCGCCGCCGCCGTCCGGCGCCGGCTTATGCGTGTTTCGCCGCACGTAGAGCTTCTGCGTCGCGCGGCTGATGTAGACCGAGACCGGCTCGAGCGCGAGCTTCGCCTCGGTCGCCGCCTTGACGGCGTCGGCCTTTTTGGCTGCCGCCGCCTTGGCGGCGTCCTTGGTGGCGGCGACGGCGTCGCGCTTCGGCTGTGCGTCGGCCTTCGCGGTGTCGAGCTGCGTTGCCGCGTCCGCAGCTTTGGTAGCGGCCTTCTGCTTCAACTCCTCGGCCTTGGCCCGGGCCTGATCGGTCTTTGCGGCGGCGAGCGACTTGTCGGCGAACGCGAGTTCGGCGTCGGCGCGGGCCTTCTGCTGTTCCAGCCTGCGCAGCGACGCCGGGAGCGACGCGGCCTCTTTCGCTGCCACCGCAGCAGCCTTCTTGGTCTCGTCGGCGGCCCTGATGGCCTCCTCGGCCTCGGCGGAGAGCTTGTCGGCGCGGGCCGGCACCGCCGCGATAGCCTCCTTCCTCGGCACGAACAGCGAGGGATGAGAGAAATCGACCGGAGCCGCGTCGTTCGGCGAGATGATCACCCGCATCCCGATATTCGTCTTGTCGAACAGATCTTCCGCAAAGCCGTAGGGCATCCGCACGCAGCCGTGTGAGGCCGCATAGCCGGG
This sequence comes from Bradyrhizobium centrolobii, assembly GCF_001641635.1. GTDB lineage: Bacteria > Pseudomonadota > Alphaproteobacteria > Rhizobiales > Xanthobacteraceae > Bradyrhizobium > Bradyrhizobium centrolobii. Next base: position 37,342 of record NZ_LUUB01000121.1, read on the forward strand.
CAGGGGCCCGCCATGTAGCGCGATGCCGTTCCAGGTGATGCGCTGCATGTTCGGCATCCAGGCATCGTCATACATGGTCGAGTGGTGGTCCTTGTCCTTCTCGATGACGGCGAAGACGCCAGCCGGCGTCTCGCGGCCGGTCGTGCCGGTGGACACCGGGGCGCGCAGGATCCAGCCTTCGGCGTCGTAGAAGGTGACCTGCTGACTCTTGATCGAGACGATCGCCATGATCGGCTCGCCGGCCTCGCGCGGCGCCGTCGCCTCGACGGCGGGGCGCGCCTGCTTGGCCGCGGCGTCTGCGGTCAGCGCCGTCAGTGCGGCCATCGCCGCGAGCGTGACAATGCTGGGAGGCCCCCAACGCCGCATCGCCAGGCTGGACTGCGCCACCGTCAAACGTTTCACCATGCCATGCCTCGGTCGAATGCCCGTCCGTGCCTACGTTGCGATACTTGGATTAACGAACCGCCATCAACGCCGCCAGTTCGCTTCTGAGGACATTCCGGTGGCAAACCCCTCATATATGACCGCTTGCGTCGGAGGAAGAGTGGCTCGCACCTGAAGCTGGCTCGACGCTGACGGTCGATTTGCCGCAGGTGGTCTTTTCGCTATGCAGCGCGTCCGGTGCCGGTTTCGCCTCAAATGCAGAGGCTGAGCAGCTTGATGTGGCAGTCGTTCGATTTGGTTCGGCCTGACGGAGCGGCGACTTCACGCTTCACGGCAACAAGCGGCTCCTTGTCCTTCTTGCCCTTGCCCGGCTTCGGCTCGTAATCGCCTGCGATCACCATGGCCCAATAGGTGCGCTTGCCGCTGGCATTCCGGGCGCTCGCGATCCCGACCCGGGAGGCGTTGTGTAGCAGCAGGTTCTTGCGGTGCCCGGAGGAGTCGATCCACTGGCCGAGCGTCTTCTCGAAATTGTCATAACCGTAGGCGATGTTCTCAGCGGCGCGGCCCGCCCGTGCCGGCGCGATCCGCCTCGTGAACGGGCCGAGCGTCTCGTGGCTGAGATCATCCTTTGCTGCCATCGCGCGCGCCTGCTCCAGCGCAATCCGGTCGAGGGTTCCATCGCGCACGACGCGACCCTCACCATGCTTGACGCGGAAATTGGAGATCTGTTCGGCCGCGGACTCCGCGGCCACGGGCGTGGCTGCCAACAGCAGAAGGCCGGCGACCATTCCGCCAGCCACACGACGCCTGATCGCCCCCCAGGTGCTCATTCCCCCACCAACCACCGCGATATCTGGTTCCCTTGTCTATCGGCAATGTGGACGCATCAAGGCGCGATCCCCGCTAGCTCGTCGGTAGGTCCGCCTCGAAGTTGAAGCGGTCACGCAGGTTTTTGCGCTGCTCCAGGATGTCCTTCAGGAAGGCGCGGTCCTGATCGTTCTTCATCATCGGTTCGATCAGGTCGAGCTGGTTCATGGCGACCAGCTGCAGGATCTCGGTGCGCGGCTTGCCGCTGGTATCGCGCGGCAGCGCGTGCACCACCTGGATGTGCTCCGGTGGCTTCGGTCCCTTCGCCGCAGTGAGTTCGTTGCGGAGCTGGCCTTCGAGCGCGGCCTGATCCGCCTCGACGAAGGCATAAAGCCCAACGCCGGAGCGGCGGTCGGCGAATGCGACGATGGCGGTGTCGCGCACGGCCGGATTCTTGCGGATCAGGTCGGCCAGCACCGGCGCGTCGTTGACGAGCCGGCGGCCGCCGCCTTCGCGGTCGGTGAAGTTGAACAGGCCGCGCGTGATCGCGCGATAGACCTTCTTGCCGGTGGCAAGCCACAGGCTCGCTGCGAAGGATTTCTTCGCCAGGATCTTCCGCTCCCGCGGCGTCAGGGCCTGCGGCGCATAGGAGCGCTTATGCTTGAGCAGATGACGCAGGTCTTCATAGGCGAGGATGCGATAGAGGCGCCCGCGACGCTCGAAACAGGCTGCGAGCTGGAAGTCGGTGACATAGGCACGCCCGTCGCGCCCCACCAGCCAGTTCTGCTCCTTGGCGAGGTCGTTGTGGCAGATGCCGGCGCGGCGCAGCCGGCGCAGCGCCGCCTTGGCTGAGCGAAAATAAGTGAGGTCGCCATGCGGTTTCGCCAGATGCAGTGCGACGCCGTCGACGAAGCCGCGGACGAGGGCGCGGCGACCGGCCCATAAGAGCTCGGGGCCGACGTTCAGGCCCTTGGCTAGCGCCAGCGCATGCTTCTCGCGCGCGAACAGATGGCGCGCCAGCAGGTACGACCACCACGGCACCTCGTCGAGCCGGCGCAAGACCGCATCGACCTCGGCGCTGTCGCCGCGAAAGCGGCCGCGCTCGACGGTCGAGAACACGTCGCGCTTGAGCAACACGCCGTCAGTCCAGCGCGCCGAGAGCACCGCGGCGTCTTCTTTGGGGAGACTCATCGAAGGTTCACGCCGCTGCGGCAATGTGCAGGTGATCGGCGATCCAGCGATCGAGATCGGCCAGCGCCCGCGCACTCAACGCCTGTTTCTTGGCCACCGTCTTCTCGTTGCCGCGCAGGCGCGTGCCGTCGGGTTTCTTCGTCGGCGCGCGTGCGAGCGGCGGGAATAGGCCGAAATTGACGTTCATCGGCTGGAACGATCGCGTACCCGGCTCGATGGTCTCGATATGACCGCCGGTGATGTGGCCGAGCAGGGATCCCAGTGCCGTCGTGGCCGGCGGGCTCGCCAGTGTTTCGCCATGTGCATCCGCCGCCGCATAGAGGCCGGCGATCAGGCCGACGCTCGCGGACTCCACATAGCCTTCGCAGCCGGTCATCTGGCCGGCAAAGCGCAGCCGCGGCTGCGCGCGCAGGCGCAGCTGGCCGTCGAGCAGCTTTGGCGAGTTGAGGAAGGTGTTACGATGCAGGCCGCCGAGGCGGGCGAACTCAGCCTTCTCCAGGCCCGGAATGGCACGGAAGATGCGCTGCTGCTCGCCGTACTTCAATTTCGTCTGGAAGCCGACAATGTTGTAGAGCGTGCCGAGCCTGTTGTCCTGGCGAAGCTGCACGATCGCGTAGGGTTTTGTGGTGGGATCGTGCGGATTGGTGAGGCCGACCGGCTTCATCGGGCCGTGACGCAGCGTCTCGGGGCCGCGCTCCGCCATCACCTCGATCGGCAGGCAACCGTCGAAATAGGGCGTGTTGGTCTCCCACTCCTTGAATTCGGTCTTCTCGCCGTCGATGAGCGCCGCGACGAAGCCGTCATACTGCTCCTTGGTCATCGGGCAGTTGATGTAGTCGGCGCCGTTGCCGCCGGGACCGACCTTGTCGTAGCGCGACTGGAACCAGGCCACCGACATGTCGATGGATTCGCGGTGCACGATCGGCGCGATCGCATCGAAGAAGGCGAGCGCGTTCTCGTCGGTCAGTTCGCGGATGGCGTCGGCCAGCGGCGCGGAGGTGAGGGGGCCGGTGGCAACGATCACGTTGCCCCAATCGGCCGGCGGCAGGCCTGCCACCTCGCCGCGGGCAATCTCGATCAGGGGATGCTCGTTCAGCGCCTTGGTGACGGCGGCGGAAAAGCCGTCGCGATCGACCGCCAGCGCCCCGCCGGCGGGTACCTGGTTGGCATCGGCGGCGCGCATGATCAGCGAGCCGAGGCGGCGCATCTCCGCATGCAGCAGGCCGACCGCGTTGTTGGCGGCATCGTCGGAGCGGAACGAGTTGGAGCAGACGAGCTCGGCAAGCCCCTCGGTGCGATGCGCCTCGGTCATGCGGGTCGGCCGCATTTCGTGCAGCACCACGGGGATGCCGGATTTGGCGACCTGCCAGGCGGCCTCGGAGCCGGCAAGGCCCGCGCCGATCACGTGCACGGTGTTGGATTGGGATCCTGTCATGGGCGGGACAGGTAGCGCTTTTCGGCGGCCGTTGGAATCGCTGAGATCGAGTTTTCTGCCTTTCAGATACGACAACGCCCGCACGAGGCGGGCGCTATCGGTTCGTTCGGTAAGGGCTGAAACGGTGTCAGCCCTGATATTGACCGGCGGCAACGCGCGGGATGTCCGAGCGATCGAGGCCGATGTCGGCCAGTTCGCGATCGCTGAGCTGGGACAGCTCGGCAACATTGCGCTGATAATCCCGGAAAGCCTGGATCATGCGGATGAGCGAGAGCAGCATTGTAGTCTCCTGTAGTTCGATTCAGCCCTTGACCTGAGCGTCATCGTTGAAATGAATATAGATGGGCTTGCTGCAGTGCGGAAGTTCCGATGTTGCGATGCAGCTAAGCAAAGAACGCATAGCACAGGTAAGAGACGATTAACCTCTCGGCAGTCCTGGCCAGGGGGTGAGCGGAACATCCCGGGTTCGAGAATAAACTTCCGTGAAATCACGGAGTTATACTCAAATTTACGGTTCCCTCTCGGCGTGAAGTATTTCTCGTTTCTGTTATCCGCAAGAGAATTCGGCAGCTACTGGACCCAAGTCCGACATGCGCGAATCGCATAATCAGGGAACTTCTTTATAGATGAATTGAAATTCATTATTTTATGGAGGCTGATTAGCGGGGCCTGTCCGCCGTCTCGCGCAATCCAGGCCAGCAGCGGGCCTGCCCCCGGCGGCTATTGCCGCATCCCGCTAATCCAATGCCGGCCGCCCGCCCATTTGTCGCGGTGCACACGCCGAGCGTGTGAAGACCTGATTACAAAGTTGTAATGAAAATCAGAATTTCCGCATGCGGCTCTGCGCCGCGCGCAACATCACGCAATTCTCGCGGGGAATTTATTGCGGCAAGTTGCCGCGCCCGGAGAAAAGTGATGTCGCAGATTCGGCAATGTCGCTGGGTTTGTGTTCAAGAATAAGAGAAGGAAAGTAACATCATGACGAAGTTACTCGGGGTTATTGCAATTGCCGCCGTCGCGTTCGCCGTCGCGCCGGCCCAGGCCGCCAAGCACGCTGCCGGCGGCTGCAGCTCGGCCAATCTGGAGCACACGGAGACTGCGATCGAGAACATGCCCGACGGCGACAGCAAGATGGTTGCGCAGAAGGAGATCGCGGCCGCCCAGGACTCGCTGCTCAACGGCAAGATGGGTGCGTGCGGCGCGCACCTCAACAAGGCGATGCAAGCCACCACGGGTAAGTAAACGCTCAAAGAGGGCCGGTCGCGACGCGATCGGCCCTACGCGTTTTGTTCAGGACTTGTCTTTAGGGAGCGCGCGCGAGCTGGGTCGCGAAATAGGCGACCGTCTTGGCGTAGACTTCGCTCTTGTTCCACTGCTGTAGCACCGCGAAGTTCGGGCTGCCAGGTTCCCAGTCCTTGCCGCGCTGCCAGCCATAGCCGGCGAGATAATTGGCGGTGGAGGCGAGCACATCCGGCGCGTTATGCAGCAGATCGCGCTTCCCGTTGCCGTCGAAGTCGACGGCGTATTTTATCCAGGAGGACGGCATGAACTGGGTTTGGCCGATCTCGCCGGCCCAGGCGCCGCGCATTTCGTTCGGTGCCAGATCGCCGCGCTGGACGATGCGCAGCGCATCCATCAGCTCGCCGCGAAACTGCTCGGCGCGCCGGCAGTCATAGGCCAGCGTCGCCAGCGAGCGGATTGTCGGAAACTTGCCGGTGTTGACGCCGAAATCGGTCTCGAGTCCCCAGATTGCGACCAGCACCTCACCCTGCACGCCATAGGTTTGTTCGATGCGGGAGAGCACCGAGCCATATTGCTTCATCATGTTGGAGCCGCGCTGCAGGCGCGGCGGCACCATACGGCCGGAAAACTCTTCAAAGGACTGGCTGAAGACCTTTTGCGAGCGGTCGCGATTGAGCACGGCCTGATCGAGCGTCACGCCGGCAAGTCCCGCGGAGATCGCCTGCTGCGAGATGCCCTTGGCGGCGGCTTCGGTTTTGAAATCGGAAAGCCAGGCGTCGAAATTGCCCGAACCGCAGGCCGCCGCGGCGAGCGTGGGCTCAGTTGAGACGATTGACGCGGTGAGGGCGAAAGCTGCGAGAGCAAGACGAGAAATCGTCGGGGCCATTCGAATGAATCGATTCCGTAAAGTGGCATGACCGGCTGCGGGAATGTCGGTTGTAACCGCGGCCAAAGCAAGGCGTTTGAAGATGGTCCGATCCTGCCCGGGCCCGGGCAGGATCGGATGTTGCAGTATGTTACACTAAGCGTTCGTGTCATTCCGCCAGGGGAAGAGATTGGCGGGGAAGTCGGCCGCCGGCTTGCGCGGACGATGCGGCGGAGGCGGCACCGGCCGTGCGTCGGGATCGGAGACGATCACCTTGCGATAGAGATGCCAGGTGGCGTGGCCGAGCAAGGGAATTACTACGGCCAGACCGAGGAAGGCGGGGATCGTGCCGAGCGCCAGCAGCACCGCGACGATCAGGCCCCAGGTAGCCATCGGCACCGGGTTCTTGGCGACGACGCGAAGCGAGGTGACCATCGCGTCCAGTGCGCCGGCATGCCGGTCGAGCATTAGCGGGAACGACACGGCGCTGATGCAGAGCGCGGCCAGCGCGAACAGGAAGCCCACGCCGCAGCCGACCACGATCAGCCACCAGCCTTGCTGCGTCGTCAGCACACGTCTTGCGAAATCCGAGATTCCGGTCACGCCCTCATAGCCGAAGGCAGCAACATAGATCGCCTGCGCGGTCGCCACCCAGGTCACGAACAGCGCCAGCAGCAGCGCGCCGAGGCCGAGCATCGCACCGAAGGAGGGCGAGCGCAGCACCTCCATGGCATCCCAGGCGCTGGCCTCTTCACCGCGTTCGCGCCGGCTGCTGAGCTCATACAGGCCAAGGGCTGCGAAAGGGCCGATCAGGGCGAAGCCCGCGGCCAATGGAAACAGCAGCGGCAGGACCGAATAGCCCATCACCACGCGGGCGAGCACGAGGCCCAGCACCGGATAGATGACGCAGAGGATGATTGCGTGGCTCGGAACCGCCTTGAAATCCTCCCAGCCGCGCCTGAGCGCGTCGTGCAGGTCGGACAGTTGTATGGTTCGGATCACAGGTCCAGCCGCATCTGCGGTCTGGGCCATCGTGGGGACATTGCCCTGGTAGGATGTGGCCATTGTCGCTAGCTCCCTTGCCGAGCAGCCGAACGCGACGCCGGCAAACGGCGCAAGCGGCCGCTTTTCTTGAACTTTCGCGATCCCGACCCGACGCGAACTCCGGATGGCATCGCGAGCTGAACGTAAACGCTACTCCCAATTCCGAGTCCTGTCCCTCACGCTTGGGTGAAATTCGATGCCGCAGTGCAACCTCGAATATGTCATTCGGTCGTCATTTCGCCGCAGATAAGCTCATGCTGTCCCACTGCTTCGCAGCGGGCGCGACACAGAAACTTGGTTTATAAGTGCCACTCAGGGCCTTTCCAACGGATCCTTCTCGGGGAGCAGACATGAGCATTTTCGGAAAAATCATGGGCGCGATCTTCGGTGGCCATCCCGCTTCCGCCACGCCCGCAGACAGCGCACCTTCGGGCAGCGCACCCGCGCCGAGTGGATCGGCGCCGTCGTCTGCGCCCGCTGCCGCGCCCGCGCAGACAGTTGACGTCGCTGCGATTGTCGACAAGGCCGCCGCCGCCCACAAGGGCGAGAAGCTGGAATGGCGCACCTCGATCGTGGATCTGATGAAGGCGCTCGACATCGATTCCAGCCTGGCCGCACGCAAGGACCTTGCCAAGGAGCTCGGCTACACCGGCGACATGAACGACTCGGCCAGCATGAACGTCTGGCTGCATAAGCAGGTCATGTCCAAGCTCGCCGCCAATGGCGGCAAGCTGCCGCCCGAGATCAAGCACTAGGCGGCACCATCGTCGCAGCAAAAAGGGCTCGCGATCTCGCGGACCCTTTTTGCGTCAGGCGACGAGGTCGGCATCTTCCGGATGCCTCTCGAGATAGTCGACGACGAAGCCGCAGCCGGCGATCACCTTCTTGCCGTCGCTGCGGATCAATTCCAGCGCGCCCTTGATCAGTTCGGAGGCGATGCCGCGGCCACGCAGTGCATGCGGCGTCTCGGTGTGGGTGATGATCACCGCCGACGGCGTCGGGCGGTAGTTGGCGAAAGCGACCTCGCTTCCGATGTCGAGCTCGAAGCGGCTTCTGTCCTTGTTGTCGCGTACCGAAGCCGCCATGCGTGATCCTTCCGAAATGCCGATTGTCCCCTGATCTAGGCGTGTGAACCCGCCCTTGCCAAGCCGCGACCAAGGGAGGTTGCCGCAGGGGAGATATCTGAAAAATGCGTGTCCCGGTCAGCCTCATGGGATTGCTTGTCGCGCTCGTCTCGACGTCGCCGACGCCGGCGTCGGCCGAAGGTGGTCCGGCCTGGGAGGCGTGCGTGCGACTGTCCAGCACGCTGGATGAGCGGATCAAGGCCTGCTCGACCGTGATCGATACCAGGAGCGAGAGCGGCCGGAGGCTCGCCGGCGCCTATTGCAACCGCGGTCACGCCCTGACCGAGAAGCGCGAGCTCGACGCCGCGCTATCCGACCTCGACGAGGCGGTCAGGCTCGATCCGGCCTATGCCTGCGCATTCAACAATCGCGGCCGTGTCTTTTCCTTCAAGCGCGACTACGATCGCGCCATCGCCGACTACGACCAGGCCATCAAGCTCGATCCGTCGCTGGCACTGGCCCACAGCAACCGCGGCGAGTCCCGCTTCAACAAGGGTGACCTGGACGGCGCCTTGGCCGATTTCAGCACTGCGATCGAGCTCGATCCCAATTATGCGACGGCCTATGGCAATCGCGGCCTGGTCTACTACCGCAAACACGACATGACGCATGCGCTCGTCGACCTCACCATGCGGATCAAGCTGAGACCCGATCTGCTCGCCTATATCGATCGCGGCAACGTCTATCGCGACAGCGAGCCGCTTGACCGGGCCGCCGCCGACTATGGCGAGGCGATCCGGGTCGCGCCGACCGATGCGCGCGGCTGGCGCAACCGCGGCATGATCCGGCTCTACCAGGGCGACAACAAGGGCGGGCTCGCCGATTACGACAAGGCCTTGCAATACGATCCGTCCGACGTGTTCTCCTGGAACAATCGCGGCCAGGCCAAGATGAGGCTTGGCGACAAGCAGGGCGCGATTGCGGATTTCAGGAAAGCGCTGGAGCTGCGCCCCGGACTGCCGATCGCGCGCGAGGCGCTCCAGAAGCTTGGCGCCCTGTAGCTGCAATGCGGCATGATTCTTGATCAGCGAGCATCGCGCGGCGACCGCAAATAATCCTCGACACCGCTCTTGCAAGTTCCCCGGCGGTTCCCACGTCGTTGAGAGGACATACGCCCGAATGCGGCAGGCCAGGGTCGCTAGACATTCGGAGTGTCATGATCGCCAGCCGCCGACGTATGCCTCTGTTGTAGGAGGGTACGATGTCGGACTTTGGTTTCTTGAATACTCATCGAACATGGGAAGACTGGTGCGGGATGCTGCTCGGCGCGCTGATCGTCGCTTCGCCATGGTTTCCCATCCAGGATCAGCCGGCGATCCTCGGAGACCAGATGGTGATCCTGAATGCGGTCGCAATCGGCCTGGTCGTGTTTGGCCTCAGCCAGCTCGAATATGTCGCGCTGCAGCGCTGGCAAGAGGTGACGACGATCCTGGTCGGACTGTGGCTCATCGCCTCACCTTATGTCTTCGGCTATTCCAGTGAAGGCTTTCTCCGCCTCTACCACACGAGCCTCGGTGCGGTGGTGGTGCTCCTCGGCGTGCTCCAGCTGTGGCAGGACTGGGACCTGAACGACCAGGACATGCTCAGGCATGGGCAATAGGGCGTAGACGTCGGCAGGCCCGCCTGGCTACGAGCCGGCGGGCCTGTGCTCTCATCTCTTCACAAGATCCGCATAGTCCGGGTGCTTCTCGATCCACGCTTTCACGAACGGGCATTGCGCGATGACCTTCAGGCCCGCGGCGCGGACCGGGTCGAGCGCGCCCTTGACGAGTTTTGAGCCGCTGCCCTTGCCGCCGAGCTCGGACGGCACCTCGGTGTGGACGAAGGTGATGACGTCGCCGTCGAGCTTGTAATAGGTCGCGGCGAGGTGGCCTTCGACCGCGAGCTCATAGCGGTTATGGGCCTTGTTGTTGATGACGTCGCTCATGTCGTCTCCGGTCAGCTCTTCAGCGAGTCCGTCAGCATCTTGCGGATCGACCAGGCCTCGCCATCGGAGGAGCCCCTGATGTCGTCGATCTTCCAGCTGTTGGCCTCGCGCACGAAATCATAACGCACGATCTGGTCGGCGGGCTTGCGATCGTTGCGATGACCGGTGATGGTCACCGCGACCACGGCCTTGTCGGCCTCCATCCTCTCCGCGTCAACCTTGAATGATTTGACGTCCGGCTCCTGCGAATTGGTCACGGGATCGAAATCGACGGGACCGACGTCGCCCTTGGGCGTGTGCGCATCGGCCTTGGCCCACAGTGCGACCAGCGCTTTCGAGAGATATCTGGATTTGGCCGCCTTGTTCTCGATGACGAAGGCACCACCGCCATCGCCCTTGCCCTTGGCGGCGCGGGTGTAGATCGCGGTCAGGATCGCCGCGGGATCGGTCGGTGCGGGCGTCTGGGCGAGGGCCGGGCTGATGCCGGCGAGGAGGGAGGCGGCAATGAGGCTGCGACGGGTGAGCATGGAATTCCCTTGAGATGATGGCGCGCGATGATGAACCGGAACGGCCCTTGTCCGGCGCCTATCTCAGTAGACCGGCGTACGGACGGTTCGGTTCAATCGGCCGCTTTGGCGAGGCGCGCGTCTTCGGGCTGCTGCTGCGGGCGGAGGCAGCCCTGGCAGATGACGAGGGAGCGATTGACCCTGGCGTCCTGCTCGGCCTCGTTGCCGTCCTGTGCCTGCCACCATTCTTTTGAATAGGGCTGAAGTCCGGCTTGCGAGTTGTTGCGCTCGGATCGGGCAGCGGCGCGCATTGTGCGCGATGGCTCAGAACGCGGCTGATTGGGATCTTCGCCAGCGCCATCCCAGGCATAGCGCGCAGGCTCGAAGGCGGAATCCGGTGCGAGGCGGGCTTGCGGCGCCACGGCACATCCGGCAAGCGCCAGCGACAACAGGAGGACGGCGGGCGCTTTGACCATGATACGGCACTCTGTACGCAAGAACTGACTGAGGTTGCGCCGATCATGTTTAAAATTCCCTGAACGATCGCGGTCGCGGCGGCGACCAACGCGCGTGAGATATTTGATCCTCTTGTTCGCTCTGCTCGGAACATCCGTGTGCGCCGAAGATGCGAAACCGTTCAATCCCGCCGACTCTCCGCCCGAGGTGCAGAAGGCGTTGAGTTACGCCAATGAGGAATGCGACAGCCGGGGCGGCGGCGCGGTGACCTGCGCCGGACGCAGTGCGCAAGATCGATCTGACCGGCGAGGCCGCGACGATTACATCGTCGATTTCCGCGACACCAAATGCGGCGATCGCGAGACCACCTATTGCGGAACCGGCGGTTGCGTGCTGGACATCCTGGTGACGCTGCCCGATGGCAGTGTGCGCTGCGTACGTCCGCAACTATGAGGTCAAGGCAAAGCCGATGAAGCGCGGCGCCGCGCGCACCATCCGCTTCGATCTGCACGGGAGCTTTTGCGGCGGCTTCGGTGCCCAGGCCTGCTTCAAGGAAAAGGTCATCAAGGCGACGCCGTTCGAGTTCAAGAAGCCGTAAGGCAGGTGCGCGGCAGGTGGCCTTGCTACGCCGCGGGCGATGGCGATAAATGGGCTGCAAAGGGCGGGGCGCGTGCGCGCCGTCCGCCATCGAAGAGGAAGCCCGATGCAGCCCCTGCGCATGTCTCGCCGCGTCATGAATCTCGCTTACATGCTGACCCAGAATGCGCGGCGGTATGGCTCGCGCCCCGGCTTCGTGTGGGGCGACAAATCCTGGACCTGGCGCGAGATCGATGCACAGGTTTCCGCACTCGCCGCAGCGCTCGCCGCGCGCGGCATCGGGAAGGGCGACCGCATCCTCGTGCATTCCAAGAATGGCGACGAGATGTTCTTTTCGATGTTCGCGGCGTTTCGGCTCGGCGCGGTCTGGGTGCCCACCAATTTCCGCCTGATGCCGGACGAGGTCGCCTATCTCGCGCAAGCCTCCGGTGCGAAGGCGTTCCTGTGCCACGTCGACTTTCCGGAGCACGCTGCCGCCGTGAGCGGCGGCGCGCTGGAATTCACCTGGAGCATCGACGGCAAGGCCTCGTTCGGCGAACGGACGGTCGCCGACGCCATCGCCTCGCAGGCCGGCGCGAGGGTCGCGAATGTCGACGTCGAATACGACGATCCCTGCTGGTTCTTCTTCACTTCCGGCACCACCGGCCGGTCCAAGGCGGCCGTACTCACCCACGGGCAGATGGGTTTTGTGGTGACCAATCATCTCGCCGATCTCACGCCCGGCACGACGGAGCAGGATGCCTCGCTGGTGGTGGCGCCGCTGTCGCATGGCGCCGGCGTGCATCAGCTGATGCAGACCGCGCGGGGCGTGCGCACCGTGCTGCTGCCGACGGAAAAGTTCGACATCAACGAGGCGTTCCGCCTGATCGAGGCACATCGCGTCAGCAATCTCTTCACGGTGCCGACCATCCTGAAGATGATGGTCGAGCATCCCGCCGCCGACAAATACGATCATTCCTCGCTGCGCCAGGTGATCTACGCCGGCGCGCCGATGTATCGCGAGGACCAGAAGTCCGCACTGAGGAAGCTCGGCAAGGTCATCGTGCAGTATTTCGGCCTCGGCGAGGTCACCGGCAACATCACGGTGCTGCCGGCGGCGCTGCATGATTCCGAGGACGGCCCGCATGCGAAGATCGGCACCTGCGGCTTCGAGCGCACGGGCATGCAGGTCTCGATCCAGGACGACGAGGGCCGCGAGCTTGGGGCCAACCAGAGCGGCGAGATCTGCGTGATCGGGCCTGCGGTGTTCGCCGGCTACTACGACAATCCCGAGGCCAACGCGAAGGCGTTCCGTAACGGCTGGTTCCGCACCGGCGATCTCGGCCACATGGATGAGGAGGGCTTTGTCTACATCACCGGCCGCGCCTCCGACATGTACATCTCCGGCGGCTCCAACATCTATCCGCGCGAGATCGAGGAGAAGATCCTGACGCATCCGGCGGTCGGCGAGGTCGCAGTGCTCGGCGTGCCCGATCCGACCTGGGGCGAGGTCGGCGTTGCCGTCTGCGTCGCACGCGAGGGCGAGACGCCGGTGAACGAAGCGGAGATGGCGGCGTTCCTTAGCCCAAAGGTGCCGCGCTACAAGATGCCGAAGCGGTTCTTCTTCTGGGAGGCCCTGCCGAAGTCCGGCTATGGCAAGATTCCGAAGCGCATGGTCCGCGACGAACTCGAGGCGCGCGGGCTGCTCGATCTCGACAAGAAGCAGGCGGGTTGAGAGGGCGTCATGCGCAGCATCAAGCAGCCGGGGGCGCCGCTCGCCGAGCGCATCCAATGGGTGGAGGCGAGGGGGCGCGCCTTCTCGTTCAGGCTTGAAGCCGGTATGCCGCTGCTCGAAGCCGCGCGGCGTGGCTTTGCGGCGGAAGGCTTTGCCGGCGGCGTGCTGAATTTCAGGCGCGGCGCGCTCGGCCCGTTTGCCTACGTCATGCCGGCGCTGTCCAGGACGGATGAGAATGCCGCGTTCTACAGCGACACGTTCCGGCCCAAGGGCGTGACGTACACGAAGCTTGGCAGCATGACGCTCGGCCTGCGCGATGGCGCGCCGTTCTTTCATTGCCACGGGCTTTGGATCGAGGCCGACGGCCGCGCCAATGGCGGCCACATGCTGCCGGATGAGACGGTCGTGGCCGAGGCGTTCGAGGTCGAGGCCTTTGGCCTTGATGGCGCAATGTTCAAGGCGGAGCCCGATCCCGAGACCAACTTCAAGCTGTTCGGGCCGGTGGCTGTCGCGAGCGGCGGCGC
>NZ_LUUB01000121.1:51173-88648 GCF_001641635.1 Bradyrhizobium centrolobii
CGCCACGAGCCGCGCCTTCGCGCTGCGGCTGCGGCCGAACCAGGATTTTGCCGGCTGCCTCGAAGACTTTTGCCGCGAGCGCGGCATTGCGCGTGCGAAAATCCTTGGCGGCGTCGGCTCGACCATCGGCGCGCGTTTCACCCATGGCGGCGTGACCGAGCCGTTCGCCACCGAACTGGCGGTGACGGCCGGGACGATCGCGCCCAGCCATTCCGGCTCGCTCGAAGCCGCGCTGGATGTGGCCCTGGTCGACTACACCGGCGGCCTCGCCGAAGGCCGCCTGATCCGCGGCGACAATCCCGTGCTGATGACCATGGAGCTGGTGCTGGAGGTGCTGGAGTAGACGCGACCAGCGGCTTTTGGCCGAGCGCGCATGCCACTTTCATGTGGCCAATGTTCCTGATATGTTCTCGTGAGCGAGCACGTGCTGGCTGGAATTGGCAGGGGGGGGGAGTAATGGGTCGGAGAGGCAATCGCACAATCAATCTGCCGGCGCCGTATCTGAGGCGGATCTGGCTCGATCCGTCGCAGGTCCGGGACCGCGACACTTATCCCTTTTGCCTTCCGATCTTCGCCGGTGATTTCGAACTCGGCTTCGACTCCCCGATCACCATCATTGTCGGCGAGAACGGCACCGGTAAGTCCACCATCCTGGAGGGCATTGCCGCACTCGCTGGCTATGACGACGCGGGCGGCGGCAAGGGTTACATGCCAGTCGACCATTCGATGGCACAGGAGAAGATGGGCGGGGCGCTGTCGAAGGTGCTTCGCGCAAGCTGGCTCCCCAAGATCACGAATGGCTGGTTCTTTCGCGCCGAGAGCTTTTTCTCGGTGGCACGCTATCTCGATCAGGCTGCGCGTGAGGCGGGCGCCGCGCCGCCCGATTTCCTGTCCTATTCGCACGGCGAAGGCTTCCTGCGCTTCTTCGAGGAACGCTGCCAACGCCAGGGCATCTTCATTTTCGACGAGCCGGAATCGGCGCTCTCGCCGTCGCGCCAGATCGAATTCCTGAAGCTGCTGCGGAGCATGGAGAACTCGCGGATCTGCCAGGTGATCATGGCCACCCACGCGCCGATGCTGATGGCTTATCCCAATGCGCGGCTGCTGCGGCTCGGCAAATATGGGCTGGAGCCAGTGGCGATAGAGCAGACAGATCATTATCGGCTGATGCGGGAGTTTTGCGCAGATCCTCGAGGCTTCGTGGAAGCGACGCTGGCGGAGTGAGGTCGCTCTCTCCGTCGTCATTGCGAGGAGCTCTTGCGACGAAACAATCCAGACTGTCTCCGCGGGCGGCATTCTGGATTGCTTCGCGAAGCCTGTCATCGGGCCGCGCTTTGCGCGGACCCGTTGGCTCGCAATGACGATGTGTTGAGTAGCGGCATTCTCCACTCTCGTGTCCCGGACGCGCTGCAGCGCGTAAGCGTTGCGGCGCAGAGCCGGGACCCAGAAGGCCACACGGCTCGCTGATGCATGGGCCCCGGCTGTGCAGCCATCACTTCTTGCTGCGCAGCGTGCGGGGCATGAGACTGTCGTTGAAGGCTGGCACAAGCTCTCATCCTCGCGGCGTATTCCGCCCGAGCTTTGCTTCAGTTGCCGCCCTCAAAAGTGCCGAGGGCGCAGGGAAGGCCGGGCGCCGGCTGGCACCCGCGGTCCGCTGTGCGCAAATGCGCAAAAGCAGATGCGCAGCGGCATACAGGGCAGCCAGGACATCCCGGCCTTCCCTGCGCAGTGGCTTTACGGCTTATGTCGCGCTCTCCCCGGGGAGCGATGCACTATTGCCCCCGTCGCTTTGCGGATGACTGATGTTGCGGACCCGGTCGGGCCGCAGCATCACCGCAAGACTTGGCGCACAGACTCCGGGCGCCAGGACCACACGATTTTGCCGTACGCAGGCTGCACCCTTCGTGTGCGCGCGGTGGTCGCTCACGGAGTGACCCGCCCTGCAACTACCTTCGCGCCGCGACGCCGCCCGCGTCCACCGCATCCCAACCCGCGTGTCGTGACGATCGCGATACGCCCCTCGGACCGGGTCGAGACGGACGAAATATGCGATAATTCCGAATTCGTGTAAAGCGAATTATTTGAGGCGCGGACGGTGCGAAGGGATTGACGACG
Source organism: Bradyrhizobium centrolobii (assembly GCF_001641635.1). Classification (GTDB taxonomy): domain Bacteria; phylum Pseudomonadota; class Alphaproteobacteria; order Rhizobiales; family Xanthobacteraceae; genus Bradyrhizobium; species Bradyrhizobium centrolobii. The sequence continues at coordinate 53,289 of NZ_LUUB01000121.1, forward strand.
CCCTGGCGTGTTTTGCCCGTCGGGCAACCCAAGCGATCGTGGTCCGCGGTGGTCCCGCCACCGCCGCGCCACGAACTTGTCTCCCCACGGTCCAAATATGCGTTACGATGACCCCCAGCGCGCATCAGTCGCGCAAGGTCAAAGAGACGAGATGAGGACACGACATGAGGGTGACGATCGGTAAGGCGATCGCCGGGGTGGCGGCGCTGGCGGTGGCGGGGATGGCGTTGACGGCGGCTTTCGAGCCGGTTTGGGCGCACGGGCCGACCCGGCAGAAGGTGCGGGAATCCATCGAGATCAACGCGCCGCCGGCCAAGGTCTGGGCGGTGATCGGCAATTTCCAGGACATGAGCTGGCTCGCGCCGGTCACCAAGACCGAGGGCGAGAAGGGCAATGAGATCGGCGCGACGCGGCGGCTGACGCTGACGGGAGGGGCCACCGTCGACGAGGAGCTCTACAAGTTCGACGCCGGCGCGATGACCTATTCCTACCGGATCACTGCCGTCGACGTGAAGGTGCTGCCGGTCAACAACTATTCCTCGACGCTGACGGTGACGCCGAGCGCCGACGGCAAGGGCTCGACGCTGGAATGGGCCGGCGCGTTCTACCGCGGCTTTCCCAACAACGATCCGCCGCCGGAGCTGAGCGATGAGGCCGCGGTCAAGGCGGTGAAGGGGCTGTATCAGGCCGGCCTCGAGGCGCTGAAGAAGAAGATCGAGAGTGGAAGCTGACCGTGCGGGCCCTGGTTCTGGCGGCGCTGGCCGCCAGCATCAGCCTAGCCTCGGCCGAGAAAGCCTCGGCTGAGGAGGCGTTCGTCACCAATCAGCTCAGCGAAAACTTGACGGTCGTGGACCTCGCAACCGCGCGGCCCGTCGCGACCATCGAGATTGGCGGCAAGCCAGCGGGTGTCGCCGTCACCCCGAACGGACGCTTCGCCTATGTGACGAGCCCCGATGCCAAGGCACTTACGGTGGTCGATGCCGCGGCCCGGCGGGTCGTCGGCAAGATCAACGTCGGCGGTGGTCCGCTCGGTGTCGCGGTCGCGCCGGATGGAGCCGTAGTCTATGTTGCCGACTGGTACGCTGCGGCGGTGCGGGTGGTCGATCCGAAGCTGCAGCGCGTAATCGCTGATATTGCGGTCGGCGCCTCGCCGTCGGGCCTCGCGGTGACATCAGACGGGCGGCTCCTGCTCTCGGCAGACCGCGATGGCGACAGCGTCTCGGTCGTGGACACCGCGACGCGCGAGCGGCGGGCCGTCATTAAGGTCGGGGTGCGCCCGTTTGGCATTACCATCGATGCCGAGGGCCGGCGCGCCTACACGGCCAATGTCGGATCGAACGACGTCTCCGTGATCGACATCGCGGAGGCGCGCGAGATCGGCCGGGTGGCCGTGGGGATGCGCCCCTATGCGGTGGCGTTGGCTTTAGGCCGAGGCTTCGTCACCGACCAATATGGCGGCACCGTCAGCGTGTTCGATCTCGCGACGCTGAAGCCCGTCACGCGCATCAACGTCGGCGACTATCCGGAAGGGATCGCCGCGACCGCGGACGGGAAGCGGATCATCGTGGCGAACTGGGAGAGCAACTCGCTCAGCATCATCGATGCGGTGGAGCTGAAGGTGATCGGCGAGGTTAAGGTCGGCGACGGCCCGCGCGCGTTCGGGGCGTTCTTGCGGCGGACGGAGTAGGGGTGAAGCCACCAATCCATTGAGGGCGCCTAGCTTGACGCGGCAAACGCCTGCAATTTCAGGAAGAAGTCCTTCAGAATCGGGTTGCGATCGACGAAGGTCACATAGCGGATCGAATGCCGTCTGCGATCGATGCTCCACGTCATCTGGTCGGTCACGATCGGCGCCGGAATGATCACGCTCGGCGCCCAATCGGGATTCAGGAGCCAGCCGACTGGCGCCATGTCCCAGATTTCCTTCGACCAGCCCAGGTGATCGGATGCGTATTCCTTGAAGCGCATGGCCAGGAACGCGCCGATGCCCCCGTGCGGTTCGACATAGCGCTCGATCTCCGGCACGGTGCTGTGAAGGTGCGAGGTGACGCCCTTGCACGGCACGAGAACGAGAGGCACGCCGCTGTCGAACAGCACCCGGGCTCCGCCGACATCCTGCTTGAGATTGAACTCGATCGTATCAGGCCATTCGAGCGCATGGCCGCCCAGCCACACGACGACGACGCGATCAATGATATCAGGCGCCTTGAGTAGCGCCGAGGCGACGTTGCTGATGGCACCGATGGCAACGATGTAGAGGGGATTGTCAGGCGATCCCGCCCGGGCCCGGGCGACCATGTCATCGACCGCGGGCGCCTCCCGGGCCTGCTTTGCAGGACCGACATACTCGGTGACGCCGCGATGAACCAGACCGTCAGGCGAGATGTTCAGGCGCTCCAGCAGGCGCAGGATTTCCTGATAGCTCAGCTCCATGCCGTGGCCCGGACCGTCCGAGCGTGTGTTGAAGAAAGGGGCAGCGTAGATCGCCTCCACGTCGAAGCGATCCTTCGAGAGCAGCATCTGGACGAGCGCAAACTGATCGTCGATTTCGTTATAGGTGTCGGTGTCGAGCACGACGCGCACCTTGCCGACAGGCGGCGCCAGAAGCCTCAAGCGAGCCGTTTCCGTTATCGCCATCACCGTCTCCCTGGACAGGCCCTGGATTTGAGATCAGGCCTTCGGAATCCGACATAGCATATCCGCAATCTCCTCCATCCGCTCAAACGTGTAATCGGGCCCCTGCGCCCGCAACGCCGCCGGCGCAGCATAGCCCCAGCACACCGCGCCGCAGGCAATACCGACGGCCCGCGCCGCCTCGATGTCGCGGACCTCGTCGCCGATTGCGATCACGCGGCCCGGCTCTACGCCGGCACGCTGGACGACCCGGCGGAATCTCGCGGGCTTGCCGTACAGCGAGGCGGCGCAATCGAAATACGAGAACAGGGCGGCGGCCTCGCCGAGCTTTTCGCGCGCATTGGATTCGCTGTCCGATGTCACCAGCGCGAGCTGAATGCCGCTCCGCGACAGCGCCCCCAGCATCGTCTCGACACCCGCGAACAGCGAAATCTCCGCCGCCGCCTCCGCCTTCAGCTGCCGCGCATGCTGCGCGATCGCCGGCAGTTTCCACACCGGCACTTGAAGGTAGGCGAGGATCTCGCGCGTCGAGGCATGCCGCAGCCCCTCGACATCCTCATCCGCGACGCGGCGGAAGCCGAAGCGGTCGGCGACATCGTTGATGGTGCGCAGGAACCACGGAAAGCTGTCGGCCAGCGTGCCGTCGAGATCGAAGATTGCAAGGGAGTAGGGCATTGCCGCACGAAATATATCGAAGGTAACCTTAGCTAAAATGGAATGTCATCATCAAATTCGACACGTCTCGCTCCTTGCGGCAGCGGGACATTAGTGACAACAAAAAGATTTAGTATGTCAACTCGGTCCATGAACATAACTTGACTGCGCTTAGACGCGTCAAGCCGTTCGCCCAACCAATTCCTGGCGGCCTTAGTAATCTCGCCGCCTGCAACAATGAAGGCATGGTCTACCAAGACGCGGCGGCTAGTCTCTGGGTCAAAAATTTCGTGACCAAGCATCATCGTAACTTGGTTGAAAATTTCTCCAACGTTCGCCGTACCATTTTTGCTCATCGCGGCCGCATCAAGCTTATCGCGTTTCACTTGTAGGCCGAAGTACAGGACATGTTGTGTCGGCAGAGTGTAGCGCATCCAGATGTCTTTACCGTATTCGAGCGACTTGTCTCGATGGCCAACAGCGGTAACCCGATGAAAGCCGAGCTGGCGAAACAACGGTAGCAAAACCTCGCCAATCAGTTCGTCTTCGGAGGCCTTGTCGAGAAACGCCGTCAGCAGTTCACGCCGCTTGAGTTCATTTTTTGAAAGAGGACGGTGAGGATTGACGGTCGGGGCTGCGACAGTTCCGGTTCCGATGTGCCGGAGATAGCATTTTTGATCGGTGGCATAGAATGCCTCGAAACCCTCCCGGGCTAGCGACACATTTAATTTGGATAGAGCCGCAGAGCGATCAGGATCGCCATCTGTCGCATCTGCGACGTCCATCAACGTGGCAATGACCCGACAAAACGTAGCAGGCGGAGTCAGTGCGTCTGGATGCGGCTCGCTCAAAATCTCTTCGAGGACGCCTGACACCCATGCGGCGCGCGTCGATCCACCGTGAGCGAAATCGGTGTCGGCGTCGCGGAAGAATCGAGTGATGTAACTGCTGCTACGGTAGACGAAGGGCGCACCCTCACCATTGCCGCAGATCATGTCGGCGATTTCGTCGAGAGTGCGCTGCCTCCATTTCATTTGTCTTATCGCACTACTCCGCCGCCTCGCTCGTGCTCCTCCGCTTCGGCTTCCGCGCCTTCTTCAGCACCGGCTCCAAAAACTTGCCAGTGTAGCTCCGCGGTGCCTTGGCGATGTCTTCGGGCGGGCCCCAGGCGACGATTTCGCCGCCGCCGTCGCCGCCCTCGGGGCCGAGGTCGATGACCCAGTCTGCCGTCTTGATGACTTCGAGATTGTGCTCGATGACGACGACCGTGTTGCCTTGCGCGACCAGCTCGTGCAGCACTTCGAGCAATTTCTTGACGTCGTGGAAGTGCAGGCCGGTGGTCGGCTCGTCCAGGATGTAGAGTGTGCGGCCAGTGGCGCGCTTCGAAAGCTCTTTTGCCAGCTTGACGCGCTGCGCCTCGCCGCCGGAGAGCGTGGTGGCCTGCTGGCCGACATGGATGTAGTCCAAGCCGACGCGGTGCAGCGTGTTGAAAGTTTCGCGGACGCGCGGGACGGCCTTGAAGAACTCGGCGGCTTCCTCGACGGTCATGTCGAGGACGTCGGCGATGCTCTTGCCCTTGAACAGGACCTCCAGCGTCTCGCGGTTGTAGCGCTTGCCCTTGCAGACGTCGCAGGTGACGTAGACGTCGGGCAGGAAGTGCATCTCGATCTTGATGACGCCGTCGCCCTGGCAGGCCTCGCAGCGGCCACCCTTGACGTTGAAGGAGAAGCGGCCCGGTTCGTAGCCGCGCGCCTTGGCTTCGGGCAGGCCGGCAAACCACTCGCGGATCGGCGTGAAGGCGCCGGTATAGGTCGCGGGGTTGGAGCGCGGGGTGCGGCCGATCGGCGACTGGTCGATGTCGATGATCTTGTCGATGTGCTCCAGGCCCTCGATGCGGTCGTGCGGGGCGGCGCCTTCGCTCGCGCCGTTCAGCTTGCGCGCGATGGCGCGGTAGAGCGTGTCGATCAGCAGCGTCGACTTGCCGCCGCCGGAGACGCCGGTGACGCAGGTGAACAGGCCGAGCGGGATCTCCGCGGTGACGCTCTTGAGGTTATTGCCGCGCGCGTTCACCACCTTGATGGTGCGGCGATGGTTCGGCGGACGCCGGTCCGGCACCTCGACCTCGAGCTCGCCGGTGAGATATTTGCCGGTCAGCGATTTCGGATTGCGCATGATCTCGGCGGGCGTGCCTTCGGCGACGATATTGCCGCCATGCATGCCGGCGCCGGGCCCGATGTCGAGGACATAGTCGGCAAGCCGAATGGCGTCCTCGTCATGCTCGACCACGACCACGGTGTTGCCGAGGTCGCGCAGGCGCTTCAGCGTATCGAGCAGGCGCGCATTGTCGCGCTGGTGCAGGCCGATCGAGGGCTCGTCCAGCACGTAGAGCACGCCGGTCAGACCCGAGCCGATCTGCGAGGCCAGGCGGATGCGCTGGCTCTCGCCGCCGGACAGCGTGCCGGAGGAGCGGGACAGGGTGAGATAGTTGAGCCCGACGTCGAGCAGGAAGGTGAGGCGCTCGCGGATCTCCTTGAGGATGCGGCTCGCGATCTCCTTCTGCTGCGTGTTCAGCGCCTCCGGCACGCCCTCGAACCATTCGCCGGCGCGCTTCACCGACAGCTCGGAGATCTCGCCGATATGCTTGCCACCGACCTTGACGCAGAGCGCCTCCGGCTTCAGCCGAAAGCCCTTGCAGGCCTCGCAGGGGACGTCGTGGAAATACTTCGCCAGCTCCTCGCGCGCCCATTCGCTCTCGGTCTCGCGATAGCGGCGGTTGATGTTGGTGATGACGCCCTCGAACGGCTTCTTGGTGTCGTAGGAGCGGACGCCGTCTTCATAGGAGAACTTGATCTCGTCCTCGCCGGAGCCGTAGAGGATCGCGTTCTGCGTCTTTTTGGCGAGATCCTTCCACTTGGTGTCGAGCGTGAACTTGTAGTGCTTGCCGAGCGCAGTCAGCGTTTGCACGTAATAGGGCGATGACGACTTGGCCCAGGGCGCGATCGCGCCCTTGCGCAACGTCATCTCCTTGTCGGGGATGACGAGATCCTCGTCCACATGCTGCTCGACGCCGAGGCCGCCGCAGGCCGGGCAGGCGCCATAGGGGTTGTTGAAGGAGAACAGCCGCGGCTCGATCTCGGGAATGGTGAAGCCGGAGACCGGGCAGGCGAACTTTTCCGAGAACAGGATGCGCTCGGGGCCGCTCTTGTCGTGGATCTTTGCGGTCTTCTTTTTCTCCTCCGCAGGTGCGGCCGCGGGCGCGTCGGCGAACTCGACGACGGCAAGGCCTTCGGCGAGCTTCAGCGCGGTCTCAAAACTTTCGGCGAGGCGCTGGCCGATGTCCGCGCGCACCACGATACGGTCGACCACGACGTCGATGTCGTGCGGGAATTTCTTGTCGAGGCTCGGCGCCTCCGCGAGCTCGTAGAAGGTGCCGTCGATCTTGACGCGCTGAAAGCCCTTCTTGAGCCATTCGGCGAGCTCCTTCTTGTACTCGCCCTTGCGGCCGCGCACGACCGGGGCAAGCAGATAGAGCCGGGTGCCTTCGGGCAGCGCCAGCACGCGGTCGACCATCTGCGACACGGTTTGGCTCTCGATCGGCAGGCCCGTGGCGGGCGAATAGGGCACGCCGACGCGCGCCCAGAGCAGGCGCATATAGTCGTAGATCTCGGTCACCGTGCCGACGGTGGAGCGCGGGTTCTTCGACGTCGTCTTCTGCTCGATCGAGATGGCTGGCGACAGGCCGTCGATCTGGTCGACGTCCGGCTTCTGCATCATCTCCAGGAACTGGCGCGCATAGGCCGACAGCGACTCGACGTAGCGGCGCTGGCCTTCGGCATAGATCGTGTCGAAGGCGAGCGAGGATTTGCCCGAGCCAGACAGACCGGTGAACACCACGAGCTTGTCACGGGGAATCTCGACGTCGATGTTCTTGAGGTTGTGCTCGCGCGCGCCACGGATCGTAATTGCGCGCAGGCTCGAGCCCGCGTTCTGTTGTTGGCGCTTCGCCTTGATCACTTCATCCATCCTGGTGGTCCCCAAGAAAATCCCAGAGAGAAAACCGCGAAGAGAAAACCCAAAGGGTGCGCGGTCGCGCCCGCGTTGAGGCGCGCTTCGCCCGGAACCGGGATCGGCGCCGATGGGTATGGCAGCGAACGTAGGAAGAACGGGGGCGGATTTCCAGTGCGACTTGCGAATCGTCAACGGATTGTTGGCGCGCTGGCGGCACGTGGCAGTAGCAAGCCTTGCAGCGACTGCGCCCGGAACAGCCGAAGGGCCGGCACGCGGCCGGCCCTTCGTTCGCATTTGGATGCGGATCGCCTGATCCGCACATGAGCAGGACTTGGAGGAGTTCCTGTCGGATCAGTATTTGGCGACCAGGGGGCCGCCCCAGCGGTAGTTGACGCGGATCACGCCGACGTCGATGTCCTGGCCGATCCGGTCGGTGCGCGCGAGCAGGCCGCCGGCCAGGGTCGCGAAGTCGGCGTTGTGATGGCCCAGGAACACGTGCTCGTACTCGCCGCCGACCGACCAGTTCTCGGCGAAGCCGTACTCGACGCCAATGCCTACCGTATAGCCCCAGCGGGTCTGGTTGACGCTGTTGAACGCCAGCGCCGGAAGCCCGGGCGCGAAGGTCTCGTATTTGTCGTGCGCCACGGCGGCGCCAGCCTTGCCGTAGAACAGCAGGCTGTTCACGGCGTAGCCGAGCTGGCCGGTGAAGAGGCCGAAGGCATCGATCTTGGTCCGGTTCGTCAGCGCCGGCAGCGCGACGCTGGCATTGCTGCCATTGCTGCCCTTGAAGTCGGCCCAGTTGCCCTGACCCTCCACTCCGAACACCCAGTGCGCCTTCTGCCAGCGATAGCCGATCTGTCCGCCAACCGTGCCGCCGCTCGCATTGTGGCAGCCTTCGCCCTCGGCCGGATCGATCGTGACGCCGAGTGCGTTGGTGATGCCCCAGCAGGCGTGCGCGAGGCCGCCGCCGCCGTTGATGCCGACATAGACGCCGGTCCAATCATAGGCGAGCACGGGGGCCACCGGCGCCTTGGTGAAGGGCGGCAGATCGGCGGCACTGGCCGGCGCCAGCGCGCCGAGTGCGAACAAGCTGACCGACGAGGCCAGCACCACAGTCTTCATTTCAATTCCCCAACTGACCGGACGCGATCGCGGGTAGGCAAGGGCGAGCCCATGCGCACCGCACTCTCGACTCCATGACGGTTGGGCGCGATGCCCTGCGAAAACAAAAAGGCCGGCGCGAGGCCGGCCTTTCGTAACGCGATGGCGTTGGGGCGAAGCTTAGTACTTCGCGACCACCGGGCCGCCGAAGTGATAGTTCACGCCGACCTGCACGGTGTGGAAGTTGAGCGTACCCGTGGGCAGGGTGCCGGAGAAATAGGTCTCGCCGCCGAGGCTGCGATAGAGGTACTCGCCCTTGACTGACCACTGCGGCGCGAAGAACGCCTCGACGCCCGCGCCGACGGTCCAGCCCGAGTGCCACTTGCTGTCCGACACGGTGACCCCGAGTGCGGAGAGGCTGATCTTGTTGTCGATCCAGGCGTAACCGCCGGTGCCGTAGAACAGGACCTGATTGACGGCCCAGCCGATGCGGCCGCGCACGGTGCCCATCGCGTCGGTCTTGGAGCTCACGGTGATTCCCAGCGCCGTTGCCGAAGCGTCGACGTCAGCCCAGGTGCCATCAGCCTCGAGGCCGAACACAACGTTGCCGGTCTGCCAGTTGTAGCCGGCGGTGCCGCCGACGAAGCCGCCCTTCATCTTCGGGTCGGTCGAGGCGTTTTCCCAGGCGCCGCCGCCGACGATACCGAGGTAGAAGCCGGTCCAGTTGTAGACCGCTGCCGGAGCCACCGGAGCCTTGGTGTAGGGGCGTGCTGCGAGATCAGCAGCCGTGGCGGGAGCGAACGCGCCGAGTGCGAACAAACAGGCCGAAGCCAACAAAATCTTCTTCATCTTCAACTTAATCCCAGTCCCAGTTTTCTGCTTTTGCCTTCCGTGCGATGGGAAGGACATCGGACGCTGTGGTCCAACTGCTGTCGGCTTACACCAGCAAAGCCGCAAGTTGTGTACCCCAAATGCCACAACAGACGTCAAAACGAGTCCACAATACTGACCTATTGTTCCGATTCGCTGCGCACAGCTCCTTGGAATGCTCCAGGCAGCAAAAAGGCCGGCGCGAGGCCGGCCTTGAAGCACGATGGATCATCGAGCGATGTCAGTACTTTGAGATCGCCGGGCCGCCCCAGCGGTAGTTCACGCGAACGAGTCCCATGTCGACATCCTGGCTGATGCGTTCGGTTTGGACGAAGACCCCACCGAAGGTGAAGTCGTTATTGCGAGTACCCAGGAAGAGATGATCATACTCGACACCGACCGACCAGTTGGGTGCGAAGCCGAACTCCAGGCCCGCACCAACGGTGCCGCCCCAGCGGGTCTCGCGGGCCGACCCGAAGATAGTGCCCACGCCTACAAAGCCGGGCGCTACGATCAGGTCGTACTTGTCTCCGACCACCGCTCCGCCGCCCTTCACGTAGAAGAGGACGTTGTTCCAGGCGTAACCGACCTGGCCTGTGATCAGGCCGAAAGAGTTGATCCGGGTTCGGTTCTGCTGCAAAGGCGCAGTTGGGCTGATGTTATCGCCCGTGAAGTCAGCCCAGTTGCCCTGGCCCTCGATACCGAACACCCAGTTGGCCGACTGCCAGCGATAGCCAATTTGGCCACCGACCGTGCCCCCCGTCGCGTTATGGCAGCCATCGGTAATCAGCGCGCCGCCGACGCCAACAAAGTCCCAGCACTTGCGGGCCGAGCCGCCACCGCCGTTGATGCCGATGTAGAAGCCGCTCCAATCGTAGACCGCGGCGACCGCGGGCGGCGGCGCCTTCACGTAAGGACGCGCCGCGAGATCCGCCGCGCTCGCGGGAGCCGACAGGCCCAGGGCCACAACTCCGATTGCACCCACCAAAATCTTATTCATTGCAGTCTCCCCAGTTTCTCCCGCTTCTTGAAATCCCCGAAGCGGTCAATCAGGCGCGACGCCCATATGAACTAATTCCGAGGCCAACCGTAGCTTAAGGCCGCACCAGAGTCCGTCTCCGAAATGCAACAGTCGCAGAGGAACGAAGGGTTCCATAAGTTAATGAATGTTAAGTGGTTTTCCCGTTGGCGGGAACCCGAGAAAGTTCCATCTGGCTCTGCCATTTTCTCGACGCATCCTTGTCATTCGGCCGTCTTATTCCGCTTGGGTTCGTCGAGGAACAAATCTGGAACAAAGTCGATGTTGGTGCTATATGTGGGGATAAGTTGGGCGATGACGGGCTGACCGGCGCCTGCAAGCGTATAGGGTCGCCTCGACAGGGGCGGATGGCGCGTCTTGCGGGAACGCGCGGCCTTTCGAAATTCAGTGACATTTGGAGTGGAGAGCGGAGATGGCGGGAAGCATCAACAAGGTCATTCTGGTCGGAAATCTCGGCAAGGATCCGGAAATCCGCCGCACCCAGGACGGGCGTCCGATCGCGAATCTGTCGGTGGCGACCTCGGAAACCTGGCGGGACAAGGCGACCGGCGAGCGCAAGGAGAAGACCGAGTGGCACCGCGTGGTGATCTTCAATGAAGGTCTCGCCAAGGTCGCCGAGCAGTATCTGAAGAAGGGCTCGAAGGTTTACGTCGAAGGCGCGCTCCAGACCCGCAAATGGACCGACCAGAGCGGAGCGGAGAAATACTCCACCGAGGTCGTGCTCCAGGGCTTCAACTCGAATCTCACCATGCTCGACGGCCGTGGCGGCGGGGGAGGCGGCAGCTTCGGCGAGGAGCCGGGCGGCGACTTCGGCTCCAGCGGTCCCATCAGCAGCGCACCGCGTCGTCCGGTGGCCGCCGGCGGCGGCCGCAACAGCGACATGGACGACGATATCCCGTTCTGAGGCGCAAAGGGTACGTCTCGCATCTCGGATGCAGCTGCTCGCATGGAACGACAGGATTCCTTACCAATCGTTGGATAAAGCTTGGCTTTTCCGGGCCTGCTTCATGCTGCATCCTGAGCTTTTGACGGGGCGCGATGTGAATGGTATTAACATAATGTTAATCCTGTTCACATAGCGATTCCTCCAGCCCGGAGAACGCCCGCATGAGCCTCGCGCCGCTGCTTGAGGCCGCCCCGGCCATTCCGCTGCATGCCTTCGCAGCCATGACCGCTTTCGTGCTTGGCCTCGTTCAGTTCGCGGCCCCCAAGGGCACGCTGCCGCATCGGACGGTCGGCTGGATCTGGGTGATCCTGATGGCCGCCGTGGCGGCGTCCTCGTTCTGGATCCACCAGATCCGCTTGGTCGGCCCGTTCAGCCCGATCCATCTCTTGTCGATCTTCACGCTGGTGGTGCTGCCGCTCGCAGTCTGGCGCGCGCATACCCATCGGGTGGCCGATCACCGGCGGATGATGATCTTCATCTTCGCCGGCGCGCTGGTGGTGGCGGGCGTGTTCACGCTGGTGCCCGGGCGCATCATGCACCGCGTGATTTTCGGGTCCTGACAGGCGGTTTCAGGCCGCTCTCTCCGACTGGTCCAGAGACGGTGGTTCAGAGCGCGTAAGTCTCTGGAAAAACAGTCGGAAAAAGCGCTCCCGAGCGCCCTGCGAGGGTGGTTATCGGCCCCCCGATGCGCTATATGATTCCCAGACAAAACCTCACCGGATTTCCCCTTGGCTGACGACGACAACAAGCCCGGCGACCAGCCGGCGCAACCCTCGGACATTCGCCCCGTTTCCATCTACGAGGAGATGAAGAAGTCCTATCTCGATTACGCCATGAGCGTGATCGTGGCGCGTGCGCTGCCCGATGCGCGCGACGGGTTGAAGCCGGTGCATCGCCGCATCCTGTTCGCGATGAACAATCGCGGCGATACTCCGGACAAGAAGCACAAGAAGTCCGCCGGTGCCGTCGGCGAGGTCATGGGTAAGTACCACCCGCATGGCGACCAGGCGATCTACGACGCGCTGGTGCGCATGGCGCAGGACTTTTCGATGCGCGCGCCGCTGATCGACGGGCAGGGCAATTTCGGCTCGGTCGACGGCGATCCGCCGGCGGCGATGCGCTACACCGAGTCCCGCCTGACCAAGATCGCGCTGAAGCTGCTCGAGGACATCGACGACGACACGGTCGATTTCCAGGACAACTACGACGGCTCCGAGAGGGAGCCGGTGGTGCTGCCGGCCAGGTTCCCGAACCTGCTGGTCAACGGCGCCGGCGGCATCGCGGTCGGCATGGCCACCAATATCCCGCCGCACAATCTCGGCGAGGTGATCGACGCCTGCGTGGCGCTGATCGACAATCCCTCGCTCACCATCGACGAGCTAATCAACATCATCCCGGGCCCGGACTTTCCGACCGGTGGCATCATCCTCGGACGCCAGGGCATCCGCAGCGCCTATCATCTCGGCCGTGGCTCCATCGTGATGCGCGGCAAGGTCGAGTTCGAGACGATCCGGAAAGAACGTGAGGCGATCATCATCACCGAGATTCCGTATCAGGTGAACAAGGCGACGATGGTCGAACGCATCGCCGAGCTCTATAAGGAGAAGAAGATCGAGGGCATCTCCGATCTGCGCGACGAGTCCGACCGCGACGGCTATCGCGTCGTGGTCGAGCTCAAGCGCGATGCCATGCCCGACGTCGTGCTGAATCAGCTCTACAAGTTCACGCCGTTGCAGACCACTTTTGGCGTTAACGCTGTCGCGCTCGACTCCGGCCGTCCGCAGACGATGAACCTGAAGGACATGCTGACGATCTTCGTCGGCTTCCGCGAGCAGGTCGTCACCCGGCGTACCAAGTACAGGCTGCGCAAGGCGCGCGAACGCGCGCATGAGCAGGTCGGCCTTGCGATCGCGGTCGCCAATATCGACGAGATTATCCGTGTGATCCGGACCTCACCCACGCCGGCTGCCGCGCGCGAGACGTTGATGACGCGGGACTGGCCCGCGCGCGACGTCGAGGACATCATCACGCTGATCGACGATCCCCGCCACCGCATCAACGCGGACGGTACGATCCGCCTGTCGATGGAGCAGGCAAGGGCCATCCTGGAATTGCGCCTGGCACGCCTCACCGCGCTCGGCCGGGACGAAATCGGCGACGAGCTCTCCAAGCTTGCCGGCGAGATCGGCGACTATCTCGAGATTCTGCGTTCGCGCGCCCGTATCCTCGACATCATCAAGACCGAGCTCGCCGAGGTGAAGGCGGAGTTCGCCACTCCGCGCCGCACCGTGATCATGGAGCAGGAAGGCGAGGTCGAGGACGAGGACCTGATTCAGCGCGAGGACATGGTCGTCACCGTGTCGCACGCCGGCTACGTCAAGCGCGTGCCGCTGTCGGCCTATCGGGCGCAGCGCCGCGGCGGCAAGGGCCGCGCCGGCATGCAGACCCGCGACGAGGATTTTGTCAGCCGGCTGTTCGTGGCTTCCACGCACACGCCGGTGCTGTTCTTCTCGTCGCGTGGCCAGGTCTACAAGGAAAAAGTCTGGCGCCTGCCGATGGCCGCGCCCAACGCGCGTGGCAAGGCGCTGATCAACATCCTGCCGCTGGAGCAGGGCGAGCGTATCACCACCATCATGCCGCTGCCGGAGGATGAATCCACCTGGGGCCAGCTCGACGTGATGTTCGCCACCACCGGCGGCAACGTCCGCCGCAACAAGCTGTCCGACTTCGTCGACGTCCGCCGCTCCGGCATCATTGCGATGAAGCTCGACGACAATGAAGCGATCGTCGACGTGCAGATCTGCACCGAGCGCGATGACGTGCTGCTCACCGCCGCCGGCGGCCAGTGCATCCGCTTCCCCGTCACCGACGTGCGCGTGTTCACCGGGCGCACCTCGATGGGCGTGCGCGGCATCGCGCTCGCGGAGGGAGACAAAGTGATCTCGCTGGCGATCCTGCGCCATGTCGAGACGAGCTCGGACGAACGCTCGACATACCTTAAGATGCGCCGCGCGGTGGCCGGCGAGGGCGTGGTCGAGGAGACGGCAGCCGATGCCGAGGCCGAGGAGGCGTCCGGCAGCTTCCAGCTCCCGCAGGAGCGCTATGTTGAGATGTCGGCGCAGGAGCAGGTGGTGCTCACCGTCTCCGTCAACGGTTATGGCAAGCGGACCTCGTCCTACGAGTACCGTACCACCGGCCGCGGCGGCAAAGGCATCGTCGCCATGAGCGTCAACAACCGCAACGGCAATCTGGTGGCCTCATTCCCGGTGGAAGAGGCCGATCAGATCATGCTGGTCACCGACAAGGGCCAGCTCATCCGCTGCCCGGTCGAGGGCATCCGCATCGCCGGACGCTCGACGCAGGGCGTGATCGTGTTCGACACCGCCGAGGACGAGCACGTGGTCTCGGTCGAGCACATTACGGAAGAGACCGAGAACGGCAACGGTAACGGCGAGAACGGGAACGGCAACGGGGTCTAGCCTGGCCGCGAAGCCGGCAAAGTTGCCTCGCAACGCAGGTTGGAGATGAATTCTCCGATCTGCGCGATGGCCGCATGGGCTTCCGGCAGTACCGGGACGAAGAGCTGGAAGACGTGCGGCATGCGCGGCCAGACCTCCAGCCGGCTCCACGGATTACCCTGTTTCAGCTTGTCGGCCATTCGGACAGCGTCATCCCGCAGGATCTCATCGCTGCCGACGTGCATCAGCACCGGCGGAAGTCCGGACGCGTCGCCATAGAGCGGCGATACATAGGGGCTGCACGGGTTGGCGCCTGCGAGATAGCAGCGCACGAATTCCGGAATATCATGCACGTTCATCATCGGATCTGACGCGGCATTCTCGGTCAACGAGGGCGCGGTAAGCGCCAGATCGGTCCAGGGTGACATGGCAACCCCGGCGGCAGGAAGCGGCTTGCGCTCGTCACGCAGCCTCATGAGAAGGCACAAGGCCAAGCCTCCGCCGGCTGAATCACCCATCACGAACAGTTCGCCGGGGGCGCTCGTTTCGTTGGCGAGCCAGAGAAAACCGGCAACAGCATCGTCCAGCGCGGCGGGAAATGGATGTTCGGGTGCGAGGCGATATTCAAGCGCCCAGACCGTCGACCTGGTCGCATTGGCAATGCGCCAGGTGAAATGGCGATAGTAGATCGGCGCGCCCGAAATATAGGCCCCGCCATGGAGATAGAGCAGGTTGCGCCCCGGCCGCGACGCCGGCGTGGCGATCCGGTGTAGCGTGAGGTGGCCGGTCCGTACGACCCTCGTCTCGGTGCCGGCTGGCGGATGTGGCACCCATCGTTCCATGCGATGCATGTTCGCCCGCCACGTCCCGACGTCGAATGGCTGACGGTGCCGTTTCAGGAAAATGCGGACGCCGAGGCGCAGCATTTCGGCGCGCAGGCTCATCGTGCGTCCTCTTGCTCCATTCGCTTGGGCCTTACGGCCTGAATGCGGCTGTCTTCGGGAAATGCAGGCGCTCGGGTCCGCCGGATTCGGTGCCGACCAGCAAACCGTCCTCGATCTCGACGATGCGATCCGCAAAAGGAATGACCCGGGGATCGTGGGTGACGACGAGCACGGCACGCTCGCGCTGATGTGCTGTGTCCGCCAGAATCCGCATGATGGTTCGCCCGTTGTTGCCATCGAGGGCAGCAGTTGGCTCGTCGGCGAGAATCACGGAGGGATTGGCGACAAAGGCTCGCGCAATCGCGACCCTCTGCTGTTCACCGCCGCTGAGCTCACCTGGCAGCGTATCGGCCTTCTGCTCCAGGCCGACCATACTCAGCGCCTTGCGTGCCTCTTTCTTGGCTTTCCGCCCATGCTCGCCACGAATGTCGACCGCGAGCCGTACGTTCTGCGCAGCCGTCAAGGTTGGAAACAGATGATAGGACTGGAACACAAAACCGATATGGTCGCGCCTGATCTTAGCCAGTCCCTCCTTGTCGACACCAGAGGTGGGCGTGCCGCACACCGTGAGGATGCCTGAGCTTGGCGCCAGCATGCATCCGAGAACGAGCAGCAGGGTCGTCTTGCCGCTGCCGGACGGTCCCATCAGCAGCGTGAGCTCGCCGCGCCGCAGCGCCAGGTCCACGCCGCGCAGCGCCTGCACCTCCCCGGCGCCGCGGCCCAGCGTTTTCTTGATTGCAGTGGCCTCGATGATGGTTTCGCTCATCGCATGAACACCGTTGCAGGATCGATACGCACCACACGCACGATTGCGCCGATCGCCGATGCCACGCACATGACGACCGTCAGCACAAACAGAGCTGCAATCAGCCAGGGCGTGATGACGATCGGCAACGCGCTCTTGGCAGTCATCTCAACGACGACGGCGCCAATCGCCGTCGCAATGACGAAGCCGATGACCGCATTGAGGAGCGCCTGATAGATGATGACCCTGTAGATATATCCATTCGACGACCCCATTGCGCGCAGGGTGGCGAATTCGCTGAGGTGATCCTTGGTGCTCGAATAGAGGGTTTGCGCGACGATGACGGTGCCGACGATCACTCCGAGCAATGCTCCGGCAAACAGTGCAGCGCCAGCGCCCGTCCCGAACAGCCAGAACGAGCGGCTACGGCTGCGGAATTCATCTGTCGTAAGCACCTCGTGCTCGCCAACCTGGGCCCGGACGGCCGCAAGGACTGTGTCGCGATCGGCGTCGGGCTTGAGGCGAACCAGGAGATTGCTGGCGCGATCGGGAAAGGCTCCAGTGTAGGTGCGGGCGTTTTTAAGGTCCACGAAGATATAGGGTGTCGTGGTGAAGGAGCGGATGCCGTCGGTCAAGGCCACGACCTTCACGCGGCGGCCGCGGATCTCGGCCGTCGATCCGACTTTTGAGACGCCGAGGCGATCGTAGTAGGAGCGGTCGACGACCACGGCTCCATTTTGCGACAGCGCGCGGACGTTGCCCTCGACCACGTTCCACGGCCCCAGGCTTCCATCACGCAAATCGGCGCCGACAACAAAAACGGGTGTCATCTCGCCGCTCTCGAGGCGCCAGTCCGAGAAGCCGATGACCAGCGGGACCACAGAGGCGACGCCATCGACGGACGCGACCTTGTCGCGCAGCTTCGCATCCAGCAGCGAGGGGTCCTCAAAGCATTTCGCTCCCTTCGGCAACACCCAGAGATCGGCTGACGCATGGTCGATCATTGTCGTCACCATGCGACCGAAGCCCAGGAACAGGCCCATCTGGATCATCACCAGCACGACCGAAAAGACGATTCCGACGAGCGTCGCGATAAAGCGCAGGCGATCGTGGAAGAGATTGCGGGACGCGAGCGTCGGGGCCAGTGACATGGACGTTCCGTCATCGAGGTTGATCTGAGATAGCACCGTTGCCCGGGAGTCCAGGATGCCGGTGGACCAGCAGCCTCACGCTCGCGGTCAGGAGTCCGCTTGCGGCCCAGCTTAGAACCAGCGCCGCGATAAGTACGAACGTGGCCTTGCCGACGGCATTCAGGCTCGTGCCGAGCAGGGCATATTGCAGCCACAGCACAAACGGGTAATGCGTGAGGTAGATGCCGTAGGCATTGGCCGAAAGACTGTCGAGGAGCGTCGAACGGCGCCGCAACAATGCCAGCGAACTTGCCACGAAAGCGATTACGCCTGTTGCGCACGCAAAGGGAAAGGCGAAGGCCGCGGCGAGGCGGTATGCCGGCGGGCTGGCGTTCCAGTCTGGCATCGTCAGCGAGGTCAGCCCGCCCCATACCGCAAAGCAGCCGAATGCTGCCGCAACCCAGGCTGGCCAATGGCGCGCGAGTGGGCCGTCGGCGCGGAAAACACTGCGATCATAGCCGTAGACGCCGATGGCAGATCCCGCGGAGAAATAGAGGAGATAGTGCAGCGGGCGGCTTAGCTGGAAAGACAATGGGCCGAAAGAGGTCCATTCCCAGGGCGTAAAGATCATCGCCAGCGGGACATAGGCCAGCCCCGACAGACTTGTCAGGCCTGCAAAGAAGAGCAGCGGACGATCGTCGCACCTGGCGACGATCAGCCTCGCGGCCCGTGGCCATGACGGCACGAGTTCATGCAGTGCAGCGGCCAGTCCGCTGAGCAACAGAAGCTGCCACAAGAACCATTGCGGGCCCGAGGGCCACATCGGCAAAGCGCGCCAGTGCTGCCAAAACGCCGCAGGCGATGGGTCGGTCGCGGTCGTCAGATACGACGCGTAATATGCCAACGGACTGAGAAGGGCGACCGCGAGCACGAAGGGCAATCCAATTCGCCACCACCGCTCCGCGAGATAGGCGGCGGCGCCCTTGCGGATGACGCCTTGCGGGGTGAACAGGCCCGCCAAAAGGAACATCAGGGACATCAAGCTGATGTCTTGCCATGCGCAGAACAGGTCCAGCCCGAACCAGCGCTCGCGGTCGATGATCGGAAACGCGATCCACCGATAAGGCGGCGCGTCGAAGGCGAACGGGTGCGGCGGTTGCGAGGCGAGGTAGGGAAGGGCCGAATGGAAGGCGACCACGATCAGGATGACGACAGCGCGCAAGTTGCTGAATGTGACGTTGGCGCCCATGGCGGAGCATCAGCCGAGGATTTGGTCTCGCCAGAATCAACTGAAAGGCGGTCCACCTTGTTCCAAATTCGGCACGGAGCATTTTCAGCAACCGATCCGCGGCGGACGCTGTTTTGCTGAAGCCCGCACCTCCGGCACTCGGCGCGCCGGGGGGCTCGTGGGTCCAGATCTTGCCGCAACAGGTGCCAGCATAGCGTTGCTGCGCAGGGCGCGCATTGTCGTTGCTGCGGACGAGCAACGCGTCGGCTAGATCTCCAGCTCGGTCCCGAACTCCACAACCTGCCTCGTCGGCACGCCGAAGAACGCGGCCGAGCGTTCTGCGTTGCGCTGGAGGAAGGCGAACAGGCCTTCACGCCAGACCCACATGCCCGGAATGTCCTCGCGCGGGATGATGGTCTCGCGGCCGACATAGTAGGTGATGTTGGAGAGGTCGATGCCGGGCAGCTTGCCCTGGCGGCAGGCCAGCTGCAGGCCCTCATAGATCGTCGGGTTTTGCATGAAGCCGTAATGCAGGACCACGCGGGTGATGCCGGTGATGATCTCGATCACCTCGGCGCGCTCCTCGTCGGCGATGTGCGGGGATTCCTCGATCAGTACGGTAACGAGGACGATGCGCTCGTGCAGGACGTGGTTGTGGTTGACGAATTGCGTCAGCGCCAGCGGCACGCCGTTCGGCACCGACGCCAGGAATACCGCGGTGCCGGGCAGCCGCGCGCTGCACTTGTTGACCGCGGTCTCGATCAGGTCCTCCTCGGGCTGGCGCAGCTTGCCGCGCGCTGCCTCGACCAGCTTCACGCCGCTGCGCCAGGTCAGCATCAGGAAGGCGACGAGGCCGGCGAGCAGCAGCGGAAACCAGCCGCCCTCGAACAGCTTGATCGAATTGGCCGAGAAGAAGATCACGTCGATGACGAAGAAGAAACCGTTGACCGCGATCACGAGCCACGGCGAATAGCCCCACTGGATCGCGACGAGAGCGGCGAGCAGGGTGGTGATCGCCATCAAGAGCGACACCGCGATGCCATAGGCGCCGGCCAGCGCGTCCGAGGTGCCGAAGCTCAGGACAGCGCCGAGGGTTGCGGCGGCGAGCAGCCAGTTCACCAGCGGCACGTAAATCTGGCCCATCGCATGGCTCGTGGTGTGGCGGATCTGCATGCGCGGCAGAAAGCCGAGTTGAATCGACTGCTGGGTCAGCGAGAACACGCCGGAAATGATCGCCTGCGAGGCGATCACGGTCGCGACGGCAGAGAACGCAACGAGCGCATAGTGCAGGGCGTCGGGGCAGAGCTGGAAGAACGGATTGTCGATCATGCCGGGGTCGGTGATCAGGAGTGCGGCCTGGCCGAAATAGTTCAGCACCAGCGCGGGCAGGCAGATCGCGAACCAGGCGAACCGGATCGGGAAGCGGCCGAAATGGCCCATGTCGGCGTACATGGCCTCGCCGCCAGTCACGGCGAGGAAGGCCGCGCCGAGGATCGCGAAGGAGACGTGGAAATCCTGGTGGATCAGGAATTCGAAGGCATAGAGCGGGCTGAGCGCGGCGAGCACCGCGGGGGCCTTGACGATGCCGTGGATGCCGAGCGCTGCGAGCACGACGAACCAGGCCAGCATGACCGGGCCGAAGATGCGGCCGATGAAGCCGGTGCCCTGCTTCTGCATCATGAACAGACCGACCAGGATGGCGATGGTCACGGGCACCACGACAGGCGCCAGCGAGGGCGCGTCGACCTTGAGGCCTTCGATGGCGCTGAGCACGGAGATCGCAGGCGTGATCGCACCGTCGCCATAGAGCAGAGCTGCGCCAATGAGGCCGACGACCAGGAGCTGGGCGCGCCAGGTGCCGGGCTGCGCGTTGCGGGCATGCAGCAGCGCCAGCAGCGCGACGATGCCGCCTTCGCCGCGATTGTCCGCGCGCAGGATCAGCAGCGCATATTTCAGCGAGATGATCAGCAGCAGCGCCCAGAGGATGAGCGAGGCGACCCCCAGGACAGCTTCGGGGGACACGGTGCCGCCATGGGCGGCCGCCTTGGCGGCTTCCCTCAGTGCGTAAAGGGGGCTGGTGCCGATATCGCCGTAGACTACCCCGAGGGCGCCCATGGTCATGGCAAGCGGCAGCGGATCGGGATGGTGGCCGGAAGCGACTGCGGGCGTACTGGACAACGGCGACCCCCAATAGGATCGCGCCCGACGGGCCATTCCGAGGGACGCGATCGTTACGCAGTCTGCGACGAGACGTCGCAAATATCCACGAGATTTATATGGGGGTTTATGTGACGCGAAGCTGCCAGACCGCCTACGGGGTGCGGTCGGCGGTCACCAGCCGGGCCTCGCGGACGTCAGCCTTGGTGCCGGCGCGGCGCAGGCAGGAGGCTTCGAAATTCGGCCAGGCCTGCTGCGAGCAATCCTTGCCGATGGTGCGGATGTCGAGCCTGTCGCTCTTGGCGAGCGGCTGAGGCACGCTGGCTTCGACGGTCGGCGCGAAGCCGGGCAGGATGGTAAGGGCTGCGGCAACACACGCAGCGATTGCAATCGCTGAAAGAGCCTTGATCATCGACGGTCCCCTGTGATGCGGCCGCTGCGCCTTGTCTGCGGCCCGTCATTCGTTGGGTGGTTTAGTAACCATGGCCAGTTTCCGGACGTCTTCACGGACACCGAAAATGGTTTCGTTCGCGATCCGTTTTGTTTCGTGGCCGCCCTCAGGACGAAACAAACGGGCCAGTGCCGACAGGACCGGCGTGAGATTTTGCGGGAAACGGATAGGGAACCCGTCCGGCTTGCCGGGCAGGGCCGGGCGCGGTAGGACGGGTCATGCCGCGCATCGCTTTCTATCCAGGTTCCTTCGACCCGATCACCAACGGCCATCTGGACGTCGTCCGGCACGCCGTTCCGCTGTGCGATAGGCTCGTTGTCGCGATCGGCGTGCATCCCGGCAAGAAGCCGCTGTTCTCGACCGAGGAGCGGCTCAAGATGCTGCACGACGTCTGCGATCCGGTGGCGGCCCAGGCCGGCTGCGTTCTCGAGACGGCGACGTTCGACGATCTTTCGGTGACCGCAGCGCGCAAGCACCGTGCGACCATCATGATTCGGGGCCTGCGCGACGGCACCGACCTCGACTATGAGATGCAGCTCGCCGGCATGAACGAGGCCATGGCGCCGGAGGTGCATACGGTTTTCCTGCCCGCCTCGCCCATGGTCCGCCCGATCACCGCCACACTGGTGCGCCAGATCGCCGGCATGGGCGGAGACGTCTCGGCCTTCGTACCGCCGCTGGTTGCGGCACAGCTCAAGGCAAAGTTCGCCGGCTGACGGCGCGCGTTCCATCTCACCTGATCCGGAGTTTTCATGATCCGTATTCTCGCAATTCTTGCCGCGCTCGTATTCGCGGTGCCGGCGGTGGCGCAGCAATTGCCGGCGGGGCTGGACAAGGCCAATGCCATCGTCATCGACACCACCAAGGGCCGCATCGTCATCAAGCTCCGGACCGATCTTGCGCCCCAGCATGCCGAGCGCATCAAGCAGCTCGCGCGCGAAGGCTTCTACAACAACGTGCCGTTCCATCGCGTGATGGACGGCTTCATGGCGCAGACCGGCGACGGCCAGAATTTCAACGGCACCGGCGGCTCGAAATATCCGAACCTGAAGCAGGAATTCTCCAAGGTGCATTTTGCACGCGGCATCGTTGGGATGGCGCGGCGCGGCGACAGCGTCGACAGCGCCAATTCGCAGTTCTTCATCATGTTCGCGGACGGCGGCAGCCTCGACGGCCAGTACACCGTGGTCGGTGAGGTCGTGCAGGGCATGGACGTCGTCGACAAGTTGAAGAAGGCCTCGCCCGGATCGGCGAGCGGCACCGTCACCGACCCCGACAAGATGGTGAAGGTGCAGGTCGCTTCCGACATCAAGTAGGAGACGCGATGGCGCGCCGCGGCGAAAAGCTCCTGCTGGTTGCCGCGGCGCTTCTGCTTGGCCTATCCGGCGCGGCCGCGCAAACGCCGCCTGACCGGGTCGATACCATCCGCGACGTCTTCGTGCGGCTGCGCAGCTGCTGGAGACCGCCGCCGCCCGCCAAGGCTCGCCCCATCGACATCACCGTCGTGGTGAGCTTTAACCGGTCCGGCGACATTCTGGGCCATCCAAGGATTACCTACGAATCCGCGGAGGCCTCCGACAACGACCGGCTGCAATACCGGATCGCGGTGATGGAGGCATTGCAACGCTGCACGCCGATGCCATTTACCGATGCGATGGCTGGCGCCGCGGCGGGGCGTCCATTCGCGGTTCAGTTCCGCAACCGGAAGACTTCACCCCCAACTCAAGAGAGACGAGCATGAGCGTCACCGAAAACACCCTGATCCTCGAAACCACACAGGGCCCCGTCACCATCGAGATGCGGCCCGACCTTGCGCCGAACCATGTTGCGCGCATCAAGGAGCTGGTGCGGGAAGGCTTCTACGACGGCATCGTCTTCCATCGCGTGATCGACGGCTTCATGGCCCAGACCGGCTGCCCGCACGGCACCGGTACTGGCGGCTCGGGTAAGAAGCTGAAGGCCGAGTTCAACAAGGAGCCACATGTGCGCGGCACCGCCTCGATGGCCCGCGCCGCCAACCCCGATTCCGCTGACAGCCAGTTCTTCATCTGCTTCGACGACGCCCGCTTCCTCGATAACCAGTACACTGTGTGGGGCAACGTCACCGAGGGGATGGAGAACGTCGACAAGATCAAGCGCGGCGAGCCCGTGCAGAACCCCGACAAGATCGTCAAGGCGCGGATGGCGGCGGACGCGGAGTAACCACGCGTCGTCATTCCGGGGCGCACGCAAGTGCGAACCCGGAATCTCGCGCCACAATCTCGGGATTCCGGATCGCCGCGCTTGAAGCGTGGCGTCCGGAATGACGGTGGTGGTGAGGCAGGAATGCGCACCGATCTCTTTGACTTCGACCTGCCGCCCGAGCGCATCGCGTTGCGCCCGGCAAGCCCGCGCGACTCCGCGAAGATGCTGGTCGTGGAGAATGGGGTGCTGCGCGATCAGTTCATCTCCGATCTGCCGCAATGGCTGAAGCCCGGTGACCAGCTCGTCGTCAACGACACCAAGGTGATCGCGGCTCAGCTGAGGGGCCGCCGTATCGGACGCGAGACCGAGCCGAAGATCGACGCGACGCTGATCAAGCGCCTCGACGGCTCGCGCTGGCAGGCGCTGGTCAAGCCGGCCAAGAAGCTCGTCGCCGGCGACCGCATCCGCTTCGGCAATGAGGGCAAGGTCTGCCTGCTCGGCCATCTCGATGCCGAGGTGGAAGCCAAGGGCGTGGAGGGCGAAGTGACGTTGTCGTTCTCGTTCCATGGCCCGACGCTCGACCAGGCGATATCGGATCTCGGCAGCCCGCCGCTGCCGCCCTACATCGCCTCGAAACGCACGCCGGACGATCAGGACGCGGCCGACTACCAGACGATGTTTGCAGCGAATGAAGGCGCCGTTGCAGCCCCGACGGCGGGTCTGCATTTCACCCCGGCGCTGGAGCAGGCCCTGCATGACTGCGGCATTGGCATCAACCGCGTCACACTGCATGTCGGGGCGGGGACCTTCCTGCCGGTCAAGGTGGAGGACACCGAAGGCCACAGGATGCATGCGGAGTGGGGGACGATCTCGGCCG
The DNA here is from genome assembly GCF_001641635.1 of Bradyrhizobium centrolobii. Taxonomy (GTDB): domain Bacteria; phylum Pseudomonadota; class Alphaproteobacteria; order Rhizobiales; family Xanthobacteraceae; genus Bradyrhizobium; species Bradyrhizobium centrolobii. The sequence continues at coordinate 77,715 of NZ_LUUB01000121.1, forward strand.
AGACTGCGGATGCGTTGAACGCCGCGCAAAACGCCGGCGGCCGCATCATTGCCGTCGGCACGACGTCATTGCGACTGCTTGAGAGTGCCGCCGATGAGGACGGCACGATCGAGCCGTTCGCGGCTGATACGTCCATCTTCATCACGCCCGGCTATCGCTTCCGTGCTGTCGATGTTCTGCTGACCAACTTCCACCTGCCGCGCTCGACGCTGTTCATGCTGGTCTCGGCCTTCGCGGGCCTGGAGACGATGAAGCAGGCCTACGCGCACGCGATTGCGGAAGGCTATCGGTTCTATTCGTATGGGGATGCGTGCCTGCTGTTTCGGGCGGGCGAGTAGGCTTGGCAGAATCGTAGGGTGGGTTAGCCGAAGGCGTAACCCACCACTGTTTGCCTCCGCGGACGCGAAAGAGGTGGGTTTAGCTTCGCTAACCCACCCTACGCATCTTCCTCGTTACGCCATCACGCGCTCCGGCAACAGCTCCGCGATCTGCACCGCGTTCAGCGCTGCACCCTTCAAGAGCTGATCCGCCGCCACGAACATCGAGATCGAGTGCCCTGAGGGATCGCTGAGGTCCTTGCGGATGCGGCCGACCAGGACGTCGTCCTGGCCCGAGGCGTCGATCGGCATCGGGAAGTAGTTCTTGGCGCGGTCATCGACGATCTTCACGCCGGGCGCCTGCGCCATGATCGCGCGGACCTGGTCCTCGGTGATCGGCTTCTCGCATTCGAACGTGATGGCCTCGCAATGGGCGCGCAGCACGGGCACGCGGACGCAGGTGACGCCGATCGCGATCTTCTCGTCCTCAAAAATCTTGCGGGTTTCCTTGATGACCTTGGTCTCTTCGTCGTTGTAGCCGGTCTCGGGATCGACCGCGGTGTTGTGGTTGAAGAGATTGAAGGCGTAGGGGTGCGGCATCACCCTGGGCGTATAGACCTGTCCGTTGAGGCTGGCGCGGGTGGATTCCACGAGCTCGTCCATCGCGGCCGCGCCGGCGCCGCTTGCCGCCTGGTAGGTCGAGATGATCACGCGCTTGATGCGGTTCTTCTGGTGGATCGGCCAGAGCGGCACCAGCGCGGTGATCGCGGCGCAGTTCGGGTTGGCAATGATGCCCTTGTGGTCGCGGATACGGGGCGCATTGATTTCGGGGATCACCAGCGGCACGTTCGGATCCATGCGGAAGGCGGAGGAGTTGTCGACGACGACGGCGCCGGCCTTCACCGCGATCGGCGCGTACTTCCTGGAGATGCCGCTGCCGGCGGAGAACAGGGCGATATCGACGCCGTCAAAGGAACGCTCGGTGAGCTCCTCGATCACGACATCCCTGCCGCGGAACGACACCGTCTTGCCGGCCGACCGGGCGCTCGCGAGTGCCTTGAGCTTGGCGAGGCGAAAGCCGCGCTTGTCCATGGTGGCGATGAATTCGGCGCCCACCGCACCGGTGACGCCGACAATCGCGACGACGGGATCATTACTCACTTTCTCCTCCATTCCATTGAGTTGCAGACAACAAAAAAGCCCCGGACCATCGAGGGCGGGGCTTCGGTAGAGCTGATGCGTTAAGTCGACGACTACGCGCGCACGCCTCCCCGGGCCCCGAAGGCCGTGGTGGTTTTCGTCGTGCGTTTCGTGGTCGTGAACATGGCGGCGACTTATGCGGGAGAGTTTTGCGCCCGTCAATGGCTTTTCGGCCGAATTGCAGCCGCGGGCCGCACCTACCGCTGTTTTGTCCGCGCGCCCGGTGGTTCGAGGATGACCTCCTTGAGGTCATCGCCGCTGATGACGACGATCGCGAAATTCAGCCGGCCGCGCTCGCGGACGAGCCCGCCGCTGATCGCCTTGCCCGACGCGGCACGCTCGGCGACACGTACGGCGTCCGCGAGGCGGTGCCGGATCGCGCCCAGTGCAGCCAGGTTGTTGCGATCCTCGGTATCAAGCTCGCCCAGGGGGAGGGCGGCTTCGCCGCCGATGAGCTCGCCCGTCGCGGCATTGATGGTGTGCCGCCAGATGCGGTCGTTGTGCAGGGTTTTCACCCGGTAGACCGGCACGCCCGAGGCACCGTCGAAGCTCACATCGGCCGTCGTCGCGCCGGCATGCCGAGCTTCGGCGATCGCCATGGCCTGGCTCAGCGAGATCGACGAGCTGCGGAAGCGCTCGATCTCGCGGCTGACCGCCTGGCGGTCGGCCTCGGCGTCGCCATCCGTCTCGTCGTGAAGGGCGGCCGGCGTGCCGCTGGTCGTGACGACCGCGTGCGCCGGCGCCGCGACGAGCAGCGCGGATAGCGTGATCGCAAACAACTGCTTCCAATCTTTGAGGGCACGCACTGTCTTAGTCTCCATGCCGAGACCCGTGTCTTAGCGGCCGGTCGGCCGGATCGTCTTGAACAGAATTGCGCGGCCGACCAGGGGCAACAGGCCGGCCGCGGAGCGTCGAGAACGGGCTGTACCCGTTTTCGGTGCTCAAAGTCTGAAGAGCGATGCAGGTCTGCCCGGGGGCTGTTGCAAGCTGGACCCGCATCTTTCTTATAAACTAAACCATACCGTATCGTTTTATTTCGTTCAAGGCGCCATTTGCCGCAACGCGGGGATAACCCATCGATGTCACGAAGTTGTTAGCGGGAGGTGCGGCGGCGTGAAGTTGCCCCGGGGGCGGTCTGAACGCGGTCCGCAGGCCCGAGCGCGCCGGCCAGGAACAGCTTGATCGCTGCGCGCATGCGCTTTTCGGCGGACTTGATCTCCAGCGCCGTTCCGAACGTCGCCATGCGGTGGGTGTGACCGACGACGACGTCGAGAAACACCTCGGCCGCGATGGTAGTGTCTTCGACATCGAGCGCGCCCTGAGCCACCAGGTGGTCAAAGAAGCGCGCAGTCGTGGCGACGGCCTTCAGCCAGCCCTCTTCCTTGCCGAGCTTGGCGATGTCGGGGAAGTTGATGGCCTGTGACGTCATCATGCGGCTGAAGGCGACTGCATCGGGCCCGCAGGTAAATGTCAGCATCTCCCGTCCGACCTCGACCAATCGCTGCTCGACCGAGACGTCCGAGGAGCTGCCGAGTTGCGTCTCGGCGGCCGCGGACAGCGGCGCAAGCCAGCGATCAATTTCGCGCCTCAGCACGGCTGTGAACAGCCCGCGCTTGTCGCCGTAACGGGAATAGACCGTGGGTTTGCTGACGCGGGCCGCTTCCGCGACCGCATCGAGCGAGGTTGCATCGAAACCGCGATCCAGGAACAGCCGGGTCGCGACCTCAATCAGCCGCTGGTCGCGCTCGAGGGCGGCGCTCTTCGTCGGCCGGCCGCCGCGCGATTTCGGGACCTCGCGCCGTGCGGAGCGCGTTGGCGTTCTTGTCTTGGTCGCAGTCAATCCCATGCCCAATGATTCCTGCGCGTTCCCAACGGTCGTCATTCGCTCTATATCGCGCAGGAGCGGGGGCGTCATCGCGAATCTGGCCGAATTGGTCGTATCGTCAACGGTTTCCGCAGGTCGTCGTTCCGTCACGAGGGGCTCATGGCAGCGTCAACGTCCAGGCCTGGCCGGCCGCGGCCTTCTCATATCCATACTGGTACAGCGCCCGCATATAGGCGGTGTCGAACCCTTCCGAGGGTGGCGCGGGATAATCGCGCTCGATGTAGGAAAGATGGAAGCCCAGCCGGTTGCGTTTGGCGAAGTCGTAGGTCGAGAAGATGATCGAACGCGTCTGCGACTGCGTGATCGAGGACAGGCTGCGCGAGGCGACGTCGATGGTGCTGTTGGACACGAGCTCGAAGTTTCGTTCGATCTTCTTGTTGACGAGGATGTAGATGTCCATCTTCGCGTTGCCGGGCAGGCGTCCCTGGAAGAGCAGGGCTTCCGGCAGCGTCAGCACCGGGGCCGTCACGCCGCCGTCGACATGCATCTCCTGAAATCGCCGGCCCTGGCCTTCGGCCTCGATCAGGATGGGCGGAAACACCAGGGGGATGCTGGCGGAGGCCGCCATCACGTCGCGAAACAAGTGCAGCGCTTCGGGCGTGCCGACCGCGGCGATCTTGCCCATGTCCCAGATGGCGGTGCGCTGGGTGTCGAGATCGGTCGTCACGACCAGCAGCTTCCGGCCCTTGGCATTTTCGCGTGCGACCTGAGCCAGGATCTCCGGCCCGACATAGCGCGCCACCAGCTCGCGCAGCCGCTTATTGCCGAACAGGCCGGATCCGAACAGCACCCGGATGATGCTGGGGTCATTCAGCAGGCTCTCCGCGATGCCGCTGGTGTAGACCTCCCGCAGCGTGTCGTCATACTGAGGTCCAAGGAATGCAAACGGCGCAATCAGGCCACCGGTGCTGACGCCCGAAACGACCGAGAAGGTGGGACGGGTGCCGGCCGCGCTCCAGCCGTTCAGGACGCCAACGCCATAGGCGCCGTCAGCACCACCGCCGGAGAGCGCGAGATAGGTTCGGCTCGCGGCGCTATACTCTTTTTCGAAGCTGAATTTCGTAATGGGCTCGTCGGCGTAGCGCCGCAAGCCGTCGATATCGAGCACGCGCGAGGAGCTGGCCTCGGCCGCGGTGTAAGGCGTTCGCGGCAGCGAGGTGCAGGCGGTCAGCGCGAGGCTGCACGCCAGCACCGCCGACACGAACAGGCGAGCGGCAGTCCGTTTGATCCAACCACCGGAGGAGATGGATACGTCAGTCGAGCATGAAGGGGAGAGCATGGGTTAGCGGCTGGAGATTACGCATATGCTACCGCCGTCAGCGTCGCCGCGGCGTCTCGTCCAGCCCCCGGATAAAACTACACTGTATCGTTTTATTTAACAAGCCGTCGTGTTCCCCAGGTCTGCGATAATTGTGTCCCAGCTTGGGGCATAAGCTGCTCCAACTGGATCTCGGGCGGGTTGATTGGCCTCTCCCGACACGCAATAAGCACCGCCATGAGTCTTCCCAATCATTTCGAATTGCTCGCGACCGATGGTGCCGCGCGTACCGGGCGCCTGACCACGCCGCATGGTGTGGTGCGGACGCCGGCGTTCATGCCGGTCGGCACCGCCGGCGCCATGAAGGGCATGCATTGGCGCGAGGTGCGCGACGCCGGCGCCGACATCGTGCTCGGCAACACCTATCACCTGATGCTGCGTCCTGGTGCCGAGCGCATCTCTGCGCTCGGCGGCCTGCAGCGGTTTACCGGCTGGAACGGGCCGATGCTCACGGATTCCGGCGGCTTCCAGGTGATGTCGCTGTCGGACCTGCGCAAGGTCAGCGAGAACGCCGTCACCTTCCGCTCGCATATCGACGGCGCCAAGGTCGAGCTGTCGCCGGAGCGCTCGATCGAGGTGCAGCGCTTCCTCGGCTCCGACATTGCCATGCAGATGGACGAATGTGTGCGGTTGCCAGCCGAGCGCGACGACATCGAGCGCGCGATGCAATTGTCGCTGCGCTGGGCCGAGCGGTCCAAGCGCGCCTTCGAGAGTGCGCCCGACGGTTACATGCTGTTCGGCATCGTGCAGGGAGGCGACGTGCCGCAGCTTCGTCATGCCAGTGCGGAAGGCCTCGTCGAGACGGGCTTTCACGGCTATGCGATCGGCGGCCTCGCCGTCGGCGAGCCGCAAGAGGTGATGCTGGCGATGATCGACGAGACGGCACCGGCGCTGCCGCGGGGGCGGCCACGCTATCTGATGGGCGTCGGCACGCCGGACGACATCCTCGAAGCCGTGAAACGCGGCATCGACATGTTCGATTGCGTGATGCCGACGCGCAATGGCCGGCATGGCGTCGCCTTCACGCGCTTCGGCCAGGTCAACCTGCGCAACGCGCGCCACGCCGACGATCCGCGTCCGCTGGATGAAGAGAGCTCCTGGCCATCGACGCGCAGCTACGCGCGCGCCTACCTTCACCATCTCGTCAAGTCGGGCGAGACGCTGGGGGCGATGCTGCTGTCCGAGATCAATGTCGCTTATTACCAGTTCCTGATGCAGGGCATCAGGGACGCGATCGCTCAGGGGACGTTCGAAGAGTTCTACCAGCGCACGCGTGAGGACTGGGCGAGGGGCGACATCGCCCCACGCTAGCCTAGTTGCAAAGGAACCGTTGCTTGACGGCGTGCTTGGTAACGAAGCCGTAGCCGCAGGTGTCGCAGGTCCAGAGATAGCTGATCACGTGATCCGAGACGTAGGCGGAGGCTTCGGCGGCGACCATGGAATCGGCGCAGACGGGACAGGTGGGCAACTCGCTGCAACGCGGATCGCGGTTTGGCGCGACGGTCGTCAACACTTCAGCAACTGCTGACATGGTGGTGACCTCCCTGCTTTGAGACCTAAGTCTAACATAAGCAGAATCAGTTGACGAGGTCGCAACACAAATGCGTTGGTTTTCTGATATTTGCAGATCACGCGATTTTGCGATGCAGCGTATTTAACATGTGCCGCATTGTCGCTTGCGTGTCATCACAAGCTGTCTGTAACTGCGCAAAAGCCGCGATCAGCGCGCAAATTGTTGTCACAGGGAGTTCATCATGGACGCATCGTCCACCACAAGTGCAGCGCATCAACCCGGCCGCGGTCGGATTTATGACTCGATCGTCGAAGCCTTCGGTGACACGCCGATCGTGCGACTGCGCCGCCTGCCGGGCATGCACGGCGTGAACGCGACCATTTTGGCAAAACTTGAATATTTCAATCCGGCTGCGAGCGTGAAGGATCGCATCGGCGCCGCCATGATCATCGCGATGGAGAAGGCCGGCATCATCAAGCCGGACACCGTGCTGATCGAGCCGACGTCCGGCAATACGGGCATCGCGCTCGCCTTCGTGGCTGCTTCGCGCGGCTATCGTCTGAAGCTGGTGATGCCGGAGTCCATGTCGATCGAGCGCCGCAAGATGCTGGCGTTCCTCGGCGCGGAGCTTGTGCTGACGCCGGCCGCCCAGGGCATGAAGGGCGCGATCGCCGCTGCGGAAGAACTTCTGAAGACGACGCCGAACTCGGTGATGCCGCAGCAGTTCAAGAACCTCGCCAATCCCGAGGTGCACCGCCGCACCACCGCGGAGGAGATCTGGAACGACACCGGCGGCAACATCGATATCTTCGTCGCCGGCGTCGGCACCGGTGGCACCATCACCGGCGTCGGCCAGGTGCTCAAGCCGCGCAAGCCTTCGTTGCGGATGGTCGCCGTCGAGCCGGAGGAGAGCCCCGTGCTGTCGGGTGGACAGCATACGCCGCACAAGATCCAGGGCATCGGCGCCGGCTTCGTTCCCGACATTCTCGACCGCTCCGTGATCGACGAGATCGTCAAGATTAACTCCACGACCGCGATAGAGGTGTCGCGGGCGCTGGCGCGTCATGAAGGCATTCCGGGCGGCATCTCCTCGGGCGCCGCGATCGCCGCGGCGCTCCAGATCGGCAAGCGGGCGGAGGCCGCCGGCAAGACCATTCTGGCGGTGGTGCCGTCCTTCGCGGAGCGCTATCTTTCGACGGCGCTGTTTGAGGGAATCTAGGATATGGCGGATCAACCGAGGCGGCCGCGGACATTGGGCGATGCGCGGACCGAGGCAGAGGCGGCGTTCAAGAAGGTGACCGCCAAGGTCGCCGAGGCGCCACCAAAGAAGAACGTGGCGCCCGGAATCAAGGAGCAGGTCACGCTGCGGATCGACCAGGACGTGCTCGAGTACTTCCAGGAGGGCGGTCCCGGCTGGCAGGACCGCATCAACGAGGCGCTGCGCAAGGCGGCGGGGAAGTAAGCTCCAACTCCTCATCATGGAGAGGAGGCGCGTCAGCACGGCCTCGAACCATGAAGGGCCTGCTGCTGCTGCCGGGCTTTCATCCTTCGAGAGTAAGCGGTACGAGAGGGCCACGGACTTGGCGCGGACGGCCTACGCGCCACGCTTGAAGCGTATAGGCATCCAGAACTGCCGCAGGGCCTCGACGGCTGCTGGAATGTCGCGCCAGGCGTTTTGGACGATGGGCGGCGTTCCCAGCTTGTGCCGGGCCGGGGGCAGCAAGGGCCGACCGGCGTCATCGATGTAGTGGACCAGGATCGGTCGCAGCATAAGGTGTTCGGTTCCGTTCGGGGAGAGAAGCCGCGACCAGACGAGAAGCCGAAGCTTCATGACGGCGTAGAAGCCCATGCACCAGGGCTGCGGGTCGACTTCGCCGTCCTGCGATCGCACGAACAGTGGCTCGAAGCTCTCCGGTCTCGTCGACAGTGTCTCGCTGATCGCGTTGTGGCGCATCAGCGTGGCGGCGATCGCCGAGAACTCCTCGGTGTCGTGATTGAAGGCATCGGGATCGACGCCGAGGAGCGGGCACACCCATTCCTCCGAGGCCATCGAGACCGGCCCGGCGACGACAGCGGCCACTGCGCCGTCGAGCATGGAGAGCGACGTCGCCCGCGGATGCCGAAGCGTCGGCGACCTGGCGCGCTCGCTCATCCATTGTCCGAGCCGTTCGAACGACATGGCATAGTCCGCCATCGTCGTCTTGGCCGGTTTTCCTCGCCGTCGCTTCGGCTTCGTCATGCCACAGCCCGCTTGTCGGCTTCGCGTGCGGCCTTCCAGTTCCAGGCCAGAAGTTCGTGAAGCTGGTTGACCTTCGTGGCGCCACTCACTATCCGCTCGAGAACGTCGACGAGATAGGCCTCGGGGTCGAGGCCATTCAATTTGGCCGTGTTAAGAAGCGAAGAGAGTACCGCCCATGTCTCGCCCCCGCCCTCGTCACCACTGAACAACGAGTTCTTTTTCCCGATCGCAATTGGCCTGATCGATCGCTCGACGGTGTTGCTGTCTGGCTCGAGCCGCCCGTCATCCAGGAACGCCGTCAGGCCCTGCCAGCGTTCGAGCATGTAATCGATCGCCTTGATGAGCGTCGAGCGGCAGGAGATTCCGTCTTTCACCGCGACCAGACGGGCCTTCAACGCCTCCATCATCGGCTTCGTCTCGGCCTGTCGCGCCGCGCGGCGTTCTCCGGCGTCGAGACCGCGGATCCTCTCCTCGATCGCGTAGACGGCTGCGATGCGCTCGATGACCTCCGCGGCGAAGGGTGAGTTCGTCGTCTTGTGCACCCTCACGAAGTTGCGGCGCGCGTGAACGAGACAATACGCCAGCTGGATCTTGCCCGACATCTTCGCATCGCCCACCAGCGAGGCGTAGGCGGCATAGCCGTCGACTTGCAGCACGCCTTCGAAGCCGGCCAACTGCGCCACGATCTCCTTCTTGCCGCGACCGCCCGCGAACACATAGGCGACCGCAGGCGGTGCCGGACCCTTCCACGCCCGATCGTCCGTCGCATGCGCCCAGAACTGGCAGGTCCTCGTGCGGCCGCGTCCCGGGTCGAGCACCGGCATCGGCGTCTCATCGCAGAACAACCGCTCGAAGCCGTGCATGGTCTTCAGTTGCAGATCGTAGAGGCCCCTGACCAGCCACGCCGCGCTCCCCATCCAGCGCGCCAGCGTCTGACGGTCGACGACGACACCCTGGCCCGCCAGGATCTGCGTCTGGCGGTAGAGCGTCGATTGCCAGGCATATTTGGCCGCGGCGATATGCGCGATCAGCGCCGTCGTCACCATGCCGCCCTCGACGAGCCGCGCCGGTGCCGGGGCCTGGACGATCGGGCCCTCACAGGCGCGGCAGGCATATTTGGGACGGATCGTGCGGAGCACACGCAGCCACGCGGGAACCCGATCGAGCGCTTCGCTGCTCTCCTCGCCGATCCGATGCATCTGACCCGTGCAGCACGGGCAGAGCGTGGACGCCGGCTCGATCACCCGCTCGACCCGGGGCAGATGCGCCGGTAGCGCGCCGATGTTGCGCCTCGCTTTGCGCCGCTTCGGTCTCGACGCGTCCGGTTCGTCATCGTTGGCCGGAGGCTGCGCGCCGGCGGTCCGTTCCAGATCGAACGCGATCTGTTCGGCACAGACGATCGCCGAGCGCTCCGATCGCGAGCCGAAGATCAGGCTCTTCAACGTGGCGATCTCTGCGCGCAGATCGTCGTTCTCGCCTTCGAAAGCCAGCACCATCTCGGCGAGAGCCGCAGGGTCAGAGGGGAGATCTTCAGGGCGAAGCGCCATATCGCAGAGCTACACGAACACACCCGGACTCGCCAGCAAAACAAGACGATTCAGGCGACTTTCGTCGGCCGCTTCGTCACCTTCGGGACCACACGCGACCACTCCGCAAGACCTTCGATCAGCATCGCCAGTTGCGCCCCCGTCACCAGCATCGTACCCTCGCGAACAGGTGGCCAGGCGAAGCTCCCATTCTCGAGCCACTTCGTCGCTAGAACTATTCCAGAGCCGTCAAAAACGAGAAGCTTCAAACGATCCGATCGCTTCGATCGGAAGACGTAAACGTCGCCGCTGTAGGGTTTGCCGCCCAATCCCTCCGCCACCAGCGCGACCAGGCCATGAACGCCTTTGCGAAAGTCAATCGGCTGCGTCGCGACGAACACACGGATCATTGGACCGAACGTGATCATCGCATCGATCTCACCGCCGCCAGCACGCGCTCCAGCGTCGCGGCGTCGACGCCGACGGGCACGCGCACCGTCGCGCCCGCGATCATCACCTCGATCCGCTCGGCCGGACCCGCCAGAACGTGTGGCTTATCGATCACGTTCGGCCGCGCCTCGACGGCGTCATCGAGCCTGACCTGCACGAACTGCGGCCCTTCGCTCGACGCAAGCCGCGCATTGCGCCGCCACACACTGAGCAGTCCCCGGTTGACCCCGTTGCGCCGCGCCACCTCGGAAATGCTCGTCTCCGGATCGGCGCTCTCGGCCACGATCCGCGCCTTCTCTGCATCGCTCCAACTGCGCCGTCGCGTCTCCCCCGTGATCACTTCGATCCGCTGATAGGAGGCGGCGTCATGCCTGTCTTGATGTCTGTCTTGATGCATGGAGTCAGTGTCCCTCGCGCTGTCGAATCTAGGCGCGAGTCTCGCTCATGCCGTCCACCTAAACGAGGTGGGGTCGTCGTACCGCTATC
>NZ_LUUB01000122.1:0-12845 GCF_001641635.1 Bradyrhizobium centrolobii
GTTGCGCGGCACATAGGGCTTCACCAATTGCGGCGCGATCAGCTTGGCCGTGTGCCCCAGCTTGCCAAGCTATCGCGCCAGGTGGTGGGCGGCCCCACAGGCCTCGATCGCCACCACCGTCGGCGGCAGCTTGGCAAAAAACGCCAGCATCGCCTTGCGGCTCAGCCGCTTGCGAAGCACGACCGATTCCGATGCATCAACCCCATGCAATTGAAAAATATACTTCGACGTATCCATCCCAATGCGGATAATCTGGCTCACGGACGGCTCCTGCGAATGAGTTTCTGACAACCTCATTCTGGCACACTGATGCCGTAGGGGGCCGTCCACACCATCAACCCCAGGATTGAGTTTGGCGAAGATTCGTGGTTGCCGGCTTCGCGCCACAACTTCTCCCCGGGGTTATGGGTCCCGGCCTTCGCCGGGACGACAGGGGAGTGTGTGGTGGGCAGCAGTGGCAGCCTAACCCTAAGCCTACTCCGGCCCCTTCAGGATCTTGAACACGCCGTTGGCCATCACGATGCAGCGGTTGTCGACAGTGACTTCGGTGCTCATGAAGATGAGGCTGCGCGTCGAGCGCACCACGCGGGGGCGGGAGATCAGGATGTCGCCGATCTTGCCGGCCTCGACGAAATGCGTGTCGAGCTGCACCGTCGCCATGAATTCCTTGCCCGAGACGTAACGGGCGGTCATGCCGCAGGTGCGGTCCGCAAACGTCATCATCACGCCGCCCTGGACCATGCCGCGCCGATTGTGGTGCTTGTCCTCGGTGGCAAGCGCGAATTCGTAGGAATCGCCCACCTTGCGTTCCCACAGCGGGCCGATCAGGTGCATGAAGCCCGTGGTCTCGAGGATGGTCCAGCCGTCTGACTTGAGCCTTGCGGCGGCCTTGTTGATCATGTCCCGAGCCCATCCTGCACAGATATTCCGAGCTCATTTCATCGGGGCCGGACGTGGTGTAGTCAAGCATCATGAGACCGTTCGACGATGCCACCAGGCGGAATATCGCGGCCGCCTGCACAGCTTTCACGCGCCTGCCGGAAAACAGCGAGGCCTCAGTGCTCAAGCGCGCTGCGGTGGTGATCGCGCTGACCGCAGCGGTCGAGGGCGACGCCACCGCTTTCCTGCTCACCCGGCGCGCATCGAGCCTGCGCGCCCATCGCGGTCAATGGGCGCTGCCGGGCGGACGCTGCGATGCCGGGGAGACGCCGGTCGAAGCGGCGCTGCGCGAGCTCGACGAGGAGCTGAACCTCAAGCTCACGGCGAGTGAGGTGCTCGGCCTGCTCGACGACTATCCGACACGCTCCGGCTATCTGGTGACGCCGGTCGTGGTCTGGGCCGCCGACAGCGCCGCGATCACGCCGAACCCGCAGGAGGTCGCCTCCGTCCACCACATCGCGCTCGCCACGATCGAGCGCGCGGACGCCTTCGACTTCGTCGCGATCCCAGAAAGTGCGCGCCGCGTGATCCGCTTCCACCATCATGAGAGCCTGATCCACGCGCCGACGGCGGCCTTGATCTACCAGTTCCGCGAGATGCTGGCGGGGCGCCAGACCCGCGTCACCGATCTGGAACAGCCGGTATTCGCCTGGAAGTGACGATGGTAAACGGCACGTTAACGTGACAGTTACCGGATGCTTGCTACAAGGCGCGCATGCATCACATCCCGATTCGACGTGCCCTGACGCTGGTTCCATTCACACTCGTCCTGCTCGTGCCTGCCGCGCTTGCGCGGGATTCCGCCGTGCTACCGCCATCCGTCAGCAACGCGATGGCGCAGGCCTCGCCGCAGGCGATTGCCGAATATCGTCGCAAGCTCGCAGAGTATCAGGAGGCGCGCGCCACCTTCGACGCCGAGGCCGGCGCCTACTGGGGCCAGATCTCCGAGAAGCGACGTATCCGAAATGCCAAGCGGCGCAGCGGACAACAGGTGACGCTTGATGACTACGTGCTGGTGCATCCGCCGCTCTATAACGGGCCGAAGCGGCCCGTTAACCCGGAGCCGGAGGAAACGCCGGAGCGCCCCGTCCGAAAGCCGATTCCCGTGGTCGCCGATTTCCTGCGCGCGGCGCAGGACCTCTACCAGTTCACGCCGCAGCGCCCGACCACCGAGGTCGAGTTCAAGCGCGCCTACGCGCGCTACGCGCTCGCCTCAGGGCTGACGCGCGAGCAGGCCGTGCGGGTCTATTCGTTCGAGACCGGCGGCACCGGCAATTACGACGTGCAATCGGGAATTGAGCATGGCGGCAAGCGCGCCATCTCGACCGCGGTCGGCTACAACCAGTTGCTGACGACCAACAGCGTCGAACTGCTCGCCGAGCAGGGCCATGAATTCATCCGCGCGCTGAGTGAAAAGGTGGCGCAGACCTCGGGGCCGGCGCGCAAGTCGCTGGAGTACAAGCTCAGCGTACTGAAGCGCATGGTGGCGCTTGCCAAGTCCGCACCCGACACCTGGTCGGAGCACGAGAAGATCGGCGACACCGCGCAGGGCTGGGCCATGCATGCGATGGTGCTCGACATCGATGTCGGGCCGATGCTGCAGACTCACAAGCTGCTGACGTCGGTGCTGTTCGCCCGCGCCAAGGGCTACATGCGTCCGCTCACTGCCGCCGAGCTCGAGATGATGAACCTCACCGGCGACGGCACCGGACTCGACATGGTGACCATGCCGCAGGCAATGCGCGAGCAGGTGCCGACCTCGAACTTCTTCCAGCGCGGCGGCTATGAGCGCAACCCGGTCGCGATCCGCCACAACACGGTCGCCAAGCTGCTCGCGGTGACGGATGCGCGGATGGATTCGAACAGCAGCAATGCCGGTGCGCGGGAGTTGGCGGGGGCGTTTTAGAAAACACGCCGTCGTCCCGGATCAGCGCTCACTTCGTTCGCTTGTCCGGGACGACATGGGAGTTTGGGTCTATTGATCCGGCCCGAACTTGAACCGGCCATCGCCTTCGAGATAGGGGCCGGTGCGCATGTAGAGCTGGCCGTTGTGGCCGATGAAGAACAGCGTGCCCTTTGGCACCTTCTTGGCGCCCTTGAGGAGCTCGCCGGCGTTGCTGGTGCCCATCTTGTAGGAAAAGGTCTTGCCGTCCTTGTCGTAGGCGTAGCCCATGTCGGGCTTGAGCTCCCACGGCGTCGCCGCGGTTTGTGCCGATGCCGGCGCGGCGAAGGCGCCGAGTGCGGCTGCGATTGCAAACGTCTTCGTTGAAAATGCCATCATCCATCCTCCCGACAATCGGGTCGCCGGCTTGAACAAATCACGAACGGCATTTCCGGGTCAATTCGCGAGCCGCACCGCGGTGCATCACGTCTTGCCCAGCAGTTTGTGATTTTCCCTTCGTCCCCGCGCGACTATGTTCCGCTTTCCGTCTAGAACGCAACTCGACAAAAAGATTGGTGGGGGTGATTCGGATGCGCCATGTCATTAAAATTTGTTCGGCTGCCGCGCTGTCGCTGGTGACGTCGGAGCCGGCTGCCTGGGCCGATGATTACCAGCTCAGCCACAACCAGAGGATTTCCTGCAGCCGTGGCCTTGCCCCCGGCAAGCTCAACACCGCGACCTGCAAGTCCTACACCTATCTCTTCAATACCAAGACCTCGGAATATTTCCGCTGCCAGGTCTCGCTGGCGCTGACCCGCGACAACAAGGAAGTGATCAACGTGCAGACCGACGGCGGCTGCACCAAGAAGCCGCGCATCTTCGAGACCGACGGGCATTATGATTTTGACGCGACCGAGACCGAGCCGCCGAACACCAACTCGTTCTTCGGCCCTGGCGGCTACTCGGTCTGGGCCGCCGACGTCACCACGCAAAAGGTCCGCGGCTGCATCATCATCTCCTCCGGCCTCGGCTCCGACATCTCCAAGTGCCTGGACATGACCTTCCAATGACGAAGGCGCGCGCTCGAACCTGATCCGTTCGGGCGCGCGACCAGGACGCGATTGATTGTTGCCACAAAGCAGGTGCGCTCCCTCTCCCGCTTGCGGGCTCGCTTGCGGGGGAGGGCTGGGGTGGGGGTGTCGCCGCAATCGACACTCCCGATGTGGAGAAAGCCCCCACCCGGCGCTTCGCCATAGCCGAGGCTTCGCCTCGGCGTCTCTTAGAGGACGGCCGCCGAAGGCGGCCTATGCCTCCCCCGCAAGCGGGAGAGGTCGAGCGAGCCCGCGGCCAATCGACTCAACCGAAGCCATTCAGCTTTAGCTGCCCGGCTGCGCTACGTCGCCGCACCCGCGGGGTTCCACCGAAGTCGTGCCAAATAGCCGCTTCCCGCAGGCCTGTTTTGCCTTTTGGATGGGTTGACCCGCTCCTCCCGTCCGGCCAATTTCCCGGCCGGTTTGGGGAGTCTAGAAATCATGAAATTGAAGTTTTTCGGCGTGGCCGCGGCTCTTGCTCTGGCGGCGTCGGCACCTTGCGCGCATGCGCAGTCGTTCATCAACGTGCTCACCGGCGGAACCTCCGGCGTCTACTATCCGCTCGGGGTCGCGATCGGGAAGATCTACGGTGACAAAATTCCGAACGTGAAGACGCAGGTGCAGGCCACCAAGGCGTCGGTCGAGAACCTGATCCTGCTGCAGCAGGGCCGCGGCGAGCTGGCATTCACGCTTGGTGACTCGCTGAAAGCGGCCTGGGAAGGCGATGAGGAAGCGGGCTTCAAGAACAAGCTCGACAAGCTGCGCACCATCGGTGCGATCTATCCGAACTACATCCAGATCGTCGCCACAGCCGAGTCCGGCATCAAGACGCTGGCGGATCTCAAGGGCAAGAGCCTGTCGGTCGGCGCGCCGAAGTCCGGCACCGAGCTCAATTCGCGCGCGATCCTGGCCGCCGCCGGCATGAGCTACAAGGATCTCGGCAAAGTCGAGTATCTGCCCTTCGCCGAATCCGTCGACCTCATGAAGAACCGCCAGCTCGGCGCGACGCTGCAATCGGCCGGTCTCGGCGTTGCCTCGCTGAAGGACCTCTCGACCTCGGCCTCCATCACGGTGGTCGCGGTGCCGAAGGAGACCGTCGACAAGATCGGCCCGCCCTTCATCTCGGCGATCATTCCCGCCAACACCTATACCGGCCAGGACAAGGACGTGCCGACCGCGGCCGTGGTCAATTATCTCGTGACCAGCTCCGCAGTGTCCGATGATCTCGCCTATCAGATGACCAAGCTGATCTACGAGTCGCTCCCCGAGCTCGCCAACGCACATGCCGCCGGCAAGGAGATCAAGCTCGAGACCGCCGCCAGCGGCAGCCCGGTTCCGCTGCACCCCGGCGCGATCCGCTATTACAAGGAAAAGGGGCTGATCAAGTAGCACACCCTCCGTTGTCATTCCGGGGCGGCTCGCCAGAGCCGAACCCGGAATCTCGAGATTCCGGGTTCGATGCTTCGCATCGCCCCGGAATGACGGAGTGAACGTGGATGCCCGGGACAAGCCCGGGCATGACGGTTCGGATGAACCGTGCCAATGCTATAAAGTGTGCAGGGTTGGGCTGGGGCTAATTGGATGCTGGAAAAGGCAGAGGGCGCGGAAGCGCCCATCAAAGTTGAATTCGACAATTTCGAGCACGGCTTTCCAGAAGGGTTCGGCCCGGGCTGGTGGGGCCATCTCGCCTACTGGATCGGCATCGCCTTTGCTTGCTTCCAGCTCTATGTCGCCGCCTTCAACTACCTGCCGAGCCAGGTGGTGCGCGGCGTTCATGTCGGCTTCCTCATTCTGCTCACCTTCGGCCTGATCGCCAATTTCACCGCGAAGAGTGATCTCGGCCGCGCGCTAGGCTGGCTGATCGGCGGCGCCGGCTTCCTCTGCGGACTCTATCAATGGATATTCTATGCCGACCTGATCGCGCGCGACGGCGATCCGACGCGGCTCGATCTCGCGGTCGGCACGCTGCTCGCGGTCTTGATCTTCGAGGGCACGCGGCGGCTGATGGGCGCGGCGCTGCCGCTGATGTGCGGCGCGTGTCTGGTCTACTGGTTCTTCGGCCAATACCTGCCGTCGCCGCTCAACCATCGCGGCTATGATTTCGACCAGATCGTCACCCACCTGTCCTTCGGCACCGAAGGCTTTTACGGCGTGCCGATCTACGTCTCGGCGACCTACATCTTCCTGTTCATCCTGTTCGGCTCGTTCCTGGAGCGCGCCGGCATGATCCAGCTCTTCACCGACGTCTCGCTCGGCCTGTTCGGCCGCACCCGCGGCGGTCCGGCGAAGGTCGCCGTGTTTGCCTCGGGCATGATGGGCACGATCTCGGGCTCCGGCGTCGCCAACGTCGTGACCGTCGGCCAGTTCACGATTCCGCTGATGATCAAGTTCGGCTACCGCCGCGCCTTCGCGGCCGGCGTCGAAGCCACGGCGTCGATGGGCGGACAGATCATGCCGCCGGTGATGGGCGCGGTCGCCTTCATCATGGCGGAGACGCTCGGCGTCGCATATTCGGAGATCGTCAAGGCGGCCGCGATCCCTGCGGTGCTCTATTTCGCCTCCGCCTTCTGGATGGTGCATCTGGAAGCCGGCAAGTATGGCCTTGTCGGCATGAAGCGCTCGGAGATCCCGAGCGCGTGGAAGGCGCTGGTGACGCGCTGGTATCTCGTCCTGCCGCTCGCCGCGCTCGTCTACATGCTGTTCGAGGGCTTTACGCCGCTCTATGCCGGCAGCATGGGCCTCGCGCTGACGGTGACGCTGATCCTCGGCGCCGCCATCACGGCGGGCGTTTCGGCCACGACCATCCGCTACATCTTCTGGATCGGGCTCGCGCTCGTCGTCGCCGCGCTGTCGCGTGACGGCCTGCAGATCGTGCCGGTCGCGAGTGTCGTCGTCGGGCTGATCGTGATCACGGCGTTCGTGCGTGGCGGCCTTGCGGCGCTGCGCGCATGCCGCGACTCGCTGGCCGAGAGCGCCAAATCCGCCATCACCGTCGGCATGGCCTGCGCCATCGTCGGCGTCATCATCGGCATGATGTCGCAGACCGGCGTCGGCACCATTTTTGGTAGCTGGGTGATCGGGCTTGGCGAGAAGAGCCTGTTCCTGGCGCTGATCATGACCATGCTGTTGTCGATCCTGCTCGGCACCGGCATCCCGACGATCCCGACCTACATCATCACCGCCGCGCTCGCCGCGCCCGCGCTGGCAAAGCTCGGGGTGCCCCTGATCGCGAGCCACATGTTCGCGTTCTACTACGGCATCATGGCCGATCTCTCGCCGCCGGTGGCGCTGGCTGCGCTCGCGGCAGCGCCGATCGCGAAGGAGAATCCGGACAAGATCGGCTGGGAGGCGATGCGCATCGCGCTCGCCGGCTATGTCATCCCCTTCATCTTCGTCTATTCGCCCGCCCTGATGCTGCAGGCCGGCGATCCCATGGTCGCGCAGCTCGGCTTCTACGGCGCGGTGGCGCTGGCGACCTTCAAGGCGCTGGTCGCGATCGGCCTGTTCGGGATGGTGGCGATCGGCTTCCTGTTCACGCGGCTGACGCTGGTCGAACGCGCGGTCGCGCTCGGCGCCGCGCTCTGCCTGCTCGGCGACTTCCAATTCAGCGACACCGCCGGCTTCGTGCTCTCTGCCGGGCTCGTGCTGTGGCAGTGGCGACAGCGCCCGCCGGCAACGGTCGAGGCGGTGTGAGCCTCTGCTTCGCCACAGCTGGAGGCGTGAAGGCGCTGGCGATGGCGGCCTTCACGCTGGTGTGGACGCATTCGATCGAGAAGATCGACTGGCAGGAGGACTGGCGGGTCACGCCGGCCGGTCTCCAGCTCGTGCAGGCGCGGGTGAAGGGCACGGGGGCCGGCATGGAGCCGCCGCCCGAGGCGCGGCTCGTCGACGGCTGGTTTCAATGGCAGCCGAAACGCGCACCGATGAAAGAGGTGGTGCTCGGCAATTCCGGTGCGGCCGGTGAATGGCGGTTGTGCCATGACGGCGCATGCCGGACATTGTCGGAGATCATCGGGCATCCGATCGGTGCTAACATCACAAAAATGACAATCTGCAACGATCCGTAGCCCGGATTGCGCTTCGCTCCATCCGGGCTACAGACAACAAGGAGAAACGCGATGGATCGGCTCAAGGGCAAGGTTGCGATGGTGGTGGGGGCCGGCTCGATCGGACCGGGCTGGGGCAACGGCAAGGCGACCGCCGTGACCTTTGCGCGCGAGGGCGCGCACGTGTTTTGTGTCGACCGCAACGGTGCCGCCGCCGAAGAGACCGCGAAGATCATCGCGGACGAGGGCGGCAGGGCCACCGCATTCACCGCCGACGTTTCGCGCGCGAGCGAGATCGAGGCGATGGTGGCGGCGTGCCTCAAGGCTTACGACCGTATCGACGTGCTCGACAACAATGTCGGTATCGCCGAGATGGGCAGCGTGGTCGAGGTGACCGAGGAGAGCTGGGACCGCGTCTTCAGCGTCAACCTCAAGAGCGCCTATTTCGCCATGAAGCACGTGATCCCCGTGATGGTGAAGCAGGGCGGCGGGTCGATCATCAACATCTCCTCGATCGCCTCTATCCGTCACATGGGCATCTCCTACGTCACCTACGGCACCTCGAAGGCGGCGATGAACCAGATGACGCGAACCACTGCGATCGAGTTCGCGCGCCACCACGTGCGCGTCAATGCGATCCTGCCCGGCCTGATGAAGACGCCGATGGTCGCGCATTCCGCCGGCCTTGCCGCCACCTACGCCAAGGGCGACGTCGAGGCGATGTGGCGTGCGCGCGATGCCCAGGTGCCGATGGGCCACATGGGCGACGCCTGGGACGTCGCCAACGCCGCGCTGTTTTTGGCGTCGGATGAATCGAAATATGTGACGGGGATCGAGCTGGTGGTGGACGGCGGGATCACGTGCAAGGCGGGGGCGTAGGCGGCGCCAAATTCTCCGCTGTCGTCCCGGGGCGCGCGTAGCGCGAACCCGGGACCCAACCACAGGAAGTGGTTGGCGCGAGACTGATAACCACGAGTCTTCGCCAAACTCGATCCTGTGGTTATCGCGACGAGCGCAAGCGCTCGCGCGGGGGTCCCGGATCGGCGCTCCGCTACGGGACAGCGCTACGCGCTGCCCGGCGCTGCGCTTGTCCGGGACGACATTGTCGCTTACTGCGCCAGCGCCAGAATCCCGCCGGCGAAGGCGTGCCACGCTGCGGTCTCGCTGATCGGCCAGTTCAAGACCTTCACCGCCAGCATCGCGAGTGTGCCGTAGATATAGACCGGATGCACGCGGCCCTCGGTGCGCCGGTCGCGCACCATGGCGACGACGAGCAGGAGCGCGGCGACGACAGCCGGTGCGATGGTGACCGGCACCGGCGGCGGGCCGGGCGGTCCGGGTGGCGCGAGGAAGGTGAGAAACCAGCGCGCGATCGCGGCATCGAGGATCGAGACCGCGGCGAGCAGCATCAGCCGTTTGTGGATCTCCGGTTTGCGCGTGTTCATGATCGCAAGGATAAACACCACGGCAAAGAACGCGATCCCGCTCATCGGCACGATCGAGAAGGCGATGCCGGCGTCGGTCTGCCCGAGCGCGGCCGGGTGCTTCATCACATGCACGGAGGCGAGGAAGCCGAAAATCGTCATCGCGGTCGCGAGCGACACGCCGGCGATGCCGAGCGAGCGGTGATTGACGACGCGGCCAGAGGCCGCGAGCCAGGTCTGGAGCACGAAATAGAGCGTCCAGGTGAAGAATAAGATTCCGTGGAAATGGATCACCGGGCTTGCGGAAAAAGTCCGGTGAGCGAGCGGCACCCAATAGGTCGGTGCGAAGCCGAGGAAGGCGGTGGCCGCGCAGGCCAGGGCCATGTGGAAATAAAAGTATCGCGCAGGCGACGCAGCACGCGTGCGCACGCGACGATCATCAATCAAGGTTGTCATCAGGAGTGAGTCTGGGGAAAGCGCGTTTGGTTCAATGGTAATATATTGGAGCTGTGGTGCTCACCCGTCGCCTCACTCTCCGATGTCGTCCCGGACAAGCGAAGCGCAGATCCGAGACCCCAGGATTGAGTTTGACGAAGACAGGGCGACCCAAATCTCGCGCCACAACTGCGTGCTGTGGTTGGGTCCCGGCCTTCGCCGGGACGACGTGGAGTTTGTGGAGGCGTCGAGAACCTCATCCCCCCGCGCTCAACTCCGCGCGATCGAGCTCCTCCTCGAGCCGGTGGAACGCATCGTCGCCGATCACCTCGGTGGCGCGGAGGTCGAAGATCGATTTTCGCGCCGCCTCGATGGCGCGCAGCCGCAGTGGATCGGCGGGCAATCGGCCGTCGGCGATGCCGCCGTCGGGGTCGTTCTCCGCCTGCATCAGGATCGCGCGATATTCCAGCCTCAGGATCTCCGCTTCCTCCGAGGGATCGTCCTCGATCGCATCGAGCGCGGCGCGATAGGCGACCGCGCGTGCACGCGCGACCTCCACGCTGACGGGATCGTCGTCCTTGAGGCCGAACGCCAGGATCAGCGGCCGCAGCGTCAGGCCCTGGATGATCAGCGAGCCAAGCACGACGGCAAAGGCGATGAAGACGATGAAATCGCGATAGGGAAAACTCTCCGGCAGCGCGAAGGCGGTGGCTAGCGTGACGAGGCCGCGCATGCCGCACCAGGAGATGATGAGACCGCCCTTGGGCGAGGCGACGGCCTTCGGATCCTTCGGATGATAGAGCCCGTGTATGATCAGCACGCGCAGCGTCGTGCGGTAGAACGTGATCCAGGCAAGCCGCACCAGGATCACCGTGAGCAGGATCCAGGCTGCCGCCACGCAATATTCCCAGCGCACGTCCTGATCGAGCCGCGACCAGATCGGGCGCATCTGCATGCCGATCAGCATGAAGGCGAGCACGTTGAGCACGAACACGATCGTCTCCCACACCGCATAGGACGGCACGCGCAGCCGTGCCGGCATTCGTGCCCCCGCCGTGCGCGCGATCGTGATGGCGTAGACGACGATGGTGAGGATGCCGGAGAGGCCGAGATGCTCGGCGGCGATCCAGATCATGAAGGTGGTGGCGAACTGCATGATGATCGCGCTCGGCGCTTCGGTCACGCGTTCCAGGAAGAGCGGAATGATGCGGGCTGCCAGAAGTCCGGCAAGGACGCTGCCGACGAGCGCCAGCGCAATCGTCGGCGCGACCTCGCTCCATTTCAGATGCTCCATGACGACCGCGCCGACCGCGATGCGATAGATCAAGAGCGCGCTCGCGTCGTTGAGCAGGCTTTCGCCTTCCAGGACCTTCACCATGCGATAGGGCAACTTGACTTGGCTCAGGATCGCGACCGCGGCGGCGGCATCCGGCGGCGCCACGATCGCGCCGAGTGCAACGGCAGCGGCCCAGGGCATGTCCGGCACCAGCCGGTGCGCAACGTATGCCACGCCGGCCGTGGTCAGGCCGACTGCGGCCACGACCAGGGTCGAGACCGGAACCCAGTTGTTGCGGAGATCGCGCAGCGAGGTGTCGAAGGCGGCGTCGAGCAGCACCGGTGCGACAAAAAGCGCCAAAGCCAAATCGGGCTCAAGCGTCCAGGACGGACTCGACGGCACGAAGGCGACCAGCGCGCCGCCGATGGCGAGAAAGGCCGGGTAGGGGACCTTGATCCGCCGCGCCAGCGCCGATAATGCAACGGCGCCGAGCAGCAGCGCGATGATCCATTCGAAAGTCGACACGACGAAGCCCCGAGGCGGTTTGAGCGATGCTACAGGCTAGCATCAATCCGGCCGTATAATGGACAATATGGCGACAAGGCGAGACATTCCGACTACGACGACGATGCGCGCTTCTGCTCTGATTCAATGGCTCAGTGCGGCCGCGTTGCTCTGCGCATTGTCGCTCGGGGTAGCCCGTGCCGCGACCGGAGGCGAGCCGGTCGCCGTTACGCCGGTCGATATCGCGCCGTGTTTGGCCGCGACAGCCGCCGATGACATGGACAAGGCGGCCTCGGCCTGCGCTGAGGTGATCGACAATGAGAAGACGGCCAAGCCGGACCTCGTTAAGGCGCTGATCGCGCGGGCTGCGCTCTATGCGCGCCACGACCAGATCGACCGCGCGATCGCCGACGACAGCCGCGCCTTGCAGCTCGATCCCACGCTCGCCGACATCTTCAATGCGCGCGGCGAGCTGTGGCTGAAAAAGGGCGACCGGCCCAAGGCGGTACAGGACTTTGGCGCGGCATTGAGGATCGATCCGAACCACGAGAAGGCCAGGGCCAATCATAAGGCGATCGCACGTGAGCTCGAGCGGATCGGGGCGCAGATGGCGGTCGCGGGCAAGCCCAGCTTCAATTGCGCCCGCGCCCGCCGCGCCGTGGAAAAGGCGATCTGCGCCAATCGCGAGCTCGCCGATCTCGATCGCGAGATCTATGCCTCGAATGCGCGCGCCATCCGCGAAGCGCGCAATCCGGCCGAAGCCAAGGCGCTGCAGCGTGAGCAGGACGAGTTCGTCGCGCGGCGCAACGCCGAGTTCGGCCGGCCGGATTATGATCTGAAGAAGGCGATGCAGGACCGGCTGCAACGGTTGAACGGGGTGGAGGGGTATTGAGGGTGGTCTGCGCCTCTCCCCGCGCGCGAGGAGAGGCCGGATTGCATCGTCAGATGCAATCCGGGTGAGGGGGAGCCTTCGCGATTCCAGCTTTCACCACCCCCGCGGAGACTCCCCCTCACCCCACCCTCTCCCCGCAAGCGGGGCGAGGGAGGGCTGGCCGCGGTCCGCCCCTGATGACGGCAGGCCCGATTTGAACCCAATCCTGACCCGCCGCGACAACGGTGAAAGCCCGATGTCACGGAGCCCTATGCCATGTGCGGCACGCATCCCTCCGCGCAAATGCCTTCCCTTGCCAAATTTACGCTGCGCGCCTGCTTCCTCGGTGCCGCCGTGAGCCTTCTCCTCGCGGCGGG
>NZ_LUUB01000122.1:12854-35311 GCF_001641635.1 Bradyrhizobium centrolobii
TGCAGGGGACGGGCCCGGCGTCGACTGTGTGCTCGGCAGCCAAGCCGCTCCGGCCGAGCTGATCTCGGCGTGCAGCACTATCATCGACCAGACCTCAAATCCTACGTCCGACCGCGCATCGGCGCTGCTGGTTCGTGCCGATGCCAATGCGCGAACCTCCGGCGGCCAGACCTCGGCCCTCCGGGATATCGACCGCGCCATCGCGCTCGACGGCAGGAATGCGCGCGCCTGGCGTCTGCGCGGCGAGCTGCTGCGCGAGGCCGGCGGCGATCTGAACCGCGCTGCGGCCGATTTCAGCAAGGCGATCGAGGTCGATCCGCAGGATGCGGAAGCCTACGAACTGCGCGGCGTCGTCTACACCAACCAGCGCCGGCTTGACCGCGCGCTCGCCGATTACGACCAGGCGATCAAGCTGAAGCCGGACTATGCGCAGGCCTGGTCCGACCGCGGCGTGACTTTCTATCTCGCCGGCGAGAACGAGAAGGCGATCAAGGATTTCGACGAGGCGCTGCGGCTCGATCCGAAGCGGCCGCGCACCTACACCAATCGCGGCGCTGCCTACAAGAAGCTCGGCCAGCTCGACAAGTCGGTCGCCGACGACAGCGAGGCGATCAAGCTCGATCCGAAAGTGCCGGAATATTACGACAATCGCGGCCTCTCGCTGGCCGCGATGGGCGAGTACGACAAGGCGATCGCCGATTACGACCAGGCGCTGCGGCTGACGCAGCGGCCGAACTTCTTCACCAACCGCGGCGATTCCTACCAGCTCAAGGGCGAACTTGGCGCGGCGCTGAGCGACTACGAAGCCGCGCTAAAACTCGATCCGAATTTCGCGCAGACCTATAACAACCGCGCGGTGCTCTACAAGAAGATGGGCGAGCGCAAAAAGGCGCTGGCCGACTACGAAACCGCGCTGCGGCTCGACCCCGGCAACGAGAATGCCGCCGACGGTCGCCGTACCACGATGGCGGAGATCGCCAAATTCGGCGACGAGCCGCGGCGTCCCCTGGCCGCGAATTCCGGCAACGGCCCGTCCTTTGATTGCGCCGCGGCGAAGCGCGAGGTCGAGAAGGTGATCTGCGCCGATCCGCAGTTAGGGATGCTCGATCGCCAGATCGCCGAGACGTATGAGCGGGTTTTGAAGTCCGCGAACCGGCGCTCGGCCAGCGACCTGCGCAAGACCCAGCGCGATTTCCTCGCCACCCGCAACGCCAGCTTCGGCCGTCCGGGCTACGATCTGAGAAAGGTCATGCAGGATCGCCTGCAGCGGCTGAATGCGATGGACAGCTGACGAGCGTTCGACGCTCGCCCTCTTCGCCTCTCCCCGCCTGCGGGGAGAGGCCGGAATTTGCGAGCAAATTCCGGGTGAGGGGGAGCCTCCGCACGTCCAACTGTCACCGTGATTGTGGATGCAGCCCCCACCCAACCGAGCGAAGCTCGTCGCGACCCCGTAAGAACGGGGAGAGGGAGCGCACGCGCCGGTAGCGCCGTCATCTCACCCAGCCGAGCGCGCTCTCCTCCGAAAAACCCATCCTTTTCAGCTTGAACCGCGCCCCGTTCCCGGGAAAATACCCGCCAAACAAGGCCGGCACTTGATCCGGGTCATGGCGGGACGGCTGTCCTGTCACAAGGTCAATGCCAGGCGAATAAAGGGAACGGGAGCGCGGTATGAACGTCCAGGGAAAGAGTCCTTATCACGAGGTCTATGCGCGCTCGCTCGCCGATCCGGAGGGCTTCTGGGCCGAGGCTGCGAAGGAGATTGACTGGATCGAGCCGCCGAAAAAGATCTTCGATTCGACCCAGGGAACCTACGGGCACTGGTTCACCGGCGGCGTCGTCAACACCTGCTACAACGCGCTCGACCGCCATGTCGAACGCGGCCGTGCGGACCAGGTCGCGCTGATCCATGATTCGCCGCTGACGGGCAGCATCAGGAAATTCACCTATGCCGAACTCCTGAACGAGGTGCAGGCGCTCGCCGCCATCATGCAGGATTTCGGCGTCACAAAGGGCGACCGCGTCATCCTCTATATGCCGATGGTGCCGGAAGCCGTGGTCGCGATGCTCGCCTGCGCCCGCATCGGTGCCGTGCACAGCGTGGTGTTCGGCGGCTTTGCCGCCAAGGAGCTGGCCACCCGCATCGACGACGCCCAGCCAAAACTGATCCTGTCGGCAAGCTGCGGCATCGAGCCCGGCCGCATCGTGCAGTACAAACCGTTGCTCGACGAGGCGATCAGACTTGCCAGCAGCAAGCCGAAGGCGTGCATCATCCTGCAGCGTCTCCAGCTCATCTGCGACCTGACGCCCGGCCGCGATTACGACTGGGCGAGCCTGCGCCGCAAGGCGATGAACGACGGCAAGCAAGCGCCTTGCGTGCCGGTCGCCGCCACCGATCCGCTTTACATCCTCTACACCTCGGGCACGACCGGCATTCCCAAGGGCGTCGTGCGCGACAATGGCGGTCATCTGGTTGCGGTGAAATGGTCGATGTTCAATCTCTACGGCGTCAAGCCCGGCGAGGTCTGGTGGTGCGGCTCCGACATCGGCTGGGTGGTCGGCCACAGCTACATCATCTACGGGCCGCTGCTGCATGGCGCGACCTCGATCATGTATGAGGGCAAGCCGGTCGGCACGCCCGATGCTGGCGCTTTCTGGCGCGTGATCTCAGAGCACAAGGCGGTTGCCTTCTTCACCGCGCCGACCGCGTTCCGCGCGATCAAGAAGGAGGATCCGGACGGCAAGTTCATCCGGCAGTACGATCTCTCCAAATTCCGCACGCTGTTCCTCGCCGGCGAGCGCGCCGATCCACCGACGGTGGAATGGGCGGAAGCGCACTTGAAGGTGCCGGTCATCGATCACTGGTGGCAGACCGAGACCGGCTGGTGCATCGCCGGCAATCCGATTGGCCTCGGCATGCTGCCGGTGAAGCACGGCTCGCCGACCGTGCCGATGCCGGGCTATCAGGTCGACGTGGTGGATGAAGCGGCCAAGCCCGTGGCCGCCAACACCATGGGGTCGATCGTCATCAAGCTGCCGATGCCGCCGGGCTGTCTGCCGACGCTGTGGAATCAGGACGCGCGGTTCAAGGAAGCTTATCTCACCGAATTTCCCGGCTACTACAAAACCTCCGATGCCGGTTACAAGGACGAGGACGGTTACGTCTGGGTCATGGGCCGCACCGACGACATCATCAATGTCGCCGGCCATCGGCTCTCGACCGGCGGCATGGAGGAGATTTTGGCCTCGCACCAGGATGTCGCCGAATGCGCCGTGCTCGGCATCAAGGATGCGATCAAGGGCGAGGTGCCCTGCGGCTTCCTGGTGCTCAAAGCGGGCGTGAAACGGCCGCCTGCCGAGATCGAGAAGGAGATCGTCGCGCTGGTCCGCGACAAGCTCGGGCCCGTTGCCGCCTTCAAGCTCGCCGTTACTGTCGGCCGCCTGCCGAAGACGCGCTCCGGCAAGATCCTGCGCGGCACCATCAAGAAGATCGCCGACGGCGAGCCCTGGACCATGCCGGCGACGATCGAGGACCCCAAGGTGCTGGATGAGATCGGCGACGCGCTGAAGGGGAGGGTGTGACGCGGCAGGCGTCCTGCTAACTGGGCGCGAAGCCGCTGCAGCAATCCTCGCTGTCATCACCAGCGAAAGCGGGTGATCCAGTATTCCAGAGGCGGTGAGGGATGCGGAGAGGCCGCGGCGTACTGGATTCCCCGCTTTCGCGGGGAATGACCGCGAATGGAAACCCGGCCTTGCGGACTTACATTTTCCGCATTCCGCGCTACACAGTGCCTGCCAACAGAGGATCCTTGATGCCATCCGTCACTGCGTTGCGCCTTCTCGCCGCCACACTGCTTGCCGTCGCTCTCTCCGCGTGCTCGGCGCGCTACCAGACGCCGGTGGCGATGGGCGGTGACGACGACGATGCGGTTTGCCAGAGCCGCGGCTATGCGGCCGGTTCGCCGGAATACGTCGCCTGCCGCAAGGACCGCGACGTCCAGCGCAACGCCGCCATCGCCCGCGCCGACCGCCGCCAGCGCGACCTCGGCGAATACATGCTGAACCATCCGGAGCGGCCGTAAGCCGTCCCGGTCTACGGAGGCCGTCATGAACGAAGACCAGTTCAACACCAGCCTGCGTAAATTCCTGAAGCAAGTCGGCGTCACCTCGCAGCGCGAGATCGAGAAGGCCGTGCGCGACGCGATCGCGGCGGGCCGGATCAAGGGCCATGAGAAGCTCAACGCGAAGATGGTGCTGACGATCGACAGCGTCGGACTCGTCCACGAGGTCAACGACACAATCGAGCTGGGCTGATTTGCCGCTCGCGCGGATACTTCCTCAGCGTCGTCCCGGCGAAGGCCGGGACCCATACCGCGGAATCTATCGGTTGCGGGCGGTAGGCGTACCGAACGACGAGTCTTCGCCAAACTGCTTCCTGGGGTTATGGGGCCCGACCTTCGCCGGGACGACACCGAAGGACGTGGTGCCTTCCTTCGCTTTGCGACTGACAAAATAAAAACGCGGCGGGTTGGCCCGCCGCGTTCAAACCGGATTCGAAAGCGAACCGAGAGAGGAGACTTACTCCTCCTCGTCCTGCTTCTTGCCGCCGAGCGTCTTCAGCTTGGCGAAGACGGCATCGACGTTGAGGTCGTCGCTTCCCTTCTCGGCCGGCTCGAACTCGTCCTTCTTGGTGGTCTCGGAAGCCGGCAGCAGGGTGGCGCCGCCATAGGCTGCGTCGATCGGCTTTTCCTTGGCCGCGCGCGCCACCTCGAAATCGAGCTCGATCTGCGAGCAGAGGCCGAGTGTGACCGGGTCGATCGGCGTCAGTGCGGACGTGTTCCAATGGGTGCGGTCGCGGACGCTGGCGATTGTGCTCTTGGTCGTGCCGACCAGGCGCATGATCTGGGCGTCCTTCAATTCGGCGTGGTTACGCAGCAGCCAGAGAATGGCGCTCGGGCGCTCGTGGCGGCGCGAGACCGGCGTGTAGCGCGGGCCCTTCCGCTTGGGCTGGGGCGGCAGCACCACCTTGCTCTCCTGGAGGCGGAGGCGGTAGTCCGGGTTGTTCTCGCCCCTCTCGATCTCCTCGCGGGTCAATTGGCCGTTGGAAATCGGGTCCATGCCCTTGATGCCCTGGGCGGCGTCGCCGTCGGCGATCGCGCGCACCTCGAGGGGGTGCATCTTGGTGAAGTCGGCGACCTGGTCGAAGGTCAGCGCCGTATTATCGAGCAGCCAGACGGCGGTCGCCTTGGGCATCAGAGGTGCATTGCTCATGGCAAATCTCCTTTGTGCTTCGCCCACCCCTTTGGAGGCGAAACCGGTGGTCATCAGCGATGACTGGGAATTCGCGCTATATAAGCCGTGAGGGGGCATTTACGCAATGGTTCTGCTATAGATAGTGCCTTGACAGCGCCTGAAAGGGGGCCCAAGTCCCTGTTAAAGTCCGAGCAGACCGTACCTAAGCCCTAATCCCATCCATCGACCGGCCCCGGCCTTTTGCCCGAGGGGTGATTCGGTCCCGAGATCGCTTCATGTCAGCCAAACCAGACCTCAAGATCGTGCTTTGTTCTCCCCGCGGCTTCTGCGCGGGCGTGGTGCGGGCCATCGACACCGTGGAACGGGCGCTCGATAAGTACGGCGCCCCCGTCTATGTTCGCCACGAGATTGTGCACAACAAGTATGTCGTCGACGGGTTGAAGAAGAAGGGCGCCATTTTCGTCGAGGAACTGGCCGAGATCCCGGAAAACACCACCGCGCCGGTGGTGTTCTCGGCCCACGGCGTGCCGAAATCGGTTCCGGCCGACGCCCAGTCCCGCAACCTGTTTTCGCTGGACGCGACCTGCCCGCTGGTGACCAAGGTGCACCGCGAGGCCGCGATCCACTTCAAGCGCGGCCGCGAGATCTTCCTGATCGGCCATTCCCATCACCCCGAGGTGGTCGGCACGCTTGGCCAGCTTCCGCCCGGCGCTGTGACGCTGATCGAGACCGCCGAGGACGCCAAGACCATCACGCCGAAGGATCCGAACAACCTCGCCTTCGTGACCCAGACCACGCTGTCGATCGACGACACCGCGGAGATCGTGGCGCTCCTGAAGGAGCGCTTCCCGAACATCAACGGGCCGCACAAGGAAGACATCTGCTACGCCACCACCAATCGCCAGCTCGCGGTGAAGAAGGTGGCGCCGGTGGTGGACGCGCTGATCGTTGTTGGCGCGCCGAACTCGTCGAACTCGCAGCGCCTGCGCGAGGTCGCCGAGCGTGAGGGCTGCAAGGTCGCGGTGCTGGCGCAGCGCGCCGCCGACATCGACTGGAATAAATTCGGCGACATCAGCAGCCTCGGCATCACCGCAGGCGCGTCCGCGCCTGAAGTGATCGTCGAGGAGATCATGGACGCTTTCGCCGAACGCTACACGCTGCATGTGGAGACGGTCTCGGCCGCGGAAGAGAACGAATTCTTCCCGCTGCCGCGCTCGGTGCGCCCTGAAGCTGCTGCCGAGTAGCTTTTTATGGCGGTCTACACCGACGTTGCCGCCGACGAGCTAGCGGAATTCCTGAATCAATACGATCTCGGCGATTTGCTTTCCTACAAGGGCATCGCCGAGGGCGTCGAAAACTCCAACTTCTTGCTGCACACCAGCAAGGGCTCGTTCATCCTCACGCTCTATGAGAAGCGTGTGGAGCGGAACGACCTGCCGTTCTTTCTCGCGCTGATGACGCATCTCGCCGAGCACGGCATCAACTGTCCGCTGCCGGTGAAGGGCAGGGACGGTGAGGCGCTGCGCGAGCTCGCAGGGAGGCCCGTGGCGATCATCACGTTCCTCGAAGGCGTCTGGCCGCGCAAGCCGAACGCCATGCATTGCGCCGGGGTCGGCGAAGTGCTGGCGAAGATGCATCTGGCCGGCGCCAATTTCGCGATCCGGCGCGTCAATGCGCTTTCGGTCTCCGGCTGGCGGCCGCTGTTCGATCAGGCCGCGGCCCGCGCCGACGATGTGCAGCCGGGCCTGCGCGCGTTTCTCGCCGCCGAGCTCGGCCATCTCGAGAGCGGCGTCTGGCCGACGAATCTGCCGGAGGGCGTGATCCACGCCGACCTTTTCAACGACAACGTCTTCTTTCTCGGCGACCAGCTCTCGGGGATCATCGACTTCACCTTCGCCTGCAACGACATGCTGGCCTACGATATTGCGATCTGCCTGAACGCCTGGTGCTTCGAGGCGGATCATTCCTTCAACGTCACCAAGGCGCGGGCCTTCCTGAATGCTTATGGTCGCGTGCGGAAACTGACCGAGGCGGAAGAGGCCTCGCTGCCGTTGCTGGCGCGCGGCGCGGCGATCCGTTTCCTGCTGACGCGACTTGTCGACTGGCTCAACGTGCCGCCCGGCGCGCTGGTCAAGCCCAAGGACCCGCTGGAATATGTCCGCAAGCTGCGCTTCCACCAGAGCGTCTCGAGCGTGCGCGACTACGGGCTGATGCCGTCAGGATTGGTCGCGTGAGCGAACTTCCCAAGGTCACCATCTATACGGACGGCGCCTGCTCCGGAAATCCCGGGCCCGGCGGCTGGGGCGCGATCCTGAAGTTCGGCGACAAGGAGAAGGAGCTTAACGGCGGCGAGCGCCACACGACCAACAACCAGATGGAGCTGATGGCGGCGATTTCGGCGCTCGAAGCGCTGAAGAAGCCGTGCACCGTCGATCTCTACACCGACAGCCAGTATGTCCGCCAGGGCATCACCGGCTGGATCCATGGCTGGAAGCGCAACGGCTGGCGCACCGCCGACAAGAAGCCAGTGAAGAATGTCGAGCTATGGCAGCGCCTCGACGCCGCGCTGAAGCAGCACCAGGTCCGCTGGCACTGGGTCAAGGGCCACGCCGGCCACCCCGAGAATGAGCGCGCGGATCAATTGGCGCGCGATGGAATCGCGAAGGCGAGGTTGCAGCAGAGGGTGACGGAGTAGGGCGAACGCTCCTCTTTCCACCCGTCATGGCCGGGCTTGACCCGGCCATCCACGTGCCGCCACGCCCTCAGGTGTCATCGCCCGGCTTGACCGGGCGATCCAGTACGCCGCGGCGGTCGTTGTGAATCCCGAAGCCTCTGGAATACTGGATGCCCCGCTTTCGCGGGGCATGACACCGTCAGATGTGACTGAAAGCGGTGGCCGCCTTACAGCTGCCCCAGCAGCGTATCGCCACCCGACACCTCGACCTTGCCGGGCATCGCCTCGAGGTTCAGCTTCTTCACCACGCCGTCGTCGACCAGCATCGAGTAGCGTTTGGAGCGGATGCCGAGGCCGTTGGCGGAGGCGTCCAGCTCCATGCCGATCGCCTTGGTGAAGTCGGCGTTGCCGTCGGCGAGGAAGGTTGCCTCGTCGCGCTGGTCGGTGTCGCGCTTCCAGGCGTTCATCACGAAGGCGTCGTTGACGGAGACGATCGCGATGGTGTCGACGCCCTTGTCCTTGATGGCATAGGCGTTGAGGAAGATGCTCGGCAGATGCATCTTGTGGCAGGTGCCGGTGTAGGCGCCGGGCACCGCGAACAGCGCCACCTTCTTGCCCTTGAAGATATCGTCGGTTGTCTTCACCTGCGGACCTTCCGCCGTCATCACGCGGAATTTTGCCTCGGGCAGCTTGTCGCCAACTTGGATCGCCATCGTCAGTCTCCCTGGAAATCGGTTCCGCTTTGTAGACCGCCCCGCCGTGCCGCACAATATTTCCAATGAGCCAGGCAGCGAAGGTTGCGGCTCTTCACCGTGATGTCATCAGCCGGCAAAGCCGCCACCGTCGAGGAATGCCTGTTCTTCCGCCGTGGTCTCGCGCCCGAGGACGCGGTTGCGATGAGGGAAGCGGCCGAACCGGCGGATGATGTCGGCGTGCTCCTCGGCGTATTTCAGGTTTTCGACGTTGTCGGTATTCCGAAACAGCGCGACGCAATCGAGCTGGTCGGGCAGGTGCTCGGAATGCTCGAAGGGCAGGTAGAAGAACTCACGCAAGGTCGGATCGATCCGCTTGTCCGCGCCGCGGGCGAGCGCGCGGCGGGCCACCTCACGCGCGAGCGCGTCGCTGGAAAACATCATGGGATCGCCGCGGAACATGTTGCGGGGGAACTGGTCGAGCATGATGACGAGCGCCAGTGCGCCGTCGTCGCTCGCCTCCCAGGATGACAGCTCCCCGGCAGCCGCTTTGCCCCACAGCTCCAGAAAGCGGCCGCGAATCTCGGCATCGAACGTGTCGTCGCGCTTGTACCAGCGGTCGCGGCCGGCCTCGCGCCAAAACGCGAGAATGCCGGCCGGTCGGGTGTCGGCTACTTCAGTCATGGACGAAAGCGGCGCGGCCTACGCCGCCTCCGCCTTCTTCTCGTCGCGCAACTGCCGGCGCAGGATCTTGCCGACATTGGTCTTCGGCAAATCGGTGCGGAATTCGATGTGCTTGGGCACCTTGTAGCCGGTGAGCTGCTCCTGACAGAACTTGATCACGTCGTCCGCCGTGAGGTTCGGGTCCTTCTTCACCACGAAGGCCTTCACCGCCTCGCCGGACTTGGAATCGGGGATGCCGATCACGGCGCATTCGAGTACGCCCGGATGGCTCGCGATCACTTCCTCGATCTCGTTCGGATAGACGTTGAAGCCGGAGACCAGGATCATGTCCTTCTTGCGATCGACGATCTTGGTGTAGCCCTTCTCGTCCATCACGCCGATGTCGCCGGTGCGGAAATAGCCGTCCGCGGTCATCACCTTGGCAGTCTCCTCCGGCCTGTTCCAGTAGCCCGACATCACCTGCGGACCCTTGGCGCAGATCTCGCCCGCCTGGCCGAGTGGCACTTCGTTGCCGTCGTCGTCGCGGATCGAGATCCAGGTCGAGGGCACGGGAATGCCGATCGAGCCGGAGAACTCGGTCGTGGTCGCCGGATTGCAGGTGAGGGTCGGCGCGGTCTCCGACAGGCCGTAGCCTTCAGCGATGAAGCAGCCGGTCACCGCCCTCCACTGCTCGGCAACGGGGCGCTGCACCGCCATGCCGCCGCCGTTGGATATCTTCAGCTTGGAGAAGTCGAGCTTCTTGAAGTCGGGGTGATGCATCAGGCCGTTGTAGAGCGTGTTTACGGCCGGGAAGCTGTTGACCTGATACTTCGCCAGCTCCTTGACGAAGCCGGCGATGTCGCGCGGATTGGGGATCAGGAGGTTGCAACCGCCGGCGCGCACCGCGAGCAGGTAACAGGCTGTCAGTGCGAAGATGTGGTAG
The DNA here is from genome assembly GCF_001641635.1 of Bradyrhizobium centrolobii. Taxonomy (GTDB): domain Bacteria; phylum Pseudomonadota; class Alphaproteobacteria; order Rhizobiales; family Xanthobacteraceae; genus Bradyrhizobium; species Bradyrhizobium centrolobii. Next base: position 23,077 of record NZ_LUUB01000122.1, read on the forward strand.
AGCGGCAGCGCGCAGACGATCAGGAGCTGTTCGATGTGCGGCGGTGCGTTGAGCGCCGGCTGCAGCCAGGCATCGTTCTGCAGCACGTTGGCGACGATGTTACGGTGGAGCAGGGTGGCGCCCTTGGAGACGCCGGTGGTGCCGCCGGTATATTGCAGGAAGGCGACGTCGCCCGGCGACAGTTTTGGCCTGTTGAACGTGATGCCGCGGCCGGCCGATAACGCCTCGTTGAAAGGCACCGCACCCGGCAGCGACCAGGCGGGCACCATCTTCTTCACGCGGCGGACGACGAGATTGACGATCACGCCCTTGAGGCCCAGCAGATCGCCCATGCTGGCGACGATGACGTGCTTCACCGGCGTCTTCGCGATCACCTGCTGGACGGTGTGCGCGAAATTCTCCAGGACGATGATGGCTTCGGCGCCGGAATCCTTGAGCTGGTGCTCGAGCTCGCGCGGCGTGTAGAGCGGGTTGACGTTGACCACGGCAAAACCCGCGCGCAGCACGGCGGCGGTCGCGACCGGATATTGCAGCACGTTCGGCATCATGATCGCGACGCGTGCACCACGTTGCAGGCCGCGGCCTTGCAGGTAGGCCGCAAGCGCCAGCGACATCTGGTCGAGGTCGCGATAGCTGATCGCCTTGTCCATGCAGATGAAGGCTTTGCGGTCGGCGAACTTGGTGAAGCTCTCCTCCAACAGGTCGACCAGCGATGCGTATTGCGTCGGCTCGATATCAGCGGGCACGCCGGGCGGATATTGCTTGAGCCAGATGCGCTCCATGGAAACTCCCCTCCTTCATTAGAGCCCGTTGTGTCTCGGGCTTGCCTCATTGCCGGCAGTATCGAGCCTGCCGGAACCGGTGGCAAGCCGCTGAGGCTTAGGGCAAAGGGCGGAGGGAGGCTACTGGAATCGTCGCAAACCGCGCTGCCGCACCTGCGAAGTACTGATGCCGCGTCGCCTGCCGTTCCGTTAACTTAGCTGTTGTTGGGCGCCGGCTTGGGCTTGGTGGCCGCCTTGGGTTTGGCGGGCTTGGCCGCCTGATCGCCGCTGGAGGCCGACTTCTCCGTGGGCTTTGCCGCCGCATCGGACTTGGCCGCGGCATGCTTGATCGCGGCCGGCTTCGCTGCGGTCTTGGTGCCACCCTTCGCATCGGACTTCGCATTAGACTTCGCATCAGACTTGGCATCCGACTTTGCGGCCGCCGTCTTGGCGTTCTTGCCAGCGTCCTTGTTTCCATCGGTGGGCTTGTCGGTTGCGTCAGGCTTCTTGGCCGCGACGCGCGACTTCTTGCCACGTGCCTTCGGCGTTGCCTGCTGGTCGGCATCGGCGGCAACTGCAGCGATCAGCGCAGCGCCGGTGCGGGTTGGGCCGGTATAGACCGGCACGGGCTCGACGGCTGCCGCGGCCGAGGCCATAAGGTCCGAAGCCTTCATCAGGGGCGGTTGAATCCCGGCGGTGAAGAACGTCACCTGGGCTTCGCCGCCGGTGGCCGAGGCCGATCCGGTCGGCCCGGCGCTGGTCGCGATCATCGCATCGTCGTCGTCGCTCGCGGGCCGCTTGCGGTGGCCGCCGCACATCTCCTCGCGCAGGTTCGGCGGTGAGGCGTCGACCGGCACGAGGTTCTCGACGGTGCCGAGCGAGGGGCGCAGCCACGACAGATTGTCCTGCGAGAAGCCGCGCTCGAGGAGCTGCGCCGCCTTCACCGCGCGCGCGGTGCCGGAGTTGGCACCGAGCACCACCGCGATCAGGCGCCGGCCGTTGCGCGTGGCGGAGGCCACGAGATTGTAGCCGGAGGCGCAGATGAAGCCGGTCTTGAACCCGTCAGCGCCGGGATAGCGGCCGATCAGCTTGTTGAAATTCGGCGTGACGCGCTTGCCGAAGCGGATCGCCGGGATGTGTACGAAGTACTCGTACTCCGGCAAGTCGCGCAGGAACGCGCGCGCGAGGATGCCGAGATCGCGCGCCGAGGTGATCTGGCCGTCGGCGGGCAGGCCGTTCGGATTGACGTAGCTCGTCTGCGTCATGCCGAGCTTCTGCGCGGTCTGGTTCATCATCGCGGAGAAGCCGTCGATCGAACCGCTGACGCCTTCGGCGAGCACCACGGCCATGTCGTTCGCCGACTTGACCATCATCATCTTCAGCGCGTTGTCGACGGTGAGCTGTGTTCCTGGGCGGAAGCCCATCTTCGACGGCGACTGCGAGGCCGCCGTCGGCGAGACCGTGAACAGCGTGTCGAGCGTGATCTTGCCGTCCTTGACCGCCTTCAACGTCACGTAGGCGGTCATGATCTTGGTGACGGACGCCGGGTACCAGGGGATCGTCGCGTTATCCGCCTGCAACACCTTGCCGCTGTTGGCCTCGATCAGGAGCACCGCTTCGGCATTTGCCGCGCGAGGCGCGAGCAGCGCGGCAAGCGCGAGCGCAGCAGCGAACAGGTTCAACAGGGAATGGCGAAGCAGCGGGCGAAAAGCGTGCACTATCCGATTCCGGTCGTTGGAGACCCGCCGACTTCCGACGGCTCTCGTGATCTGAGTTTCGGGTTTGAAATCCGGCGCCGCCGCTCGCGGCATCGCAAACCTATACCGGCTCGTGCGTCGAGAACAGGGGTCTTGGCGGGGTATTCAGCAAGGAAATAGGCTGAATTTCGACGGCCCTAAGGGGACTTGGCCGCCGACCCCGCAGCCTCCGCCGCCGTCATGCTGGCGCGTGCGGTCTCCTGCACCATGAACTGGGCCTTGGCGAGTTCGGCAAAATGGCCGCCTTTGGCCACGAGTTCATCGAAGGTTCCGCTTTCGATCACCCGGCCATTCTCGAACACCAGGATCCGTGTGGCATTGCGGACGGTGGAGAGGCGGTGGGCAATCACGAAGGTGGTGCGGCCCTTCATCACTTCATCGAGAGCGGCGTTCACCTTGGCCTCGGTGACGGCGTCGAGCGCGCTGGTCGCCTCGTCCAGGATCAGGATCGGCGGATCCTTGAGCAGCGCGCGCGCGATCGACAGCCGCTGCCGCTCGCCGCCGGAGAGCATGCGGCCGCGTTCGCCGGCATTGGTCTCGAAGCCGCCGCTGCGCCCGATGAACTCGAGCGCCTGGGCGCGCTCGGCGGCAAGGCGCAGCTCCGCTTCCGTCGCGTCGGGCTTGCCGACGAGCAAATTCTCCGCGATCGAGCGGTTGAACAGCAGCGCCTCCTGGAACACGACGCCGATGTTCCGCCGCAGCGATGTCAGCGTGATGCCGCGCACGTCCATGCCGTCGATCTTGATGAAGCCGGATTGCGGATCGAAGGCGCGATGCAGGAGCGCGATCGCGGTGGATTTGCCTGCGCCGGTCGGGCCGACCAGCGCGATGCTCTGGCCGGGCAGCGCGGTGAAGGAGAGATCCTCGACCGCCGGCCGCTTGCCGTCATAGGAGAAGGTGACGTCGTGGAATTCGACGAGGCCGGACAGTCGTCCGGCGTCGATCGCGTCGGGCCGGTCGTGAACCGCGGGCACGGCGTCGAGCACGTTGAAGAACTCGCGCAGGCGCGGCGCCTCCATGAACACGTTGTTGATAAAGCTCACGACCTGCTCGAGCTTCTGGATCAGAAGCGTTGCGAAGCTCACGAACATCACGATCTCGCCGACGGTGGTGAGTCCCTGGTCGTGCAGCGCGATGCCCAGCGTGAAGATCGCGAGCACGGTGATGGTAGTGGAGGCGCGCGTGATTACGGTGACCAGCGCCCACCAGGACAGCACCGGCATTTGGGCCGCGAGGAGCTGGTCGGCAACGAAGCGCAGCCCTTGCACCTCGGATTCGACGCGCACAAAACTCTGCACCAGCGCGACGTTGCCGAGTGCGTCGGAGGCGCGGGCGGAGAGGTCGCTGTAGTGCTCCTCGACGGCCATCTGCATGCCGTAGGTCCTGCGCACGACGAAGGTCGTCAGGCCCGTGAAGACGATGCAGAGCACGAACAAGAGGATCGCGAGCCGCCAGTTCAGATAGAGCGACAGCGGCAGCAGCACCACGACCGAAAGGATCGCGGCGAAATGCTCGCGGAAGAAGCCGAGCCACAGCCGCCACAGCGCATCGGTGCCGTTCAGCATCACCTTCATCAGCCGGCCCGAATGGGTGCCGGAGTGGAAAGTCAGCGGCAGTTGCAGGATGTGCTCGAAATAACTCGTCAGCACCGCCTGGCGCTGGCGGTGGGCGAGCCGGTCGGCATGCAGCGCAACAAGTGCACTGCAGACGATGGTGAACAGGCCGAACGCGACCCAGGCCCAAAGGAACGGCCAGGCCGAGGTCGAGCCGGCCACCGCCTTGCCCGAGAGCACATCGACGATGCGGCCGAACAGCACTGGCTCGGCGAACTGCGCGCCCGCAAGCATGAGATTGGCGACCGCGAGCATCCAGCCCAGCCGCGCCTCTTTGCCGAGCAGCTCAAGGACGCGGGTGTAGAGGCGGAGGATGGACATGCGGACGATGAACTCGGGCGGATCTGAGTCCGTATTCTAAATCAGGGATCGCGCGTGAGATACAGCGGAAGCTTCCAATTTTACTCAATTGATCAGCCGCCCCTCAACCGGCGGCAGGAACTGCGCGTCGAAGATATCGCCCGCCGTCGGGCGCTTGTGGAATTTGAAGTCCTGCGCGATCTGTTCGATCGAACGCTCGAGGCGCGCCGGATCGACGCCGCCGAGGCCGTTTCGCCTGACCTCGTCGGTCAAGACGTTGTCGGCGAGCACCGTGCGCAGGCGTTCGAGCTCGAGGTCGCGGTCGCCGTTCTCCATGCGGCCCACGACCTCCTCCACCGCGCGCGCCGGCTCCTTCACGGTTGCGCTGACGCCGGCGATCAGCGCGCGCACGAAGCCTTTCACCGAGTCCGGCTTCGCCGCAGCGAAGGCTGGATTGGCCACGACGGCAAAGCCGTAGGCTTCGCAGCCATAGTCGGCGTAGCGCAGCACGGCGAGATCGTTCCCGGGCACGCCGCGGTCGCGCAGGTTCACCGCCGAAAGATAGGTGAAGCCCGCCACCGCATCGACCTGCCCGGCGGAGAGGATCGGTTCGCGCACCGCCGCGCTCATCTTGTAGAATTTCACATGCGAGGTGTTGATGCCGTTCTGCTGCGCGAGCGCCGGCCACAGACGGATCGACAGATCGCTGTCGGCAACGCCGACGGTCTTGCCGTCGAGATCGGATGGCCTCTCGATGCCGCGGCTCTTGCGCGCGACGATCGCGTAGGGCGCGCGGTTGAACAGCACGAACACCGCCGTGACCGGCGCCGCATTGGCATTGTCGCGAAAGCGGATCAACTCGTTGATGTCGACGAGCGCGAGATCGCTGTCGCCTCTGGCGATGCGCGCAAGCGCCGCCGGCGATCCGGCTGCGCTGTTGAAGGAGACGGCGAGATGCTCGGCGGCGAACCTGCCATCCCTCATCGCCACGTAGAACGGCGCCATGCTCGATTCGATGGGACGGTCGAAGGTGAACTGGACTGCAACGGATGGCGTGGCGGTTTCGGCCGCCCTGACGTCGCGCGCAGCCAGCGCTGACAACGCGATCGTGAGCGCGAGCAGGCCGCGAAGGGCGATTGTCCTGAGTCCGAACATCGGCGGCGCCGGTCCCGCATTTGTTATGGTTTGGTGACGCTTGTCTGACGACGGTTGGAGCGCCGGCTCGGAGCCATCGTGGAGGATCGAACATGAACGGCGGATGAGCGGGGGTTGCGTCACGATTACGCAACCCCGTTCAGCATGTGTTGGGGTTGGGGAACCCAACATGGGACGCGGGGGTTTGAAGAGGCATGAGCCTGTCCGCAGGCATTATTGGAGGTCCCGAACCATGTTTGACCGAGTTTCAAGATTCGCCGGTCGCAAGGCCGTGCTCGCCACTGCGGCTGTGCTGGCCCTGACCACCGTCGCACCCTCGGCCTCGTTCGCGGGCGGCCGCCACTGGCACGGCGGCGGCGGAGCGGCTGCCGCCGCGGCCTTTGCCGGCATCGTCGGCACCGGCCTCGCGATCGCAGCATCCCGCAACGCCTATGCCTATGACTACGGTCCGGCCTATTACGGCGGCGGTCCCGCCTATTATGGCGGCCCCGTCTATTACGGCAGCGGCCCCTATTACGGTCCGGGCCCGGACTATCAGACGCAGCGCTACGGCGGCACGGCGCCGTCCGAGCTCTGCGGTCAGGGCTATTTCACGAACTGCTATTAGCCTTGGCTACCAAAGGTTGACCACAACAGGCCGTCGTGCTTGCCGCGGCGGCCTGTTTTTTGGTTCTACTATCGGACGTTAACGCGCTCGCCATTGATTTAGAGTAGTTTTGAGTACATGAGTGATTCGCTTGAGCGGCTATATCTGGCTGTGCTCGCGGCCAGAGATCTCGATCCGGAAACGTCACGCACGGCCCGGCTGTTTCAGCGCGGGCCAGCCAAGATGGCGAAGAAGCTGGCTGAGGAGGCCATCGAGGTCGTCATCGACGCGGTCCACGGCGATAGCGAAGCCGTGATCAGGGAAAGCGCCGATCTGCTCTACAATCTCACCGTGCTCTGGGTGTCGGCCGGCGTGCGCCCCGACGACGTCTGGCGCGAGATGGCGCGGCGGGAGGACATGCTCGGCATCGCCGAGAAGCTGCCGAAGTCGTCGATGAAGCTGCCCAAGGTCGCCTCACCGCGCGTCGCCGCCGGGCGGCCAATTGTCGCGCTCGAGGGGCGTGGCGCGCGCAAACGCCACTAAAATCGGCACAAATCGGCCCAATCTTGCCATGGACAAATCCGTCCTATGGTGCTTCATCGCGGCGCCATGCTGAAACGTATCTACGACTGGTGCATCGACGCCGCCCACAGGCCCTACGCGCTCTGGATCATGGGCGCGGTGGCTTTCGCTGAAAGCTCCTTCTTCCCAGTCCCGCCGGATGTGATGCTGATTCCGATGTCGCTGGCGCGCCCACAGCGCGCCTGGGTCTATGCGACGGTCTGCACCGCGACCTCGGTGCTCGGCGGCATCCTGGGCTATGCTATCGGTGCGCTGCTCTATGACTCGGTCGGCCACTGGCTGATCCAGGCCTATGGCCTCGGCGACAAGGTCGATGCTTTTCGCGCTTCTTATGCCGAATGGGGCGCGGTGATCATCCTGCTCAAGGGGTTGACGCCGATCCCCTACAAGCTCGTCACCATCACCTCGGGCTTTGCCGGTTACAATATCGGGCTCTTCATCCTGTGCTCGATCGTGGCGCGCGGCGGACGCTTCTTCATCGCCGCCGTGCTGCTCAACCGCTATGGCGACTGGATCCGCGTCAGGATCGAGCGGCATCTCGGCCTATGGGTGACGATCGGCGCCGCCGTGCTGGTGCTGGGCTTCGTGATCGCGGTCAAGCTGATCTAGATGTGAGCTTTCAGGAGGTTGTCCATTCGGCCCTGACCGAGGAAGCTGAGGTTGCTGAAGCTTCAGATTCCGAGGGGAGAACCGAATGGACACCCATAAGAATGCGCCCATGACGCCGAAAGGTCGAGAGGCCATGGTGCGTTTTGTGATCGAGGGCGGGCAAAGCAAGGCTGCCGCGGCCCGTCAGTTCAACACCACGGCGAAGACGGTTGCCAAATGGGTAAAACGCTTCCGCTCGGAAGGTGTGGACGGTTTGCGGGATCGCCCCTCACGGCCTCATTCATTGCCAAGCCAAACCCCGCTTGCCACGTGCACTGCGATCGAGATGTTGCGCCGGCAGCGCCACACCGGCAAGCATATTGCCGCCCAGGTTGGGGTGTCGGCGGCAACCGTCAGCCGGATTCTGCGGCGGTTGGGTCTCAACAGGCTCGCAGCGCTGGAGCCGGCCGAGCCGATCCGGCGTTATCAGCGCGAGAACCCGGGCGAACTGATCCACATCGACATCAAAAAGCTCGGCAAGTTCAAGCGGATCGGCCATCGCATCACCGGCGATCGCACCGGCCAGAGCAACCTGCGTGCGCGCGGCCAGGGTCCAGGTTGGGAATACGTCCATGTCTGCATCGACGATGCTTCCCGGATCGCCTTCAGCCAGGTCATGAAGAACGAGAAAAGGGGATGCGCGGTCGCCTTCCTCAAGGCGGCAGTCGCCTACTATGCGAACCTGGGCGTGACGGTCGAGCGGGTCATGACCGACAACGGCTCGTGCTACAAATCCTTCGCTTTCCAGAAGGCCTGCAAGCGTCTCGGCCTCAAGCACATCCGCACCAAGCCATACACCCCCAAGACCAATGGCAAGGCCGAGCGCTTCATTCAGACCAGCCTGCGCGAGTGGGCCTACGCGCAAGCCTACAACACCTCAAAAGAACGCGCCGCCGAGCTGCCACGATGGCTGCACCGCTACAATTGGCATCGCCCTCATGGCAGTCTAGATTCAAAGCCACCCATCAGCAGGCTTGGTCTAACCGGGAACAACCTCTTGAGGCTCCACATCTAGAGCATGACCCGGACCCGAAGGGCCGCGTTGGCGCAAAGTGTGAAGCGGTTTTCCCACGCGACAAATGCGGAATGCGTTTGCGCGGAGATCATGCTCAAACAATAACCTAAAGCGCGATGACGATTCATCCCGATCTCATCGCGCTTTAGCGCGCGAGGCGCTTTGCCGCCGCGCCGGCTTCGGCTACGGTTGCGCCATGATGGTTCGATCCGGCAACCCGGTGACGCGACTTGGGGTGCTCGCGACTGCGGTGCTGCTGCTCCTGGCCGGGCCCGGACGGGCACAGTCGGCGGCTCCTGCGCCGTCGCTCGGCCTTCAGGAGGCCGGGCCGCAGGCTACGCCGCCGCCATCGACCCCGGCTCCGCCAGCGCGCGAGGAGAATCCGGGCCTGATCAACGAAATGGGCAAGCTGTTCGACAGGCTGCCCTCGATCCTGCCGCCGCTGAAAAGCCCGAGCGAGACCATGAACGATCTGTCGCGCATGGCAAAGCCGTCGACCATGGTGTCGGGGCGCGTTGCCTGCCCGGCTTCGGTGAACGGCGCGCCGGACTGCAGGCAGGCCGCAGATCAACTCTGCCAGAGCAACGGCTATCGCGAAGGCAGGAGCCTGAACGCCGATTCCGCCGAAAAGTGCTCGGCCAAGGTCCTGATCCCAGGCTGGCCGCGCAAGCCGGATGACTGCCGCACCGATACTTTCGTGACCAGCGCGCTGTGCCAGAATTAAAGGCGATGACGCCGCGCGCGAGCAACAAGGAGCGCCCATGAGCCGCACGGAGCAGGACTTCCTCGGACAGCGTGAGATCGCCGACGACATCTACTACGGGGTCCAGACCATCCGCGGGAAGGAGAACTTCCACATCACCGGCATTCCGATGAGCCAGGAGCCCTACTTCGTGAAGGCGCTCGGCTACGTCAAGAAGGCCGCGGCCATGGCCAACCGCGATCTCGGCGCGATCGACGGCAAGGTCGCCGACGCGATCGTCCTGGCCTGCGACCGCGTGATTGCCGGCGACATGATGAACCAGTTCGTCACCGATTTCATCCAGGGCGGCGCCGGCACCTCGACCAACATGAACGCCAACGAGGTGATCGCCAACCTCGCGCTGGAATCGCTCGGCTTTGCGAAGGGCGACTACCAGCATGTCAGCCCCAACGACCACGTCAATTACGGCCAGTCCACCAACGACACCTATCCGACCGCTTTTCGCCTCGCGCTGATCCTGCGGCTCGAGAGCTACATGACGGCGCTGCGTCAGCTTCAGGCGGCCTTCTTCACCAAAGGCCGCGAGTTCGACCGCGTGCTGAAGATGGGCCGCACACATTTGCAGGACGCCGTGCCGATGTCGCTCGGCGCCGAATTCCGCGGCTGGGGCACCACCATCGGCGAGGAGGTTGAGCGCATCTCGGAGGCGCGCGCGCTGCTGCGCGAGATCAATCTCGGCGCCACCGCGATCGGCACCTCGGTCACCGCAGCGCCCGGCTATCCGAAGCTTGCCGTCCGGCACCTGAGCGCGCTGACCGGCGTCGACTTCGTGCTTGCGGGCGATCTCGTCGAGGCGACATCCGACACCGGCGCCTATGTGCAACTGTCCGGCGTCCTGAAGCGCACCGCGAGCAAGCTGACGAAGATCTGCAACGACATCCGTCTGCTCGCCTCGGGCCCGCGTGCCGGCTTGAACGAGATCAACCTGCCGCAGCTTCAGCCGGGCTCGTCGATCATGCCCGGCAAGGTCAATCCGGTGATCCCGGAGGTCGTCAATCAGACGAGCTTCCTCGTGATCGGCCTCGACACCACGGTGACGCTCGCCGCCTCCGCCGGCCAGCTCCAGCTCAACGTGATGGAGCCGGTGATCTCGTTCGCGCTGTTCTTCTCGATCCGCACCATGGAGCGCGCGGTCAACAGCCTGCGCGAAAACTGCGTGCTCGGCATCACCGCCAATGAAGAGCACACCCGCAACATGGTGCTCAACTCGCTCGGCATCGTCACCGTGCTGAAGCCGCTGCTCGGCTACAAGCAATGCGCTGAGATCGCGCGCGAGGGCTACAAGTCGGGTAAAACGCTGCACCAGATCGTGGTGGTCGAGCGCAAGCTGCTGACGCAGGAGAAGTGGGACGAGATGTTCTCGTTCGAGCGGCTGATCAATCCTGATTTGATTGCGTGAGCGTTCATCACGCGCAGTACCTGTCATTCCGGGGCGCGCGAAGCGCGAACCCGGAATCCATCGCGCCGTTCGCTCTGAGGCACGATGGATTCCGGGCCTGCGCCTGTCGTCGCATCCCCATTGCGCAATTGCGCAATGTGGAATGACGGAGGGGGAGGCTGCGCGCGCGACTTCGCCAAAATTCACCTCCCTGCGAGAGAGGTGAAGTACACTGCTGCCTCAGGCGTAGTGAATTCCGCACCTTGGAATTGCGGTAATGGCGTCCGCGGAGCGGCGTGAAAACGCAATACTTGACAGTGGAAAGATTGCCTTGTTGGTATGGCGCCAGGCCGTCAATTTGTCCGCCACTAGAGGATCGTTTCGCTATGTCCATGCCTGCCTTGTTCAAGGGGCGCCTGTCGATCCCCGTGATCGGCTCGCCGCTCTTCATCATCTCGGTGCCCGATCTCGTGATCGCGCAGTGCAAGGCGGGCGTGGTCGGCTCGTTTCCGGCGCTGAACGCGCGGCCGCCGGAGCTGCTCGATGAGTGGCTGGCGCGGATCACCGAAGAGCTCGCGGCCTATGACCGCGCCCATCCCGAGCGCCCGTCCGCGCCGTTCGCGGTCAACCAGATCGTGCACAAGTCGAACAACCGGCTCGATCACGACATGCAGCTCTGCGCCAAGTACAAGGTGCCGATGATCATCTCCTCGCTCGGCGCGCGCGAGGAGCTCAATCAGGCGGTGCACGGCTGGGGCGGCATCGTCTTCCACGATGTGATCAACCAGAAGTTCGCGCGCAAGGCGATCGAGAAGGGCGCCGACGGCCTCATCCTGGTCGCGGCCGGCGCCGGCGGCCATGCCGGCACGATCTCGCCGCTCGCCTTCGTCGCGGAAACGCGCAAGTGGTTCGACGGCCCGATCGCGCTGTCGGGGGCGATCGCCAACGGCAAGGCGATCCGCGCCGCGCGTATTCTCGGCGCCGACTTCGCCTATATCGGCTCCGCCTTCATCGCCACGCAGGAGGCGAACGCGGTCGAGCGCTACAAGGAGATGATCGCGGGCTCGACGGCCGACGACATCGTCTATTCCAACCTCTTCACCGGCGTGCACGGCAATTATCTGAAACCCTCGATCCTCGCTGCCGGCATGGATCCGGAAAACCTGCCGACCTCCGATCCCTCCAAGATGAACTTCGGCACCGACGCCTCCGGCGAGCGCGCCAAGCCGAAGGCCTGGAAGGAGATCTGGGGAAGCGGCCAGGGCATCGGCAGCATCGAGAAGATCGTGCCCGCCGCCGAGCTGATCGCACGTTTCAAGAAGGAATATGACGAGGCCGTCGATCCGCCGTTGTGATGAGGGGTTAGCGTAGCTGGCCTACGTCTCATCTGTCGTCCCGGACAAGCGCAGCGGAGCGGAGCGCAGATCCGGGACCCATATGTGGACGGCCCCCGTGGCACAAGAGCTTTGTGAGGTTTGATCGGATCGCTTGCGTCCATATGTCCGGCCTGTTGGTGCGGCGTGTTGGGTCGCTGGCCAAGATGGTTTCCGCGACGCGAGTTCCAATCAACCACGCGACCTCGTTCGGCCGATGGGTCCCACGGATTTGCTCGCATCTTTGAACGATCGATCGCACCATCTCCTTTGCTCTTGCAGCTCCGGTTCGGCCGGTGGGCTA
>NZ_LUUB01000123.1:0-15357 GCF_001641635.1 Bradyrhizobium centrolobii
CGCGGCTGAGGATAACGAAGTCGTCGGCATAGGAGATGACGTGAGCCTGGAACGCGTCGCCGCAGCCAGTCAAACGCCAATGCTTCAGGAACCGATTCATGTAAATGTTGGCCAGCAATGGACTTGCGACGCCGCCTTGCGGCGTGCCGCGTGTGTTTCGCTTGCCGCCACTCATGCGCCGGGTTCCGTCCGCGTCCCGTTCTTCGATCGGCGCCCTCAGCCACATCTTGATGAGACGCAGGACGTTTCGATCCACCACACGCCGGGCTACTGACTTGATCAGCTCGGAATGCGGTATCGTATCGAAGTACTTGGACAAATCAGCATCAACTACGTCAGCATTGCCCCGACATAAATGCCGGTGCACTTCCTTGACCGCGTCCACCGCCCCGCGAGCGGGCCGGTAGCCGTAGGCATTGTCCTCGAAGTCAGCCTCGAAGATAGGTTCGATCACGATCTTGGCGGCAGTCTGAATCACACGATCACGAATGGTCGGAATGCCGAGCGGACGCTCGCCACCATTCGCTTTCGGGATCATCACCCGCCGCACCGGATCAGGTCGGTACGTCTTCGAGACCAGTTCCGCGCGCAAGTCCGCCAACCATGCTTCCAGGCCCAGCTCTTCGATGCGAGCAAACGTCATCCCATCCACACCTGGGGCACCCGCATTAAGGCGAGCGAGCCGATAGGCGTGGACCAGGATGTCCTCGCGACAGATCTTGTCGTAGAGCAGATAGAAGCGGAAGGTGGGCTCCGCCTTCGCTTTGCAGTAGAGCTTTCTCTGAAGGCTCCGGATCTTATCAGGCGTTGTCAGGCTCATCACCAATCACCTTCACCTCACCATCTTCAAAAGCGCACCAGAAGTCGGGGCCCTTTGCTCCACCGGCATTACCCGGCATCAACGCTCCTATTGCCCCGTCCGACTCCCGCCGTGACCACCGCCTCATGCGATGTTGAGGCCGCTACCCTCGTCCGCGACGGGTCTCCCCCTGTAACTACGAACTACCCTTCCGGCGTGCCGTGCCCACTACCCCGGCGGATCGCGTGGGTGCGCGTGTCGATTGCTTCCCCACACGTGCGGCCTTCCCCAAATGACCGGCGGGTCGGCATCCGCATTCGAACTTTCGAGGCCTGCTCAGGCTTCACTTTGTTACGGCCCATCGGATCGCTCAGCAGCCCAAGGCTGCCTTTGTCGCAGGGCTCCGACCCAGTCAGTTACCCGACCGTGCCGCCTGCCAGCTTCCGGACCAATCGACAATTATCCGGGTGAGATCCTCCCTCACTGATAGTTCGCGCCCTCGGGGCGCACGGTCATTCGCGTCGGTTTGGCCGCGCACCAGCCATTTCCGGTCTGCCCCTGACAGCCGACATGTAAACCAGCACGGATCTCGTCGGTACGGGCCAATTCCGAAAGTCGGCCGCCAATAGGCGCGCCCAGCAACGATCTATTAATCGTGAGCGCGCGCCTCACGTGCGTTTTGAGCGATTAGCGCTTAAGTTGTGATCGAGCTGAGGGTCGGAAGCTTTGGTGCAAATCGCATGCAAACATACGATTGGGCTGTTGTCCTGTACTACGTGTGGCCGGTCATCTTGATACCTGGGGGATGGATCGTGTTAGGGCGATTGTGCCGGGAACGCGCAGCCTCCGGCGCCTCGATGATTGAGTTGCGGGAGCAACACCTCACCGAAACATATCGGATGAGCGCTGCGATGGAGAGGATCGCAGCTGTTCTCGAGAAAAACCATAGGGACTGATCAAAGTTACCTAGCTTAGGAGAGGTTGTGGATGACCGTGCGCGATATACTGCTTGCTATGTACTCTTGGTGGCCGTTCATCCTGATAGTGGGTGGATCGATCTTAGCAATGCGTGTGATGCGCCAACGCACCCCGTCCGGCGCCACGATGATTGATCTATATGAGCAGCAGATTGCAGAAACGCGCCGAACGAACGCAGGATTGGAGCGGATCGCTGCTGCTCTCGAGAAAAACTCGTAGGATTAACTCGGAGCCGTCCGGATGGCCCGAATGACGCAAACTCAATCAGGCCCGCCGAACTTCCGCTTAGGGTCTTGGCTGTGTGAAAACGCTAAGACGGTTGGAGGCAATAGAAGAAGTTATTCGTCCAAGACCGTTCTGGGGCGGCCCACGGGATTTGCTAGGCATATTTGGTGGGAGTAGGAAATGAGGGTGGCTGATCACGTGGCCCGAGCTACCGCATCGATGACATCACCGTGAAACACCCCAATCCAAGAAAGCATCGACGGCTTCGGCAGACCAAGTGGAGTCCGGATCGCGCGGGCTTTGTATGGATGCTGGTGTCAGGATTTATCGTTGTCACCATTTTCGCGGTGGTCGTTATTTATTACCCTTTCTTACCGCAGCGGAATGCTGGCGTGGGCTTTGGACCCGACTGGGATTGCACTCCTCAACCCAGCGGTGAGCCCACTTGTATCAAGAAGGTCGGTCGATAAAAGCGGCCCATACGTGCGCGTAGACTTCTGCAACGGGTCAAACTCGGAAGTGGCTGGCCAGCGCACCTTGGACCGCTTTCCTCTCGGTAGCCGACCTAACCTTTGCGGTCCCAAACGGCAGTCAAGGGCCAAGGGCGGCCATGGCAAGCTTGGCCTAGTATGAAAGAGGTCTCCACTAGAGTTGAGGATCGGGTCTATGGCCATAGACAAAGAAGCTTCTCGCATCTGGCGTGGTCGCATCAGAGATATTCTGAACCAGCAGTGGAATCCAATTGGCGCGTGCCCCGCCGATGAATACGATGCCTATGTTGGTGCTGTAGCCGCCATGGTTCGCGACAATACGACCGACGAGGCTCTGATGGAGCATTTCGAATGGGCTGAGTCTGTGCACATGGGCTTTGGCCGGTTTGATCCCGAGCGCGCTAGGACAGTCATCGCATCGATAAGAGCACTCGGTACGGCGCCGTAGCGGGAGGGGCACTCTACTGGACTTCTGCTGCGGATCAACAAGCGCCGCCCCCTGGGTCCAAAGCTCTGTCAGCTTTGACTCTACCAGCGGAAATCTCGTACTTTTGCGTTCGTGGAGCCGAGGTGTCTCGCGTCTAGCGTCCCGACACTCGCATCAACGTCCTGCAATTCGTGTTCAAGGCGCTGGATATCACCATCGCAGCCGCTGCAAACGCAGCCTACGCGATCGACAGAATCTCGATCTCCTGATTGCCCGAGCCGACGACGTCTCCGACGGCTTTCCCGATCATGGATTTCGCGACCGGCGATACGAAGGAGATCGACCCGGCCTTCGGATCAGCCTCATCCTCCCCAACGATGCGATATGTCTGCACGCGGCCATCGGCACGGCTGAACGTCACCGTGCTGCCAAAGGCGACCGTATCGCTCGACGATGGGTTGGCAATGACCTGGGCCGTGCGGAGTCTTTCGACCAAATAGCGGACGTCACGCACGGGGACCGCCGACTGCCGGCGTCTTTCATTGACGTCTTCGATCTGCTGCGCGGCCTCATAGGCCTCGCGCGCCTGCCGAAGCTGCAGCTCCAGGGCCTGCAATCCCGATTCCGTCACCAGGTTGGGATGAGGCGAAATCGGGCGATCCGGCAACAACGTCTCGGACGCGGTTTCGGCACTCTCTTCTTTGGTAAAGGCGACGCTCAATTCTCAGACCTCATCGAAGTGATGCGCCCGCTCCGGGACGCGCTTGCCCACCGTTCGAATAACGGCCGCGCCTTTGTCTACCGAGGCGACGCCCGACCGCTATCGGCGATTGTACCGAACCTATATCTCAAGGTCGACGTAGCGGCGCAGCTTGAAGACGATATCGGGCAGCCGCTGGCGGAACCGTGTCGCGTTGCGGAACGTGGTCGAGAACGGCGCGAACGTGATCATCGCGTTCCAATTCCGATAGCCGTAGACCGTGACGGAGACACCGGACGCTGGGAATTCTTCTATCTTGCGCAACTCACCGAGCACAAGATCGGCAATCGCTTCCGCAGGCAGCCGTCGTTTGCCATCCGGTTGCATCACCACGTGACGGACCGGCCCGGCCATTTTCACGGACGCGACTACGCCGTTGGATGCACCCTCGCGCCTTGGCAGTGTCGCTTCCGGGACCTGCGACGCGTCCGCTTCCAACACGCTCGTCGGCGCTGTCGGCGGAACTTCGGCGAGCGGAGGCGGCTCAACGACGTCGGCGCGCTTGCCCCCTCCCAGGATGCTGCTGATCATCGCCACAAGGCCAGCATCCTTCGCATCATCACTCATAACTATCCCCGGGGCTTTGGCCTACTCTAGCACCGCTGGCGTAGACCGCCACAAGGTATGCAGATCGGATCGCCGCAGACAAAGTTTCCCAAGGCCGCTCTCTGATACCTCAGATCTCAAATG
The DNA here is from genome assembly GCF_001641635.1 of Bradyrhizobium centrolobii. Classification (GTDB taxonomy): domain Bacteria; phylum Pseudomonadota; class Alphaproteobacteria; order Rhizobiales; family Xanthobacteraceae; genus Bradyrhizobium; species Bradyrhizobium centrolobii. The sequence goes on from NZ_LUUB01000123.1 coordinate 4,371, forward strand.
ATCACAGTGGCGCAACGGCTGATCGCGTCGCGCCGCTGCACGATCCGCTACCGCTTATCGAACGGAATGTATTGCTGGTACTGCTTCGGCACCGAACTGCGATAGCGCGCTGGAACGGTGCCGGTGGCGATCGAATGATCGATCTCCTGCCGCCGCGTCATCATCTTCTTCGCCGGCTTCTTTGCGGCGCTCTTCTTCGAGTCGGTCGACGGAGTGGAGGTGTCGGTGGTTGCGCTCGGCGTCGTCGTTGCCGTCGGACTAGAGGTCGCGGCCGGCGCGGTGGTCGCAGCGTCCGGCGCGGTGTCGCCAGCGGCCGGTGCGCTCTGAGCCAGCGCGATCGGCGTTTGCAGAACGAGCGCCAGCGCTGCCGTCGCAGCGAGCAGATATGACCTTTGCATCGAGACCTCCAAATTACTGACCCAATGACCAAAGCGTAGTCCCGCCGGATCAACCGGTGCAAGTCGCGCAGGATAGGCCGGAACCCGCGCGAACTGTGGCCGAGATCACATAGCCGGCCGCAGCCTGCGTCATCATGCGTCACACCTGAACGCACCGGGCGCTGCGGACAACAAAACAGGTATGACCATGCATCGGACGAGCCCCTTGGAAACGCAAAGGCCGGTTGACATGGACCATCAATCCGTACCCGAAGGAGACTGAAATGCGTCGCACCATCCTGACCCTTGCGTCATTCGCCACGCTGCTTGCCGCGACATTCTCGGCGCCGGCACATGCCGCAAACGACAGATATTGTCTGCAAGGCCGCAGCTCGGGCTATCCCGGCAACTGCCAGTTCGCCAGCTACCAGCAGTGCCTCGCGACGGCCTCCGGTACGAATGCCTATTGCGGCCTCAATCCGCACTACGCGTTCGCGCAGCAGCGCTACTACTACTGATGACGTGGCGCGTGCGTTTGCGGGCCTTCGCACGCCGCCACACTTCTCGCGCGCACACGGTCGCTGACGATAGGTCGGCGCCGCTGACATTGTACGGGCCACGATGTGCGGATCGCGCGCGCGCAAGGCTGCGCCGATCGTCTCGCGCTGATCGATGACGAGAATGTTATTCGCGAGCGCGCCGGGAAGAATTTGCAAAGCGCAGCCGCGGCTTGTTCACGCCGCGTCCTCCCGAAGCACAGGCATTGCCGCGCGCGACAGCCGCCGGGCGGCTTGTCGCCTCGCCACGCTTGATCTAGCTTAACCTGCATATTCTTTTTCGAGCAACTTTAGCTTTATTCATTTTCCGTCGTGACTTTTCAGGGAGGTGTTTCATGAGCAGCCGCCACAGCATTATTCCGCGCGGTTTGAACGCGACACGTTCTCCGCTTTCGCAAGGCCGCTTCGGTCGCATGTTCGGCAACCTCACGCCGGCAAAATTCGGCCCGAACGACGCCGACAACATCGCAAATCTCTCGGCACTCGCAGACAACATGGTCGGCGATTTCGACGCGCCCAAGAACGGGCCGGATGCGGAGGAGAGCGGAATTCCCGCCCTTTACACCTATTTCGGCCAGTTTATCGATCACGATATCACCTTCGATCCCGTGAGCTCGCTGACCAAGCAGCAGGACCCGGACGGGCTCGTCGATTTCCGCACGCCGGCGCTGGATCTGGACAATCTCTACGGGCGTGGTCCGGGTGACCAGCCCTACATGTACGACAACAGCGGCAAGTTTCTCCTCGGCGAAACCTTGACCGGCGCCGGCGTATCCAACGCCAACGACCTGCCGCGCTTCAAGGGCCGTGCGCTGATCGGCGATCCTCGTAACGACGAGAACAGCATCGTCTCGCAGCTTCAGGGACTGATGCTACGTTTCCACAATCGCATGCTCGACGACAATCCCGGCCTGTCCTTCCAGGACGTGCAGCAGCGTGTCCGCTTCCACTACCAGTATGTTGTGCTGAACGACTTCCTGCCGCGGATCGTCCACGCCAGCGTGCTGGACGATCTCAAGACCGCCGGCCGCTACGATCGCGGCAAGATCAAGTACTACCACTGGAAGACCTGGCCGTTCATGCCGGTCGAGTTCTCCGTTGCCGCCTACCGCCTCGGGCACTCCATGATCCGCCCTGGCTACCGGCTGAACGACGCCGACAACATGTTGCTGCAGATCTTCCCTGACCCCAACAACCCCGACACCAATGCGCTGACCGGCTTCCGCGCCATGGGTCCGGGACGCGCGATCGACTGGGGCCGCTTCATCGACATCGACACGCGCCCCTATGGCGTCGAGGACGACGACACCAATTCGGACAACAAGAGGCGGCTTCAGTTCGCCTATCGCCTCGATACGTCGCTGGTCGATCCGCTGCGCAAGCTGCCGCCGGAGGTCGCTTCCGATCCGCCATCGCTGGCGCTCCGCAATCTCGAACGCGGCTGGCGGCTCGGCCTGCCCTCGGGCCAGGCGGTTGCGAGAGCGATGCACCTGACGCCGCTGACCGACGAGCAGATCATTATCGGCAGGGCCGTCGACCACCCCGAAGAGGGCGATCCGCAAGTTCCGATCGCGTCTATCGCGAACGGCGTGTTCAAGGGCAACTGCCCGCTCTGGGCCTACATCCTCGCCGAAGCGCGGCAGTTCCAGGCCGCGGTGACGATCCCGGCCACAGGCGCGCCGGGCCCGATCAACACGCCGCAGCTCGGACCGGTCGGCGGACGCATCGTGGCGGAGGTCTTCCTCGGCATGATGTTCGGCGACAATTCCTCCGTGCTGTCGCTCGACCCGCATTGGGCACCGGTGACGGGCATGAGCTTCGCGCTCAAAGATCTCGTGGCCTATGCGCTTGGCCAGGGCGCTCCCCTGCACTGAGCCCGCGCAAGCGACGACCGCCTACGTGAAGGCCGCCCTTGCCCGGGCGGCCTTTTGCCGAAGCCGCCTCAATGACCGCCACCCAAGCCGACCTCATCCAGCCGCGCGGCGAACCAGAGCGTGAGCGGCCGATCGACGACGCCGCCGATATAGATCTCCGACATCGTCACGTTGTGTTTCGCCAGCACCAGCAGCACGCCCATCCAGTAGGCGAACCAGACATCCGGATCGGTCATCGCCTTCAGCTTGTGCTGGTCGTGCTCGAGCGAGGTGTGATTGCTCGCCTTGCGGATTTCGACGGCGAGCAGATTTCTCGGGATCTCACGCTGATGCACGACGACGTCGGGATAGATCGATTTGCTCAGATGATCGTCGGTGGAGATGATCGTGCCGTGCGGAAGGAGCAGCGTGCGCTCGCCGAGCCGGTCGTAGTTGCAGTCGACCGCCCAGCCCGGGAACTGCTTCTCCAGATACACGGCGAAGCGATGGGTGATGGCGCGCTCGCCGACATCCATGTCGAACAGAAAGGTCTCTTGCGCGTAGAGGTCCCGGAGCGCCGCCACCACCTTGTTCAATTCGGCCTGCATCGTGCCCCGCCCCCCGGTGCTTGCGATGGCCTGCCCTCTACATCTGGACTTCGATCAGCCGCGGTCCCGGTTCGGCGACGGCTTCGGCCAGCGCCTTGTTGAATTCGTCGGCGTTGGTCACGGCACGGCCGGGCACGCCCATGCCCTTCGCCATCGCCACGAAATCGAGGGTCGGCCTGTCGAGTCTCAGCATGTCGTTGGCGCGCTGGCCGGGTTCGCCCGCGCCGACATTGTCGAACTCGCCGCGCAGGATCTGGTAGATGCGGTTGGCGAACACGATGGTGACGATGTTCAGGTTCTCGCGGGCCTGGGTCCACAGCGACTGGATCGTGTACATCGCGCTGCCGTCGCCGACCATGCACATCACCTTGCGGTCCGGACAGGCGATTGCAGCACCGATCGACAGCGGCGTCGAGAAACCGATCGAGCCGCCCATGTTCTGGAGCCAGTCGTGCGGGGCGGCCGCCGCCGTCGGCGGGAAGAAGCCGCGGCCGGTGGTCAGGGATTCGTCGACCAGGATCGCGTTCTCAGGGATCGCGCAGGCGATCGCCTGCGCGATCGAGGCGAATGTCAGCCCGCCCGTCGGCTTGACCAGTTCCTGCAACGGTTGCGGCTTGACGTCCTTGGCGCTCGCATGCAGCGCGCCGGCGAGCGCTTCCAGCGCCACGACCGAGTTCTCGCCCCAGGAGGTCATGCGATGCACGTCGCAGCCCTCGGGCTTCAGCATGCTCGGCCTGTTCGGATAGGCGAAGAAGGCCACGGGATCGTCGGCCTCGACCAGCACGATGTGGCGGAACTTCGCCAGCATCGGCAGCGCCTGCTCGATTACATAGTGGATGCGATCGATCGAGAAACGGCCGCGGCCGCGCGCCATCTTCGGACGGAAGGTCGGCCCCATCACGGAGCAGCCGGTCCTGCCGGCAATGCGTTGGGCCAGCGCCAGCCCGTGCTCGGTCAACGCACTGCCGGTCATCAGCAACAGCGTACCTTCGCCGTCGCGGTGCAGTATCCTGGCGGCCTGCTCGACCGCCTGCGGCGAATAGCTCGCCCGCTGCTTTTCGGCAGGCACCTCGGCGATGCCGTCGGCCTCGTTCCAGGCGGTATCGGCGGGCAGGATCAGGGTTGCGATCTGCGGCGGCGAGCTCTTCGCGGCAGCGATCGCCGCGGCGCCGTCGGCGGCGACCGATTTGGAATCCGGCGAGGTGCGGACCCAGGACGACATCGGCCGGGCCAGGCCCTCGATGTCGGAGGTCAGCGGCGCGTTGTAACCGATGTGGTAGACGGCGTGCTGCCCGACGATGTTGACAATGCCGGAATTCGCCTTCTTGGCGTTGTGCAGGTTGGCAAGGCCATTGGCGAGGCCGGGGCCGAGATGCAGCAGCGTCGAGGCCGGCGTGCCCTTCATGCGGAAATAGCCGTCGGCGGCTCCCGTCACCACGCCTTCGAACAGGCCGAGCACACAGCGCATGCCCGGCACACGGTCCAGCGCCGCGACAAAATGCATCTCGGACGTGCCGGGATTGGTGAAGCAGATGTCGACCCCGCCCTTGACCAGCGTCCTTACCAGACTTTCCGCACCGTTCATCATTCAGCTCCAGCAGCCGGCAATTTCCAACGTTCCGTCCCGACCAATCATTGTTCGCGCGCCTCGTCAAAGCAATAGCGGCGATTGCTGCCCTGCCCCGCGCAACGATGCGCCGGCTTGGCTAATGCTTTTGTGCAAATTGGCGCGGGTTGCGATTTGGTAACGCCGATCGTTAAGGATAGCGCCGCTCACGCGGCCGTGGCTTGCGGAACGGGCGCAAATGTGGCCTCTAGCTCTGGTTGAATCAATTTTTGCTGGGGGGACCCATGATCCGGCTCTTTGCCGCGCCAGTTGCAGCCATCGCACTCCTCACGGCCACGGCAGGCGGCGCCTTCGCGCAGGAGTTCGACTCCCGCTACATCATGGGCGGCGGCCCGAACTTCTTCCATTCCGGCGCGAATCCGATTCCCCGCACCACCGTCATCTATAACGGCCATTACGCGCCCGGCACGATCGTCGTGAACACCGCCGAGCGGCGACTGTATCTGGTGCTGCCAAACGGCCAGGCGCTGCGCTACGGCATCGGCGTCGGCCGCGACGGCTTCCGCTGGGGCGGGGTGCACAGGATCACCGCCAAGAAGGAGTGGCCGGACTGGACGCCGCCCTCACAGATGCTCGCGCGCCGGCCGGACCTGCCGCGCCACATGAAGGGCGGCATCGAAAATCCGCTCGGCGCGCGCGCCATCTATCTGGGCTCGACGCTCTATCGCATCCACGGCTCCAACGAGCCGGAGACGATCGGCCAGGCCGTCTCCTCCGGCTGCTTCCGCATGACAAATGACGACGTCACCGACCTCTATGGCCGCGTCTCGGTCGGCACCACCGTGGTGGTGCTGAACAACTAGGCGCACGCGCGCGGCGGGAACCCGGCGGGTGCGTGAATTTGCGGTCTTGTGCGCGCGCTCCGAATACGGCAGCGTCAGGCAACGATGAGTGCATCCGCCCCGCCCTCGCCTGACTTTCGCATCGCCCTCGTGGCGCTCGCAGCCTTCGCGTTCGTCGGTGACATCGCTACCATTGCGAGCGCGGGCGAGCTGCCCGCGATCGCCTCGCGCCAGCGCGCCGAGAAGAAGAGCTTCACCGACAGCGAGATCGTCGAGGGCTTTCTGAAGACCGCGTTCGGCGCCGAACACCACCTCGCCGGTCGCGTCGACCGGATCCGCAAGTTCGACGAGCCGGTGCGCGTCTACGTCGAGAGCGACCGCGCCGACCGCAAGGCACAGCTCGCCAGGATCGTGGCCGATATCGGCGCCCGCGTGCAGCATCTCGACATCGCCATGACCGACACCAGCGAGGCGGCGAACGTGCGCGTCAAGCTGGTGCGCGACCGCGACCTCTATCGGACCATTTCGAGCTTCTACGGCGCGGAGAAGGCGCGCGAGATCCGCTCCTCGCTCGATCCGCAATGCCTGTCCGGCTTCCGCAAGAACGACAATTTCGAGATCGAGCATTCCGACGTCATCCTCACCGTCGACAATGGCGACTTCACCTTCCTCGACTGCGCCTATGAGGAGCTGTTGCAATCGCTCGGCCCGATCAACGACACCGCGAGCGTGCCCTGGACCATGTTCAACGACAACGTCTCGATGGGCTATTTCGACGTCTACGACCAATACATCCTCAATTTGCTCTACGACCCCCGCATCAAGCCCGGCATGACCGTGCACGAGGTCAAGGCGCTGCTGCCCGACGTGCTCGCGGATGTGCGGGCGTGGGTGAAGCGGGTGAACAATCTGGTGGAGTGAGGGCTCATAACCGCTGCACTCTCCCCCTTGTGGGAGAGGGTGGCTTCGCGGCACGCGAAGCCGGGTGAGGGGTCTCTCTCCGCGAATGACTCTCGCGCATCGAGGCTCGCGGATAGAACCCCTCATCCAGCGCTTCGCGCCACCTTCTCCCACAAGGGGAGAAGGGAAAGCAGCGGCGACCGCCCCCTCATACCTTCCTTGCCTTCGTCATCAAGAACTGCTGGCGCATCACGTTGTTGCTGCGGTCGAAATACTCCGAGGTCAGGGCGTCGAACTCGGCCCGGAAGCTGTGCAGCTTGTCCGGTTCGTCCTTGTACTGGGCGATGAGCTTGATCATCGGACCGACGGCCGCTTCCATGGTGCGGCGGAAATGCTGCGGGCTGAGCGCGGAGGGCGTCATCATGTCCATCTCGAAGGAGAGGTCTTTCACCTTGCCCGCAAGGCGCTCGGTGATGATTTTGGGATCGCCCCATAGCACCGGCGAGGCCACCCCCTCGGGCGGCGGCACATGGCGCGCGATCAGCGCGAACATCCGTCCGACATAGAGATGCGGAGGCCAGGTGGAGAAGGCGATGGTGCCGCCGGGCTTCAATACGCGCAGCATCTCGCCGATGGCGATGTCGGGGCGCGGCGCGAACATGTGGCCGAACTGGCTGACGACCACGTCGAACTCGTTATCGCCATAGGGCAGGCCTTCTGCGTCACCCTCCTTGAAGTCGACATCGAGGTTCACGAGCTGCGCATGCTCGCGGGCGCGCTCGATGAGGACCGGTGACAGATCGAGCCCCCTCACCTTCGCGCCGCGGCGCGCCGCCGTGATCGCGACGACACCGGTGCCGCACCCGACGTCGAGCAGCCTTTGACCGGCGGCAACGCCGGCAAAATTCACGAGCTTGGCTGCCGTCGGCGTCGTGAACACCTCCATCGGCGTGAACAGCGACCAGGCTTCCTTCTGGATCGCCTTGAAACCTGCAAACGGGTCGGTCATAGAACTCTCTCCCTTCGCTCGAAGTCCTCTTTCATGAGGCTGGTGACGGATGGCGAAGGTTCAATGCGTGCCTGCGATAGCGAAAGCGGAACTTAACATTCCCGCGGCGCGTTGTGCCGCCGTCTCGCTGCTCTGAAGACCAGAGGGCGCAGGGAAGGCCGGGCGCCGGCTGGCACCTACGATCCCGTGTGATGCGCGTCCTACCAGCCGTTGATGCGAGGCCAGATCGCGCTGATGCCGCCGGCACCGTCGAGAACGTGGTAGCGGTCGTATTGGGCGCCGGTCGCGCAGGCGTGATTGGTCAGGATGCGGATGCGCGAGCCGACGGGCAGGTCGGGCAGCGTCGCCGTCGATCCCTTGCGGAGCGCGATGATGCCGTGTTCCTGGTTGGCGTCGGCAACGATGAGATCCGGGTACGGCTGCCCCGCGAGGTCGCAGACCACGCCATAGCCCTGGTCGACCGCCTGCTTCGCCGTGCTGCGGTCGCGCGACAGCGCCATCCAGCCGGCATCGGCGATGATCCAGCCCTTGGCCTTCTGATGCCCAATGACGGTGGCGAGCACCGAGAGCACGAGGTCGCCCATGGCTACCGAACTGACACCGGCCTGATAGAGGTCTCCGAACATGAAGACGCCGGCGCGGACCTCGGTGACGCCGGTCAAGTCGCGCGCGTAGCGCGCCGTCGGCGTCGCGCCCACGCTCACCACCGGGCAAGGCAGCCCAGCGTTGCGCAAGGCCTCGGCAGCCGTCACGGCGGCGACGCGTTCCGCCTCAGCCGCCTGCGCAATGGCCGCGGGATCGTTCAGCGCGTAGCTGTCGCCGGCGTGAAGCAGCACGCCGCGCAACTCGGCTCCTCCTGAGACCACTCGCCTGCCGATCGCGACCAGCGTCGCCGTGTCGGTTGGGGCGACGCCGGAGCGGTGACCATCCGCATCGACCTCGATCAGCGCCGGAATGGCGTCGCCACTGCGAGCGGCATGCGCGGCAACCGCGTCGGCCTGCTCGACGCTGTCGAGGATCACCGCGAGATCGGCACCCGATGCACGGATGGCGGAGACGCGCCCCAGCTTCGCAGGCGCGATGCCGACAGCGTAGATCATGTCGCACACGCCGCCGGCGGCAAAATACTCGGCCTCGCGCAGCGTTGAGATCGTCGCCGGCCCGGCAGACGAGGGCATCGCGATGCGCGCGACGTCCAGCGATTTCGCCGTCTTTAAATGCGGACGGAAAGCGACGCCGAGGCTGTCGAGATGCGCCTTCATTCGCGCGACATTGGCACGGAGCCGCGCTTCGTCGAGCAGCAAACAGGGCGTTTGGAGGGTCAATAGATCTGTATTACCTGGCATCGGCGTACACCGTGGCACGTGAAACCCCGAGATGGGCGGCGATGATGTCCGAGGAGCGGCGCACCTGCATGCAGCCGGCTTCCCGCAATTCGCGCAGCAAGATGCGGCGGTCCTCCGTCGTCAACGCGCGCGGCGTGGTCGCGCGTTGCGCCGCGAACCGGTCGATATGTGCCCGGATGGCCTCGGCGCCAACCGGGTTGAGCGTCTCGTGCGGGCTGTTTTGCGCCTCGACGCTGACGAACTGGCCGATGGCGCTCTGCAGGCCCTGGAACAGCGTCAGGTCGACGTTCAGGCAGAGTGCGGCGACGTAATCACCCTTCGCGTCCTTGATGCCGATGGAGGTGCTCTTGGCCTGCCTGCCGTCCGCAAAGCTGTTGGCGTAGTTCGCGATCACCTGCGCGTAGTCGGGATCGGCGATGCGGGCCAGCCCAAGCTCGGTCGCGGGCTGGCCGACCTTGCGTCCCGACAGGTTGTTGTGAATGGCGACGATCGCGTTCTTGGGATGGGTGAGATCGTGCAGCACGACCTCGCAGAACGGCGCGAAGGTCTCGCCGAGACCTTTCGCGATCTGCTGCAACTGGTCGAACAGCGCCTTGCGATCTGCACCGGCCTTGCTCAATGCGGTAGATTTGCGTCGGCTCATCGCGCCGCCCTACTGCAACAGATCGGCGACGATGGTTGCGGCCTTCAGGCCCGTGCCGGTGAGGACCGCCACCGAGGTCTCGCTTGCCTTGATGGCTCCGGCGCTGGTGAGCTTGTCGAGTGCTGCGGCCGCGCTTGCGCTGGTGGGCTCGGCGAACAGTCCCTGCCGCGCAAGCCCGCGCAGGGCGGCAACGATCTCCGCCTCCGTGAGCGCAACGGTGCCGCCTCCGCTTTCGCGCAAGCTCCCGATGATCTCGCGCAGGCGCAAGGGATGCTTGATGGCGGTGCCTTCGGCGATGGTCTTGTGCACCTCGCGCGGCACCGGCGTATCGACGCCGGCCTTGAAGCTCGCATCGATCGGGGAGCAGTTCAGCGGCTGCGCCGCAAAGAGGCGTGGCAGTTTTGCGATCTGCCCGGCCTTCAAGAGCTCACGGAAGCCGAACGCGCAGCCGAGCAGGCTGCTGCCGGCGCCGACGGGAACGATGACGTTATCGGGCGCGCGGAAGCCGAGATCCTCCCAGATTTCATAGGCGAGCGATTTGGTGCCTTCGAGAAAGAACGGCTGCCAGTTGTGGCTGGCATAGAAGATCTGGTTCGACTGGCGGATGGCCTCGGCCTCCGACTCCTCGCGCGGTCCCTCGACGAGTTGCACCGCGGCGCCATAAGCGCGCACCTGCGCGATCTTCGCGGGCGACGTCGAGGACGGTGCCAGGATCTTCACGCGCATCCCGCCGGCGGCGCCGAGCCCGGCCATGGACGAGCCGCCATTGCCGGAGCTGTCCTCCAGCACGGCATCGACACCTATCTGTCGAAGGAAGGACAGCATCACCGACGATCCCCTGTCCTTGAAGCTGCCGGTCGGATTGAACCATTCGAGCTTGAAGAACGGCCGCAGGTCGCCCCACGCCTGCTGGACCAGCGGCGTGCAGCCTTCGCCGAGCGTGATCGGGTTTTTGATCTCGACCGGCAGCGCCGCTTTGTAGCGCCATAGCGATCGCGCTCGGGTATCGATCTCATCGCGCGACAGCCCTGCCCCCGGCGTGACCAAAAGCGGCGTGCGCTCGTCCGAGCACCAGCGCGGCTTATCCAGCGGATAGAGTCTTCCGTTGCGAGGGTCGATGTAGCAGGGGGCGGACATGGCGTTCTCCTGGGAGAGCGGCGGTCTGTACGATATGTCTGAATATAGACGTTTTGTCCAGCTCGCCAGATGGCAGCGCAATTGCACACGAGCTAGCGCTTGTGGCGCTGAAGCTTCCACCTCGTCATGGCCGGGCTTGTCCCGGCCA
>NZ_LUUB01000123.1:15366-41136 GCF_001641635.1 Bradyrhizobium centrolobii
TCCACGCCTATCCCGCGGAACGAAGAACGTGGATGCCCGGGACAAGCCCGGGCATGACGACCTCCTACATTCGCAGGCGATCTCGCCGCGCGGAGCCGCGGATTACGGGGCGGGCGCGAGATGCTCCCGGAAGAAGCGCTCGACGCTCGCGTTGAAATCGCGATGGAAGGCGGCCCTGTCGAAGTTCGCCGGCGTGTCGGTGCAGATGCGCGGAACGGCTGCCGCGAGCTCCGGCGAGCACGGTGCGAGGAAGGCAAAGTGGCCGGCCGGCACGGCATGAAATTCAGGCTTGCCCGGCAGAATTTCGGCAACACGTGCGGTGCCCGAACCATCACCGACGCCCGGACCTCCCCGCTCCGATCGCCAATACTGAAGGGGGATATTGATGACGGCGAGACTGTCTCGCGTGAACAACACACCGGTCGCGGGATCGACGATCACTGCGGCCCGGATGCGTGCATCCTGAGGCGGATGCGGCGCGGCTACGCCGCTACGGAGTTCTGCGCAAACTCCAGTCTTGTCCTGGCAGAATTCGGCGAGCCTCGCGAAGTCCGGCGGGGCTCCGATCAGGACCAGGCCGGTATAGCCGCCCTTCGAGAAGCCGAAGAAGCCGACCTTCGCGGGATCGACTGCCGCCTTGTCCTTCCAGTCGTGCAGGACAAAATCAAGCAGGCGCACGATGTCGACCGGACGCGAGGCAAAGACGGAGAGATCATCACGCTGGGCGGAGTTGCCGTAGCTGTCGCCTGGATGATTGATCGCCGCGACGACGAAGCCCGCATCGGCCAGCGCTTCCGCGGTGTCGTGATGCTGGCCGAACCAGCCGCCGCGGCCATGAGAGAAGACGATGAGCGGCAGCTTCGCGCCGGTGATGGGACAATCCTTCACGCCGGTCAGCCCGAAGTCGGCGCCCACATCCAGATTTCCGAGGGCTATGTGTGCCGGCTCGCCCGCGCAAGGATACCAGATGGCACCCGACAGAGCGCGGTCGGAGTTCAGGAGCTGAATGCCCGCAGCGCCGGCGGCCGAGGCCAGGCAGCAGAGCACGACGACGCAAGCCCAAAACGTTCTGTACGACAAGGTTGCCCCCGATCCGGTAAATCAACCTAACCGGGAGACGACGACTGAATTGTGTCGGGACGGGTTCGCGCGCGCCTGGATCGCGGCCNCCCGACCCGCCAGGTCTTACGATCGAGGAGATGGGTGCAATGCGGCTGCTGACTTCGCCAGAACGCGAAGATAAAAACATTAGTAATTTCAAATATATAACAAGAACAAAAATTTGAAATGTGGGTCTTTCGTCGGCATTGAGCGCAGCATTCAGCCTGGGCGCGCGAATAACTATATGACGAATGATGGAAATGAACGGCCTCGCCCCGCGGCACGATTAACTTGTCCGTCGTGGCTCGCCGCTACAATATGAAAGATTAGGGCGCGTCGCCGCTGTTCCGCAGCGGTAGCGCGCCTGAGCCAGGCCCGTCGGACAGGCGGGCCGTTGGCTTTTTGGGAGTCTGGTCATGAGCCGTGCGAACCGTACCGACCACATCCGCCTCACCTCTCATCCGGAGCCGGGCAGAAAGGCGGCCTTTCCGATCCATTGGGGCGCCGCGGATGCGCGCAAGCGCGGGCCGATCATCGGCACGGTGTCGCGCTCGCAGGATCGCAACGTGATCGGCAGCCATGGCGGATCCTATGCGGTGTACCGGGCGCTCGCCGTCTCCGCGGGCGCGCTCGATCCGATCCGGCGTCCCGACCTCACCAACACCTTTCCGGCGGCGACCATCGGGCCCTTTCCGCAATGGAACGATCCGACCAAGATTGTCGCGCTCGATCCCTGGGGGCACCTCGTCGCCGAGAATTTCCGTAACGAGATCGCCGAAGGCGCCGACATCAGGCCGAGCATCGCGGTGACGCGCGCGCGGCTGGACCTGCCTGAGATTCGCGACGCGCTGGCGGCGAAGCGCCTGCGCGCCGACGGCGAGGTCGTGCACGCCAATGGCAGCGTGTCGGTGGTGAAGATCGCGATCGACCCGGTCTGGTACCTGCCGGGCCTTGCGGCCCGCTTCGGTACCGGCGAGACCGAACTGCGGCGCACGCTGTTCGAGCAGACCGCCGGCATGTTCCCCGAGCTCGTGACGCGGCCGGACATGAAAGTGTTCCTGCCGCCAATCGGCGGCACCACCGTCTATTTGTTCGGCGACGTCAGCAAGCTGCCCGACCATCGCACCAGGATCACCTGCCGCGTGCATGACGAGTGCAACGGCTCGGACGTGTTCGGCTCCGACATCTGCACCTGCCGGCCCTACCTGATCCACGGCATCGAGGAATCCGCGCGCGGCGCGCAGGAGGGCGGGCTCGGGCTCGTCGTCTACAACCGCAAGGAAGGCCGCGCGCTCGGCGAGGTCACGAAATTCCTGGTCTACAACGCGCGCAAGCGCCAGGAGGACGGCGATGCGGCCGCCGCCTATTTCGAGCGGACCGAATGCGTCGCCGGCGTCCAGGATGCGCGCTTCCAGCAGCTGATGCCAGACACGATCCACTGGCTCGGGCTGAAGCGCATCGACCGCTTCCTGTCGATGAGCGACATGAAATATGATGCGCTCACCTCGCAGGGCATCGACATCGTCGAGCGCGTGCCGATCCCGCCGGAGCTGATTCCGGCCGACGCCTATGTCGAGATCGCCGCCAAGAAGGCCGCCGGATATTACTCGACCGACGTTGCGCCCGAAAAGGACGTGAACGGCGTGGTCGGGCGTTCGCTGGAGAAGTATTGATACCGTGATGGCGGACGCCGCGGCGACAGAACAACAGGCCCGTTCATTGCTCACCGCAGCTGCGGTTCGCGCGCGCGCCGGGCATATGCTCGAGCTCGGCCTGCGCGGCGGGCTCACGCACTTCACGATCGATCTCGATCGCATGGATGGCGTCGCGGACGCCGTGGTCGCGGTCACGCGCCGGTCCTATCCGACGCTCGATATTCCCTTCCATGCGCGATGGCGGCATTTCGTGCTCGGCGGTGTCGACCGCTGGGCGCGGCTTGCGGACCAAGCGTCGTGGCCGGATCGAGCAACCCGTGCACGCGCCGAGTTCGATCTCGCCATCGTCAGCGTGTTGCTCGATGCCGGTGCCGGCGCAGTGTGGCGATACCGCGATGTCGTGACGGGACAGAGCATCGGCCGGTCCGAGGGGCTTGCGATGGCAAGCCTCGACATGTTCGCTGGCGGCGCCTTTTCCGGCGATGCGCACGTGCCGTTCAGGGTCGATGCGGGTGTGATCGCAGAGCTGCCGCTCGCCTCGCTTCAGGCCGGCTTTCAGGTCACGGAAGCAAATCCGCTGCTCGGTCTCGAGGGACGCGCGGATCTGCTGCGGCGCCTCGGCAGGCTGGCGGCGGAGCGCCCGGAGATATTCGGTTTGCGCGACACACCGCGGCCCGGAGGTCTGTTCGATCGTCTCGCGGCGCAGGCGAACAACGGCGCGATCGCTGCGCCCACGATCCTGTCCGAGGTGCTGAACCAGCTCGGGCCGATCTGGCCCTCGCGGCTCGAGCTTGCGGGGCTTCCGCTCGGCGACTGCTGGCGCCATCCCGCGATCACGGCTGACGATGCAACCGCCGGCCTCGTTCCCCTGCACAAGCTTTCGCAATGGCTGAGCTATTCGCTGATCGAGCCGCTCCAGCGCGCCGGCCTTGACGTGACCGACATCGATGGCCTGACCGGGCTTGCCGAATACCGCAATGGCGGCCTGTTCGTCGATCACGAGGTCCTTCGCCTGCGCGACGCCGCTGACGCGGAGCGCGCGCATGCGGTGGATTCTCCTCTCGTCGTGGAGTGGCGCGCGCTCACCGTCGCCCTGCTGGACCGCCTCGCAGAGCGCGTGCGTGCGAAGCTCGGCCGCAGTCCGGACTCGTTGCCGCTCGCAAGCATCCTCGAAGGCGGCACATGGGCGGCGGGCCGGGCCATCGCCTTCGAACGGCGCAGCGACGGCGCGCCGCCGCTCAAGGTGATCAGCGATGGCACCGTTTTCTGACCCTCTCCCCCTGTGGGAGAGGGTGCCTCGCGAAGCGAGGCGGGTGAGGGGTCTGTCTCCACGGGCGCATCTCTCATTGAAGTTCGTGGAGAGAACCCCTCATCCGGCGCGCTTTGCGCGCCACCTTCTCCCACAAGGGGAGAAGGAAGAAAGAGTGTCGTCAGGAGCATCACCTCATGGAAGGCGTCACCATCGTCGATCACCCGCTGGTCCAGCACAAGCTGACCTTGGTGCGGGACAAATCCATCTCGACCAAGTCGTTCCGGGAGCTGGTCAAGGAGATCGGCATGCTCTTGTGCTACGAGGTGACGCGCGACCTGCCGCTCGCCGACGTCGTAGTCGACACGCCGCTTACGCGCATGCAGTCGGCAAAGATCGCGGGCAAGAAGCTGGTCTTCGTTCCGGTGCTGCGCGCCGGCACGACGTTTGTCGACGGCATGATGGACCTGGTGCCGACCGCGCGTGTCGCGCATATCGGGCTCTACCGTGAACCCAGCACCTTCGCCGCGGTCGAGTATTTCTTCAAATCGCCGTCAGATCTCAGCGAGCGGCTTGCCATCGTGGTGACGCCGGTGGTGGCCACGGCCAATACGGCCGTTGCGGCAGTCGACCGGCTGAAGGAGCGCGGCGCCAAGGACATCCGCCTCGTCTGCCTGATCGCGGCGCCCGAGGGACTCGAGCGCGTTCGCGGATTACACCCGGACGTCCGGATCTGGACGGCCGCGATCGATGAGGGTCTCGACGAGAACGGCTTCATCCTGCCGGGCCTTGGCGACGCCGGCGACCGCGCTTACGGAACGAGATAACAGCGTCGGGTTCGCGGAGCGGGAAGCTCAGATCTTCCCGCTGCCGCCGCAAATCCCCTTCAGCGCCTTCCACTCCGCATCGGTCAGGAGCGGCGGGCCGCTTGCGGGGCGGTCTTCCTTGGTCATGCGCGCGAGGCGATCCTCGGTCAGCGGGTGGCTTGCCAGAATCGTGAAGCCAGAGCCGCCCTCCTTGCCGGTGATGCGGAACATCAGTTCGGCCGCGGGTTTCGGCGAGCGGCCGAGCGCGTGCATCGTCTCGATCGCGAAGGTGTCGGCATTGGTCTCGGCGTCGCGCGAATAGGAGGCCTCGACCACGCTGCGCGAGGCGAAGATCACGGCGGACGAGCCGGTGACGTCGCCGAACAAGAGGCCGATCAGGAACGAGGTGCCGCCATTGTAGATGAGACCGCGCATGTTGTCGTGATGCTTGAGATGGCCGAGCTCGTGGGCGAGGATGCCCGCGATCTCGTCGGGGCTCTCGGCCTTGTCCAGCAGGCCCTTCAGCAGGAAGACCTTGCCGCCCGGCAGCGCGAAGGCGTTCGGCACCGAGGCCGGCAGCACTGCTGCCGTCATGGACTCATCGAGACCGGCGACGTCGCGCAGGCGGTTCACCAGCTTGGCGAACGCCGCCTGCCCGGCCACGTCGTCACAGGTGCCGCGGCCGAAGATGGTCTTCATCTGGACCTCGGCGGCGTCCCCGATCCGCCGCTCGACCGGCTTCGGCACCAGCGGCGCAAGGCGGTCGGCGGCGAGCGGCACGCCGAACAGCACGACGCAGACGATGGAGACGGCGGCGGCGAGCGACCAGCCGACGATTTTGGCCACGCCGCGGCGTGTGGTCTGGTGCTCGTCGAGCAGCAAACAGCGCGCGGTCAGCTCCGCCGCGAGAGAGGCGTCGCGGATTTCGAGCCGCGCCAGCGGCGGCGCGGAAGTGCAGGCGAGGCGCAGGATTCCGGCCGGACTGTCGGCGCGGCGGATGTCGGCATAGGCCCAGCGGATCGGCGCTTCCCCCTCCTCGCCGATCACGAGTGCGTCACCGAGCGTCAGTGTGACCCGATGTCTGCGGCTTGAGACGCCGTCGAAGAAGATCGTCGGCTTTCCGGGCTCAGCCCCGGCCATGGCCTCGGCGGACACATCACTCACGGCTCAAAATCCCGCGACATCGAGTCCATCGGCAAAACCTTCGCCGAGCGCGCTGGCGAGCTCGCCGCTGCCGCGCACATCCGCCGCCGCTGCGATGTCATGCACCTCGACGGTTTCGAGCACCTTCGCCCAAAGATCGCGCTGGAGATAGACGCGCATCACGATGTTGATGGCGAGCGCCAGGGCGAAATAGCCGATGACCATCATCACCAGCATCGGGATGTTCTTGGCCGGTCCGTCGGGCCCGAGCGCCTTATCGACCGGCAGACCGCTGAGCTTGACGACAAGAACGGTGGCACCGGCGAGATAGAAGCCGAACAGGGTCGAGAGCAACATCCACCAGCCGATCACCTTCCAATAGAGGCCGTAGAACGCGTCGTGCGGCAAATTCGAGGAAAGGCTCACGCCGCCGATGCGGATGCCCGCGAGCCACCAGCGCCACTCCCGCGCCTTGAATTCGGCATAGAGGAACGGCGCCAGCGGGAAAATCACGAGCGCAATCGGCGTGAGCAGCCACAGCCACCAGCCGCGCTTGAAGAACTCCCAGCCATCGCCCTCGAAATCGCCAGAGAGATCGCCATAATGCGTGTGCTGCATCTTGTAGCGTTCCAGCGCCGCCTCGCGCCAGGGCAGCGCCAGGCCGAGCGTGAGGGGCACAAGCAGGCCCCACAGCATGGCGCGGACAGAATAGGCCCAGCCCGATCCATCCATCCAGAAGCGAACGCCGCGCCAGACCGTGCGGGTCAGACGGTAGCGCCGCGCGCGATAGATCGCGAACTGGCCGAAGGCGTAGAAGCTGACGAACAGCGGCGTCGAGGCAAAGCCCTGCCAGCGCTCGAACTCGATGCCGACCAGGAAATATGCAAGGTAGATCGGCACCAGGATGGCGAGCGCGAACAGGAAGCCGATCAGCAGCTCCTTGCCGCGCCCGGTATATTCGGCTGCGTCTCCGTCGATCGAGGTGTTCGACCACAGATGCCGGCGGATGTCGGTGACGAGCCAGAACCGGTAGAAGCCGAAGGTAACGAGTTCGAGCGCCGCTCCCTTCGTCGCCATCCTGCGGAACTCGGCGCGGTCGCCGGTGAAATCGACCCGGGCCGGCGGCAGCGGCGGCGGTATCGGTTGGGGCGGGCCGATCGGGGCCCATTGCAAGTCATTCACGGCAGCAACCTCGGGATGCGGATCCGATCCGCTCAAACTATAGATCAGAGGTTAGTCGATCCCCAAGATCGGCGGGTTCGATTTCGCTCGATTTCAAGCGATTTCTCGCACGATTTGCGCCTGAGGGGCGTGCGGGCGGTCACGTTCGCGCATGAGCGTGACGTTCGTCCGACGCTCTCGCGAAGGTTGGATGTGGCAAAACTCTCCCTTGCCCCGACGCAGACAACCGGCTGTAATTACAAGCCAAATACCGCAGCGCAGAATTCAAGAAGAACGCGCGCGGACGAACGTCAGGGAGAGCCGGCCATGCACGGTACCGTCGAGAGCACAGCCAGTAGCGATGCGTTGCGCGAACGCGCCCTAACATTACCGCTCGAGCAGTTCGATCCCGGCGACCCTGAATTGTTCAGGACCGATACGTTCTGGCCGTATTTCGATCGCCTGCGTCGCGAAGAGCCCGTGCACTACTGCAAGGACTCGATGTTCGGGCCGTACTGGTCGGTGACCAGATATAACGACATCATGGAGATCGAGACCAATCACGCGGCGTTCTCCTCGGCTGCAAGGCTCGGCGGCATCACCATCCGTGACGTCGATCCGGAGCTGCGCCGGGAAAGCTTCATCTCGATGGACCCACCCCGCCACAGCGCACAGCGCAAGACCGTGGCGCCTATGTTCACGCCGACCCATCTCGATGACCTCGCCATCAACATCCGCAAGCGCTCGGCGGAATGCCTGGACAGTCTTCCCAAAGGCGAGGTCTTCGACTGGGTCGATCGCGTCTCGATCGAGCTGACCACGCAGATGCTGGCGGTGCTGTTCGATTTTCCCTGGGAAGAGCGTCGCAAGCTGACACACTGGTCCGACGTCGCCATGACGATCCCGGGCCCGGACGGGCTCGTCCCCACCGAGGACGACCGGCAGGCCGTGCTGCTGGAATGCGCGCAGTATTTTTCCGCACTCTGGAAGGAACGCAGCCAGCAACCGCCGAAGAGCGACCTGCTCTCCATGATGGCGCATAGCGATGCCACGCGTCACATGGACGCCAAGAATTTCCTTGGCAACCTCATCCTTCTCATCGTCGGCGGCAACGACACCACCCGCAACACCATGTCGGGCTCGATCTACGCGTTGAGCCAGCATCCGGAGCAGTACCGGAAGCTGCGCGAGAATCCCGCACTGATCGACAGTTTCGTCCCGGAGGTGATCCGCTGGCAGACGCCGCTTGCGCATATGCGCCGCACAGCGCTTGTCGATTTCGAATTCCGGGGCAAGCAAATCAAGAAGGGTGACAAGGTCGTGATGTGGTACGTCTCGGGCAACCGCGACGAAGAGGCGATCGAGAAACCCTACGAATTCATCATTGACCGCGCGCGTCCGCGCACACATCTCTCCTTCGGCTTCGGCATTCATCGCTGCGTGGGATTGCGACTTGCCGAATTGCAATTGAAGATCATCTGGGAGGAGATCCTGAAGCGCTTCGATCACATCGACGTGGTCGGCGAGCCGAAGCGGGTCTATTCGAGTTTTATCAAGGGCTACGAGACGCTGCCGGTCAGGATCGCGGCGTAAGACATCCCTCTCCCCGTTCTTACGTGGAGAGGGCAGAGGCGGCCTCCGGCCGCCGTTCGTGAACAACGCCGATGCGAAGCATCGGCTATGGTGAGGGGCTCTCTCCGCGAATATGGCGACAGCCGGCTCGTGGAGGCTCCCCTCACCCGCCGCGCTTCGCGCGTCGGCCCTCCCTGCGTGCGGGGAGAGGCGAAGAAAGAAACACTGGAGCAACTACGATGAACATCCAAGCGCCGGTCAAAGTGGACAAGGCCGAACGCATGCGCAAGGCGCGCGAGGAGGCCTATGCGACGCCGCTGGCGCAATTCCACCCAGGCGCGCCCAGGCTGTTCCAGGACGACACGCTGTGGCCGTGGTTCGAGCGGCTGCGCAACGAAGAGCCGGTGCATTACTGCACCAACGCGCCGATCGACCCGTACTGGTCGGTGGTGAAGTACAACGACATCATGCATGTCGACACCAATCACGGCATCTTCTCCTCGGACTCGACGCTCGGCGGCATCTCGATCCGCGACGTGCCCGCCGGCTATGACTGGCCGAGCTTCATCGCCATGGACCAGCCCAAGCATTCATCGCAGCGCAAGACGGTGTCGCCGATGTTCACGCCGGCGCATCTGGACGAACTGGCGAAGCTGATCCGCCAGCGCTCGCAGACCGTGCTCGACAATCTGCCGCGCAACGAGACCTTCAATTTCGTCGAGCGCGTCTCGATCGAGCTGACGACGCAGATGCTGGCGACGCTGTTCGATTTTCCATGGGAAGAACGGCGCAAGCTGACGCGCTGGTCGGACGTCTCGACCGCGCTGCCCAAGAGCGGCATCGTCGCCTCGGCCGAAGAGCGCCGCCGCGAGATGGACGAGTGCTACGCCTATATGTCCAAGCTCTGGAACGAGCGCGTCAACTCCGCGCCGCGCAACGACCTGCTGTCGCTGATGGCCCATAACGACGCGACGCGCTTCATGGACCCCGACAATCTCATGGGCAACATCATCCTGCTCATCGTCGGCGGCAACGACACCACGCGCAACACCATGACCGGCTCGGTGCTGGCGCTGAACGAGAACCCCGAGCAGTACGACAAGCTCCGCGCCAATCCGGCGCTGATCGACTCGATGGTGCCCGAAGTGATCCGCTGGCAGACCCCGCTCGCGCATATGCGGCGCACGGCGCTCCAGGACACCGAGATCGGCGGCAAGCCGATCCGCAAGGGCGACCGCGTCGTGATGTGGTACGTCTCGGGCAACCGCGACGAGGAGATGTTCGAGAAGCCGAACGACTTCATCATCGACCGGCCCCGGCCGCGCACGCATCTCTCCTTCGGCTTCGGCATCCACCGCTGCGTCGGCATGCGGCTCGCCGAGCTCCAGCTCCGGATCGTCTGGGAGGAGATGCTGAAGCGCTTCGACCGCATCGAGGTGGTGGGCGAGCCCCGGCGGATCTATTCGAGCTTCATCAAGGGGTATGAGTCGTTGCCGGTGAGGATTCCAAGTTAATCGGCGGCACAGTCAGCGCGTGAAAGGTTGGTCGATGAAGCCGTTTGCTCTCGCGGTTCTGACGATTGTCGCCGTACTCGATCCGAGCAGGGCTCAACCGCTCAACGCGCAGCCAGTGACTGAAGTGGATTGTGGCGCCTATCGGCGGCAGAACGACGGTGCTTGGATTGTCATCAGATCGAACACCGTGATGCGTGATGGCAAAGGGACCAGGGTCGTGTTTCACGGAGATGATCCAGAAACAGTCCGCATTTCGGACAGGGCATCGCTTCGTACGCTCCTCGACGCGATATGCTCTCGGCAGGTCCCCTGAGGGGAATGCGAAGCCAGCCGGGCTATAAAATTCCGGCATGACAGCTCGCACAAGATGCGAAGTGAGAGTTGAGCGCTTCTGTCCTAGATCCCAGTGAAACGAATGGAAGGAGCGACCGATGCGCTCCCTCTCCCCGCTTGCGGGGAGAGGGTTGGGGTGAGGGGGAGTCTCCGCGAGGACGGTGGCAGTTGGACTCGCGGAGAGTCCCCCTCACCCGGATCGCATCTTGCGATGCGATCCGGCCTCTCCCCGCAGGCGGGGAGAGGCGAAGAAGGCGCTCACGTTCAAGCGAGCCTGATGTCCCAGAGGCCTTCCTTGCGGCAGGCCGCGACCTCGTCGCGCAGCAGCGCGGTGATGGCCAGCGACGCCGTCGAGGCGGGACGGTCGATCGGAGAAGCGAAAATGAGCTCGCGCGTCATCGGCTTCGACACGGCCGCGGTTTCCAGCCGCCCGTCCGCGACCTCGCCATGCACCGACGAGGGCGGCAGTAGTCCGAAGCCCAGCCCCTCCTCAACTAGGCTCGTCAGCACGCGGAAGGAATCCGCCTCGAGCTGGACGTTGAGCTTGATCTTGCGTTGGGCAGCCGCGTGCTCGATCAGCGCGCGGAGGCCGTGCGAATGACTGGGCAGGACCAGCCGCTGCCGCAAGAGCCAACCGATGTCGACGTTCTTCCTGCGCGACAGGCCGCAGCCGCGCGGGCCGACCGCGACGATGTTGTCGCGGCCGAGGCCCTGCACATTGAGATGCAGATCGGCCGAGCGGCCGTAGAGGATGGCCAGATCCATCTCGCCGCGGTGCAGCCATTCGACGAGATGGCCGCTGTAGCTCTCGACGATGCGCAGCGAGATGCCGGGAAAGGATTCGACGCAGCGCCGCGCAAAGCGCGCCGACAGCACGCAGCTCACGGTCGGAACCAGGCCAAGCACGACCTGGCCGGACGGCGGCCCTTTCGCCGACTGGATGTCGTCGCGAATCTGGTCGATCTGGCGGACGATGCCGGAGGTGCGCGCCAGCAGGAGGCGTCCGGCCTCGGTCAACACCATTCCGCGGCCGTTGCGGGTGAACAGCTCGGTGCGCAGCTCGTGTTCCAGAAGCTTGATCTGGCGGCTCAGCGCCGGCTGCGCCACGCGCAACGTGTCGGATGCCTTGCTCAGGCTGCCGAGCTCCGCCACGCAACTGAAGGTCCTGAGCTGACGGAAATCCATGCTTGCCAATCTTGGAACGCTACTCCATACGCTATAGCAAATGAGCATAGGGGGTTGGCGTTGTTTTCACAACGCCGGAGGATTGGCCGGCGCTATTCTCTCAACCAAAGCCCACGGGAAACGCGATGAGCCAAGAAAAGCAAGACGAACACCACACCGAAGATCACGCCGACATCCGCGAAGCCGTCGCAAAGCTGTGCGCGCAGTTTCCCGGCGAATACTGGCGCAAGCTCGATCGCGAGATGGCCTATCCCAAGGCCTTCGTCGATGCGCTGACACAGGCCGGCTATCTCTCGGTGCTGATCCCCGAGGAATATGGCGGCGCGGGCCTGAAGCTTTCCGCGGCCGCGGCGATCCTCGAAGAGATCCAGCGCGCCGGGTGCAACGGCGGCGGCTGCCACGCCCAGATGTACACGATGGGCACGCTGCTGCGGCACGGCAGCAGCGAGCAGAAGGCCAAATGGCTGCCGAAGGTCGCCAGCGGCGAACTGCGCCTGCAAGCTTTCGGCGTCACCGAGCCGACCAGCGGCACCGACACCTCCTCGCTCAAGACCTTCGCGCGCAAGGACGGCAATGCCGGTTATATCGTCAATGGCCAGAAGATCTGGACCAGCCGCGCCGAACATTCCGACCTGATGATCCTGCTCGCGCGCACCACGCCGAAGGAGCAGGTCAAGAAGCGCACCGACGGCCTTTCCGTGTTCATCGTCGACATGCGCGAGGCCAGGGGCAAGGGCCTCGAGATCCGCCCGATCCGCACCATGATGAACCACGCCACCACCGAAGTGTTTTTTACGGACATGAAAGTGCCCGCGGAGAACCTGATCGGCGAGGAAGGCAAGGGCTTTCGCTACATCCTCTCCGGCATGAATGCCGAGCGCATCCTGATCGCCGCCGAATGCGTCGGCGACGCAAAATGGTTCATCGCCAAGGCCTCGAACTACGCCAAGGAGCGCGCGGTGTTCGGCCGGCCGATCGGCCAGAACCAAGGCATCCAGTTCCCGATCGCCAAGGCCTATGCGTCGATGCGCGCGGCCGAGCTGATGGTGAAGGAGGCGACGCGCAAATACGAGGCCGGGCTCGACTGCGGCGCGGAAGCCAACATGGCCAAGATGCTGGCGGCGGATGCGTCATGGGAAGCGGCCAACGCCTGCATCCAGACCCATGGCGGCTTCGGCTTCGCCGAGGAATATGACGTCGAGCGCAAGTTCCGCGAGACGCGGCTCTACCAGGTGGCGCCGATTTCGACCAACCTCGTGCTCTCCTTCATTGCCGAGCACGTGCTCGGCATGCCCCGCTCATACTGAGGTCGCATCATGGGAGCACTTGACGGGATCAGGGTGATTGCGGTCGAGCAGGCGGTCGCGGCGCCCTTCTGCTCGTCGCGCCTGGCGGATGCCGGCGCGGAAGTGATCAAGATCGAGCGACCCGAGGGCGATTTCGCGCGCGGCTATGACGCGGCGGCCAAGGGCCAGAGCAGCTATTTCGTCTGGCTCAACCGCGGCAAGCAGTCGGCGGTGGTCGATCTCGCGACCAAAGAGGGCCGCGCCGAGCTGGAGAAGCTGATCGCGAGCGCCGACGTGCTGGTGCAGAACCTCAAGCCCGGCTCGATGGACAAGCTCGGCTTTTCGCGCGAGCGATTGCTGAAGGACTATCCGAAGCTGATCTCCTGCACCATCACCGGCTATGGCGACGAAGGCCCCTACGCGCATCGTAAGGCCTATGACCTGCTGATTCAGGCCGAGAGCGGGCTTGCGTCGATCACCGGCAATCCCGACGGCGCCTCGCGCGTCGGCATGTCCATCGTCGACGTCGCGACCGGCGCGACCGCGCATGCCGCGATCCTGGAGGCGCTGATCGCACGCGGGCGCACCGGCAAGGGCGCCGACATCCGCATCTCCATGTTCGACGTGATGGCCGACTGGTGCACCGTGCCGTTGCTCAATGCGGAAGCCGGTAATCCGCCGAAGCGCATGGGTCTCCGCCATCCATCGATCGCACCCTACGGCGTGTTCACGTCGAAGGACGGCAAGGACATCCTGATCTCGATCCAGAGCGAGCGGGAGTGGAAGACACTTTGCGCCGAGGTGCTGGACCAGCCGGACCTGCCGAACGACCCGCGCGTCGCCAACATGGTCGAGCGCGTGCGCAACCGCGATTTCACCGACAGGACCGTTGCCGATGCCTTCGCCAGGATGACGCGCGACGAGCTCTTGAAGCGACTGTCCGACGCCGACATTGCGTTTGCCGAGGTCAACACCATGGCCGACCTCACCAACCATCCGCATCTGCGCCGCATCGAGGTCGATACGCCCAACGGCCGCGTCAGCTATCCCGCGCCGGCGCCGATCATCGTCGGCGAGACGCGCAGCTATGGCGCTGTGCCCGGCATCGGCGAACGTCCCGGGTCAAACAAGCAAGTCAAAGAAGTAAACAAGAGCGAGGCGTCATGACCGAGAAGCTCGACATCGATCATTTGCGGCAATGGGTCGGCCGCGCCCAGGAGGCGACCGACATCGTCACCGCGCAGCTCGTCAAGAGCCTGCGCGCGACGCTGTTCCAGGAGGTCGGCGAGCCCAGGACAGGCGATGCCGCCCCGTTCACGGTGCACTGGTGCCTGGCGCAGCCGGTGTTTCCGATGTCGATGCTCGGCCCCGACGGTCACCCGACCCGCGGCGGCTTCCTGCCGCCGGTGCCGCTGCCGCGCCGGATGTGGGCCGGTGGCGAGATCGAGTTCCTGGAGCCTCTGCGCGTCGGCGACGAGTCGACGCGCACCTCGCGCATTGCCGATGTCCAGGTGAAGTCCGGCTCGACCGGCACGCTGTGCTTCGTCTCGGTCGAGCACAGCATTTCTTCGCCGCGGGGCGTCGCCATTCGCGAGCGGCAGGACATCGTCTATCGCGAGATGACGGGCACGCAGGCTGCGCCCGCGAAGGCGCCGTCTCCGCCGCCGAAGGCGCAGCACCGCGAGACGCACGTCTCCGACCCCGTGCTGCTGTTCCGGTACTCGGCGCTGACCTTCAACGGTCACCGCATCCACTACGACCGCGACTACGTCACCAAGGTCGAGGGTTATCCGGGCTTGATCTTCCACGGACCGTTGCAGGCAGCGTTCATCATCGAGATGGCGGCGAAGCTGCGCGGCGGCACGGCGCCAAAGAAGTTTACCTATCGCGGCGTGCAGCCGCTGTTCGAGGGCACGGAGTTCTCCATCAACGCCAATGACAGCGGCGAGAGCATGGAGCTGTGGACCGCGAACGCCGAAGGGCAGCCGACGATGAAGGGCACGGCGGTGTGGTAGCCCACAACTCGTCATTCCGGGGCGGTCCGCAGGACCGAACCCGGAATCTCGAGATTCCGGGTTCACTTCGCGCCCCGGAATGACGAACTAACAACAAGCATTCAGGGGACGGAAACAATGAAGAACGGCAAAGCGGCAAGCAAATCCGTCACCGTCAAGCAGGCGACGCTCGACCTGCTGCGATCCTTCGGCATCAACAAGGTATTCGGCAACCCCGGCTCGACCGAGCTGCCGTTCCTCAGCGACTGGCCCGACGACATCGACTACGTACTGGCGCTCCAGGAGGCCTCCGCGGTCGGCATGGCCGACGGCTACGCGCAGGCCACGCGCAATGCCGGCTTCGTCAATCTGCATTCGGCCGCCGGCGTCGGCAACGCGCTTGGCAACATCTACACCGCGCACCGCAACCAGACGCCGCTCGTGATCACCGCGGGCCAGCAGGCGCGCTCGATCCTGCCGCTACAGGCATTCCTCTATGCCGAGCGCCCTTCCGAATTTCCGCGGCCTTATGTGAAGTACAGCATCGAGCCGGCGCGGCCCGAGGATGTGCCCGCCGCGATCGCGCGCGCCTACTATACCGCGATGCAGCCGCCGTGCGGGCCGACCTTCGTGTCGATCCCGATAGATGACTGGGCGCATGCGACCGCGCCGGTCGAAGCGCGCAAGGTCAGCCGCGAGGTCGGCCCGGAGCCGGAGGCGATGAAGGCGCTGGTCTCAGCGCTCAGCGCGAGCAAGCACCCTGCCCTCGTCGTCGGCCCCGGCGTCGACCGCGCCGGCGCGGTCGACCTGATGGTGCGCGTCGCCGAGAAGGCGAAGGCGAGCGTCTGGGTCAGCCCGTTCTCGGCGCGCTGCTCGTTTCCCGAGCGTCATCCGCAATTTGCGGGCTTCCTGCACGCCTCGCCTGCGCAGCTCTCCGATGCGCTGCGCGAGCATGATCTCGTCGTCGTTATCGGCGCGCCCGTGTTCACCTTCCATGTCGAGGGCCATGCATCGATCTTCGACGGTGGCGCGACGATCTTCCAGATCACCGATGATCCGGATGCCGCCGCGGTCACGCCAGTCGGCAGCAGCATCATCGCCACCATGAAGCCCGCGCTGACCATGCTGCTCGATCTCTTGCCGGAGAGCAAACGGACAACGCCAAAGGGCCGCACGCTACCGCCGGCGCCGCAAGCGGCCGATC
Organism: Bradyrhizobium centrolobii; assembly: GCF_001641635.1. Classification (GTDB taxonomy): domain Bacteria; phylum Pseudomonadota; class Alphaproteobacteria; order Rhizobiales; family Xanthobacteraceae; genus Bradyrhizobium; species Bradyrhizobium centrolobii. The sequence continues at coordinate 31,570 of NZ_LUUB01000123.1, forward strand.
CGCTGCCGGTCGAGTTCCTGCTGCATTCGCTGTCGCAGGCGATGCCGGATGGTGCATCACTCGTCGAGGAAGTGCCCTCGCACCGGCCGGCGATGCAAAAGTTCATGCCGATGCGCGGCCAGGACAGTTTTTACACCATGGCGAGCGGCGGCCTCGGCTACTCACTGCCCGCCGCGGTCGGCATGGCGCTCGGCAAGCCCAAACAGCGCACGGTGTGCCTGATCGGCGACGGCTCGGCGATGTATTCGATCCAGGCGCTTTGGACCGCCGTCCAGCGCAAGCTGCCGCTCACCGTCGTCGTGATCAACAATTCCGGCTACGGCGCGATGCGCTCGTTCAGCCAGGTGATGCAGGTGCGCAACGTGCCGGGGCTGGAGCTGCCGGGCATCGATTTCGTCAAACTCGCCGAAGGCATGGGATCCCATGCGGTGCGGGTGACGAAAGCGGCGGAGCTCGGCGAGGCGCTGAAGCGCGGGCTGGCGTTCGAGGGGACAAGCCTCGTGGAGGTGGTCGTCGATTCGGCGGTGCCACTGTTGTACGCGCAGAAGCATTAGCCGTCGTCCCGGCGAAGGCCGGGACCCATACCCACAGGATGGAGTTGGGCGAAGACTCGTGGTGGGCAGCTTCGCGCCACAGCTGCTCCCTGGGGTTATGGGTCCCGGCCTTCGCCGGGACGACACCGAGGGATTGGCACGACCGTTGCGATCTACGACGCCAGAAATCCCCCGTCCGCCGCCAGCACATGGCCGACCACATAGGACGACGCGTCGGACAGAAGCCACACCACCGCCTCCGCCACTTCCTCCGGCGTCCCCATCCGCCGCAGCGGCAGGCCGGCGCCCACTGTTGCGACATCGCCGACGCCGGCACGCAGCATCATGTCGGTGACGACGCGGCCGGGCGCGATCGCGTTGATGCGGATGCCACGCGGGGCGTTCTCCATCGCCGCCGAGCGCGTCAGCGAGATCGCGGCCGCCTTCGAGGCCGAATAGAGCGAGAAGCCGGGATTGGGATTGCGCACGCCGCTGACGGAGGCATTGACCACGATGCTGCCGCGCCCTTGCGCGAGCATGGCCGGCAATTGGTGGCGCAGGCACAGGAACAGGGCGCGCACATTGGTGTCGAACACGCTGTCGTAGATGTCCGTGCCCTGCTCTTCTAGCGGCGCGCGCCGCTCCTGAAAGCCGGCATTGTTGAAGGCGACGTCGAGCCGGCCACAACGTTCAACAGCGGTGTCGACGAGCCGCGCAACGTCGTCCTCGCGCGTGATGTCGGTCTTGATCGGGATGGTTTCCGCACCGAGCTCGCGGCATGCCGCTGCCGTGGCTTCAATTTCCGCCTCGCGCCGGCCCGCGACCAGAACCGCTTCGGCACCTTCGGATGCCATCCGCAGCGCCGTGGCGCGGCCAATGCCGCTGCCGCCGCCGGTCACCAGGCAGACTTTGCCGCTCATCCGTCTGCCGGCCGGCAACATTCCGCTCATGGGCCACTCCAAAACGCTTGCGCGCCTCGTCGCGCACATATAGTTGTATGGTACAACTATATACCGGGAGTCAAGACGTGGCCGAGCTTGCGCTGATCGACGATATTCGCGCCGCGTCCCGCCTGATGGTGCGCGAGCTCGGCTTCATGGATGCCTCCGTGGCGGCGACGAACTATCCGCCGTCCGCCGTCCACACCATCCTGGAGATCGGCATCCGGGGGCCGCTGGCGTCGGGCGAGCTCTGCGATTTCCTGCACCTGGAGAAATCGAGCGTCAGCCGCATGGTGCGCAAGCTGATCGACTGCGGCGAACTGCGGGAGACGCCCGACGAGGCCGACGCGCGCAGCAAACTCTTGTCACTGACAGCGAAGGGACGGCGCACGCTGGCCGCGCTGCATGATTTCGGCCGACAGCAGGTCGCCGGCGCGCTGGAGGCGCTGACGCACGCGGAGCAGCGCACGGTGCGGGAGGGGATGATGCTCTATGCGAGAGCGCTGCGGCAGAGCCGCGTGGAGGACGAGGCGAGGACTGCGGCTTGAATACAAGCGTCGTCCCGGCGAAGGCCGGGACCCATACCGCGTGATCTATCGGTGAAGCGCCGGTGTAAGTACCGCGGAAAGAAATAACCGCCAATCTTCGCCAAACTTCTCCCTGGGGTTGGGTCCCGGCTTTCGCCGGGACGACACTGAGTATGTGGCACGAGAATGCCTCAAGCTCGCATGGAAAATCCGGAATGACCTGACGGTCACTTCCCAAACTCCTCCCGCATCTTGGCCTGGATCTTGGCCATACCGCCGATCCAGCGGTCGTAGTTCTCGGTCTTCTTGCGCATGTAGCCGAGCACCTGCGGATGCGGCAGGATCAGGAAGGTCTCCTGCTCGATGCCGGCGAGCGCATCCTTGGCGACCTGCTCGGGCGTCAGGTCGCCGTCGCCGGATTGCGGACCCTTGGGGATCGAGCGCAACATGTTGGTGTCGACGCCCTGCGGGCAGAGGATCGAGACGCGGATGTTGTGGGCCTTGTGCGAGATCGCGAGATTTTCCGCAAAGCCCACCGCGGCATGCTTGGTCGTCGAATAAGCGGGGCTGCCGACCTGCGATAACAGGCCCGCCGCCGAGATCGTGTTGAGGAAATAGCCGCCGCCGCGAGCTTTCATTCGTGGGACAAGGTGCCGTGCCGCATAGACATGGGCCATGACATGGATCGCCCAGCTCCGCTGCCACGGCTCGTCCGAGGAGCCGCCGGCGTTCACCGACATGGGATCGAAACCGCCGCCAATGCCGGCATTGGAGCAGAACAGGTCGATCGGGCCGAACTGGCGCTCGGTCTCCTCGATGACGTGGGCGATGTCCTTTTCCTGCGCGACGTCGCATTTGAAGGCGGCGCCGTTCACGGTCGCCGCCACGGCCCGCGCGCCGGCCGCCTCCATGTCCGCGACCACCACCTTGGCCGCACCCGCCCGATGAAAGGCCTCGCACAGCGCCTTGCCGATGCCATTGGCGCCGCCCGTGACGACCACGACCTTGCCGGCCACCTGCATGCGACGTCTCCTCTTATTCTTATACCGCTTTTGCGTCTTGCTCAGCTCAACACAAGGTCGAGCACCGCGGTATAATGGCATGCCGCGCCGGCCAAGACAAAGCCGTGCCAGATCGCGTTCTGGAAGCGCAGACGCCGCCAGGCGTGGAAGATCACGCCGAGGCTGTAGAGCACCCCACCTGCAAGCACGAAGCCCATCGCCAGCGCAGGCAGCGCCTTGACCACGGCGTCATAGAGCATCACGCCGCTCCAGCCCATGGCAAGGTAAATGCCGACCGAGACGCGGTCGAACCGGCCGGGGCAACAGAGCTTCAGTACAATGCCGAGGATCGCGACGCACCAGACGCCGGCGAGCAGCACCAGCGCGAAGGCACTGTCCTTCAACTCCAGGATGAACGGCGTGTAGGTCGCGGCGATCAAGAGATAGATCGCGGAATGGTCAAAGCGGCGCAGCAGCCATTTGGCAGGCGAGACCGGCAAGAGATTATAGGTCGCCGACAGCACCAGCATCGAGAGCAGGCCGGCGACATAGATCGAAACGCCGACGATATCGAGCGTAGAAGCATAGAGCGCCGCGAGCACCACCAGGACGGTCGCGGCGACGATGCCGAAGAGCACGCCGATCGCGTGGACGACGCCGTCGGCGATCACCTCGGCGCGATCGTAGTTCCAGCCGATCACATCGGCGGCGGCGTGGGCGGAGGTGGACGCAAGTTGCTTCAGCCTGAAGACGGTCATGGCAATCCGAGGGCAACGCTATGGCACTCTTATATAGGTCTTTCTGGATCGATGCGGCGTTCAACTCGCTGCTTCGCCCGGAAAGGCGGTGGAAGTATGAACTTGATTTTCATCAGACAGTTGCCACCTTTGTGACTAATCCATTTTGCGTATTACCCGCCCGAGCTCCTCGCGTTCATATGGCATTCAGTTTCCAGGATATGGTCGAGGAGGCGCGCCTGTCGGCTCGCGCGCTCATGGACTATGGCGAGCACTTCTTCAACCCGACGGTGCGGCTCGGTGTCACCGGCCTTTCGCGGGCCGGCAAGACGGTGTTCATCACCGCGCTGATCCACGGCCTCACCCGCGGCGGCCGGTTTCCGGTGTTCGAGGCCTACGCATCGGGCCGGATCGCGCGGGCGCATCTTGCGCCCCAGCCCGACGATGCCGTGCCGCGCTTCGCCTATGAAAACCATCTACGCGCGCTGATCGAGGAGCGACGCTGGCCGAACTCGACCGTCGACATCAGCGAGCTGCGTCTCGTCATCGACTACCAGCGCCAGAACGGCGCGGACCGTAATCTGACGCTCGATATCGTCGACTATCCGGGCGAGTGGCTGCTCGACCTGCCGCTCTTGCAAAAAAGCTACGAGCAGTGGTCGGCGGAGAGCCTTGCGCTGTCGCGCGAGGCGCCGCGCGCGCATCTTGCCACCGAATGGCATGCGCATCTTTCGACCTTGAAGGGGGAGGCCCGCGAGGACGAGCAGGCAACGCTGACAGCCGCAAAGCTCTTCACCGGCTATTTGCGCGCCTGCCGCGACGAGCGCTTTGCCATGAGCCTGCTGCCGCCCGGCCGCTTCCTGATGCCCGGCAGTCTCGCCGATACGCCGGCGCTGACCTTTGCGCCGCTCGAGGTGCCCGCCGATGGACAAGCGCCGGTCGGCTCGCTGTGGGCAATGATGGTCCGCCGTTTTGAAGCCTACAAGGACGTTGTGGTGCGGCCGTTCTTCAGGGAGCATTTTGCCCGGCTCGATCGCCAGATCGTGCTGGCGGATGCGCTCGCCGCATTCAACTCCGGACCCGAGGCGCTGCACGATCTGGAAGCCGCGCTCGCCGGTATTCTCGACTGCTTCCGCATCGGCCGCAGCACTTTCCTTTCCAGCCTGTTCCGACCGCGTATCGACCGCATCCTGTTCGCGGCGACCAAGGCGGACCATCTGCATCATTCCAGTCATGACCGGCTCGAGGCCGTGCTGCGCCGCGCGGTGGCGCGGGCTGCAACGCGGGCCGAGAGCACCGGTGCGGAGATCGACGTAGTGGCGCTCGCCGCCGTACGCGCCACGCGCGAGGCGCAGGTCGCGCATGGCCGCGACAGGCTGCCCTCGATCCTGGGAACGCCGACGGCCGGCGAAAGCGCCGGCGGCGAGTTCTTCGACGGCAACACTGAAGTCGCGACCTTTCCGGGCGACCTGCCCGCCGATCCCGAAGCGCTGTTCAACGGCACCGATGCCTATCGTGGCCTTTCCACCGGCGCGGCGGAGAAGAGCGATTTCCGCTTCCTGCGCTTCCGCCCGCCTAAGCTCGAACGCGAGCGGACGGAAGAGCCGGCCCTGCCTCACATCCGCCTCGACCGTGCCTTGCAGTTCCTGATCGGAGACAAGTTGCAATGAACGACCGATCCCAGCAGCGGCGGCCGGCGACGTTCCGGCTGGACGATCCAGGCGTCATCGTCACCGAAGCGGACGAAACAGGGCGGCTCGGCCGCGGCACCATCCAGATCACGCCTGAGCCCGATCCGTCGATGCTGCCGGTGCCGGTCGAGGTGCCCGCTCCCGCGCGACGCGGCCTCCCCTGGGGCACGCTGTTCTGGTCCGGTGTCGCCGGCCTGACGCTGCTCGGGGTCGGGCTCGGCGTCGTCCATCTGATCGAGGACCTGTTCGCGCGCAGCGAAAGCCTCGGGATCGTCGGCCTCGTCTTCGCTTTCGTCACCGCGCTTGCGCTCGCGGTGGTGATCGGGCGCGAGGCGTTCGGTCTGGCGCGGCTCGCCACGATCGAGAAGCTGCACCAGCGCGCGGCCGCAGTGCTAGCCAGCGACGATCGCGCCGAAAGCCGCACCATCGTGCAGGACTTGCTCAAGATCGCGCACCAGAACCCGCAGCTGGCGCGCGCACGTGCTGCGCTGGAGAGCCATGCAGGCGAGATCATCGACGGCGCCGACATGATCCGGCTCGCCGAGCGCGAGCTGATGACGCCGCTGGATGCAGAGGCGCGGCGGCTGGTGTCATCGGCGGCACAGCGGGTCTCGATCGTGACCGCGGTGAGCCCGCGCGCGCTGATCGACGTGCTGTTCGTATTCGTCGCCTCGCTTCGCCTGATCCGCCAGCTCGCCCGGCTCTATGGCGGCCGGCCCGGCGCACTCGGGATGATCCGCCTGCTCCGTCATGTCATCGCCCATCTCGCCATCACCGGCGGCATGGCCGCGAGCGACAGCCTGGTGCAGCAGATGCTCGGCCACGGCATCGCGGCAAAACTGTCGCAGCGACTCGGCGAAGGCGTGCTCAATGGATTGTTGACGGCGCGCCTCGGCCTCGCCGCGATCGACGTCACGCGCCCGCTGCCCTTCGCAGCGCTGCCGCAACCGAAGCTGTCGGACCTCGCGACGGATCTGTTGCGGAAGAAGGAAGACGAGGAGTAGCGCGCTATTCGCGCCGCGCGGTTCGCTGCACCCTCTCCCCTTGTGGGAGAGGGTGGCTCGCCGCGCAGCGGCGAGACGGGTGAGGGGTCTCTCTCCGCGAGCAACCTCTCGCAGAAGTATTTGCGGAAAGAGACCCCTCATCCGGCGCCATAGCCGAAGCTTCGCTTCGGCGTTCTTAAGAACGGCGGCCGAAGGCCGCCTATGCCACCTTCTCCCACAAGGGGAGAAGGAAGAGGTCGGAGCTTGCCTCACTAGGCGAGCTCACGCTTCTCAAATTCCCCCGCCAGCACGCGCCACTGGAACAGCGGCGAGTCCTTCGGCGGCGAGAGGTCCGGGGTCCAGCCGGTCAGCTTTTCCAGCGCGTAGGTGTCTATCACGAGACCACGCCAGCGGCGCTCGACCTTTGCCAGCGGCTCACGTCTGGCGGGGATCGACTCCCACACCGACGCGTGATTGTCCGGCTCGCGGCCCACATAGATCCCGGCCTGGCCGCGGATCCTGTCCATACCGGGATCGCGAAAGTCCTGGAAGCGGCCGCGCTCGTTGATCTCGATGACCGGCACCCGTCCCCTGAACAGCCAGCGCATCATGGCGTAGGTGCGGTAGTCCGTGGTCGCGATCCAGGTCGCACCGGTCTCATCGAGGGCGGCGTGCGCGCGCGCCGCGACCTCTTCGTAGCCGGCCTCGGCGCCGATCGGATCGATCTTGCCGAGAAAATTCCAGGGCGCGGCGACGTAATAGAGGAACACGATCACGACGAAGGCGAGCCCCGAGACGACGGCCGTCTTCACCCAGAAAATGCTCCACCGGATCATCCTCGCCGACCAGCGCTCGCGCGGCAACATAGAGAGGTTGATGGCGGCGGCGGCGAAGCCGACCGGCCACATGAACATCGGCCAGGTGTCGCCGACCCTGAGCGTCAGCGACTTCGCGAGGAAATAGAAGAACGGAACCAGCACCGCGGTCGAAAGCAAGATCGCGACCGGCTCGCGCGCGCGATAGCCGCGCCATGCCGTCAGCGCCAATCCCGACAGTACCACCGGCAGCATCACGAAGCCGACCAGGCCGAATTGCAGCCCGATATAGTCGCCTACGGTGCGGAGCGAGATGCCATAGTTGGTCGTGGCACGCACGCCCTGGAAGCGGAACGAGGCCCAGTCGTGCCCGGCGTTCCAGATCAGCACAGGCGAGAACATGGCGATCGCGATCACCACAGCGAGGTAGGGATAGGGGCTGCGCAGCCAGCGCCAGCGCCAATCCGGCACGAGCAGAAAGGCGGCGACCGCGGGCGCGAACATGATCGCGGTGAATTTCGACAGCAGCGACAGGCCGGCGAACAGGCCCGCCGCAAGCCACCACCGGCCGTCACCGCTCAGCGCGAGCCGCACCAGCGACCACATCATCGCCATCGCGAACGGGATCAAGGCGACGTCGGGCGCGACCTTGGACATCAAGAGCCCGTAATAGAGCGCGGCCTCCGGCATCAGCACCGCGAGCACGATCGCGCGCACATCATGTGTGACGCGGCGGACGATGTCGGCGAGCAGGAGCTGCATCACCAGCATCGCGACAATGCCGCCAAAGCGGACGCCGAGCGCGGTGTCGCCGAAGATCGCGGTGCCGAAGCGGATGAACCAGGCGATCATCGGGGGATGATCGAGGAAGCTGAGCGCGGTCTCCTTCGACCAGGTCCAGTAATAAGCCTCATCGGTGCGCAGCTCGATCGCGGAGGCATAGACGATGCGCAGCAGCGTCATCGCCGCTATCACGAGCGCGGCCACGACGAGGGGACGGCGCGCGGCGCCGTCGGGCTTCAATGTCATGTCGGCGGCCGTCGTCACGGGCGCGCTTTTCCCCGACTTGGGAGGGGGAGTCAATGTGGGGGATATTGCCGCATGTGTCCGTGGTGTTCCGCCGGGCGAAGCTCCTTTCTCCGCCGTCGTCCCGGGCAAGCGAAGCGCGACCCGGGCCCCCGCGCTCGTCGCAAGAACCACAGGAAGACGTTGTGGCGCGAGATCGTGGTTACTAGTCTTCGCCAAACTACGCCCTGTGGCTATGGGTCCCGGATCGGCGCGCCGCCGCGCGGCGCTTGTCCGGGACGACGGCGGAGTGTGCGGCGGCTTGCCGCGCATGTGAACGGGAAAGCCGTCCGCCCGGGAATTAAACTCCACGCTGGCTGTTCTACTCCATGAACTGATACAACCGAATCATGGCCACCGCTTCCGCACGAATGTCCGAAATGGTCCGCAGCACCAGCCTGCGGCAGGTGCGGCTGGTCTGCGGCGTCATCCTGTTCTCTTATGTGGTCAGCCATTTCCTCAACCACGCGCTCGGCAACATCTCGGTCGATGCGATGGAGGTCGGGGTCTATTACCACACGGCCTTCTGGCAGTTCCTGCCGGTCGCGATCGTGTTCTACACGGCGGCGCTGACGCATATGGGGCTCGGCGTCTACGCGCTGTACCAGCGCCGGCAGTTCCGTTGGAAGACGATCGAGCCGCTCCAGCTCGTGCTGGGCTTAAGCATTCCCGCCCTCGTCATGGCGCATGTCATCGGCGTGCGTCTCGGGCATACGCTCTACGGACACCAGAAGCTCTATCCGCAGGAGCTCTATCTGTTCTTCGTCGGGTCGCCCAACCGGATCTGGACGATGACGATCCTGCTCATGATCGCCTGGGTGCATGGCTGCATCGGGATCTATTTCTGGCTGCGGCTAAAGTCCTTCTTCGCGCGCGCCGCGCCCTATCTGCTTGCGGCGGCCGTGCTGATCCCGACGCTGGCGCTGCTCGGCGTCTACCAGGGCGGCCGTAGCGTCGCGGCCGAGAGCGACGACGGCGAGTGGCGCACGCATAACCTGACCCGGCGCCAGCTCGGCAGCGCCGCTGAGGCCGATACGCTCGACCGCATCACCGGCGGCCTCACCGTCGGCTATCTTGGCCTGCTGGGCTTCGTGCTGCTCGCGCGCGGCGTGCGGGCCTTGCGCGAGCGGCGCGGCGGCATGATCGCGTTGTCCTACGGCAACGGCAAGACGGTGCGCGTGCCGAAGGGATTGAGCGTGCTGGAAGCTAGCCTGCGCCACAACGTACCGCATGCCAGCGTTTGCGGCGGCCGCGCCCGCTGCTCGACCTGCCGC
>NZ_LUUB01000123.1:41158-61072 GCF_001641635.1 Bradyrhizobium centrolobii
CGTCATCGGCGATCATGGCGCCCTGCCCGAGCCGTCGCAGCGCGAGGCTTTCGTGCTCACCCGCGTCGGTACCACCGATCCCTCGATCAGGCTGGCCTGCCAGTTGCGACCGACGTCGGACCTCTCCTTCTTCCAGCTCTTCACGCCGCACACGCTGTCGGCGAACGCGCAGGCCTCGACTCCGGCGCGGATCGGCCAGGAACGCTACCTCGTCAGCCTGTTCGTGGACATGCGTGGCTCGACGCAACTCGCCGAGAAACGGCTGCCATTCGACACCGTCTTCATCGTCAATCGTTTCCTCGGCGCGGTGTCGCAGGCGGTGATCGAGAACGGCGGCCAGCCGAACCAGTTCGTCGGCGACGGCATGCTGGCGCTGTTCGGGCTCACGGCCGATCCGCAAACCGCCTGCCGCCAGGCGCTGAAAGCCGCCGCCGGCATCGCCCTCCATATCGACGAGCTCAACGAGCTCTTGAGTCACGATTTGCGCCAGCCGATACGCTTCGGCATCGGCGTTCACGGCGGCGAGGTCATCATCGGCGACATCGGCTATCGCGATCACATCGTCTTCACCGCGCTCGGCGATGCCGTCAACGTCGCCGCGCGTCTCCAGGACATGACCAAGATACTGGCATGCGAGGCGATCGTCTCGGAAGAGGTCCGCCGCACCGCCGGCCTGCGCGACGACGCGCTGCCACAACAGGAGGTTACGATCCGCGGCCGCGACCAGCCGATGGTCGTGCGCGTGGTCGCGGACACCAGGCAGTTGACCGCCCTGGTCGACCGCGGCGAGCGAGTCGCGGCGTAAAAGGTCATAGCTCTTGTTTGGATAGACTCGCGGCGAGCTCGCTTCGCCTCTCCCGCTTGCGGGGGAGGTCGGCGCGAAGCGCCGGGTGGGGGCTCGCTCCACATCGGGAGTGTCGATTGTGGAAGCACCCCCACCCCAACCCTCCCCCGCAAGCGGGAGAGGGAGCGCACCTTCTTCGCGGCGTCACGCCCCGGTCAACATGCGGTACAAGTAACACCGCGTTGTTGCAACGCAGCGGCATGGGCCTGCTGCGAAAGCACGAATTGACTTCGCGGCCTTCGAAGCGACAGATGTGCACGGGTTTGCGGTGATGACCGCGACTCAAACCACAGCGCTCCGGGGGGAGACACATGATCGACAGACGCAACCTGCTCAAGGGAGCAGGCCTTGCCGCGTTGGCGGCAGGCCTCGGCGCCACCAAGGCAGTGGCCGTGGACACCGTCACCCTGCCCTTCGCCAATGGCGAACGGCCGCTGGTGAAATATCCGCAGAAGCGGCCGATGATCGGCCTGACCAGCCGCCCACCGCAGCTCGAGACGCCGTTCGCAGTGTTCAATGACGGCCCGATCACGCCGAACAACGCGTTCTTCGTCCGCTATCACCTGTCGGACCTGCCCTACAATCTCGATCCCGACAAGTTCACGCTTGAGGTCAAGGGCAAGGTCGACAAGCCGCTGAAGCTGTCGCTGAAGGACATAAAGAAGATGAAGGCGACCGAGATCGTCGCCGTCAACCAGTGCTCAGGCAACAGTCGCGGCTTCTCCGATCCGCGTGTCGCCGGCGGCCAGCTCGCCAACGGCGCCATGGGCAACGCGCGCTGGCGCGGCGTGCCGCTGAAGACCGTGCTCGATATGGCGGGCGTGCAGGCCGGCGCCAAGCAGGTCACGTTCAACGGCATGGACGGCCCGGTCAGCGACAAGACGCCCGACTTCGTCAAGGCGCTCGATGTCGACCACGCCACCGACGGCGAGGTGATGCTGGCTTATGGCATGAACGGCGAGGACCTGCCGTTCCTCAACGGCTTTCCGCTGCGCCTGATCGTGCCCGGCTATTACGGTACCTACTGGGTCAAGCACCTCAACGAGATCACCGTCATCGACAACGTGTTCGACGGCTTCTGGATGAAGTCGGCCTATCGCATTCCCGATACGCCCTGCAATTGCGTGGAGCCGGGCACCGCGCCGAAGGCGACCATCCCGATCAACCGCTTCACGATCCGCTCCTTCATCACCAGCGTTGGCGACGGCGCGAAGCTGAAGGCGGGAAGCACGACGCTGCGCGGCATCGCCTTCGACGGCGGCAAGGGCATCAAGGAGGTCGCGGTCTCCACCGACGGCGGCAAGACCTGGACCAACGCCAAGCTCGGCAAGGATCTCGGCAAATACTCCTTCCGCGAATGGAAGCTGCCGGTGAAGCTCGCGGCGGGCGCCTATGACCTCAAGGTTCGCGCCACCAGCAATTCCGGCGAGACTCAGCCGGACACGCCGCGCTGGAACCCGGCGGGCTATTTGCGCAACGTCGTCGAAACCGTCCGCGTGACGGTGGCCTAAAGGAGGATAACCATGCAACGGACTGTTCTCCTCGCCATCGCGCTTGCTGCCGGCCTTGGCTGGCTTGCGACCGGCCCCACCTCCGTGACCGCGGCGCCCGTCAACTACAAGATCCCGGACGAGGTCGCCGCGTTCAAGCCAGGCCCCAATCTCGAGGTCGTCCAGGGCAATTGCACGGCCTGCCATTCGGCCGATTACGTCAACACGCAGCCGCCGATGAAGGACAAGAAGGCCTTCTGGCAGGCCGAGGTGACCAAGATGATCAAGGCGTACGGCGCGCCGATCGACGATGCCGACGTCGGCAAGATCGTCGACTATCTGGCCGCGACCTATTAACAGGTCGCGGCATGCGTGCGGGCCAAATGACCGCTAAACGGGCAAAACCGGCAAAAACGCCGCGAAGTTGAGCGGTTTTCGCACAAACGCCCGTGCGGTTTGAGCTATCAAGCCCGCAACATTCCGCGTATCCTGTTAGGACCGAACCGGCCGGTTGGCGGGGACTGGCGGTTCGCGATCTCGGAGGAAGACCCGCGGAGAAGACGTGATGCCCAAAGGTACGGTCAAGTGGTTCAACCCGACGAAGGGTTATGGATTTATCCAGCCTGCGTCGGGCGGCAAGGATGTGTTCGTGCATATCTCGGCAGTGCAGAAGGCCGGTCTGTCCACGCTCAACGAGGGACAGACGGTGGAGTATGAAGAGATCGCAAACCGGGGCAAGACCTCCGCAGAGAACCTCAAAGTATAAGCCCGCCAGCCTTTGCTGCCTCCCGGATATCTTTCGGGAGTGAGGCCAAGAAAATTTTAGAAGACGGTCAGTGCATTCGACGACAGGCGTTGCGATTGCGCACGGATAGCTATTTTGCCTGCAAAGACCGCTTGTAAGCGCCACAGCAACGACAATCGCGACGGCACATGTCAGCCCACCGGCAACGGTGCGTCGCGCTTGATCTCCTCCATCACTGCATAGGTGCGCGTCTCGCGGACACCCGGCATCGACAGCAAGGTCTCGCCGAGGAAGCGCCGATACGCGCTCATATCGGCCAAGCGCGCCTTCACAAGATAGTCGAAGCCGCCGGCAACCATGTGACACTCCAGAACCTCGGGCGCGAGTTTGACGGCACGCGCGAAGCGTTCGAAATTCTCCGGCGAGGTCTTGTCGAGCAGCACCTCGACGAACACCAGGAGCCCAAGGCCGAGCCGGTGCGGATTGAGCCTTGCGCCATAGCCCTCGACAAAGCCTTCGCGCTGCAAGCGCTTCAGCCGTTCGCCGACCGAGGTCGGCGACAGGCCGATGCGTTCGGCGAGTTCGACGTTGGCGATGCGCCCATCCTCTTGTAAAATCGAGAGGATATTCCGGTCGATTCGATCAAGTTCCATATTTTATACGGCCCAAATCCAACCCGTCTTCATTTTCTAAGGCAGGATGGCATATTTGTCTATCGAACTACGGCGAAGAGCGGATTATTTTGCGTTTCGGCCAGAGGACACGCCATGCCCAACATCCCTCCTCCCTTCACCGCCCCCTACGCCCCCGCTGACGCCGACATCGCCGCACGCTTGCTGCCGGCAGGGCTTCTCAGCCCGGCGCAGGAGGCGCGGATCGATCGCGTCGCCACGCGGCTGATCGAGGCGATCCGCAAGCGTGACGACCGCCTCGGCGGGGTCGAGGACATGCTGCGCGAGTTCGCGCTCTCGACCAAGGAAGGGCTGGCGCTGATGGTACTGGCCGAGGCGCTGCTGCGCGTGCCCGACGCGCGCACCGCCGACCAGTTCATCGAGGACAAGCTCGGCGAGGGCGATTTCATCCACCACGAGACCAAGTCCACGGCCTTCCTGGTCAACGCCTCGGCCTGGGCGCTCGGACTGTCGGCGCGGGTGATCCAGCCCGGCGAGACGCCCGACGGCACCATCGGCCGGCTGGTGAAGCGGCTCGGGGCGCCGGCGGTGCGCGCGGCGACGCGCCAGGCGATGCGGCTGATGGGCAATCATTTCGTACTCGGCGAGACCATCGAGCAGGCGCTGGAGCGGGCTCGGCCGCACTCCGGCCACCAGGCCCGCTATTCCTTCGACATGCTCGGCGAAGCCGCGCGCACGGCAGCTGATGCGAAGCGCTATTTCGACGCCTATGCCAGCGCGATCGACACTATCGGCAAGACGGCGGGCAGCCACGCCCTGCCCGACCGGCCCGGTATCTCCGTCAAGTTGTCGGCGCTGCACCCGCGCTTCGAGGCGATCAGCCGCGAACGCGTGATGCGCGAGCTGGTGCCGCAACTGCTCGATCTTGCACGGCGCGCCAAGAACTATGACCTGAACTTCACCGTCGACGCCGAGGAAGCCGACCGGTTGGAGCTGTCACTCGATGTGATCGCGGCGACGCTCGCCGATGCATCGCTCGCCGGCTGGGACGGATTCGGGCTCGCGATCCAGGCTTATCAGAAGCGGGCCAGCGCAGTGATCGACTATGTCGACGAGCTTGCGCATGCGCATGACCGCAAGCTGATGGTGCGGCTGGTCAAGGGCGCCTATTGGGACACCGAGATCAAGCGCGCGCAGGAGCGTGGGCTCGACGGCTATCCCGTGTTCACCCGCAAGGCGATGACGGATCTGAACTTCGTGGCCTGCGCACGCAAGCTTCTGGGCCTACGGCCGCGCATCTTCCCGCAATTCGCCACCCACAATGCGCTGACGGTCGCGACCGTGCTGGAGCTTGCGGGCGACAGCGGCGGCTTCGAGTTCCAGCGCCTACACGGCATGGGCGAGGCGCTCTACGAGCAGCTTGCGAAGGATCATCCTGACATCGCCTACCGTACCTATGCGCCGGTCGGCAGCCATCGCGACCTGCTCGCCTATCTGGTGCGGCGGCTGCTCGAGAATGGCGCCAACTCCTCCTTCGTGGCGCAGGCCGCCGACTATCGCGTGCCGGTCCCGGCGCTGCTGCAGCGTCCGGCCGATGCCATCGCCCGGCCGCAGCAGGCCTCGCATCCCAAGATTCCGCTGCCATGCGATCTGTTCGCGCCGGACCGGCGTAATTCGCGCGGCATCGAATTCGGCGAGCGCACCGCGCTCGACCGACTGCTCGCCGACATCAGGAACGAGACGCTCGACCTCAAACCGGTCGCCGACGCAACGCCCGATCAGGCCGACGCCGCGGTGGCAGCAGTGCGCGCGGGCTTTGCGGCCTGGAGCCGGACACCGGCAGCCGCGCGCGCGGCGTCGCTCGAGCAGGCCGCGCATCTCCTGGAGAGCCGCGGCGCTCATTTCATCGCGCTCTTGCAGCGCGAGGGCGGCAAGACGCTCGACGATGCGCTGTCCGAGCTGCGCGAGGCCGCGGACTTCTGCCGCTACTATGCGGCGCAGGGCCGAAGACTGTTCGGAAGCGAAACCGCGATGCCGGGCCCCACCGGCGAAAGCAACGTGCTGGGCTTGCGCGGACGCGGCGTATTCGTGGCGATCTCGCCCTGGAATTTTCCGCTCGCGATCTTCCTCGGCCAGGTCACGGCGGCGCTGATGGCAGGCAACTGCGTGGTGGCCAAGCCCGCCGAGCAGACGCCGCGTATCGCGGTCGAGGCGGTGCGGCTGCTGCACGAGGCCGGCATCCCTGCCGATGTACTGCGCCTCGTCACCGGCGACGGCCGCATCGGCGCTGTGCTGACAGCACAACCCGATATCGCCGGCGTCGTCTTCACCGGCTCGACCGAAGTCGCGCGCGCGATCAACCGGGCGCTCGCCGCCAAGGAAGGACCGATCGTGCCGCTGATCGCGGAGACTGGCGGTATCAACGCCATGATCGCGGATGCGACCGCGCTGCCCGAGCAGGTCGCCGACGATGTGGTCACCTCCGCCTTCCGTTCCGCCGGTCAGCGCTGCTCGGCGCTGCGGCTCTTGTTCATGCAGGAGGACGTCGCCGATCGCATCATCGAGATGATCGCGGGCGCGGCGCACGAATTGAAGATCGGCGACGCCGGCGATGTCGCGACCCATGTCGGGCCGGTGATAGACCAGGAGGCCAAACAGCGTCTCGATGCCCATATAGCGCGGATGAAGAAAGAGGCGCGGCTGCACTTTGCCGGCACCGCGCCGGAGGGCTGCTTCGTCGCCCCACACATCTTCGAACTCAGGGAGGCCGGCCAACTCACCGAAGAGGTGTTTGGCCCGATCCTGCATGTCGTCCGCTATCCAGCCGAGGAGTTTGGACAGGTGCTGGCCGCGATCGATCGCACCGGCTATGGGCTCACGCTCGGCATCCATTCGCGCATCGACGACACCGTCGAGGCCATCATCGACCGGGTGCAGGTCGGCAACATCTATGTCAACCGCAACATGATCGGCGCCGTGGTCGGCGTGCAGCCGTTCGGCGGCAACGGGTTGTCAGGAACCGGCCCGAAGGCCGGCGGCCCGCACTACCTCGCGCGCTTCGCGACCGAGCAGACCGTGACCATCAATACCGCTGCCGCGGGCGGCAATGCTGCCTTGCTTGCGGGGGAGGAGTAGGCACGGGAAGGAGCGTTGCATCCCGCCAGAACATCGGTCTAATGCTCCCACGACTTGGCCGTGCTAATTCCAGCGCGCGGGAAACAACAAGAGCGAGGGAGCAACGCCACGATGGAAAAGGGCATTTTTGCGGGCCTGAAGGTTCTGGACTGCGCGAGCTTCATCGCAGCGCCTGCTGCCGCGACCGTGCTGTCGGATTTCGGCGCCGACGTCATCAAGATCGAGCCGCCCGGCGCCGGCGACCCCTACCGCAATCTGCCGAACCTGCCTGGCTATCCGACCGGCGAGCACAATTTCGCCTGGCTGCTCGAGGCCCGCAACAAGAAGAGCATCGCGCTCGACCTCTCCAAGCCGGAGGCGCAGGCCGTGCTCTACAAGCTCGTGGAAGAGGCCGACGTCTTCATCACCAACATGCCGCCGCCGGTGCGCGCCAAGCTCGGCATCACCTATGATCACCTCGCCCATCTCAACGACCGCCTGATCTACGCCTCCTTCACCGGCTATGGCGAAAAGGGCGAGGAAGCCAACAAGCCCGGCTTCGACAGCAACGCCTATTGGGCGCGCTCCGGCCTGATGGACCTCGTCCGCGCCGACACCCACACGACGCCGGCCCGCTCCGTCGCCGGCATGGGCGATCACCCCTGCGCCATGGCGCTCTATGGCGCCATCGTCACCGCGCTCTATCAGCGCGAGAAGACCGGCAAGGGCTCTCATGTCGCCTCCAACCTGATGGCGAACGGGGTGTGGGCGGCGAGCGTGCTGGCGCAGGCCAAGCTCTGCGGCGCCAAGTTCGGCGAGCGGCGCCCGCGCGAACGCGCGCTCAACGCCGTGACCAATCACTATCAATGCAAGGACGGCCGCTGGATCATCCTGTCGCTGCTGAACGAGGACCGGCAGTGGCCGACGCTGGCGCGCTGCATCGGACGCGAGGACCTCATCAACGACCCCCGTTTCATCACCAAGCCGGACCGCCACGCCCGTTCGGTCGAGCTGATCAGGATCTTTGACGAAGTGTTCGCCACCAGGGATCTTGCCGAATGGCGCAAGATCCTCGACGGCAACGGCTTGGTGTTCGGCGTCGTCGGGATCCTGGACGACATCCCGAACGACAAGCAGATGCTCGAAAACGAGGTGCTGGTGCCGTTCGAGAACGACACCATGCTCACCATCAACAGCCCGATCTGGGTCGACGGCGCCAAGAAGGTGCAGCCGCGCAAGCCGCCCGCCGTCGGCGAGCACAGTGACGAGATTTTGCGCCGGGCGGGATACGACGAGGCGGCGATCAAGCAGCTGCGGTCATCGGGCGCGGTGGGGTAAGGGACGCGCCGCGCGCGCCGCATACACCGCCGTCGTCCCGGCGAAGGCCGGGACCATACCGCGGAATCTGTCAAGTGCGGTCGGTAGGAGTACCGAACGACGAGTCTTCGCCAAACTTCTCCCTGGGGTTATGGGTCGCGGCCTTCGCCGGGACGACGGTGGGCAGATATCAACTCCGAACGGCCTGCGCAGATGCATTTCTGGATTGCTTCGCTGCGCTCGCAATGACGATGCGGGACGATGTAGCCTCACCGACGCCATCCCGCATCGTCTCGTGAGGGTCCCATGCCCAGCTATCGCCTGCACTACTTCCCCGAATCCGGCAACAGCTACAAGCTGGCGCTGATGCTGACGCTGTGCGGCGAGACGTTCGGGCCGGTCTGGACCGATTTTGGCGGCGGCGTCACGCGCACCCCGGAATGGCGCAAAACGGTGAACGAAATGGGCGAGATCCCGGTGCTGGAAGTCGACGGCGTGAAGATGACGCAGACTGCGCCGATCCTGCTCAAGCTCGCCGAGCAGTATGGCCGCTTCGGCGGCGAGACGGCGGAGGAGAAGTTCGAGCTGCTGCGCTGGCTGTTCTGGGACAACCACAAGCTCACCGGCTACATGGCGACCTACCGCTTCATGCGGACATTCATCCCGAACGGCGACCCGCAAGTGATGAAACACTTCCGCTACCGGATCGACGATTTCCTCGGCATTTTGGAAGGACATCTCCAGCGCAACGCCTTCGCGATCGGCGCCAAGCCGACGGTCGCCGATTTCTCGATGATGGCCTACCTGCACTATCCGAGCGACGAGCACGGCTATGATTTCGCAGCGAGCCATCCCGCCATCCACGCATGGCTCGGCCGCCTCGCCGCGTTGCCCGGCTGGAAGTCGGCGTACGACCTCTTACCCGGCAAGCGGCTGACGCACTACGCAAAGTAAGTGCTCTTCTCCCTCTCCCCGTTCTTACGGGGAGAGGGTTGGGGTGAGGGGCTCTCTCCGCGGAAATGGTGAGAGTTGGATTCGCCGAAGCCCCCCTCACCCGGATTGCATCTTCGATGCAATCCGACCTCTCCCCGCAAGCGGGGCGAGGTGAAGAGGCATCGCTCCCCCCTACGACCGTAACGCCAGCCAGCCGAGCGTGAACAGGATCCCGCCGCCGATGACGACAACCGCGACCGCCCAGGTGCTGACGCGGATGCTGCCGGTGACCTGTTTGGCTTCCTCATTGCGCGCGATCTCGCGATTGCGCTCCTTGTTGGCGTCGCTGGTGTCGGTCATGAGTCGTCCAAATCGGTTTTCGCCGGACTTGATCTTGCGCATGATCTTTTCGCAGACCGCTACGCACTTGGATCATGCTCTAACGCGTCTTGATGAAACACATGCCGATGCGGCTCGATGCCGAAGCAGCCTGACAGGTGAGACCCTTAGCACAGGTCCATGACGTAAAACTCTTATCAGTCGTTCCCGATCCCGCATTTTGCAGGGAACAATGCGCGCCCCAGCCATCTTCGTATTCGGTCCCGGCCAGCTCCCGGCTGCCGCGGGTCTGCGGCCGGCTGGAAAATCCGCGTGAGAAATCAGGGCGTTTGCCCTCTGCAAACGCAGCCAGGATGTCATGACGGCGAACCTGGTCGCCGAAGAAATGCGGCGAAGCCGGCACGATGGTGGAATTGGACGGCTTGTCCACGAGCCAGTCGACGCCCGGAAAATGAAAGCCGCCAATGCCGCGGGTCTGGTGGCAGCCGGCGCAGGTGATGTCGTTGAGGCGGCGCTGGAAGCCCGCGACCGAGCGGATGTTCTGCATGTCGATGCCGCGCGCGGCCGCCTGCTTGAGTGCACCAACCACGTCATTGTCGGTGAAGACGGGATCGCCCTTGCCCTCGCCCTGCATCATGCCGAACTCCGGCTGCAACGCAGAAGCATCGACGCCGGCCGGCGTCGGCGCGACCGCGGCCTTGGCCAAAAACTTCTCAGGGATCAGGACCGTACCGCGATCGAACTCGCGGAAATGGTCAGCCTCGAGCAGCCAGGCCTTGAAGTCACGGCGGAGCGCGTCGTCCGCGCGAATCCGGTCGCGGTCGATCTGGTTCTCCAGCGTCGATTCCTCAAACAGTTTTGTGTCGTGGTTGTACTTGAAGACCTTGAGCAGATAGTCGGAGCGGAAATCGTGCAGCGCCGATTTCGGCGCGACCGAGATCTGGATGTTGGTCTCGATCCGATCAAGCATCGCATCGTAGGGATAGAAGCTACTACCGATCAACCCCTGCCAGTCGCCATTGTCGAGCCAGCGCCGCGCGACCTCGGCGCAGGTGAGCGGCTTGCCGCTGCGATCAGTCTGGCGCGCATCCCTCGCCTTCATCACCAGGTTGAGCGTCATCGGCAGGCGCGTCGAAGTCTTCCCGCCATCGGGATTGCTGTCGAAACGCGTCAGCCGGTAGATCAGGCGGATTTCGCCGCAGGACTCTTCCGACACATAGGCGCGGTCCATGCGGTTGACGATGCCGGCCAGCACGAAGCGCGTGTCGCGGGATTTCAGGACGGCGCGATCGAACAAGTGGACGTCAAAGCCGTCGCCGACGCCGATGGTTTCGGTCGGCGATTCCGCCTCGTGTCGCGCGATGTAGCGATCGAACTCCGCATCGATCGCGGGTAGAATTTGCTTGAGCCGCGGCAGCGACGAAAACAGCAGGTCGGTGGTCAGCGGAAAGTCCGCGTTCCGCTCCGGCCACAGCAGGCGCGAGATCGCGAGCGCGTCGCGTTGATCGAGCTTTCGCAGGAGATCGGGTTCCGTGATCGCGGTGCCGCGCTCGAGCGGCGCGTTCTCCGCTGCCGAGAGCGCCACGACGCCGCCGAACAGCACGACGACAGCAACGAGAATTCGCAACGCGCGGCTCATGCCTTCACTAACACCGCGCAGGGACGCCTATTCAAGCAAAAAGGCGCTTCACATCGCGGTGAAGCGCCTCTTCAAAAGTCGGATATCGACGGCTCAGCGCGCGACGATCAGGCCCTTGCTGGTGACCACCACCCAGCGGCCGTCCTGGCGGCGGATCGCATCGATGCGGCCAAGGCCCGGCACGGGATCGCCGGCATAGACCTCGTAGAGGGCTCCCCGGCCCTCGATCAGCGCGCCGCCATTGGCGACGTCACGCAGCACCCAGCCTTCGACCGTCGGCAACCGGCCGACCTCGACCTTGGGCGCGGCGGGCGCAGCAGTCGGCGCGGCTGCGGCAGTGGCAACCTGGGTCGGCGCGATCGAGCCCGTTGTCTCCTTCGCGGGCGCCGCGGCGGCGGCCTGCGCGGGCCCGGCGGGCGGCGCGGCGCGGAGCTTGTCGACCGTCTCGGACAGCTTTGCGAGCTTGGCCATCGGCTCGGCCTGCGCCTTCTCGAGCTTGTCGAGGCGGTCGTTGGTCCGGTTGAACTGGCTGAGGCCGGTCTTGGAGGTGTGCTCAAGATTGGTCTTGAGCGCGACGACATCGGCGTCGATCCGGGCGACCGAGCTTTCCAGCGCGCTGGTGTCGGCCACCTGTGCCGGCGCCGGAGCCGGGGCGGCGGCGAAATGCATGACGCCGGCGGTCGCCAGCGCGCCGCTGATCGCGCCGACGCAGGCTGCGAGCGCTACCACCGCGGCCATCGCGGACAGACGCCGCTTGCCGCCGGCCTCACGCGTCTCGTCGGCCTTCGCATGGGAGGCGAACTCCTCGCGCTCCCAGGAGCGGTCCGAGGGCGCCATCACGATGAGCTTGCCGGGCTTCGGCTCAGGCTTGGCTTCGGCGTTCGCCTCGACCTCCGGCCTGGCGCCGAGCTGCGGCACCACGATCCGGGGCGCATCGACGTTGGGGGCATCCGGCTTTGCCTCATCAGCCCTGGGCGGCGCCTCGTGGTCGGGGGCGATCGAGGGGGCCTCGACGCCGGTCGTAGCCTCGACGGCCTGCGGCTCGGCAGCGGCGGCTTCAACGACGCCAGTGTATTCGCCAGTGTTCTGGCCGGCCTGCTCGGGCATTGGTTCGCTCACGACTCAAATACTCCAGTCAAGATTGACCTTTTGGTAACTTTCATTGCTTGCGAAATCCTTACCTTCGGACCCGCTTACCGAAGTTTTAGGAACTCATCCGGGGCCGAATTTGGCCCGGAAAGTGGAACCGGCGTGGCGGTCGTGAAACAAATTGTAAGCCGATGCTGCTCTGCGGCAGGCGGCCGTCCTCCGTCGAACGGCCTGTTTGCCGGACCTTGCTCCCCGGCTAACATGACTCGTCCCGTCCGCCAGAAGGCCAGAGGGTGTCATGACGATCGAGAAGTGCATCAACGAGTTTGGTGTCGATGACGTCATCTTCGAGGAGGGCTCGACGGGCCGCGAGTTGTTCGTGGTGCTCGACGGCCAGGTCGAGATCGCCAAGATCCGCGGCGCAACGAAAACCACCATCGTCAAGCTCGGCAAGGGCGAGTTCTTCGGCGAGATGGCCGTGATCGACGGCTCGGCGCGCTCGGCGACCGCGATCGCGGCGGCGTCGCACACGAAGGTCATGAGGATCAATCACGCCCGCTTCGTCTATCTCGTCAGCCAGCAGCCGGCGTTCGCGCTGATGGTGATGGACGCGCTCTCCAAGCGCCTGCGGGCCTCCAACGCCGTCACCTATAGGGCAGCACAGCCATGAGCGACCGCAAGCCCACGGCCTTCCCGATCCTGATGAAGAACGACATCTGCTCGCTGATCCAGGCGGCGGACGACGTCTATCAGATCCGCTTCGCCAATCGCGCCGCCAACGCTTATCTGGTGCGCGGCTCGGCGCGGACGATCCTGATCGATGTCGGGCTCTCCACCAACTATCCGGCGATGGTGGAGTGCCTCAACTTCGCCGGCTGCCCGCCCGAAAAGATCGACATGGTGGTGCTGAGCCACGAGCATCTCGACCATATCGGCGCCGCCTGGCATTTCAACGAGCGCCGCACGTTCATCGCAGCGCATCGCCTCGCCGCCAACAAGATCATGCTGCGCGACGATTTCTCGATGCTGCGAAAGATGTTCAACGAGCCAAATGTGCCGATCAACATCGACATCTGGCTCGAGGAAGGCAATCTGATCGATCTCGGCAATTTCCGCCTCAACGTGATGTACACGCCGGGCCACACCTCGGCCTGCATCACGCTGTTCGACCAGGACAAGGGGCTCCTGTTCGCCTCCGACACGCTGATGCCCGGCGGCGTGATGGGCGGCGTGTTCGGCTCGGGCAGCATCGCCGACTACATCCAGTCGCTGGAGCGGCTGAAGGGGCTGGATTCGAAGATCCTGTTGTCAGGGCACGGGAGGCTGTCCGATACGCCGCAGGAGGATGTCCGCATCGCGATCGCGCGCTCGCACGGATTGCTGGAGGACACCGCGCAGCTGTTCAACGCGCTCGATGCCCGCTCGAACTTCGAGCCGATCATGCAGTCGGTGCGGGATCTGAACAAGCTGGATGATTAGCTGGCCTCGCGCCGAGGGCATCATTTGTGAAGCCAAGCACAACGCTCCCACGATGTCGTCCTGGCGAAAGCCAGGACCCATAACCCCAGGGAGACGTTTGGCGAAGACTCGTCGTTCGGAACTCCCACCGCACACCATCGATAGACCTCGCGGTATGGGTCCCGGCCTTCGCCGGGACGACGTTGGGGTGAGATCACCGCGCTGCTTCCGCAATGACGGAGTTTGGGGCGCTCGCTACAACCACCTTCCGGCCCGTCACATAACCACCGGCTTGTCCGGCAGCTCGTTGGGATGCGGGCCTTGCGGCGGAAAATGCTTCGCCAGCTCCCGCGACACCGCCTCGATGCCGCCGATCGCGCCGCGCTCGAACTGGCCAGACCTGAATTCGGCCTCCATCGCGCGGCAGATGTTCTCCCACCCCTCGGCTCCAACCTTCTTGTCGATGCCGCGGTCGGCGACGATCTCGACGTCGCGGTCGGCGAGCAGGAGATAGATCAGGACGCCGTTGTTGTGCGCGGTGTCCCAGATTCGCAAATGCGAGAACACGTCGAGCGCGCGCTCGCGTGCAGCCTGGTTGCGAAACAGCGCAGCGCCGTCGAGCGCGCCTTCGATGACGAAGCGGACCTGGCCGGCATGGGTGGTCTCACCGCGCTTGATCGCCTGCTCGATGCGACCGAGCACGTCCCGCGTGAACACCTGCTTGGCGCGCCAATGGTGCAGGAACAGATGCCGGGTGATACGCCTGATGCTCATACCTACCAGCTCCCCGAGGCGCCGCCGCCGCCAAAGCTGCCGCCACCGCCGCTGAAGCTGCCGCTGTCGCTGGACGAGCCGCTGCTCCAGCCGCCCCCCGACGATGAGCCGCTCGACCAGGAGCCGCGACGCGAATAACCGGTGCCCGGCCCCGTTGCCATCGGGAAGA
Source organism: Bradyrhizobium centrolobii (assembly GCF_001641635.1). GTDB lineage: Bacteria > Pseudomonadota > Alphaproteobacteria > Rhizobiales > Xanthobacteraceae > Bradyrhizobium > Bradyrhizobium centrolobii. The sequence goes on from NZ_LUUB01000123.1 coordinate 55,702, forward strand.
GATCGGCGATGAAGGCCAGGAGGAAAGCGATGGCGCCGACGGCCAGCGCAAGAGCGGCGGAGCCGACCATAAACCAGGCCAGCGCTGCGAGCACGCCGCCGGTCGCGACCGACCCGAGCAAGCGCCCCAGCATCGTGCGCAGGATGCCGCCAACGAACAGCGAGGCGAAAAGGGCAAAGGGAATGACAGGCCCAAAATCGCTGAAGTCATTGCTGAAGCTCGTGCTGCGCGCAGGCGCCGGCAACGGCTCGCCGTCGATCACGCGGATCATGCGGTCGACGCCGTCAGAGATGCCGCCGGCGAAATCGCCCGTCCGGAACTTCGGCGTGATGACCTCATCGATGATCCGCCGCGAGGTGACGTCGGTGAGCGCGCCTTCGAGGCCGTAGCCGACCTCGATCCGCAAGTGGCGGTCGTTCTTGGCAACCAGCAGGATCGCGCCGTCATCGACCTTCTTCCGTCCGACCTTCCAGGCGTCAGCGACGCGGATCGAGTACTGCTCGATGGTCTCGGGCTGCGTCGTCGGCACGATCAAGACGGCAACCTGGCTGCCTTTCTTCGCCTCGAAATCCCGGAGCTTCTGGTTGAGCGACGCGAGGTCGCTGCTCGATAGCGTCCCGGTCTGGTCGACGACGCGCCCCGTGAGCTGAGGCACGGCGACGTCGGCTGAAGCGGCAGACGCGAAGGCGAGGAGGAGCGCAAAGAAGAGGACGCAGCGCGATGCGAAGGTCGAACAAGCGCGCAACAACCTCGCTGTCATCGCCCGCGGAGGCGGGCGATCCAGTATTCCAGAGGCGGCTGTGCTTGAACCGAGAAGCCGAGGCGTACTGGATTCCCCGCTTTCGCGGGGAATGACAGCGGTGGGTGGGGCAAAGCGCATTCGCAAAATCGAACGCGCTTACTTCGACGGCGCCGGCGCCGGGTTGAAGTCCACCTTCGGCGCGGTCGAGATTTCCTTCTCGTTGTCGACCGAGAAGTTCGGCCTCTCCTTGTAGCCGAACGCCATCGCGGTGAGGTTGCTCGGGAACGAGCGGATGGTGACGTTATAGTCCTGCACCGCCTTGATGTAGCGGTTGCGCGCCACCGTGATGCGGTTCTCGGTGCCTTCGAGCTGGGACATCAGATCCTTGAACAGGGCATCCGATTTGAGCTGCGGGTAGTTCTCGGTGACGACCAGGAGGCGCGACAGCGCGCTGGAGAGCTCGCCCTGGGCAGCCTGGAATTTCTGGAAGGCTGCGGGATCGTTCAGCACCTCGGGGGTTGCCTGGATGCTGCCGACCTTGGCGCGCGCATTGGTGACCCCGAGCAGCACGTCCTTCTCCTGCTGGGCAAAGCCCTTCACCGAGTTGACGAGATTGGGCACGAGATCGGCGCGGCGCTGATACTGGTTCACGACCTCCGACCAGTTGGCCTTGATCTGCTCATCCTGGCCCTGGATCGCGTTGTAGCCGCAATTGGTCAGGCTGAGCGAGGCAAGCGCCGCCAGCACCGTCAGGATCTTGCGCATTAAATTTCTCCCGGTGAAATCTGACGCAAATTATCAGATTGAGCGCGCGCGCGATACGCCGGACGTCGTCACTGAAGGCGCGAAAAGCAGCCGACTGACGCAAGCCTCTTGCCTATCACCGGACGACATAGTCAACTCGGAGCAAGAATAACACCAAGACGAAAAACGGCAGGGGAACGCCATGTCATCGTTCGAGACCATCCTCGTGCAGAGGCCGGATCCGGCGATCGCGCGGATCGTGATGAACCGGCCCGAGGCGCGCAACGCGCAGAATCTGCAAATGACCTACGACCTCAACGCCGCCTTCGATGCGGCGGTGCAGGACGATGCGGTCAAGGTGATTATCCTCGCCGGCAGCGGCCCGCACTTCTCCTCCGGTCACGATCTGCGCCCGGGCGGCAAGAATGCCGCAGGCGTCGATTTTCCGCCGATCGGAAATTGGGGCGGCTTCGCTGAGCCTAACGCCCATGGCCGCTTCGCGCGCGAGCAGGAAATCTATCTCCAGATCACGCGGCGCTGGCGCAACCTCGCCAAGCCGACCATCGCCGAGGTGCACGGCAAATGCATTGCCGGCGGGCTGATGCTGGCCTGGGCCTGCGACCTCATCGTCGCCAGTGACGATGCGCAGTTCTGCGATCCCGTCGTCACCATGGGCGTGTGCGGCGTCGAATGGTTCGTGCACCCTTGGGAGCTCGGTCCGCGCAAGGCCAAGGAATTTTTGTTCACGGCCGATAGCTGGAGTGCGCAGGACGCCCACCAGCTCGGCATGGTCAACCAGGTCGTGCCGCGCGCGGAGCTGTCTGCGAGCGTGCTGGCGCTGGCGCGCAGGATCGCGACAAAACCGACATTCGCGCTGAAGCTGACCAAGGAGGCAGTCAATCGCTCGGTCGACGTCATGGGCCAGCCGGCCGCGATCGACCAGGCCTTTGCGCTGCATCAGCTCTGCCACGCCCATAACCTTCAGGAGTTCGGCATGGTGGTCGACCCATCCGGCCTGCATCCCTCCGTGCGCAAGCCGCCGGCAGCCGCGGAGTAGACACGATGGATCTCAATCTCAGTGACGAGCAAAAGCTGCTGCGCGAGAGCGCGGAGCGTTTCGTGGCCGAGAGCTACGATGCCGACCATCGCCGCAAGATGGCGAACGATCCGCTCGGCTTCAGCCCGGCGGTCTGGAAGCAGTTTGCCGAGCTAGGCTGGCTGGCGCTGCCGATCGCGGAAGAGTTTGGCGGGCTCAGCGGCGGCGCGGTCGAGATCGGCATATTGATGGAAGCCTTCGGCCGCGGGCTGGTGTCAGAGCCCTATGTCGCGACGATCGTGCTGGGGGCCGCGCTGATCGACAAATGCGGCAGCACCGCGCAGAAGCAGGCGAGACTGCCGAAGATCGCGGACGGAACGCTGAAGCTCGCTTTTGCGCATTCCGAACGCGCCGCGCGGTTCGATCTCGCCAAGGTCGCGACCATCGCCAACAGGACGGCGCAGGGCTGGCGCCTTGCCGGCGGCAAGATCGCCGTGCTCGACGGGCACGCCGCCGACGAGATGATCGTCTCCGCGCACATCCACGACCATCAGGGCCCGTCGGGCCGGATCGGCCTGTTCCTGGTGCCGGCGCATACGCCGAGTCTTGTGATCTCAGAATATCCGCGCCTCGGCGGCGGGCGGGCCTGCAACATCGAGCTAGCCGACGTTCATCTTCCAGAAGGCGCCCTGCTCGGCGACGGTCACGGCGCGCTGCCCGCGATCGAATGGGCCGTCGATCGCGCCATGGCCGCGCTCGGCGCCGAGGCCGTCGGCATCATGCAGACGCTGCTGGAAACGACGCTGGAATACACCAAAATTCGAAAACAGTTCGGCCGGCCGCTGTCCGCCAACCAGGTGATCCGCCATCGCCTCGCCGACATGGCGATGCAGGTCGACGAGGCACGCTCGATGGCACTGCGCGCCGCGCTGAAGGTCGACGCCGAGCCGGTCGAGCGCGCGCGGGCTGCGTCGGGCGCGAAGGCGAAGATCGGCAAATGCGCGCGCTTCGTCGGCGAGCAGTCGATCCAGCTTCACGGTGGCATGGGCGTCACCGAGGAACTCGAGGTCGGCGCCTATTTCAAGCGCCTCGTCGCTTTCGATACGCTGTTCGGCGGCAGCGCGCATCACTACCGCCGCCACGCCGAGCTGAGACGCGCGGCCGCGCCGGTCTGAGAAGAGGAGCGCATCATGGATCTGTCGTTCAATGCCGAGGAGCGCACCTTCCAGGGCGAGGTACGCGGCTTCATTGCAAAGAATCTCACCGACAAAATGAAGCGCGCGACCGCGCTGACGCCGTCCGTCTTCTCCGATCCCGATATCGGCATGGCCTGGCAGCGCGCGCTGCACCGACAGGGCTGGGGCGCGCCGGGCTGGCCGGTCGACCATGGCGGGCCGGACTGGACACCGGCGCAGCGCTGGATTTTCGAGACCGAATGCGCGCGGGCCGGCGTGCCAAACGTCAACGTGATGGGCGTGAAGATGGTCGGGCCCGTCATCATCGGCTTCGGCTCGCCCGAGCAGAAGAACTTTTACCTGCCGCGCATTCTCTCCGGCGAGGACTATTGGTGCCAGGGCTATTCCGAGCCGGGCTCCGGCTCCGATCTCTCCTCGCTGAAGACGCGCGCGGTGCGGGACGGCGACGACTACATCATCAACGGCACGAAGATCTGGACCACGCATGCCCATCACGCCAACCGCATGTTCGCGCTGGTGCGCACCAGCGATGGGCCGCGGCAGCAGGACGGCATCAGCTTCATCCTGATCGACATGAAGACGCCGGGCATCACCACGCGCCCGATCCTCACCATCGGCGGCGACCACGAGGTCAACCAGGTGTTTTTCGACGACGTGCGCGTGCCCGTCGCCAACCGCGTCGGCGAGGAAGGCAAGGGCTGGACCTACGGCAAATATCTGCTCGAGTTCGAGCGTGGCTCGGGGATCGCGTCAGCGAAGCTGCGCGAGGGATTGAAGGCGATCTCGGAGCTGGCGGAATCGGATCTCACCGGACGCGCGATCGACAGCCCCGATATCGCCGCGCGCATCTCCGAGGTCGAGGTCGACATCGACGCGCTGGAGATGACGGAGCTGCGCGTGCTCTCCGCGCTGCAGACCGGGCAGAATCCCGGCGCGGTGTCATCGCTCCTGAAGCTGCGCGTCAGCGAGATCCGGCAGGCCGTGACGCGGCTGGGCGCCGACGTGATCGGCCACGACGCCCTCGCCGTCGAGCCGATGCGCCCGCTCTACAAGCTCAACCACGAACCGGCGGTGCCTGAGGACATGCTGACGGTCGTGCCGGAGTATCTCAACGGCCGGGCCTATACGATCTTCGGCGGCACCTCGGAGATCCAGCGCGACATCATCGCGAAGATGATGCTGGGGATTTGACGGGGGCGGACGCCACGCCTTTCAACTGTCGTCCCGGACAAGCGCACGAAGTGAGCGCCGATCCGGGACCCATCACCACAGGCGGGTGTGGTTACGGGGACTCGGAGTTACCAACTTCGCGCAACAACTCCTCCCTGTGGTTGATGGTGTGGACGGCCCCCTACGGCATCAGTGTGCCAGAATGAGGTTGTCAGAAACTCATTCGCAGGAGCCGTCCGTGAGCCAGATTATCCGCATTGGGATGGATACGTCGAAGTATATTTTTCAATTGCATGGGGTTGATGCATCGGAATCGGTCGTGCTTCGCAAGCGGCTGAGCCGCAAGGCGATGCTGGCGTTTTTTGCCAAGCTGCCGCCGACGGTGGTGGCGATCGAGGCCTGCGGGGCTGCTCACCACCTGGCGCGAGAGCTTGGCAAGCTGGGGCACACGGCCAAGCTGATCGCGCCGCAATTGGTGAAGCC
>NZ_LUUB01000124.1:0-31226 GCF_001641635.1 Bradyrhizobium centrolobii
CTGCCGCGTCCACCGCAACCCGGCCCGCGAATCGTGACGACGTACGATCGCCCCTCTTGGTGGACCGGGATCGGCAATATATACGCCAAATCCGAATTTCGGTAAAATGGAATATTTTTTGCGCCGCGACTTGACAAGCTTCGGAAGCGGCTCAGGTGTTTTGCCCGTCGGCAACGCTGGACCTCGTCACGGTTGCCGTCGCGGCGCCGTCAAGGTCGTGGCTCAGTTTGAAATTTTGGTTCGCACCTAAAAACATTGTAACGACCGTACTAACCGCAAATGGCACAGACTGCATATCCCATCCGGCTTCACCTTAAGTAACCAGCGCGGATGTCGAATGAAGTCCTGTTTCGAGTCTTTATTGTCGTTCTGGGTTTTGTACCGGTCGTGCTGATAGCGCTGCTACTGTTCTGGAAGTAAAACCGCCTCGGCCTCAATCGCAATGAGCCCCCGCCTTTCCCCGGCTGCAAGTTTGCCGCCCCGCGAGGCGCCGCTGGCCTTCGTGCCCGGCAGTCAAGAGCCAATTCAACCTGCAGCACGATCGTCAAAGGCGAAGGGAGCAGGGATCGCGGCGATCGCCTTGTATGCATTATCCCAGTTGCCATCTTGGGGCACTTCGCTTTACATGCCGCCCAAACCCGCCCCCCGGGACCACGACCGGGGCCAAAACGGCATGATTTGTCAGAGGGAAGAAGCATGGCGCGCAACATCCTGATCCTGGGGGCCTCTTACGGCTCCTTGCTCGGCACGAAGCTGTTGATGGCGGGACACAACGTCACCCTGGTCTGCCGCGCGAAGACGGCGGAGCTCATCAATCGCGACGGTACCGAGGTGCGCATCAAGCTGCGCGACGAGGCGGTGCACCGGGCGATCTTCTCGCGCGATCTGCCTGGCAAACTGGACGCGGTGACGCCCGCAAATGTCGACGTCTCCCGCTACGACATGGTCGGCCTCGCCATGCAGGAGCCGCAATACACCAACCACACGGTTCGCGTTCTCATGGTCAAGATCGCCGCGGCGAAGCTGCCGTGCCTCTCGATCATGAACATGCCGCCGCTGCCCTATCTCAAGCGCATTCCGGCGCTGGTGGACATGGATCTCGAGGAGGCCTACACCAATGCGCAGGTGTGGGAGCGGTTCGAGCCGGGACTGGTGACGCTATGCTCGCCCGATCCGCAGGCATTCCGTCCGCCGGAAGAAGCGGCGAACGTGCTTCATGTCGGCCTGCCCACGAATTTCAAGGCGGCGGCGTTCGCCGACGAGAAGCACAACAAGGTGCTGCGCGAGCTGGAAGCCGACATCGATGCGGTCACGCTGGCCGGGCAGGACGTTCCGGTGAAGCTGAAGGTGTTCGACTCGCTGTTCGTGCCGCTGGCGAAATGGTCGATGCTGCTCACCGGCAACTATCGCTGCATCACGCCGCACGATCCGCAGTCGATCCGCGACGCCGTGCATAGCGACCTCACGCGCTCGCAGACGATCTACGATCATGTCGACGCGATCGCCCGGCGCCTCGGCGCCGACCCGCAGGACCAGGTGCCGTTCGCAAAATACGCCAAGGCCGCTGAAAGCCTGCTCAAGCCGTCATCGGCGGCGCGGGCTGTCGCGAGCGGCGCGCCCTTCATCGAACGCGTCGATCTCCTGGTGAAGCTGATCTCGCATCAGCTCGGCACGCCCAATGCCGAGATCGACCGCACGGTCGAGATCGTCGATCAGAAGCTGAACGAGAAGATCGTGCAGGGCGGATCAGGCGCGCAGTAACGAGGTCTGGCGCGGCGGGGAAGCCGCGCCAGCATTCATTGGCCCGGCTTCTTGACGCAAACCGGGTCGCCCTTGGGCATGGCCTTGCAATCCCAGTCCGGGCCGAACCCCGTTGCCTGATGAAAGTTCGGAAAGCCGACGACGACAAACACGAAGATGCAGGCCACGGCGAGCGCGATCGAAATTCCGATGATGTCGGCGCGCGTCGGATACCACTGAGGCCATTTCATCAGGATTGATCCAGTCACAATCGTTCGCGCGCCCGTACCATATCGAGCATAACTGCGCCTGGCCGAGCACGAAAGCACCTGGAATCGGCAATTCCATCGTGATTTTGGTCCGAACCGGACCATCATCCATTTGCGCAAACATTGCATACGTGCGACGTCTTGTGTCGGCAATTGCCGCACGTAACATGCGGTTACATGGGGTTGCCGGATTGTCCCGCGGCCTGCGACGGGTCCAGATGCTGGTTCCCCCGGCAGCCGGACAGAAAGCGGAAGAACAAGTAGAAGACGATGGATCAGGCGACGTTGCAGGTCGTTCGCGCGGTGGAGGCAGGCGCGACGACGATGAAGGGTATCGTTGATGCGACCGGATTGTCCCGCCTCAAAGTCGAGCGCGCGCTGAACGCGCTGGAGAAGCAGAAGCTTCTCGTTCGCGATGGCCAGGGTTTCAGGGCAGCTGGGCGACAGGCGCCTCCGCCGCCTTCCCGGCAATGCGGATCGTGCAACGCCTGCTGCGATATACTCGAGGTGGCCGCCGTCGACAAACCGGTGAACCAGCTGTGCAAGCATTGGCAGACGGGCACGGGATGCACCATCTATGACCGCCGTCCGCAGATGTGCCGCTCGTTTGTCTGTGCCTGGCTGCAAGGCCATCTCGACGACGACTGGTTTCCCGAGAAGGCCGGCCTCGTGGTGCATTTCAGCCAGGACGCGGTCAACGTCACGGTCGATGACCATTGCCCCGATCGTTGGCGGGAAGAGCCTTACTTCAGCAAATTGTGCGAATGGTCGCTGAATGGGATCAGGCGGATCGGAAACCGCGGTTATGCGACCCTCGTCGTCTCAGGCCCCGACAGGTTCCTGCTGCTCGGGCGCACCATCGTCCCCGATCCCACGCTTTTCGGCACGGCGTTCCTGCCCCTGACTTCAGACACGTTCCGCTTCTGGAAGGCGAAATCGCCCGAGCATCTGCAGCGGCTGCACGAGCGCGTCGCCGAGATCGACCGCATCAGGCAGGAATTCGGCTCCTGCGCCATTCCTGAGAACGAAGACGACGACCCCCACCCGCCTTACCGACCTGCCCTGCTCCGCTTGTCGAATCACGCTGGCACCTGAACGGCGCGATCACGCCCGAACACGCGCCGACCTGTTCCCTGAACGCGGCCGTGGGCAACGCGGCGTGATTCGCCATGGTCGGCTCGACGGGCCGCGATCGGGTTGATAAGCCGCTTCCCGGAAGGCGAGGGTTTGAGTCGGGACATGACGGTTGCGATCGAGATGGGGCAGACCACGGCGGGCGCCGCGGCGGCCATGGACCTCGAGGAACTGCTGGCGACCCGCCTCCTGGTGCAGGGCAATTCCGGCTCCGGCAAATCGCATCTGTTGCGGCGGCTGCTGGAGCAGAGCGCGCCCTGGGTGCAGCAGGCCATCATCGACCCCGAGGGCGATTTCGTCACGCTGGCCGAGCACTTCGGCCATCTCGTGATCGACGCCGAGGATCACACCGAGCGCGGCCTTCAGGTCGCCGGCGAGCGCGCGCGGCTGCATCGCGTCTCCACCGTGCTCAATCTCGAAGGGCTGGATGCCGAGAACCAGATGCGGCGTGCCGCGGCATTTCTCGGCGGCCTGTTCGACATCGGGCGCGACCATTGGTACCCGATGCTCGTGGTCGTGGACGAAGCGCAGCTGTTCGCGCCGGCCGTCGCCGGCGAGGTATCGGACGAGGCGCGAAAACTCTCGCTCGGCGCGATGACCAATCTGATGTGCCGCGGCCGCAAGCGCGGGCTTGCCGGCATCATCGCGACCCAGCGGCTGGCAAAACTGGCCAAGAACGTCGCGGCCGAAGCCTCCAATTTCCTGATGGGCCGGACCTTCCTCGACATCGACATGGCGCGCGCCGCCGACCTGCTCGGCATGGAACGGCGACAGGCGGAGACCTTTCGCGATCTCGAGCGCGGACAGTTCATGGCGCTGGGCCCGGCGCTGTCGCGCCGGCCGCTGCGTCTGCACATCGGCCCGACCGATACGAAGCCGCGCAATTCCACGCCGCGCCTCATGCCCCTGCCGGAAGCGACGCTGGAGGATGCGCGCGCGGTGATCCTCGCCGCGCCGCCACTGGAGCCGAACCGGCCGCAGCGCCGGCCGGCGCCGGATCTGCTCGAACAGCTCAGGGCGGCGAAGTCGGCAGCGCCGGAAACGCGCCCCGATGCAATCGAGTTGCCGGTCAGCGCCGAAGAGCTGGCAGAGCGGCGTGAACGCGTCGACCGGACCTTGCGCGCGGTACTCGCCGAGCCCGATGCCGGCTTCCGCGCGATCGGCGTGCTCTATCAGGAATTCGTGGTTCGCTGCCGCATCGAGGGCCTCGGCTCGGCCGTGCCCGACCTCAACGAATTCCGTCGCATGCTGACGCACGCGCGCGCGGGGCTCGGCACTGAGCTCGCCGAGGATGACGCCTGGCAGGAAGTTACGCTGCGCGCCTCCATCCTGCCCGACGATATGCAAGGCGTGTTCATGATGATCGCGCGCGCGGCGAAGGAAGGCTGGCCGTGCCCTGGCGATGCCGCGATCGCACGCGCCTATGGCTCGCATTCGCTGCGTCGTGCGCAGCGCCTGCTTGGCTACATGGAGGAGCAGGGCCTGATCGTCTGCCAGCTCGACGGCGGTGGCCGCAGGATCGTGACGCTGGTGGAGCTCGCCTGGGCGACGGCGCCCGGCGACCCCAACGGCGATGACCAGCCGGCGGAGCCGGCTCAGAGCGCTGCCTCTGCTTGACTGCTGCCACGAAGAAGGTGCGCTCCCTCTCCCGCTTGCGGGTCGCTTGCGGGGGAGGGCTGGGGTGGGGGTGCTTCCGCAATCGACACTCCCGACGTGGAGAGAGCCCCTACCAGGCGCTTCGCCATAGCCGAGGCTTCGCCTCGGCGCCCCTTAGAGGACGGCCGCCGAAGGCGGCCTATGCCTCCCCCGCAAGCGGGAGAGGTTGAGCGAGCCCGTGGCTCAATCGGTTCAATCTAAAGCCACTCGCTCTAGGTGGTCGAACCCCGCTTCAGAAAGTGCCGGCCATGGTGATGCGGAACGTCAGCGGCTCGACCGGGTGCAGCACATAGTGCCGCGCAAGGCGCATTCACGCCGCCTCGGTCGCATCGACGCATTCCAGCACTTTTGACGCGGCGCGCGACGGGTCGTCCGCAAAGGCGCGGCGATAGAGCACGACCGAGACGAGCCAGGCGATCGCGAACAGCGCAATCACCGCGAAGCCGAAGTTCGCAAGCGAGCCGTTGAGGCCGTCGATCAGCGCCCACACCCCGCCGGAGCGATCGAGGCGGTCGCCGATCAGCCCGAGCGCCTCGATGCCGCCGACGAACATCGCGACCGCGACGGAGGCACCGGTGATGGTGAGGTTGTACCAGAGTTTTCGCAAGGGATCGACGAAGGCCCAGCGATAGGCGCTCACCATCAGCGCCGAGTCGGCGGTATCGACCAGCGCCATGCCGGCGGTGAACAGCGCCGGGAATACCAGGACATGCACCAGCGACACGCCACGCGCGGCCTCCGTGGCGGAGATGCCGATCAGTCCGATCTCGGTCGCGGTGTCGAAACCGAGCCCGAACACCAGCCCGAGCGGATACATGTGCCAGGGCTTTGTCACCAGGCGGAACATGGGACAGAGCAGGCGTGCCAGGAATCCGCGGCTGGCGAGAAGTTTGTCGAGCCCTTCGGCGTCGTGAACCCCATGCTCGCGCGCGCTACGAAACGTCCGCCACAGGCCGGCGAAGATGACGAGATTGAGGATTGCGATCACCAGAAGGAAGATCGCGGAGACCGAGGTGCCGATCAGGCCGCCGACGGTCTTGAGCAGGCTGTCGCCGCCAAAATTTATCGCGCCGAGCGTGAGCAGCACGGTCGCGATCACCACGACTGTGGAATGGCCGAGCGCGAAGTAGAGACCGACGCTTCGCGGCGCCTCGCCCGCATGCATCAGCTTGCGCACGACATTGTCGATGGCGGCGATGTGGTCGGCATCCACGGCGTGGCGAAGGCCGAACACCCAGGCGAGCAGCGCGGTCGCCATCACCGCGGGCCGGTCGGCAAACAGCGCGAAGGCCCAGGCCCATGCGGCGGTGTTGGCTATGACGAGCCCGCCGAACAGCAGCGCTACTCCGGGCTCGACCACCCGCAAAGACCACTTCGTCACGAAACCATTCCCGCCGATCGCATCCGCAGTATGATCTTTTCACAGAATGATCACACTGGCTAGTGCAATCCCGGGCGACCGGGTTGGGTTTTGCGCAGGGCTCCCGTTACGCCGCCTCGGAGCCGCCGAGATAGGCGTCGCGGACCCGGGGATCATCCTTCAGCGCCCGTGCGGGGCCGGAGAGCACGATCCTGCCGGTCTGGAGCACGTAGGCTTCATGCGCGATCTCGAGCGCGAGGCTCGCATTCTGCTCGACCATGAACACCGACACGCCTTCCTGGTTGATGGTCCCGATCAGCTCCAGCACGCGGTCGACGTAGAGCGGCGACAGACCCATGGTCGGCTCGTCCATCACGATCATCCGCGGCCGGCTCATCAGCGCGCGCGCCATCGCGACCATCTGCTGCTCGCCGCCCGACAGCGAGCCGGCGCGCTGCGACAGCCGCTGCCCGAGTTTTGGGAAGAGCGCGAGCATCCGTTCGAGATCCTGCGCCACCGCCGCGCGATCGCTCCGCACGAAGGCGCCCATCAAGATGTTCTCCCGGACGCTCATGTCGGCGAACAGCCGGCGTGCCTCGGGAACAGAGGCGATGCCACGGCGGACGATCTGCGGCGTGGATAGTCCGAGCAGCGAGGCGCCGTCGAAGGTCACGTCGCCCGAACGCGGCTTCACCAGGCCCAGGATGATCTTCATGGTCGTCGATTTTCCGCTGGCATTGCCGCCGAGCAGGCAGACGATGTGACCGCGCGCGACGCTGATCGAGAGGTCGAAATGCACCTGCGCCTGGCCGTAGAAGGTGTTGACGCCCGATAATGCCAGCAGTGGATCGGAAGGAGATGCAGTGGTCGTCATGCCGCCGTCTCCTGTTCCTCGCTCCGCGCCAGGCCGTGGCCGAGATAGGCCTCGATGACCTTGGGATCGTTGCGCACGTCTTCGCCCGCGCCTTCCGCGATCTTCTTGCCCTCGTCCATGACCATGACGCGATCGGAGAGGCGCATGACCATTTCGAGCTTGTGCTCGATCAGGAGGATGGTCAGGCCTTGCGCCTTCAGCTCGGCGACGAGGGCCTGCATCTCCGCAGTCTCGGTCGGGTTCATGCCGGCGGTCGGCTCGTCGAGCAGCAACAGGCGCGGCTTCAGCGCGAGTGCGCGCGCGATCTCGACGCGGCGGCGATTGGCGTAGGACAGGCTATAGGCCGGCTGGTCGATCCTCGGCAGCAGCCGCTCGCCGAAGCGCGCGAGAATGGTTTTCACCTCCTCGCGCAGCCGCTCCTCCTCCGCCTTGACGCTTGCCGGGCGCAGCAGCGCCAGCCCGAGCTCCAGCAGCGGGCCGATCACCGGCACGGCCGGCTTGACTGCGCGCAGCCGCGTGTGGGCGCCGATCAGGACATTGTCCATGACGCTGAGATTGCCGAAGACGCGGCCGAGCTGGAAGGTGCGCGCGATGCCCTGCCCCGCCAGCGTTTCCGGGGAAAGCCCTGTGATGTCGCGCCCCTCGAGGCGAACCTCGCCGGCGTCGGGCCTGTCGTGCCCCGTTACGAGGTTGAACAGGGTCGTCTTGCCGGCACCGTTCGGGCCGATGATGCTGACCAGCTCGCCCTTGGCGAGGTCGAGATCGATGGCGTCGACGGCGGTGAGGCCGCCGAAACGGCGCGTCAGGCCGCGCACGGACAGCATGGGAGCGCCGGAGGCGGCCGTCTCAGTGCGATGCGCGTGCTGCTCCATCAGATCGTCCCCAGCAGGCCCTGCGGCCTGAACCGCACGAGCAGCAAGAGGACGATGCCGTAGATCAGGATGCGGTACTCCGCCGCGATCCGGAAGACTTCTGGCAGGCCGACCAGCGCCACCGATCCGACCACGGCGCCGACGACATTGCCCAACCCGCCGAGGATCACGACCGTCAGCGCCAGGATGGATTGCTGCGTGTTGAAGGTCTCGTGATTGATGTAGGAATAAAGATGCGCGGCGATGGCGCCGCTGACGCCGGCGGCGAAGCCGCCGAAGATGAAGGCCAGCGACTTGTAGCGGTTCAGGCTGAGGCCGTAGGCGCGCGCGGCAATATCGTCGTCGCGGATGGCTCGGAAGCTGCGGCCGAGATGCGAGTTGAGCAACCGCCCCTGCAGCAGTGCCAGCACGACCATGACCGCGAAGCTGAACCAGTAGACTGACGATGCGCTGATCAGGTCGTAGCCAAACAGCGACAGGGGCGGAATCCCCGAGATGCCGATGGGACCGCGGGTCACGCTCTCCCAGTTCAGGATCACCAGCGACACGATCTCGCCGATGGCGAGCGTCGCGATCGACACGTAGTGCCCGCGCAGGCGGAACGACGGCGAGATCAGGGTCGTGCCGAGCGCGGCGCTCATCAGGCCGCCGGCGATGACGGCGAGGCCGACGGGAACGGAAAAGCTCGACGAGAGCAGCGCCGAGGTATAGGCGCCGATCGCCAGCAGCGCTGCATGCCCGAGCGAGACCTGCCCGATCGTGCCCGCAACCAGCGTCAGGCTGAGCGCCAGCATGCCGAGCAGCCAGGCGTTGATCAGGGTCTGGAGCACGTAGAAGGAAACCGGGAACAGCGGCAGGATCGCGAAGCCGCCGACCGCTATCAGCAGCGCCCAGCGGGGGATGCGAACCGGGCGGCTCGGCGCGATGAAGGTGCCGGTGAGCGGCTCGGGCGGCGCCTGCCGCGCGCTTGCGAACAGGCCGTTCGGCCGCAGCACGAGCACCAGGACCAGCAGCAGGAACGCGAACAGGTTGCGATAGCTGGTGCCGAAGACCGCCACGCCATAGCTTTCGACCAGTCCCAGCAGCAGGCTGCCGACCACGGCGCCGGGAACGTTGCCGGCGCCGCCGACCACCTCGGCGACGACGCCCTTGAGCGTCGCCTGCAGGCTCATCGCCGTGTCGATCTGGTTGTAGTACATGCCGACCAGCATGCCGGAGACACCGCCGAGCGCGGCCGCGATGCCGAACACAGCCTGATTGACGCGATTGACGTCGACGCCCATCTGCATCGCCGCGTCGCGGTCCTGCGCGGTGGCCCGCACCGCCCAGCCGAGCTTGCTGTAGCGCAGGAACACGAACAGCAGCAGCGCGCTGGTGAGGCCGACGCCGGCGATCAAGAGGTCGAGCGGGCCGATCGTCCCGTTGCCGACCTGGAAGCGCACGTCGGGCAACTGGCTCGGCAGCGCGCGCGGGTTGGGCGAGAAGGTGAGCATGACGATCTGGTCGAGCACGAAGCTGATGCCGATCGTGGCAAGCAGCGGCGCGATCCGCGCCGAGTTCTGGAGCGGACGCAGGCCGAACCGCTCGATGATCAGTCCGACAAGCGCGGCGGCGAGCGCGACCACGATGATGGTAAGCGGCAGCGGCGTATGCAGCTGCACCACCGCCACCCAGCCGATATAGGCGCCGACGAGATAGATCGAGCCCTGGGCAAAATTGATCAGGCGACTGACGCCGAAGATCAGCGCGAGCCCGACCGCAACGAGGGCGTAGACGTTACCGACGATCAGCCCATTGATCGTGTAGTCGAGCCAGGAGGACACGCGACGTTCCTAGTGGAGGGAAAACGGGCCGGAGTGGTCACCCCGGCCATCATGTCAGGTCGGCTTGCCGTCCCAAAGCGCGAACTGGCCCTTGCGCACGACGAGTTCGGCGTTCATGGCGCCCTTGACGCGGCGGGTCTCGACGTCGAACGTCGCCGTCCCGAAGATGACGCTCGAGACATCGCGGACCTTGGTGAAGGCATCGCGGATGGCGCGCCGGTCGGTGCCGCCGATCTTCACGACGGCGGCCGCCATGTTCATCGCGTCATAGGCATAGGCGTTGAAGGCGTCGGGCTCCTGCCCGTTATACTTCTTCTTGAAGCCCGCAATGAATTTCTGCACCTCGGGCCGCGGATCCTCTGGGAAGTAGCGGGTGCCGAGGTGAACGTCCTCGACCGCCTCGCCGCCGAGCTCCAGAAATTTCGGCGAGTAGACCGAGCTTGCAGCGCAAATCGTCTGCTTCAAGCCGACCTGGCGTGCCTGGCGCGCGATCAGCGCACCGTCCGAGTAATAGGAGATCAGGATCAGCCCGTCCGGGTTGGCATCGCGGACGCGCACCAGCGTCGAGCGGAAATCGCGCTCCTCCGCGATATAGCCCTCGGTGACCGCGACCTCGGCGCCGTATTCCTTGGCCGCCTTGACGAAATAGTCGCGGCTGGTGCGGCCCCAATCGGTGTTGAGGTGCAGCACCGCGAGCTTCTTGAGGCCGAGGCGCTTCACGGCATATTGCGCCAGGAGCGGCTGCTCGTCGGCCTGGCTGACGGACGTGCTCCACATGAAGTCGCCGCCCTTGGTGAAATCGGGATGCGAGTTGGTGAAGCCGAACTGCACCAGCCCGCCCCGCTGATAGATCGGGGACGCGGCCATCGAAGCCGGGCTGGAGAAATCGCCGAGCTCCATGACGATCCTGGGATCGGAGACGAATTTTTGGGCGATCGCCACCGACTGGCGCGGATCGCTCTGGCTGTCCTCGAAGCTGTAGGCGAGCTTACGCCCGTTGATGCCGCCGGCCGCCTGGATCTCGTCCAGCGCGAGATCAAAGCCCTGCTTCCATTGCGTGCCATATTGCGCGTTCGGCCCTGTCAAGGGACCGCTGACGCCGAGCAGGATCGGCTCTGACGATTGCGCGAAGGCTGCCCGCGAGAAGGCCGCGCCCGCCATCATGGCGGCAAGAGAGCCCTTGACCAGGGTACGACGATCGATGTTGCTCATACTCGGCTCCATCCGTTCAGAAGTTGGAGAATTGTCGCAAGTTCTGTGCCAAAGAATCGATCACGCTAGATGCCTATTTTGTCGGCTCGCCGAGCGACAGCATCAGCCTGTTGGCCCAGTTGAAAAACGATGCGCCGTTGATGACGTCGACGATCTCGGCATCGTCGAGACCCGCACGGCGCAGCTCATTGATGTTGTCCTCGCCGAACGCGATCGGCGTCGCGGCCAGCGCGACGGACGCTCTGACCACCGCGTTCCAGCGCTCGCCGAGATCGGCACCGATGCCTTCGTCGAGCAGCCGCTGCACGTCGTCGCGGCGCTTGGAATAGGTGCTGGCAAAGCGCGCATGCACTGAGGCGCAATAGATGCAGCCGTTGTAGCGCGAGGTCGCTGCGGCCGCGAGCTCACGCTCGGCGCGCGGCAGGCCATCGGCGGTGTTGTAGAAGATGTCCTTGTCGGTCTTGGTGCGGGCTTCCAGCACTTCGGGATCGCGCACCAGGAGGCGGAAATATTCGGACTTGGCGCGGGACCGATCGACGAGGCCGGCAAAATGCCGCTCGGTCAGCTCGGCCTCGGGCAGCGGATCAATCCATGCCACCCAGCCCAGTTCGTCCTGGGTGAATAGGACGGGCGGATTGACTGTGTTTGCAGCGCTCATGATGCAGCCTCCTCCTACGCGCTTGCCGCGGCATTTGCCGGACGCCCGAGCGAGGCGCCGAGCGTGCGCAGGCCGGCGACGACGCGCACCTGAAACGACAGGAACGCGACGAGCTGGGACAAGGCAACGATGCCGGTGTTCGACCAGCCGGCGCCAAGCAGCGCCTTCATATCGGCGGACGCCGCGTCGCGCGGCCGCAATACCAAGAGATGCGCATGTTCGAGCGCAGCGGCGAGGCGGGTGCCGAGGGCGGGTTTGCGATCCGCAGCCACGCGGTAGATCAGGCCGGCCTTGTTCTCCATCGACAGCGGTCCGGCAGGAAAGGCGCCGTACGGACCCGAGGTCTCGCCCCGCGCGATTTCGGCCTCGATCGCTTCGACCAGGCTTGCTCCCTCGGCCGCAAGCTTCGCCCGATAGAAGGCGGTCACGGGGGACTCGCCGTGGAGCCCGGTCACGAATAGCGCGACTGCCGCGCGTTCCGCGATGGAGAAATCGCTGGCGTCAATCGGCTCGAACAGCGCGAGATAGCTCTTCTGTGCGTTCTCGCGCGCCTGCGCGCGCCGGGCGCGAATGGCGTCCAGGCTCGATCCGGGCTCGATCCCGGCGAGCGTGTCGATGATATCCGTCGTGCTCATCATTCAGCCTCGTGCAACGCGCTTGTGTCCATTCCGGCTAGCCTGCCAACGCGACGTCAGCCGCAGCCGTCCGGGTCCAGCCCAGGGCCGGCGCGACCTTGTCCGCGATCAGCTCGATCGAGCGCAGGATGTAGGGGTGCGGCGGATCGACCGAGTGCGCCTGGAAGACGAGATCGGTCACCCGCTCCAGCGTGGCGTCGGCGCGTAGCGAGGCGACGACGTCGTCGGCCGCGCCGACGTGCGTGTCGAACGCCGTGATCATCTCCTCCAGTGTCTCGCCCGGCGCGGCGTGACCGCCCTTCATGAACTGCGGGAGCGCACGGCGCAGCCCGATATCGGCGAGGCGCATCGCTTCGCGACGGTCGTCGGCGACGAAGACGCTGCGCGAGGCCATGATACGCGGCTCGCATCCCGCAGGCAGCGACTCGAGGTAGGCGTCGATGATCGGATTCTGAATTTCGGAAAGCGTGGCGCGCGGCGCCTCCTTGGTCCGGGGCTGAGTTCGCGACAGCAGCAGGCCATCGCCAGCCTTGCCGGCGCGTGCGCCACCAGCCACCGAAAACGTCGCCTGCCAGATCCGGTCGCACAGTTGCGGCCGCTGCGGATAGAGCGTGTCGCCACCGTCGAGCGGCTTGCCGGCCAGCGCGGTCCGGACAACGTCCAGGTTACGCGCGAAAATCTCGTTGCGCTGTGCGCTGTCGAGGCCGAAGGCGGCAAAGGCCGATGGGTTGCCGCCGGTGCCGACACCGAGCTCGAAGCGGCCGTTGCACAGCAGGTCGAGCACCGCGGCATCCTCCGCCACCCTCACCGCATTCTCCAGCGGCAGGGTGACGATGCCGGTGCCGAGGCGAATGCGCGAGGTCTGCGCGGCAACGTAGCCAAGGAAAGTGAAGGGTGAAGGCAGTCCGCCCTCGCGCTCGTGAAAATGATGCTGTGCGATCCACGCGGAATCGAGGCCCGCCTTTTCCGCGCGCACGACCTGTTCGGCCGCAAAGCGGTAGCGCTCGGCCGGGGGTGCCTCGTCGAGGAGGCGCGTGAAGAACCCCAGTCTTTTCAGGTTTGCAAAGCGTTTCATACGACCCCTGTCGGGCGAACATTGCCACGACCCCGATGATGTCGGTTGCCGCGCCCCGAGACAAGCGGGCATTGCGCAGGGCTGCCAAGTCGCCGGGTTCGCCCCTCCGCCGGATTTTGGCTAGGCAGCTTGCCTACCAACTCGGCAGCACCGCCCCCTTGAACTTGGTCAGGACGAACTCCCTCACCTCGGGCGTGTGATAGCTGTCCACCAGGATCTTCACCCAGGGCTTGTCCTTGTCGGCGGTGCGGACCGCGATCAGGTTGACGTAGGGGCCCTTCGGATCCTCGCGCAGGATTGGATCCTTGACCGGATCGAGCCCCGCCTGGGTTGCGTAATTGGTGTTGATCGCGGCGGCGTCGACGTCGTCGAGCGCACGCGGCGCCTGCGCCGCATCGACCTCGACGAACTTCAGCTTTTTGGGATTCTCGGTGATGTCGAGCACCGTCGGCTTGAAGCCGACGCCATCCTTCAGCTTGATCGCGCCCTTGTCACGCAGGAGCAGCAGCACGCGCCCGCCATTGGTCGGATCGTTCGGGATCGAGACCTTGCCGCCCTCGGGAATGTCGGCCCAGCTCTTGTGCTTCTTCGAGTAGACTCCGATCGGGAAGTTCACGGTCAGCCCGACCGACTCGATCTTGTAGCCGCGGTCAGCCTTCTGGTTGTCGAGATAGGGCTGGTTCTGGAAAGAATTGGCCTGGATGTCGCCGGCATCGAGCGCGGCGTTCGGCACGACATAGTCGGAGAACTCGATCAGCTGGATATCGAGCCCGTTCTTCGCCGCGATCGGCTTCACGGCCTCGAGGATCTGCGCATGCGGTCCCGGTGTCACGCCGATCTTGATGGTCTCGGCCGTGGCACAAGCCGACCAGGCGGCGAGCAACGTTGAGAGGATCAGGGCGGAACGAAACGACATCTTGGTCTCCATGGAACCGGCAATAGCTTGTGTCGTCTTCTCCCGTGCGGCGCGCGAAATCAATGAAATGGAAATTCAAATTTGCCCCTGCCGTGAGACGGCATTTCTCTCCGCAGGGCGCAAAGGGAAACGGAACACCACGGGTAACGCGACCCGAACGACGTTAATGCTCAGGTCGCCAGGTTGAAGGCGACAGCATGATCAGAGCGCAGATCACGGCGTAAGCGGTGAGGGACACCGTGACCATGCCAGCGAGCCCCGCCATTCCCGCCCCAAAGCTGGCAACGGCAATCCAGCCGCCGCCGGCGGCGATCACGATCCGCGCGAGCGCGGCTGCAAGCGGTCCCATCGCCCGGCCAGTGCCCTGGGCGGCAAAGGACGCGACGAAGCCGAAGCCGAGAGCGCAATAGGCCGGAGCTACGATGCGCAAATAGATCATGCCCTCGCGCACCACCTCGGCGTCATGGCTGAACAGATCGAGCCAACTCGTCGGGAAGATCGCAACCAGCACGCCGATCGTGCCGGTCATGACCATGCCGAGGACCCCGCTGATCCAGCCGATCTTCCGCGCCCGCGCCGTCTGCCCGGCGCCCATGTTGACGCCGACCATGGTCAGCGTCGCGGTGCTGATGCCGAACAGAAGCGGGATCATGATGTAGTCGAGTCGCGACGAGATGCCGTAGCCCGCAAGCGCAGACGTACCGAACAGGCCGACCGCGCCAGTGACCAGGATGACGGTCAGGTTGGTCAAAACCGCGTTGAGTGCGGTCGGGATGCCGACCTTGAGCATGTCGGCGAAGATCGCGCCGCGCAGCCGCGCGATGCGCAGGGTAAGGCCGGATTGTCCCGAGGCCATGTAGCGCAGCAGGAACAGCATCGCCGCGCTATAATAGAGGCCGAAGGCGACGCCGGCGCCGCCGATGCCGAGCCGCGGAAATGGGCCGAAGCCGAAGATCAACACTGGCGAGACCGGGATGGTCACGATCGCACCGATCAAGGTCACCAGCGCCGGCACCTTGACGTTGCCGGAGCCGCAGCGCCGCGGCCTGGAGATTGACGATCCAGACCGGAATAGCGCCGGCGAAGAGATAGTTCGAATAGGTGATGGCGGCAGTAAGCGCCTCATCCCGGCCGCCGAGGGCACGATACAAAAGCGGACCTCCAAGGGTCACGCCAAACGTAAACAGCGCGCCCGCGAGTATGGCGAGGACCACGGCATGAAACAGCGCCGCGTCGGCGTCGTCGCGGCGGCCGGCGCCGACCGCACGCGCCACCGAGGACGCCACGCCGCTGCCGAGCCCGCCGTTCGACATCATGGTCATCAGCATGAAGATCGGAAACACCAGCGCGGCGCCCGCCAGCGCATCCGTGCCGAGGAAGCCGACATAATAGGCCTCCGCGATGTTGACCGCGGTCTGCGCCACCAGGACGGTCACGGTCGGCAGCGCGAGCCTGAGCAGGGTTGGAAGGATCGGCGCGGTCAGAAGCGCGGCACGCCTCCGCTCGCCCGCGCCTTGGGCGGTCGGTGCCGCCCGGCGAAGGGAAGCCGTGGCGCGGGCCGGGCTTTGCGCAGCGGACAGGGCCGGCGCTGCGGCATCCTCGACTGACATGCGTTTGATCCTGTGTACCCCAAGGACCAGCCGCCATCGGCTGCCCATTGCATTATGATCATAATCTTTTATTATGATCATAATTCAATAAGTCAACTCTCACGGTTTTGTGGCCGGGGCTCCGGGCCAGTTCGCAGGAGGCAGCAATTGGTGCGCTACGAGAAGGGACACAAGGACGAGACACGCCGGCAAATCCTCGACGTCGCCTCGGCCCAGTTTCGCGAGAGCGGCATCGCCGCGGTCGGCCTGGCCGGAATCATGTCGGAGGCCGGCCTGACCAACGGCGCCTTCTACACGCACTTCGCCTCCAAGGAGGATCTGGTGCGCGAGGTGCTGCTCGACGCGTTGTCCCGGCGCGAACAGCGGCACAAGGACAATCTCGAGAACGGTGTCGAGCTCGAGACGACGATCCGCGATTACCTCTCTCTGCGCCATCGCGAC
The DNA here is from genome assembly GCF_001641635.1 of Bradyrhizobium centrolobii. Classification (GTDB taxonomy): domain Bacteria; phylum Pseudomonadota; class Alphaproteobacteria; order Rhizobiales; family Xanthobacteraceae; genus Bradyrhizobium; species Bradyrhizobium centrolobii. Next base: position 16,276 of record NZ_LUUB01000124.1, read on the forward strand.
CGCGCCGGCACCGGCTGTCCGACCGCCGCGCTCGCCGCCGAGATCGCGCGGCATCCGAAGGCGACGCGTGACGTGTTCACCGGAAAGATTTCTGACATCATCGCGCTGATGGCGCAGCAGATCCGGCACGGTTCGGCAGACGAGCGCCGGCGCAAGGCGATTGCGATCTACGCCGCCATGGTCGGCGCGCTGCAATTGTCGCGCGCGGTCAACGACAGGCAGTTGTCTGAGGAGATCCTGGAGAACGCGGTGGAGGCCGCGCTCGATCTCGCCGGTAGGCGGTGATATCGGGGACACATCCCGTGCCTCGCCTCGCGATCAGCGTTGCGGCCGATCGCAGGGGTCCTCAGCAGCATCATCCACGCGCACAGCAGTCGACCAACAGGTCCCAGATGCGTTGGGCTTCCCTGCTCTTGCGGGTGTCCAATCTTTTCTCTGTGCTCGCCTGGGAAAAGGTTGCGATCGGACTTTCTTCGCGCGGCACAATCCATCGCTGCGAAATTGGATCGTACCATTTTCCGATATTCATGTCGCTCACTACGATCAGCTCACGTCGTTGAACCAAGTGAACGCGGCGCTCATCCGCATCATGTTTGGCGTTGGCCCGCGCACAGTTTTCCAACCGAGTGCTTCTGCAAACGTTCCTGAATGCGGGCAAGTCAGCGCGGTATAATGTTCTCTCCCTGTCAGCCCGGCCGCGCCGGATGCACTGTGCGCGGATGACGTTCGTGCAGCAGCCGCGCGAGGTCTTCGCGCTCGGTGTCGCGCCCCTGCATGGCGGCCTCGAACAGCGCTTCCTGGATATCGCGAGGCATGTCGCCCCATACCTCCATGGCCGCGCGTCCCAGCAGTTTTGCGAAGTAGTCCGCTCCGTCGCTCATGCGATTCTCCCGATCTTTCGCTCTCGGACGGGAACAGTCGTCGCCGCGCTGCGTTCCATTACCGTCAGCGGTGAAAGGAGGCGTCGTTCACCGCTAGTGCATTCGCTTTCGCGTGGTCGCCGGTGCAAAGCGACAAGTGTCGGCGGAGGCGCTGAAGGAACTGTGTGGCGCGATTGCGGCGAAATCAGCAGTCCTCTACGGCGATACCAGCTTCTTGCGCACGGCATAGCGGACCAGCTCGGCGGTGGACGACATCCTGAGCTTGCGCATTGCCGAGGCACGGTGGGTTTCGACCGTCTTCACGCTCAGCTTCAGGATTGAACTGATCGACCTGTTGGTGTGCCCTTCCGCGATCAGCTGGACCACGCTCTGCTCGCGCGCGGTCAGCAGCATATCGGCCCGGTTCTGCTTGTTCGCCTGGTAGTCATGAAGCAGCTTCTCCAGCAGGACGCTGGTGAAGTAGGGCCTGCCGTCGAGCAAGGCTTCGACGGCGGAAATGAGGTGCTTGCGGGCATCGGACTTGAACAGGAAGCCGCGGATGCCCGCCAGAATGGCCTCGGTCAGGAGCTCCTCGCTTTCGTGCATCGTCAGGATCAGCACTTCGGTTCGCACATGCAGCGCCCTGAGGCGACGGCTGACCTCCAGGCCGTTCATGATGGGCATCGAGTAGTCCACGATCACGATGTCGGGTCTCGTTTCCAGCGCCAGCGCGACGGCCTGCTCGCCGTTGGTCGCCTCTCCGCTCACGATCCAGTTGGAACGCGTTTCAACGATCGCGCGAAGCCCGGAACGCACGATTTCATGATCATCCGCAATCAAGATGCGTTTCACGGCAACGTTCCCGTTTGCCGGCCCCTGCCCTACCGGGCGGACAACGGCGGTGACCGGCCGCAAATTCAGATGATCATACGGCTCCTGGCTGGAAGGGTTATCCAACAAAACCCTGAGATATCCGGGCGAAGGTACTGACCCCGGGCGGCGCGACGTGACCGGTCAGGCCTCGACCAGACCCGTCCGAACCGCGTATCGGACCAGCCCCGCCGTCGAGTTCACCTCCAGCTTGCGCATCGCAGCCGCCCGATGGGCCTCGGTCGTCTTGACGCTGAGATTGAGGATCGCACTGATCCCCTTGTTGCTGTAGCCCTCCGCAACCAGCTTGACCACGAGCTGTTCGCGCGCCGTGAGTTCGTGGTGCCGCTCGCCATCGACACCCGGCCCTCGATCGATTTCGGTCACGCAGCTCTTGGTGCAGAACGGTCGGTGCACCAGGAGGGACTCGACCGCCGCAAGCAGCAGCTTGTTCGCGTCGGACTTCACCAGGAATGCGCGCGCGCCGGCCTCAAATGCCTGCTGCGCGATCAGACCCGAATTGTGCACGGTGAAGATCAGAACCTCGGTCTGCAGCGGATAGTCCCTGATCCGCCGCGCCACCTCCACTCCGGTCATGCGCGGCATCGAGAAGTCGACGATGGCGACATGGGGCCGGCTCTCGATCGCGGCGGCGACCGCCTTGCCGCCATCGTTGGCCTCGGCCACCACTTCCCAATCCGCCCGTTGCTCGAGCACCGCTCGCAGGCCCGACCGCACCGCTTCATGATCGTCGGCAATGAGAAATCGCTTCATGGCAGCTCACTCCAAAATCCTTCACGGCGGCTCGGCCGGATCCTGGTCCGCCGCCGCGGGGCTGTTCCTTGGCTGATTGTGAGCCTGCGCGGGCCTTTATGATTGTCGGGGTCCTCCGCCGATTGCGCTTGTTCGCGGCGGGAAGATACGGGAACACGGCGCACAATACGGTGCCGGAATACGGTGCCGTCCGATTGGATTGGATGTCGAGGGTACCTCCGATCTCGTGCAGCCTCGCCCGCATCGCGGGAATTCCGACCCCGATCGATACCGCCTTCGTGCCGGGCCTGCCGGTGTCAGGCGGCAGGCCACGTCCATTGTCGCTGATCGTCAGCTGGAAACGGCCGCCGGCAACCTCGATGACAATGACCACCTCCGTCGCCTTCGCATGACGGAAGACGTTCGTCAGGGCTTCCTGAACCACGCGCAGCAGCGTGCGCTTCGTCTCATAAGACAGCCGATCGACATCCGGCACGATGTTGACGGTCGCGCGCAACGATGTGCGCGCCGCAAATCCTTCCGCATAGCCCTCGATCGCGGCCTTCAGCCCCTCGCCCGCCAGATTCCGCGGATGCAGCAGGTAGGCAAAAGCGCGGATTTCCCGCAAGGCTTCATCGATCGAGGCATCGATGTCGTCGCAGAGCCGCTCGGCCGACGCCGGGTCGCCGAGATTGCTGCGGATCCGCATCAGGCCGAGGCTTGCGGCAATCAGATGCTGACAGGTCGAATCGTGGAGATCGGACGCGATCCGCTGCTGGATGCCCTCCTGGATCGATACCAAGCCGACGTTCACGTCGCACCCGCCGCCGTATTCGGCGACGGTCTCGAAGGGTCCGTTGCGTACAGCGCGGTGGCTGCCGATCAACCGGACCACACCGCCGATCGCCGGGTCCACGATCGGCATCACGGTCGTTTCCATATTCCGGGGGCAACCGCCAAGCGCGAGACGCTGGCGAATCCTGACCTCCGCGCCTTCCGCGAGACACGCGCGAAGCGCCTCGCAGACGGCTTTGGCGTCGTCCCCGCTCATACACTCGAAGACATCCATGTTGTGGATGTCTTCGGACGAGACGCCGAGATGGGACTCGAATGCCGGATTTATCCCCTCATACGCGAATCGCCCTCCGAACGACGGGCGTACGGCGAAGAGGAGATCCGCCGAAAACATCCAATAGAGCCCATCGATCGATTCTTGCGAACCAACTCGCAGCCAGGTCCTGAGACCGGTTCGATGCGGCTCGCTGGCGGGGGAGCCATGTGGCTTCACGGTACGCACTCACTGTTTTCCGGCGACGCCCGACATAGACAACACTATCGAGAATCTTTTCCCCGCCCCACCGGCCAGACATCCACCACCGGATCGGAAGACGCGCGCCCTTGGGGCCGATCGACTATACACCGCACAACGCGCCCACACCACTAGGTAGCATTCTCACGCGAATGAAATCTCGAATTCGTGAGGCGCGCTCAGGGCAACGCTATATGCAGTTTGTGCCACGCCAACGACACTCAAATCCGATGCAACTAAGACTAAAATCAGGATGCGATCCGGCAAAGTGCCTGAGGCGCTGATTGCGCTAATGCACGCCAAAACCCTCCCGAGAATCGCCGGAACCATTCTCGGCCCATTGCAGCCATCTGATACCAGGCGCGAGCGAACTAGCGGCTGCTGCTCGTGCCGGATTTCTTTTTCCTCGTCGCCTTCGCGTTCGGTGCGGGACGCGTCGGCGCAATATCGAGAGGATGCGACGGCTGCCGCAGACGGTTTATGGCGGCATCATCCCGGAGCGCATTGGTATCAAGCCGCTGGCCTCGATCGACAGCATCGCGCGGATCGGCAAGCGCGGCGGACGCCATCGCCGTTCCGATGACGACGCACATCAGCATCAACAGGCGTCTTGCGAGCATCTTTCGGGCACCTCTCAAAAGGCGAAGTCCAGGCGAGGGCCGATGCGAACGTCCCTGTATCGCCGTAGCGGAACGTTGGACGTCCGCGCCTCGTACAACACGGTGGTCGTGAGCGACACGTTGCTGGCGAAATTATACTTCAGACCGATGTCCGCCGAATAGAGTTGGTCCTGGCGGCCGGTATTGAGACCGTCGGTGAACCAGTAGGCCTCGAACAATGGTGTGCTCACGATCGACCATCTGGAATCGAGCTTGACTTCGATACCGAGCAAGGCATCGAAGCGCCAGCGGCGCGCTTCCGCCAGATCGGAAAACCGATAGGTCAGGAGCAGCAACGGCGAGAACGTCGCATTGTTGACGCGGAAGTCGCGCGCCACCGAGCCCATCACGTCATTTGATGCGAACGCGAGGTCGCGGTAGACGCCGTCGAAATCATACCGGTTTTCATAGATGGCGGAGAAGCGCCAGCCGTCCCAATTCTCCGTCAGACGCGCACCCATGCGCGCGACGGCGAAGTTACTGTCCTTCTCCGTCGCAAAGGCTTCATACTGGGCACGCGCATAAAGCCGGTACGACAGATCATTCGTGAGGTGCCCGTCGAGCCTGACGGTCACGTCCGGCTCGTAATAGACATCCGGCTTGCGGTTGTCGCGGGTGAAGAGGGCATTGTCGGTGAAGGTCGGCGAGATGGAACCGACGATGCTCCAGGACGGAGCGGCGTAAGACGGAACGGAGTAGTATGGTGGGGCGATGGGGCTTGCCTTGAACTCGGTGAGATCAAGATCAGCCGCCCTGGCTGTGCTCGCGCCGAGCAGGCCGACGATCGGCAGAAGAAATCCGGACCTTCGCATGGCGCCCCCCTCCGATGCTGTGCGGACACCGGGATTGGCGCGAGGCTGCGCGGCGATTGTGGCGTGTTAATGTTACAACCTTAAATCACTGGTTGATGCAATCAATCAGCGTTTGGTAAAAGGCGGCAAGATCTGACGCGCAGCTAGTAGTCGACCGCGTCTCTGGTGATCGGACAGGTCATGCAGTGACCTCCGCCGCGCCCCCGTCCGAGTTCCGCGCCGACGATGGTGATGACCTCGATACCCTCCTTGCGCAGCAGCGTATTGGTGTAAGTGTTGCGGTCATAGGCGAACACCACGCCGGGAGACGCGCAGACAAGGTTGGCACCGCTGTCCCACTGGGTTCGCTCGCGCACATAGGCGTTCCCGCCGGTCTCCACGACGCGCAGCTGCTTCAGTCCGAGCGCTTCCGCCACGACGTCTACGAAGGGCTTCTCGTCCTTCCGCAGCTCGATTCCGGCGGAATTGTCGGCCGGCCGATAGGAAAACGCCGTGATGTTGTTGACGATATCAGGATAAAGCAGCACACAATCGCGGTCGGCGAAGGTGAAGACGGTATCCAGATGCATCGCCGCACGGAGCTTGGGCATGGCGGCCACGATCACACGCTCGGCCGCCTTGTTCTTGAACAGGGCCGCGGCAACCTGGCTGATCGCCTGCCGTGAGGTTCGCTCGCTCAGGCCAATCAGAACATTTCCCTTGCCGATTGGCATCACGTCGCCGCCTTCGAATGTGGCAAGGCCATGGTCCTTGGTCGGATCGCCCCACCAGACGTTGACCTTGCCGGCGAAATCCGGATGGAACTTGTAGATGGCAGTGGCGAGGATCGGCTCTTCGTGGCGGGCGGGCCAATAGAGCGAATTGAGCGTGACGCCGCCGTAGATCCAGCAAGTGGTATCCCGCGTGTACAGCGTGTTGGGAAGCGGCGGCAGCAGATATTCGGTCATGCCCGCGGCTTCACGGACCAGCTTCAGCATCTCCCCGCCATGAGCATCCGGAAAATCATGGGTCGACACGCCACCGATCAGGGTTTCCGCGAGATCGCGTGGCTTGAGGCTTTCGAGGTAACTGCGAAGTTCGTCGACGAGACCGAGCCCAACCTGGTCGGGAATGACCTGGTTGTCGAGGATCCACTTCCTCGCCTCCGGAATGGCCACGGTGTCGGTGAGCAGATTGTGCATCTCGACGACTTCGATGCCGCGGTCACGCATCTTCTGCATGAAATCGAAGTGATCGCGCTTGGCATTGTCGACCCACAACACGTCGTCGAACAGCAAGGTGTCGCAGTTGCTGGGCGTGAGGCGTTGATGGGCGCGGCCCGGCGAGCAGACCATCACCTTGCGTAACTGTCCGACCTCCGAGTGAACTCCGAAGGGAGTGGAGAAGTCCGACGCCTGCTTTGCCATGGGAGTCGCCTTGTCTAGATGGTGATGTAGCCGGTGGCCAGTCCATGAATCCCGACGGCCGCGCCGATGAATGCTGCGATGAAGATGGCCCACTCGAGGGGAGTGAAGACCTTTGCTTTCTGTTCGCGGCGGGCCCAGAAATACATCACCGTACCGGGGGCGTAGAGGATCGCGGACAACAGCAGGTATTTCATCCCGGCCGCATAGATCAGGAAGAGCGTGTAGATGACGGCGATGCCGGTAAAGATCAGGTCGCGCCTGCGCTCGTCCGGGCGCTTTTCATAGGTCTCACCCCGCTTGACCAGCAAGAGCCCGTAGGCGGCGACCAGAAAGAACGGGATGAGGTTCATGACGCTCGTCAGATTGAGCATCAGCGCGAAGGCATCCTGGGACCAGTAGGTGCTGATGACAAACAGCTGCACGACGATATTGGTCAGCCAGAGCGCGGCGGCCGGCACCTTGTTGGCGTTTTCGGTGCCGAACACGCGTGGCATGTCCCTGGTCCGGCCGGCGGCGGAGAGCACCTCCGCGCAGATCAGCGACCAGGCGAGATAGGCTCCCAACACCGAGACCAGAAGTCCGACGCTGACGAAGACAGCGCCCCAATGTCCCACCACCGCCTCCAGCACCGTCGCCATCGACGGCTGTCGCATGTCGGCGATCTCCGCGCGCGGCAGCACGGCGTAGGGCAGCATGGTGACGAGCACCATCAGGCTCGTCACGATCACAAAGCCCATGATCGTCGCGGCGCCGACGTGGGATCGCTCTTTGGCGTAGCGGGAATAGACGCTGGCCCCCTCGATCCCAAGAAACACGAACACCGTGACCAGCATGGTGGCGCGGATCTGCTCGAACAGACTCTTGTCCGGCATGCCCTCGCCGCCCCAGAAGTTGGCACGGAACAGGTCGGCTTTGAAGGCGAAGATCAGGATGACGATGAAGATCAGGATCGGCACGATCTTGGCGATGGTGACGACGGTGTTGATCGCGGCGGCCTGTTGCACGCCACGCAGGATCATGAAGTGAAATAGCCAGATCCCGATCGAGGCAACGATGATCGCGATGACCGTGTTGCCGTCACCAAACACGGGAAAGAACGCACCCAAGGTCGATTTGATCAGGACCCAGTAGGATACGTTTCCGATGCAGCTGCCCATCCAGTAGCCAAGCGCCGACAGGAAGCCGGGATAGTCGCCAAAACCTTCCTTCGCATAGGCATACACACCGGCATCGAGATCGGGCTTTCGCTGCGCCAGAGACTGAAACACGCGCGCCAGCATGTACATGCCGCCGCCTGCGATGCACCAGGCGAAGATGGCGCCGAACGGACCGGTTGCGATGCCAAATGTCCTCGGCAGCGAGAAGATGCCCGAGCCGACCATCGAGCCGACGACCATTGCCGTCAGTGCAAACAACGAAAGCTTTTGGATCGATGGCGTCGCAGTCATGTGAAGGCCTCGAACCGCGAGCGGTGACCAGCACCGTGGCCGATCTACTCATTCGGAGAGCCGAACGATGCGCTGCGGATCAGGAGCGGCATATCAGGTGATTACCTAGTCGAGGTCCGGGATTCCCCTCGCCGCACCACTCTCAGGCCGTGATGGACGCGTCGGGAGCTGCGACCGGCTCCTTGCCGCCGAACCAGGCCACATACAATGTCGGCAGGAAGACCAGCGTCAGAACGGTCGCGACCAATAAGCCGCCCATGATCGCAAAGGCCATCGGTCCCCAGAACACTGTCGGGGCGATGGGGATCATGCCGAGAACGGTCGACACGGCCGTCAGCATGATCGGACGGAAGCGAGAGCTGCTCGCGTCCACGGCGGCCTCCCAGGGCCCCTTCCCCTGCGCACGCTCCGCTTCGATCTGACCGATCAGGATCACCGCGTTCTTGCTGATCATGCCGAGCAGCGCGAGGACGCCGAGAATGGCGACGAAGCCCAATGGTCTGCCGGAAAGCATCAGCGCCGCAATCACGCCGATCAGACCGAGCGGCGCCACGCTCACCCGCGCCATACAATGAGCATCACACCAACAGTTGGATCAGAACTCCGAGGATGGCTTAGAAGATTCCTTCCGTCTCGTCAGGCAATCACCTGATATCGACGATGCCGTCGGAGGCGCACAAAGGCTTGCACCGACTGCTGTGGCGGCGCGGCATGCGAATCGCCAAATCGGCTGGTGCAACGACGGAGCTCTTTGCTCGGGCTCCGGACGATTCACGCGACGATAGTGGAGGACTGCACATGAGTAAGCTGGCTTTGCTGGCGGCCGCAATCATCATGACGCTGAGCGCCATGGGCGCGGCCACGCCCGGAAACGCGCAAAACCTGCCGTGGTGCTCGAAGTTCAAAGGCATGACCAACTGCATGTACGCGACGCGCCAACAATGCCGCGCATCCGTCAGCGGGCGACACGGCACCTGCGTTCAGAATCATCGTTCGATGTAGTAACGCAGCGCGCAATCGTTCAGGCCCCCTCCGATAGGGCGGCGCGAAACGATCCGTTGCGCGTCACCCGACCTCGGAACCGCGCTCCTTGCGCCGCATGTGCGCGTGCGTCCATTGGGACATTCATCCGCAACGGCCCAGGGTTTCCTCTGATCCCGGAAGTGCCGCTTGCACGGTAGGGTCGGCACGAGTGTTCCGAATCCACAATATTTCGACCCAACTGGAGGTTTCCATGTCCGATCTGGTCGCGATCGTATATCCGTCCGAGGCGAAAGCCGAAGAAGTGCGTCAGCGATTGCTCAAGCTGCAGAAGGAATATCTGATCACGATCAGCGACGCCGTGATCGCCGTGAAGACGGAGCAGGGCGGCATCAAGCTCAATCAGCTCGTCAACACGACTGCCATGGGCGCGATGACGGGTAGCTTCTGGGGCCTTCTCATCGGTGTCCTCTTCCTCAATCCGATCCTCGGGGTTGCCGTAGGTGCGGCGTCGGGTGCGCTCGGCGGAGCGCTTACGGACTTCGGTATTGACGATTCGTTCATGAAGAGCCTGTCCGCCAATCTCCAGACCGGCAACGCCGCTCTCTTCGTCCTGATCAAGCACATGACGGCGGACAAGGTCATCAAGGAGATCAAGGATGCTGGCGGCGTCGTGCTCAAGACGTCGCTCGATGAGACCAAGGAAAAAGTGTTGCGCGACGCATTGGCCAGCGCGGCGGAGCGGCCGGCGGCCTGAGCCGCCGTCCCTCCCGTCTCAACGTCGGCCGCCCGAGAGACGCAGCAGCATCATGAACAGGTTGATGAAGTTGAGATAGAGCGACAGCGCGGCGATGACCGACTTGCGGCCCGCGGCGGTGTAGTCATCGTTGCTGTCGTACATCGCCTTGATCCGCTGCGTGTCGTAGGCCGTCAGCCCCGCAAACACGCCGACGCCGACAATCGAGATCAGCCAGTCAAGCGCGGTCGACCACAGGAACAGGTTGACCAGGCTTGCGATGATGATTCCGATCAGGCCCATGAACAGGAAGGTCCCGAGCCCGGAGAGGTCGCGCCGGGTCGTGTAACCGTAAAGGCTGAGCGCCCCGAACGTTGCGGCCGTAATGAAGAAGACGCGGGTGATCGACGAGTTGGTATAGATGTGCAGCAGAATCGACAGCGAGATGCCGACCAAGGCTGCATAGACGAAGAACAGGAGCCGCGCCGTCGATGCCGCCAGCGTGTTGATGCGCGAGCCGATGAAGAACACCAGCGCGAGCGGCGCCAGGATGAAAACCCACATCAGCGGGCTCTGTAGCAGTGCTGGACCGGTAACCTGATAAGTCAGCCAGGCAACAACGGCGGTCAAGCCGACGCCCCCGGCCATATGGGCGTAGATCCGGAGCATGTAATCGCGCAATCCGGCATCCACCGCGATCGCGCCACCAGCTGTGCCTGGGGCCGCCAGGTTCTGATCGTAATTTGACATCGCTTGCCTCCTCTGGAGCTCGCCGAATGAGGCCACGCTATCCCTGGGGCCTGCGGAGCGGCATCGGACAATCACCCGAATGCCGTGGGTGAAAACCACCCTCTTCGCGATGCTATTGCCGGCAGCCGGCAAGCGGCCGGCAGCCATCGCTGCTCATCGCCAACCGGCAATCCTGGAACCTGCTTCGGCGCCCTAAGCCCTTTGGAGGAGACACCTTACACCTTTGTCACTGGAGGACGGCCGCGGTCCGGCCTAATCCGGGAACATGCGTTTTTTCTTCCATATCGCCGACAGATACGGTCTTTCTGCCGACGGCATCGGGCACGAATACGCCGAGCAGGGCGCAGCCGTCCTCCATGCCAGGCGGATTGCCGCCGAGCTTGCCAAAGCCGGCGAATTATTCCGCGGCAGTGTCGTGCTTGTCGCCCCGGCGACGATGTCGGCCTCCTCCTGCGCGAGCGAGTCGGGCGTGGCTGCCTCTCGCGCCAAGGCCTGAGGCCCCGGGCCCCGCGCCCGCCGATTTCCTGCCCCTGCCCCCTACAGAGAAACCCTGATGTGCGCAGGCGAAACGGACCTCTAAGGTCTTCGCCAGGGATCGGCCGTCCGTGCGGCCGCCTCATCTCGGATTGGAAGGCCATCTTCCGTCATGGCTCCATCGTCGAACGACGCTCATCAGCAGCTCTCCCGCAACGCGCTGATCGCGCTTGTGATCGGGTCGATCGTCGGCTCGGGCATCTTCGCATTGCCGCGCCAGTTCGGACGAGCCACCGCCCGCACCACTGACTGGATCAGCGCGGCTATCGCGACGCTCTATGCGGCCGGCATGATCTACGCCGGCGGACCGAAATTCTCCTGCTGTCCGCGATCCTCTACGCACCCGGAACGTTGCTGTTCCTCATTGCCAAGCGAGAGCGCAAGGAGAGAACTTTCAAGCCAATCGAATCCGTCCTGTTTGGGGCGATCGCGATCGCCGCGGGCGCCGGAATCTATGGGCTGGCTGTCGGAGCCATCTCTATCTGACGGTTGTCGCTGACCGCATGGAGGCGGGTATGAATATCCAGACTGTATGTCGCACCTTGGTCCTGGGCGCATTGGTGGCCGTCACCGCACCATCGGCCCTGTCCCTGGCCCAGCCGAAAGACGGCGGCGTGACGACGCCGAACCAGACCGGCGTGGCCGCTCCAAACAATGCAACGGTGAACACCAATACTAATCCGCACAAGCACCGGTACTGGCGTCATCGCGGCGGCAAGCACCCGCACTATGGCAGCCGGCGCGTTCGCACCTGAGGCATGGCCACTCCTGGCCGTGGACCGATCGATGAGCGATTCCAGGATGGGACCAGAGCGAGTTCGCGAAGTCATTTTGCACGAGAGCCCCGTCGACGAGTCGGGGGATACCGGACGGCGGAGCCTGCTCGCAACCGGCCTCACTTTGCTCGTCGCGGGCGTCGCCCTGTTCCTGGTGTGGCAGACGGTTTCCAGCCTCCTCATCGTCTTCGCGGGGGTGCTGTTCGCAGCGCTTCTGGATGCCGCGGCACGGGCTCTCGCGCCGGTCCTTCCCGTCAGTCGCCTGTGGCGTTTGACGCTCGTTCTTCTGCTGCTCTCCGCCCTCTCGGGCTTTGGCCTGGTTTGGGGTGCGGGCAAGCTGCCGGAGCAGACTCGCCTGCTGCTCAATGTCATGGATACCCAGGTCGATATCCTTCAGGAGCACCTCTTGTCCTACGGCGTCGATTTGCTCGGTCCGGAATGGGGGCGCGATTTTGCCCAATGGCTGTTCGCCGATCAGGGCCGCTTTCTCAGCCACGCTCATTTTCTGCTGGGTGGAGCGTCGAGCCTTCTGACCGGCGTGCTCGTGACCGTGTTCCTCGGGATTCTCTTTGCCTTCGATCCAACGAGCTACCGCGAGAGCCTGGTCGTACTGGTCAAGCCATCATACCGCGCCCGCACGCGCGCCGTGATGGACGAGATGGGCAACATCATGCGGCTATGGTTCGTCGGTCAACTGATCCGCATCATCCTGATGACGCTCTGCGTGTGGCCCGCACTCTATCTCATCGGGCTGCCGGGTCCATTCGTCCTTGGGATTCAGGCGGGCTTGTCGAATTTCATTCCCTATCTCGGACCGATCGTTGCCGCGATCCCGATAGCGCTCGTGGCGATGCCGCTCGGTGCCTCCCTGCTGATCTGGGCCGTCGTCGTCTACACGATCATCCAGTCGATCGAGGGCTACGTGATCGGCCCGCTGATCCAGCGCCAGGCGGTCGAGACCCCGCCGGCCTGGACATTGGTTGCGATCGTCCTCCTTGGCGCCTTGTTTGGCGTCATGGGGATTGCGCTCGCGATGCCGCTCGTCGCGATCGGCCGGGTCGCGATCATCAGGTTCTATGTCGAGGACTATCTTGGCGACGATCTCAAGCCAGCAGCGAACAATCGTGAGTGAGCAGCCATGAGTGAGATTGATGCGCGGCAAGGCGACGCCCATGAGCCTCCCGTGACGCCTTCACGGACCGCTCATTTCCTGTGGCAGCAGCTTCCTTATGCAGTCGCGCTGCTGCTCGCCATCGGCGGCGTCGCCTATACCAACATCTCGCACCAGCCCCTGGTCGGCTATTGGGAATTCCTGGCGCTCGCCATCGGCGTGGTCTGCGTCGTCACCAAATGGCCGGAGATCGAAGGCAAGGAAAACCAGCTCCGGTTGATCTGGACGCAGGCCCTGCACTGGATCGCCGTCCTGATCACGATGAACATCATACTGCTCTCCGGTGTTCAGCAGTTGCTTCCCACACCGGCAACCGGCCTCGTCCTGCTGACGTTACTTGCACTCGGCACCTTCCTTGCGGGCGTGAGCCTCCTGTCGCTGCAGATTTCTTTTCTCGGGCTTGCGATGGGCGCGGCCGTCCCGGCGATATCCTGGCTGAAGCAGTCCATCTTCTTCTTCCTGCTCGGCGCCGTGTTGCTGATCGGCCTCGCCATCTCGTTCTGGCTGCGCCAGGACCGCCGGCCGACGGCCGGCACGAAGAACCAAGCGGAGGGTTGAATGCGAAAGTTGCGATATCTTGCGGCCATCGGCGCACTGGCCTCGCTTTGCGCCGCCGTCCTGCCTGCGCGCGCCGAGAACTTCAGGGTCGGCAGGCTGGTGTGCTTCTCGACGCCACGTGTCGGATTGGTGCTTGGATCGGCACAGTCGCTGCGCTGCGTGTTCTACGCCCGACGCCCGCCCCGACAGTACATCTACGAAGGACGGATCAGGCGCGTCGGCCTTGATCTCGGCGTCACCAGCGCCGGCACGCTGTCCTGGGCCGTACTCGCCAAGAACTCGCGGATAGGTCCCGGTACGTTGCGCGGCAACTATGTAGGAGCGAGCGGCAATGTCGCCCTCGGTCCTGGCCTTGGCGCCAACGTCCTGATCGGCGGCTCGCGGAGGAGCGTCATGCTGCAGCCGATCTCGATCGAGCGATCGATCGGGCTCAATCTCGCAGCCGGTGTGACCAATCTGACACTGGGACCGAGAGGCCGGCGATAAGCCGCGTCCGACATCGCGCAGGATCAGCAATGAAATCGGCTTCGACCATGACACGCAATCGAAAGCGCTGGCTGATTGCCGCCCTTGTCGCTGCTGTCTGCGCAGGCGGTTACTTCGCCTGGCAGAGACTTGGGGGCGACAGCCTTCCGAACGGATTCGCCAGCGGCAACGGCCGCATCGAGGCGGTCGAGATCGATATCGCCACCAAGACGCCGGGGCGCATCCGGGACATCCTGATGCGAGAAGGCGATCTGGTCACCGCGGGACAGGCGCTGGCGCAGATGGATACCGTGCAGCTCGAGGCGCAATACCGCCAGGCCCAGGCGCAATTGCGGCGCGCCACGATCGGTATCGAGACCGCCAAGAGTCTCGTGACCCAGCGCCAGGCCGAGAAGAAGACGGCAACCGCCGTCATCGCCCAGCGCAGCGCGGAGTTCGATGCGGCCGATCGCAAGCTCCAGCGTTCCGAGCAATTGATCAGAACCAACGCGGTATCGCAGCAGGTCCTCGATGACGACCGGGCGGCCGCCAACGGCGCGCGCGCTGCCGTGGCGGCGGCCGAGGCCCAGCTCGCCGGCTCGGAAGCGGCGATCAGCGCGGCCGAGGCGCAAGTGGTCGACGCGGAAGCTGCCGTCGAGGCTGCGAAGGCGGCGATCGAGAGCATCAAGGCCGATCTCAACGACTCGACGCTGCGCGCACCGCGCGATGGTCGCGTCCAATTCCGCGTCGCCCAGCCGGGCGAGGTTCTCAGCGCCGGCGGACGCGTGCTCAACCTTGTCGACCTCGGCGACGTCTACATGACCTTCTTCCTGCCGACGGCGCAGGCCGGTCGCGTGGCCATC
>NZ_LUUB01000124.1:31244-58354 GCF_001641635.1 Bradyrhizobium centrolobii
GTCCGCCTCGTGCTCGACGCGGCGCCGCAATGGGTCATCCCGGCCAGGGCGACGTTCGTTGCCAGCGTTGCTCAATTCACACCGAAGACGGTCGAGACCGAGGAGGAGCGCCAGAAGCTGATGTTCCGCGTCAGGGCGCACATTTCGCCGGAGCTGCTGCGGAGAAACATCGAGCAGGTCAAGACCGGGTTGCCCGGTCGCGCCTTCGTCCGCCTCGATCCCAACGCCGAGTGGCCGCCGCAGCTGACGGAACACCTGGTCAAATGAGCGACGCGCCGAACGCCTCTCACCCCTCCGCATCTGCGCCGGTGATACGCCTCGAGGCGGTCGGGCTGTCCTACGGCACGACGCGCGCGCTCGATGGCATCACGCTCGACATTCCCGCAAGCCGAATGGTGGGATTGATCGGACCCGACGGCGTCGGCAAATCCAGCCTGCTCTCGCTCGTCGCCGGGGGGCGCGCGATCCAGGACGGCCACGTTCACGTGCTTGACGGCGACATGACGGACGCCGCCCACCGACGGCGGACCTGCCCGCAGATCGCCTACATGCCGCAGGGTCTGGGCAAGAATCTCTACCCGACGCTCTCCATGTTCGAGAATGTCGATTTCTTCGGCCGCCTGTTCGGTCACGACCGGCGCGAGCGCGAGGAGAGAATTCAACAGCTCCTGAGGGACACCGGCCTTGCGCCGTTCGCAGACCGTCCCGCGGGCAAGCTGTCTGGCGGCATGAAGCAGAAGCTCGGCCTCTGCTGCGCGCTGATCCACGATCCTGATCTGCTGATCCTCGATGAGCCGACCACCGGCGTCGATCCGCTGTCGCGCCGTCAATTCTGGGAACTGATCGAGACGATCCGCAAAGACCGTCCCGGCATGAGTGTCACCGTCGCCACCGCCTATATGGAGGAAGCCGCGCGCTTCGACTGGCTCGTTGCGATGGATGACGGACGGGTGCTCGCCACCGGCACGCCGGCCGAGCTGCTGCGGCAGACAGGTACCGACAATCTCGATGCCGCCTTCATCGCCCTGTTGCCTGAGGAGCAACGACGGAAGCACAGAGAGGTGGTGATCCCGCCCCGTCGGAGCGACCAGGGCGGCGATGTCGCGATCGAGGCCAAGGAGCTCACCGTCAGATTCGGTGATTTCACGGCTGTCGATCATCTGACCTTCCGAATCGCCCGCGGCGAGATCTTCGGCTTTCTCGGCTCCAACGGCTGCGGCAAGACCACGACCATGAAGGTGCTGACCGGGCTGTTGCCAGCCAGCGAGGGCGAAGCCCGGCTGTTCGGACGCGAGGTCGATCCCAACGACATGGATGTCCGGCGTCGCGTCGGCTACATGTCGCAGGCGTTCTCGCTCTATTCCGAGCTGACGGTCCGCCAGAACCTGGAGCTACACGCACGCCTGTTCCGGCTCGCACCCGATACGATCGAGGAGCGGGTCCGCGACATGGTTGAGCGCTTCGACCTCGCCAATGTCATCGATGCGTTGCCGGACGCGCTGCCGCTCGGCGTCCGCCAGCGCTTGTCGCTCGCCGTCGCCATGATCCACGCGCCCGATATCCTGATCCTGGACGAGCCGACGTCCGGCGTCGATCCGGTGGCGCGCGACGGCTTCTGGCAGATCCTGTCCGACCTGTCGCGGCAGGACAACGTCACGATCTTCGTCTCCACCCACTTCATGAACGAGGCGGAGCGGTGCGACCGCATCTCGCTGATGCATGCCGGCAAGGTGATGATCAGCGATACCCCGGAACAAATCGCGGCACGACGCGGCGGCGGCAGCCTCGAAGAGGCTTTCGTTGCCTATCTCAAGGACGCAATCGCCGCGACCGACACGACGAAGACGCCCCCCACGCCGCACATCGCTGCCGCCGCGAAGACGCACGGCGCGATGCATGGCGCACTGAGTTTCTTCGATCCCCGCCGCATGTTCGCCTACACGCAGCGGGAGGCGCTCGAGCTCAAGCGCGATCCGATCCGCGCCACCCTCGCAATCCTCGGCAGCCTCATCCTGATGTTCGTGATGGGCTACGGCATCAATATGGACGTCGAGGATCTCTCCTTCGCCGCCATGGATCGCGACGACACCACGATCAGCCGCGACTATGTCCTCCAGATCGCGGGCTCGCGCTATTTCACCGAGCTCGCTCCGATCACCGACTACGACGATCTCGATCGTCGCATGCGCAGCGGCGAGCTCAGCCTTGCCATCGAAATCCCGCCCGGCTTCGGGCGCGACGTGGCGCGCGGCAGCAACGTTCAGATCGGCGCATGGGTCGACGGCGCGATGCCGTCGCGTGCGGAGACGGTGCGCAGCTACGTGCACGCGATGCACGCGACCTGGCTCGCGCAGCGAGCCCGGCAGCTCTATGGCAACGCCGCCACCACCGGCGACTACCAGCTCGAGGTTCGCTTCCTCTACAACCCCGACATCAGAAGCATCGTCGCGATGGCGCCGGCCGTGATCCCGATCCTGCTCCTGATCATCCCGGCGATCCTGGCGACGCTGAGCGTCGTGCGCGAGAAGGAGCTGGGCTCGATCATCAACTTCTATGTCACGCCGGTGACGCGGCTCGAGTTCCTGATCGGCAAGCAGCTGCCCTATGTCGCGCTCGCCATGCTGAACTTCTTCCTGCTGACCGCTTTTGCCGTGTTCATATTCCGGGTTCCCTTCACCGGCAGCTTCGTCGCGTTCACGTCAGCCGCGCTGCTGTATGTCATCATCACCACCGCGATGGGCCTTGTGATCTCGTCATTCATGACGAGCCAGATCGCCGCGATCTTCGCCACCGCACTGCTCACCATGATCCCGGCCACGCAATATTCGGGGCTGGTCGATCCGGTTTCCTCGCTCCAGGGCGCCGGCGCG
The DNA here is from genome assembly GCF_001641635.1 of Bradyrhizobium centrolobii. Lineage (GTDB taxonomy): Bacteria > Pseudomonadota > Alphaproteobacteria > Rhizobiales > Xanthobacteraceae > Bradyrhizobium > Bradyrhizobium centrolobii. The sequence goes on from NZ_LUUB01000124.1 coordinate 34,115, forward strand.
GTGATCGGACGGATCTACCCGACGGCCCATTTCGTCACCATCACGCGCGGCACCTTCTCCAAGGGGCTCGACTTCGGCGATCTGTCCGGACCGTTCCTGGCCCTGATCGTCACCATCCCCGTGCTGCTCGCGCTCGGTGTCGCGCTCCTCAAGAAGCAGGCGAAGTAGATGCGTACAGGCAATATCGTCCAGCTCGGCATCAAGGAGCTCCGCGGCCTGTTCCGCGATCCCATGATGCTCGCGCTGATCGTCTACGCCTTCACGGTCTCGATCTATACCGCTTCCAAGGCGCAGCCGGAGACCCTGAACCAAGCGGCGCTCGCCATTGTCGACGAGGACAACTCCCCGGCCGCAACACGCATCATCACGGCGTTCAGTCCGCCCTTTTTCACGGTGCCGCGGCTGATCTCGCAGTCGGAGATGATGACCCGCATGGATGCGGGCCTCGACACCTTCGCGCTCAACATCCCGCCCAACTTTCAACGCGACCTGCTGGCGCGACGATCGCCCGCCATCCAGCTCAATGTGGACGCGACCCGGATGTCGCAGGCATTCACGGGAAGCGGCTATATCCAATCCATCGTCGGCGACGAGGTCAGCGAGTTCCTGTCCCGCTATCGCTCGGCCGCGCCGCTGCCGATCGATCTGGCGCTGCGCGCCCGCTTCAATCCCGAGCTCAACAAGAGCTGGTTCGGGGCCATCAACAACATCATCTCCTCGGTCACGATGCTGTCGATCATCCTGACCGGCGCGGCGCTGATCCGGGAGCGCGAGCACGGCACGATCGAGCATCTTCTGGTCATGCCGGTGACGCCCTTCGAGGTGATGGCGAGCAAGATTTGGTCGATGGGGCTCGTCGTCCTCGTCGCAGCAAGCGTATCGCTCATCTTCATCGTGCAGGGATTGCTGGCGGTCCGGATCGGCGGTTCGGTTCCGCTGTTCCTGTTCGGCACTGCGCTCTATCTGTTCGCCACAACCAGCATGGGTATCTTTCTCGCCACGTCCGCCGGCACGATGCCGCAGTTCGGCCTGCTCCTGATGCTGGTGCTGATGCCCCTTCAAATGTTGTCGGGCGCCACAACCCCGAGGGAGAGCATGCCCGAAATCATCCAGAACATCATGCTCGCTGCGCCGAACACCCACTTCGTGATCCTGGCCCAGGCCATCCTGTTTCGCGGTGCCGGGCTAGCTGTCGTGTGGCCGCAGCTCGCCGCCTTGCTGGTGATCGGCGGCATATTGTTCTTCCTGTCGCTCCGTCGCTTCCGGCAGTTCCTGCAATAAGGTTCCGCGGGATCCGACAACCCGCGTCCGCAGCCCCGCGCAGGGGGATGAGAACATTCCCGCCCCGCTGCTCAGGGTTTCGTCCGATGTCAGCGCCGGGTGTTCGACGCTACGGTCCGGTGCGTGCCGATCGCATCGTGGTCGCCCAGGAGGAACGCATGGCCGTCTATGACAGTCGCGGCAGCGTCGAGGCCGTGGTTGCTCCACCATTTTGGGCCTGCGCGCTCCTCGGTGTCGTCCTGATCGCCGCCGGCATCTTCGCGCTCGGCGACCTCGCCTTCGCGACCATCATCAGCGTCAAGCTGATCGGGCTGACGGCCATCGCTGCCGGCGGATTCGAGATCGCGCACGCGTTCTGGACCAAGGCGTGGGGTGGCTTCCTGTGGCGGATCGTCCTCGGCGCGCTCTATCTCGCCTTCGGTCTGATACTGCTTAGCCAGCCGGAGTCGGGCGCGCTGATCCTGACCTATTTCCTCGGCGCGGTGCTGTTCGCATCGGGCGTCATTCGATGCGTGCTGAGTTTCGCCTACTGGGGACAGAACGGCTCGATGATGCTGATCTCCGGTGCCTTCGCGGTTCTCGCCGGCGTGCTGATCCTGTTCGGCTTCCCCGACATCAGCGTCTGGGCCCTTGGCTTTCTGCTCGGCGTCGACCTGATCTCGCATGGCCTCGCATGGTTGCTTTATGCGCTGCAATCGCTGCGGACGACCGCATGACATAAGGAGAAGAACACAGTGCATGCTCCCAGCCGCCGCGCCTTCCTCGGCCTTGCAACAAATGCCATCGCCGTCGCCGCGATCGGCGCCGCCGGGACTCGCCTCATTGGCGTCGCCGAGGCGATGCCGGTCGATCCCGGTCTCGGACAGGCCGGCGAGTCATCGGCCGCTGTGATGCCGGCGCAGTGGGGACCGCCGCCCGGTCCCGGCTGGGGAGCCCCACCGCCGCGTCCGGGTTGGGGCCCACCGCCGCCGCCGCGCCGGCGCCGCCGCCGCTGGGTTTGCTGGTGGCATCGCGGCCGCCGGCAGTGCGGGTGGCGTTGGCGCTAGTGCGCCTCCGGAAACCTCACCAAGGTGATGGAGGAAACGGTGCACAACAAGAAGCAATGGGTCCTCGCCGCCGCGATGGCAGCGCTTCTCATCGCGGCGAGCTGGTTTTGCGTGTCGGTCTGGCGAGCGACGCCAGCGATGCCGGTCTACGGCAATGTCATCCTGGCCGTGGCGGCCTTTCTTGTGCTGATGTCGGGCTGCGGCCTGATCGCGCTGATGTTCTATAGCCATCGCAAGGGCTACGACGAGCCCGCGCGCAGCAACAGGACGACGGCGCGGGAGTAGCGCAGCCCCGGTGATGTCGGATGCACTGACGCCGGCAGTTCTGAGCCTGGAGCAAGGAGCGGACAGTGAACCTTGCTGACGTCCCGATCAGATTGCTGGCGGCAAGCCTCGTGACCGTGCTGGCCGGCGAGACCGCGCGGACGCAGCCTGCCCCATCCGCGCCTTCGGTCGGCGTCGTCGAGGCCATGCAGCGGCCGATCACCGAAACCAGCGAGTTTATCGGCCGGATCGAGGCGATCAATCGGGTCAACGTTGCCGCCCGCGTCACCGCTTTTCTGGAACAGCGGCTGTTCACCGAGGGCGCCGAGATCAAGAAAGGCGACCAGCTCTATCGCCTTGAGCGCGGTCCATTCGAAGCCGATCTCGCGGCCAAGCAGGCGCAGGTGGCGCAACTCGAGGCAACGCTGGAGAACGCCAAACTGACGACCGAGCGCGCACGCGCCCTGCTCGGAGGACCAGCAGGGCAGCAATCGACCTATGACGCCGCGATCGCCAATCAGCGCAGCCTGGAAGCCCAGGTGCAGGCCGCGAAGGCCCAGGTCCAGGCCTCGCAAATCAACCTCGACTACACCGTGATCAGCGCACCGATCGACGGCAAGATCGGACGCACGGCGGTGACGGAGGGCAACATCGTCAGCCCCAGCTCCGGCGTGCTGACCACGATCGTCAGCCAGGATCCGATGTACGTCACTTTTCCGGTACCGGTGCGGCAGGGGCTCGAGCTGCGCGAGCGATACGGTCCGCAAGGTGGCCTCGAAGCGGTGGTCATCAGATTGCGGCTGCCCGACGGGCGCATGTACGGCCAGACCGGCAAGCTGAATTTTGTCGACAATACCATCGCGCAAAACACCGACACGATCACGGTGCGGGGCGAGATCAGTAACCCGATCCTGCGCGCGCCGTCTGCAGCGGGCGTCACCGTTCACGAATTGACCGACGGCGAGTTTGTCACCGTCCTGCTCGAAGGCGTCCAGCCGATCGAGGTACTGGCGATCCCGCGCTCGGCGGTGCTGTCCGACCAGCGGGGCGATTACGTTCTTGTGGTCGGCGCGGACAACAAGGCCGAGCAGCGCCGCATCCAGCTCGGACAATCGACCCCCACGATCGCTGCCGTCATCAACGGGCTTGCGGCCGGCGACAAGGTGATCGCCGAGGGATTGCAGCGGGTTCGTGCCGGCCAGACCGTCTCTCCGGATCCGGCCAGCGCCCTCATTATGTCAAGCATGAAGGGCGCGGCGGGCGAAGCGGCTCCGCCGGCCGGCGCCCCAGCCCGGACGAGCCCGGCGGGCGGCAGCCCATGATATCAGGTGTTTTCATCGATCGTCCGCGGCTTTCGATGGTGATCGCTTTCATCATCACCATCGCCGGCGCCTTGGCGCTCACGCAGATTCCGGTGGCGCAATTTCCGGACATCGTGCCGCCGCAGGTCACCGTGGCCGCGAACTTTCCCGGCGCCTCCGCCGAGGTCGTGGAGAGCAGCGTCGCCCAGCCGCTGGAAGCGCAGGTCATCGGTGTCGACCGCGCGCTCTACATGAAATCGACCAGCGGCAACGACGGCAGCTACACGCTGACGGTTTCGTTCGCGCTCGGCACCAACGCCGACATCAACACCGTCAACGTCAACAACCGCGTGCAGAGCGCCTTGTCGCAGTTGCCCACGGAGGTGCAACAGCAGGGCGTGACGGTGCAGAAGCGGTCCTCGTCGATCCTGCAATTCCTGGTGCTCTACAGCGCCGACGGCCAGCAGGACCCGCTCTTCATCACCAACTACGCCATCATCAACGTGCTCGACGCGATTGCGAGCACGCCGGGCGTCGGCCAGGCGAATCTGTTCGCCAAGATGAACTATTCCATGCGGATCTGGTTCGATACGCAGCGGCTCACCAGCCTCAACCTGACTCCCTCGGATGTGATCGCCGCGATCCGCACGCAAAGCGTCCAGGCTGCCGTCGGCCGCATCGGCGCACGTCCGATCAGCGACGATCAGCAGTTCCAGTTCAACGTGCAGACCCTGGGCCGGCTCGCCACCGTCGATCAATTCGCCAACATCGTGCTGCGCGCCAATCCGGACGGATCCTCGCTGCTGGTGAAGGACGTCGCCCGCGTCGAGATGGGTGCGCAAAATCTCGACAGCGAAGCGCGGATCGACGGGCGCGCCGCCGTTCCGATCGCAATCTATCTCGCGCCGGGCGCCAATGCGGTGACCACCGCACATGCTGTGGCGGACACGATGCAGCGGCTGTCCAAGCGGTTTCCCGCAGGGCTCAGCTATCTCGTGCAATACGACTCCACGAGCTTCGTGCGGGATACGATCGCCGAGGTCCTGCGGACGCTGGGCGAGGCTTTCGTCCTGGTGGTGCTCGTGGTCTATCTGTTCCTCGGCAATCTCCGCGCCACGGTGATTCCGGCCGTCGCCGTGCCGGTGAGCCTGGTGGGCACCTTCGCCGTCCTGTTCGTGTTCGGCTATTCGGCCAACACAGTGTCGCTGCTCGCGATGGTGCTCGCCATCGGCATCGTCGTGGACGACGCCATCGTCGTGGTTGAGAATGTCGAGCGCGTCATGGAGGAGGAGCCCGACCTGTCGCCGGTCGAGGCGAGCAAGAAGGCCATGACCCAGATCACCGCGCCGATCATCGCGATCACGCTGGTGCTGCTCTCGGTGTTCGTACCGATCGCGTTCATTCCCGGCATCTCGGGCACGCTGTTTCGTCAGTTCGCCGTGACGATCAGCGCGGCCATGATGATCTCCGCGTTGAACGCCCTGACGCTGTCGCCGGCACTGTGCGCGCTGTTGCTGCGCCACGGCGGCCCCCGGCGCGGCATCATGGGCCGCGTGCTCCGCGGCATCGACTGGCTGCGCGATCGCTACAGCGGCGGCGTCTACCACCTCGTGCGGAGGGCCGCCCTCTCGCTCCTGCTGGTGGCTGCCTTTGCCGGCGGCATCTTCGGCATGTCGCTGATAACCCCGACAGGGTTCTTGCCGGAGGAGGACCAGGGCGCCTTCTTCACCTCGGTACAGCTGCCCGACGGCGCGTCGGTGGCGCGAACCAGCGAGGTCGCCCGGCAGATCGAGGACATGCTGAAACAGATGCCGGCCGTCGATCACGTCCTTGCGGTGATCGGCTTTTCCCTGCTCGACGGCGCCTCAGAGCCGAACAGCGCGCTGGTGGTGACGCGGCTGAAGCCGTTTGCCGACCGGAAGGCGTCCGCGGATTCGGCGCAAGCGTTGATCGCCAAGACTTTCGCGGCCGGGGCGCAGGTCCGGCAGGCCAACGTGCTGCCGTTCAACCTGCCGCCGATCATCGGGCTCTCCACCGGGGGCGGATTCGAATACCAGCTTCAGGCGCTGGAAGGTCAGAGCCCGGCCGCAATCTCCAGCGTCACGAACGCGCTGATCGGCGCCGCCAATGCCGACCCGCGGCTTACGCGCGTCTTCTCGACGTTCACCGCGACCAATCCGTCGCTCTATCTCGATATCGACCGCCGCAAGGCCCAGGCGCTTGGCGTCGGGATCAGCGACATCTTCACCGCTTTGCAGGCGACGCTCGGCGGCATCTACGTCAACAACTTCAACCTGTTCGGACGCACCTGGCAGGTCAACGTCCAGGGTGAGGCGTTCGATCGCGCCGATATGTCGGATATCTGGCGGATCTACGTGCGCAACAGCACCGGCGAGATGGTACCGATGAGGTCGCTGGCCGGCATCAAGATCGTGACCGGGCCGCAGGTGATCACCCGCTACAACAACTACCGTTCCGTGACGGTGAACGGCAGCCCGGCGCCCGGCATCTCCTCGGGCACAGCGCTGGCCGCGATGGCGCAGATCTCCGATTCCGTGCTGCCTACGGGCTACAGTTTCGCGTGGACCGGCACCGCCTATCAGGAACAGAGCGCCGCAGGCCAGACCGGTATCGTGCTCATGCTGGCGGTACTGTTCGCCTATCTGTTCCTTGTCGCACTTTATGAAAGCACGGTGATTCCGATCCCGGTGCTGCTGTCGGTCGTGGTCGGCGTGCTCGGATCCTATCTCGGCATCAAGATCTCGGGCCTCAACCTCGATCTCTACGGCCAGATCGGACTGGTGGTGCTGATCGCTCTCGCCGCCAAGAACGGCATCCTGATCATCGAATTCGCGAAGGAGCAGCGTGAGGCGGGCGTGGCGCTCAATGAGGCTGCGGTCCAGGGAGCCCATATGCGCTTTCGTGCGGTGATGATGACATCGGTCGCCTTCATCCTCGGCCTGTTGCCGCTCGTGATCGCAACCGGAGCCGCTGCGCTCAGCCGCAGAGCGGTGGGCACGGCGGTGTTCGCCGGCATGCTCGCCGCAAGCTCGATCGGAATCTTCCTGGTGCCAATGCTGTATGTGATCTTCCAGCGTCTGCGCGAGCGCACGAAGGCGGCATTCAAGCGAAGCCCGCAGCGGGCGCCTTCCGGCCACGACACGGCCTAGACAGTGCTTCAGGCCAGGGCGCATCCGGCCTGTCAACGTGACGCTCCCCCCCTGATGCGCGCGTCGACAGCTCATTTTCTGCGCACAAGCCCTGACCGCGCATCGAACCTGGCGACGGGCCGATCAAGCTGCCAAAGCTCCACATCATGGCGATCGACGAGCCGCTCGGCGCACGAGATCGCGGACTCATCATCGATGCAATCCATCTGGATGACTCCGATCGGTTGGTCATGTCGTCCCATGACAAATGCACGATAAGCCGTCATTCTGGCCTCCAAAGCGTAGTGACTCGTCCGGAAAATGACGCCGACGGCATTTGAATGCGATGGGTATTGCGTCGCCTGTTTGTAGGCGCGGCATAAGGCTCTGCGCGGGTCCTATGCCGATCTTATGCAATAGAGGCTGCGTCCATCTCGAAACTATACCGCGACCGGCACCATATCGGCCCGGTCACGCAATCCCGCGTGACACATCGCAGGACACGCGAACCGAGCGACGACGCGGAAATGTTGCCGCGGCTCTTCTCCTCCAGGCTCAGCCTGTCCTGCCAGGCAACCACGAACGAACCGGTGAAATTATGTCTACCCCAGGGGTCAGCGACAGGGTCATCGATCCGATGATGGCGCTCGCAGGCTGCTCGACCCGGCAACGCATCCTCGTGGTCGGCGCAAAGAGCATGGAATTGATGATGGAGTTGCAACGGCGCGGATATTTGCTGGCGGCGGCCGCCGGCAATTGCGGTCTCCCGACCGGCCAGTATGACGTCGCGCTCGTCGATTGGCGGCGACGCACGCTGGGCGCGCTCGATGCGACGATGGATTGGCTCGATGATTTCCTCAGCCCCCGTGCCGTGCTGGTGATCTGGCTCGACGCGCAGAAATCGGCGGCGAAGGACAGTCTTCGCGCCGCGGTGATGAAGCGCGGATTCATCGTCCTGCAAGGTGCCGAGCACCCATGCGGCAGCGCGCTGCTGGCGCGACGTTCGCAGGCCTATCCACTGCAAAAGGCCGCGTAGGTCGGAGACCACCAGATGTCGAAGTCGAACGTACGACGCGCGATCATTCGCGAATGGATGGCGCTTGCGCCCGAGCAACGGCGCTCCGGCCAGCAGGCCCTCGTTTTCGCGAGAAGCGCCATCGAGCGGCACAGGCTGCCGCCCAGCCGGCGCACGCCGTGCGCCGTGGTCATGGGATGGCTGAAGCCACGCACCGGGCGCCGCTAGCAGGCGCCCGACGTTTTCAGATCCACCTGTTCGGCGCTATTCGTGAGAGAGGTGATACCCGCGACCACGGTAGTCGAAGTCCACGAGCTCGCAGATCCGCGCCGTGGGATCGGCGGGCGCGGCATAATAGGCCCTGATCTCCTCGATGCGTCCGGTCGCTTCGTCGAACACATACCATTCGTCGCCGCGAAGCGCGGTGTTCTGCGCGCGCTTCCAATGCGTCCATTCGATCACGGCTTCCGGCGTCGTCGAAGAGCACAGAATCTTTTCTATCGTCCATTGCGAGCCGAGATTCTCGACACACCAGATCCATTTGTGCGCGATGGTATCGGCGCCACGCCAGGGAATGTCCGGCAAGCCGGGCGGGAAGTAGTGGACCGCGTCCGCGGTAAAGCACGCCATCAGGGCATCGTAGTCGGCCGCGTTGCACGCGTCGAAATAGCGACGGATCGTCGCCTCTATGGCGGCAGGCGATGTCTTGCTCATCTCATGCTCCTGCCCGGATCGTCGTTGCCCGGGCCGGATCCGCGCCGGCCCGCTTCCACGCCTCGAAATCGGCGCGCACGGCAGGCGTCGGCGGATAGACGCCGTAGAGCGGTTCGCCGGCTCCGATGCGATACGACAGGTACTTCTCCAGCTCGTCTCGTTTCTCGCCGAGATCGGCTATTTCGGCGGCCAGATGCCGCGGCACGACTGTGATGCCATCGCCATCGCCAACGATGACATCACCCGGATAGACCGCAACGTCGGCACAGGCGATCGGGATGTTCAGATCGGCAACCCGATGATAGGACAATCGTGTCGATGCCGTGACCTGCCGGGCATAGGCCGGGAAATCGAGCCGCGCCAGCTCCTGGCCGTCACGAAACGCCCCATCGGTCACGATCGCCGCGGCGCCGCGCACCTTCATCCGCGTCGGCAGCATGGCTCCCGCCGACGCGGCGCGCGGATCGTTGCGGCTGTCGATCACCAGCACATGGCCGGGCGGAATGTTCTCGACGGCCTCCCATTGCAGATTGTCGGGGTTCGGATGGGGCGTGAGCGTTTCGATCGTGTCGAGATCCTCCCGCGCCGGGATCATGCGCATGGTGAAGGCCTCGCCGGCGAAGCGAACCGCGTTCCTGTTCATCGGCACGAGCCCGACCAGGAAGCACTGGCGCAGGCCTTTCTTGAACAGCTCGGTGGTCAGCGAACCGCTGGAGACTTCCTTCAAACGGCGGACGACGGAAGGATCGAGGGGGCAAAGCTTCGTCTTTGGCTCGTACATGGCAATCTCGCTGGTTTTGTGAGGACGCTCGCGAACGGACGCGTGGACACGCTCCGATCGCGAGGGCCGATCGTCAAGGATGCTGTCAGGGGCGCTTGCCGACCTCGTGGACGTCGCGCGCCCAAGCCCGCGCCTGCTCCGACAGGCTGAAGCCGAGGCCTGGCCGATTCGGCACGATCATGCGGCCGTTCATGACCTCGAGCTTCTCGTTGAACATCGCCTCCGACCACTCGAAATGCTCGACCCACGGCTCGCGCGCGTAGGCGGCAGTCAGGTGCAGATGGATCTCCATGCAATAGTGCGGCGCGAGCTGAAGCTTCTTGTGATCGGCGAGCGCCATGATCTTGAGGAACGGCGTGATCCCTCCGACGCGTGGCGCGTCCGGCTGGATGAAGTCGACCGAATTGTTGCGGATCAGCTCGTAGTGCTCGTCGACGCTGGTCAGCATCTCGCCGGTCGCAACGGGAGCCGCAAGCTCAGCCGCAAGCGCGGCATGACCTTCGTAGTCGTAGGCGTCGAGCGGCTCCTCGATCCAGGTCAGGTTGAATTGCTCCGCGATGCGGCCGAAGCGCAAGGCTGTGGTGCGGTCCCATTGCTGGTTGGCGTCGATCGCCAAGGGGACGTCGCCGATATGGTTGCGGACCGCCTCGATGCGCTTGAGATCCACCATCGGATCAGGCTGGCCGACCTTCAGCTTGATCGCACCGATGCCCTTTTCGAGCGCCATGGTGATGCGCTCCTTCACCTCCTCGATCGGCATCGAGAGATATCCGCCCGAGGTGTTGTAGCAGCGCACGGAGTCGCGATGGGCGCCGAGGAGCTTGGCAAGCGGCAGCTTGGCGCGCTTTGCCTTCAGGTCCCACAGCGCGATGTCGAAGGCGGCGATCGCCTGCGTGGACATGCCGCTGCGGCCGACCGAAGCGCCGGCCCAGACGAGCTTGTCCCACAGACGCGCGATATCGCTCGGGTCCTCGCCGATCAACTCTCCGGCGATCTCCCTGGCGTGCGCGAACTGGCCGGGACCGCCCGCGCGCTTCGAATAGCTGTAGCCGATGCCGCTGTGGCCGTTCTCGGTCTCGATCTCCGCAAACAGGAAGGCGATTTCCGTGAGCGGCTTTTGCCGGCCGGTGAGAACCTTGGCGTCGCTGATCGCCTGCGCAAGCGGCAGGAAGACGAGCGACGTCCTCACCCAGGCGATCCGGTCCGTCGTCGCTTCGCCGACTGCGAGACCGGCCGCAAGCGGGTTTGCGAGAATGCGTGTATTGACCTGCGTGTGGTAGTTCATGGCTTTCTCCTGTGAGGTGAATTTTCCGGGAATGATGTCATTCGGCCGCCTGCGGCGCGGAGCGGATCAGGCCAACGCCTTCGCGAATGACGAGGCGCTCGATCGGCCCGACGATGACCCAGTAGCAGAGCACGGCCAGCAGCCCGTGCAGGCCGACATAGAGCAGCGCCCCGTTGAACGAGCCGGTGGCGGAGAGGATGTAGCCGATCGCAACCGGCGTCACGATTCCGGCGGTGTTGCCGATGGCGTTGAACACGCCGCCGGTGAGCCCGATCACCTCCTTGGGCGCCGTGTCGGCGACGACCGTCCAGCCGAGTGAGCCAAAACCCCTGCCGAAGAAGGCCGCACTCATCAGCACCGTGATCAGCACGGTGGAGTCCGTATAGTTGCAGCCGATGATGAGCACCGTCATGACCAGGCCGATCGTGATCGGAGTCTTGCGCGCGATGCTGAGCGAACCGGTTCGCTTGAACAGCCAGTCCGAGAAGAAGCCGGTCACGACCCCGCCGACGAAGCCGCAAATGGCGGGGACCGTCGCGATCAGGCTCGCATCGAGCACCGACAGGCCGCGCTCCCTGACGAGATAGGTCGGGAACCAGGAGACGAAGAACCAGGTGATGGACGAGATGCCGTATTGCGCCAGAAAGATGCCGACGAGCATGCGGCTCCTGAACAGTTCGGCGAGGTCGGACCATCGCGGCCCCTGCGCCGCAACCGCGGCCGGCGAAGCGCCACCGAGATCCACCAACGCGCCTCCGGCACGCAGATGGTCGAGCTCTGCGGCACTTATTCTGGGGTGACGGGTCGGCGGATAGTAGGTGACGGCCCAGACCGCCGCGAGCAGGAAGCCCAACACGCCCATCACGACGAAAATGTGCTCCCAGCCGAAGCGGTGATCGAGGAAGCCCATCAGCGGCGTGAAGACGACGAGCGAGACATATTGAGCGCTGTTGAAGATGGCGCCCGCGATGCCGCGCTCCGCAGACGGAAACCATGCCGCGATGATGCGGCCGGCCGCGGGGCCTACGGGCGATTCGAACACGCCGAGCATGAAGCGCAGGATCAGCATGGTCAGGAACGGATGGCTGGCCCAGCCGACGCAGCTCATCAGGAAGGTGACGAGCGACCACAGGATCAATCCACCCAAAATGGTCTGCTTCGCGCCGAGCCGGTCCGTGATCCAGCCGGCGGGGAGATGCGCCAGCACGTACGCCCACGCGAATGCCGAAAACATCCAGCCGAGCTCGACCGGCGTGATGCCCAGCGCCTTCGACATGTTGGGACCGGCAATCGACAGCGTCGCGCGGTCGCCGCTGCTCAGCGCCAGCAGCATGGTGATCAACGCCAGGATGACAAGACGTTGGTGCGTCCGTGCGGACGGCTTCTGCTCCGTGGTCACGCTGCTCCGCCCTTCTTTCTCGGTTTTGTTTTGCCCGGTCGACCTTCCGCGACCGTGGATGTCCGGAACGCCAACTGCGCCCCGACACGAGAAAGCTAGATCAGCGATCAATTCAGGTCTAAACTCATTTTTGGATTTAATTGATCCAGAAAAGGTATCAATGGTCGAATTCGGGCAGGTGCGGGCATTCGTGGCAGTCGCCGACGAGCTGAATTTCGGTCGCGCGGCCAAGCGGCTGAACATGACGCAGCCCCCGCTCAGCCGGCAAATCCAGCTCCTGGAGGGAACGCTCGGTGTCAAACTCCTCGAGCGCACCAGCCGATCGGTCAGGCTGACGGCAGCCGGACGTGCATTCCTCAGCGAGGCACGCACGTTGCTTCAGCAGCGAGAGCACGCCGTCAAGGCCGCCCGGCAAGCTGCTTCGCTCGCCGGCGGTGCGCTGTCGATCGGCTTCGTCGGCGCCACCACCTACGGCTATCTGCCCTGGCTCGCGACGCGCGTCCGCGACGAGCTGCCGGATATCGAGATCACCTTCGAAGAGCTGACGTCGCGTCAGCAACTCGATGCGCTGAGGTCGGGGCGGATCGATCTCGGCCTCGTTCGCCCGATCGAGACGGAAGCGCCGATCAGAAGCGCGAGCGTATTCCGCGAGGGACTTGCCCTTGCGCTGCCGCTCGACCATCCGCTCGCAGTTCGCCGCCGCCCCGAGCTGTCGCATCTCGAAGGTCAGCCCTTCATCATGTATTCGCCGGGCGGACCATATATGCGCGCGCTTTTGACAGCCGCGTTCGACACCAACGGCGTTCGGCCGCAGGTCGTGCAAGCGATGAGCCAGGCACAGGCCATCCTGTCCCTGGTCAGCGCGGGACTCGGCCTCGCGATCGTCCCGGACGAGACCCGCAACGCCTGCTTCGACAACGTCGTATTTCGCCCGATCAGGCTCGGACCATCGGTCTTCGCCGAGTTGCACGCGATCTGGCGCAGCGACAACCGCAACACCGCCCTGCCCCGGCTGCGCGAGCTGGCGTTCCGGGCTGTGCGCTGACAAGCGCGAACTGGCTAGCGTTTGCTCCCGAGCAGCCTTTCTGCTTCTTCGATTTCGGGAAGTACTTGCTCTGCATCAAATTCTGCGACAACGGCAGCGAGCGCCTCGAATGCCGATCGGCCTTTCGTATTGCGCATGCGTGCAAGTCCAAGTTCGCTGCGTAGCTCGAAAGTCTTCGTCTGCTGGCCCCGCGCGATCTCCAGGGCTCTGCCGAAGGCATCTTCGGCACTGGAAAGGCTCGGAGGCTCGTGACGCAATAGAAGCTCACCCCGCGCGCGATGCAATTCGGCATCAAGCCAACGCTGACCGGAATGCTCGGTCCATGCGATCAATTCCCTCAGCATTTCCAAGCCGGTTTCGAGTTGACCCGCCTCTGCTTCTGCCATGGCAACATGCATGCCCCAAAACGGTTCACAGAGGTAGCAGTCATTCTCGTGCAGCGAGGTCAAGCCAAGGCGCATGTCCGCGAGCCCCGCCACTCGGTCGCCTGCGCGCCACTTCGCGAGGCCATTCAGGTAGGTGCCGGCGGCCACATACAAGGGCATCGTGTGGTCGCGAGCCAGCCCCAGCGCCAGGATGGTCTCTGTCTGCTGCAACCTACCGCCGCATAGTCCGTCGAAAACAGCCCTGTGGACGAGCGCATTGGCTTGGGAAAGCGCCCGCTTTTCTCCTGGAGCACGCACCGCTTCTGCGGCGAGGCGGCGCGCGCGATCGATCCTTCCAAGCGGCCACAGCACGAGCGCAAGAAATCTCATGATGACGAACGGAAGATCCAGCGCCGACGCCCTGAATGTCGCGGGATCCGGCGCGGCATCATAGATCGCAAGTGCCCGCTCGAGATGCATTCTCGCGTTCAAGTAGTCGCCTCCGAACCAGCAGGTCACACCGCTCGTCCAGTGCGCGACGACGGCGGCCACCGGCGATTCCGGCCGTCGCTCGGCGGCACTCGCGATGGCATTCGCCAATTCTCGCATCGGAGCGATCTCGCCATGCGTCAGGCAGGCGTTGAAAAGGCCCGAATGGATCGGCGCAAGTTCGACCGGATCATTGATGTCGGCTGCGAGCTGCCGGGCACGCGTCCATGCGGCCACCGTTTCGGGAGCGCTGTGCCCGAGGCTGCCCCGCAATGCGCGGCCATATGCAATTTGAAGGTGGAGCCTGCTCATCGTCCGGCCGGGCTCATCAGGCAGCTCATCAGCAACGGCAATCGCTTTGCGAAGATGTGCAATGGCCTCGGAATAGGCCGATCGTTTCAACGCCTGCTGGCCTGCCTTGCGCCACCATTCGAGGGCGACCTCGCTGAGCCCCGCCTCGGTGAAGTGGTGTGCCAGAACTTCCGGCTCAGTCTCGGCGACGAGTGGAAACTTGTCGCGCAGGGCATCGCCGATGTGCTTGTGGAGCACCTGGCGCCTGCTCCTGAGCAGGCTCTCGTACGCCGCTTCCTGAACGAGCGCATGCTTGAAACTGTAGTTTGCTTCGGGCGGGGATCCGCGACGCACCAGCAGTTCGGCCTCTTCGAGCTGCGCTAGCGCGGCGCTCAGCGTCAGATCATCGCGCCCCGCCACATATCTCAGCAATGCGTAAGAGAACTCGCGGCCGATCGCTGCGCCGATCTGCGCTACCTCCTTGACCGGAGCCAGCCTGTCGAGCCGCGCCATGAGGGAATCCTGCAGCGTCGCGGGAATAGCGAGCGGCGGAAGCGGACTATCGAGGCGATAGCGCCCGGCGTCCTCGACGAGCAGCCCGGATTCCAGCACCATCTTGGTCAATTCCTCGACGAAGAGCGGGATTCCGTCGGTCTTGTCGATGATCTGCTTCATCATCTCGCGCGGCAGCTGGCGGCCGACGGCCACCTGCTCGACCAGGGCCCGCGTATCCTGTCGGTCAAGCCGGTCGAGCTGCAACAGGCTGACATTTGCAAGGCCGGCCCAGGATGGCTCGAACTCGGGCCGGGAGGTCATGAGCACGAGTATCGGCAGGCCCCTGATCCGGTCGACTGCGAGATCAAGCAGTTCAAGTGTCGTGGCATCGGCCCAATGCACGTCCTCGCAGATGATCAGCAGAGGCTGCTGCCGCGCCAGCCCCTCGAGCTGATCGAGAAGGGTCGCAAACGTCTGTCGCCGCTGCTGCGCCGGGCTCAGGCCGAGCGGCGGATAGCGATCGCCGGTAGGAATCGAAAGAAGAGCCGCGATGAGCGGTGTCGCCCGGGCCACCAACTGTGTTCCAAGCGCCAGCATTGCCTCGAGCTTGTCGAGCTTTTGCGCAGGCGCATCGTGCGACCGGATGCCGGCGGCACGCTCGAGCTGCGCGACGAAGGGATGAAGCGCACTGTTGGTGTGGTAGGGCGAGCATTGATACCGCACCCGGCGGTGGGCGCCCAACGCGGGGCTTTCGGAGAGCGTTGCAACCATGCGCGATTTGCCGATGCCCGCTTCGCCGGAAATTAAAATCATCTGGCCCTGCCCCTGCCATGCCAGCCGCTGGCGCGCGAGCGCGAATTCGATCTCCTCCTTGCGACCGACGAAGCCGATCGAGCGGGCCGCGCGGACCGCCTCGAAGCGGCTCTCCGATGCGGCTGCACCTTCGACCGCCCAGACCGCGATGGGTTCGGAGATACCCTTGACCTCGCGGCGGCCGAGATTGCGAAACGTGAAGAGATCGCCAAGCAGCCGGCGCGTCGACGCGGCAACGACAACTGCGCCGGGTTCCGCCAGCCCCTGGAGCCGGGCAGCGAGGTTCAATGTCTCACCGACCGTTGCCTGCTCCTCCGATGCAGCTCCGCTGACGAGATCACCGACCACCACGAGCCCGGTCGCGATTGCGATCCGCAGCTCGACCTGTTCGCGTGTCTTGAGCTGCCTGATTGCGATGACGATGTCGAGTCCCGCCCGGACTGCGCGCTCCGCATCATCCTCGTGTGCGCGGGGATAGCCAAAATAGATGAGTATTCCGTCGCCGACGAACCGGGCTATCATGCCGTCATAAGAGGCGATGACGTTCGCACAGGCGGCGCGATACGCACGGATCACCTCCCACATATCCTCTGGATCGAGGCGCGCGGAGAGCGCAGTCGAGCCGACCAGATCGCAAAACATGACCGTGAGGTGGCGCCGCTCAGCGTCGTGAGGAGGGGCCGGCGATGCGATCAATGCGGCCGGATCGAGCTCCGCAATGGCGCGCAGCATTTTACGACGATGGCCGAGCAGAACTCCGAGCTTGTCGAAATCCTCATCCATCAGCTCGGGAAGAACGCCGATGTCGATCCCATTTTGGGCAAAACGCTGTGCGTATTGCCCAAGCCCCAGATTCTCAAGCCACTCCGCGATCTGCTGCATAGGCACCACCGAAGGTCTGGTTGGCAGTTAGCAGAGTTCTGGATCACGGCGTGCCGGGACGATATCCCAACATCAACATGGTGGCACGCCTTGTTTACGACAACAGCAACATAGGTTGCTCAGTATCGATGCCGTTGCAGGCGGAACTCGCCCGATGCGTATGACTGCTCCGCTCAAATTCGCCGGCGCAGCGTCCGGCAATCGAGGTTGAATGATTCACGATCTCTCGTTTTCTGACCGAGAGTCGGCCCGCAGCGATGTGGCTGCGCTCACATTACGATGCGCAGGCAGAATTCTTTTCGTGAGCAAAGCTTTCATTACTCCTTGTCCGCGGTGTCATTGTTGCGGGCCATGGTGCCCGCGACCACTTGAAGCGAAGAGCCCGTCAACCAACAGCCTGCGACAACGGCGATCGCTCCGCCGGGGACATTCTGGTCAAGGACAATGATGCTGACGGACAGAGCTGCAGCAATCGCGGCGCCAAACGTTCCGGCTGCGCTGATGATCTCGGGCGCATCGGAGCCATCCCATTCTTCGGAGATGCTCGAATTCGATTTCCGAGCCTTGCTGCCGGCCAGATCGATCCCGACATAGTAGCTCACGGCTCCATAGAGCATCGTCAGCAGCACGATCCAGCCGCTCTCAAACAATCCGCTTTCGTGACGCAACAGGATTGCACCCACGTAGAGGCCGCAGGCGCCCCCGACGGCTGCGAGGCCAAGCCTTTCAAGCAGATGGGCCGATTTGATCAGGCTGGAACGGGGGATCCGAAAATTGCCGGTGCGCCTTGTTACCGATAGTGCGCTGAAGACCGCATTGTTTTTCTTCATGGAACGCTCCTATTAAGTAAGTATAAGTAGCGGCCTACCGGCCGACCCCGAAAGAGGTGCTGGTAGACACCTTTCGCGATGCGCTTCATTCCACTTTCGAAAAAATCTGCGGGGCCTGCTTGCACGAGAGCAAGACGGGGGCCGATTCAAGTTTGGCGAGCAGAAGGCGTCGCCGGCATTGTGTGCGCGCGAACCACTGGCTCCGGGCACGACGATCAGGTGCGGGAATGATCGCTCTATAGGAGTCGATTGAAATATGAGACGGTTCACACGCCTGCTATTTTTTCCCGTTCGCTGCTGGTCAGGACTGCGAGCGTAAAAGCACACATCTCTCGTTGAGCTCTTGCAAGCTCAAACACCACAGGCTGCCGTGGCGGGATGGGAAATGCTGCAATCTCGTGAATCGATCAGGAGAGACGCGCGACATCAACGATGATTCGGTTGTGATTGTCCGGATCGACAAGGACGGGCAATGCGCAACCCGTCGTGGTGCGCAATTCGCGGCGCTCAGAGCTACTGAAGGACATGCGGGTCACTGCTTGCCCAGGCGGCCCGCAGTTCGGATCGTTCACCAAGACGGCGATGTCCCACGTCCCGCCCGGTGCGCTGCTCGGTCCCGCCTCGTTCGCGGTCAACACTTTCGCCGTAGTCGGCACGAGCCCGAGGGCCGCGGCGCCGCCGGCGAGCGCGATCTCCGTCTGCTGCGGCGTGAGGCCGTTGGCCAGCGTCGGCGACGACGCGGCATGCTCCACCTCGCGCCAGACGCGGGGAAATGCGTGATCACGGTGCGCGTCAGCCTGCTGCTCGCTGAGTTGTTGGCTGCGCAGATTCTCGGCGAGCCTTTCAGCGGCCTCGAACCCCGTCGGCACCTGATCCCATTCGATCCTGAACCGGTTCGGATCGGCGAGGTCCACGGTGACGGGGAGCACCAAGCCGGGACGGGGCCATTTCGGTTTGGGCACGCCGTAGCCGCTGTACTGCACGGCGGTTGCTGCGAGGCGCTCTGCGGTGATCACCCCGTCAATGTCGCACTTGGGATGGAGGACCATCTCGCCGGCGGCGTCGGGGAATGGCGAACAGGCCATGACCTGCAACTGTCCGCTCACCGGGTTGGTGATCTGCGACCGTTTGCGCTGGCCGAACCAACTCATCAACGCTCCCTCAAGCAAACTACCCATCCTACGCTCGCTACACCGGATCGAACGCGCGGATTGGCGGCAGGTTGCCGGTGAACCGCTCCACCTCGACGGTCGTGAGCTGGCCGGTGCAGCCTTGCGCGAAGGATGAGGTGCCAATGTCGCGAGTGAGCACGTTCGGATTGCCGTGAACGCAGAGCGGTGCCTCGTCCTCGGGATCCATCGGGTCGTACCAGGCGCCGGTCGGGAGCTGGACGACGCCGGGCGCGATGCCGTCGGTGACATGCACCGCGGCGAGGCAGGCGCCGCGCTCGTTGAAGAGGCGGATGATGTCGCCATCCTTGATGCCGCGCGCGTCCGCGTCGCGCGGATTCATGCGCGCGACCTCGCGGCCGCGATGTTTTGCTTGAAGCGAATGTCCGCCGAAGTCGAGCTGGCTGTGCAGGCGCGTCACCGGCTGGTTGGCGACGAGGAAGCACGGCGCACCTGGCTTCGGCACATCGGTCTTCTCGAGCCAGACCGGATGGCCCGGACAATCGGCATCGCCATGGCCCGCGATCTTTTGCGAAAAAATCTCGATGCGTCCGCTCGGCGTCGGCAGGGCATGGGTGACCGGATCCTCGCGGAAGCGGCGCAGCCTGCCGCCGTCGTCGGGCTGTTGCGGCACGACCAGACTGCCGCGCTGCCAGAATTCCTCGAAGCTCGGGGCCTCGAGGCCGCGCGCCTTGAGCGAGGCGCGGGTCGGCTCATAGAGATGTTCCAGCCATTGCCGTGACGTGCGCCCTTCGGTGAAGGGTTCGCGAGCGCCGAGACGATCGGCGAGATCGGCAAAAATCTCATAGTCATCGCGCGCAAGGCCGAACGGCTCGGCGATGCGGTGCATGGCAACCATCAGGGGATCGTTGGTGGAATAGCCGATATCCTCGCGCTCGAGCGTCATCGTCGAGGGCAGGACGATATCGGCGTGGCGCGCCGTGGCGGTCCAGGCGAGCTCATGCACGACCAGTGTGTCGAGCCGCGCGAAGGCTTTTCGCAGGCGGTTGATATCCTGGTGGTGATGGAAGGGATTGCCGCCGGCCCAGTAGACCAGACGGATGTCCGGATAGGTACGCGTCTCGCCATTGTAGCGATAGGTGGTGCCGGGATTGAGCAGCATGTCGGCGATGCGCGCCACCGGAATGAAATCCGCGACACCATTGCGCCCCTGCCCCAGCGTCGGCCCCGGCACGTCGTTGACGCGGCGGCCGTAATAGCCGATCGCACCGAGCGAATAGGCGTAGCCGCCGCCGGGAAGGCCAATCTGGCCGAGCGCCGCCGCCAGCACCATGCCCATCCACACCGGCTGCTCGCCATGCTCCGAGCGCTGCAAGGAATGGGAGACGGTGATCAGCGCCCTCTTGCCGGCAAGGCGGCGCGCGAGCTTGCGGATCGTCGCGGCATCGAGACCGCAGATCGCGGCCGCCCACTCGGCGTGCTTGGCTTGCCCATCGCTCTCCCCGGTGAGATAGCGCAGGAAGACCGGCCAGCCTTCGGTGTAGCGATCGAGGAAGGCCTGATCGTGCAGGCTTTCCGCGACCAGCGTGTGGACGATGCCGAGCATCAGCGCCGTGTCTGTGCCGGGCACGCACGTCATCCATTCGGCACCGGTCTCCGCGGGCAGATCGTCACGCAGCGGGCTGACCAGGATGAACTCGCAGCCGCGCCGGCGCGCCGCTGCCATGGCGCCGCGCTCGACGTGCTTGCTGATCGAACCGCCAGCGACCATGGAGTTCTTCAGCGCCATGCCGCCGAACGCCAGCACGATCTCGGTCTCGGCTGCGATCTGCTCCCATGTGACGTTGCGCTTGGTGATGTCTTCGTAGCCGGCCAAAATCTGCGGCAGCAGCACCGAGGACGCGCCCGATGAATAGGTGTTGACCGAACGCACATAGCCGCCCATCGCGACGTTGAGGAAGCGGTGAACCTGGCTCTGCGCGTGATGGAAGCGGCCCGCGCTCGACCAGCCATAGGAACCGCCGAACACCGCTCCAGGGCCGCGCGTGTCGCGGATGCGCGACAGCTCGTCCCCCAAGAGGTCGAGCGCCTTCTCCCAGCTGACGGAGACGAATTCGTCGCGGCCGCGGCGGTCATCCGGGCCGGGGCCACGCTCGAGCCAGCCGCGGCGGATCGCCGGCTGGGCGATGCGCGCCTGGTGGCGCAGCGCGCCGGGAAAATTGTCGATGATGCCGTTCGGATCAGGATCCGCCGCATAATGCCTGACTTCGAGCCCAGCCTCGCTATGACGCGCCGAGAATACGCCCCAGTGCGAGGTATGCGGCTTGAAACCGTCCGACAGGTCGAGGCCGGGATCGGGGTGGCCAATTGTCTCGTCCATCACGTGTTCCTTGTCCCCGAGCGGCGATCGGCGCGCTCTCCTCGCAATCATCGGGAGAGTATAATGATCCGCTCTGCCGAGGAGCAATGGATGACCCATGTCGAAATGCACAAGCGGTAGCGACATCGCGCAGGTCGCACCGGCCGCGGCCTTCGGGGCGCAGGGCTTCCACGTCGTCATTGCGAGCGCAGCGAAGCAATCCAGGCTGTCGCCGCGGGAAGATTCCTGGATTGCTTCGCTGCGCTCGCAATGACGGAGTAAGGTGTGGCGTTGCCATCCTCCACTCGCATCTCAACCCGCAGACACACCTTCGCATTCTCGCGGCACATTTCGCCCGAGCTTTGCTCCATCTCCTCACCCTCTTCTCTCCAAGAGGGCGCAGGGAAGGCCGGGTGCCGGCTGGCACCCACGGTCCGCTGCGCGCATGTAGCGCATAAAGAACTGCACAGCGGCATACAGGTGAAGCCCAACACGCGGCCTTCCCTGCGCAGTGGTTTGACGGCTTATGCCGTGCTCTCCCGGGAGCCGAATTCCCTCTGGCCTCCCTCGCCCCGCGAATTGATGATGCAGTCCGCCCGGTTGGACTCGCGTGCACCTCCGCAGAAAGCTTGACCGTAGCAACGACGGCCAGGACCACACGGTTTTGCCGTACGCGCGTTCATCTGTCGCCACAGGGTTCTCCGGCTTTGTCGACGGTGCCGGAGAAATGTTGACGAGACGAACCTTACAGCGCCGCTCATCCGCACGCCGTTTCGGGCTCACAGGGACTACCCGCCCTGCCCGCACCTCTCGTGCCGACGCTGCCGCGTCCACCGCAACCCGGCCCGCGAATCGTGACGACGTACGATCGCCCCTCTTGGTGAGCCGGGATGGGCGACACATACGACAAATCCGAATTTCGGTAAAGTGGAATATTTTTGTGGGGAAGGGTTGACGAAGAGGTCGAATGGTGCGTGTTTTGCCCGTCGGGCAAAGACGACGCACGACTGGCGCGCAAGATTAGCTCCCCGCTTGGGCTTTATCCGGCAATGACGCATGATAGGTTTCGCAAGTGCTCAACCATCCTACGTACTGCTATCCGCGTTGTGCCGTCCCCATGTATGGATTTCGAAGCGCTCGTAGAACTCGAGAATCGTGCAGGATGTTCGTCGTGAAACGTCGTGAGAGACTCGGCTTGAGAACATCGCGATGGCTGGCGCGCGACCGCTCGCGCACCTCACCGGCTCCAGTTCTGTCTTAGCAGATCCGGATATACAGCGGCCTGCTTTCCGGCCAGCTCTCCACCGTGCGCGCTAATCGATCGTCATCTTCCCATCCGAGAAACTCAATTTAACGACAAGTCCGCCCTCGTTGATGAGCCATGGCCGCACCGTAAATGCGCGCGCACCGGATTTGTGCATCGGGTCAGACGCAGCGATCTCGGTGGCGTGTGCAAGCGAGGTGGCGCGGATCACGAACATGCCATCGCCGTCCCAAAATTGCTCATCATCCGTCCAATGCGGTCCCGCCGCAACCATGATGCCCTGGCGCTCGATCTCGCATTGGTGCGCGAGGTGGGCGGGAAGTTTCTCCATCACCGGGGCTATGCCATTCGTCGGCGTCGTGAACACCACGTAGAACTGTTTTTTCAACATCCCGCCGCTTGCTTCGAGAACCTCGTCTTTAGTGACACGCGTCTTCGTCATCATCGTCTTCTCCTGAGCTTGTTTTGTGCGAATGGAGGCTTGATCTGATCCATGCGCGGCGGATATTCCGGCCCCATTTCGGGCTAAACCGATGGAGGGATGCCACCCGGCTTCAGATCAATCGGCGTACTCGCGAAAGCGACGCCCGGCTCGCTGAAATTGTTGGGGGGCGCTGAACCCCAGAGATTGATCCAGCGATGGGATGCCATCATCTCCCAGTCGCGCGCCTGATACAGCGCATCATCGTAAATGCGATCCATTCCGACCGACATCTCGACCACACAGTTATTGGGATCAACGTAATACTGGAAGACATTGCCACCGGCGCCATGCCGCCCGGGTCCCCACAGCAACGTCCGATCCTTGAGTACGAGACTGTCGGCTATCCGCGCCAGATCCTGGAGGGAGTGGAAGTCGAACGCATAGTGATGCAAGGCGGGCTCGCCGCGAAACACCGCCACCGTGTGATGATAGCCGTCGTGAGCACGAAACCAGTTGAACTCGTCACCCGTCGTGCGGTCCGACAGCTTGAGCCCGAGCACGTTTGTGAAGACATCGCGCACGGCAAGGACGTCGGGTACCTTGAAGTTTACATGCTCGATGCGTGGAGGGCGCGAGCCGGGTCCGATATAGCGTGCCGCTTCGCTGCGCTTCACGGGTGTATGTACTTCGATAATAAGGCCAAACGGCGCCTTGAAACGTACCGCATGCTCTATAGCCGGGCCGAGAGGTCTGTCGTCGATCACCTCGAGGCCATCGGAGATCGCGCGACGGTAAACCTCGTCTACCGCGTGGGCGTCCATGGCTTCAAGGCCAACAGTGGCGACGTAGCGCTCCGTGTCTTGCCGAAACGCGATCTCGTAGAGCCGCTCGTTCGAAGTAAGAAATACTGTCCGGTCATGCCGACCGCTTACCCGCAATCCGACGAGATCGACAAGATCCTGAGCCGAGCGCTCCGGATCCGGGGTCCCGAAAGTCACGTGGCCCATTTGCCTTATCAAGTGAGTCATGGCTATTGATCCCGCCGACAGCCCAGTGCTGCAGTTCGCGGCCTGACAGCCGCCTCAATACTGAGCGTAAGATTGGCATCGGACGTGGGAACAAAATCGGCGGAATCCCAAACATACTTTTTGATGTGGTCTAAAAGTAGCGTTTGCCGAACTGCGCCGATCCAAAGGTGCATGCCGTCAATCGACACGAGTGGGCTGCCTTCCCGAGCAGTCAGCCTATGAAAAGGCGAAATCGCAGATCGCATTCACTCCGCAGTTCGGGGGCGCAAGGTAGCACGAAGAAAATCAATGAACGCCTTGAGGGCCGCCGAGTTTTGCCGTCGGCTCGGATAGTACAGGAAGAACCCGTCGGTTGTCGGCAGGACGGCCTCCTCCAGCAGGCGGACCAAGCGCCTATCGGCGATCATCGGAGCCACATAGTCCTCGTCAAGATAGGCGATTCCTATACCGTCCAGTGCGGCGCGGACCACCAGCTGCGGGTCGTCTAAGACAAGCGATCCCTCGACCTCGACTTCAGCAGCCTTGCCCTGAGTGATGAATTTCCATGGAATGAACCCGCCGGCGGACAGCCGAAGCCGAATGCAATTATG
>NZ_LUUB01000124.1:58365-79294 GCF_001641635.1 Bradyrhizobium centrolobii
GCGGGCGTCTGCGGAGGGCCGCGGCGCTCCAGATAGCCCGGCGACGCGACGACAACGTAACGCACATTGTCGGTGATCCGGACCGCGATCATGTCCCGGGCAAGGCGGCTGCCGACGCGAATGCCGGCATCGTAGCGTCCGGCAACAATGTCGGTTAAAGCCGATTGGACCGAGATCTCGAGCGTGATTTCCGGATACCGGTCCAGAAATCGGGCAAGCAATGGCCCCAGCACAAAGCGCGCCACCGGCGGCGGGATGGTCAGCTTCAGGTGCCCCGCCGGCTTGTCGCGGTAGGCGTTCACCGACTCGATCGCCTCGTCGAATTCGTCGAGCAGGGGACGCAACTGCGCCAGCAGGCGCCCTCCGGCCTCTCAGCGCGACGCTGCGCGTCGTGCGGTTCAGCAGCCGGACGCCAAGGCTCTCCTCCAGTTCACGGATCGTCTGACTCAATGTTGCCGTAGAAATCCCCAGTTGCTGCGCCGCTTTCGTGAAGCTGGACAGCTCGGCAACGGCTACGAAAGCACTCAGCTCGGCGAATCGGGTCCCCCGCATTTCAAACCGTTCCTTACATCGTCCGTGCTACCACCCGCCTCCGCCCGCTGAACGACGGACGCAATGCCGGGTCGGAAAGGAAGCCCATTCACCAGAGAGCGCAATTCAAGCTATCCGGCGGCACGATTGCCGCAAAGGCCTTCTGCACTTGCACGCCGAAGCCGGCGTAGGGACCCGCCCACGCGGTGCCCTTGCTCTGTCCGGGAAACGGCGCGCGGATCGCGCCGAACTGCCGGAGCAGTGGCTGCTGCCGGAGCGGAACCCGTTACGCCTGTAATGTTTTGCTCTCCACGCGAAACCGCGCCGTAACACATCGAGGTCAGCCTCCATGGCGACCGCCAGAGGGAGATCCGGCGTGAACACTATTCGTTGCCCCCATTCCACGCTTGCTGCCGCCGTGACAATTCGCGTCAAGCGACAGCTCTGTCACGTCGCGCGCGTTTTATCGCACGCGCGCCGGAGCCGTTCCAGGCCGGCGAATATGGTGAAGGCCGTGCGATCGGCAACGGCATCGTCCCGCCGGATCTGAACAACAATGCGCTCTGGCAAGGGCCAACCGCCCAGAAGCTGCGATCGAAATCGAGGGAGAATCAAAATGACTGCGCGCGCGCCTGTGACCGACTGGGCGAGTGGTTTCGATCATCTTGATCCTCAGTGGGCTCAAGATCCCTATTCGATCTGGCGCGAGCTGCGGCAAAAATGTCCGGTCGCCCACACGGACCGGTTCGATGGTGTCTATCTCCCTACACGTTATAGCGACATTCGCGCAGTCGCCTATGACACAGACCATTTTTCCTCCCGCCGCGCCATGATTCGCGAAGGCGAGCGGATCTCGCCGCCGAGCCCCCCGGCCACATCAGATCCGCCCGCACATCGCGGTGAGCGCCAGATCTTGCTCGCGCCGTTCACGCCGCAGGCAGTCGGAAAGCTGGAGGCGAGAACGCGGACGATATGCCGTGAACTCCTGAACCGGCTTTCCGACAGAACCGAATGCGATGCGGCCGAGGAATATGCGCAGGAAATACCATCTCGCGTTACCGCCATTCTGCTCGGCATCCCTGAGCACGACGGCCCACGCTTCCGGAAGTGGGTCCGCGATTTCATGGACTTTGGGGCCGCCGACCCTGCTGTCGCGCGCCGGGTCCGCGCAGAAGTCGATGCGCTCTTCGGCGAGGAGATTGCCAAGCGAAAGGTCTCGCCGGGCGATGATCTCGTCAGCCACCTGCTCAAGGCCAGGCTAAATGGAGAGCCCCTCAGTGAGGAGCAGATCACGGGCACGACGCGCCTGTTGTTTTTCGCCGGGATCGACACCACCTGGAGCATGATCGCCGCCAGCCTGTGGCACCTTGCCACGCATGAAGACGACCGCAAGCGGTTGGTCGCCGAGCCCAACCTGATTCCGAGCGCTGTTGAGGAATTTCTGCGTGCCTACGCCCCGGTTGCGGTCGCTCGCGAAATTATGAAGGACACCGAAATCGGCGGTTGTCCCGTCAAGGCGGGTGAGACGGTTATGCTCGCTTATGGCGCGGCCAATCGCGATCCGACGATGTTTCCGGACCCGGACCGGGTCGTGCTTGATCGGGCCGAGAACCAGCACGCCACGTTCGGTCTGGGTATCCATCGTTGCATCGGCGCCAATTTGGCCCGCATGGAAATTCGTGTCGCTGTCGAGGAGTGGCTTTGCAAATTCCCCAATTTCATGCTGCGAGAAAACGCGATTGTAAAATGGTCGGAGGGGACCGTGCGGGGACCAAGGCAAATTCCAGTCACCATCCGTCAATGACGGCATAAGTGTCCTGTGGGAGAGAACCCAACGTCTGCTTCGGGAGGGATCGTGTTGCAAAACGCGATGATTTCGCGGACGAACGACGACCGAGAGTTTTTGTCCCGCTCTCCCCCAGGGGCCCTGTTGCGAAATTCCAACGCGGTGAACGCTCTTGCCGAGACAACGACCGGCCACACCGAGGCAGAGAACGATCGCAGTTCCCTGGTCGACGACTTGCGAACACTTGTGCACAGCGTAACCGTCCACCCCAACGGACCTCGGCAAGGGTTCGAGTTCGAGGTGAAGGATGGGTTCGCCGCGCTAGTCGGCGGCGAGGTCTTTCCGCAGGCCCACAATACTAGCCCGCAGGATGGGTAGAGCGAAGCGAAACCCATCGACATTCTGTCCGACGGTAAAGCATGATGGGTTTCGCAAATGCTCCACCCATCCTACGTGCTGGTTGGATACCGCCGAGCCGGTCGAGCGACGACCTGTTCTTCAACAAGATACTGTTGTGGCAGCAATGGCAAAACATCGAATCTATACAACAAGCTTCGCCAGCGTTTATCCGCTCTACGTTGCGAAAGCAGAGAAGAAAGGACGCACAAGAGCAGAGGTCGATCAAGTCATCTCTTGGCTGACCGGCTATGATCCGAAGGAACTAGAGGCACAACTGGAACGACGAACCGACTTTGAAACATTCTTCGCAGAAGCCCCAAGACTCAATCCTTCGCGGGCCCTGATCAAGGGCGTGGTTTGCGGTGTCCGAGTGGAAGATATCAAAGAGCCAATCATGCAAGAAATTCGCTACTTAGACAAATTAGTCGACGAGTTGGCCCGTGGAAAAACCATGGAAAACATTCTGCGAAAATAATCATCCCAAGCGAACGAGTCTCAGTCCACCTGGCTCTGCCGCAAGCACGGCCGTACCCGTAATGGTTGGCCCGGCCGCAGATGAGTCGAACGCTACGCCCCCCGTGCGATCAGACGTTGCCGGGACCTGCCAGCGTGAAGCCGATCATCATCAGTCCGATCGCGGCGATCCAGCCGCCGAGTGCGCGCAATGCGATTCCGCGCCAAGCCGTGGCTTGCCCGGCCTCAGCTTGCCGGAATGCGATAACCAGCGCCATCACCAGCGTGATGGTCGCATAGCCGGCGCAGACCAGGCCGGCGGCGAACAGCGGCACGTTGGTCACGGCCTCCGTCCCGGACGCATTGGCCATGCCGCGCGTTATGGCGAGCGCAAAGCCGGCAAGGGCCAGCAGCGGCGCGGACAGGCGCAGTCCGGCAGCCAGCAGCAGCCCGAGCGCGCCGATCAGCGCCGCATTGGTTGCGGCGCCGCCAACGCTGAGCCCGACTGTCGCGGCAAGAAAGAAGCCGACGCCGAGACCAAGAGGAAACAGGATCACGAGCCAGCGGCCGCGCTGGGCCCCGAGCGAGCCGGCGAGCATGCCCAACGCAAGCCATAGCACGACATCGTTGATGTCCGTCGCCGGGTGGAGCGCGCCGGCGTAGAAATCGCCGAGACGCGTGCCGATCAGGTGGGCCTGCACGGGAGTGGCCGACGCAAGCACCGCGGCAAGCGCCGTCGTCGCTGCGGTCAAGCATCTAGAAGCGGCGATTGTCACGCAATTCCCCCGAGACTACGTACGAGAAAATAGCAGCCGAGCAACGCGATTGCGGTGCCCATGCCGCGGATCAGGCGATCTCCGATGGGCCAGCGCAGCAAGAGCCCGATGGAAATTCCGCAGAGATGCAACAGGCCGGTGGCAACGACAAAGCCGACTCCATAGGCGAGCGGGTTGGCCGCATGAGGCAGTTCGACGCCATGGGCGTAGCCGTGGAAGATCGCGAAGATCGCCACGATCAACGCGGCAAGGACAAAAGGCATCTTCAGGCGCGTCGCGACCGCGCTCCCCAGCACCAGGGCGGAAAGCGCAATCACAGGCTCCTGGAACGGCAGCGGCACCTGAAGGATGCCGAGCACGCCGCCCAAGGCCATTACGATCGGGAAGGTGATCGGCAGCAGCCAGATCGCTGGAGCGCCGAGTTGGGCACCCCAGATGCCGACCGCCACCATGGCGATCATGTGGTCTGGACCTGTCAGCGGATGCAAGAGACCGCTGACGAGACCTCCGGCAACGCCGGGCTGGTCATGCGCGAAGGCCGGCTCGCCCAGCAGGAAGATCAGCGCGGAGATCGCTCCAACGCGCGACAACGCGACGGTGCGGGAAAAACGGGACAATGGCATTGGATCAGGTCATGGTTGAAGTGGCGAAGATGCGGACCATGCGGCCGATGAACCAGTACATTGCGATCGAGCCGATGGCATAGGCGGGGAGCGCCGCGCCCCAGCGCGGCAGCTCCGCCTTGAGGCGGTGATGTGCCCATATCATTGCAAGCACCAGCAACACGAATATGACCTGGCCGATTTCGACACCGGCATTGAAAAACAACAGCGCCGCCGGCAGCAGCCTCGATTCGATGCCGAGACCGGCAAGTGCACCGGCAAAGCCGATGCCGTGCACCAATCCGAACGAGAAGGCCACGATCCAGGGATAGCGAGCGGTGAGCGTTGTCTCGCCTCGCTGCAGACGGATCATCTCCACCCCGACGAACACGATGCTTAGCGCGATAGCAGCGTTCAGAGGCTTTTCCGGCACGCCGAACAGGCCGAAGGCGGCGGCGGCCAGTGACAGGCTGTGGCCCACGGTAAAGGCGGTGATGGTCTTGACGAGCTTCCAGCCGCCTTTGACGATCCAGATCAGCCCGAGCACGAACAGCAGGTGATCGACCCCGAGAAGGATATGGTCGATACCGTAGTTGACGTAGGTGCGGGCCAGTTCGAGCCAGGTATCGACGGTCGGCGCGCCGGCGCCAAGAATGTTCACTGTCGCATTCGCGCTCGTCAACGTGTAGCTGCGATAGTCGCCGTCCAGCGGAAACAACTTGACCAGCACAGCGGAGAGGCCCGCGCCCATGTTGGCAATGGCGACGGGCCCGACGAGCCCTCGGGTACCGCAGGAGAGTTCGGGCATTCTCAGGAAACAATGCGGCGGCATGCGCAACTGCACATTGTCGCCTCCGATGTCCGGCTCGCTGACCCACCGGCCAATGAAGGTGCCGGCGCGCACCTCGCGGAATTCGACGACGCCCATCGTCGCCTCGTGAGCGTGCAGCTTGTCAGCGCCCGCCAACGCGGCCAGAACGAGAAGCGCGACGCATAGCAGGGTACGCATGACTAGTTCTCAACCTTGACGGTATAGTTGGCCTTCAGCTTCTGCACCGCGGCCCAGGCGCGCTTCCTGGTCTCTTCCGTGCTCCACATTCGCGTCACCTGGTCACGCACGGACTCGTAGCTCACAGGCACCGCCGCCCGGCGCCCGTCGAGACGCGCAACGTGCCAGCCGTCCTTGGCCTGCAGGACTGTCCATTCGCCGATTTGCGAACCGAGGAGCTGGTCGCGAAAGCTGTCGCCGAAGGACGGTGCGAGGCTTCCGACCGGACGGCCCGGAAACAGGCGGGTCTGGTCGCG
Organism: Bradyrhizobium centrolobii; assembly: GCF_001641635.1. GTDB lineage: Bacteria > Pseudomonadota > Alphaproteobacteria > Rhizobiales > Xanthobacteraceae > Bradyrhizobium > Bradyrhizobium centrolobii. The sequence continues at coordinate 64,218 of NZ_LUUB01000124.1, forward strand.
AAATTCGTCCGTTTCGCGCTCGGCGCGGATGTCGGCGAGCTGACGGCGGGCAGACGCCTCGTCGGTTGCTGGTGTCAGGAGGAAGCTCACCTGCTCCGGCACGTCGAAGCGGTTGCGGACCGTTTCGAAGAAGCCGCGCAACTGCTCTTCGGTCGGCTTCTCCAGTTTCACCTGGTCGAACAAAAGTACCTGCAACTTGAAGGCGATACGATCCCGGATCATGTCGTCGCCCTTGTCCACGCCGAGGGCTTTGCCTTCGCGATAGAGGATTTCGCTCGCCACCCAACTGTCGATGATGTTGTTGAGTTGTTCCTGCGTCGGCGTGCGGTCTCCATCCTCCGAGAAGCCGTTGATGAAGGATTGCCGCATGTTCTTGCTGACGACGATCGTCTTGTTGTCCTGCAGAGGCGGCTGCAGCAGGTGATCGGCCGCGAAGATCAATCCGCCGAGCAAGCAGAAATGGAGGAGCGGTTCGCGCCGCAGGGCGGAAAACGCCGCCGCCAGGAAGCTGGTGCCGCCCGCCGCTACGGTCGACATGGATTGATCGTGAGCTTGCGACGCAGGCATGGATCCTCTCGCTCGGTTTCGATGCACCCCCCGCGACAACATGTCGCCGGGCGCGCGCGTTATGCAACGCGAGACGCAATCTGTCATGAGACAATTGAGCGCACCGCGTTTTTTTCGCATCGACGATTGCTTCAGGGCGCGTGTCTCTCGACGGAGAGTCTCTCTTGCACAAAAGCTTCATGTCAGTGTCGTGGACTCCTGATGTTGATGCGCGGCGCCCTGGCGTTCCTCGCGCTCACGCCAGGTCATCCCGCCATCACTCAAAGCTTCCGTTAGGAGCCATATTCAAATGCTTCCAAGATCAAAGATCATCATGCTGACGGCGGCCTCCGCCTCGTTGGCGATGGTTGGCGCCACCACCGCTAACGCGGACAACGGCAACGACCGCAACAACAATTCCGTCGTGCACCACCGCGACGCCCCCAATCCCTATGTTGCCGGCGACATGCACAACCACAACACCTGCACCGACGGCAGCGTGTCGGTGGGCTACGCACTTGACCGTATCCTCGGATCCGGCACCGCCGCAGCGGGCGGCCCGAACTTCGATATCGACTGGTTCACGCTCGGCAATCATGGCGGTTCGGGCAACAGGGACTGCCGCTTCTCCGACACCAGCGCGGCAGTGCCCGGCGAAACCACGACTTACTGGAACAATACCCTCGGTCAGACGATCGACGGCATCACGATCGGCAGCTTGAAGGGTACCCCGTCCGGCTCCGGAAACAACCGCGTCATGTGGCGCTGGCAGAACATTCAGGAAATCGAGTGGCCTTACATCGTGCGCCGCTCGCAGCAGTACAACAAGGTCGTCATCGAGGGCCTGGAGTGGATCGTTCCAGGTCATGAGCACGCCGACGTCGGGGTGATCACAGGTCAAAATCCGCGCGGCCGCCATGTCGGCTCGGCGGATAACATGGCCAAATTCGAGTATCTGTACGACCGCAACGACAACGACCTGATCGGGCCGGTGGATGAGAGCGGCAACTCGGTCTGGGCCGGAAAGATCTCCAATGCCGGCCTGGTCGGCGATAACGCGCACCAGAAGGCTGTTACTGCCGTCACATGGTTGCAATCGCACTATCCGCTGAGTTCGTATGTCGTGCCGACGCACAGCGAGCGCCAGGGCCCCTTCAGCTCGACCGGCAATGCCGGCTACAACATCGAGCATTTCCGGGATCTCAACAATGCCGGCCCGACCGTGGCCTTCGGCATTGAGTCCCCGGGTCACTTCGCCGAAGGCGGCGTTAACGGCGGCTCCGGCTCCTATGGCAGCGGCGCTGTTGGCGGCGGTACCTACGGCATGCAGGGCATCTACACCGCGAAGATCGGCGGTCTGTGGGATGGCATGCTCGGCGAAGGCCGCAACTTCTTCATCTATGTCAGCTCGGACTGGCACAGCCGTGGTTCGTTCGGCGCCCGCGATACCTCGACGACTGCCGATTTCTGGCCGGGCGAGTACACCAAGCTCTATGTTCCGAACAGCAACTATGACTCGCAGGACGGGCATGACGACGACCATGGTGGCGACGGCAAGCGTTCGGACAAGCGCCACGGGAACGGCCAAGGGAACGATGGCTCGGACTTCGAGTCGCGCGACGTGGTGGACGGCATGCGCCAGGGTAACTCCTACTCGGTCAACGCCGACATCATCGGGCCCGACATGGTGTTCCGTGCGCGCGGTCCCCATGGCGATTGGAAGACCATGGGCGAGACGCTGGTCGTCGATCCGGGTGACATGATCACCCTGGAAATGGCGGTCACCGTACCGACGAAGAACAACAGCCCGTACGGCTTCAACAATCCGCTGTTGGAGCAGCTTGGGATCAGCCAGCCGCTGAACAAGCCGTATCTCGACCACATCGACCTGATCACCGGCAACATCACGGGCGTGATCGCACCGGGCGCCCCTGGCTACGCCGTTCCGAACGCGGCCGGTACGGCGGGTGAAGCCATCGTCTACAATCCGTCGACGAAGATCGCCAAACAGGTTGCGACGTCGTCAATGACGGAGACCCGCAATCGGGATGGCTCGAGCCGGTTCACCTTCACGACCAGGATGAAAGCGGGTTCGACCCCGTTCTACATCCGCACCCGCGGCACGAACCTGCCGCCGGCGACCCCGAACGCGACGGATGGCGAGGGCAATCCGCTGCTCGACAAGAACAACGTCAACGTCGTCTGCGCCGATCCGGCCTGTCCGAGCCATCTGGGCAAGGTCAACAACACCCTCCGTGTCACCAACGACGTGCAGGCGTGGTCGAACGTTTGGTTCTACGCCAATCCGATCTTCGTCCGCCCCGCAAACCAGCCGAAGCTCCTTGTCGAGAGGAACGCGGAGCTGGCGGAGAGGCTCGCGGACCGGCACTGACCGGAGGCGACTCCAAGCACACCCGGCGAGGCGGCTCCGGCCGCCTCGTTCTTTTGGATCGGCTGCAATTCAATGCAGATCGACGACCGGATCGGCAGGACAATGGTGATGGACGGTCGGAAGACTATGCTGCAGTTCGCTTTCGCGGTGTTTTCAGGAGCATTGCTTCTCAACTCGCCGGCGATGGCCGAAGGGGTGGCCGAGCCGGGTGAGCCGACGCTCGAGGACTGCACGAAGGCCCTCCAGGACGGGCGGGACAAGGCGAACAAGATTTCCGCGAAAAGCCTCTCCCGCTACTTTGCCGAACGTTTCCTGCAGAATGCAGAGGCGGAAGCAGGCAATGGCGAGTTCGATGGATGTCTGGAGTATGCAGAGAAGGCCATCGACGAAATCGATAACCGTTGGCATTGGCTGGCACCTGGCGAGACGTTCCGGGTGATGACCCCCACCGGCTACATGGAATTGCGTGGCGACGACCGGTGAGTTGCCTGACCTCGGGTCCTCTGTCATTGCGGCTTCACCAAATCGCAACACTATCCGGCATTCGCTCGCGCCGGCTCAGGGATTGACTCAACATCATGGACCAGAATCAGGATCCCGCCACCGAGGACCAGATCGAGCTTCTATTCCCGATTCCGTTGATGCGATCACCGCAGCTGCTGAGCTCCGAGCTGTGCGAAGCCGCCATCGCCGCCATCCGCGCCGATAAGGTCGAGACCAACCTGCGTTCCGAGCAGCTTTTTCACACGACGATAGCCAATCCGCTCCACAGCAATCTGTTCCAGGAAATCGCTGCACTCGCGATGCCGAAGCTGGTCGATTTCGGCTTCATGCTGTTCGGAGAACGGCTCAACTGGACCGTCAAGGAGATGTGGACCAACATGCTCGAACCGGGAGGCAGCCAGGCGATGCACTCCCATGCCAACAGCTTCATCTCCGGCGTATTCTATCTCACTCCCTCGCACCCAGGCTCGCGCACCATGTTCATTCGCCCGCCCGGCGGCTTCGAATACAGTTTCCGCCACCACACGCGCGAAGCCGCCCTGGGGCCGTTCAATGCCGGCAAATACATGGTACCGGTCACGGAGCCGGGGGATCTCGTCCTGTTCCCGAGCTACCTCTACCACGAGGTGCCGAAGAACCAGGGCGATCAGCGCATCACGATCGCCTTCAACGCGATTCCCGATCGGCTCAATTGCTGGGGTTACGAGATCAAGTTCTCGGCGTGACGTTGTCTTCTCTTGTGCTCAGGGCGCGCCGATCTCACCGAGCATCAGTCGCGCCTCGTTGCGGCCCGGCGCCGCCGCAGTGATCGCTTCGAGCAGGCGGCGAGCCGCCGGCCGGTCGCTGGCGAGGAGCGCGCGGGCCATGCTGAGCAGCGGCCGATAGGCCGGATCGAACTCCGGACTCAGCCTTAATGTCTCGATGAGGCCCGGGGCAGCAGCGTCAATCAACGCTCGGCCGCGCGGTTCGCCCGGCAGCGCTGCGCCCGCTTCCAGGAACCGGTTACGAGCCGCCCAGTAGGACGGAAGACGCGCCGCCAGATCATCTGCCCGGGGGCCCCTGACGAGTTCGGCGGCATTGGAACGGATTGCCCGGGTGGTAGCCAACAACAGCGACCAGGGTGGCGCCATCAGTGCCCGGATATTGCGTTCGGCATCGAACGTGACGAAGGGATAGTCGTCGCTGCTTTGCGGCCCGTCACCGCCGAAGGAGGCAAGTGCGCGCGGTCCGGCGAGATACTGGCCGAGCAAGTCGATGCTACTCTCGAAGCCCAGCGGGCGAACCACCGCCGCAACGGCGGGATCCTCGAGCCGCGTCTTTAATGCAGCGAGATCAAGCGGCTCGGCGTCACGCGGTCCGATCAGCGCAAGCATGGGCGTAAGCACGCTATAGTGGTTGAGCCACGCCGACGCGCCGGGATAAACTGCAAGGAAGCTGCGAATGATCGCCCGCAGCGAGGGCGCGTCGAGCTGGTAGAGGGGTAGCCACTGGCAGAAAATGCCGCCGGGGGCGAGCCGCCGCCGCACGGCGTCGAAATGTTCGGTGGTGTAAAGCGCGCCACTGCCGTCGAGCGCTGGATGAAAGAGATCGGCGATCACGACGTCGTAGAACGAAGTGTCAGCGGCGACATAGCGGCGCGCGTCGGCAACAGTGATGCGTGCATGTCGCGCATCATCGGGATTGATGAACCAGGGCAGAAGGTCGACGACCTCCTGCGACAGCTCGACGCCGTGTACGGCGACCCCCGGCATTTTGGTGCCGCCGACGAGTGTGGCGCCGGTGCCGAGCCCGAGGAACAGCGCTTGCTTCGGTGAAAGATGCAGGAGCAGGGGCAGCATCGCCTGCCGGTAGTCCGAACGCATCGAACTGGTGCCGCCCATACGAAAGCGGCCATTGACCTCCAAATATCGCGCGCCGAAGGCATCATTGACAACACTTGCGGTCACCATGGGGCCTTCCCGCACGGAAAGGAGAGAGCCTCCGTTCGGCACCCTGATCATCGAAGGCGTCGGCCGGATCAGGAGCACGGCCGCCACCAGTGCCGGTGCGGCGGCCCATAGCAGCGCCGCCCGGCGCAGGGGGAGCAGCAACAGATAGGCGAGAGCGACCACAATGATCGCCAGCCATGCCCCGAGCGAGGGAACCAGGACTTGCGCGGCGACCAGCGGCGCGATGCAGGCGCCCATGGCATTGATACCGACGGCGAGACCCAGCGTGCCGCGGTTGTCGTGCACACGTTGCGCAAGAACCCCGAAGACGGCCCCCATCAACGCGGAGGGGATCAGGAACAATGCCACCGCCACCGCGATTTCGCCGGAGATGCCGCGGTCGGCGGCGGCTTCAGCAATCCGCGCGATCATCGGGGCGAGCGCAGCGGTACCGATGCACGCGAGCGCGGTGCCGGCCAGCAGCCAGCCCAGGCTCACGTCCGAGGTGCTGCGGCCAGCGCGCTGCCATGCGAGGCCGCCGCATGCGGTGCCAAACAGGTAGGCTGCGAGCAGACCGGCGAATGTGTAGATCGTATCCTGCATCACCTGCGCGGCAAGACGCACCACCAGCATCTCGAAGGCGATGCCGAGCATTCCCGTTGCAAACAATGTGCTGGCGAGCCGCAGTGGCAGTGCCGCCGGCACCGCCTTGGCAACCATTTCCTTCTTGATTACATCGCGCTCGCGCTCAAGTGCGAACACGGCGATCGCACAGCAGCCATTGACCGCAGCCAGCACAGCCTGAGTCCATGACAGTCCAAGCTCCGGCAGCAGCACGAAGGCAGAGGTGAGCGCACCGGCCACCGCACCGGCCGTGTTGGCGCCATAGACCCCTGAACTGACCCGGTCATTCTTCCAGGTGACGCCAACGATCCGCTCGAGTGCAGTCAGCGTGCCGCCCATCGCCATTGTCGCCGGCAGCAGGGCCAGCATGGGCAGCGCGAAGCTCGCAGCCCATAGCACCGGTGTCGCCGGTTCGGTGCCGATGAGCGGCGCAAGCGAGCGCCCGGCTGCAGGCAGCAGCCAGATGCAGGCGACACCCCACAGGCCGATCACCGCTTCCAGCAGCGCGTAGGCCCGCCACGGCGAACGGGCCATGCGGATCGGGCGATCGAGCACGAGCGCGCCGAGCGCCAGTCCGCAGAAAAACCCTGCGACGGCCCCGAGCACGGCCATCATTTCCGTGCCCAGCGCGTAGGCCAATTGGCGGGTCCAGACGATCTCGTAGCCGAGGCCGGCAAAGCCTGACGCCACGACGACAGGGATCAGCGCCCAGCGTCCGCCTGCCAGGCTCGGCCGCCCTGTCGTTTCGGTCGCGGAGCGGTTGAGGGTCCGGTCCGAGCAAGCCGTTGTGGCGGGGCTGCTGTCGGATGCCATGGCGGAGTCCCTAAGTTCTGCCGAAAATGGACCAGCGTTGCCCGGGTCGGCCGAAGCCGACGAACTGGCGGCCAAAACATCAGCGACGTAGACGGCGAGGAATGGTCTGTTTCTTCAAGTTGTGTGACGCTGGTTTGACACAGGCGAGACGGGCTTCGGGACCGTGGTGCATAGGGGCAAGTGCGCCGTCACAAATCATTCTTCGGACTGCTCTAGTCCAATGCGAGTTTGTCATCGACCCCTCTGTGCGCCGAACGATCCGCTGCAATGAAACCAAAGTCACCCAAACCTGCGGCGAGGCCGTCAGCGGGGCTGCTTTCCAGGCGCCGCGCGGCGACTGCGATACTCGCAGTTGGGCTGTTGGTGATGCCGGGGGCCGCCCTTGCACATGAGGCGAATGCGGAATCGGGCAACGTTGCGCAGGCGAGCGAGAGCTCGGCAACGAGCGATGCGCGCCCAGGCAATGGATTTGCCGAGGAGAAGCCTGCTGCAAGAGCAGACCTCACGAGCACGGTCGCCGTCGCGGGAGAGGCGGCCGGCGAACTCTCGATCATGGCGCTAGTCAAACGCGCCGATTTCGTAGTTCAGTTCGTGATGGGTGCACTCGTGCTGGCCTCGCTGGCCTGCTGGACGGTTTTCTTGACCAAGACCTTCGAACTGGCACGGGGACGACGGCAACTGGCCGCGGCACTGCGGACGCCCGAGAGCGCCCGTTTCCTGGAAGACGATATCGGTATTGCTGATCCCTCGCGCGCAACCGTTGGGACGATGGTGTTGCATCGGCTCGCGGTGGCCGCGTTGAATGAGAAGCAGCTATCCGAAGGCCTCGCGGACGACAGGGTGATAGATCGCTATCTCACGCGCGCCGGCGAGATCGCACGTGCCGAGGCCCGCCGCATCGCGCGCGGCACCGGGCTGCTCGCAACCATCGGAGCGACCGCGCCGTTCGTCGGCCTGTTCGGAACCGTCTGGGGCATCATGAACAGCTTCATCGGCATCTCACGCGCCCAGACGACCAATCTCGCGGTGGTTGCGCCGGGCATCGCGGAGGCGTTGCTCGCGACGGCGATGGGGCTCGTCGCGGCCATTCCGGCAGTCATTTTCTACAACCTGTTGGCACGCGCTACCAAGGCCTATGTCGAGCAGGTGGGCGAAGGTGCGGGAATGATGGTGCGGCTGCTGTCGCGCGACCTGGCGCGACCGGACCGCATCTATACCACCCGCGCCGCCGAGTGACGTCGTGGGCATGCAGCTTTCCCAAGGCGGACTCGACGGATTGGGCGATCTGCCCGAAGCGAACGAGATCAATGTCACCCCGTTCATCGACGTCATGCTGGTGCTCCTGATCATCTTTATGGTCGCTGCGCCGCTCTCGACGGTCGATCTGGCGATCGATCTGCCAGTGTCGGGCGCGACGCCGCAGCGGAAGCCGGACAAGCCGACTTACGTGTCGATCAAGCCTGGTCTCGGTGTCGCTATCGGCGAAAGATTAGTCGATCGCGCCGACTTGGTGCAGGCGCTGGACGCGGCCGATCGCAACAAGGATCGTGTCATCTTTGTCCGCGCCGATCGCACGGTTCACTATGGCGAGCTGATGGAAGTGCTGGAGATGCTGCGGAGCGGCGGCTACGGCAAGGTCAAGCTGGTAGCGCTCGAGGGACCGCCTCGACCTGCCGGAGCGAAGCCATGAACCAGGCGACGCGGCGTCTCGCGGCCACGGCCGCGACAAACCGCGCAGAACTGCGCCAATGGGTTGTGGCAGGCGGCCTGGCTGTCGCCCTTCATGCCGCCGCAGCTGCGACGCTGTTGGCGGACCACGGCAAGGCCAACAGCGACGAGAATTTCGGCTCCATGGCCATCGAGATCGGCATTGCGGATGCCGCTCCGCCCTTCGACGCGACCGATGAGCCAACTGATTCCGATGCGACATCTGCTGTCGCGACCGCTGCGGCGAACGAAACTTCCACGGTGAGGCCGGAGCCGGCATCGGCCGCGATCGCTGAAAATCCGGAAGCGGAGCAACAGACAACGCCGCCCCGCGAGCAAAGAGAGCAGCCGGAGGAAAAAGAGGCCGAGGTCAAGGCGTCCGCAGCGGTCGCGCCCTCGACGAGCGGGGCAGCACCGAGCCGCGCGACCGAGCAGGAGAGCGCGCGATCAGTAGCTGCGGCAATTGGTAGCAGCGCCGAAGCGCAGCGCGCACAGGCAAGTTGGCGGCGCGGGCTCGTCGCGCATATCGAGCGCAAGAAGCGCTATCCCGCCAGTGGTGCGGAGCAGTCTGCCGATATCATCGTGAGCTTCACGATCGACCGCCAAGGCAGGCTCACCTCAGTCGGAATCGCGAAGGGATCGGGTGATGCGCGCTTCGATCAGGCGGCCCTGGAGATGATCCGGCGCGCGGATCCCCTGCCCGCGCCGCCGTCGGTCGTTGCCGACCGAAATCTCAGCTTTCGCATTCCGATCAGTTTTCGCCCCGGCGGTTGATTGCGCGCGGCCGCAAGACGACGCAGAGCTGTCGTAATCCCTTGAACTTCGCGCTGGTATGACGTTCTCTCGAAAAGGTATGAGCGACGGAAAGCGGACGCTCATTCGCCGAGTGGAGAATTGCGTGAGACAGGGGTGGGCTGGGGTTTTGGCGGGCGCCGTTCTGGGGGCCGCCGCGTGTGAGAGTGGTTGGCCGGACGCGGCGCGCGCGGCGCCGACTGAGGAGCAGGATCTGCCAAGCATTACCGTGGTGTCGCAAAGGAACAAGAAGCCGTCGCGATCGCACCAGGCGCGAAGGCCGGCGCATCAAGCCCCAACCAGCACTCCGGCTCCGGCCGGCAATGCGGCGCCATCTACGGAGCAAGTCGCGGATGGCAGTGGTGCGCCTAATGTCGCTTCCGGCCCAAGCTCGGGACCGGAGATGGCGAGCGAGATGCGCATCAGCGGCGTCACGCTGAATGCGCGTCCGGCAACCCGTCCCGCCGAGGTGCTGGAGGCAGTACCGGGCCTTATCGTGACCCAGCACAGCGGCGAGGGAAAGGCGAACCAGTACTTCCTGCGCGGCTACAATCTCGACCACGGCACCGACTTGGCGATCTATGTCGACGACGTGCCGGTGAATATGCGTACCCACGCGCACGGCCAGGGATACGCAGATCTCAATTGGTTGATGCCGGAGACGATCAATTCACTCGACATCCGGAAGGGTCCCTATTTCGCCGACGAGGGCGATTTCGGCTCGGTGGGCAATCTCCACATCGGTCTGGTCGATCGCGCAGAGCACAACACCGCATCGGTGACGGTCGGCAGTTTCGGCTATCGCCGGCTGTTCGGCATGGGTTCGAGCAAGGTCGGCGATGGCACGCTGCTCGTCGCGGGCGAAGGCGGTGTCTACAACGGCCCGTGGGACAATCCCGATGATGTGCGCAAGCTGAACAGCTTGGTGCGCTACACGCAGGGGACGGCAACCGACGGCTTGTCGCTGACGGGCATGGCCTATGCGAATCGCTGGAATTCCACCGACCAGTTGCCGACCCGCGCAATCGAGAGCGGCCTGCTTCCGCGCTTCGGTGCTATCGATCCATCCGACGGTGGGCGGATCGACCGCTTCGCTGTCTCGGGCCGCATTGCGGGCACCGACGATCTCGGCGCCTGGAAGGCGAATGGTTATGCGGTGAAGAGTTCGCTCGATCTTTACAACAACTTCACCTACTTTCTCAGCAATCTCGAGTTCGGCGACCAGTTTCACCAGCACGACGGGCGGCTGATGGTTGGTGGCAGCATGTCGCGCAGCTTTCTTGGCAGCCTCGGCGGCTTGCCGGTCGAGACCGTGGTGGGACTCCAGACACGCTATGACGCAATCGACCTCGCGCTGACGAACACCTACCGGCGTGACTTCCTGTCGAACATCCGCAGCGACAAGGTGAAGGAGACCAGCGTCAGCATCTACGCAGAGAATACCGTGCACTGGACCAGCTGGCTGCGAACGACGTTCGGCTGGCGCGGTGACTACTATGACGCGAGCGTCGACTCGCTGTTCAACGCCAACAATTCGGGTCATGCGAACGAGGCGATCGGCAGCCCGAAATTCCGCATGGTCATCGGTCCGTTCCAACAGACCGAATTATTCTTTGGCGCCGGCATGGGCATGCACAGCAACGATGCGAGAGGCGCAACAACGACGGAATCGCCGACCGATCCCTCGACCTCCGTCTCTCCCTCTCCCTTTCTGGTCCGAACCAAGGGTGCCGAGGTTGGCGTGCGGACCCGGTTCGTGCCGGGACTGACTTCGACGGTCAGCCTGTTCTCGCTCGACCAGGCATCGGAAATCGTCTTCAGCGGCGATGCCGGCGATACCTCGGCGAGCCGCGCCAGCCGGCGCTATGGCGTCGAGTTCACCAACGAATATCGTCCCTTCGACTGGCTCGATATTGATGCCGATCTGGCTCTCACGCATGCCCGCTTCGTCGGCTACGACAGCGAGCAGGCGGACCTTTATGCCTCGCTCGCCGCGTACCCGGAGGCTCAGTTTGGCAATGCAGCAGGCAACTATATCCCCAATGCTCCTGCGATCGTCGCCTCAGCCGGCGTGACGGTGGGCGAGAAGACGGGATGGTTCGGCGGATTGCGCTGGCGCTATATCGGCTCGGTTCCGTTGACCGAAGACAACGCGTGGCGGTCAAAGCCGGTCAGCATCTTCAATGCACGGGCCGGATATCGTACCGTCGACGGCTGGCGTATCCAGCTTGACGTACTGAACCTGTTCAACGCCGCCACCAATCAGATCTCTTACGGCTACGGCTCGCTGCTCAAGACCGACAGCCTCTTCAATCTGTGCTACCCCGTGCCAACAGCGCCGGCGGCGGTCTGCCAGAACGGCGTGATGGATGCCGTGGTGCATCCCGTCGAGCCACTGGCGGTGAGGCTGACGCTCGCCGGCAGTTTTTGAACGCAGGCTGGTCGTTTGCGGGCGGCATGTTGCCACGCCGCCCGCGCGTGGCCTTGCCGTGGGCGAGCCCAAACCGATGGTTCGTCGTTCGGCTTGATGGGCTACTGGCGGCGTGCGGCTTTCGCACAGCCGTCATACTTCAGTCCGATAACCCTCGCCGGCCATATCGCGGCGATGGGCAACAAATCAAGCGGATGGATGTCGCGGTGCGTCCGGCACGGGAGGTCGTGGCCGGTGCCGGTTGGCGTTTTGGAGATTTCACTTGTCGCGACCGCCACGGCGCAGAACCGACCGTCCCGATGCCGGTTTCACCTTGGTAGAGCAATTGGTAGCGATTGCCGTGATGGCGGTGACGTTGGCCGCCATCGGCAGATTGGTCGGTTCAACCTTGCGCGGCGCCCGACAGATGGAGCAGCGTGTTTCGTTGATCCAGGCAGCCAACAGCCTGTTGTTCAACGGCATGCCGGCGCGGGACAGTCTGATGGCGTCCGAAACCGAAGGCGAGGCGTGGGGACATCGCTGGCGCATGCGGGTTGGCCCCGCTGCCGTCGCACCAAATCCCGCGCCGGAAAATAGCCGCTGGACTCCCACCCGCGTCGATCTTCTTGTCAAGGGCCCCTCGGGCGCTGCGATACGGCTTCAGACCATCCGCCTTCAGAGGGCGTCAGGCCAATGATCGCTCGCAGTCACAGCGGTCACGATGCCGAGGCGGGCTTCAGCCTCATCGAGGCGGTCGCAGCCATGGCGTTGATGGGTGTGATCCTCTCCTTTCTCGCGCTCATTATCGGCCAGTGGCTTCCCGCCTGGAGGAGAGCCTATGATCGCGTTCAGCTCAGCGAAACCCAGTTGATCGCCTTCGATCGCATCGCGGCTGATATCGGCGCAGCCGAGTTCGTCATGTCGGACCGCCGTTCAAGGGCGGTGCTGTTTGAGGGAACGGAAAGGGAGGTAACCTTCGTCCGTACTCCGATCGGTCCGACTGCCGATCCCGGACTTGAGCTGGTGCGGATCGGCGAGACCGAGGATCTGCGGGGCCCCGCAGTGACAAGAGCTCGCGTTGCCTTCGTCCCTGGAACCGCGGAGGTCGATCCCGCTTCGGCGGCCGTCGTTCTGCTACGTCTGCCGTACCGGCTGCGGTTCGCGTTCGCAGGTCGCGACCAAATCTGGCGAAACCATTGGCACGGCGCCGACAGCCTGCCAGCCGCCGTGCGCGTCACTGTTCACGATACCAGAGGACACCGGCAGCCGATCGCCCGGATCGTTCCGGTGCGGACGGAATTGACGATTGAGGACGTCTGCAGCGAGAAATCGTGCGAGGCCGACAATGCCTTGAATCGTACGGCCAGCTCCAGTCATCCCGATGGCGAGCCACCGACGCTCGAGCAGGTGAACGGTGGAGCGCGCTCGCCATGAGGACCCATCATCCGCGTCATTGCGCGTCACAGCGGCCCGACAGCGGATTCGTGATCGCGCCCGTGCTGCTGCTGCTCATATTGCTCGCGGCGCTTGCCGGCATCGTTTCCTCCTATCTCAAGATTTCGGCAACAGCGTTTGCGTCTTATGACGATCGCGTTCGTTCCACCGCGCTGGTCCTCGCCGGTGTCGAACTCACCGCCTATGATCTCTTGTCGAGCCCGAAGACGTCCCGCAAGCCGCGCGGCACCGTTTCGTTCAGGCTCGATCGCGCGACGATACAGGTCGACTACGCCATGGAATCCGCACGTGTCGATCTCAATTTCGCACCCAGGGAGATGCTCGCCAATCTCTTTCGGACGTTGGGAGCGATGCCCGAGGAGTCGGAGAACTACGCCGATCGGATCATTGGATGGCGAACGGCGCCCAAGGTCGAAACGCTGGATAGCGAGGCGACGCTCTACCGCATCTCAGGCGCTCCATACGGTCCGAAGGGAAGCCGTTTTGCGAGCCCGGAGGAATTATGGCGCGTGCTTGGATTGCCCTCGGCACTCGTTGAGCGAGCTATGGACTTTGTCACAGTGTACAATGGTCATCGAGAGATCGACGTGTTCGCGGCGGCGCCTGAGGTGATTGCTTCCTTGCCGGGTGTCGAGCCACTGCAGATGGCTTCCTTCGTGGCGCAGCGTGAGACCTTGCCGCGCGAACCCGCCGCGGCGGTCAATCTCCTCGGGACGGCCGGTGGCGCCATCGCCGTCTATTCTGGTGACAACGTTCGCCTGAATTGCGCGGTCGCATTCGATCGTGGCTGGCGCAAGTCCGTCGAAATCATCATCGAACTCGAAGGCGGCGAAGAGCCTTACCGGGTCTTGAGCTGGCGGGATCTCGATGAAATCGCCCCGCGTCTCGAGCAGGAATGAGTCCATTGGTCGTAGCGCATGCTTCGAGGCTCCGGTTCGGAGCTTGAATCACGTCTTAGGCAGCGCCATCAATGGTCCGTCGCTATGTTGCTAATGCTCCGAATTACCTCCGCTTTCGGCGGCATAGCGGGCGCACCCGGACTTGCCGCTGGCTCAACCGGGTCGCGAATGACCCTGACCCGACATCGCCCTTTTGTTCCCTATCGTGCCGCGACGACGTCGAGTAGACTATCGCGAGCTGCCCTGAAGCGGGACGTGCCGAAATGCTCGCTGGGGGATTGGGCAGTGATCATCGTGAAAGCAATCGCACTCTGAAAAATGGAGCAAAAATCGTAAGGAGGATCCCCATGAAAAAGCTTCTGACTTTGGCAGCCTTGATCGCGCTTGCGGGTTCGGCACTGGCGCAAGATGCCGTGACCCTCGTCAAACCAGATGCGCTGACGTGGAAGGACAATCCGAACATTCCGAAGGGTGGCCAAGTCGCGCTCCTGGTAGGCGATCCAACGAAAGCTGGCAGCGTGGTGGTCCAGCGCGTCAAGTTTCCGCCCAACTATAAGGTTCCGCCGCACACTCATCCCTATGCCGAGACCGTCACCGTGATCAGCGGTAGCGTCGGCTGGGGCATGGGCGAAAAGTTTGACCCTACGAAAGGCGAGGTGGTCAGGGCGGGTGCCTTGCAGGCGCTGCCGGCGAAGCACGCTCATTATGTTTGGACGGGGAACGAGGAGGCGATCCTCCAAATTCAGTTCATCGGCCCAGGAGGCATCGACTACATCGACCCGGCTGATGATCCCCGCAAGAAGACGCAGTGAAGCATACCAACTCCAATTTGCAAGCCGGTGGTATTCATCACTCATCGTGTCTGGAAGCGAGCCTCCTTGGCACCACCTGCATGAGACCGCCTCTAGACCGGCCCCGCTGCGGCCGAGGCCAAGCGGGGGGCTTTAGATATTGAGCGAAAGTCTTGCCGCTGCGTTTGCCTAAGCGGTATGTCGGGTCCTGGCCCT
>NZ_LUUB01000125.1:0-135931 GCF_001641635.1 Bradyrhizobium centrolobii
CCCCGCTCTCTTCGGCCAACGCGATTAAGTCCTGCAGCGCGTCGAGGCTCAGCTTGGTCGGCGCGGCGCACGGCAAGCCGTTCCGCTCAAGATTCGTCACCCCGAGCGGCAGAAGAAGCGTGAGACCGAATCGATAATGTACACGCGCAAAGAGCTCCTTGCACGCTCCACGCGTGGTCGTCTCCTTGCCGATCGAGATCAATCGATAGCGCCGGCCATAAAGCGGATGACGCGGATCAACGACTTCCACCTCTTCGGAGGTGGCTACGTCATCGTCACTCTTATGGGTATCTCCCGATGCCCTCGCCTAGCGGTCTGAGTTGGACCAGAAGCAACTTCGTCTCTCTGACGTTAGATGTCGCTAACGCTAAGACCATCCAGGCCACAATCACGTCAGCGATTCGGACTAGCTTTGCCTCATGAGGCGACTTCTAATCCTGGGCTTGCTCGGCCCTGCGGCTAGCAGACGGGCGCAGAGTCACCATGACCGACCACATCGACATCAACCTCCAGAACTGGGAAGAGCGCGCTGCGATACACGCCCGGGACGTTACCGGCGACTACATGCTCGACCGGTTTCGTGCAGGCGAGGATTCCCTTCACGCGATCGAATCGGCTGAACTTGGCGATATTTCCGGCAAGCGCGTGCTGCATCTGCAGTGCCATATCGGTCTGGACACGTTCTGTCTGGCGCGGCGCGGCGCAGCCGTGACGGGTCTCGACTTCTCGGGCTCCGCGCTAGCAATCGCAAGGCGGTTGTCTGAAGAGACCGGCATCAAGGCTGATTTCGTGCAGGGGACCGTTGATCAGGCTGCGGACTTGACGCCGGGCCCGTTCGATCTGGTCTTCACGACTTGGGGAACTATTTGCTGGCTACCTCACATGGCGATCTGGGCGAAGGTCATCGCGTCCGTCCTGGCACCCGGGGGTGAACTTTACTTCGCAGACGCTCATCCGGCATTTGCCGTGCTGGAGGACTCCGACGGAAGACTCGCGCCGACGTACGATTTCCAGACCCCCGCTGACATACCGCTGCGGTTCGTCAACGAGACGACGTACACTGGCGACCCGACCATCCTGTCTCATCAATCCACCCGTGAGTGGATTCATTCGCTGTCAGCGGTCCTCGGCGGGGCTAATCGATGCTGGACTGACGATAACGATGTTTCGCGAGCACGAAGTCTTGCCTTGGCGGGGTTTGCCGGTCCTGGTGCCCGCGTCCGAACGAATGTGGCATCTTCCCGAGGGATATCCGCGAATTCCGCTGTCGTACTCCTTGAGAGCGAAAAAGACTGCGTAGAATCGACGCCGCGGCAATCGACGAGACGGCCCGCAGAATGTTGCCTCTGCACAAGCGGTATTGCTCCGGCTGATCGCCGCGTTTCCGCTTAGCCCTCGGAAGCTGACGTTTGGCCCCGATGTTCCTCCGCGCTAGATCGGCGTGTAGATCACGAGCTTCAGCGCGGGATCGTCATTGGCCTGAAAGCTGATATGCTCGCGGTTCGAGGCAACGCGCGCCAATTAGGGCGCGTGCTCATAACGCTCGCGCGAGGTCCGCTGTGCGTTTGATAGCAGCGCAGTCACGAAGCTCGCCAGCGGCCATGTACGGACGTCACGGATCATGGCACTCACGAACGGCCAAACGATGTCCCTTGATCCTTCGGCAGTGGCTTCCGAAACATCCCTCAACCGCAGCAGGGCTGTTTGGTTTTCGGTGTGCAGCATGATTGCTGTTCCTGAAGCCATCGGTCGCGCGGCTTGCAGCTCGATGGACGAGCTGAGAGAAAGACCCGGATCTCGGTGTCACCGGTGTCCATGCGCTCCGCACGATAGATTTGCATCGGCCGTACGCCGTCACTCACCTCAAAGGTCAGCTTGGCTTGTGGATCGAAGCCGACGGCTTCGTCGACCTTGCGGATGATCGCGAGAAACTTGCCGGCAGGCATGTGGCCTCGGTTCTCTTCTTCGATGTCCCAGAGCTGAATGAAGGTCTCGCTCCAGCTTTCCGCGTTGGCGCCGCAATCAAGTGCCTTGAAGGAGCCGGCCTTGACCTCTGTGACGTGATAGCTGGGACGGACGTCCCTACCGTCGTAGTTGAAGATGAGGGCTTTTTCCTTGTGCGCATCCAGATTGCCGAGGAGCGCCGCGGATGACAATTCTTCGACTGGCAGCAAGGCGCCGACCGTCGAGCGGGTATTGGCAAGCAACGTCATGGCTGCTATCCTCATTTCAATGATTATTGAATTATAGGATTATCGAAAGATGGAGGAGCGTCAAGCCCGAACCGCGTTCGCCGCGCTGTCACAGGAGACGCGGCTGCGCATCGTGCGGTTACTTGTCCAGGCCGGCCCTGAGGGGATGGCGGCGGGAGCGATTGCTGAGGCGGTCGACGTGTCGCCATCCAATGTGTCGTTCCATCTCAAGGACCTAGAGCACGCAGGCATGATCGTGCCGCGCCGCGAGGCGCGCTCCATCATTTACTCGGCGGACTTCGCCGGCTTGCGCGATCTTATCGCGTTTCTGATGAAAGATTGCTGCGCGGGCCATCCGGAAATCTGCGCACCAGCGCTCGCCGATGCTCCGTGTGGGCCTTCCGCGAAAAAGAAAAGGGCGCACGCCTGATGCAGGACTTCGATCTGCCACGGCGTCTTGTGGCCGAAGGCCTCGGCACGTTGCTTCTGGTCGCGACCGTTGTGGGCTCGGGCATCATGGCCGAAACACTGACCAAGGACGTGGCGCTGGCGCTGCTCGGCAACACACTTCCGACCGGTGCAATCCTGGTCGTGCTTATCACGGTCTTGGGGCCGATATCAGGAGCGCACTTCAATCCGGCCGTCACCCTCGTATTCATGTTCAGGGGCGCGCTACGGCCGCCGCACGCGGCGCAGTATGTCGTTGCGCAGGTGCTTGGCGGGATTTTAGGGGCGGTCGTTGCGCACGCCATGTTCGGCCTGCCTCTCATGGAATTTTCCTCAAAGGCACGGACGGGCTTTCCTCAGTGGCTGGCGGAAGCCGTGGCAGCGTTCGGGTTGGTCGCTACGATCCTCGGCGGGTTGCGATTTCGTGAGGCCGCGGTCCCGTGGCTGGTCGGACTTTACATCACGGCCGCTTACTGGTTCACCGCCTCCACGTCTTTCGCCAATCCGGCGGTAGCCATAGCGCGATCTTTCACCAACACCTTTTCCGGCATCCGCCCGCAGGATCTTCCGGGATTTATCGTCGCCGAAATGTTCGGTGCTTTCGTCGCGCTGGCAGTGATGACGTGGCTCCTGCGCGGCGCAGAGCCAAAAGCGGAGGCAATCCGATGACTATCACGATCTACCACAATCCCGACTGCGGAACGTCCCGCAACACGCTTGCGATGATCCGCCAGAGCGGGGAAGAGCCAGAGATAATCGAGTATCTCAAGAATCCGCCGACGCGCGAACGGCTGGTCGCGTTGATCACCACAATGGGGATCAGCCCCCGCGCGCTGCTCCGCGAAAAGGGTACACCGTATGCCGCTCTTGATCTTGCCAATCCAAAATGGAGCGACGCCGAGCTGATTGATTTCATGATGGCGCATCCGATCCTCATCAACCGGCCCATTGTGGTCACGCCCAAAGGCGTGAAGCTCTGCCGGCCGTCTGAGGCCGTGCTGGATCTTCTGACCAATGCCGAGATCGGGCAATTCGTGAAGGAAGACGGCAAGGTGGTACCATCAAAGTCCAGCGATCGCCGTCCCGGATGAGCTCTTTGCATTGACCATTGCTACGGTCCGCGATAGCGCAACGCATCCACGAGAACAGCGAAGGCAGGCGCGGGCTGTCGGCGGCTCGGATAGTAGAGATGGAATCCAGCGAACGGGGGACACCAGTCCCCCAGCACGCGGATAAGGCGGCCAGCATCAATATGCTCACGTACCCGGTCCTCGGGAACGAAGGCCAGTCCGTCTCCGGCCAGGGCTGCTTGGACGTTCATCGCCGCGCTGTTGAAGACAAGCTGGCCTTCAACCCGCACCCTGAGTTCGCGACCGTTTTTCTCGAATTCCCAAGCGTAAAGCCCACCTGCCGTGGGCAGGCGCAAATTGATGCAATTGTGGTTCGTTAAGTCCTGCGGCGTCTGCGGCCGTTTGCGTCCTTCGAAGTAGCTCGGCGCCCCGATCACCGCCATCCGCAAGTCCGGCCCGATCCGTACCGCGACCATGTCCTTGGCGACCTGTTCACCGAGCCTCACGCCCGCATCAAGCCGTTCCGCCACGATATCGGTCAGTCCGTTGTCGACGATGATCTCAACTGTGATGTCTGGATAGTGCGGCAAGAGCTTATGAATGACCGGCCAGAGAATCAGATCGGCTGCGTGCTCGCCGGACGCAATGCGGACCGTGCCAGCAGGCTTGTCGCGCAAGG
This sequence comes from Bradyrhizobium centrolobii, assembly GCF_001641635.1. Classification (GTDB taxonomy): domain Bacteria; phylum Pseudomonadota; class Alphaproteobacteria; order Rhizobiales; family Xanthobacteraceae; genus Bradyrhizobium; species Bradyrhizobium centrolobii. The sequence continues at coordinate 4,389 of NZ_LUUB01000125.1, forward strand.
CACTCAGCGCGGCCAGTTCGGCTTCAACTTCCTCCAGTCTCGGCCCCACGGAATCGAGCAACCGCTCGCCTGCCTCGGTCGGCGAGACGTTGCGCGTGGTGCGCGTCAGCAAGCGCAGGCCCAGACGGGCCTCCAGGTTGCGAATGGTCTGGCTCAGCGCCGACTGTGAGACTCCCAGCTTGGCCGCGGCCTTGGTGAAGCTGCCTGCCCGCGCAACCGCTAAAAAAGCGGTGATGTCATTGAGGTCGATCCGAGCCATTCATTAAATCACCTTATAAGTTCATTCCGATTTTAGCGTCTAATCGCACGATCGTGCATGCATTATTTCGGGTCTCGTTACCAGGAGGGCCCATCATGGAGATCAAACGAAGCGGCTCGCAGGCCTCGGCAAGGGGCCCGGCCGAATACTTCACCGGAACAGTGCGGATCGACGCGTCGTTCGCCGGAGAGGCCCCCGCGCGCGTAAGCGGCGCGACCGTCACCTTCGAGCCGGGCGCGCGGACAGCCTGGCACACACACCCGCTCGGCCAGACGCTGATCGTGACGTCAGGGCTCGGCTGGGTGCAGCGCGAGGGCGGGCCGATCGAACAGATCAGGCCCGGCGACATCGTCTGGTTCGCGCCAGGCGAAAAGCACTGGCACGGCGCCACTCCCACCACGGCCATGACCCACATCGCGATCGCCGAGAAGCTCAACGGTAGCCCGGTCGATTGGCTGGAGAAGGTGACGGACGAACAAGATTTGGCCGGTCGCTGATCACGTCGAAGACAAGCAACCAATAGAAGCAAGCAACCAATAGAAGAACGACACATGCTAGGCACCATCTTACGTGGTCCTCGCGACGTCCGTTGCGAGGAAGTACCCGAACCCAAACTCCTCAAGCCTACAGACGCCATCATCCGCCTGTCCGCCACCTGTATCTGCGGGTCCGACCTTTGGCCGTACCGGGGTCTGAACGAAACGAACGAGCCCATGGCGATGGGCCACGAATACTGCGGTGTCGTGGAGGAAGTCGGTAGCGCCGTCAGAAACGTGCGACCCGGACAGTTCGTCGTCGGCTCATTCTGCCTCTCAGACAATACCTGCCCCCACTGTCGTTTCGGCTTCCAGTCATCCTGCGAACGGCGCGAGTTCATGACCGGCGCACAGGCACCGCTGGCTCGCATCCCGTTGGCTGACGGAACGCTGGTCGCCACGGCCGAGATGCCGTCGGCAGACCTGATCCCGAGTCTTCTTGCGACGTCGGACGTGCTCGGCACCGGCTGGTATGCAGCCGACGCCGCGCGCGTGCAGCCGGGCTCAACCGTCGTCGTCGTCGGGGACGGTGCGGTTGGCCTGATGGGCATCCTTTCTGCCAAGCAGATGGGCGCGGCCCGCATCATCGCGATGAGCCGCCACAAGACCCGACAGGATCTCGCGCTCGAATACGGCGCGACGGACATCGTGTCGGAGCGCGGCGAAGAAGGCATCGCCACAATCAAGGATATGACCAAAGGCGTGGGCGCGGATTCGGTCCTGGAGTGCGTCGGCACGAAGGAGTCAATGGCGCAGGCACTCGCATGCGCGCGCCCTGGTTCGATGATCGGCTATGTCGGCGTCCCGCATGGCGTCGAGTTTGACGGCCAAGAGCTCTTCTTCTCGCAAAAAGGCCTGTTGGGCGGTCCGGCTCCGGTGCGCAGATTCCTGCCGCACCTGATGGACCTGGTCCTCGAGCGCAAGATCAATCCAGGCAAGGTGTTTGACCTCGAACTACCGCTCGCCGACGTCGCCGAGGGCTACCGGGCGATGGATGAACGACGCGCCATCAAGGTCTTGCTTAGCGTGTAGGGAGGATCAGACAATGCAAAAACGTGCACTTGGCAAAAGCGGCCTTGAAGTCTCGGCTATCGGGCTAGGCTGCATGGGCTTGAGCTATGGATACGGCCCCGCAACAGACAAGGAAGCGGCGATCCGCCTCATAAGGTCGGCATTCGAACGCGGCGTTACCTTTTTCGACACAGCGGAGGCTTACGGTCCATTTCTCAACGAGGAATTGCTTGGAGAAGCACTCAAGCCGATCCGCGACCAAGTCGTGATCGCCACGAAATTCGGATTCCGAAACGCCGTGGTTAGCGAGGGGCAGGACAGTCGTCCTGAACGCATCCGCGAGGTTGCCGATGCCGCCTTGAAGCGGTTGAAGACGGACCACATCGATCTGTTCTATCAGCATCGCGTCGACACGAGAGTGCCGATCGAAGACGTAGCCGGAGCGGTCAAGGACCTGATTGCCGCTGGCAAGGTCAAGCACTTCGGCATGTCGGAGGCCGGTGCCGCATCGATCCGCCGCGCACATGCCGCGCAGCCCCTAGCAGCCCTGCAAAGCGAATATTCGCTGTGGTGGCGCGAGCCCGAGAAGGAAATCCTGCCGCTCCTGGAAGAGCTGGGCATCGGCTTTGTGCCCTTCAGCCCACTTGGCAAAGGTTTTTTGACCGGCGCAATCAATGCGGAAACCAGCTTCGACAAGAACGATTTCCGCAACGTCGTGCCACGCTTCTCGGAAGAGAACCGCAAGGCAAATCAAGCTCTGGTCGAAGCCCTCGGACGGATTGCGGCCGCCAAGCGCGTGTCGCAGGCACAGATCGCGCTCGCTTGGTTGCTGGCGCAAAAGCCCTGGATCGCGCCCATCCCTGGTACGACCAAGTTGAACCGGCTTGAGGAGAATGTCGGTGCTGCGTCGATCGAGCTGACTCCAAGTGAGCTGCGCGAGATCGAACACGCCCTATCCGGCATTACCGTGCAAGGTGACCGCTATCCGCCACACCTGCAAGCGAAAGTGGGCCGGTAGCCATGGCCCAGCGAATAGATCACCGTTGAACCATGAAGTTTTCTTCGGAACTGTAATCGCTGATGGCACCTTGGAGAACTTGCATGTCGCGCGTTGTTGTGATCGGCGGCAGCGGCCACGTTGGGACGTACCTGGTGCCTGCACTTGTGGAACGAGGGTATGAAGTCATCAATGTCAGCCGTGGCACTGCTGCGCCCTATCGTCCTCACCTTGCCTGGAGTTCAATCGAGAACATAACGCTGGACCGCGCGGCGGAAGAGAAGAAGGGACAGTTCGGCACAAAGATCGCCGCTCTGAAGCCCGATATCGTGGTGGACATGATATCGTTCGATTTGCCCAGCACACAGCAGCTTGTTGAAGCGCTGCGTGGAAAGGTGGAGCATTATCTGTTTTGTAGCTCAATCTGGGTATATGGCCGCCTGTTCTCGGTCCCCTCGACTGAGGCGGACCCACCCAATCCCATCGATACTTACGGCAGGGGCAAGGCGGAGAGCGAAGCATGGCTCTTGCGACAGGCACGTCTTACCGGTTTTCCGGCAACGTGCTTCCGACCTGGCCATATCGTCGGCGAGGGGTGGGTCCCGATCAATCCCATCGGCAACGCTGATCCGGAGATCTTTTCGTTGATCGCGCGTGGTGACGAGCTGGTCCTTCCAAACCTCGGGCTCGAGATGGTTCACCATGTTCATGCCGATGACGTTGCGCAATGGATTGTCCGCGCAATTGAAAATCGAGCGGCCTCCGTCGGCGAGGTCTTCAATACGGTGTCCGAGCAAGCCGTCACCCTGAAAGGTTACGCGGCGACCGTCTATCGCTGGTTCGGGAAAGAGCCTCGCATTTCGTTCAAGCCGTTCGACGAGTGGATACGCGGTCTCGGGGATTGGGCAGAGAATACTCGCGGTCACATCACCCGAAGCTCCTGCCACTCGATTGAGAAAAGCCGTCGGCGTCTCGACTATAGGCCGCGTTACACGAGCTTCGAGGCCGTGCGCGAGTCGTTACAAGCACTTATAGCTTGCGGGAAAGTTCATGCTCCGGATGCCCCAGGCTCCGGTAGAAGCGAGTAGTTCGCGATACGGTCACCGCGTCCATCTTGGGTCACAAGCAGTGTTGCTCGCCTTTGTGTTCTACACCGGCGTGTAGATCACGAGCTTCAGCGCGGGATCGTCATTGGCCTGAAAGCTCGTGTGCTCGAACCGGAGCAGGCCCTTGGTCGGATGGTTCATGGTCTTGAGGCCCGAGGCGGTGCTGCGGATCTCGTGCGCCTCCCACCATTTGACGAACTCCGGACTGCCCTGGCGTAGCCGCGTCAGCAATTCGGTGAAGGCGGGATCGCCGGCCCACACGTCATGGGTGGCGCGAAACATCGCGACCATGCTCTTGGCGACGTCGGTCCAGCTCGCGCCATAGAATTTTCGCGTCTGCTTGTTCGTCATCACGAGGAGCAGCGTATTGCGATCCTCCTCTCGCAACTGCCCGAACGCAAAAACCTCCTCGGCGGCGTCGTTCCAGGCCAGCACGTCCCAGCGCCGCCCGGTGATGTAGGCCGGCTGCTTCAGGCTCTCGATCATCCGCCGGATGGGCGGCGGCACGGTCTCGGGCACGAATGCGCCCCTCGCGCCGTCGCGCGCAAGCGCCTTCAGATGTGCGTGCTCGGTCTTGCTGAGGCGCAGCGCGCGGGCAAGCGCGTCGACGGTGGTGACCGACGGGCTGACGGTGCGGCCCTGCTCCAGGCGGATGTACCAATCGACGCCGATGCCGGCGAGCTGCGCGACCTCCTCGCGGCGCAGGCCAGCGGTGCGACGCCGCCGTCCTGCGGGAAGCCCGACCGCCTTCGGCGACAGCTTCTCGCGGCGTGACCTGAGGAAATCGCCGAATTCGACGCGCCGAGGATCAGCCATGGCTTGCTCCCTGCGATGGAGGGTCCAGAGAATACTAGGATAATACCAGGCCTTCCTGCCCGTTCAAGGCGGGCGCATATGCGCTTCACCCGAATATGAGGTGATGCCATGAAAGCTGCCGTGCTCAAATCCTTTGGATCGCAACTCGTCATCGAGAACGTCCCGGAACCGGTGCTCGGCACCGGTGAGGTCATCATCGACGTCGCCGCCACGCGCGTGCTGTCCTACATGAACGAGGTCTTCAGCGGTGAGCGCAACTACGCGCTGGATCTGCCGGTTATCCCGGGACCGGGCGGTATCGGCCGGGTGCGCGCGATCGGACCCGATGCGACGAAGCTTTCCGTGGGCGACTGGGTGTTCTGCGATCCGACGGTGCGCTCGCGCGATGACGCCGTCTCGCCCGATATCACGCTCCAGGGCCTGAGCGCGCGCGATGCCGGCGGGATGCTTTTGCAGAAGCACTTTCGCCACGGCTCGTTTGCCGAGCAGATGCGGGTGCCGACCGAAAACGTCAAACGTCTCGGCGCGATTACGGCCGACGAAGCCAGCCGATGGTGCGCGCTGGGAACGCTGCTCGTTCCCTATGGGGGCTTCCTCGCGGCGAAGCTTCAGCCTGGCGAGACCGTGCTGGTGAGCGGTGCCACCGGCAATTTCGGCAGCGCGGCCGTGTCGGTGGCGCTGGCGATGGGAGCGGCCCGCGTCATCGCACCCGGCCGCAACGAGAGGATCCTGGCCGATCTCGTCCGCCGCTTCGGCGAGCGGGTGCGCACCGTGAAGCTCTCGGGCGACGAAAGCAATGACCGCGAGCAGATGAAGCGCGCAGCCGCCGGGCCGATCGATTGTGTCTTCGACATCATGCCGCCGTCGGTCAGCACGACGGTGGTGCGCGCCGCGATCATGACCGTGCGCCCCTATGGACGCGTCGTGCTGATGGGCGGCGTCGGCATGGCGGGCGGCGCCGGACTTGACCTGCCCTACCCCTGGATCATGCGCAACTGCATCACGATCCATGGCGTATGGATGTATCCGCCGGATGCGGCCGCGCGGCTGATCGCGCTGGTGCGTTCGGGGCTGCTGCGGCTCGACGATTACGAGGTGAAGGCCTTCGACCTCGATCATGCCAATGACGCCGTGGCCTATGCGGCTGCGAACGGAGGCCCATTCAAAATGACGGTGATCCGGCCGTAATCCGCCAGCCGGCTGCCTGATGCGCACTCGCCGCTGTTATGCACGGTAGATCAAATGGCTCGCAGGCACCCCCCCGGCGGAGGCCGGCTACTTTGCATGGGGTTGTTTTCGAGATTTTTGGTTTGGGATGGACCTGTCGCGGCATCGGGAATTCACCTCTCCCTTGGGAGAGGTCGGCGCGTAGCGCCGGGTGAGGGTTTACGGTCTCACGTTGGTGCAGCGCCCCCTCACCCGATTTGCTGGCGCAAATCGACCTCTCCCCGCTGGGGAGAGGTGAACCAAGCCCGCGGTCCGATTCAAGCAATGGCCTTTGCGGCTTGGTTACTCGAGCTCGACCACCTGGCCGTTGGAGAGCGAAACACGCCGGTCCATGCGGCCGGCGAGCTCCATGTTGTGGGTGGCGATCAACATCGAGACGCGGGTGGCCTTGACGAGCTGCATCAGGGCCTGGAAGACGTGATCCGCCGTGTGCGGATCGAGATTGCCGGTCGGCTCGTCCGCGAGCAGCACCCGCGGCGCGTTCGCAACAGCGCGCGCGATCGCGACGCGCTGCTGCTCGCCGCCCGACAGCTCTGCCGGGCGATGGGTGATGCGGTCGCCGAGGCCGAGATAGGACAGTATCTCCTTGGCGCGCTTGACGCTCTCGGACTTCTTCAGGCCGCGGATCATCTGCGGCAGCATCACGTTCTCGAGCGCCGAGAATTCCGGCAACAGCCGGTGCGACTGGTAGACGAAGCCGATGTCGGTGCGGCGAAGCTGGGTGCGCTCGATGTCGGGCAGTTGCGAGGTCGGCGCGCCCCCGACATAGACCTCGCCGGAATCGGGCGCTTCCAGCAGGCCCGCAATGTGCAGCAGCGTCGACTTGCCGGAGCCCGAAGGCGCCACCAGCGCGACCGACTGCCCGGCCCACAGCGCCAGCTTGGCGCCGTCCAGGATGGTCAGCGGCGCCTCGCCCTGCAAGTACTGCCGCTTTATCTCGTGGAGATAAATGACCGGTACATCTTCAGCCCCCTGCTGCCGCTCCATCAGCCCCTCACTCGTACCGGAGCGCTTCGACAGGATCGAGGCGCGCGGCGCGCCAGGACGGATAGAGCGTCGCCAGGAACGACAGCGTCAGCGCCATGATGACGACCGCCGTGGTCTCGCCGATGTCGATCTCGGCGGGCAGCTTTGAAAGGAAGTAGAGCTCCGGCGAGAACAGCTCGGTGCTGGTGAGCCAGGACAGGAACTGCCGGATCGATTCGATATTCAGGCAGATCACGAGCCCGACGATGAACCCGACCAGCGTGCCGACCACGCCGATCGACGCCCCCGTGATCAGGAATATCCGCATGATCGATCCCTGCGAGGCGCCCATCGTGCGCAGGATCGCGATGTCACTGCCCTTGTCCTTCACCAGCATGATCAGGCCGGAAACGATGTTCAGCGCCGCGACCAGCACGATCATGGTCAGGATCAGGAACATCACGTTGCGCTCGACCTGGAGCGCGTTGAAGAAGGTCGAGTTGCGCTGCCGCCAGTCGACCAGGAACACCGGGCGGCCCGCCGCCTCCGTCACGGATTTGCGGAACGCGTCGATGCGGTCGGGATTGGTGGTGAACACCTCGATCGAGGTGACGTCGTTGCTGCGGTTGAAATAGGCCTGCGCTTCGGCGAGCGGCATGAACACGAAGCCGAGATCGTATTCGGACATGCCGATCTCGAACACGGCGACGATCTTGTAGGGCTTGATGCGCGGCGTCGTGCCCATCGGCGTCACCGCGCCCTTCGGCGCAACCAGCGTGATGCTGTCGCCGGCATGCAGCGACAGCTGGTCGGCGAGGCGCCGGCCGATCGCCACGCCCTGCCCTTCGTCAAAGCCCTCGAGCGAGCCCTGCTTGATGTTCTTGGCGATCGAGGTGAGGTTGTTCAGGTCGTCGGAACGGATGCCGCGGACCAGCACGCCCGAGGCATTCCATGGCGAGGACGCCAAGGCCTGGCCATCAACCACCGGGGCTGCGAGGCGGATGCCGTCCACCTGGCTGATGCGCTCGGCCACGTCTTTCCAGTCGGTCAGCGGCGATTCCAGCGGCTGGACCAGGATATGGCCGTTGAGGCCCAGGATCTTGTCGAGCAGCTCTTTGCGGAAGCCGTTCATCACGGCCATGACGATGATCAGCGTGGCGACGCCGAGCATGATGCCGAGAAAGGAGAACCCGGCGATGACCGAGATGAATCCCTCCTTGCGGCGCGCCCGCAGGTAACGCGCCGACAGCATCCACTCAAATGGCGCGAAAGGCGCGGTTTTCACGTGTTCGGTCATGGTCTCATCCATCGCTCGATAATCCCATGATTCGGGGTCAATTGTGGCCGGATTGGCGGCCTCGACATCGCGCGATGAACAATATTCAGCCGACCAGGCGAGCGACCGCATCGGCCGGCGACATGGTCTCGCGGGCACCGTCGCTGCGCCGCTTGACCTCGACCTTGCCGTCGGCGAGCCCCTTCGGCCCGATCATGATCTGCCAGGGAATGCCGATCAGATCGGCGGCGGCGAATTTGGCGCCGGCGCGCTGGTCGGTGTCGTCGTAGAGCACGTCGACGCCCTTGGCGCTGAGCTCGGCATAGAACTTCTCGCAGGCCGCATCGACCGCGGCATCGCCCTGCTTGAGGTTCAGCACGACGGCGCGGAACGGCGCCACCGCCTCCGGCCATTTGATGCCGGCGTCGTCATGGCAGGCCTCGATGATGGCGCCGAGCAGGCGGGAGACACCGACGCCGTAGGAGCCGCCATGGATCGGCACGTCGACGCCGTCCGGACCCGCTACCAGCGCCTTCATCGGCTCGGAATATTTCGTGCCGAAATAGAAGATCTGGCCGACCTCGATGCCGCGGGTGTCGAGCCGCTTGCCCTCGGGCACTTCCCGCTCGAAGCGCGCGGCATCATGGACGTCCTCGGTCGCGGCATAGAGCGAGGTCCATTGCTTGATGATCGGCGTCAGGTCGCCGTCATAGTCGACGTCCTCGCCCGGCACCGGCAGATCCAGCACGTCACGATTGATGAAGACGCCGGATTCGCCGGTTTCGGCGAGCACGATGAACTCGTGGCTGAGATCGCCGCCGATCGGGCCGGTCTCGGCGCGCATCGGGATCGCCTTCAGCCCCATCCGCGCGAAGGTGCGCAAATACGCGACGAACATCTTGTTGTAGGCGACGCGCGCGCCCGCCTCGCTGAGGTCGAATGAATAGGCGTCCTTCATCAGGAATTCGCGGCCACGCATCACGCCGAAGCGCGGACGCTGCTCGTCGCGGAATTTCCATTGGATATGATAGAGATTGAGCGGAAGGTTCTTGTACGACTTCACGTAGGCGCGGAAGATCTCGGTGATCATTTCCTCGTTGGTCGGCCCATACAGGAGCTCGCGCTTGTGGCGGTCGGCGATGCGCAGCATCTCCGGACCATAGGCGTCGTAGCGGCCGCTCTCGCGCCAGAGGTCGGCAAGCTGGAGCGTCGGCATCAGGAGTTCCAGCGCGCCGGAGCGGTCCTGCTCCTCGCGCACGATCCGCTCGATCTTCTTCAGCACGCGGAAGCCGAGCGGCAGCCAGGCATAGATGCCGGCCGCCTCCTGCCGGATCATGCCGGCGCGCAGCATCAGACGATGCGAGACGATCTCCGCCTCTTTCGGATTTTCCTTCAGGATGGGCAGAAAGAACCGCGACAACCGCATGGAGACACTCGAAGAATCAGTGAGGGGTTGCAGTGAAACCGGATTGGGAGCGAAAACACAAGACCGGGAATGAGGAAAAGCTGCTAAAGCAACGAAATTCCTATCATTTTTCCGTCGACTTCAGTTTCAGCTTGAACCGCCGCTGCTGGGCCCTTACGGCGGCGCCACCTCGATATCGTCCTCGAGTGTGATCTTCTCGAAATCGGTCACCAGTGCATCGATCTGCACATGCCAGCGCCCGGCGAAGGGCAGCTCGACCTTGCGCACATGCCAGTAGCCGTCCGGACCGAGCTCGGCACTGCGTTCCATCGGCTCGATACCGCGCTCGGGCAGGCTCAGGGTCAACGTCGCCTCCTTGGCCCTCAGCGGCGTCGCCTCACCGGTCATGAGCTGGAGCACGAAATCGTTCATGCCGGCCTTGCCCGGCGAGACCAGGACCTGGAACATCGCCCTGTCGCTGTGGATGTGGACCGCCAGCGGGGTCTCCGGGACAATGGTCCGTGGCGGTGGCGTGAAGCGCCAGCCGGCGACGACCGCGAAGATTCCGAGCGCGATTGCACCTTCCAAGAGGATCGAACGCCTCAGTGCGGGCGCAGCTTTGTGATCGCCTGCCAGCGCCGGCGTCAGCCGGAAGCGATTGAGCGCGGCGAGCGCCAGCAGCGCCAGGACCAGCGCGAGCTTGATCGAGAGGATGAGGCCGTAGCGGGTCTCGACCAGCGCGGACAGTCTTTCGAGCTGGATGATCGCGAGCGTAAGGCCGGTCAGCGCCAGCGCGGCAACCACCGGCATGGCGATGCTGGAGAACCGGTTCAGGACAGGCAACGTCGCGGCCGAGGATTTCGACACCATCACGGCGAGCGGCGCCAGGGCGCCGATCCAGAAGGCGACGCCGAGGCCGTGGAGGAACATTGCCGGCCGGGTCAACATCTCGGGCGGCGCCGTTGCGGCGTGCCCGGTCATGGCGAGCGACGCTCCGACGCCGACAAACGCGATCGCCGCGAGCATGCGTGCATGCGCCGCCCAGAAGAGCGCAATCAGGGCGGCCAGCATGGCCGCGATGGCAACGAGCAAGGCTGGCCCAGCGCTGGTTACGAACGGGATCTTCCAGGGTGGTGGCGTCAGCAGAGCCGCGGGCGATAGCCCAAGGAGATCTGTCCCCAACAGGCCGAGCGAAGCCGTGGCGCCGAACAGCCCCACGATAAGCGCCGCGCGTGACACGCCCATCCCCACCGTCGACCCGACAATCCAGCGCGCAAAGAACACACCGCCGACGCCGACAAAGAGCCCGAGATAGAGACCGATCCGCGCAAGCCAGATCAGGGTATTCAATCCGCTGTCCGCATTTGCGGGCGGCTTTGTTGCTGTCGGCGCACCGATCGAGAAGATCACCGATCCCGCAATGGGATGGCCATCCTGCGAAATCACGCGATAGCTGACCACCGCTGTGCCCTGCGGCAGGTCCGGCGGCATTGCAACCGAGATCGTCTCACCCGCCGCGTTGACGTGCGCTTCATCCCGCGCCCTGCCCGCACCATCGATCAACCGGATCGCGCCGGGCGTCACGGCCTCGTTGAAGCGCAGTTCCACCGCCTTCGGCGCGCTCGGAAGGATGCTGCCGCTCGCCGGCTCGACCGAAACCAGCGCCGCATGTGCCCGCGCGCCGGTCGCGAAGCCGACGACCAGAAGCAGCGTCGCGAGCGCGGCGAGAAGGCGCATCAGGGTTTTGGCAAGAGTTTTACACCCGGCGCCGGCGACTTGCTCTCGTGCGAGGGCCCTGCTCCTTCCGCCGGGATCTCGATCCAGCGGCTGACGCCGGTTTCGCACTCCTGAACGACGGGAAAATACAGCGTCGTGTTCGGCTTGAGCGAGTCGGTCAGAACAGTGTGCATGATGAACTCGTCATAGTTCTTGTCCGAGAGCTTGCCGCCGGACCACGCCACCTCCTTGACGCCGGACGAGAGCTTGTTGCCGTGATAGTCGTACTCACTGGCATATTTTCCCTCGACGACGTCCACGTTCCAGCCCGCCTTCGGCATCGGCTTCACCGCGATGACGCCTTCGGGAATCTGGACGCGGATCTTCACCGTGGGCGAGCCCGCGCAGCCGTGGGGCACGGCGAAGACAGCCTTGTACGATCCGCCGACCGTGGCCTGCTTCGTCTCCAGCGTGACATGCGCGTCCGCAGGCGATGCGGCGAGCGCGGCAACCAGGATCAGGCAGGATCGCTTTGGCATGTTCGCTCTCTTCCTCATGGTCACTTGATCAGGATCGGCGATTCCACGCTGACATGATCGGCCTCGGAAATCGAAATTCCCAAGCCCAGCATCCAGCGCCCGCGCGTCAACTGCGCCACCTTCACGCGCCAGCCAGCATCGCCATCACGCGAGGCCTCGACCGGTGCCAGCTTTCGGCCGGTCTGCATGTCCACGAGCGCCACCGACACGGCCTTCGCCGTGAGCGGCGTCTCATCGGTCGTCTCGAGCTGGATGGTGATCTCGACGGGACCGGCGCGGCCCGGCGAGACCGTGACGTTGGCCATCGCCGTCTCGGCGTGCAGATGCGTGAAAAAGCTGTCGTCATCCGTCGCTGCCGCGAGCGGTGCGGCAGCAACGACGAGCAGAGCGCCCGCTCCAAGCGCAAGAGCCCTGATGGTTCGACGCAAGGTCATGGGAGTCCTGATCGATTTCATCACATCTTCATTCCCGAATGATCCGGCATTTTCTTCATGTCCATATGGCCGGAATGTCCGGCATCGCCGGGCGCCTGCGCGCCGACACCCTGGACGTCGAGGGAGATCGCGACCTTGCCGGCCTTTTCGAACTCAAGGGTGACCGGCACCTTGTCGCCCTGCTTGAGCGGCCCTTTCAGCTCCTTAAGCATCAAATGATAGCCACCCGGCGCAAGCTTCACGGTCTTGCCGGGATCGATCGCAAGTCCCTTGTCGAGCGGGCGCATCTTCATCACGCCATTGTCCATTGCCATCTCATGGACGTCGGCCTTGCCCGCAATCTCCGTCGAGACGCTGATCAGCTTGTCCGGCGCCGTCCCCTTGTTCTCGATGGTGAGATAGCCGCCGGCGACCTTTGCGCCGCTCGGCGTCGCCCGGCTCCAGGCCTGCGAGATGACGAGGTCGCCGGCCTTGACGTCGTCAGCGCGTGCCGGTGCGGCGAACATTGCGGCCGAGAGCGCAGCGAGCGCGAGGATGCGTGAGAGCTTGTTCATGAGGCTTACCTTTCTTGTCGTCGTTAACATCGCTCCACCCGTCAGAACGTGTACTTGCCGGCGAGAACGAAGGTTCGTCCCGGGAACGGATGGAACAGGAAATACTGCTCGTTGAAGAGGTTATCGATGCCGAAGTCGAACGCAAAATTCTTCGTCGCGTTGTAGTGGATCTTCAAGTCCACAACGAAAAAGTTATCGAAGGCACCGTACACGCGCGAGACGATGTCGGTGTTGTCGAGCGTCGAATACTGCTTGCCGCTATAGCGTGCCGCGACCGTGTAGGCCCAACTGCCGTTCGGCCGATAGGTGACGCCGAACTTGGCACGCCAATCCGGGACGCAAGGAACACGCTTGCCGACCGCCGTCGTCGGGACACCCGTCAGAGGATCCCTTCCGGCCCAGTTCGCGTCGGCCAGAATTCGGGAATCGACATAGGTCACGCTGCCGAAGAGCTGAAGCCCCTGGATGAGGACGTTGTCCTTGTCCGCGGATAGTTCAACGCCCTGCAACCTGATGGCGTCGACATTGCTGAACGTCGTCGCCGTCTGGGTCGCGTTGATCGCGTTGGTCTGCGAGATGATGGCGTTGTTGGTCCTTTCCCTGAACAGGGTCAGCCGCACGCGGCCGTCGTTCCAATGGCGTTCGATGTTGAGCTCACCCGTAAAATCCTGCTCAGGCTTGAGGAAGGGATTGGCCACCGTGATCGTGTTGCCGACCGTCACGTTCTGATAGAGCTCGAGCACCGTCGGGTAGCGATAGGCCTCCCCGAAATTGGCCGTGATGTTCCAGTCCCTGTTCGGATCCCAGGACAGCGAGGCCTTCGGCGAAAAATTCGTCGAGGACAGGCCGGGCTGGTTCGCCGTAAATGTTGACGTGATCGCGCCCGCCGCACTCGCCGCGGTGACGACATTGAGTCCGTCGAGCGCCTGCCAGCTCTCAAGCCGCCCGCCCAATGTCAGCTTCAGGTTGGGCTGAATCTTCCAGGCGTCCTGGAGCCACAGCGCGCCGGTCCGGGTCTCGCCCTCGCCGTTTGCGTAAAGCTGCCCCGTGCCGGTCGACGAGGTCTGATACCAGACCGTCGACGCGTAGGTCGGATTCTCCATGCGATAGCGATCGCCATGCAGGCCGAAACTGATCTCGTGCGGGCCGTCGTAGCCGAACGGCCGCCAGATGCCCTTGGCGTCCGCGTTCTGCCAGTTGGTGCCATCCATGCGCGTGATCTTGCCGTTCTGCGAGAAGCCGAGGCCTGATGTCACCGTGTAGGGATTGAGCTGGGTGTCTTCGAGATAGTTGTAGCTCGACGCGGAGAGGTCGAAATCGAAGATGCCCTTCGTGTCGCTCTTCACAGCGACCGCGTTGCTCAAATGGGTCTGGTCCCAGATGTACTTGCCGCTGGCGAACGTGCTGATGCCGGCAAAGGTCGGCAGCCCGGTGGCGGTCGAACGGAGATAGGTCTGCGGATCGGAGACCTGATGATTGTTCCAAATCCCGAGCGAGTACGTCGCCTGCACCAGGGGCGTCATATCATAGGCCAGCCGCAGATTGGCTGATGTCTGCTGCGAATGCGCGAGAATGCCGGTGCCGACGACGTCGGCCTCCTGCCCGACCTTGTTCTTGGCCGGGAACGCGCCGGTGGTACCCGCGGGAATGCTGCCATTCGTCGTGTAGGTCAGCGGCTGCTGAAAACTGTCGAGATAGTTGGCGCTGACGAGCCATGACAGCTTGCCGTCACGGTTGCCCGCCGCCGCACTGGTCTGGCTGGTCGGATAGACACCCCTGGTGCCGTATTGATTCCACGGCATCACCGACACCGTCTCCTTGACGACCGCGAACGGCTTGTCCGGCATCTTTGACGTGATCAGGAGCACGCCGCCGATCGAATTGCCGGGATAGGCAGCCGCGAACGGACCGTTGAGGTAGTCCACCCGTCCGATCGCTTCCGGCGAAATCAGGTTCCACTTCGGCGAGGCATTGGTGTTGTTGTTGCCGATCAGCGCCGAGATCAGGAGCTCGTCATAGTAGATCAGCGTGCGCGCGCTGGAGTTCACGCCCCAGCTCCGCGTCGCCAGCACCGCCATGTTGTCGCCGTCGTTGCGCTTCCGCACGAACAGGCTCGGCATGTACTTAACGGCGTCCTCGGGGTCCTTGAGGTTAATCGTCTCGTCGGCCTCCTTCGCCGTGATGCTGAACGAGCGCTGCGGCAGTTGATAGCGGGCCACGGCGGCGGGCGTCTCCAGCGACGGACGTGCGGTAGCGGCGCCCTGGCCATCGGCGGCAACCGCCGGCGCCGCCCGCGCGGCCGAGGCGACCGGCTTTGCCGACGGGCTCCTGGCTCCGGCCGTTTGCACCGCCGGCTTGCGCGGCTTGGGCTTCACCGCTGCGGGCGCATCGACGGTAACCGACGGCAGCATCCTCTCGCTGCTTTGGGCAAAGGCCTCACTCGCCCACGCGAGCAGCGCGGCCTGAACGGCCACCGCACTCACGCCGCGAAGGGCATGACAACGTAACATGGGGCATTCCTGACGCCGGCAGCTCTCGCCGGCCAATTGACGGCATCAATCGCCGGCAGACGGGCCGCGGCGACCAAGAGGGGCGTCAGGAAAACTGTGGAGGCGCGCGCGCCTGGGCGCTGGAGCCGCGATGGGACGCGCCGACATGATCCGCTGCGTCATGCCACGCCACGCTTTCAGCGTGGCGGAAGGAAATGCCGAAGGTTGTATGCGGCGGCGCGTCCAGCGACGCGTTGGCCTGCGCCAGGCAACACAGCGCGCAGGCACCGGCATGCGCTGCCGGCGCTCCCGTCTGATCGTCGAGGCCGGCGCCCTGCTCGCTCGCGCTATGGCAGATGACCGCGGTCTTGAGCGGATCGGCCACGGCCTGGCCGGCCGCCCAGCACGCCGCAATCGGCGCCAGCACCTGCATCGCCAGCGCGATCAGGACGATCGGTAGGAATCTTTGCAGCCGCGCGCGCATCCGCCGAACCATTCGTTCGCTTACTAACTAGACACGATCCGCCACAGAGTCGAGATCGCTCTTTGCCCCAGATTGACGCAGAACAATCATTCAGTTCACGAGGTGTATCGCGGGATGCATCGTCCCAAGCAGCCCGACAATGGCGAGAATGGCAAGGCCGAGAGCAAGCTCGACCGTGCTGTTGCGCGTGAGCCAACGCAAGGCGCCGTTGCCGAACGGGGTAAGCCGCGGCGTCAACACCAATCGGTTGATCAGGGCGAGTATCAGCATGAGCGCGATCAGGACAAGCTTGAGCAGCAACAACCGCCCATATTCTGTGACGATCAGCGCATGCATTGAGCCGACAAGAATGGCGGCGTTGATGAAGCCTGTGAGCAGGAGCGTGAGCACGCTGACCACCCCCATCATCGAAAACCGCCCGACGACGTCGCGGGTGATCGAGACAGCCTTGCTTTGGCAAGCCGCACCCAGGAACAGGATCAATGACGCCAAGCCACCGATCCAGGCCGCGGTGGCCGTCAGATGCAGCGCATCCGCGGCAAGATGCAGGTACCCTGCCTCGCCAACGGTCGAGCCGGCATGGCCAATCCAGGCAAGGCTTGCGGCAAATGCGACCGCGGCCGCAAATCCAAGCCATTGCGCGATCGCCACGCGATGATAGACGAGGCAGGCGGCCAGACAGACTGCAAGGCCCGCTCGAAGCGTTGTCACCTGGCCGAACTGCGTTTCGTTGATCACCGTCGACAAAACGTCCGCCGACATTGCCTCATCGAGCGGCATCCCACTCATCGAGGCGGCTTGAAGCAACAGCCAGATCGCGCCGGAGATCACGGCAACGCCAAGGCCGAGCCACGAAACCCGTAAGGTCGGCGCCTCGAACGCAGCAGGCGCGGCTGCATCCGGGCGGAAGCTCGGCGCGGCGATGACGGTCCGAAAGATGACATCTCCGACCATGATCGCGGTCGCCGCAAAATGCACGACGCGCGTCGCGACCAACGGCACTCCGGCTGCTGACCAGTCCATCTGCAATCAGCCCTTATGGACCGACCTGGAACGTGAAGCTCCCATCGGTCGTGTGGGTATCCACGGACAGCACGTGCCAGTTCACGTGGTATGTGCCCACCCCTGCCTGCTTCAGCGAGATCGACATCTGGTTGCCGCTGACGCGCGCCTTGCCGGCGTCCGCGCGCTGCCCGGAGGGACCCGTGACGGCTATCGAACTGAATGCCGCTTCAAGTTTCTGGGTGAACCAGAGCGTCACCTCGCGCGGAGGGCCCGCGACCTTGTTGCCGACGCGCGGCTCCGCATGGTCGAGAAAGGCGTGGGCGCACGCTTCGCCGGACATCACCGAAGCCAAGAACAGGACCATGAACGGTATCATCGAACTCAGAGATGAGCGTCGCATCGGTCAATTCCTTGCAAAGGGGCTGGCGGGCTGGACCGCCCCACCAAAAATCGGCTTGCCGATTCCGTGGGGATCAATGTCGTCGAGATAGAAGTGCAACTGTCCGATTACGCCGACATGCGTTCCGCTTTGCCGGTTGATTGGAATGAGGGCCTCGATACCCACCTGATACTTGTTGCCGACCCAGAGGACGCCGGGATTGATGGTGCCTGTTGTCGTCGTGCCCGAGGTGAGCGTGTTCGCGACGGGTGTTTGCAGAGTGGCTTCGACGAGCGGGATCAGGTGATTGAAGAACTCCGGCAAGCCGAGGTCCACGACGGATGATTTCAGGTAAGGCATGCTGTACTGGATGGTTACCCCCCAGTTCACCACGCGCGGATGGAATTCGGTATCGGTAGTTAAATCGCCGGAATCGGGATCGATCCCGGAAGTGGTCGTGAAATTCCTGGCGGGAATTGCGTAGCCGACCTGGCCAGTAACGGCGATGGGGCGAAGCCAGGAGAACGTATCCGGCAGGTCGCCAAAACCTTTGCCGAACCAGAGCATTGGTGAGTAGGTGTTGAAGGGATCGGCCCCGACGTTTTGCGCGCCGGTGCCGCCCCATTCGATGTTGAGGCCGACCGACATCACGAATTCATGCGCGGGATCTCTGAAGACCCGGTACTTGAACGTGGTCTCCAGGTTCTGAAATCCGTTGGCGCCGGGGACGGTCAGATCCATCGAACTGAGAAATGTATAGGTTGAGCCAAACGACACCGCAAAATCCTCGGTGATACGTTTGGAGAACTCGCCGGATACGTCGCGTTGCCGGACCGGCGGGACGTCGCCGGTCTTGAAGCTATCGACGGTGGGGAGTGACAGTTCGTCGTTGACGCCGGGGTCATCGATCCCGAGCGTTGCCGGGAAGAAGCGGTTGCCGACGATTTCGTGGGCCATGCTTCCAGACAGAGGAAGAATCGCGATCACGGCCCCCAAGAGGCTCGCACGCGGATGAGAGATAGACATGAGAAGTCTCCGCAAATTGACGCGCAAGTTCAGCAGCCGGTCGGCCGCCATACTCACGTCAACTGTGGAGGCGCGCGTGCCTGTGCGTTGGATCCGCTGTGGGACACGGCGACGCGATCCGCCGCGTCGCGCCACGCCACGCTTTCAGCATGGCGGAAGGGAATGCCGAAGGTTGTATGCGGCGGCGCGTCCAGCGACGCGTTGGCCTGCGCCAGGCAACACAGCGCGCAGGCACCGGCATGCGCTGCCGGCGCTCCCGTCTGATCGTCGAGGCCGGCGCCCTGTTCGCTCGCGCTATGGCAGATGACCGCGGTCTTGAGCGGATCGGCCACGGCCTGATCGGCTGCCCAGCACGCCGCAATCGGCGCCAGCACCTGCATCGCCAGCGCGATCAGGACGATCGGTAGGAGTCTTTGCAGCCGCGCGCGCATCCGCCGAACCATTCGTTCGCCTGCTACGTAAACACCGCAGGGCGCCCGAGTCGAGGTCGCTTCGACCGGCTTTTTGTCCTAGGGCAAAATTCCCGAAAACCGTGCTCGAAGGTCCCCAGCTCGGTCCGAAGTCCGCCTTTTCAGGCGCTCGCAGCTCCCCGCATATCCACAGATTTCTTATGTTTGTCATATACTTACGGAGCGCTCAGCCCGATCATTTCGTCAATTGCTCGAATTTTGAACAATCGTTGCCGAAAATGATGACAAGTGAGAAAAGTTGATCTAGCATCCCTCTTGCTCAGGCTGGCCGCGAGGTCGAAGTCTGGTGGTCCAAGTCTCGGGAGGAGCCCCTGACGCGCAAAACGCAGCGTCGCCCCGTCAATCAAGATCAAATCTTAGAATCGGGGATAATAGGGTCGACACAATTTTCGAGCGGGGCCAGGGCCCCGCTCTTTTTTTGCCCGCACGGCCTCTACGCCGATGAATGCTTCCCCTAATCCGAT
Source organism: Bradyrhizobium centrolobii (assembly GCF_001641635.1). Taxonomy (GTDB): domain Bacteria; phylum Pseudomonadota; class Alphaproteobacteria; order Rhizobiales; family Xanthobacteraceae; genus Bradyrhizobium; species Bradyrhizobium centrolobii. The sequence continues at coordinate 23,548 of NZ_LUUB01000125.1, forward strand.
CGAACTGAGCTTTGATCTCGCGGCAACGCGGTGCGCGGACCTCACGCCGTTGGTCTATCAGCGGCTGTTTCGCGAGTATCCCGAAGCGCAGGCCATGTTCCGCTCGCAAGGGAGCGAACTCGTGAAGGGATCGATGCTGGCGCTGACGATCGAGGCCATCCTCGACTTCGCCGGGACACGCGGCGGACATTTCCGGCTGATCGCCTGCGAAGCGTCCTCGCACGACGCCTATGGCACGCCGCGCGAACTGTTCATCGCCTTCTTCGCCGTCATCAGGGATACGCTGCGCGACCTGCTCGGCGACGAATGGTCGCCCGACATTGCGCTGGCCTGGGACAAATTGCTCGTCGATATCGACGCATTCGCCGCCGCTTCGGCGTAGCGCTTTGCGCTGCACCAACGCGCCGCGGCGATTTCCCGCGCGATTGCAGATTGGGTAGCGTGAGCTCCACGATTGTGAGAGACTTTCCGCCTCGGTAGCGCAATCAATGACGCGCCGACGTTAAAAGATATGGGAGCGAGCGATGTCCGGGACGAAAGATTTCTCGACGACGAGGCGCGATCTTCTTCAGGCGGCAGCGACCGCCGGCGCCGCGACTGCCATGCTCGGCAGCATGGGCATAAACCCCGCAATTGCAGCCGAAGTCGGACGAACCGAGAAGCCGCTCAAGGCGGCCTTCTCCAATGCAGGCCTCCAGGCGACGTGGTGCGCGCAGGGCAAGCAGGCCGCGGAGTTCTGGGGCAAGCTGTTCAATGTCGACGTCACCTGGTTCGACGGCCAGCTCGATGCCGTGAAGCAGCGCGCGGCGATCGACAACATGGCCTCGCAGAAGTGGGATTTCGTCGCGATCCAGGCCTTCGGCATCGGCACCCTCACCCAGCCCGTGCAGAAGATGATCGATGCCGGCACACCCGTGATCGACATGGACACGCTGATCGCCCCGCTCGACCAGATCAAGGTCCACTCCTTCCTCGCCCCCGACAACGAGTTCATGGGCGCCTCGGTGACGCAGGCGCTGTGCAACGCCATGGGCGGCAAGGGCAAGATCATCATGACGCAAGGAGCCCTCGGCCACACCGGCGCGCAGGGCCGCGCAAAAGGCTTCAATACGGTCGTCAAGCAGTTCCCGAACATCGAGGTGCTCGACACCCAGCCGGCCGACTGGGACGTGTCGAAGACGGCGCGCCTCTGGGAAACCTATCTGACGAAATATCCGCAGATCGACGCGGCGTTCTTCCACAATGACGACATGGCACTCGCCGCCTACAACATCATGAAGGCGCGCAACCGCGCCAACATCCTGATCGGCGGCGTCGACGCCATGCCGCCGGCGATCCAGGCGGTGAGCGAAGGCCGCATGTTCGCAACCGTTCGCAATCCCTCCTGCCGCATCCATGGCGGTGCCATCATCGCGGGCGTTGCCGCGGTCGTCGGCGGGGAGAAGAGCGGACAGGGCATTCCCAAGAACGTCGTCACCGACGGTCCGGTCGTAACCAAGGCCAACGCCGCCGGCATGCAATGGATGCAGGACCATTTCCTGATCTGAGCCTCCATGCCCGAGGGTTATTCGCCCATCCTTGAACTGCAGGGCATCACGAAGAGCTTCGGCGGCGTCGAAGCGCTTCGTGGTGTCGACTTCGCGCTCTATCCCGGCGAGATCCACGGTCTCGTCGGCGAGAACGGCGCCGGAAAAAGCACGCTGATGAAGATCATCGCCGGCGTGCACACCGAATTCTCCGGCCGCTTCCTGATCGACGGGCAGGAGACGCATTTCCGCTCGGCCCGCGATGCGCACGCGGCCGGCATTGCCATGGTGCACCAGGAGCTCAGCGTCGCGCCCGACCTCACGGTCGCGGAAAACGTCTTCCTGGGCAACCAGCCGACCAATCGCTTCGGCCTCGTGCAGTGGCGGCGCATGGCGCGCGAGGCTGGCGAGCAGCTCGCCCGCTTCGGCATCGACGTCGATCCGATGTCGCGGCTCGGCGATCTCCCGATCGGGCTGCAGCAGCTGATCGAGATCGCCCGCGTGCTGTTCTCCGGCGCGCGCATCGTCATCCTGGACGAGCCGACCTCGGCCCTCTCCCCGCCCGAGGTCGAGCGGCTTTTCATGACCCTGCGACGCCTGCGCGAGGAAGGCACCGGAATCGTCTTCATCTCGCATTTCATCGAGGACATCTTGCGTGTGTCCGACACGGTGACCGTGTTCCGCAACGGACGGAAGGTCGCGGAGACCGCAGCTTCAGCGACCAGCAAAGGTGCGCTGATCGAGGCCATGATCGGTCGCGGCGGCGAGGCGCTCGAGCACAGCTATACCGACGACCTGATGCTGCCCCGGCCCAGCGACAGCTCGGTGGTCCTGAAGGTCGACCAGCTTTCGCTGGCCCGCAGCCTCCAGGACGTCTCCTTCGAGGCACGCGCCGGCGAGGTGCTTGGCATCTACGGCTTCATGGGCTGCGGGCAACAGGAATTGTCGCGTATCCTGTTCGGCAAGCTGAAGCCGGACAGCGGCCGGCTTGCCGTCGACGGCACGCCAAAAGCCTTCGCCAGTACAGCGGCCGCACGGCGCGCCGGCGTGGCGCTGGTGCCGGAGAGCCGGCGCGCCATGCTGTTCCACCAGGAGCCGGTCTACAAGAACATCTCGATCAGCATCCTCGATCGCATCTCCGCGCTGCTGCTCAAGCCGACGCAGGAGCGCGACATTGCCAAGCGCCAGGTCGAGCAGCTGCAGATCCGGCCGCCCGTGGTCGGCCTCGACCTCGGCATGCTCTCCGGCGGCAATCAGCAGAAGGTCGCGCTGGCGAAATGGCTGACCTATCCGCCCAAGCTGCTGGTGCTGTGCGAGCCGACCCGCGGCATGGATGTCGGCGCCAAGAACGACGTCATCAACATCGTCCGCGACCTCCGCGCCAGGGGGCTCGCCATCATCGTGCTGTCGACCGAGCCGGAAACGGTGCTGTCGCTGGCCGACCGCATCCTCGTGCTCAAGCGCGGCGCGGTGGTGCGGGAGTTCAAGAACGAGCGGGTCAGCAAGGACCGCCTGCTGGAAGCGGCGTGACGGAGAAGCACCATGGCGAGCAGTGAGACGGCTTTGGCAGCGGGTCACAAGGCACGGGGCCTTGCGCCCTTCGTCCGCTCGCAGATGCGCAACATTGCGCCGTTCCTGACGCTGATCTTCCTGTCCGCCTTCTTCGCCTTTGCCAGCCCCTCCTTCGCTACCCTGGACAATCTCGGTAATATCCTGACGCAGGTGTCGGTGACCGGTATCATCGCGGTCGGCCTCACCTTCGTGATCCTGTGCGCGGAGATCGACCTCTCGATTGCCAGCATCGCCAACGTCACCGGCATCGCGGTCGCCTACTTCACGCTCCAGGAATCCTACGTCAACATCGCCAGCGTGCCGCTCCCCGGCGCCGCCGCGATCCTGCTGTCGATCCTGCTCTGCGCGCTGCTCGGCCTGGTCAATGCACTCGGGCTGACCGTGATCGGCATCCCCTCCTTCATCATGACGCTGGCCATGATGCAGATCGCGGCCGGCATCTCCGCGCTGCTCGTGCGCGGCCAGATCGCCTACAAGGTGCCCGACCTGATCGCGACGCTGGGCTCCGGCTCGATCGGCGGCATTCCCTGGATCGTCATCGTCGCGGCCGTGATGCTGCTCGGCGGCCATCTGGTACTGACCTACACACGCTTCGGCCGCTACGTCTACATGGTCGGCGGAAACCGTGAGGCGGCCGAATATTCCGGCCTCAACGTCAAGCTGATCCTCGGCGCGGTCATGGTGATCTCGGCGGTCTGCTCCGGCATCGGCGGCATGCTTGGCGTAGCCCATTTCGGCAGCGCGCAGCAGAACGAATTCGACACTTATCTGCTCGACTCCATCGCCGCTGTCGTCGTCGGCGGCACCAGCCTGTTCGGCGGCCGCGGCGGCATCGGCAACACCATCGTCGGCCTGTTCGTGCTCGGCGTCCTCAACAACGGCCTCGACCACGTCAACATCGACAGCTTCCTGAAGATCCTGATCCGCGGCCTGATCCTGCTGGCGGCGCTGATCATCAACGTCTACGCCCAGCGGCTGCGGGAGAAGGCGGCGGAGTGAGCACCCTCTCCGCAAAGATCTCGAAAACAACCCCATGCAAAGTAGAAATTGCTCGCGAATTTAGGCCCCGGGATGGCTTGAGCCAGGCCGCGAGGATGTTTGACACGTCGGGCAAAACAGGAGCACAATTCCACCATGGCACCGATCGCGTGTCTGGAGAGCGCTGAGCTCAAGCTGGGGACGCCCGGCTCCATCGTTCGAGCCGCGCTCGCGCCCTCAAGAGCTTGAATCACGGCTCGGCGATCGGGCTCGACCTAGCTTCCCGCAAGGCGGATTGGCAGCAATTTAGCCGAAAGCAGACCTATTTTGCTCAGCTCGAGCGTTGTCGTTCATGACCCAAAGCTGCCGCCGCCGAGTTGCTGCCCATGTTAAAAAATGACAGTGGTGTCATAGCTCACCGATGGGGAGCGGCTTATTCGCAAAGCTCGACGAGCTAAGACCGTTTCTGATCGAATACAGGCTTGCGGGCCTGCAATAGGAACCCCTTCTCGCCACAATAGTTAGAGAGCTTCTTAGAAGGGCTTCACCATGCTAACCGCCACTCAATGCCAAGCACTCGCAGACGAATACAAGTCGCTTGCACGTGGACCCGATGTTTCCAGGGACCGCGCGGCTATGTTGAGTAACATTGCGCGAAACCTGACTGGTCTGGCGACGCAGCTTGATAGGCTGGCAGCTCATTTGAGAGATGAAGCTAAGGCCGCTTCGCGTGCACACGGTGATTGCGGTCGCAGCCGACCGGAATAATGCGAAGTTCGGGTCTAGCATCATTCTCTAGCTGCTCATTCTCTTTGCGACGAAGAGCAATCTTGAAGCTGGTGGACCTGCTGAGCACGATGACGTGCAGAACGTCTTCGGCAATTTCGAGGTCTCCGACGTGCTGATAGCGATGGTGGGCGGCTGATCGGGAGGGGCTCGACGGCGCTACCTATCTCCTCTCAACCCCTTCCTTATCGTAGCGGCAATTGTCCCGCGGATGCTGGCGGTGCCGGCAACGTTGCCGTCCAGCGAACCGAACAGCCGGATCGCAAGCGCTTTGCGCTGCGCAGGGGTTGGCCGAAGCCGCACCCCGATGGTGAGCTTGTCGCGGTCCGAAATCTCCGCGTCGATCCAGCCCAGTGAATTGAGATGAAGCCCTACGGGCCCGCTCATCAGGCGGGCCGGCCGGCTCCCGCTGCAGGACACTCGGGCGCTCGATATCGACAACGCCGTAAGCAGACCGGGAACGACGTTGCCCCCCAATGCCAGTTGGGTTTCCTCGTCGATATCAAACAATATCTCACCACGCCCCAGCTCGAAGCATACCAGAAACGCGATGAAGGCGATCAACATTGCGACGCCGGCCCATAGCAGATTGAAATAATCGAGAGGCGAAATCTCGCTGGCGGCATATGGTGAAACAAATGCCCAGATGATGCTGGCCGCAGAGCCGAACCAGATAAAGCCGAACAGCGCCGCGAACTTCCATTGGGTCCTTGGTTCGGAGCGGTCCCCGCCCTTGTTGGTGATCTTGAATGGCCTGCCGAACGGCTTTACAGCAGCACTGATAAGGGTGACGGAAATCGCAAACGCGGCAATGGCATGGGTCGCTTCCATGAATAGCGGCAGGGTACGCCACCTCGAGGCCCAGGCCATGTAGATCATCTGGCCGAGGAGCGCCGGCAGCCCATATCGCAGGAACGAGAGATAATCCGCCTCGAAGGCGGGAATGTCCGCAAACCAGTAGACGGACGGCGCCACCAGCAGCATGACCAGAAATGGCTTGCACAGCCAGTTCAGGATGCCATGCAAATATTGCCATCTCTGGGTCAGCGAGAATCCGCGCCCGAAGAGCGGCCCATCGTGAAGCAGAGCGACCTGGATCGTTCCGAGGCACCAGCGGGCTCTTTGCGTGACGTATTCAGGCAAGCCCTCGGCAGAGAGCCCGGCGCTCAGCCTCTCATTCAGCCACCAGGTCTCGTAACCCTTTGCCAGCAGTGCATAGGTCAGATGGAGATCTTCCGTGACCGTCTTGTCCGGAAATCCACCGATCTCGGTCAAGCGATCGCGGCGAATGACAAAGGCCGTGCCAACGCAGAACGCGCATCCCCATGCATCCTTAGCCGGCTGAAAAATATCAAAGAAGAAGCGTTGGTCATCGACCCAACTCTGCGCTGCCAGGAGATTGTGCTGGACAGGATCCGGGTTGTGGTAGAATTGCGGGGTCTGCACCACGGCGACCTGCGGGCTCGCAAGCAACCCGACCGTGCGCCGCAGGAAATCCCGACGCGGCGCGAAATCCGCATCCAGCACCATGATGACCGGGGCGTTGGTCCGCGCAGCGGTGAATGCAAGAGCGTTGTTCAGATTACCTGCCTTGGCGTGCTCATTGTTGGCTCGCGTGATGTAGCGCGCACCCGCATCTTCACAATAGTCGCGCAGCCATTCGCGCCTCGTATCATCGAGGACCCAGACGGTGACATGGGGATAGTCCAGCGCCAGCGCCGTCAGGATGGACCTTTCCAGAATCTCGAGCGGTTCGTCGTATGTGCAAATGAAGACATCGACGGGAGGATAGTTGCCCGCCTGTTCCATCCTGCGCTGTGCTGTGTCGGCCTGCCCGGATCGGTCGATGCTTCGGAAAAGGATGATGATCGACATCAACGTGTAGGTGATGGCGAGCGCTTCGAGCGCAAAGAACAGATATTGCCACGAAGCCTGCATCGAGAATGAAAGCGCAGGGAGGGTATCGTGCCAACGCCACAAGCCGTATGTGACGAGCAGCGATCCGGCAGCTGTCCCGAACAGGATCCGGTCGCCGCTACGCGCGGGATCGAGCAGCCGCGTCAGGACGAGCAATCCGATCAGCAGGCCGATATCGATCGACAGGATGGACGAGATGTCAGCGGGGGTTTCGAACATCAGTCGACCCTTCTTCCGGTAAACGGATTCCACGCCGCGGCCGCCAGTGTCACCCATGCGGTCGCTCCCAGATGCGGTCGCTTGAAGTAGAAGAAATCCGGTGTTGTCTTGGTCGGATCGATCGAAAGGCCTGTCGAGACCCGCGCGGTTCGGCTTGCATTGAAGAAGCCGGAAGGCGCGCGGTCGGCTTCAAGCATCATCAGCAGCTGCCTGCTTTTCGCGGGATCGCCGGCAATCCGGTACGCCAGAGAGGCCTGTGCAGTGCCCTCGATCCACATGCCGTCCCGGTCGCCGTTGAAGTCGAACCCGTCGCCGACGTTCAGGTGAGTGGCGGCAAATTCCAGGGCGGATCGCCATTTGGCCGGTCCGTCGGCAATCGCCATCCACGGCCAGAGCTGGACATCCAAAGCAAGCAGTGCGGGATCGGCGAGGCTGCCGTCGGGCTTCGTTCCCAACAGGAAATGATCCCCGACAAATGCCCGCTCGACGAAACGCCGCGCCTGTGCAGCGGCTTCCGCATGCTTGGCCTTGCCGGTGAGGCGATAGAGCCAAGTGGCCGCCGCATAGATGTCGACGTTGTGTTCCGTCGATATCCAGGTGATGGGAACCGAATGCGGGTCGTAACCATGAAACCCGCCACGGAAGCCGGCACCCGATGAGACATTGGCCGTCACCCAATCCATAAGGCGATCAGCGTCCGCGATGAACGACGCATCGCCCGTGGCCTGATGCAGCGTAAGCAGTGCCAAAATCGTCCAGCCGGCGTTGCCAGTCGAACTGCCGTCCTGTGCGGTGTCTTCAGCCCAGATATTCTGGTCCCTGTCCCACCAGCCGGGCAGCGCGGGAGATCCTTCCCCTAATGCACCAGCGCGATAGGCGTTGCGCACCCGGCCGTCCGTGAATGTGCGATCGCTCCGAACAGCGCGACTCAAGGCATTCCCGATGAGGGTTGCCCGGCTCACATCGCCGCAAGCCACAAGGGCAATCGCCGCGAGCGCGTTGTCATAGACAAATGCGGAGGTGGCCAATGCCGCTGGCAAGTCGCTCTCGCCCTCGCCCGGTTCATAGCTGCGCACGAACACCGCGCTGGCGCCGGCCGCCTGCGATGTCACGGCGTTCGCCAGGGCGGCGCAGTCATGTCCAGCGCCAGGGCTTCGATTGCCGTTCGAACCTCCGGCGGCTGGCGTCATCATCGCCAGCCAGATTGCGATAACGGCGCCTCGTCTTGCAGCGACATTGCCACTCCGGGGAGATCGCATGGTCACGGCACCGCGGGCTGAGCGGCCGACGCAGCGGAACGGAACTCGGCAATCAGCGCGGCGATGCCCGCCGAGAGCGTGCTTTTCTTGCTGTCGCCAGGTGCCGGGCCCTTGTCGGCGTTCCACGAAGCGATGAGCTTTTCGGCCCGATGCCAAGTGACGGACATCGACGGAATCAACGCCTTGTCCTTGGTGACGGTGACCCATTGGCCGACGGTGCAAGGCGTCGTTTCACTGGACGTGGCGACCGGCTCGGAGTTCACCACCTCGCTGTCACGCTCGTCGGGAGTAATGATCGCGTAAAGTTCGCGCCGTTCGGTCTGCGGAAAGGGCACCGCGTATCGTTCGTCGACCTTGTCGGTCGTCTTCGGCAGGATGGCTTCGACGATGCCGGATTTGAAATCGGCATTGTCGATATGGACGCGCGTTCCGACCTTCATGCTCTGGGACTGCCGATAAGAAAAGATCGCGGCAACGAAGCGCTTGTCGCAATCGACGAGCGAGGCGACGGCATCGCCAGCATTGACGCGGCGGCCCGGTGTAACTCCCATGGTCAGGATCGTGCCCGGCGTGGAAGCCGTAACATCGGCATCTGCCAAGATCGCCAGTCGCTGACGCTCCTTGTCAACGAGGGACTGATGATCCCGCAGAGACGCCGAGAGCTCCTTCTCCTCGATCTGCATCCGCGTTGCGTCGAGACTGATGTCACGGCGTTTCTGAACGAGGATTCCGATCGCGACAAGGTCGTCACCGACATAGATGCCTTTTTGGAGTGCATCGAGCTGCGCGATCTTCTGATTGAGCTTGGCCCTTTCGGCATCGGCGTTGTGGAGCGCCGCTGAATATTGCGCTTTCGTCGGGTTCAGCATGTCCATGCTTGCGACGTTGCGAGCAACCAGAGTGGACTGGCGGTCAACCAGGGCCTTCTTTGCTCCGCTCAGGGAATCCGACTCCGCCACTTTTGCGCGCAATGCGACGATCTCCGACTGAAACTGCGTTCGCAGTGTTTCTGTCTGACTGCTGATCTCGGAGTCCAGCGCATTTACATAGGCTCGGTCTGACTCCTTCTTCTGCTTTGTTGCTTCCAGCTTCGCACGTTCATCTGAGGTTTTCTGCTCCAATGCCATCAGCGCGGACTCGTCGACCCGTGCATTAGATATCCGTGCCAGCGAATCGCCGGGCTCCACCGCGTTGCGGATCTGTTTGGAAAGCGAGCCAACCTCGCCATCGATTGGTGCCGTCAACAAGGTCAGCGGCGCATTGACCACTGCCCGATCAGATTGATCGGCGATGATCGGCGGAGCAACAGCGCTAACCAGCAGAACCGACAGCACGCCCGCTATCACAAGGGAGGATGCTCGAAGGATCACGGGGTGACGCCTTGCCCGCCTGCCGCCGTTCTTGTCCGCAGAACCGCCGTTAATGGTCTGGTGCATTGCTGGCTCCCTTTTTTGACCGATGCCTCAGAGAGCGTCGCCTCCAGACGTGGCTATCGATGGCAATTCCGGGATTCTTCTGGCTTCCGGCAACCGTTTTTCGATTGGCCTCCTAACAAGGGCGGGAGCCTCGCGTTCCTAGCCGATGTTTAATCGAAGATGAAAAATCGGCAATGTCGGCCGCCCTGCTCGATCGGGAATAGAGACGCTCGCGCGTCGGAATTGTGTCGAAGCCGCGGAATCCGCGATCGTCGGCTATCTCTACTGCCGAAACATCCGCCCGCGCCATTGGCTTGATGTGATCTCGGCATATGCCGCGCATCTTCATGAACTTGCGGACGCATTTTTGACGTCGGTCAGAGAGCTAGCCGTTCGTGAAATCCGGCTGCCAGTCGCGCAGTTTGCGCGCGGCGCCGGTGACGTCTGTGACGGCCGGGAACGAATTCGTCTCCGCCATCATCGCGCGCGCGAGCCGCACGGCTCGGGTTTCACTGGGAGCGCGGACGCGCTCTTCATCCTAGGGATGTCCGCTCTCGCTCGATGCCAACCCCGCCTGACCGGCAATCTCGTCGCTTCGCCAGCACCGGACCGCGTGTCCGTCGGAACGCGTTTCAAGCGACGGACCCGGCTCGCGACGACACACGGCTTCGGCGTAACGGCAGCGCGGGCTGAAGGCGCATCCGTTCGGCGGGTTGAGCGGATTGGGAAGGTCGCCCCCGGTCGTAGCTAACGGCGCATGGCGCAGCGGATCGGGGATGGCGGCGATCAGCGCTTGCGTATAGGGGTGCGCCGGGCGTTCGAAGATCTCGCGCCAGTCGCCATTCTCCACAATGCGGCCGAGATACATCACGGCGACCCTGTCGCTCATGTGCTCGACGACGCCGAGGTCGTGGCTGATCATGATGTATGAGAGACCGAGCGTTTCCTTCAATTCCAGCAACAGGTTGATGATCTGGGCGCGGATCGAGACATCGAGCGCCGACACGGGTTCGTCGCAGATGACGATCCTGGGGTTGAGGATCAGCGCGCGCGCAATGCCGATACGCTGGCGCTGGCCACCCGAGAACTCATGCGGGTAGCGGTCGGCCTGTTCGGGCCGCAGGCCCACGTGCCGCAGCATCGTCGCAACGCGTTCCTCGATCTCGCTTGCGGCGGTCACGCCATGCACACGCAAGGGATCTTCAAGCGTGCGACGAACGGTCTGGCGTGGATTGAGCGAAGCGTAGGGATCCTGAAATACCATTTGCACGATGCGGGCCAACGTCTTTCGATCGCCGGATTGCCGGCCCGTCACGACCTGTCCGTCCACCACGATGCGGCCGCGCGTCGGCGTCAGCAGACCAAGGATCGAAAGTGCGACCGTCGACTTGCCGGAGCCGGACTCGCCGACGAGGCCGAGGCATTCGCCCCGCTTCAGCCTGAGATCGACACCGTCGACGGCCCGCAACAGCCGCCGGCCGCGGCCCAGCAAGCCGCCCCCCACCGGAAAATGGACCGCGAGATCCTCGACGCTGAGAACGACATCGTCGGCCGGCCTCCCCTGCGGTTCATGCATGGTGGTGACACCTGACCAAACCGCCGGCGTCCAGCAATGTCGTCTCCGGAGCGGTGGTCCGACAGATATCGGTCGCCTGCGCACAACGCGGATTGAACCGGCACCCATCCGGGAAACTCGTGATTGCCGGGACGACGCCCGCGATCTCCTTGAGCCTGGTCCGGCCAAGCGCAGCGCGGCTGCCGAGCCGCGGCAGCGAGGCGACCAGGCCTTGCGTATAGGGGTGCGAGGGTGCCCGGAAGATATCGGCCGAGCCGCGCTCCTCGACGATGCGGCCGGCATACATGACGGCAACGCGGCGACAAACGTTGGCGACCAGGCCGAGATCGTGGCTGATCATCAAGATCGCCGTTCCTCTCTCGGCGCATAAATTCCGCATCAGCTCGATGATCTCGGCTTGCACGGTCACGTCGAGCGCGGTTGTCGGCTCGTCGGCGATCAGAAGATCCGGACCGCATGCGAGTGCGATAGCGATCATCACGCGCTGGCGCATGCCGCCCGAAAGCTGGTGCGGGTAATCCTTCACGCGTCGCTCGGGCGCGGGGACGCGGACACTCGCCAGCGCCTCGACCGCCAGTTGATTGGCTTCCCGCCAGCTTTTGCCCTTGTGCAGCACGAACATCTCGGCGATCTGCCGGCCTACGGGCGAGACCGGGTTCAGCGCCGTCATCGGCTCCTGGAAGATCATGGCGATGCGATTGCCGCGCAGCGCCCGCTGCCCAGCGGCGGGNNNAAGCCGCTGGATCTCCCGCCCGTCAAATCGTATGACGCCGCCGCCGATCGACAGCGGCTGCCGCAACAGGCCTATCAGGGCGAGGGCCGTGATGCTCTTGCCGCAACCGGATTCGCCGACAAGGCCGAAAGTCTCGCCACGATCGATGCGGAACGAAACACCCTCCACGGCGGGAACCTTATTGGATCCGTCGTTGAGATCGATGCGCAAGTCCGCGATTTCGATCAGCGGCGAGCCCGTCATGTCCGCCGGCTCCGCGATTGTGGATCGAGAATGTCGCGCAGGCCATCGCCGAGCAGGTTGAGGCCGAGCACCGTCAGGAAGATGGCAAGGCCAGGAAAAACGGAGAGCCACGGCGCCGTCGTGATCTGGTCGCGGGCGTCCGACAACATGCTGCCCCAGCTCGGAAAGGGCGGGCGGACGCCGAGGCCAAGGAACGATAATGCGGCTTCGGACAACACCGCGCTGCCCATGCCCAGCGTACCGATGACGACGATCGGTCCGAGCATGTTCGGCAGGAGCTGCGTGATCATGATGCGCAAATCGCCGTAGCCGAGCACGGTTGCAGCCTGCACATAGCCCTGGCTCTTGAGCGACAGCGCCGACGCCCGTGCGATCCGGCATGTGAAGGACCAGTTGGTCAACCCGAGCGCGATCAACAGGCTGGTCAGGCCGGGTCCAAGCACCGCCATGATGGCAAGCGCGAAGATCAGCGAGGGGATCGCGAGCATGAGATTGGTCAGCCCGTTGACGAAATCATCCCACCAGCCGCCCCAATAGCCCGCGCTCAGGCCCAGCCCCACGCCGATGACGCTGTTGATGAGCTGCGAGACGATGCCGACCGTCAGCGAGACGCGGGCGCCGTACACGACGCGGGAATAGATGTCGCGACCCTGGTCGTCGGTACCGAACCACCAGGTCCAGCTCGGGGCCTCTTCCGCGTTCAGCAGGTTGGCGTCCAGGACGGGATCCGTGTGCGCCAGCCAGGGCGCGAGCAGGCCGACCAGGATCGCAAGCGCGAACAGCGTGCCACCGATGATGAGATTGGCGCGGAGCTTCATGCGTATCTGATCCTGGGATCGATCACGCCGTAGAGCACGTCGATCAGCAAGTTGACCGCGAGAAAGAACAGCACCACCACGAGAATGGAGCCCTGGACGGCCGGAATGTCGCGCTGCAGGACGCTGTCGACGAGCAGCGATCCGATGCCCGGCCACGAGAACAATTTCTCGACGACGACCGCCTGCCCCATCAGCGCGCCGAACTGCAGGCCGACGGTGGTGAGAATGATGACGAGCGCATTGCGCATCACATGCCACTTCACGACCCGGGTCTCGCTCATGCCCTTGGAGCGCGCGGTGCGGACAAAATCAGCGGTCATGATCTCGAGGACCGCGGCGCGCGTCGTCCGGGCCAGCAGCGCCATCGGCGAAACGCCGAGTGCCGCGGCCGGCAGGATCAGATATTTCAATCCCCCATCGCCATAGCCAAAGCTCGGCAGCCAGCCGAGTTTCAACGCAAATAGATACATCAGCACCAATCCGAGCCAGAATTTGGCAATTGAAAGGCCCGACACCGCCACGACCATTGCGATCGTGTCGACGATGCTGCCTGGTTGCAGCGCTGCGATGAAACCAAGCGGCACACCGATCACGATGGCAAAGGCCATGGCTGCGAATATGAGCTGCAGCGTCGGCCATGTCCGCTTGGCGATCATCGTCGTGACCGGCTCGCGCGTCCGGAACGACGTCCCGAAATCACCGATCGCGAGCTTGGCGATGTAGGCGCCGAAACGCACGTAAACGGGATCATCGAGGCCGAGCTGCTTCTTCATGCGCAGCTCGACCTGCGGATCGCTGTCGTCGCTCATGCTCGAGACGATGCTCCCCGGAACGACGCTGAACAGCACGAAGACCAGCAGCACGACAGCGAGCACGGTCGGAATGGTTTGCAGGATTCGACGGATCAGGAAGGAGAGCATCGGCACTTTTCCTCTCTCCCTCCATCGTTCGTTGCGATGGAGGGAGCGCGAGAGCGCGTGTCACTTCGCGGGCGAGGTCTCGTCGACCCAGAGGTCCTCGACGTTCTGATGAGTCAGCTCCGTCGCGTTCAACTGAATCCCCTTGAGCCACGGCTGCACCGCCATGACCGCCTTGTTGTAGTTGAAGAACCAGACCGGCGCCTCTTCATAGAGCAGCGCATTGGCCTTTTGCAGCAGCTGGGCGCGCTTTGCGACGTCGTCGGCCTGCCCGGCCTCGTCGATCAACTTGTCGAACTCGGCATTTTTGAAGTTCATGTAGTTGCAGGCCGGTTGTGGCGTCGACGAGTGGAAGCATTTGAGGGCGGCCTGGGGATCCGGGCCGGTCGCCTGGGAATAGATAAAAGCCTGGTAGTCGCCGCTGCGAACCACCTCCGCCAGCACCGCGGTCTCGACCTGCTTGACCTTCGCCTTGATGCCGACCTTGTCCAGCATCGGGATGACGGCCGAGACGATCGGCAGGCCCCAGCTTTCATTCTGGCTGGTGGTCCATTCGAATTCGAAGCCCGAGGGATAGCCCGCCTCAGCGAGCAGCTGCTTGGCCTTGGCGGGATCGTAGGCGTAGGGCTTCATGGTCTTGTCGTAGACGGGAGAGGTCAGCGGCAGCCAGCTCGTGGCGCGATAGGCCTTGCCTTTGACCAGCTTGTTGATGATCAGGTCGGTATCGATCGCGTAATTGATCGCCTGCCGGACACGCTTGTCGGCGAACGGCTTGAATGAGGGATTCATCCCCATGTAGCGCGTGAAGACCTCGGCGACTTCGACGATGGTGCCCTTGAGGTCGGCGTCGGCCTGATAGGAGACATACTGCGCGGGCCCGAGCACCGACGTGTCGATCTCCTTGTTGCGGAAGGCGACATCGCGCGCCGCGGCCTCGGCCATGACCGACACGATGACCTTGTCGGCGTAGGGCTTGCCGGGCTTGTAGAACCGGTCCCACCGCTCCAGAACGATGCGCGATCCCGGCACGTGCTCGACGAATTTGAATGGTCCGAGACCGATCGGCTTCTGGATAAAGCTCTCCTTGGCGGCCTCGTCGGCTGGATAGATCGAGGTCAGCGCGGTGAAGAAGTAGAAGCCCGGATCGACTTTCTCGGTCAGCCTCATCTCGAGGGTGAAGTCGTCGATCTTCTTCAGGCCGGAGATTTCCTTGGCCTGGCCCTTCTCGACCGCGGCCGCGCCCTCGATCACGCGGACAAAGCGCGCGCCGGGATAGGCCTTGGTGCCGTCCATGATGCGGTTGTAGGACCAGATGATGTCATCGGCCGTCATCTTGCGGCCATTGTGGAAATAGGCGTCGTCGCGCAGCTTGAAGGTGTGAACGAGACCGCCGCCCGAGACCACGTCCTCCTTGGCAAGCTCCAGGACCGGCTTGCCTTCCGTGGAATTCCAGATGTAGAGCGACCGATGCAGGGCCTTGGCGTAGATCTCGTCCTGGGCGCGCTGTGTGGTGTGAATGTCCAGGCTGGTGAAACTCGAGCCATAAGGCGCGGTCATGCGGATGGTTCCGCCCTTGCGCGGTGTCTGGGCCTCCGCCGTGGCGGCGAGCGCCAGTCCCAAACCAGCGACGATCGCCACTATCCTGAACATCATGTTCCCTCCGACAATGCAGGCGTGTTCCGATCAGCGAGTTGACCATTCGCAGCATGTCGAATGCAAGCTCCTTGAAGGGTTCACGTATGCTAGCGTAGCGCTCGGGAGGCCCGATTTGTGAGTACGCGCCCTAGCCAGTCGCGAACTCAGGGTGCCAGTCGCGCAATTTTTGCGCTGCACCGGTAACGTCGGCGATAGCTGGAAACGCCCCCGTCTCCACCATCATCGCCCTTGCCAGCCGCACCGCACGGGCTTCGCTGACCGCCCGCCTCTGCGGATTCTCAATTAGCTCGAAGTCGATGTTGTGAGCGAGACCGAAGATGCGGCGGATTGTCTTTGCCGCGGCGAAGCCGACCGTGTCGGCGAACAGGCGCTGCATGTAGGCCTGCCGCTCGGCCTCCAGGCGGGCGGCCCCCTGCTCGCCGGCGAAGAGCGAGGCCGGATAGGCATCGCCGACTGCACCGCCGCGCCAGAGGTCGAGGAATTTGCGGGCGAACTCGTTCCAGACTTTTTCGACCGTCTCCAGCACCCAATCCTCGAACGCACGCCGCTCGCCCGGCGAGCGCTCATGCCCGGCGGAGGCGAAATAGGCCATCAGCAAATTGGCCAGCACGGCGCCGACGTCGAACCCCATCGGGCCGTAGAACGCGAATTCGGGGTCGATCACCCGCGTCTGGCCCTCCGTCACCATGATCGAGCCGGTGTGGAGGTCGCCGTGGAGCAGCGCCTCAGGGCTTGCCATGAACCTCAGCTTCAGCCGGGAGATGGCGACATGCAGCTCCATGTCATCGCGCAAGGCTGCGGCCAAGCCGTCGAGATATGGCGCGGTCCAGCGGTTCTGCTCGGCGATGCGATAGGGATCGGTGAAGATCAGATCCTCGGTGATCTTGCACAGCGCATGATTGCCGGCGAAGGCCGCAATGCCCTCCTTCTTGTCCGCGGCCGAGAGCGCGAGCTCGGAGGTGAAGAACAGCGTCCGCGCCATGAAGGTGGTGATGTCGTCGACGAAACGTGGATATTGCGTTGCGGCGACCAGCCCCTTGCGCATGATGATGTGGGGCTCCAGCAGCTCCATCACGGTCAGCGCCAGCGCTTCGTTGTGGTGCAGCAGCGCCGGCACGAGACCGGGAGCGAGTTCGGCCTGGCGCGACAGGGCGAGATGTTCGTAATGGGCCCGCGACAGCGGCAAGGGCCAGCTTTCGCCGACGAGGCGGACGTAAGGCAGCGCCTGCTTCACGGCGATCCCGCCCCGCGCGCCCTTCACGATGAAGACGAGGTTGAGATTGCCGTCGCCGACCTCGGTGATCGACCAAGAGGCTGGCTCGCCGCCCAGGACCGCCGCGAGGTCCGGCAGGCCTGCGAGATGATCCCGCAAGGCCGCCTCATGCAGAATCCGGTAGTCCCCCGCCCGCCGCTGCGTCATGACGATCCCATCCCATGCTTGTCATGGCCGGATCGTTACTCCCGCTCCAGGAAGCTCGAGCCGATCTCGGCCTTTCTTTTGATCGGATCGTAATCGCAATAGACGCTGTCCGCCACCAGCGTGTAGCTGGCGCTGACGTTGTATTTGTCGAGCTTGACCGAGTTCAGCCCGATGACCGAGGTGCTTTTGCCGCCGTTCCATTTGAACGGCGTCGAGCTCTGCGCCCGCTCGCAGGCCATGACCGCCTCGTTGAAGACGTAGCCCTCGACGAACGCCTTCAGGGTGCGGACCTGGACCGCCATCCTCCACTCGACATAGCCGATGGCGCCAAGCCCCGCGACGATCAGCACCAGAAGCGCAATGACGATCCTTTGAAAAGTCATTCGTGTCCCCCAACAGAACTCGGATCACCTCTCCCGTAGGGAGAGGTCGGATCGCATCGAAAGATGCGATCCGGGTGAGGGGTTTAGGTCTCACTGAGCGCCGCGGCCCCTCACCCGGATTGCTGCGCAATCCGACCTCTCCCCGTTGGGGAGAGGTGAGCCCGCACAGTCAACCCAACCTATTTCATCCTGCTCTAGAACGGCATTCCCATCAATTTCGACAATCGCTCGATCGACAAATATCCGGCGTGATACGCCGCCATGCCGATCGCAAACACGATGGCTGAGATGATCGTGGTCCAGATCAGCTTGCGCCCCATCCGCGCCAGGATCGGTGCACCCGGATCGGTGCCGGGCGCGCCGACGCCGTCCTCGTGCTGGCTGCGCACGCCGAATGGCAGCGTCAAAAACAGCGCAATCCACCAGATGACAAAGTAGATCGCGAGCGCGGTTGATATCTGGTAGGCCATGGGCCGGCCTTATGCCTGCTCGATCTCGACGAGCGCTCCGGAAAAGTCCTTCGGGTGCAGGAACAGCACCGGCTTGCCGTGGGCGCCGATCTTCGGCACGCCGTCGCCGAGCACCCGCGCGCCCTCCTTCACCAGCGTGTCGCGTGAGGTGATGATATCGACCACCTCGTAGCAGACGTGGTGGATGCCGCCGTCGGCATTGCGCTCGAGGAATTTTGCGATCGGGGAAGCCTCGCCATAGGGCTCGATGAACTCGATCTTGGTGTTGGGGAGCGTCACGAACACAGTGGTGACGCCATGTTCGGGCAGCGCGACGGCCTCCGAGATCTGGGCGCCGAAGGCGGCACCGTAGATTTTTGCGGCCTTGACGGCGTCCTTGGTCGCAATCGCGACATGGTTGAGCCGGCCCAGCATGTTTCTCTCCCCTAGAGCATGATCCGGAAAAGTGTGAAGCGGTTTTCCGAAGAGATCATGCTTTAAATTAGACTGTCAGCACATGTACCAGACAGGGGGGCTTTTTGCCCCAGTGTTCGTTGATCACCGCCCGTACCGCGCGCCGCACCGACTCAGCCAAAGCATCCGGATCGCGGCGGCGCGGCCTGGGCAGGCCTTCGATGGTGGAGACGACGGCGTCGAAGACGAGGTCGTCGAAGGGCTCGCCCGCTTTATTCTTCTCGGGGATGCCGACGAGATCAACCTCGGGATCGTCGGCGAGCTCGCCCTGCTCGGTCATGGCGATGGCGACGAAGGCGCAGCCGGAGAACGCCATCCGGCGCCGCTCGACCACGGCGCGCGACTTGGCGTCTTCGAGGATCGCGCCGTCCTTGTAGAGCCGCCCCGCCGGCACCTCGCCGACGATGCCGGGATCGCCGGGGCCGAGCTTCACCAGATCGCCGTTGCGGCAGACCAGCACGCGCGGCACGCCGGCGGCGCGCGCAAGCTTGGCGTGCTCGTGCAGGTGCAGGGCCTCGCCATGGACGGGGATCAGGAGCTGCGGCTTGGTCCAGGCGATCATGTCGCGCAGCTCGTCGCGGCGAGGATGGCCGGAGACATGGACCAGATGGTCGCGATCGGTGATGACTTCGACGCCTTGCAGGACCAGGTTGTTGATGATCGAGCCGACGGCCTTCTCGTTACCCGGGATGGTGCGCGAGGAGAAGATCACGCTGTCGCCACGGTTGAGCGTGATCTCGGGGTGGTCGTCATTGGCGATACGCGCCAGCGCGGCGCGCGGCTCGCCCTGGCTGCCGGTGCATAGCGCCAGCACCCTGTCGTGCGGGAGATGGCCGTAGACCTCGGGCGAGCGGAAATTCTGCACACCGTCGAGATAGCCAGTCTCGCGCGCGACCTGGACCACGCGGTCCATGGCACGCCCGACCACGACGACCTCGCGGTCTGCGACCTTCGCAGCATCAGCCACGGCCTTGATGCGGGCGACGTTGGAGGCAAAGGTCGTCACGGCGACACGGCCCTTGGCGGCCTTGACGAGCTCGATGATGGTCTTGGCGACCTCGGCTTCCGAGGGCGAGCGGCCGTCGCGCACCGCGTTGGTGGAATCGCCGATCAAAGCGAGCACGCCCTCCTCGCCGAGCTGGCGCAGCCGCCGCTCGTCCGTGGGACGGCCGATGATCGGGGTCGGGTCGATCTTCCAGTCGCCGGTGTGCAGCACCGTGCCGGCCTCGGTGTGGATCGCCAGCGCATGCGATTCCGGAATCGAGTGGGCGACCGGGATGAACTCGACATTGAACGGGCCGATGTCGACCCGGCCGCCGGACGGGATCACCGTCACCGGGATCTTCGGCGGATTGCGCTCGGCGGCGCATTTGGCCTCGAACAGCGCCGCGCTGAACTGCGTCGCATAGATCGGGCATTGCAGCTTCGGCCAGAGATCGATGATGGCGCCGAAATGGTCCTCATGGGCGTGGGTCAGGACCAGGCCCATCAGGTTCTTGCGCTCCTTCTCCAGGAAGCTGATGTCGGGCATGATCAGGTCGATGCCCGGCAGATGTTCCTCGTCACCGAAGGAGACGCCGAGATCGATCGCCAGCCAGGCGCGCTGGTGGCGGTTGCCGAGGCCGTAGATCGACAGGTTCATGCCGATCTCGCCGACGCCGCCGAGCGGCGCAAAGACCAGTTCGTCGGGCCTCGCCATCAACCAGCTCCCACGGAGGCGGCCACGCCGAAGAACACCTCGCCCGCGGCCACGGGCATGCGCCGGCCATCCGCGGTGCGGACGATCAGGCAGCCGGTGTCATCGATCGTGTCAAAAACGCCTTCGAGCGTCATCGTTCCGGTGTTGATCGCAACCTTCTCGCCGAGGCCGGCGGCGCGCGCCAGCCACAGCCTGCGGATCTCGGCAAAGCCGCGGCCCCTGTCCCAGATGCCTCGGAACTCCACCCAGGCATCCGACAGCGCCGCGAACAGCTCCTCCGCGCTGATCTGCACGCCGAGCGCGGCCAGCGACACCGCCGGTGTCGGTGTGCCCTCGGGCGCGGCGACGACGTTGGTGCCGATGCCGACCACGACGGCGAGGTTATTTCCGACGACCTCGGCTTCCAGCCCGATGCCGACGAGCTTCTTGCCGCCAACCAGGACGTCGTTCGGCCATTTCAGGGCGTATCGGGGCCGGTCGGGGCCGAGGCGCAGCGCGGCCTCGAGGCTGACCTTCTCCAGCGCGGCCTCCTCCGCCAGTCCGGCTGCGAAACCCAGGGTGGCCGCGACAGCGGGCGCGACGTCCATGACCTCGAGGATGCTGGCCGCCAGATTGCCCCGCGGCGCGATCCAGGCGCGCTGGCGCCGCCCGTGCCCCGCCGTCTGGTCCGATGTCACGAACCAGATCGGGCCACGCTCGCCGGCGCGAGCGCGTTCCAGCGCCTCGGTATTGGTCGAGCCGATCTGATCGAAGGCTGCGAGCCGGTAGCCCGCGGACGATGCGCGAGGACCGAGCGCGAAACCCATCCTAGAACAGCGACTTTGCCGCTGCGGAGGCCACGCTCACGACCGGGCCCGCGAACAGCGCAAACAGGATGTTGAAGACGCCGGCGACCGCCAGAACCGTCCTGACCTCGACGCGCACTGGATCGACCTGACCGGCCGGCTCGTCGAAATACATCGTCTTGACGATGGCGAGATAGTAGTAGGCGCCCACCACGCTGGTCAGCACGCCGATGACGGCGAGCGTGAACAGGTTGGCCTTGATCGCAGCGACGAAGACGTACCACTTGCCGAAGAAGCCGGCGAGCGGCGGAACGCCCGCGAGCGAGAACAGCAGCATCGCGAACAGGAAGGCGAGCAGCGGGTTGGTCCGCGACAGGCCGGCGAAATCGCTGATCTGCTCCACCGCCTGGCCGTTGCGCTTCATGGCGAGGATGACCGAGAACGCGCCGAGCGTCATCGTGACGTAGATCACGGCGTACATCAGCACGCCCTGCGCGCCTTCGACCGTACCCGAGGCAAGGCCGACCAGGGCAAAACCCATATGGCCAATCGAGGAATAGGCCATCAGGCGCTTGATGTTGCGCTGGCCGATCGCCGCGAACGAGCCGAGCGCCATCGAGGCGATCGCCACGAACACCAGGATCTGCTGCCACTGCGGCACGATGCCGGGGAACGCGGTCAGCGTCGCGCGAGTGAAGACGGCGAGTGCGGCAACCTTCGGCGCAGAAGCGAAGAAGGCGGTCACCGGCGTCGGGGCGCCCTCATACACGTCGGGCGTCCACATGTGGAACGGCACTACCGAGATCTTGAAGCAGAGCCCGGCAAGCAGGAAGACGAGGCCGAACACCAAGCCGATATTCGCAGTCGTCGCGGCGGTAGCGATACCGGTGAAACTGACCGTGCCGGTGAAGCCGTAGATCAGGGAGGCGCCGTACAGCAGCATGCCCGAGGACAGCGCGCCCAGCACGAAATACTTCAAGCCCGCTTCGTTCGACTTGGGATTGTCGCGGTTCGAGGCCGCCACGACATAGAGCGCGAGCGACATCAGTTCGAGGCCGAGATAGAGCGAGATCAGGTCGCCGGCCGAGATCAGCACCATCATGCCGAGCGTCGAGAGCAGCACAAGGATCGAATATTCGAAGATGCGCCGCGACGGGTCGGACAAGAATTCGGTCGACAGGACCAGTGTTACGGCCGAGCCGATCAGGGCCAGGATCTTCATGAAGCGCGCGAAGTCGTCGACGATAAAGCTGCCGCCGAAGGTCACCTGCTTGCCCGCGGGCTGCAGATATTCGAGCACGCCGACCACGATCAGGAGCAGAATCGCAAGCGAGTTGATCGCTCTGGTCGTCCCCTGCCCGCGATAGGCGCCCAGCATCAAAAGCGCCATGCTGCTGACCGCGAGCACGATCTCGGGCAGTGCCGGCGCCAGTTGATATCCTGCAGTCTCAAAGCTCATGGCGATATCCTGACCTGCCCGCTCACTGGAGCAGCGCGGCGGCCTTCACGGCCGTCACCGCGGTGTTGTAATTGTTGACGAGTTGCTGGACCGAGGCGGCCGACATGTCGAGCACCGGCTTCGGATAGACGCCGAACAGGATCGTCAGCGCGATCAACGGGAACAGCGTGATGCACTCGCGCACGGTCATGTCCTTGATCGTCATCAGCGTCGGCTTCACCAGTGCGCCAAACACGATCTTCCGATACAGCCAGAGCGCATAGCATGCCGACAGGATCACGCCGGTCGTGGCGACGAACGCGGTCGGGATCGAGACCTTGAAGGTGCCTAGCAGCGTCATGAACTCGCCGATGAAGCCACTGGTGCCGGGCAGACCGACATTGGCCATGGTGAAGACCATGAAGGTCATGGCGTAGAGCGGCATCCGGTTGACGAGGCCGCCATAGGCCGCGATCTCGCGGGTGTGCATGCGGTCGTAGACGATGCCGACGCAGAGGAACAGCGCACCGGAGACAATGCCGTGCGAGATCATCTGGAACACGCCGCCGGCGACGCCCTGCATGGTGCCGGCGAATATGCCCATGGTGACGAAGCCCATATGCGCCACCGATGAGTACGCGATCAGCTTCTTCATATCCTCCTGCATCATCGCCACCAGCGAGGTGTAGACGATGGCAATGACAGAGAGCGTGAAGATCAGCGGCGCGAAGTCATGCGAGGCCAGCGGGAACATCGGCAGCGAGAAGCGCAGGAAGCCGTAGCCGCCCAGCTTCAGGAGGATCGCGGCCAGAACCACCGAGCCCGCCGTCGGTGCCTCGACATGCGCGTCGGGCAGCCAGGTGTGCACCGGCCACATCGGCATCTTCACCGCGAAGGACGCGAAGAACGCGAGCCACGCCCAGGTCTGCAAAGACCGCGGCACGGCCGTGTGCATCAGGCTCGGGATGTCCGTGGTGTTGCCGTTCCAGTACAGCGCCATGATGGCGAGCAGCATCAGGACCGAGCCGAGGAACGTGTAGAGGAAGAACTTGAACGACGCATAGACCCGCCGTGGGCCGCCCCAGATGCCGATGATCAGGAACATCGGAATCAGACCGCCCTCGAAGAACAGATAGAACAGCACGAGGTCGAGCGCCGTGAAGGTGCCGATCAGCAGCGTCTCCATGATCAGGAACGCCATCATGTATTCGCGGACCCGGTTCTGAATCGCCTTCCAGCTCGCGATGATGCAGAACGGCATCAAGGCGGTGGTCAGGATCACGAAGGGCAGCGAAATGCCGTCCACGCCCATGTGGTAGGTGATGCCGGTAGCGAGCCAGTTCGCCTTCTCGACGAACTGGAAGTCCGCGGTGGACGGATCGAAGCGCGCCACCAGGATCAGCGACACCGCGAAGGTGATCAGCGTGGTCCACAGCGCGATCCAGCGCGAATTGCGCTGCGCGGCCTCGTCATCGCCGCGGTTGAGATAGACGATCAGCGCGCCGACCAGCGGCAGGAAGGTGGTGACCGAAAGGATGGGCCAGGTTGTCATTTACTGGCCTCCAAAGCCGAACATGAACCAGGTGATCAGGCCGGCGACGCCGATCAGCATGGCGAATGCATAGTGATAGAGATAGCCGGTCTGGATCTTCACAACGTTGCGGGTGACGTCCAGCACGCGCGCCGAGACGCCGTCGGGACCGAGACCGTCGATGATGAAGCCGTCGCCCTTCTTCCAGAGCTGGTAGCCGATCCACTTCGCCGGACGGACGAAGATGACCTCGTAGAGCTCGTCGAAATACCACTTGTTGAGCAGGAACTGGTACAGCATCGGCTGGGTCTTCGCGAGCTCGACCGGCAGATACGGCCGGCGGATGTAGAACAGGTACGACACCAGGAAACCCAGCACCATCATCACCGTCGGCAGGAAGGCGATGGTCTCGGGGATGTGGTGCATCTCCTCGATGATGTGCGGGTTCATCTTCACGGACTCGCGGAAGAATTCCTCGACGCCGTGCCCGGCGAACAGCTCCTTGAACGGGAAGCCGACAACGATCGAGCCGACCGCGAGCACACCGATCGGGATCAGCATCCAGATCGGGCTCTCATGCGCCGCCTCGTAGTGATGCTCGTCATGCGGCTCGCCGTGGAAGGTCTTGAACACCAGGCGCCAGGAGTAGAACGAGGTCAAGGCGGCCGCGACGACGGTCAACAGGTAGCCGTACACCGCGAACGGATTGTGCGAGGCGTAGGCGGACTCGATGATCGCGTCCTTGGAGAAGTAGCCTGCCGTGAGCGGGAAGCCGGTCAGCGCCAGCGTGCCGACCACCATCACCGCATAGGTGTAGGGGATCTTCTTCCACAGGCCGCCCATGTTGCGGATGTCCTGCTCGTGATGCATCGCGTAGATCACCGAGCCGGAGCCCAGGAACAGCAGCGCCTTGAAGAAGGCGTGGGTGAACAGGTGGAACATGCCGACCGAATAGGCCCCCGCCCCCATCGCCACGAACATGTAGCCGAGCTGCGAACAGGTCGAGTAGGCGACGATCCGCTTGATGTCGTTCTGGACGAGGCCGACGGTCGCGGCGAAGAACGCCGTGGTCGCACCGAAGAACATCACGACGGCCTGCGCGTTCGGCGCGAGCTCGAACAGCGGCGACAGGCGCGCCACCATGAAGACGCCGGCGGTGACCATGGTCGCGGCGTGGATCAGCGCCGAGACCGGGGTCGGGCCTTCCATCGCATCCGGCAACCAGGTGTGCAGCAGGAACTGCGCCGACTTGCCCATCGCGCCCATGAACAGCAACACGCAGGTCAGGGTCAGCGCGTCGGCGTGCCAGCCGAGGAAGTCGATGGTCTTGCCGGTCAGGCCGGGGGCGGCGTGGAAGATCGTCTCGAAATCGGTCGAGCCGACGAGCGCGAAGATCGCGAAGATGCCGAGCGCGAAGCCGAAATCGCCGACGCGGTTGACCACGAAGGCCTTGATCGCCGCCGCGTTCGCCGACGGCTTCTGGTACCAGAAGCCGATCAAGAGGTAGCTCGCCAGACCCACGCCCTCCCAGCCGAAGAACAGCTGCACGAGGTTGTCGGCCGTCACCAGCATCAGCATGGCGAAGGTGAACAGCGAGAGATAGCCGAAGAAGCGCGGCCGGTACGGATCCTCGTCCATGTAGCCGATGGAATAGAGGTGCACGAGCGAGGACACGGTGGTGACCACGACGAGCATCACGGCCGTGAGCGTGTCGACCCGCAGCGCCCAATAGACCTGGAGGTCGCCGGAGAAGATCCACGGCAGGATCTGGATCCGCGCGTCATGGTGCATGAAGCCGACGTCGACCAGCGTGAACCAGGACAGCACGGCCGACACGAACAAGAGCCCCGTGGTGATCAGCTCGGCCGCGCGCGAGCCTGCCGCCGGCGGCTCGGAGACGTGGTGGTCGTCGTGACCGTGATCGTCGTGACCATGGTCGTCATGGGCGGTCGCCGCATGGACGTCGCCATGACCATGATCATCGCCGTGATGCTCGACCGTCTCGCCGCTGGGGTTGCGGGCATGCGCGCCGACGAGCGAGATCAGGCCGGCGAGAATGGCGCCCAGCAACGGCAGAAAAACGATTGCCTGAACCATGACTGAGCTCAGCCCTTCATCAGATTGACGTCCTCAACCGCGATCGAGCCGCGGTTGCGGAAATAGACCACCAGGATGGCGAGACCGATCGCGGCTTCCGCAGCCGCGACGGTCAGCACCAGGAGCGCGAAGACCTGGCCGACGATGTCGCCGAGGAAGGTCGAGAACGCCACGAGGTTGATGTTGACCGAGAGCAGGATCAGCTCGATCGACATCAGGATGATGATGATGTTCTTGCGGTTCAGGAAGATGCCGAGGATGCCGAGCGTGAACAGCATCGCGCCGACGGCAAGATAATGTCCGAGCCCGATCGTCATTTCACCCACTCCGCCGCATCGGCATCCTGGAGCCCCTGCCCCGACGCCACCTTGCGCAGCGCCATCGCCATGTCGGGCGTACGCGCGTTCTGAACGTTGATGTCCTGCCGCTTGACGTTCGCCTTGTGGCGCAGCGTCAGCACGATGGCGCCGATCATCGCGACCAGCAGCACCATGCCGGCGAGCTGGAAGTAATGGATGTACCTCGTATAGAGCACGAGGCCGAGCGCCTCGGTGTTGCTGACATTGGTCGGGATCGCTGCCGTGATCGTCTTGGCGACGCCGGGGTTGATGACCCAGAAGCCAACGGTGAGCAGCAGTTCGAACAGGAAGATGCCGCCGATCACGAGGCCGACCGGCAGGTACTCGATGAAGCCCTCGCGCAGCTCGATGAAGTCGACGTCGAGCATCATGATCACGAACAGGAACAGCACCGCGACCGCGCCGACATAGACGACGATCAGCATCATGGCCAGGAACTCGGCGCCCATCAGCACGAAGAGGCCGGAGGCGTTGACGAAGGCCAGGATCAGGTACAGCACGGAGTGCACGGGATTGCGCGAGACAACCACCATCACCGCCGAGGCAACGCAGATGCCGGCGAACAGATAAAAGAACAGCGCGGGAAGGATCATGCCCTCACCTCACCGGTACGGCGCGTCGAGCTCGATCGCCTTGGCGATCTCGCGCTCCCAGCGGTCGCCATTGGCGAGCAGCTTGGCCTTGTCATAATAGAGCTCCTCGCGGGTCTCGGTCGCGAACTCGAAGTTCGGGCCCTCGACGATGGCGTCGACCGGGCAGGCCTCCTGGCAGAGGCCGCAATAGATGCACTTCACCATGTCGATGTCGTAGCGCACGGTGCGGCGGGTGCCGTCGTTGCGGCGCGGGCCGGCCTCGATGGTGATGGCCTGCGCGGGGCACACGGCCTCGCACAGCTTGCAGGCGATGCAGCGCTCTTCGCCATTGGGGTAGCGGCGCAGCGCATGCTCGCCGCGGAAGCGCGGCGAGATCGGGTTCTTCTCGAAGGGATAGTTGATGGTCGGCTTCGGCTGGAAGAAGTAGCGCATGGCGAGGAAGAACGCCGAGACGAATTCCGACAGCAGAAGCGAGCGTGCAGTGGCGTTGATGTTGATACCCATGACGGCCCTCACTTCGGCGCGATGCCGGCGAAATGCAGCACGCCGGCCACCACGACCACCATCACGAGCGACAGCGGCAGGAACACCTTCCAGCCGAGACGCATCAGTTGATCGTAGCGGTAGCGCGGCACGATTGCCTTTGCCATCGCGAACAGGAAGAACATGAAGAACAGCTTCAGCGAGAACCAGATGATCCCCGGCACCCAGTTGAAGGGCGGCAGGTCCACCGGCGGCAGCCAGCCTCCCAGGAACAGGATCGTTGCCAACGCACACATGGTGACGATGGCGACATACTCACCGAGCATGAACAACAGATACGGCGTCGAGCCGTATTCGACCATGAAGCCGGCCACGAGCTCGGACTCGGCCTCGACGAGGTCGAACGGCGGACGGTTGGTTTCCGCCAGCGCCGAGACGTAAAACACCACGAACATCGGGAACAGCGGCCACACGTACCAGTTCAGGATGGTCAGCTGCGGCAGCCCGATCAGGCTCGCAAGGCCGCGCGCATGCTGCGCCTCGACGACGGCCGAAAGGTTCAGCGTGCCCGCGCAGAGCAGCACCGTGATGATGACGAAGCCGATCGAGACCTCGTAGGACACCATCTGCGCCGCCGAGCGCAGCGCGGCCAGGAACGGGTACTTCGAGTTCGACGACCAGCCGGCCATGATGATGCCGTAGATCGACAGCGACGAGATCGCGAAGATGAAGAGGACGCCGACATTGATGTCGGAGATCACCCAGCCGAGATTGGTCGGGATCACCGCCCAGGCGGCGAGCGCCAGCACGCAGGAGACCAGCGGCGCGAGCAGGAAGACGCCCTTGTTGGCGCCGGCCGGAATGATCGGCTCCTTCAGCACGAACTTCAGGAGGTCGGCGAAGGACTGGAACAGGCCCCAGGGCCCGACCACGTTGGGACCGCGCCGGATCTGCACCGCCGCCCAGATCTTGCGGTCGGCGAGCAGGATGTAGGCGATCGCGACCAGGAGCACGACGAGCAGCAAGACGCTCTGCGCGACCATGATGATCAGCGGCCAGAGGAACCCGGTCCAGAATGCGCTTTCGAAGAATTCCATCAGATCACGCTCACTCCGCTGCGGTCAGCATCTGCCCGGAGGCAAGCCGCGAGCACTCCGCCATCACGGCGGATGCACGCGCGATTGGGTTGGTCAGGTAGAAGTCCTCGATCAGGGGCTTGAACGGCGCCTTCTCCGGCGTGCCGCCCTTGCCCGCGAGCTTCTTGATCTGGTCGGCCGAGCCCGCCTCGATCTGGTCGAGACGGATCAGATGCGGCACCGCCTTGAAGATCGCCTGGCGCAGGCCTGCGAGCGAGTCGTAGGCGAGCTTCTTGCCCAGCGCTTCCGACAGCGCGCGCACGATCGCCCAGTCCTCGCGGGCCTCGCCCGGCGGGAACGCGGCGCGGCCCGTCATCTGCACGCGCCCTTCCGTGTTGACGTAGATCGCGGACTTCTCGGTGTAGGCGGCCGCCGGCAGGATCACGTCGGCGCGATGCGCGCCGCGGTCACCATGGGTGCCGATATAGACGACGAAGGTGCCGTCCGGCGCCTTGATCTCGTCGGCGCCGAGCAGGAACAACAGATCCAGCGTGCCGAACGTGGTCATCTGCGCCGCGTTCAGCCCGCCGCTGCCGGCCGCAAAGCCGATGTCGAGCGCGCCGACGCGCGAGGCCGCCTCATGCAGCACGCCAAAGCCGTTCCAGCCGTCCTTCACCGCGCCGACATCGAGCGCCAGCTTAGCGGCAGCGGCGAGAATGGCCGCGCCGTCGTGACGCGCGGCCGCGCCGGCGCCAACCAGGATGATCGGGTGCTTGGCGTTCTTCAGCACGTCCATGAAGGAGTGCTTGCCGGCCGCGAGCTCGCCGAGCGTCTCGGTGCCCGCGCCGAGATGATCATAGTCGTAGGTGAGATCGGGCTTGGCGCCGATCACGCCGACCTTGAAGCCGCCCGCGCGCCAGCGCTTGCGGATGCGGGCGTTGAACACGGCCGCTTCCTTGCGCGGATTGGCGCCGATGATCAGCAGCGCATCGGCCTGCTCGACGCCCGCGAGCGTCGGGTTGAAGATGTAGGAGCCGCGGCCGAGCGTGGGATCGAAGGCGTCGCCGCCCTGCACCGCCAGATTGCTCGAGCCGTATTTGGCAAGCAGCTCCTTCAGCGCGAACATCTCTTCGACGCCGGCGAGGTCGCCCGCGATCGCGCCGATGCGTTTGCCGTCGGTGCGGGCCGCCTTGGCCGCGATCGCCGCAAAGGCCTCCGACCAGCTCGCCGCGCGCAGCTTGCCGGCTTCGCGGATGTAGGGCCGGTCGAGACGCTGGGTGCGCAGGCCGTCGACGACGTGGCGGGTCTTGTCCGAGATCCACTCCTCGTTCACGGCCTCGTTGATGCGCGGCAGCACGCGCATCACCTCGCGGCCGCGGGTGTCGACGCGGATTGCCGAGCCGACGCCATCCATCACGTCGATCGACTGGGTCTTGCCGAGCTCCCACGGCCTCGCCGCGAAGGCATAAGGCTTCGAGGTCAGCGCGCCGACCGGGCAGATGTCGACGAGATTGCCCTGCAATTCAGACGTCAGCGCGTGCTCGAGATAGGTCGTGATCTCCATGTCCTCGCCGCGGCCGGTCGCGCCCATCTCGGGGGCACCGGCGACTTCCGCCGAGAAGCGGACGCAGCGCGTGCACTGGATGCAGCGGTTCATCGAGGTCTTGACCAGCGCGCCGAGATACTTGTCCTCGACCGCCCGCTTGTTCTCGGCGAAGCGGCTGGTGTCGACACCGTAGCCCATCGCCTGGTCCTGGAGGTCGCACTCGCCGCCCTGGTCGCAGATCGGGCAGTCCAGCGGATGGTTGATCAGCAGGAACTCCATCACGCCTTCGCGCGCCTTTTTCACCATCGGCGAACGCGTGGATATCTCCGGCGGCTCGCCCTTGGGGCCGGGACGGCAGTCGCGCACGCCCCAGGCGCAGCTTGCGACCGGCTTCGGGCCACCCTTCACTTCGACGAGGCACATCCGGCAGTTGCCGGCGATCGACAGCCGCTCGTGATAGCAGAAGCGCGGAATCTCGGCGCCCGCCGCCTCGCACGCCTGGAGCAGCGTGTACTCCGGCGGGACATCGATCTCTTTGCCGTCGATGATGAGCTTTGTCATTCTTCTTACTCCGCCGCGACCATGTTCACGGGATCGCGGACGCCGGCATCGTCGATGTCGGCCTTGTGCGAATACTGGTCGATGCGCGCTTCGATCTCATGACGGAAATGCGCGATCAGGCCCTGGATCGGCCAGGCGGCTGCGTCGCCCAGCGCGCAGATGGTGTGGCCTTCGACCTGCTTGGTGACTTCCAGCAGCATGTCGATCTCGCGCTTGTGGGCGCGGCCCTCGGCCATGCGGGTCAAGACACGCCACATCCAGCCCGTGCCCTCGCGGCACGGCGTGCACTGGCCGCAGCTCTCGTGCTTGTAGAAATAGGAGATGCGGGCAATCGCACGGATCAGGTCAGTCGACTTGTCCATCACGATCACGGCCGCGGTGCCGAGGCCCGAGCGCAGCTTGCTCAAGCTGTCGAAATCCATCGGCGTGTCGATGATCTGCTCCGCCGGCACCATGCGTACCGACGAGCCGCCGGGAATCACGGCTTTCAGGTTGTCCCAGCCGCCGCGGATGCCGCCGCAATGCTTCTCGATCAGCTCACGGAACGGAATGCCCATGGCCTCTTCGACGTTGCAGGGCCGCTCGACATGCCCGGAGATGCAGAAGAGCTTGGTGCCGACGTTGTTGGGCCGGCCGATGCCGGCGAACCAGGCCGCACCACGCCGCAGGATGTCGGGCGCAACCGCGATCGACTCGACGTTGTTGACGGTGGTCGGGCAGCCGAACAGGCCGACGTTGGCCGGGAACGGCGGCTTCAGCCGCGGTTGGCCTTTCTTGCCTTCGAGGCTTTCGAGCAGCGCGGTCTCTTCGCCGCAGATATAGGCGCCGGCGCCGTGCGCGACATAGAGGTCGAACGGCCAGCCGTTGACGTTGTCCTTGCCGATCAGCTTGGCCTCATAGGCCTGGTCGATCGCCGCCTGGAGGCGTTCGCGCTCGCGGATGAATTCGCCGCGGACGTAGATGTAGCAGGTGTGGGCGTTCATCGCGAAGCTCGCGAGCAGACAGCCCTCGACCAGGAGATGCGGATCATGCCGCATGATCTCGCGGTCCTTGCAGGTGCCGGGCTCGGACTCGTCGGCGTTGACGACGAGATAGCTCGGCCGGCCGTCGGTCGATTCCTTCGGCATGAACGACCATTTCAGGCCGGTCGGGAAGCCCGCCCCGCCGCGGCCGCGCAGGCCGGAAGCCTTCATCTCGTTGATGATCCAGTCGCGGCCCTTGTCGATGATGGCCTTGGTGCCATCCCAGGCGCCGCGGCGCCGCGCGCCCTCGAGCCCCCAATCGTGGAGGCCGTAGAGGTTCTTGAAGATGCGATCCTTGTCCTCGAGCATTTCAGTGCTTTCCGATCAACGGTTGGCTTGCTTGTAGGCAAGCCCGGCGGCGCAGACGGCGAAGGTCAGCGCCCAGAGCAGACTGGATTCCAGCGACGCGCTTAGCGCAAAGCGCTGGAGCAGGAACATGAAAGCGGCCGCAACGCCGCCGTGCATGGCAATGAAGCCCCATTTCTTCACGGCCTCGCTCCCTCCCCTTGCCGGCTTCGAGAGAACACGCATCAGGTGGTCTCCTTCAGCGTGGTCGGCCCGGTGATGGGCGCGGAGAACTGGCGGCCGTTCTGCGGGCCGGGCTTGGGCGGATTGCCGGAGGCAAAGCCGTCGAGCACCTTGCCGAAGCTGTCCTTGGTCAGGTCCTCATAGGTGTCCTTGCCGATCAGCACCATCGGCGCGTTCACGCAGGCGCCGAGGCACTCAACCTCCTCCCAGCTGAAATTGCCGTCCTTGGAGAGATGGAAGGGCTCGTGATGGATCCGCTTCTCGCAGACGTGGATCAGATCCTCGGCGCCGCGCAGCCGGCACGGCGTGGTGCCGCAGACCTGGACATGGGCCTTCTTGCCGACGGGGGCAAGCTGGAACATCGTGTAGAAAGTCGCGACCTCGAGCACGCGGATATAGGGCATGTCGAGCATGTCGGCGATGACGCGGATCGCGGCTTCCGACACCCAGCCCTCGTTCTGCTCCTGCGCGCGCCAGAGGATCGCGATGACAGCGGAGGCCTGGCGTCCGGCCGGATACTTCGCGATCTGCTGCTTTGCGAACGCGAGATTCTCCTCCGTGAACGCGAAGCTCGCGGGCTGGACTTCCTTGGGCGCTAATCGGCGGACGGACATCTCTTCAATCTCTCACTGCATGCGGCGCGCGGTCTTCGCATTCAGGGCATCGATCCTGTCCTGCCAGAATGCGCTTGCGGTGCCGAAAACGTTGTAGCCGACGTGGGTCGAGACCTTGATGCGGTCGAGGATCGACAGCTCGGTCACGGTCTCCAGCCGGTTGCTGCGCGGATCGAACACGATCAGCTTCAGCGGGGTCTCTTCGAGGATGTAGCGCGACACCGCGTGCGAACGGTCGCTGCCGTGCTCCTCGCACATGATGACGCTGTCGGCCTGGAGCAGCCGGGCGCCGCTCCTGATCGCCTCGATCTCGACGCCCTCGACGTCGAGCTTGATCAGATATTTGCCGCTGGCTGCGACCTTGCCGTCGTCGATGAGGTTGTCGAGGGCGATGACCGGCACCTCCTCGCCGCCTCCCGCGTGGTCGCTCGCGATGCTGAATTTCTCGTGCTTGGTGCCGGACAGCCGCGCCGTGCCGCGCGAGGCGCCGATCGCCACCCGCATGCACTCGAAGCGATGTCCGTTCACCGCCGCGTTGTTGGAGAGTTTTGCGAAATTGTCCGAGGACGGCTCGATCGCGATCGCCTTGTGGGCACCGAACGGCGCGCTGGAGACCAACACCGACCAGTAGCCGTAGTTGGCACCGCAATCGATCAGCGTGTAGTCGACGTCGGCAGCGTCGACGAACAGCAGCTCCAGCTCGTCCTCGTAATTGTACGAGCGGTTGAGCAGCTTGCTCCAGTAGCCGTCGCCATAGGGAAATTCGAACACCGCGTCCTGGTTGAGCTTGATCGCGATGTTGCGCTCGGGCAGCGCCTTGCGCAGCAGATTGGCACAGGCGATGTAACCCATGTGCGAGAAATGCGACGAGATCTTCGATCCCGTCACCAGCGCCAGCGC
The DNA here is from genome assembly GCF_001641635.1 of Bradyrhizobium centrolobii. Lineage (GTDB taxonomy): Bacteria > Pseudomonadota > Alphaproteobacteria > Rhizobiales > Xanthobacteraceae > Bradyrhizobium > Bradyrhizobium centrolobii. The sequence continues at coordinate 57,121 of NZ_LUUB01000125.1, forward strand.
AGCCGTCCGCTCCCACAGGTTGGCCCCTTCAAGGGCCCCTGAGACGCGGTCAAACTGGATTGGCGCCTGCGCCATCACCGATCGACCTCTCCGAACACGATGTCGAGCGAGCCGAGGATCGCCGAGACGTCGGCGAGCAGATGGCCCTTGCAGATGTGATCCATCGCCTGGAGATGGGCAAAGCCCGGCGCGCGGATCTTGCACTTGTAGGGCTTGTTGCTGCCGTCGGACACGAGATAGACGCCGAACTCGCCCTTCGGCGCCTCGACCGCGGCATAGACTTCGCCGGCCGGCACGTGGACACCCTCGGTATAGAGCTTGAAGTGATGGATCAGCGCTTCCATCGAGCGCTTCATCTCGCCGCGGCGCGGCGGGAACACCTTGTTGTCGGCGACCGCGACCGGGCCCTGCCCGTCAGCCGCCTTCAGCTTCTGGATGCACTGCTTCATGATGCGCACGGACTGGCGCATCTCTTCCATGCGGATCAGGTAGCGGTCGTAGCAGTCGCCGTTCTTGCCGATCGGAATGTCGAACTCCATCTCGGCGTAGCACTCATAAGGCTGCGACTTGCGCAGGTCCCAGGCCGCGCCGGAGCCGCGCACCATCACGCCCGAAAAACCCCACTCCCAGGCTTCCTTCAGCGGCACCACGCCGATGTCGACGTTGCGCTGCTTGAAGATGCGGTTGGCGGTGAGCAGACGATCGAGGTCGTCGACCACTTTCAGGAACGGATCGCACCAGGCCTCGATGTCGTCGATCAGCTTCGGCGGCAGGTCCTGATGCACACCGCCGACGCGGAAGAAGGCTGCATGCATACGGCTGCCCGAGGCGCGCTCGTAGAACACCATCAGCTTCTCGCGCTCTTCAAAACCCCACAGCGGCGGGGTGAGCGCGCCGACGTCCATCGCCTGCGTGGTGACGTTGAGGAGGTGCGACAGGATACGGCCGATCTCACAATAGAGCACGCGGATCAACTGGCCGCGGCGCGGCACCTCGATGCCGAGCAGCTTCTCGGCGGCGAGGCAGAAAGCGTGCTCCTGGTTCATCGGCGCGACGTAGTCGAGCCGGTCGAAGTAAGGAATCGCCTGGAGATAGGTCTTCTGCTCGATCAGCTTCTCGGTGCCGCGATGCAGTAGGCCGATATGCGGATCGACGCGGGCGACGATTTCACCGTCGAGCTCCAGCACCAGGCGCAACACGCCGTGTGCCGCCGGATGCTGCGGCCCGAAATTGATGGTGAAATTTCGGAGGTTTTCAGGTTGCTCGTTCATGGTCAGACCTTCGGCCCCGCCTTCTCGTCACCGGGAAGCGGATAGTCCGCCCCTTCCCACGGCGAGAGGAAATCGAACTTGCGGAATTCCTGGTTGAGGCGCACCGGCTCGTACACCACCCGCTTCTCCTGGTCGTCGTAGCGGACCTCGACGAAGCCGGTGAGCGGAAAGTCCTTGCGCAGCGGATGCCCCTCGAAACCGTAGTCGGTGAGGATGCGGCGCATGTCGGGATGGCCGACGAAGAACACGCCGTAGAGGTCGTAGGCCTCGCGCTCGAACCAGTCGGCGCCCGGGAACACGTCGATCAGCGACGGCACTTGCGTGGTCTCGTCGGCCTGAGCCTTGAGCCGGATGCGCGTGTTCAGGGTCGGCGACATCAGATGATAGACGACATCAAAACGCTTCTCGCGCTCCGGGTAATCGACCGCTGTCACGTCGGTGAAGTTGACGAAGCGGCAATTCGGATCGTCGCGGAGGTACTTGACCACCTCGACGATCTTGCTGGCCTCGACATCAACCGTAAGCTGATTGAAGGCCACCGTGTGACCGGTGGCGGCGCCCGGAAGCGCGCTAACGATCGTTTGCCCAAGGGCGTCGAGCTTGCCGTCGTCCATGACGTGAAACCTTAGCGTTCGATGGTGCCGGTGCGCCGGATCTTCTTCTGAAGCAGCAGCACGCCGTAGAGCAGCGCTTCCGCCGTGGGCGGGCAGCCCGGCACATAGATGTCGATCGGCACGATGCGGTCGCAGCCGCGCACGACCGAGTACGAATAGTGGTAGTAGCCGCCGCCGTTGGCGCAGGAGCCCATCGAGATGACGTAGCGCGGCTCGGGCATCTGGTCGTAGACCTTGCGCAGCGCCGGCGCCATCTTGTTGGTGAGCGTGCCCGCCACGATCATCACGTCGGACTGGCGCGGCGAGGCACGCGGCGCGAAGCCGAAGCGCTCGACGTCGTAGCGCGGCATCGAGACCTGCATCATCTCGACCGCGCAGCAGGCGAGACCGAAGGTCATCCACATCAGCGAGCCGGTGCGCGCCCAGGTGATGAGGTCGTCGGCCGCCGCGACGAAGAAGCCCTTGTCGGACAGCTCGTGATTGACCTCGAGGAAGAACGGATCATTGGCACCGACCGGCTTGCCGGTCGATGGATCCAGAATGCCCTTCGCGGCCGGCGCTACCACCGGACCCAAGGACTGCGTGGGAGGGTTCAATCCCATTCGAGTGCCCCTTTCTTCCATTCATAGGCAAACCCCACCGTGAGCACGGCGAGGAACACCACCATGGACCAGAAGCCGGTCGCACCAAGCTTGCCGAACGCCACCGCCCACGGGAACAGGAACGCCACCTCGAGGTCGAAGATGATGAAGAGGATGGCGACCAGGTAGAAGCGGACGTCGAACTTCATCCGCGCGTCGTCGAAGGCGTTGAAACCGCACTCATACGCCGACAGTTTTTCCGGGTCCGGCTGCTGGAACGCCACGATGAAGGGCGCGATCAGCAGCACGAGGCCGATGAGGCCCGCTACCCCTATAAAGACGACGAGTGGAAGATAGTTCTGCAGAATGCCGCTCATGGCGAGCCCTTTTTCCCACGGCCTCGGGGGAGCCACGGATTCGTCCCGGTTTGGAATTATTCTGAGCCTTAGCGCAGTGCACCAATGGGCGCAAGACACGCTATTTTTAGGCCCTTTACCGCCCCCGGGAACAGTGGAAATCCCGGAATCGCCCCGCGCTGGTATGGAGCAGATCGTCCGCCCCAGCAAGGGCGGTCAGGGTTCGGCAGAGCGGCAGGCAGTGCACAGGTCCGGGCGGTTATCGGCCGTGCGTCGTCTGCCCGAAATGCTCGGCTTTTTTGGCGCGGGGGCGCACCCAAACCCCGACGGTGACCAGCACGGGGGCTCCCACCGTGACCCACGAGATATATGTGCCGACATCGCCCCACAACAGGGCCGCCAACAGACCGATCGACGTCGCCACTGCGATCAGAATCGGCGCGCCGAAGACCTGTATCCACGGGCACGAACCAGCAGACGAGCCATGCATCATGACGGGACCGGGGTTCGTTTCGCGAATGCGTTGACCCGAGCGGCTCCCCGCCTCCGCCGCCGCGCCAGCCAGAGATAGAGACCGCTGCCGATCACAATGATCGTCAGCACGTCGAGCGCGGCCCAGATCACCTTCAGCGGCATCCCGCCGTAGTCGCCGAAATGCAGCGGCTGCGAGATCAGCAGTGCCTGGAGGTACATCGGCAGCGCCCGACTGTCGGCCACCTCTCCCGTTTCGCCGTCCAGCAGCACCGGTTTCAGCAGCCGCGACGTCAGCGGCGTATCCCCGCGCATGAAGGCCGCGAAATGGTGCGAGGAGGTGAAGGGCGTACCCGGAAAGGCGATGAAGGCGATCTCCATGCCGGAAGCGGCCTGCCGTGCGCGCGCGACGACGACATCGAGCGAGGCGAGATGGGTGGGCGGAGGCTTGCCGGCATAGGGCGCGACCATGCTGGCGAGCTCGGTCGCCTTCCACTGGTTCAGCATCAGCTCGGCCCAGGTGTTGACGACGCCGGTCAGCCCCACCACCAGCGCCCAGGCCACCGTCACGACCCCGATCAGATTGTGCCAGTCGAGCCACACGACGCGACGGGAGGCGCTGTCGCGGATGGTGGCAAAGCGCAGGCGGCGCGTGAACGGCCAGTACAGCACCACACCGGAGATGATGGCGACGGCGAACAACAGGCCCATCGCGCCGAGGAAGAGCTTTCCGGCCTGGCCGGCGAACATGTCCGTGTGCAGCTTGAGCACGATCAGCATGGGGCCGACGCCGACCGGCCCGAGCAACTTCGATGATACCGCATCGAAGGCGCGCACGGTGGCGTTGTCAGGAGCCCCGTCGGGGGCGCTGTTGGTGAACGCCATCACGATCCCGGGCTCGTCCTTGTCCCAGGAGACATATTGCAGCACCCGGCCCCGATCAGCGGCGAGCGCGGCGTCGGCCACGCGTTGGGGCGTCGCATGGGCCGCGCTCGCGTGAGCTTCTGGCTGGGGGGCATAGCCCAGGAGCTCATCGATCTCGTGATGGAAGATCAGCGGCAGGCCAGTCAGGCAGAGCAAGAGCAGGAACAGCGTCGAGATCAGACTGGTCCAAATGTGGACCACCGACCAGAGCCTGACCGTACGCGCCTTCATGACGCTGTGCCCTCGCCTGTCGTCACCACTTGTAAGAGACGCTGGCGGTAACGCGCCGGCGATCGCCGTAGAAGCAGGACGAGGCCGACGAGCAGCTCGCGACATAGACCTTGTCGGTCAAGTTGATCACGTTGAGTGCCGTGCGCCAGTTCTGCCATTCGTAGTGGAGCGCGAGATCGCCGAGCACCACCGCGGGAACCTCAAGCGTGTTGGCCGCGTCGGCCCAGGAGGAGCCGACATAGCGCACGCCGCCGCCGAAGCCAAATCCCGCAAGCGGCCCGTCCTTGAAGGTGTAATCGGCCCAACCCGACGCCAGGAGCTGGGGCGTGTTGGTCGGCGTCTTTCCGACCATGGTCGGATCGAGGTCCTTGCTGGTGAAGAGATGATAGGAGGTGAAGGCGCCGATCAGCTTCAGCTCACGCGTGACGTTGGCCACCGCTTCGAGCTCGATGCCGCGCGAGGTCAACTCGCCGCTCTGGTTTTGCAGTACCGGAACAATGCCCGGCGCAGTCGTCGGCACATTCTGACGCTTCAGGTCGAAGGCCGAGACCGTGAAATAGCCGTCGAATCCCCCCGGTTGTACCTTCAAGCCGACCTCTGCCTGCTGACCGGTCTCCGGCACGAACAACTGGTTCGACGCGTTGAGGCCGATGATCGGATTAAAGCTCGTCGCATAAGAGATGTACGGCGCGATGCCATTGTCGAAATTGTAGATCAGCCCGGCGCGCCCGCTGAACTGGCTGTCATTCTGGCTGGCGACCGTGGCACCGGTGTCACGGGCGGCCTGCGTCGTCTCGACCCAATCATTGCGCCCGCTCAGCACCAGCGTGAAGTTGCCGAGCTTCATCTGATCCTGGAGATAGGTGCCGGCCTGCTTCTGCGTGATCAGGAAGTTGCGGAACGGCGGGCCCGTGAATGGAATGTCGGGCAGACCATAGACGGGATTGAAGACGTTGATCGAGGGAACGGTACCGATCTGAAACGCCTGATAGTCGTCGATCTGATAGCCTTTCAGGTCCACTCCGAACAGCATCGTATGTTTCACAGGGCCGGTGTCGAAGCGATACTCCAACTGGTTGTCGAGATTGGCCTGATTGGCGGTGTCCTTCGCATACCAATTGTAGCGAGCGAGATTGGCCGTATTGATGTCGGACCAACCGTTGCCGACATAGCCGCGATAGGTCACGTCGACATGGGCAAAGCGCGCATTCTGCCGGAAGGTCAGGTCGTCGGTGAGATTGCGCTCGAACAGGTAGCCGAGCATCTCCTGCTCGCGCGTGAACTTGTCGACGTTGGGATCGCCGACGAAGAAGCTGGTCGGGATCTTGCCGAACGGCGCGTTCGTCACCGTGCCCTGATAGGGCAGGAAGTTGATGCCGCGGGTGTCCTGTTTCGAGGCCGAGGCCAGCACCGTGAACGTCGTGTCGGCATCCGGCTTCCAGGTCACCGACGGCGCGATGAAGTAATTGTTGTCAGGCGTGAAGTTGACCTGCGTGGGGCCGTTCTGCACCTGGCCGACCACGCGGTAGAACAGCTTGCCGTCCTGGGGCTGCGTCGCGACCGGCCCGCCGACATCGAAGCCGACATAGGCGTTGCCGAAATTGTTGACGCCGGTCTCGATATAGCGGATCGGCTCGGCCGGCGGCATCTTGCTGATGACGTTGACGATGCCGCTCGGGCTCGATCCGCCATAGAGCACCGCCGACGGACCGCGCAATACCTCGACGCGCTCCATGTTGGGCGTCTGGAGCTTCCAGCTTGCATAGGACGTGTAGAACAGCTGCATGCCGTCGAGGAACAGCCCGACGTCGTCTGACTTGAAGCCGCGGATCAGCCACCAGTCGTTGCGCGTGTCCGCGCCGAAGGTTCCGGCGCGCACGCCGGCGGTATAGCGCAGGGCCTCGTCGAGCTTGTTCGGCTTCTGGTCGCGGATCTGCTCGGCGCCGATGACCGAGACCGCCTGCGGCGTCTCCATGATCGGCGTGCTGGTCTTGGTGCCGGACGAGCTCCGGTTGGCGACGTAGCCATGCACCGGACCGCGCGCGGTCTCGACGAATCCGACACTACGCGGCGGCTCCGGCTTTGGGTTGCTGACAGTCTGCGCGGAACGCTGCGCGCGGCGCGGCGCCGCGGTTGTCGCGCGCCGGCGCGCTTCCGGCGCCGCAACCGTCACCGGCGGCAGGTTCTGCGCGCCGGTCTGCGTGGAAGTTTGCGCGAATGATGCCTGCGGCACCAGGACCCAAGCGGACGCGGTCGCCAACACGGCTGACCGCAGCATACGAAGACTGTTCAACGCGCCACCCCAAACTGCGTAGTTCATTCCTCATGCCGTCAGTCCCATGACGACATGCGTTGTGGTGACGCTTTATGTGAGTGAGCGGGATATCCCTAATTGAAAGGTTCTTAGAGAGAGTCTTAGACCCGCTCCAATATTTCCGGATATTGCTGCGAGGATCAGCGCGGAACTTTCTCGGCTTCGAGCATCTCGGCCGCGATCGTCGTGAGCTCATCGATCTGTCGCAGCAGCGTCTGCAACTCGTCTTCGCTCAGATGTTCCAGCAGGCGCCGATTGCGCTCCTGCGCACCGGCGACGATCACATCATGCGCGGCAAGCCCCGCCTTGGTCAGCGAGACCAGCACCTCGCGGCTGTCTTTGGGATTGGCCGTCTTCGCGATCAGCTTGCGTGACACGAGGCCCGCGAGCGCACGGCTGATCTGCCCCTTGTCCTGGCCCACGGCTTCGGCGAGCCGCGCCACACTCAGGGGCGGCCCGCGGCCGAGCGAGGCGACGAGACCGAACTCGACCGAGGACAATCCGGTGAGGCGCTTGTAGCGCAGGATGGCGCCGCGCTTGAGCAGATTGGCGAGCACCATCAGCCGCGACGACAGCATCACGGTGATCGGTGCCGGCGGCTCGCCTTCGTCCGCTTCGGGCGTCGACCCGCCCCTGCTCGGTATCTGGCTCATGGCCCACCTCTGCCAAGAAAGCCGCGGCCTGCCAAGTCTGGGCGGGTCAAGTCCGGGCGGCGGCATCCACCGGCGTCCTCCAAATGCAACTAAGAGGCGTCTTGAATATCGTTGACATTGTCATCGATCTACCCTTGACTGGGGTCAACACATCAAAGCGACCGCGGCCACGAAGGCCTGCGGCGGGAGAAACAGCATGACCATCACCCAGCGGGATCGCGATCTCGGCACGGCCTATGCGATGAAGCCGGCGCACACGCGCACTGAGCTGACCTCGGTCGTGCGCGGCACGCCGATGGGCGAGCTGCTCCGCCGCTACTGGCACCCGGTCGGGCTCGCCGGTGACGCCACCGACACGCCGAAGAAAGTTCGCGCGCTGGGCGAGGATCTCGTCCTGTTCCGCGACAAGCACGGCCGCGTCGGCCTGCTCCACGCCCGCTGCTGCCACCGCGGCACCACGCTCTACTATGGCAAGGTCGAGGAAGACGGCATCCGCTGCTGCTATCACGGCTGGAAGTTCGGCACGGAAGGCCACTGCCTCGAGCAGCCCTGCGAGCCCGACGGCGGCCAGTTCAAGGACAAGGTGCGCCAGCCCTGGTACCCGGTCGAAGAGCGCTACGGGCTGATCTTCGCCTATATGGGCCCGGCCGCGAAACGCCCGGTGCTGCCGGCTTACGAGTGCCTGGAGAATATGGACGATGGCGAACTCGTCGAGGCCGATGATTCCTCGATCGGCGGCGGCGGCCCCGCGATCATCCCCTGCAACTGGCTGCAGCATTTCGAGAACGTGGTCGATCCCTACCACGTGCCGGTGCTGCACGGCTCGTTCAGCGGCCCGCAATTCACCAACATGATGGCTTCGATGCCGGAGGTGAAGTTCGAGAAATCCCCGCGCGGTGTCCTCGTGCGTTCGGAACGCAAGCAGGACGACGGCAAGGTATTTTACCGCGTCAGCGAGGCAGCGCTGCCGACGCTGCGCGTGGTGCCGAACCCCCGCGTCGCGCAATTCGCCCGCGTCGAGTCGATCGGCTGGGTTCTTCCGATCGACGATACCTCCTTCCGCATCTACGTCGCCGGCCGCGTCAAGAATCCCGGCGACATCAGCCGCATGCGCTCGAAGTTCAACGGCAAGTTCTGGTGGGACATGACGGAGGCCGAGCACCAGCAATTCCCGGGCGACTATGAGGCCCAGGTCGGCCAGGGCCCCGTGACCGTCCACTCCGAGGAGCATTTTGGCCAAAGCGACCGCGGCATCCTGATGATCCGGCGCATGCTGAGCGACCAGCTAGACGCGCTTGCGGCAGGCCGCGATCCGATCGGCGTCTCCTTCGAGCCAAGCGCGCCGCCGGTCGAGTTCGAAGCGGGGAATTACATCCGCGAAGGCTGAGCAGCCAGCTCCAACAAGAGCTGGACCGACGACAACAACAAAGACAAATTGGGGGAAGCGATGGTCGATGTGACGTCACAAGTGTCGGTGCAAACGGCCGCCGCGGCAACGCCGTCGGCGCGGCGCTATTACGTGCTGGGACTGCTCACCATCATCTACGCGCTGAACTTCCTCGACCGCACCATCTTCAACGTGCTGATCGAGCCGATCAAGAAGGAGTTTCAGCTCAGCGACACCATGATGGGCCTGCTCGCAGGCTTCGGCTTCGCGCTGTTCTATTCCCTGCTCGGCATCCCCATCGCGCGCGTCGCCGACCGGCTCAACCGGCGCAACATCGTCGCGATCGCGTTTGCGTTCTGGAGCGCGATGACGGCGCTGTGCGGCGCGGCCACGAGCGTGACCTCGCTGGCGCTTGCCAGGATCGGCGTCGGCATCGGCGAATCCGCGGGCTCGCCGGCCTCGCAGTCGATCGTCGCCGATCTCTTTGCCAAGAACGAGCGCCCGCGCGCGCTCGGCATCTACGCCGTCGGCACCTATCTCGGCGTCTTCCTCGGCTATTTCGTCGGCGGCTACGTCAACCAGCACTATGGCTGGCGAATGGCCTTTTATATTGCCGGCGTCCCCGGCATCCTGCTCGCCGCCATTCTGTGGCTGACGATCTCCGAGCCGAAGCGCGGTGCAATGCAGGAGAGCTTTGTGCCGGAGCCGCTCGGCGCGACCCTGCGCTTCCTCGCCTCGCAACGAAGCTTTGTCGTCGTGCTGATCGGCTTCTGCCTCACCACCTACACCAATTACGCGACTGCGGCCTGGATCCCGCCGTTCCTCGCGCGCGTGCATCATCTGTCGAGCGCGGAGATCGGCACCTATGCCGGCACGTTCAAGGGGCTCGCCGGCATGGCGGGCACCCTGCTCGGCGGCTTCGTGGTGGCGCGGGTCAGCCGCCGCGACGACCGCTGGAAGCTGTGGGCGCCCGCGATCACCTCTGGGCTAGCTGGACCCGTGTTCGCGCTGTGCCTGCTGACGCAGGATTTCGCGACCATGGTGGCTGCGCTGGCGCTGACCTCGTTCCTGGTGGGCTTCCATCTCGGACCGATCTTCGCGATCGCGCAGACCGTGGCGAAGCCCAGCATGCGGGCGCTGGCCTCCGCCCTGATCGCGCTCACCGCGACCTGCTTCGGCCAGGGTATCGGCCCGCTTGCAGTCGGAATGGTGAACGACGCGCTGAAAGGCAGCTTCGGCGCCGATGCGGTGCGTTATTCCCTGCTCTCGGCGGCGATCACGACCACGCTCGGCGCCCTCCTGTTCGTCTGGGCCGCCCGCCCGATCCGGGCCGATATCGCCCGCGCGGCGGCCTAGCTCAGTCCCCCTCCCGGCGTATTGAAACCATTTTGCGGAACCCGCGAAACCATCCGGAAACAGATCGTCCTTAAGACAAGAGCCAACAGACGGCGGCAAAGCCCGTCGGGAGGCTCAGATGAACCACTCAATTCACTCTGCTGACCGTGCGACCCACCTGAAAATCGTGGTGGTGGCGCTCGTGGCTGGCATCGGGGTCGCGGCCTTCGGGATCGCAGCCCGCACCGGCGCCGATTACAGCCAGACCGCCCAGTCGACCCAGGTGATCAAGGCCGGCAAGCCGGTGGTGGTCACCAGCTCGGGCTCGTCGGAGGTTCGCTGACGGCCTGAGAAAAGTTCGGTTTGAGACGAAACGGCCGCCTCGGGCGGCCTTTTGCTTTTCGACGAAGGCTGAAGATCACCAGACAAGTCTTTGATTCAAGGCGAGGAATAAAATGGCGACCAACCGCGGAGTCGACGCGCAGAAAGAATTTTGGGGCAAGGGCATGAAAAAGTATGCCCTCACCCCAGAAGGCAAGACGAACATAGACGACGAGCGACCGGGCGCTATTGCGTCTTGATGAGCCCGTTGGCGTAATCGTTCTTCGGATCATACCCGGAGTCGTGGAGATTCTTCAAATACAAGGCATGATCCTTGCTGCTCACACCGCCCGGCCAGACTGGAGATGGACCCATACGCGCAAATGCGGCGTTTGGGGTCGGACGGGCGTATGGGGTTGGGTTCATCGCGGCGGCAGATGCGCTTGGCTTCACCGCGCGGGTATGATGAGTCCGTTGCGCGGCCAAAGCGACGGAAGTGGAGAGCGCGAGGATAGCAAGGCTGACAAGGATGCTTCGGGTCATAGTCATCCTCCCGGAAATAAAGCCCCAGCACCAACAAATCCGAACTAGCTCAGAGGGTTTTTGTTCCAACAATGGCTTGGATGCTTGGGGCTGTTGTCGAAGGGTGGCAACGACTGGACCAGTCCCAACGCATCCGCCTCTCTTAAGTATATTTTCCGACTATCAGCTGGGCCGCGCCAAGACCGGCAAGGACGTTGCGGCGACGCTGCCGCCCTGGTCGCCGGCGATCCTGACGGCCCATGTGCGCAAGCTGGGCGTCGACATCGCGCCCAATGCGTCGATCTTCCGCAACCGGTCCGGGGCAGCCTATTCCGAGGCGGACCAGTCCAACAAAATGGCGAACAGCATCGCCACCAACAAGCGACTGCGCAAAACCTACAACCCGGTGAACCTCGCCAGCGTCAGGCGATTCGATCAGGCGCGCGTCGACGGGGCGAAGCTTCTGCACGAACAAAAGCCGGACAAAAATGTCAAGCCGCTGGGCATCCCGACACGTTCAGTGCGGTGCAGCAAAATGGGCGGGGCGGGAAGTGATTGAGATTGTTGCCAAAAATGGCGCGAGAGACGGGGCTCGAACCCGCGACCTCCGGCGTGACAGGCCGGCGCTCTAACCAACTGAGCTACTCCCGCGTGACGCGCAGATGTCCGCGGAACGAGGGGGGACTTAAAGGCGGGACATGGTGAAGTCAAGGACGTTGCATCCACAGTCGCAACGCCCGGATTTCCGCGAGCGGCGCGCGCAGACATATCCCTTCGCCGCGCCGACGGCGTAGTCAGTCCAGTCCCGAATCGTCTACGCCTCCGGGAACTTGCGGGTTCCGAGGTCGTCTCCCCGTTACGACACCGGCACGAATCGAGGAGGCCAGACATGGCGAAGAAAGCAGCCACTCCAGCCACCATCACGCTCAAGCACCTCGCCGCCGCCATCGCGGAAGGCCAGGACCTCTCGAAAAAGCATGCCGAGGCGATCCTCACCGACATGGTCGACCTGATCACCAGGCACCTGAAGAAGGGCGACCGTGTCCGTATCGTGGGCCTCGGCATCCTCCAGGTCCGCAAGCGCGCCGCGCGCACCGGCCGCAATCCCGCGACCGGCGAGGCGATCCACATCAAGGCCAGCAAGAAGGTCGCCTTCCGCCCGGTCAAGGAACTTAAAGAGTCGATCTGAACGCTACGCTTCGTTAAGCCTGATCCAGCGTCGCCCGCGCTCCAACACGGCCCCCGGAATGACGCTTTTCTGCTATACCGCCTTGCTCATCTGACCCGGCGGTTTGACCAGAATGTCCTCCCTCACCTTTACGCATACCGTGACCGAGCGCTTCCTGCGTTACGTCACCATCGATACCCAGTCCGATCCCGAATCTCCCACCTCGCCCTCGACCGAGAAGCAGAAGGATCTCGGCCGCGTGCTCGTGACCGAGCTCAAGGCCATGGGTGTCGCAGACGCCCATCTCGACGACTATGGCTACGTCTATGCGACGATTCCGGCCAACACCGACAAGAAAGTGCCGGTGATCTGCTTCTGCTCGCACATGGACACTTCGCCCGACTGCTCGGGCAAGGACGTCAAGCCGCAGCTCGTGAAGAACTATCGCGGCGGCGATATCACCCTGGCCGGCGATCCCACCCAGGTGATCCGCTTTGCCGAGCACCCGGCGCTGAAGAACCAGATCGGCAACGACATCATCACCACCGACGGCACCACGCTGCTGGGTGCCGACAACAAGGCCGGTGTCGCCGAGATCATGGATGCCGCGCATTTCTTCATCAACAATCCCGACGTGAAGCACGGCACCATCAAGATCCTGTTCACACCCGACGAGGAGATCGGCCGCGGCGTCGACAATGTCGACCTCAAGAAGCTTGGCGCCGATTTCGGCTACACCATGGACGGTGAGAGCGCCGGCAGCGTCGAGGACGAGACCTTCTCGGCCGACGGCGCCACCATCACCATCAACGGCGTCAGCGCCCATCCCGGCTACGCCAAGGGCAAGATGGAGCACGCGATCAAGATCGCAGCCGCCATCGTCGAGCGGCTGCCGAAGGAAGGCTGCTCGCCCGAGACCACGTCCGGCAAGCAGGGTTTTCTGCATCCGATCGGCATCACCGGCGCGCTCGAGCAGGCGACGCTCGCCTTCATCGTGCGCGACTTCACCGAAGAGGGCCTGAAGGAGAAGGAGACGCTGCTCGAGGGCATCGTCACGGACGTGATGAAGGACTATCCGCGCTCGACCTACCGGTTCGAGGTCAGGGAGCAGTACCGCAACATGAAGCAGGTGATCGACCGTCACCCGCACATCCTCGAATACGCCATCGAGGCGATCCGCCGCGCCGGCCTGCGCCCGATGCGCACCGCGATCCGCGGCGGCACCGACGGCTCCCGCCTGTCCTTCAGGGGCCTGCCCTGCCCCAACATCTTCGCCGGCGAGCACGCGTTTCACTCGCGCCTGGAATGGGTCAGCCGGCAGGACATGGAGAAGGCGGTGCAGACCATCGTGCATCTCGCGATGATCTGGGAGGAACGCGCGTAGGCTTGCTGCGAAAAGACGCGGGGCCCCGCACGCCCGCGGGGCAGAGCCAAGAACATGTTGTCCGAGGACCGCGCATGAGCTTCTATCAGGACAGGATCTTGCCGTGGCTGACGCATCTCGCCATGCGCCAGGCCCAGCTCGTGCCGTACCGCACCCGGGTCGCATCGCGCGCAACGGGCCGCGTCCTCGAGCTCGGAATTGGTCCGGGGCTCAATCTCGGATTCTACGGGCCGAGCGTGACGCAGATCATTGGCATTGATCCCTCACCGAAGCTTCTGGAGATCGCGCGCGACGCCGGTCGACAGCATGCGAGCCGGCTCGAGCTGATCCAAGGCTCCGCGGAAGCCATTCCGCTGGAAAATTCGAGCGTGGACACCGTCGTGACGACGTGGACCATGTGCAGCATCCCGGACGTCAGTCGCGCACTCTTGGAGGCGCGACGCATCCTGAAGCCGGGCGGGCAACTGCTGTTCGTCGAGCATGGCCGCGCGCCCGAGCCAAGCGTGCAATGGTGGCAGGATCGTTTGACCCCGCCCTGGAAGTCCTTCACTGGGGGCTGCCATCTCAATCGTGCCATCGCAGACCTGATCCGCAGCAACGGCTTCGCCGTCCAGGATCTCAATGTCGGCTATATGGCGGGACCAAAGCCGATGGCGTTCATATATGAAGGTCGGGCCCTTCCACGCTCGTAAAGACCGCGGTCGCCGTTCCCCGTTCGCTTTTGCGTCGCATCACCTGTCCTATGTTAACGACGGCAATCCCGGGATCATCAAAGATGCGAGCGGGGCGGAACCTCCAGATCGGGGAGAACCGCGTGGATCGCAGAACGGCTTGCCTGAACCAGGCAGACGCATTCCGGGAGAAGGCCATCGCCGATCCCGCGCACCATGACGAATGGATCGACGAAGCCATCAAATGGCTGGAACGAGCGATGGAAGCGAGCCGTCGCGTCGCGGTCACGATCGACGCCAAAGACGGCTGGCCCGTTCAGGACGCGGCGCAAGAGGCGGCAGCCGACGCGGCATTGCCGCAACGACCCGAGCGTGGTGGCTGATCGCATTCCTCTCAGGAATCCCCATTCGCGTAGGGCGAATTATATTTGTCGCGGTGGTTTGACCTCTGGCCAAATCGTGATAGGGGCGCGGTTTGCAGGTTCCGTCACGACGTGCGACAATGACGGATGCTCCTGAAATGGTTTGCCAACGCTGTGGTTATGCTGCTGGTCGCGCTCGGGCTTCTGCTCGCGCCGCTGGCCGCCCCCGCGTTTGCCGCGCCCGTCTCCGACGGCTCTCATCATCAGGCCATGCACGCCATGTCAGACGACATGCAAGTCATGCCGGATGACGTCCAGGCTTCGTCGGATGACATGCAGGCGATGGCGGACATGCCGTGCTGTCCCGGACAGACCAAGGGCGGGGATGGCGGACCTTGCCCCTTCGTGGCGCTCTGCCTGCTGAACATCTCAGTCCCCGCTCCGTCCGGAGCTGTTGCGCTGATCGAGCGCCAAGCTCGGCACAGCGCGCGCGTGCTGCGCAATGATCTTCCCGTCGACGGCCTCGGCGCACAGCCCCCGGACCATCCCCCTCGAACCCAGGTCTGATCGGCGCTCACGCGCCTGACGATCCCGCGTGCCGAACCCCGGTGCACGCACCGCGGCCTGCCGCCTTGCGGCTTGTCGCGTGCGGCCCCGGCGGCTCCATCAGACCAATCGAGGAATTGAAGTCATGACAACGTTCAACGTCGCACGCGCCGCCATGGCCGTGTTGATCGGCGCTGCCCTTGCGGGTACTGCGCATGCCGAAATCAAGAACTACGAGTTCCAGCTCATTCAGCCGACAATCAAGGCCGGAGCCGATCGCATCGTAACGGTGCGATTGGTCGACAAGGCCACCGGCAAGCCCGTGTCCGACGCCGTGGTCTTCGCCAGCCGTCTCGACATGGCGCCGGACGGCATGCAGGAGATGGCTACCAAGGTCACGCCGATGCCGGGCACGGAGCCCGGGACCTACCGCTTCAAGGCGACCTTCGGAATGGCCGGGCGGTGGCAGCTTTCGCTCGGCGCCAAGGTGCAGGGCGAAACCGGGACGGTGGAAAACAAGCTCGTCGTCACGGCCGAGCAATGACCCGCACCCGCCTCATCGGCACTGCCGCCGCGTTTCTCGCAGCGGCAGGTGTCGCGCTTTTCGTCGGCGACGGTATGAGACCGCAGTCCGAAATCGATCATCTCGTGTCCGCCGCAAGCGCAGCGGATGCAGGCGCGCCGATCTATTTTCGCGATCCGGACGGCAAGCCGTTCTACTCGCTCACCCCCAAGAAGACGCCCGACGGCCGCGACTACCGCGCCATACATGCCGGCGAGGACGTCAGCTTCGACGAGCCCGAGCAGGCTCCTAACATGGCAACTGCCGACGCAAAGCGCGATCGCAAGATCAAATACTACCGCAACCCGATGGGCCTGCCCGACACTTCCCCGGTGCCCAGGAAGGACTCGATGGGGATGGACTATATCCCCGTCTATGAGGGCGACGACAGCGATGATGGATCGGTGAGACTGTCGCCCGGCAAAATCCAGCGCACCGGGGTGAAGTCCGAGCCGGCCAAATTGCGCCGGATCAAGATACAGGTCCGCGCCCCCGGCACGATCCAGCTCGATGAACGCCGGATCTCGGTGGTCGCGATGCGCGCCGAGAGCTTCGTGCAAAAGGTCGCGGATGTGACGACCGGCAGCCGCGTGACGAAGGGGCAACCGTTGATGGAGATCTACAGCTCCGCGGTCGCCTCGGCAGCGGCCGAATATCTCGCAACCATCACGTCGAAGACCACGGCCGGCATCGAGCCCTATGGCCGCGGCTCGCGGCAACGGCTGGTCAATCTCGACGTGCCCGAACCCGTCATCGCCGAGATGGAGAAAAGCCACTCGGTGCCGATCACCATCCAGTGGTCGTCGCCGCGCGACGGCATCGTGCTCCAGCGCAACGCAATCGAGGGTATGCGTGCCCAGCCCGGCGACGTGCTGTTCCGCATCGCCGATATCTCGCAGGTGTGGGCAACCGTCGATGTCGCCGAGCGCGACCTCGGCAACATCAAAGTCGGCCAGCCCGTGACGGTTCGGGCTCGCAGCTATCCCGGCCGGGATTTTGGGGGCCAGATCAGCGTGGTCTATCCGCTGGTGAACAAGGAGACGCGCACCGCGCGGGTGCGCGTCGAGCTCGCGAATACCGATCTCGCCCTGCTTCCCGACATGTATGTCGACGCCGAGATCGACACCGGCAATCCGGCGCCGGTGCTCAGCGTCGCCGAGAGCGCGGTGCTCGACACCGGCAGCCGGCAGGCCGTGCTGGTCGACAAGGGACAGGGCCGCTTCGAACCGCGCGAGGTGAAGCTCGGGCGGCGGGGCGACGGCTACGTCGAGATTCGCGACGGCCTTGCCGAGGGCGATGCAATCGTCACCACCGCCAACTTCCTGATCGACGCCGAGAGCAATCTGAAGGCGGCGCTCAAAGGGTTTGCCGAGGCCGGCAACGCGCCTGAGGCCGACAGCGTCGGCGGCAAGGCGATGGAACCCAAGCCATGATCGCGCGCGTCATTGCGTGGTCGGCGCGCAACCTGCTGCTGGTCTTGTTTGGCACCGGCTTTGCCGCCGCTGCGGGCCTCTATGCCCTGGTCCACCTGCCGCTGGACGCCATTCCCGACCTCTCCGATACCCAGGTCATCGTCTATACCGAGTATCCCGGCCAGGCCCCCCAGGTGATCGAGGACCAGGTCACCTATCCCCTCACCACCGCGATGCTGACCGTGCCGAAATCGAAAGTGGTGCGCGGCTTCTCGTTTTTCGGCGTGTCCTTCGTCTATGTGATCTTCGAGGACGGCACCGACATCTATTGGGCGCGTTCGCGCGTGCTGGAGTTCCTCAACGGCGCCGCCTCGCGGCTGCCCGCCGGCGTGACGCCGACGATCGGTCCCGACGCGACGGGCGTCGGCTGGGTCTACCAATACGCCGTGATGTCGAAAGAGTTGAACCTCGCGGAGACGAGGACGATCCAGGACTGGAATTTGAAATTCGCCCTCGCCAAGGCAGAGGGCGTGGCGGAGGTCGCCGGCGTCGGCGGCTTCGTCAAGCAATACAACGTCATCCTCGACCCGCAGCGCATGCGCGACCTCGGCATCACCATGCAGAAGATGCGCGAGGCCATACGCGCGAGCAATGCCGACGTCGGCGGCCGCACCGTCGAGCTCTCCGAGTTCGAATATGTCATCCGCGGCAAGGGCTATCTCAAGAGCATCGACGATATCGGCAACATCGTGCTGAAGACCGACAACGGCACACCGGTCAAGCTGCGCGACGTCGCCCGCGTCGAGCTCGGACCGGATGAGCGACGCGGCATCGCCGAGCTCAATGGCGAGGGCGAGGTCGCGAGCGGCATCGTGCTCCAGCGTTTCGGCGTGAACGCGCTCGACGTGATCGAGAACGTCAAGAAGCGCTTCAGGGAGATCGCGACCAGCCTGCCGAAATCGGTCGAGATCGTCCCGGTCTACGACCGCTCGAACCTGATCTATGCGGCCATCGATACGCTGAAGCACACGCTGGTCGACGAGAGTATCGTCGTCGCCCTCGTCTGCATCGTGTTCCTGCTGCATGTGCGCAGCGCACTCGTCGCGATCCTGATGCTTCCCGTCGGCGTGTTGATGGCCTTTGGCGCGATGAAGCTGCTCGGGATCGGCTCGAACATCATGAGCCTCGGTGGCATCGCGATTGCGATCGGCGCCATGATCGATGCCGCGATCGTCATGATCGAAAATGCGCACAAGCATCTCGAGCGCGCCGAGCCCGGCCGATCGCGGGTGGCGATCCTGATCGAGGCCGCCGCCGAGGTCGGCCCCGCGCTGTTCTTCAGCCTCTTGATCATCACCGTCTCGTTCATGCCGATCTTCACGCTGGAATCTCAGGAAGGCCGGCTGTTCAGCCCGCTCGCCTTCACCAAGACCTTTGCGATGGCAGCGGCGGCGCTTCTCTCGGTCACGCTGGTGCCGGCGCTGATGGTGATCTTCGTCCGCGGCAAAATCGTCCCGGAGCACAGGAATCCGATCAACCGCGTCCTGATCTTCACCTATCGCCCGGTGATCACTGGCGTGCTGCGCGCCAAGATCCTGGTGATCCTGCTTGCGCTTGGCGTGCTCGCCGCCTCGGTCTGGCCGGCACGCCAGCTCGGCACCGAGTTCATGCCGAACCTCAATGAGGGCACCCTGCTCTACATGCCAACGACGCTGCCCGGCATTTCCGTGACCAAGGCGGCCGAGCTGATGCAGACCCAGGATCGGATCATCCGCTCGTTTCCCGAGGTCGCCTCGGTCTACGGCAAGGCCGGCCGCGCGGCGACCGCGACCGATCCCGCGCCGTCGGAGATGTTCGAGACCATCGTCAACCTCAAGCCGAAGCAGCAGTGGCGCGCAGGCGTAACCGTCGACAGCCTGATCGCGGAGATGGACAAGGCGCTGCAGTTTCCGGGCGTCTCCAACGCCTGGACCATGCCGATCAAGGCGCGCATCGACATGCTCTCGACCGGTATCCGCACTCCGATCGGCGTCAAGGTCATCGGCACCGACCTCGCCGGCATCGATAGGCTCGCCAAGCAGATCGAGCAGGTTCTCAAGGCGGTCCCCGGTACCTCCTCGGCCTATGCCGAGCGCGGCCTCGGCGGCTACTACCTCGAGATCACGCCGAACCGCGAGGCGCTGTCGCGCTATGGAATCATGGTGCAGGACGTGCAGGACACGATCGCAACGGCGCTCGGCGGCCAGGCTGTGACCACGACCGTCGAGGGCCGGCAGCGCTTCACCGTCAACATGCGCTATCCGCGCGACCTGCGCGACAATCCGAAGGCGATCGCCAGCGATATCCTGGTCCCGATGCCGGGCGGCGGCGCGGTTCCTCTCGGCGAGGTCGCAAGCGTCTCGCCGACGCGCGGGCCGACCACGATCCGCACCGAGAACGGGCAGCTCGCGACGTACATCTATGTCGACATCCGCGACCGCGACCTCGGCGGCTACGTCGCTGACGCGCAACGTGCGGTGCAGGCGAGCATCCAGTTTCCGCCGGGCAATTACGTGGTCTGGAGCGGACAGTATGAATATCTGGAACGCGCCACCGCGCGGCTGAAGATCGTCGTGCCGGTGACGCTGCTGATCATCTTCCTCTTGCTCTACCTCAACTTCCGCTCGGTCACCGAGACCATGATCGTCATGCTCTCGCTGCCGTTCGCTCTCGTCGGCGGCCTCTGGCTGATGTGGTGGCTCGGCTTCAACCTCTCGGTCGCGGTTGCGGTCGGCTTCATCGCGCTTGCCGGCGTGGCGGCCGAAACCGGCGTGGTGATGCTGATCTACCTCAACCAGGCGCTTGCCGAGACCAAAGCGCACTGCGCGCGCGAAGGCCGGGCCATGACACGCGGCGACCTTTACGAGGCCATCATGGAAGGCGCCGTCGAGCGCGTCCGGCCGAAGATGATGACAGTGGTTGCGATCATGGCCGGCCTGCTGCCGATCATGTGGAGCAGCGGCACGGGGTCGGAGATCATGCAGCGCATTGCAGTGCCCATGATCGGCGGCATGGTCTCGTCGACGCTCCTGACGCTGATCGTGATCCCCGCGATCTTCGGCCTGGTGAAGGGGGGCCGGCTATCGAAGGAATCGTCGTCGGCCGATCGGCCGAATGGCCACGGCGAGAGGCCGGTCGGCGTTGATCGTTCGGAAGCGGCCGAATGACGGGATCATGCACTCGGCGACCTCGGATGCTTGAATTGGTACAGATCCTGGTTTTTCGCCTCGGCCCTCCCTCGAAGCTGTACCCAAATCTGCCGCGCCAACGAACTAACGAGATAGGCAGGCATGACGACCCCCGAGACGGAACTCAAGGCCTTGATGCTGGCCAGTCAGAGCGGCGACGCTGCGGCTCACCGGAGGTTGCTCGAGCGGTTGAGCCGGCATTTGCGGGCCTACTACAAACGCAAGCTTGCGAGCTTCGGCAAGGGCGCGACGGAGGCGGAGGATTTGGTTCAGGAAGCACTACTGGCTATTCATATACAGCGGCACAGTTACGATCCGGCGGAACTGTTGACGCCCTGGGTACATGCGATCGCGCGCTACAAGCTGATTGACTTCCTGCGGAGGTCGCGGACGTCGCGCGCCGACGTGCCGATCGATGAAGCCGACGATATCATGGCAAATGACGACCATGTCGCTACAGAGAACAGCTACGACATCCGGCGCCTGATCGAGAAACTGCCAAGAAACATGCAATATGCCATCGGCGCAGTAAAGCTCGAGGGATTGAGCGTCGCTGAGGCAGCACGAAGGTACCGGCTCTCGGAACCCGCAATAAAGGTCAGCATCCATCGCGGGTTGAAGGCATTGGCGGACCTGATCGCCAAAGAGGTCAAATCATGAAGACGGACGAGCTCGTCACGGCGCTCAGCAGGCATCTCGAGCCGGTCGATCGGGGGCTCATCCGACGAACCGTCGGTCTTGCTGTCGCTGTTGCGATCATCGTGGCATTTAGCGTGATGGCACTCTGGCTTGGCGTGCGCACTGACTTCGTGACGGCCTATGCTGCTGCGTTCCTCATCGCAAAGCTCGCCTTTGCGGTTACGGTCATCAGCATTGCATCTGTCTACCTAATACGGCTGTCATCTCCCGGAGGGGAACGCGGGAGGCCTGCCTTCTGGGCATTTGTGCCTTTCGCCGCGACCATCCTACTCGCCGCCGTCAGTCTTGGATCTGCGCCTAGTTCGCACTGGAACAGAATGATCGTTGGGGATGAATGGCTGGAATGTCTCCTATCGATACCTGTCATTGCGATCGTACCTTTTGTCGTCCTGGTATGGGCCGTGCGAAGGGCCGCCCCCACTAATCTCGTCCGCGCAGGCGCGTTCACAGGCCTCGTTGCCGGCGGCGTAAGCGCACTGGCTTACGCGCTGCACTGCACCGACGACTCGTTGCCGTTCATTGCCGTTTGGTACGGCGGCACGATCTTGCTGTGCACCATTGCGGGCGCAGTGTTGGGGCCGCGTTTGCTGCGCTGGTAACCGCAGACTTCACGTCGGTGTGAGCCTGTAACCGCCAGACGGTTTGTTCCGAACTCCTCTTTAGAAGCGCGCACATGACGCGCTCCTACCAATGATGGAGCCGGGACTATGTTGAAGAAGACCCTTCTCACACTTTCGTTCTTGCTGCCGCTGGCAGCGTTGTCTCCGACCGCCCAGGCGGGCTCGACGATCACGGACAAGAGCTATTGGCCGAACGAGGCCAGACGCAGTGCGCCCTATGCTGGCTTCGCGCAGGATCGCGTCGGCTCGGCGTTTGCCTACGACCGCGGGCCTGCGGTCTCGACGCCTGCAACGGCTGCGACCAGAGATCGCTCGCCCTGGCGGTATTATGGAGGTCCAAAGTCCCACTAGCGGGACGTTGAGAACATCTCCGTACAGGAGACTGCGGATAGGAGCCGACTTCCGCAGTTCCTCCTCCCCGAATTGACGTCAACATAGGGAGCTCCGTATGGTTCTCAGCGAGCGCATCACAACAGCAACCAACCTCCTGGATACGCTGCGCGGCCGATTGAGCGACTATCTGGATCAATATCGCCTCGCCCTTTATCCGACGCTTGGCGCCGTTGTCGCTTTCAGCATCGCCTTCAACTGGCATTGGCTGACCACGGCCGAACTGGTCCGCATACTAACCGCGCTGCCCTGTATGCTGATGATGTACAAATGTCTGAGGTGCGGAATCGGCCAGCCCGATCGCAAGATACCAACTTCACAGAATGGGCTCCCGTCTCGCAGCACGGCAACCGCGGATCAATAGCGGGGCCGCGTGACACGTGGGGCCGTTGCCCGCGACCCACGCGAGGTAGGCCATGATGATGAACGGAATGATGTGGGGCATGGGGCTGATCTGGCTGCTGGTCGTTGTCGTCCCGATTCTTGCGGCAGCCGCTCTCATCAAATACCTGCGCTCCCGGCGGGGAAGGGATCAGCCATGAGTAGGCTTGCCGCCCTGTTGGTCCTGATCGCATCTCAGACCGTAGCCTTAGCCCAACAAGGCGACGTAGCCCGCGGCCAACAAGTGTTCAGGGTCTGCGCCACCTGTCATTCCCTCGAACCCAACCGGAACATGACCGGCCCAAGCCTTGCCGAATTATGGGATCGCAAGGCGGGTGGTCTAGCGAGCTTCGAACGATACTCGGACGCGCTGAAATCTTCCGGGATCATCTGGGACGATCGTTCGCTGGATACCTGGCTGACCGATCCGGATCGCATGGTACCGGATAACGCCATGCCATTTGAGGGCATTAAGGAGCGGCGTGACCGCGCCGACCTGCTCGCCTTTCTCAAGGACGCCACCAAACCCGGAGCAGCGCCTGCAGTCGCAGCTCAATCCGGCATGGGCGGAATGGTGGGCGGCGGCATGATGGGAGGCGGACGCGTGCCGAACCTGAGGGAGCCCCAGGCTTCCGAGCGCGTGACCCGCATTGCCCATTGTCGGGATACCTATCGTGTCACCACGGCGGACGGCAAGACGCACGCTTTTTGGGAGCGCAATTTGCGCCTGAAGACCGATTCCAGCAAAGACGGCCCGCAAAGCGATTCACCGGCGATTATCCCTGCAGGGATGATGGGCGACCGCGCCGACGTGATTTTCGCTTCACCGGAAGAGATCAGCAAGAAGATCGAGACACGATGCTGACAGAAGCGTCAAACGAGCCGTCCTCGTCCCGTCCGCAGGATTGCCAGGGCGATGCCAAGTCTCCTTGGTGCCGATCGCCAATCCTGTGATAGTCTCAGCCAGCGAACACCGCGAGTCATCCGTCACGATGGAGGCTGGCATGTTGAACATTCGCACCCTGAATCCGGGAATTGCAGCTGCCCTGTTGTCGTTGATCATCACCTCACAGGCATTCGGTCGAGGCAGTCAGGTCGGACACGACGATCCCTGGAATCCAGAACACATCGATCAGCTGCCGCTCAACGTCAGGAACGCCGTGACCCACATGTGTGGGGGAATGCCACGGGCTGCGCATTATTTCGCAACTTACCTGGATAATTCACGCATCATCAGGCTGCATTTCGAGCATCTGCACTGTGATCACGGCGGTGGATTTTGCAACTCCGCCGGCTGCCTGCATCAAGAGTACCTCTCAACAGGCAGTCAGTACCGGCTGATCAAGAGCTACTATGGCCGCGGCAACGACTGAGCACGAGCTCGGAAAATTCCTGTTCGTCGGGGCGGCTGTTTTAGCCGCGTAACAATGTTGCACATCGACACTCCTCTCGTTGCCGTGCTAAGGCAGTCCAACGTCAACCAGAGTGAATTCGTGCTTCTGAACCGCCAGCCTCCGAGACTTTGCGACGCGCGCGGTTGGCGCGGGCTGCTGGCTGTGCTCATCGCGATCACGTATTTGCTCGCCGGCGTCCTGCATGGTGCACATGATATCGACGTGACCAGTCCGTCCGGCGGCTCGGAAATCGCTTCGATCCTCGACGACGGCCTTGCGGGCCACGGCGACCACAAGGCGCTCGCGGGCCATCACTGCCACGGCTGCTTCTTGGTCGCAGTCATCCAGCCGGTACAACCGGACGCCGTGGCCGAGCTCCCCGCTGCGTCGCGGCTGCCGCTTCAAGCGGCGCTTGCCGGCATTGCGCCCGATACGGACTCCCCGCCCCCCAAACATCTGACCTGAACGGATAGCCGGGCGCCGCATGCGCCCATCGATCCTCCTTCACAGGTCGTATTCATGTTTTGCAGGCGAACGGCCGCGCGCATGGCGTGCGCGATGGCGTTTCTCATCAGCCCATCCCTGGTGCTGACGTCACACGCCCAGACCCTGACGATGCGCACTGCGCTGACGCGCGCGCTCGCGGCCAGCCCGCGGCTCACCGCGGCCGAGCGCGATGTCGGCATCGCCACGGGCCAGCGCATCCAGGCCGGCGCACTCCTCAATCCGGAACTGTCCTATGAACAGGACAACTCCTTCGGCTCCGGCATCTACCGCGGAACGAAATCGGCCGAGACCACGCTTCAGATCAGCCAGGCCTTCGAGCTGTTCGGCAAGCGCGAGGCGCGCATCGCCGCAGGAGCGGCCGGCCTCGAGGTCGCCGCCATCCAGCGCAAGGCGATCCGGCTCGAAGTGCTGTCGGAAACCGCGATCGCCTTCCTGAGCGTGCTCGGCGCGCAGCGGCGTATCCAGATCCTCGACGAGCAGATTGCCGCGATCGATCGGCTGACGCCGCTTCTGCGCCGCCGCGTCGAGGCCGGCGCCTCCTCTCCGGCCGAAACCGGCCGTGCCGAGGTTGCCTCCGCGCTGGTCAAGGCCGATCGCGAGCGCCTCAAGGCAACCCTGGCCAGCGCCCGGCGCGAGCTTGCCGTGCTGATGGGCGATCCCGCGGCAAAATTCGCAGAGGTCTCCGGTCGGCTCGACACCACGGGACGGCCGCCCTCGTTCAAGTCGGTGGTCGCCGCGATCGATGCCAATCCGCAACTGGTGCGCTGGACCGCCGTCTATGCGCAGCGCAACGCCGAGCTGCTGCTGGCGCGACTCAAGCCCTACCCGGACGTGCGGGTCGCCGCCGGCTGGCGGCATTTCAACGAGACCAATGACGACGCGGTGCGCCTCACCGTCTCGGTCCCGATTCCGGTATTCGACCAGAACCAGGGCAACATCCTCTCCGCGCAGGAGAGCCTCGCCAAGACCCGGGCCGAACGCGACACCAACCGCAACACCCTGATCGTGGTTGCGGGTCGCGCCTACGACTCGCTCGAGGGATCGCTGCGCGAGCTTGCCGTCCTGCGCGAGACCGCGATCCCGAAGGCGACCGAAGCGACGGACGCGATCTCGCAAGGCTACGGCCAGGGCCGCTTCACGCTGCTCGAGGTCCTCGACGCCCAGGCGAGCGTCACCCGGGCGCGCCTGCGCGAGCAGGAGGCGCTGCAGAATTTCCACGCAGGGGTTGCGACCATCGAAGGCCTCGTCGGCAATCCCTTCACGCTCGCCCGGGAGAGCGCAAGATGAAGACATCCTCCACCGTCCTCGCCGCACTCGTCGCCGCCGCGCTCGGCGCCTACGGCTATGCGATGCTCGCGCCCGGCAAGGTCGAGCCGGCCGGTCATGAAGAGAAAAAGGCTGAGAAGCCGAACGACCACGTCGAGCAGGACGAGCACGGCGCCGATCGCATCCGGATCTCCGACGTCAAGCTCGCCGCCGCCGGCGTGATGCTGGCGGAGGCTGCGAGCGCCACGCTGACAGACACCCTCGCCTTCAACGGCATCTTGCGCGCCAACCAGGAAGCCGTGGTGCAGGTAACGCCGCGCTTTCCCGGCATCGCCAAGTCAATCCTGAAGCGGATCGGCGACAAGGTCGCCAAGGACGACCTGCTCGCCGCGATCGAGAGCAACCAGAGCCTCACGGTTTACGAGCTCAAGGCGCCGATCGGCGGCACCATCATCGAGCGGCAGATCTCGCTCGGCGAATACGCTTCGGAACAGAAGCCGGCCTTCGTCGTCGCCGACCTCTCGACCATCTGGGTCGACCTCTCGATCTACCGCCAGGACCTCCGGCGTGTTCGCATCAGTGACGAGGTGCTGATCGATCCCGATGACGGCCGCGGCGAGATCAAGGGTGCGATCTCCTACCTCGCGCCGATCGGCTCCAGCGAGACCCAGACCGCGCTCGCGCGCGTCGTCCTGCAGAATCCCGACGGCCGGCTCCGTCCCGGCCTGTTCGTCACGGCGCGGCTGATCCTCGCCGCGCGCAACGTTGCCGTCGCCGTTCGCAGGAGCGCGATCCAGACGCTGGAGAACCGGACCATCGTCTTCGTCCGCGAGGACGGCGACAAGATCGAGGCCCGCCCGGTCGAGCTCGGCGAAACCGATCCGCGCTATGTCGAGATCAAGGCGGGGCTGTCGGCCGGCGAGCGCTACGTCGCCGAGAACAGCTTCGTCGTCAAGGCGGAGATGGGCAAGGGAGAGGCCGAGCATGATTGAGCGCATCCTCGCCTTCTCGATCCGTCAGCGCTGGCTGGTGGTTCTCCTCGTGCTCGCGGCCGGCGCCTTCGGCGCCTGGAACTTCGCACGTCTGCCAATCGATGCGGTCCCGGACATCACCAACGTCCAGGTCCAGATCAATACGAACGCTCCGGGCCTGTCTCCGCTCGAGGCCGAGCAGCGCATCACCTTTCCGATTGAAACCGTAATGAGTGGCCTGCCGAGGCTCGATTATACACGCTCGATCTCGCGCTATGGCCTGAGCCAGGTCACGGTCGTGTTTCAGGAAGGCACTGACGTCTACTTCGCCCGTCAGCTCGTAGGCGAGCGCATTCAGCAGGTGAAGGATCAACTGCCTGCCGGGGCCGAAGTCGCGCTGGGACCGATATCGACGGGCCTTGGCGAAATCTACATGTACACCGTCAGTGCCGAGCCGGGCGCGAAATCCGCGAGCGGCCGCGAGTACACGCCCACCGAGCTCCGCACGATCCAGGACTGGATCATCAAGCCCCAGCTTCGCACCGTTCCGGGAGTTGTCGAAGTCAACTCGATCGGTGGCTATGAGCGGCAATTCCACGTGCTTCCAAACCCGGGCCGGCTGATGGCTTACAATTTCGGCTTCCGGGACGTGCTGAGCGCGCTAGCCGCCAACAATGCCAATGTCGGAGCCGGTTACATCGAGCGCAACGGCGAGCAATATCTGGTCCGTGCGCCCGGCCAGGTCGCAACCATCGATGAAATCCGCGATATCGTGATCGGCTCCCGCGGCGGCGTGCCGGTTCGCGTTCGCGACGTCGCCGACGTGCAGGAAGGCAAGGATCTGCGAACCGGCGCAGCATCCGTCGACGGCAAGGAGACCGTGCTGGGCACCGCGATGCTGCTGATCGGCGAGAACAGCCGCTCGGTCGCGCAGCGGATCGCGGCCAAGCTGCGCGAGATCGCCAAGTCGCTGCCGGACGGCGTCGTCGCGCACGCGGTCTATGACCGTACGCATCTCGTGGAAGCGACGATCGAGACGGTTCAGAAGAACCTGCTGGAGGGCGCCGCCCTTGTCATTGTCGTCCTGTTCCTCATTCTCGGCAACATCCGCGCGGCGCTGATCACCGCCTGCGTCATTCCGCTCTCGATGGTGCTGACGATCACCGGCATGGTCGGAACCAAGGTCAGCGCCAATCTGATGAGTCTCGGCGCGATCGACTTCGGCATCATCGTCGACGGTGCCGTCATCATCGTCGAAAACTGCCTCCGTCTGCTTGCGCAGGAGCAGCATAGGCGCGGACGCCTGCTGTCGCTTGCCGAACGCACCGAAACGATCCGCGCCGGAACCAGCGAGGTCATCCAGCCGAGCCTGTTCGGAACGCTCATCATCGCCGTGGTCTACCTCCCGGTCCTGACCTTGACCGGCACCGAGGGCAAGATGTTCACGCCGATGGCGCTCACCGTGCTGATGGCACTGGCTGGCGCGGCTCTGCTGTCCGTCACCTTCGTACCTGCCGCGATCGCGATCCTGGTCAGCGGCAAGGTGTCGGAGGAGAATGTCTTCATGCGGGCCGCGAAGCGGATCTACATCCCGCTTCTCGACCGGGTCATCCGTCACCGTCTCGGCGTTGCCCTCGCCGGTCTCGTGATCGTGGCCGCCAGCCTGTTTGCCGCAACCCGGATGGGCGGAGAATTCATCCCCAGCCTGGATGAGGGCGACGTAACGATCGAGGCGATCCGGATTCCCGGAACCAGCCTGACGCAAAGCGTCGAGATGCAGCTACGGCTCGAGGGCGCGCTCAAAGAGGTGCCTGAGGTCGCCACCGTGTTCTCCAAGCTCGGCACCGCGGAGGTCGCCAACGATCCGATGCCGCCCAATGCCGGCGATACTTACGTCATGCTGAAGCCGAAGGAGCAATGGCCCGACCCCGGCAAGTCCAAGGCTGATGTCGTCGAGGAGCTCGAGCGTGTCGCCAACACGCTGCCGGGCACGACCTACGGCATGACGCAGCCGATCCAGATGCGCTTCAACGAGCTCATTGCGGGCGTGCGCAGCGACGTCGGCGTCAAGATATTCGGCGACGACCTCGATATCCTGCTCGGGATCGCGCAGCAGGTGCAATCCGTCCTGCACGGAATTGAAGGCGCGGCCGACCTCAAGACCGAGCAGGTTACTGGCCTGCCGATCCTGACGATCAAGCTCGACCGGCAAGCGCTGTCACGTTATGGCCTCAGCGTCGCCGACGTGCAGAACGTGGTCGAAATCGCGGTCGGCGGAAAGCCTGCGGGCAAGCTCTATGAGGGCGATCGCCGCTTCGATATCGTCTTACGCTTGCCGGAGAGCCTGCGTGCCAACCTTGATGCGATCAAGGCCATTCCCATTTCCCTGCCGCCCGCACCGGACGGTGCGGCGCTGACCAGGACGGCATGGACCGGTACAACCGGAGCGCCGCTACGTTACGTGCCGCTATCCTCCGTGGCCTCCGTAGAGGTCGCGCCCGGACCGAACCAGATCAGCCGTGAGAACGGCAAGCGCCGCGTCGTGGTCGCAACGAACGTGCGCGGGCGCGACCTCGGCTCCTTCGTCACTGAAGCCGAGGCGGCCGTGGCGCAGAAGGTCAAGCTACCGCCGGGCTACTGGATCGGCTGGGGCGGACAGTTCGAGCAGCTGGTCTCGGCCACCAAGCGCTTGACCATCGTGGTGCCGGTGGCGCTGCTCCTCGTCTTCCTGCTGCTGTTCATGAGCATGGGATCGGCCGCGGACGCGCTGCTCGTGTTCTCTGGCGTGCCGCTGGCGCTGACCGGCGGCGTCGCCGCGCTGCTGCTGCGCGGCATTCCGCTGTCGATCAGCGCCGGCGTCGGCTTCATCGCACTGTCGGGCGTGGCCGTGCTCAACGGCCTCGTCATCATCGCCTTCATCGAGCGGCTGCGCCGCGAGGGGCGGTCCGTCGCGGATGCGGTGCGCGAGGGTGCGCTGACGCGCCTGCGCCCCGTGCTGATGACCGCGCTGGTCGCCTCCCTCGGCTTCGTGCCGATGGCGCTCGCCACCGGCGCCGGCGCCGAGGTGCAGCGGCCGCTTGCGACCGTGGTGATCGGCGGGATCATCTCCTCGACCGTGCTGACGCTGCTGGTGCTGCCGGCGCTTTACGTCCTGTTCCGCCGTGACGCGACCGGGGAAACGCCTACAATGAGCTCCGATTTGGCCGCTTCGGAGGAGCAATAGACGTGAGCAGCCATGACCATCACGGTCATCACCACCATGACCATGGCGACCACGCGCATGGTCTTGGTCACGATCACGGCCACGGCCATGCGCATGTCCACGCGCCCGCGAATTTCGGCAGGGCCTTCGCGATCGGCATTTCGCTCAACAGCGCGCTGGTCGTGGCGGAAGCGGTTTATGGCTATATCGGCAATTCCACCGCGCTGCTCGCCGATGCCGGCCACAATCTCAGCGACGTGCTCGGTCTCGTCGTGGCCTGGGGTGCGTCGATCGCGGCCAAGCGCGCGCCGAGCGGCCGCTTCACCTATGGCCTGCGCGCCTCCACCATTCTCTCGGCGCTGGCGAACGCGGTGTTCCTGCTGGTCGCGACCGGCGCGATCGGCTGGGAGGCGATCCTGCGCCTGCGCGAGCCGGAGCCGATCGCCGGCGTCACCGTGATGGTGGTCGCCGGCATCGGCATCCTCATCAACGGCGCCACCGCCATGCTGTTTGCGAGCGGGCGGAAAGAGGACATCAACATCGAAGGCGCTTACCTGCACATGGCCGCCGACGCCGCGATCTCGTTCGGCGTCGTCGTCGCGGCGGCGCTGATCATCTGGACCGGCTGGCTCTGGCTCGATCCCGTAACCAGCCTCATCATCTGCGCCACCATCCTGTGGAGCACGACCAGCCTGCTGCGCAGCTCCATCGACATGTCGATGGCCGCCGCACCGAAGGGCACCGACCTCGACGCCATCAGGACATTCCTCCTGGACCGCCCCGGCGTCGACGCGATCCACGACCTCCACGTCTGGCCGATCTCGACCACCGAGACGGCGCTGACGTGCCATTTGGTCATGCCCGGCGGCGCCACGGGCGACGCGTTCCTGATGGAGACGGCGCAACTGCTGAAGACGTCATTCCGCATCGGCCACACCACGCTTCAGGTGGAGACGCGCCCCGATAACGGCTGCGCGCTGGCGCCGGATCATGTGGTGTGAGGGTGAGTTGCGCCGTCGCCCCAATCGCAGGTGTCGTCCCGGACAAGCGAAGCGCCGATCCGGGATCCATAACCACAGGGCGTGGTTTGGCGAAGACTCGCGGTTACCCGATCGCGCCGCAACTTCTCCCTGGGTTATGGGTCCCTGTGCCCCCCGTGCGCAATTGCGCACTAGGCCGGGACGACACTGACTATGCGGCACGATGCTTCCAACTCATTCACAATGAAGGCTGAGAGCAAGCGACCCTACGCCGCCTTCGCCGTCACGATCCAGATCGCGCCCTGCAGGGCCACCGACTGCCCCTTCACGTATGGCGCGAGCATCTCGCGGATCGAGGCCTTGGCGGCCTCATAGGTCTCCGGCGGATGGCCCTGGAGGGCACGGCTGGCGGGGCCGATCTGGAGCGAGCCATCGACGGCCGCCTCGAGGCCGCCGCCGATCGCGACATCCATCGCCAGATTCTGCGGCTCCATCGCCGCGTCCACGAAGCCGGCGCCCTTGAGGATACGCATCACGCGCTCCTCCGATGCAAAGGCGAAGGGACCGGGCTCTTCGGGCCCGACCGGCGGCATCTTCGGCACGTGTTTGTAGACCGCCATCAGCGGGGCCATCATCCAGGGATTTTCGCGCGGCTCGCGCCAACAGGCGAAGGCCAGCCGCCCCGAGGGCTTCAACGCACGACGGAGATTGGTGAAGGACGCGATCGGATCGGCGAAGAACATCACGCCGAAGCGCGAGGCCAGGAGATCGAAGCTCGCCGGCTCGAACGGATGGACGGTGGCATCCGCCAGCACGAAATCCAGTGGCAGGCCCGTCGGCGCCAGCGCGCGGGCCTGCGACAGCATCGGGTCGGACACGTCGAGGCCGAGCGCAAACCCGTTCGGCGCCACCGCCTTCGCGAACGCGAACGTCGTCGCACCGGAGCCGCAGCCGACGTCGAGCACGCGCTCACCCGGTCTGGGCTTGGCGCGGTCGATCAGCACGTCGGCAATGGGCCCCAGTAAATTCTCCTGCGCCGCATGGCGATCCGCCCAGCGCTGCCCGCTGGGTCCGTTCCAATAGGCGATCTGGTCGGCGTTTTGCTCGTGTCCGCTTGGCTGTTCCATGGATGCGCCTCCGGCAGCTTGGTCGAAAGACCCCGATGCCGAAATGCGAAGACGCCGTCAACTGAGGCGGGTTCTTCGGCGACACGCTTTTGCGTGCACGCCGCGCGACACGGCGTCAGAGGTTGACGGACGATAAGGGGATTTGGCTGCCGACCTGCGCTACGCCAGGTCATTCAGCCGCGAGCGAGGCCCCGGTTCGCTTCGCAAGGACGCGGCGGAAGTCCGCTGCCAGCTCGTCGTAGTAGTGAGCAAGCTCCTCATAAAAGGCCCGGCCGGCCTCATCAGGAGCTTCCTGAGCCGCTCTCATGCAGTGGACGGCTTTGGATTCGTACCTTTCCAGCTTGATGCGAAGATCACTCATCACGGCGATACTCCACGCTGACATAGGGAGCCGGAACGTTGGTTCGAACCGCGATCGAAAAGATGACCGAAAAAAGGTAATTTTGGACCCCACGAGGGCTCTTTCGGGGCGTCGGGTGCCAGGCGAAGGCACGCAAGGGGCCCGACAACCACCAAATCGGGTTCGGTCGTCGGCCCGCCTGCCGAGCCGAAGCTCGCGCCGAAAAGCCCACCTTCGCCCGTCGGGCTTCGGCGTGGCAGCCTGCCTCGCTGCGCGAGCGCAGGCTGGTGGGCGGTCACGGATTCGAACCGCGGACCCTCTCGGTGTAAACGAGATGCTCTAACCAGCTGAGCTAACCGCCCCTCGCCGCCTCTTTAGCGCCAGGTCCCCGGCAGGAGCAAGGGCCGAACGTCAATCCTGCGGCCGGCCCGGCAAGACGGGCACCGTGTCAATCCACACCGCCGCCGACTGGCACCAGATCTGCCTGGCGGGCCGCAAGGCGTCGCGCTGACGGATGCTGCCCCAGCGGATGCCCCAATCGTCGGCCTGGTCGCCCTCGCCGCTCGTGAACAGCGGGGAACCACAGTCGCCGCAGAAATGCTGGAAGCGCATCCGGCCATTGTCGCCGCGCTTGCCGTAGATCTTCGGCGTGCCGCCGGTCAGGCGGATCGCCCGCCCCGAGCAGATTGCGGTCACCCGGAACGGCGAACCGGTCAGGGTCTGGCAGTCCCGGCAATGACAGACCGACACCGCCTCCGGGTCGATCTCGGCCTCATAGGTGATCCGGCCGCAATGGCATTGCCCGTCGATCTGCATGGCCATCCCCTGAAACAAAAACGGCGCCCGAAGGCGCCGTTTTATCATCTTCCGTGCAGTCTCAGTGAGCGGTCAGGCCGCCGGCGGCTTCGTCGCCTTCCGGCTTCACCGTCACCTTGGTGTCCTCTTCCCAGACGATCGGTACCGGCTTCTTCACCAGCG
This sequence comes from Bradyrhizobium centrolobii, assembly GCF_001641635.1. Classification (GTDB taxonomy): domain Bacteria; phylum Pseudomonadota; class Alphaproteobacteria; order Rhizobiales; family Xanthobacteraceae; genus Bradyrhizobium; species Bradyrhizobium centrolobii. Next base: position 90,288 of record NZ_LUUB01000125.1, read on the forward strand.
CCTTGGCGACGACGTCGTCCAACCGGGAGACCGGGATGATCTCCATGCCGCCCTTGATCGCATCGGAAATCTCCGTGAGATCCTTGGCGTTGTCCTCGGGGATCAGCACCGTCTTGATGCCGCCGCGGGCCGCGGCAAGCAGCTTCTCCTTCAGACCGCCGATCGGCAGCACGCGGCCGCGCAGCGTGATCTCGCCGGTCATCGCGACATCATGGCGGACCGGGATGCCGGTCATGACCGAGATGATCGCGGTGGCCATTGCCACGCCGGCCGACGGACCGTCCTTCGGCGTCGCGCCCTCAGGCACGTGCACGTGGATGTCGCGCCGGTCGAACAGCGGCGGCTCGATGCCGTAGGTGATCGCGCGCGAGCGGACGTAAGACGCCGCCGCCGAGATCGATTCCTTCATGACGTCACGCAGATTGCCCGTGACCGTCATCTTGCCCTTGCCGGGCATCATGACGCCTTCGATCGTCAGCAGCTCGCCGCCGACGTCGGTCCAGGCAAGGCCGGTGACGATGCCGACCTGCGGCTCGCTTTCGATCTCGCCGAAGCGGTACTTCGGCACGCCGAGCAGCTCTTCGAGAGTCTTCTCGGTGACCTTGACCGACTTCTTCTTGGAGATCATCAGCTCCTTCACCGCCTTGCGGGCGAGTGTCGAGAGCTCACGCTCCAGATTGCGCACGCCCGCTTCGCGGGTGTAGCGCCGGATCAGCAGCAGCAGGGCCTCGTCGTCGATCGAGAACTCCTTCGAGTCCAGGCCGTGCTTGGACACCGCGTTCGGAATCAGATGCTTGCGCGCGATCTCGACCTTCTCGTTCTCGGTGTAGCCCGCGATCCGGATGATCTCCATGCGGTCCATCAGCGGGCCCGGAATATTGAGCGTATTCGCGGTCGTGATGAACATCACGTTGGACAGATCGTAGTCGACCTCGAGGTAGTGGTCGTTGAAGGTCGCGTTCTGCTCGGGGTCCAAAACCTCAAGCAGCGCCGAGGACGGATCGCCGCGGAAATCGGCGCCCATCTTGTCGATCTCGTCCAGCAGGAAAAGCGGATTCGACGACTTGGCCTTGCGCATCGACTGGATGATCTTGCCGGGCATCGAGCCGATATAGGTGCGGCGGTGACCGCGGATCTCGGCTTCGTCGCGCACGCCGCCGAGCGAGACGCGCACGAATTCGCGCCCCGTCGCCTTCGCGATCGACTTGCCGAGCGAGGTCTTGCCGACGCCGGGAGGCCCGACGAGGCACAGGATCGGACCCGTCAGCTTGTTGGCGCGCGACTGCACCGCGAGATACTCGACGATACGTTCCTTGACCTTCTCGAGCCCGTAATGATCGGAGTCCAGGATGGCCTGCGCGGCCTCCAGGTCCTTCTTGACCTTGGACTTCTTGTTCCACGGGATCGACAAGAGCCAGTCCAGATAGTTGCGCACGACGGTCGCTTCCGCGGACATCGGCGACATCTGGCGCAGCTTCTTCAATTCATGCTGCGCCTTCTCGCGCGCTTCCTTGGAGAGCTTGGTCTTGGAGATCTTCTCTTCGAGATCGGCGAGTTCGTCGCGACCGTCGTCGTCGCCGAGTTCCTTCTGGATCGCCTTCATCTGCTCGTTGAGATAGTACTCGCGCTGGGTCTTCTCCATCTGGCGCTTGACGCGCGAGCGGATGCGCTTCTCGACCTGGAGCACGGAGATCTCGCTCTCCATCAGGCCCAGCACCTTCTCCAGGCGCTGCGTGACCGACAGCGTCTCCAGGATGCCTTGGCGATCGGCGATCTTGACGGCGAGATGCGAGGCGACAGTGTCGGCGAGCTTAGCGAAATCGGTGATCGCCTGCACGACGCCAACGACCTCGGCCGAGATCTTCTTGTTGAGCTTCACATAGCTCTCGAAGTCCGACACGACCGAGCGCGCCAGCGCTTCCGCCTCGACCGACTTCGCATCGGTGTCGGCAAGCGCAACAGCGGTCGCTTCATAGTAGTCGGCGCGGTCCGTGTACTTCTGCACGCGCGCGCGCTCGAGCCCTTCGACCAGCACCTTCACGGTGCCGTCGGGAAGCTTCAGGAGCTGCAACACGCTTGCGAGCGTACCGGTCTCGTAAATCGCACCGGGCGCCGGATCATCGTCGGACGCGTTCTTCTGCGTCGCGAGCATGATCAGGGCATCGTTCTTCATCACCTCTTCGAGCGCGCGAATCGACTTCTCGCGGCCGACGAAGAGCGGCACGATCATGTGCGGGAAGACGACGATATCGCGCAGCGGCAGCACGGGATAAGCGTGCGCTTCGCCATGGACGATGGTTGGCCGGGGTTTGGGATTAGTCATGGCCTTTTCCTTTTGCTTTGCCCCCTTGCACGCAGCCCGCCTTGCTCATGCGCAACCGCCACAAGGTGCCGAGGTGATCCGCAAAACCGGTCGGTCCTTCGAAAGATGGACCGGCATCGCCGGATCGGAACTGAGGCGAATCTTGAAGAGAATTCTCGCTCGCCGCCGACATTAGGTGGCTATCGCCCCGGGGGGTGTCAAGTCATTGAAAAACGCGCGCCATTCGGCGCTTACGCACGCAGATAAGCGACGCAACACCGGCTGCGGAAACACATTCCGCAGCCGTCAGTACTGACAGGACGATTCTGAGCCTCCAGCGCCCTGATCTCAGGCGCTGGCGTTCTCGACCGCGCGATCGGAGCGATCGGCGTAGATGTAGAGCGGACGCGCCGTACCTTCCACGACTTCGCGCGAAATCACGACTTCTTCCACACCTTCCAGCCCCGGCAGGTCGAACATGGTCTCGAGCAGGATCGCCTCGAGGATCGAGCGCAGCCCGCGCGCACCGGTCTTGCGCTCGATCGCCTTGCGGGCGACCGCGCCAAGCGCCTCGTCGGCGAAGGTCAGCTCAATGTTCTCCATCTCGAACAGCCGCTGGTACTGTTTCACCAGCGCGTTCTTCGGCTCGGTCAGGATCTTCTTCAGCGACGTCTCGTCGAGGTCCTCCAGCGTCGCCACGACGGGCAGACGACCGACGAACTCGGGGATGAGGCCGTACTTCAGGAGGTCCTCAGGCTCGACGTGGCGGAAGATCTCGCCGGTGCGGCGGTCTTCCGGAGCGAGCACCTGGGCACCGAAGCCGATCGAGGTCGACCGGCCGCGCGCCGAGATGATCTTCTCGAGGCCGGCGAAGGCGCCGCCGCAGATGAACAGGATGTTGGTGGTATCCACCTGCAGGAACTCCTGCTGCGGATGCTTGCGGCCGCCCTGCGGCGGGACCGAAGCCACCGTGCCCTCCATGATCTTGAGCAGCGCCTGCTGCACGCCCTCACCCGACACGTCGCGGGTGATCGACGGGTTGTCGGACTTGCGGCTGATCTTGTCGATTTCGTCGATATAGACGATGCCGCGCTGCGCGCGCTCGACATTGTAGTCGGCGGCCTGGAGCAGCTTCAGGATGATGTTCTCGACGTCCTCGCCGACATAGCCGGCTTCGGTCAGCGTCGTGGCGTCAGCCATCGTGAACGGCACGTCCAGAATGCGGGCGAGCGTCTGCGCGAGCAGTGTCTTGCCCGAACCGGTCGGACCGATCAGCAGGATGTTCGACTTCGCGAGCTCGACGTCGTTGTGCTTGGTCTGGTGGTTGAGCCGCTTGTAGTGATTGTGCACGGCAACCGACAGAACCTTCTTCGCATGGCTCTGGCCGATCACGTAATCGTCCAGCACCTTGCAGATTTCCTTCGGCGTCGGAATGCCGTCGCGCGACTTCACCAGCGAAGACTTGTTCTCCTCGCGGATGATGTCCATGCACAGTTCAACGCATTCGTCGCAGATGAAGACCGTGGGACCCGCGATCAGTTTGCGGACTTCGTGCTGGCTCTTGCCGCAGAACGAGCAATACAGCGTGTTCTTGGAGTCGCTCGTGCCGACCTTACTCATTCCTGTCTCCGTCCGCGGTTCGATCCCGTCCGCTCGATCGCTCTATTCCGGCACAGCCGGCATAGAGATTCAAATAGAGCAAATTCCGTACCAATAAAGACCCTACGCGTTACATCCCGTGCGAATCACGGTCACTCGATTCTCCCGCGATCATAGCCGATCAACCGTAGCCAACCATGCTGTCACCCGACTATCAAGAATTCGCTAATCGGGGGGTCGCTGGCTACCCGTGACAATACCGTGATTTCACGTCTTGGCACGGGAGAAGTGATCGAAATCGCAGGTGCGTTGCCGGATTACCACGAAAAAAGAAGCACGAAAGCGGAACTTTCTGCCTGCCGCAGGGCGCAATACTACCTTTGCGCCCTTGCGAACGCGTCCTTAACGTGAACGCCGCCCTGACGACCCCCACTAATCCCGGGGATCGCCGGTGCGATCCCGGTAATGCTACGGGACTTTCACAACCGCCGGCTCCTCGGCGCGCTTGTCGATGACCTTGTCGACCAGGCCGAACTCCTTGGCGTCGGAGGCGGTCAGGAACTTGTCGCGTTCCAGCGCGTCCTCGATCGACTTGTAGGTCTGGCCGGTGTGCTTCACGTAGATCTCGTTGAGCCGCTTCTTCAGGTTCAGGATTTCCTGCGCGTGCAGCATGATGTCGGTGGCCTGGCCCTGGAAACCGCCGGAGGGCTGATGCACCATGATGCGCGCATTCGGCAGCGAGAAGCGCATGTCCTTCTCGCCGGCAGCGAGCAGCAGCGAGCCCATCGAGGCCGCCTGGCCCGTGCACAGCGTCGAGACCGGCGGGCGGATGAACTGCATCGTGTCGTAGATCGCAAGGCCCGACGTCACCACGCCGCCCGGCGAGTTGATGTACATCGAGATTTCCTTCTTCGGATTTTCCGCCTCGAGGAACAGGAGCTGCGCGACTATCAGCGTCGACATGCCGTCCTCGACCGGACCGGTCACGAAGATGATGCGCTCTTTCAACAGGCGCGAGAAGATGTCGTAGGCGCGCTCGCCACGGTTGGTCTGCTCGACCACCATGGGCACGAGGTTCATGTAGGTTTCAACCGGATCGCGCATGAGTCACCTAGGGTTTTCGGAGGCGAGCATCACCAGTCTTGCCCGGATTTGCCGGAAGGCCGATGCACGTCCCGTGATGCAGGAACTTTGGTAGAGGGTGTAGCCACAGATATAGCCCAATTCGCGCCAGACAAGTGCGGTGCGCATTAAGGCTTAATCCATGGGGGACTTGAAGCTGATTCGTGCAAAGAGGCCCAGCCAGCCACCTGGCTAGCTGGGCCTCTTCCGCCGATCATCCTTAATAGAAGGCTCTGGCAAAGCCTCAGGCGACGGTCTTGTCCGCCTCGTCGTCCTTGTAGAGATCCTCGCGCGAAACCTTCTTCTCGGTCACATTGGCAAGCTCGAGGATGAAGTCGACGACCTTGTCCTCATAGATCGGTGCACGAAGCTGGGCCAGCGCGTTGGCGTTGTTGCGATAATAATCCCAGACCTCCTTCTCGCGGCCGGGCATCTGGCGCGCGCGCTCGATCACGGCGCGGCCCACCTCGTCGTCGGTCACGGTGATCTTGTTCTTCTCGCCGATCTCCGACAGCACGAGGCCGAGCCGCACGCGGCGGTCGGCGATCTTGCGGTACTCTTCCTTCGCAGCGTCTTCAGTGGTGTTCTCGTCAGCGAAGGTCTTGCCGGCGGAGTCCATCTCGGCCTTGACCGAGTTCCACATCAGATTGAACTCCTCGTCGACCAGCGAGGGCGGCGCCTCGAAGCGATGCGCTTCATCGAGACGGTCGAGCAGCGCACGCTTGACGCGCTGGCGCGTCGCGCCCGCGAATTCGGCGGCAAGCCGCTCGCGCGCGGCTTCCTTCAGCTTGTCCAGCGATTCGAGACCGAGCGTCTTGGCGAACTCGTCGTCGATCGCGACATCCTGCGGCGCCTCGATCAGCGTCGCGGTGGTCTCGAACTCGGCCGGCTGGCCGGCGAGCTTGTCGTTCATGTAGTTCTTGGGGAACGACACCTTCAGTGTGCGGGTCTCGCTCGCGGCGATGCCGATGAGCTGCTCCTCGAAGCCCGGAATGAAGGTGTTGGAGCCGATCACGACCTGGATGCCCTCGCCGGTGCCGCCCTCGAAGGCTTCGCCGTTGATGGTGCCCTTGAAGTTGACGGTGACGCGATCACCGGAGGCGGCCTTCGCGCCCTCGCCCTTCGCGGCATAACCACGGTTGGAATCCGCGATGCGCTTGATCGCCTCATCGACATCGGGATCGGAAACCTCGGCCACAGGCTTCTCGACCTGGAAGCTCTTGAAGTCGGCGAGCGCAATCGGCGGCACCACTTCGATCGCGACCGTGTAGGTCAGGTCGGACTTGCCCGAGAGCAGCTCCTCGACCTCGGCCTGCTCGGTTGGCATGGAGATCTTCGGCTCGGTCGCGAGGCGGAAGCCGCGCTCGGAGAAGAGCTGCGTGTTGGTGTCGCGAATGGTCTGGTCAATGGTCTCGGCCATCACCGAACGGCCGTAGACCTTCTTGAGGTGAGTAACCGGCACCTTGCCGGGACGGAAGCCGTTGAGGCGGACCTTGTCCTTGAGATCGACAAGCTTGGCGTCGGCCTTGGCGTCGAGATCAGACGCGGGAACGCTGATCTTGAACTCGTGCTTCAATCCTTCCGAAAGGGTCTCTGTGACCTGCATGGCGTCCAATCTTCTTCTCGTTCGGTCCCGGCGCTCATGCGTCGGGACGCTGTCATCAATCGATCCGGCGCGCGAGGCCAATGCCCCCTGCGCCGGTGGTTCATCGGACCCGGCTCCATACGGAAAAACATCCGTGAGGAGTGAGGCCCTTCGGTAATCCGTGCAAACGCTGAAAGCGCTTGGTGCGGGCGGAGGGACTCGAACCCCCACAACTTTCGTCACTGGAACCTAAATCCAGCGCGTCTACCAGTTCCGCCACGCCCGCGTGAATTTGCATCAAGACCGGCCGCGATGCCGCGGGCGGCCGGGCTTATAGCATGTGCCCGTCTGTTCGCAGCAAAAAAATGGCCGTGTGGACGCCCACTTCAGGTAGGCATGGCGGCTGGACTTATCCAGCGCGGCATGGTCCGCATCGGACCATGACGATGCGATTTTTTGACCCGACCCGCCGCGAGGTGATGGCTGGCCTCGGGGCGTCAGTCGCGGGCCTGGTGGTGGGCGCCGCGGCCCCGCCCACGGCGGCGCGGCTCGCCCTTCAGGCGCGATCGGCAACCCTGGTCCTGAAGGCGGGACAGCCGGCCACACCGATCTGGGAGCTGGCCGCAGCGAGCTCCGCCGGGGACGTCCACCTGAAGCGCGGCGACCGCTGCGAGGTGAGCTTCCGAAACGACCTGCCTGTCCCGGTTGCCCCGGCCTGGTACGGACTAGATGGGGCGAGCGCTGCCGAACCGCTGCTTGCGCGTGCAGCCGTCACCTCAGGAGGGACGGAAACATCAATTCTTTCAATGCCGCACGCCGGGACCCTAATGGCCGACCTGCGCCTGCTCGACGATGATCTCAAGCAGCCGGTCCGGCCGCTTCCCATCGTTGTTCAGGAGGCCGACCCGGCGGGGGTCGACCGTGACGAGCTGTTCCTGGTCGAGGACTGGCGCCTGGCCCCGGACGGCGCCGCGATCCGCCCGGGGGCTAGCGGCGGCGAGATCGCACCGGTCTTCACCGTCAATGGCAAGATCGCGCCGGACTTCATCCTTCGTGCGAACGAGCGGCTGAGGCTGCGCTTGATCAACGGCTGCCAACGCGCTGTCGTTGCGGTCAAATTCGATGGCGTTGACGTCCTGGTCATGGCCCTGGACGGCCAGCCGGCCGAACCCTTCATCGCCCGCAACGGCGCCCTGGTGCTGGCGCCTGGCAGCCGGGCTGATGTCTTCCTCGACGGGACCGCGGCGCCGGGCTCCGCCGCGCCGATCCTGCTGCACGACGGCAAGGAGGCCCGTCCGGTCGCCCGCCTCGTGACTTCGGCCGAGCCGCCGCTACGGCCGAGCCGCCTGTCGCCCCCGGCCGCGCTGCCCTCCAACGGCCTGCCCGCCAATCTCGACCTCAGGAGTGCCCTGCGGTTCGATGTCGCGCTGGGGGCTGCCGAGGCCGGTTGGGTTCGCCCATCGAGCTTCCCGGCCTCGTCCGCTCCCGCCTTCCGCGCCAAGGCTGGCCGCACGGTGGTGCTGGCGGTGAAGAACCCCGGCCCGGTCGCGACGGTCTTCCATCTCCACGGCCACCATTTCCGCCTGCTCGACCGACTCGACGACGGCTGGAAGCCCTATTGGCTCGACACGCTGGCCGTCGAGCCCGGCCAGACCCAGCGCATCGCGTTCGCGACGACCGCTTCCGGCCGCTGGCTGATCGAGTCAGTCGCGGCCGACTGGGCCGCGCCGCGTCTGGTGCGCTGGTACGCGGTGGAGTGACCTGCGTAGGATGGGTAGAGCGAAGCGAGACCCATCGTCCTTGCCAGGATTTGAGATGGTGGGTTTCGCTTCGCTCTACCCATCCTGCCCGACTACATGCATTTGCCGGTCAAGCCGGTGGACGCACCCAGACATAGCGAGCATCGGGCTCCCTCTCTTCGTTCCTTGCCCCGTCGGTCTGCTCGACCAGCGTGAAGCCACGAGCCTCGTAGAAGCGCCGCGCCCGCGCGTTGCGCTGGAAGGTCCAGAGCTCAAGCCGCTTACATGCGCGTTTGGCGACATCGAGGAGTTCGGTGCCGGCGCCGCGACCTTGCGCAGCGGGCAGCACGTAGAGCTGCTCGATCCAGCCTTCACGGAAAGCAATGATCCCGCTCAGGACGTCACCGTCGAAGCATCCCCACACGCGGCACGTCGCGAAGACCCGCTCGCGGTAGAACCAGCGGTCCTCGTCAGGCGTGTGCAACCCGACGAGCCACGGCATCGCCTGGTCAAATGCGATCCGATGGACCTGCGCAGCGGCGCCCATGTCGGCGAGCGCGAGTTGCCTGAGCACTAGTACTCCACCCCCAGCGCATCATAGATCCGCCGGTGCACGGCCGGGAGCGTCTCGGTCAGGTCCTCCGCGATCAGCCCCGGCCCTGCTTCGCTCGCCGCTTCGCCATGCATCCATACGCCGATGCTGGCGGCTTCGAAGGCCGGCACGCCCTGCGCCAGCAGCCCGGCAATGATGCCGGAGAGCACGTCGCCGGCGCCGGCGGTGGCGAGCCAGGGCGGCGCGTTGGCGGCGATGGTGGCGCGGCCGTCGGGCGCGGCGATCGTGGTATCCGGGCCCTTGAGCAGCACCACCGCGCCGGAGCGCTCGGCCGCAGCGCGCACGCGCTCGAGTTTGGAACGGCCGGGATATTTGTTGCTGAGGTCGGAGAACAGGCGCGGAAACTCGCCCTCGTGCGGCGTCAGCACCACCGCCGTGTCCCGCGAGGATTTGATCGATTCAAACAGCCGCTCAGGGGTCGCGGCAAAGCTCGTCAGCGCATCGGCGTCCAGCACCAGATGCCGCTGCGCCGACAGCGCGGTGTGGACGAAGTCGCAGGTGCGCTCGCCGGTGCCCGCGCCGGGGCCGATCATGCAGGTGTTGTAGCGCTTATCGCCGAGCAGCTCGGCGAACTCGACCGCGGTGTCGACGGGGCGGACCATCACCGCGGTGAGCGCGGTGGCATTGATCGCGAGCGCATCGCGCGGCGAGGCCAGCGTCACGAGGCCAGCGCCGGCACGCAGCGCGCCGCGCGCGGCAAGCCGCGCCGCGCCGGTGGCGGCCGCATCGCCGGAGACCGCCAGCACATGGCCCCGCGCATATTTGTGGCCGTCGATGCGCGGCACCGGAAAGGCTGCGCCCCAAAAGTCCGGATCATTCTCGAAGATCTGCGGCCTGATCTCATCGAGCACCTGCGCGTCGATGCCGATGTCGACGACGCGCACGCGCCCGCAATGCGCGCGGCCCGGCAGAAGCAGATGCGCCGGCTTCTTGCGGAAGAAGGTGACGGTCTCGGTGGCGTTCACGGCAACGCCCATCACGCCCGCGCTGGTGCCGTTGATGCCGCTCGGCAGATCGACCGCGAGCACCGGTGCGCCATTGGCATTGATCGCGGCGATCATCTCGTGCGCCTCACCGTCGACGGCGCGGCTCAGGCCCGCACCGAACAGCGCGTCGATGATCAGCGCCGGCCTGCCGATCGCCTGCGGATTGAACGGGAGCACCGGGTGCTTCCAGCCGCGCGCGGCGGAGGCCGCATCGCCCTGGAGCTGATCGCGCTCGCACATCAGGATCACCGAGACCTCGCGCCCCTGGGCGGCAAGCTCGGCGGCCGCGACAAAACCGTCGCCGCCATTGTTGCCGGGCCCGGCGATGACCAGGATCGGCCCCTCCTCCACCAGCGCCTGGGCCGCCTCGGCGACCGCCTGGCCCGCGCTCAGCATCAGCTTGAAGCCGGGGGTGCCGGCCGCGATGCTGAGCTGGTCGGCCCGCTGCATTTCAGCGTTGGTCAGAACTTCCATGCCACTTCCCTGGTACAAACGCCTCTTCAACAGGCATTTTCCGTGCCGGACCGAAACTCAGAACGCGAATCTGCACAGCGATTGAACCGTTTGCCTATTTCGTAGTCTTCGCTATTTTGAGCCAGTCGGCTCCACCTATCGGAGATGCTCGTTAAAAGGCTGATAACGCTCCAATAATCAGGGGCTTTGCAATTTGGCATAGACCCTGCTTTCGAGGAAGCCGCTTCGGTTCGTCGTGCTCACTGGCATCCTCTAGAGTGTGGCCGGCCGCCGCCGGGCTGGTCAGGCGACCCGGGACCGCGAAGACAAGACCATGCGTTAAGAAAAGCGCATCCTGACGAAGACGTTGCTATTTGATCGAAAGGCCGGGAGGCGCGCAGTGAAGAAAATCGAAGCCATCATCAAGCCGTTCAAGCTCGACGAGGTGAAGGAAGCGCTTCAGGAGGTCGGCCTTCAGGGCATCACCGTCACCGAGGCCAAGGGCTTTGGACGCCAGAAGGGTCATGCCGAGCTCTACCGCGGCGCAGAATACATCGTCGACTTCCTGCCCAAGGTGAAGATCGAGATCGTGATCGGCGACGACCTGGTCGAGCGCGCGATCGACGCGATCCGCCGCGCCGCGCAGACCGGCCGCATCGGCGACGGCAAAATCTTCGTCTCCAATATCGAAGAGGCGATCCGCATCCGAACCGGTGAATCCGGGCTGGACGCTATTTAAGGCGGGTGCTATCCCGCATTCTGCGACACTCTGACAGGAAATAAGGCTGCTTCGGCGGCCTGATGTCGTTTGTGTGCGGACGCGCGAACTCGCCAAAAGCGAGAATGAATCTGCTCATCTGGAAACCGACCCGCAGAGCCAAAAGGGGTATGCATGAAGACCGCCAAAGACGTCCTGAAATCAATTAAGGACAACGACGTCAAATACGTCGACCTGCGCTTCACCGATCCGCGCGGCAAGTGGCAGCACGTGACGTTCGACGTCAGCATGATCGATGAGGACATTTTCGCCGAAGGCACGATGTTCGACGGTTCCTCGATCGCCGGCTGGAAGGCGATCAACGAGTCCGACATGTGCCTGATGCCCGATCCGGTGACCGCGACGATCGATCCGTTCTTCGCCGAGACCACCATGGTCATCACCTGCGACGTGCTCGAGCCGACCACCGGCGAGCCCTACAACCGCGACCCCCGCGGCATCGCCAAGAAGGCGGAGGCGATGGTCAAGTCGATGGGCGTTGGCGACACCGTCTTCGTCGGTCCCGAAGCCGAATTCTTCGTGTTCGACGACGTGCGCTATTCGGCGACCCCCTACAACACCGGCTTCAGGCTCGACTCCTCGGAGTTCCCGACCAACTCCGACACCGAGTATGAGGGCGGCAATCTCGGTCACCGCATCCGCACCAAGATGGGCTATTTCCCGGTTCCGCCGCAGGACTCCGTGCAGGACATGCGCTCCGAGATGCTCGGCGCCATGGCCAAGATGGGCGTCAAGGTCGAGAAGCATCACCATGAAGTGGCTTCCGCCCAGCACGAGCTCGGCATGAAGTTCGATACGCTCACGCTGATGGCCGACCACCTGCAGATCTACAAGTACTGCATCCACCAGGTCGCCCATATCTACGGCAAGACCGCCACCTTCATGCCGAAGCCGGTGTTCGGCGACAACGGCTCGGGCATGCACGTGCACCAGTCGATCTGGAAGGACGGCAAGCCGGTGTTTGCCGGCAACAAGTATTCCGACCTGTCGGAGACCTGCCTGTCCTACATCGCCGGCATCATCAAGCATGCGAAGGCGATCAACGCCTTCACCAACCCGACGACCAATTCCTACAAGCGTCTGGTCCCGGGCTATGAAGCACCGGTGCTGCTCGCCTACTCCGCGCGCAACCGCTCGGCCTCCTGCCGCATCCCCTACACCGCTTCGCCAAAGGCCAAGCGCGTCGAGGTGCGCTTCCCCGATCCGCTCGCCAATCCCTATCTCGGCTTCGCCGCGATGCTGATGGCCGGCCTCGACGGCATCAAGAACAAGCTCGATCCGGGCCCGGCGATGGACAAGGACCTCTACGACCTGCCGAAGGAAGAGCTGAAGCAGATCCCGACGGTGTGCGGCTCGCTCCGCGAGGCGCTGGAAAACCTCGACAAGGACCGCGCCTTCCTCAAGGCCGGCGGCGTGTTCGACGACGACTTCATCGACAGCTACATCGAGCTGAAGATGACCGAAGTCGAGCGCTTCGAGATGACCCCGCACCCGGTCGAGTTCGAGATGTACTATTCGGGCTGAGCGGCTCGAACAGAACGCAACAAGCAAAAGGCGCTCCGAGAGGAGCGCCTTTTCGTTTCAGGGATTGGGTAGAGCGAAGCGAAACCCATCGTTGTCGCAAGTTGCGAGATGATGGGTTTCGCAAGGGCTCTACCCATCCTACGCACTGGACCCCGGCGCCCGCGCAGGCCGCGACCACAGCCAGCAGCATCACCTTTGGCCACAGCTACAACAAGGCCAACCAGCGCATCGCCGGCGCAGGCGGATCAAATGGGCCTGTATACTCGGACCCAACCAATCCTATTGGCACCTTGTCTCAAGGAGGAGTTATCGTGGGAGCTTACGCAGGTGCCGGAATATCGTTTGGCGCCACCAATGCAAATACAGCGAATGATCTGAAGGATTTGTCAGGGACCGGCAGTGCTAACGGTGGATTGGGATTGGGTGTTGGAGGACAACTAAGCAGGAGCAGCAGCGGAATCGTGACGCTTTCCGTTAGCCCTCCCGGCTTCGGAATCGGTGAAGGCGTTGCGGCCGGTGCCTATCCCACAAACACCACTATTCTGAGCAACACAATGATCGTAGGTCCACAAAAATGACCTGGCTCGCTGTTGTCACCACAACGTTTGCTGCAGTGGCGGTCGTGCTGTACTTCACTGTTTTCGGCATTTCGCATCTGATCGACTACGAGCCTGGCGTCCGCGGAATCGATTTTCACCTCTTCCGGAGGTTCAAAATCTTTGAGCTGAAATATGAGAAGATCGAAAAGTGTGAAACTCGCAAGCTGTTTGATTTTAGCTGGTTTGACGGAAGGCTTTCCACGTTGCTCCTCGCGCTAACCATAGGAGGATGGCCACGACTCACGAGAGTGATGTTGAAGATGAGGGGCGGCTTGCTGCGCTACATCTTCCTATTTCCTCGAAACCCGCACGAGTTCGCGAACGAAGTACAAAGAAACCTGAACGCGCTTTCCGCGAGATAGGTCTCTGGGTTACGGTGACAAGTCTACGGGAATTACGGTGACAGTGCACTTAATTGGCTTATCGCGGTGCGCCGCCCATGGTGCGGCGGCATGGCCCGTCTAGCCCGTGTCGTCATTCCCGGATTGCCGCACCACGTCACGCAGCGCGGCAATGGCCGCGCACGGACGTTTTTTGGCGAGGACGACTACGCCCTCTATCGCGATCTGCTCGCGGGGAATTACGGTGACAGTGCACTTAATTGACTTATCGCGGTGCGCCGCCCATGGTGCGGCGGCATGGCCCGTCTAGCCCGTGTCGTCATTCCCGGATTGCCGCACCACGTCACGCAGCGCGGCAATGGCCGCGCACGGACGTTTTTTGGCGAGGACGACTACGCCCTCTATCGCGATCTGCTCGCGGCGTCCTGCCGCGCCGCCGGGGTGGAGATCTGGGCCTGGTGCCTGATGCCGAACCATGTCCACCTCATCCTCGTGCCGCCCGATGCGGACGGGCTGCGCCGGGCACTGGCGCCGGTGCATCGCCGCTACGCGGGCATCATTCATGCCCGCCGCAAGCGGACCGGCCATTTCTGGCAAGGGCGGTTCGGCTGCGTGGCGATGGACGAGGACCACCTTGCAGCGGCTCTGCGCTATGTGTCGCTCAACCCCGTGCGGGCGCGGCTGGTCGAGCGCGCGCGCGACTGGCGCTGGTCCAGCGTGCGTGCGCAAACAGGCGGGCGCGACGACGGGGTGACGGCGATTGCGCCGGTTCGCGAGCGCTATCCCGATTTCGCTGGCTTCCTGTCGGAAGAGGCCGATGCCGACATGATCAACCGGCTGCGCCGGGCCGAGACCATCGGCCGACCGGTCGGCAGTCGCAAGTTCCTCGATGCCGTCGAGCGCAAGACGCGGCGCGTTCTCAAGCCGGCCAAACGCGGCCCGAAGCCGCGCTTCGGGCCGGAGGATAGTTAAGTGCACTGTCACCGTAATACTAATACCGTAATACCAAGGCCGGCGGCATGTTCGACGACGACTTCATCGACAGCTACATCGAGCTGAAGATGACCGAAGTCGAGCGCTTCGAGATGACCCCGCACCCGGTCGAGTTCGAGATGTACTATTCGGGCTGAGCGGGCCTGCAACGGCGCGACAAACAAAAGGCGCTCCGAGGGGAGCGCCTTTTCGTTTATGGGATCGTAGGATGGGTAGAGCTCTTGCGAAACCCATCATCTCGCAACTTGCGATGACGATGGGTTTCGCTTCGCTGTACTCATCCTACGCACTACGCACGGCACAACAAGTCTCGCCACTCCTGCGACTACGCCGGTCCAGTTACCAAGTCGCGGTGAACGCCCGCTGCAGCTCGGCCGGGGCCGTCACGCCGCTCGCGATCAGCAATTGGCTGAGAACGCGCGCCTTCTGGGGATTCAGGTCCTCGGAAACGACGAACCCGTTCTTGTCGTCGTCAACCTCGACGTTTCGGGTGACGAAGCCGGATCGAACCCGCGTGGAACGGACGACGATGATGCCCTTCTTCGCCGCCTGCTCGAGCGCATCGAGGGCCTGCTTCGACGTGTTGCCATCGCCGACGCCGGCCAGCACGATGCCCTTCGCGCCGTGAGAAATGGCGTCCTCGATCGGAACGGCGTCCATGTTGGCGTGCGAGTACACGATCTCGACGCGGGGCAATTGCTCGCCGGCCGGGAGCTGATAGGTCGTGCGCCTGAAGCCGGGAGCCTGCGCCATGAAACGAATGCCGCCGGCCGTGTCGACATAGCCGATCGGCCCGTCATTGGGAGAATTGAACGTCTCGATGCTCGTGGTGTTGGTCTTGGTCACCGAGCGAGCCCCCTGGATCTTGTCGTTCAACACGGCCATGACGCCGCGCCCGCGAGCGCGGGGATCGGCCGCTACCTGGACCGCTTCGTAGAGATTGCCGGGACCATCTGCGCTCACCGCCGTAGCTGGACGCATTGAACCGACGATCACCACCGGCTTGTCGCCGCGGACCACATTGTCCAGAAAAAACGCGGTCTCCTCGAGAGTATCCGTGCCGTGGGTGATCACGACTCCGTCGGCTTCATTCTTGTCGAGGGCGTCCTGAATGCGACGGGCCAGCGCAAACCAGACCTTGTCGTTCATATCCTGAGATCCGATCGACGAAATCTGCTCGGCGTTCAGGCTCGCCAGCTTGTCCAGGCCCGGGACAGACTGGACCAGTTGGTCGCCCGTGACCTGGCCGGATTTGTACGCACCCGTCGCCCGTGGGTCGGCCTGACCTGCGATGGTCCCTCCCGTCGCAAGCACGAGAATACGCGGCAGATTGGCGGTCGTCGCATCCTTGCCTGGCTCTGCGGCTTGTGCCGCGCCACCGATTCCCCATGACCAGAGTGCGAAGGTGAGCACTGTGGCGGAGAGCATCAATCTCCGACTTCGGCGGCGGCTTGCTGGTCTGACGGCATGCTTCATCATCGAACTTTCCTCCCGTTTAAGTTGGGATCGACATTCGATACGCCCATTTGGGCCGAAGATGGGTCATCCTGCTGCGGAGCGACCTGTACGTAGGATGGGTAGAGAGCTCTTGCGAAACCCATCATCTCACACTTTGCAAAGGCGATGGGTTTCGCTGCGCTCTACCCATCCTACGTACCACCAATCCCGCATGTTCCCGGCTACGGGTTGTCACGCCGCGGCATGAAATGGTCGAGCAGGCCCGTCGGTAGCGGAAAGACGACGGTCGACGACCGTTCGCCGGCGATGTCGTGCAGAGCCGCGAAGTAACGTAGCTGCATCGCCTGCGGCTCCTGAGCGAGAATCCGGCCGGCCTCGACGAGCTTTTCGGCAGCCTGCTGCTCGCCCATCGCATTGATCACCTTGGCGCGCCGCAGCCGCTCCGCCTCGGCCTGTTTGGCGATCGCGCGCACCATGGTTTCGTTGATATCGACGTCCTTGATCTCGATTCCGGTGACCTTGATGCCCCAGACGTCGGTCTGCTTGTCGAGGATCTCCTGGATGTCGGCGTTCAGCCTGTCGCGTTCGGCAAGCATCTCGTCGAGTTCGTGCTTGCCGAGCACCGAGCGCAACGTGGTCTGGGCGAGCTGGCTGGTCGCGGCCATGTAGTCGCTGACCTTGATGATGGCGCGCTCGGGATCGACGATGCGGAAGTACAGGACGGCATTGACCTTGACGGAGACGTTGTCCCGCGAAATCACGTCCTGGGGCGGGACGACCTGCACCATCACCCTGAGATCGACTTTTACGAGCTGTTGTACGACCGGAATAAGGATGATGAGGCCTGGCCCCTTCACGCCGGTGAAGCGACCGAGCGTGAAGACGACGCCGCGCTCGTACTCTCGCAGGATGCGAATGGCCTGGGATAGAAATATGATGACAATCAGCGCAAGCGCTGCATAGGTCAAATATTCGAGCATCATGCTGGTCCTCCTTCGCGGGCGGCGGACGCCCGCCGCACCACCAGCGTCAAATCGACGATGTTGGCCACTTCGACCACCTCTCCGGGCTTGAACGTCTCGGCGCTGCGCGCCTGCCAACGCTCACCGTGGGCGAACACGTGACCTTCGTTCTCGTTCCAGTCGAGGACCTCGGCAGGCAGGCCGCGCATGGCCTGCGCGCCGACCCGTACAGGACCCTTGCCAGCGCGGCGAAGCGAGCCAAGCACGACGAGAAAAAAGCCGATGAAGACCGCCGCAGTGATGCCGATAACCCACCACGACAGGCGGTAGCCGGGCGCCTCGATCCTGAACAGCATCAGCGCTCCCAGCACGAAAGCGATCACTCCTCCGATGCCGATCACGACGGTCGGGTTGAAGGCTTCGACGGCGAGCAGCGTGATTCCGATCAGCATCAAGGCAAGCCCGGCATAGTTGATCGGCAACAGATTGAGGGCATAGAGGCCGACCAGCAGGCAGATCGCGCCGACTACCCCCGGGGCAACGGCGCCGGGGGACATAAATTCGAAGAGCAGGCCGTAGATGCCGACCATCAGGAGAATGAAGGCGACGTTGGGATCGGTGATGACCGCCAGGAAGCGCGAGATCCATCCGGGATCGATGTCCTCGAGGACGTCATCCTTCGTTGCCAGACGTTGCGTCTTGCCGCCTGCAAGTTCCACCACGCGGCCATCGATCTGCCCGAGCAAGTCCGCTGGATCGCGTGCGATGAGGTCGATCACATGGGCCTGCAATGCGCCGTTGGCGGAGAGGGTCGCGGCCTCGCGGACCGCCTTCTCGGCCCAGTCGGCATTATGGCCACGCAGTTCGGCGAGGCTACGGATGAAGGCGACGGCATCGTTCGTCACCTTTGCCGTCATGGCATCCTTCGGCTCGCCCTGCTGGTCACCGTCCTTCTTGTCCTTGCCGCCCTTGTCGGGGGTACCGCTCGGCAGACCCGGCAGCGGTCCGCCAATCTGCACCGGCGTCGCGGCACCGATATTGGTGCCTGGCGCCATCACCGCGATATGGGTCGCATAAAGGATATAGGTCCCCGCGCTCGCCGCATGGGCTCCGGACGGCGCGACATAGCCGATGACGGGGATGGGTGAGGCGAGCACATCCGCAATGATCTCGCGCATGCTGGAGTTGAGACCGCCGGGAGTGTTCATTCTCAGAATCACGACCTCTGCGCGACGTTCGCCTGCCTTGGCCAAGGCCTCCTTCACGTAGCTGGCCGACGCGGGGCCAATGGCTCCGTCGATCGTGACTGTCAGTGCGAGACGGCCGTTCTCCTCCGCCGAACCGGGAAGATGGGAGACAACCAGAGCAACGATGGCAATCGCCGCAATGAGGGCCGCCTTTATGGTCTGCACGGCAAGCACTCCCTTGCCGAAAGATATGGCGCCCCGTTCCGGAACCTCAATGCCAGGACAGCCACAAAGGGAATCATGGGCGCGTCGTTGTGCGATGCGATGGATAGAGGCGACCGAAGGACTTTTGGTGCGAGCGCGCCGCAAACAGCATTCACGACATCTGCTCAAGATCCGACTTGAGTGCGACCAGGAAGCGGGCAGCTTCACCGCCCGTCACGACGCGATGATCAAAGGTGAGCGACAGCGGCAGCGTGCGCCTCACAGCAGGCTGCCCCCGATGCGCGACCACGCCCGGCGAAATCCGTCCGGCACCGATGATGGCCGTCTGCGGCGGCACGATGATCAGATTTGCGAACCGGCCGCCGATCATCCCGAAGTTCGATAGCGTAATCGTCGCGCCGCGCAGCTCTTCTGGCGGTATCGAGCGCGCCATCGCGTCGGCCCGCAGCCGGTCAAGTCCCACCCGCAAGTCCGATACGCTCCGCGCCGCGACATTGCGCAGCACAGGAACAATCAGGCCGCCCTCGGTATCCACGGCAATGCCGAGATCGACACGCGCCATGAGGCGCCGTTCTCCTGCGCCGGCATTGTACCAGGCATTCAGCGCGGGCTCTGTCGTGCAGGCAGCAGCGATGGCCCGCACCAGACGGATCGTCACATCCTCGCCCGTCGGCCAATCGTCGATGTCGGCTTCATCGGTCACCGTGGCCGGAACAACTTGCGCATGGGCCGTTGCCATGCGCTGGGCCATGGCACGCCGCATGCCTCGCAGCGGCTCGGCGTCACCGGCTTGGGACAAACTCTTCGCAGCCCGCTCGACGTCGGCGCGCGTGATGGTGCCGCCAGGCCCCGTGGGCTCCACGCTCTCAAGATCTACGTCGAGCTTGCGCGCGAGTGCACGCACGGCCGGAAACACCCGCGGTGCGGTCGGGGGCCCGGAAGGCATTCCTGCAGCGGGCAGATGTTCGCCGCCGCCGAGCTCGCCAACGATGGTGCCCGTGTCCTGTTCGGCGCCCTCGGCAAATTCGACGAGCGGCGCGCCGACCTTGACGATGTCGCCCTTGGCACCGAACACGCGCGCGATGCGCCCGCTCGACGGAGACGGTATCTCAACGACCGCCTTGTCGGTCTCGACGGAAACGAGGGGCTGATCGGTGACGACGTGATCGCCCTCGCCGACATACCAGCTGACGATCTCCGCCTCCTCGAGCCCTTCTCCAAGATCCGGCAGCGTGAACTGGCGCATGGGCTCAAGTCCGTTAAAATCCGGTCCGTTGAGATCTAGCTGAACTGGCAAACCTTGCGGGCGGCGGTCATGATGCGTTCGACGGAGGGCATATAGTATTGCTCCAGGCGGGCCATCGGAACGACGGTGTCGTAGCCGGTGACGCGGGTCACGGGCGCAAGCAGCGAGGACAGGCGGTGCTCGGCGATATCAGCGGCGATCTCGGCGCCAAATCCGCCGGTGCGCGCCGCCTCGTGCACGATGACGCAGCGGCCGGTCTTTGCGACCGAACCCAGCACGGTGTCTTCGTCATAGGGCTTGAGCGTGGCGAGATCGATGACCTCGGCGGCGATGCCTTCGGCCGACAGTGCATCAGCCGCGGCCATGGTTTCCTTCAGCACGGCACCCCAGCCTATCAGCGTGACGTCTCCTCCTTCCCTCAGGACAAACGCGACATCCAGCGGCAAGGCTTCCCCATTGTCCTCCACCTCGCCTTTGGCCGCGCGGTACAGGCGCGTCGGCTCCAGAAACACCACGGGATCGGGATCATGGATGGCAGCGAGCAGAAGTCCATAGGCGCGTTCCGGCGAGGAAGGCATGACGACGCGTAAGCCCGGAATATGGGCGAGCATCGCCTCGGTGCTTTCGGAATGATGCTCGGGCGCGCGGATGCCGGCCCCGTGCGGCGTGCGCAGAACCATTGGACAGGTGAGCCGTCCCTGGGTCCGGTTGCGCAATCGGGAAGCATGATTCACCAGTTGATCCAGGCAGGGATAGATAAACCCCATGAACTGGATCTCGCCGACAGGTTTCAGTCCCTGCGCCGCCATGCCGACGCAGAGCCCAGAGATCAGGAGCTCGGCAAGCGGCGTATCGAGGACCCGCTCCGCCCCAAACCGCTTCTGCAAGCCTGCAGTTGCGCGGAAGACGCCGCCGTTGACGCCGACGTCCTCGCCAAGCACGACCACGTCAGGATCATCTTCCATCGCGCGAGCGAGCGCTAAGTTGATGGCTTCGACCAACGTTGCCTCAGGCATCGTGCTCTCCCGCAAGTTCGCGACGTTGCGCGGCGTAGACCTCGGGCAGATCGGCATAAAGGTGATCGAATATGGATTCCGGCCGGCGCGCTGCCGTTGCCAGATAGCGTTCGGCGGCGGCTTCGACGCGCTCATGACATTCGGCGGCGAGTTGCTCCTCGTCCGCTTTGCTCCACATTTTCTGCGCGACAAGATAGGCCCTCAGCCGCGCGACCGGCTCTTCCTTCCAATGCGCCTGGACCTCCTCAGCCGAACGGTAGCGCGCCGCGTCGTCGGACGTTGTATGGTCGCCGAGCCGGTAAGTGACCGCCTCGATGAAGCGGGGGCCCTTGCCGTCGCGGGCGGCGGCGATAGCCTCTTCAGCGGCCGCACGCATCGCCACCACGTCACTGCCGTCGACCTGCTCACCAACGAAGCCTGCGGCAATCGCCTTCTGCGCCAGCGTTTCGCACGCCGTCTGCAGTCGCAACGGTACTGATATGGCCCATTGATTGTTGGCAACCACAAACAGGAGCGGCAATTTGTGCACGCCCGCAAAATTCATCGCTTCGTAGACGTCACCTTTCGAGGTGGCGCCATCGCCGAACAGGCACACGGCGACGCGCGGTTCCCTGCGTAGCTTGAGAGCATAGGCGACACCGGCGGCATGCGGCGCCTGGGATCCGACCGGAACACAGAATGGGAAATCGTGAACCGGCCCTGAAAACCGGTTGCCGCGTTCGTCGCCGCCCCAGAACAGGAGGATCTCCTCCAGCTTGACGCCGCGCCAGAGCAGAGCCCCGTTGTCGCGATACGACGGCAACAGCACGTCCTCTTTCCGCATCGCACTGGCGATCCCGACCGATACTGCCTCCTGGCCGAGCGAAACGGCATAAGTCCCAAGCCGGCCTGTGCGCTGCAACGCAACAGCCTTCCGGTCAAACAGGCGCAGCAGCACCATAGACCGGTAAAGTGCAATCAGCAGCTTGGCGTCAGAGGCAAAGGCAGGAAGCGGCCGCTGGATCGAACCGTCTGGCGCGAGGTAATTGCGGTGACGCACCTCGAAGCGCGCGATGACGGGGAGATCCTGGTTTACCCTTCGGCTGGCCACGCTCGCACTCCCGGAGCGATTATGCCCTCTACAACTCATTCAGGTGGTGTTTGTGCCAGACGATACAATACCGCCGAAGGATTACTCAGAAGCGCTCGCAATCCTTGCTGCACCGCCGCTTGCGGCGATCGATTCACACGATCGTGGAAACGCCGCAACAACGCGAGTTTGGGAGAACTTGGCAAATAGTCAGGTTGTTCTAGACACAACCGAACCGCCGGGCGGCGGCTCACCCGTTCGCTCGGCTTTCTTCGTGGCCGCGCGTGTACATCACGCCGTTGCGCGCTGCCGCTCGACCAGGGCCTCGCCGAACGCCTCAAAAATCTTCCGGTTGATCGGATTGCGCTGCGGATCGTATTCGGCGTGCCATTGCACGCCGAGCGCAAAGCTCGGGGCCTCGGCGATGCGGATGGCCTCGATGGTACCGTCTTCGGCGACGCCTTCGATCAGCACGCGCTTGCCCGGCTCCAGGATGCCCTGACCGTGCAGCGAATTGACGCGGATCTTGTCGCAGCCGAGAATTTTGGCGAAGGCGCCGCCCGGCGTGAGGTCGACGTCATGGCGATCGGCGAACACGACGGTCGGGTCGGGGTGGATCTCACCATTCTCCAGCCGCGGCATCCGATGGTTCATGCGGCCCGGCAGTTCGCGGATTTCGGGATGCAGCGAGCCACCGAAGGCGACGTTCATCTCCTGCAAGCCCCGGCAGATGCCAAACAGCGGGATGCCGCGGGAGACGCAGGCGAGCGAGAGCGTCAGAGCCACCTCGTCGCGGTGGATATCGTAGGGCTCGTGCTTCTCGCAAGGGTCGACATTGAAGCGCGTCGGGTGGACGTTGGCGCGGGCGCCGGTGAGGATGACGCCGTCGACGGTATCGAGCAGCGCAGCGATATCGGTGATGTCGGGCGAGCCGGCGAACATCAGCGGCAAGCCGCCGGAGACTTCGGCAATCGCGCGCAAATTGCGCTCACCGACCATCTGGACCTGAAATCGATTTTCGACGCGATGGGCATTCCCGATCACGCCGACGACCGGCTTTCTCATCTCCCGTTCCGACCTCCCCGCCGAAGAAGATTCTCCAAACATGCCCTTCGGGTGAAACAAATTCAACCGAGGGGATCGCGGGACGGCAATGCTATTTTCGCTCAAATACCCGTCCCGAGGGCAGTTTGAGCCCTGGACACCCCTCCGGCCGGGGTCTGGCCGCAAGTTACTTCGGGCAATCGTCATCGCCGGCCCGGCTCGCGGCCAGCGTCAATCCTGCTCGCAGCCCCTGCTTGATCCCCGGCCGGATTTCGCGAAAGAGTGCCCTGCACGCTGCCTGCCGAAAAGGAAACGATGGTGAGCATCCCTGCAGACGAACGATCCCGAACCCGCAGCGACCTGGCCTGGGCGATCACGGTCGGCGGCATCGGCGTCGTGCTGTTCACGGCGCTGCTCGTCTTCACCTGGTATTTTGCCGCGACGCTGCTTCTGATCTTCACCGGCATGCTGCTCGGCGTCGGCCTCAACGCCCTGACCAACGCGCTCGGCCGGCGCGTTCGCCTGCCGCATCCGGTCCGGCTCGCGATCGTCTGCGGGGCGCTTGCCGTGATGCTCGCAGGCGTCGCCTATCTCGGCGGCGCCACCATCGCCGAGCAGGCCTCGGTGCTCAGCAACACCATCAAGTCACAGATATCGCACGTCAGATCGTTCCTCGAGAACCACGGCATCGACACCAGCTTCTTCGATATCGGCAATGCGACGCCCGCCTCCACCACCGCAGCGTCGGAGACGGCGCCCGCCCCAAGCCCGGCCCCGCACGGCCAGTTGCCGGGCGCAGGCGCCCTCGCCTCCAGCAGCGGGGCGATCGTCAGCCAGACCTTCAAGCTGCTGCTCGGCACGATCAGCGCCGTTGGCAACATCTTCATCGTGCTGTTCCTGGGCCTTGCCTTCGCCGCCCAGCCCAGCATCTACCACGACGGCCTGTTGTTCCTAGCGCCGGCCAAACATCGCACCCGGGCCACACTCATCATCGACCGCATCGGCGAGACGCTGGAACGCTGGCTGATGGCGCAGATCATCGTGATGATCGCGGTCGGCGTGGTGACCTGGATCGGGCTCGCCATCATCGGCATCCCCGGCTCGTTCATCCTCGGCATTCAGGCCGGCCTGCTCGCCTTCATCCCAACCGTCGGTGCCATCATTGCCGGCGTCGTCGTGGTGCTGGCAAGCCTCGCCTCGGGCTGGATCCCAGCGCTATCCGCGCTGCTCCTGTTCCTCGGCGTGCACGCCATGGAGAGCTATGTCTTGACGCCGATCCTCCAGCGCCAGGCGCTGGATATTCCGCCGGCGACGCTGTTCGCGTTCCAGATCCTGCTCGGCGTGGTCTTCGGAATCTGGGGCCTTGCGCTGGCGCTCCCGCTGGTCGCCATCGCGAAGGTCATGGTTGACCATTTCAAGATCTACGAGGCCGAGGCAACGCCCCGGGCCGAGGCGGCGTGACACCGCTCAGGTCGTCAGCACGGTCTCGGTGTGCTCGACCTCGGGCGGCGAAGCAAAATACTGCCCGACCAGGCCGCGCCATTCGGTGAAATTCTCCGAGCCGCGGAAATCCACTGTGTGGTTTTCCAGCGTCGCCCACTTCACCATCAGCCGGTAGCGCTGCGGCTTCTCGATCGACTTGTGCAGCTCGAAGCCGTGAAAGCCCTTGGCGCGGCCGAACGCGGCCTTGGCCTTGGCGACCGCAGCCTCGAAATCCTTCTCGCTGCCCGGCTTGACGTCGATTTGCGCAATCTCGGTAATCATCGGTTTCCGCCCTTCTTGTTTGAAGGACGTGTCTACCGCAGCCCATGAGAAAGAAAAAGGCGCCGAAACGGCGCCCTGTTGACCGGAAAATGCAGCGCTCTCAGGCGAACAGCAGGGCCGTGCCGGCCACGACGAGCGCGCAACCGAGAAACAGCGCGAGCGGCCAGTAGCTGCGGCTCTGCGTGTAGCGCCCCTGCGCCCGCCGCTCGCTGATGACAGCAGTCTCGTATTCGTCGGAGTTGGAGAACAGACAGGCGAAACCGCCGCGTGCCGAGGCGGCAGCGGCTTCGAGCGACATCAGGGCGGCCTGCGGATTCTGTCGACGGATCGATTCCATGACCTGAATGGTAGGGATCGAATGGTAAACAGAGGATTACCGCGAGACCTCCTGCGCCTCAGACCGTCGCAGGCTGCGGCCGCGGCGCACCGACCCGCGCCGCACTCTGACGGCGCCAGTTCTCCAGCGAAAGCGGCAGCTCTTCCGCGGCCTCGACGCGGTTACGGCCGCCGCGCTTGGCCTGGTAGAGCGCAGTGTCGGCGGCCGCCAGCAGCACCTCGAGTTCGGTGCCGGCCGGGCCGCCCGCCACACCGATGCTGACGGTGGTGTCGACCGGTCCCTCCTCGACCACGACGCCGGAGGTCTCGAACGCCTCGCGGACGCGCTCGGCGACCAACACGCCCTCCTCCAGCGCGCACGGCAGAAGCGCGGCGAACTCCTCGCCGCCGATGCGACCCGAGAGGTCGGAGATGCGCAGATTGCTGACGACGACAGTCGAGAACAGTTTCAGCATCTCGTCGCCGGCGGGATGGCCGAAGCGATCGTTGATCGACTTGAAGTGGTCGATGTCGAAGATCATCACGGTCACAGGGCGTCCGCCCTTGGCCTCGCGCTCGATCACGCGCGAGCAGGCTTCCGAGAAGCCGCGGCGGTTGAGCATGCCGGTCAGGGGATCGGTGGAGGCTGCGGTCCTGTGCGCGGTGACCGTGCGCTCCGACACCAGCATGAAGATAACGAACACGGTGCCGACGGCATAGAGCACGAGTTCGACCGCGAACACGGTGACCCAGATGCTGGCCGAGAAGCTCGCATCGTTCGGCCGCAGGAAGCCGCCGATCAGGATCGGGAGCATCAAGACGCAGCCGTGCATCACCGGTACTACGAAGGCCGGCCAGCGCCGTTGCAGGCTCTTGCGCCGCTCGACCCAGAGCTCGCTCGCGGTCAGCGCCGCATAGACCGAGACGATGAGGGCGCCGATGACCATGCGCAGCGTGGACGCGGCGGGATCTAGCAGCGTCACCGCCGCGACCCAGGCGAGCGCGCCGATGAGCAGGCCCGGCCAGTTCGGCTTGCGGCCATGGAAGACGCGCGCAGCGTTCCACACCATGCCGCAGGCGACGAAGCCGACCGCATTCAGCGCCAGATAAACTTGCGGACCGAGCTTGTCGCCGGCCGCCGTCCACAGCGCGACCGAGGCTGCGCCGAGCAGATATGCAGTGCCCCACCATTTGAGCGCGGGGCTGTTCTCCTGCTTGCCGAAAAACACCATCATGGCGCCGAGCAGTGCGGCAACCATTGTGGCAACCAAATAGAGCGTGATGCTATCGAGCGACATCATGTCGGCCCCCCCTGAAAACATAGCAGTACGCGATCGGCCCAGCCGACTTGCGCGCCCTTCCGATTGCGACGCTATGTCCCGCGGGTTCCATTCAGGTTTTCATGCGAGGCCAAGTTTTCGTGAAACACGTCATCAATTTGCGTACAAACGAACAACAAAAAGGGCGCTGAAATCAGCGCCCTTTTGCATCTCATTGAGGCCGCTTTCGCGGCGAATGTTACTAAAGCGATTAACGCTTGGAGAACTGGAAGGACCGGCGCGCCTTGGCCTTGCCGTACTTCTTGCGCTCGACCACG
Source organism: Bradyrhizobium centrolobii (assembly GCF_001641635.1). GTDB lineage: Bacteria > Pseudomonadota > Alphaproteobacteria > Rhizobiales > Xanthobacteraceae > Bradyrhizobium > Bradyrhizobium centrolobii. The sequence continues at coordinate 116,805 of NZ_LUUB01000125.1, forward strand.
CGGGAGTCGCGGGTGAGGAAGCCGCCCTTCTTGAGCACAGTGCGCAGCTCCGGCTCGAAATAGGTGAGCGCCTTGGAGATGCCGTGACGCACGGCACCAGCCTGGCCGGACAGACCGCCGCCAGCGACGGTGCAGATCACGTCGTACTGACCTGCGCGCGCTGCGGCGACGAACGGCTGCTGGATCATCATGCGCAGCACGGGACGGGCGAAGTAGACCTCGACCTCGCGCGAGTTGACCATGACCTTGCCGGCACCCGGCTTGATCCACACGCGGGCAACCGCGTCCTTACGCTTGCCGGTGGCATAGGCCCGGTTGAGCTTGTCGACCTTCTTCTCGTGCTTGGGCGCATCGGGCGCGGCCGTCTTGAGCTGCGAGAGCTGGTCGAGCGACTGGATGGATTCGGCCATGTTATGCGGCCCTCGTGTTCTTGCGGTTCAACTTGGCGATATCGAGCTTCTCGGGCTGCTGTGCCTCGTGCGGGTGATCGGCCCCGCCGTAGACCCGGAGGTTACCCATCTGGACGCGACCGAGCGGACCACGCGGGATCATGCGCTCGACAGCCTTCTCGAGCACGCGCTCGGGATGACGGCCCTCGAGGATCTGGCGCGCGGTGCGCTCCTTGACGTGGCCGACATAGCCGGTGTGCTTGTAGTAGGTCTTCTGCTCGCGCTTGCGACCGGTGAGGACCGCATGCTGCGCGTTGATGATGATGACGTTGTCGCCGCAATCAACGTGCGGGGTGTAGGTCGGGAGGTGCTTGCCGCGGAGCCGCATGGCGACGATGGTGGCGAGGCGGCCGACGACCAGACCCTTGGCGTCGATCAGCACCCACTTCTTCGTCACCTCGGCCGGCTTTGCCGAAAAGGTTTTCATGTCAGAATATCCGTGGAGGGAGACATCGGCGCGATCACCGCGCCGGACTGCGTGGCTTTCTAGAGAAGCGACGCGCAGCGGTCAATGTCCGGCAACGTAAATTACATCAGCAAAATCAGTAATTTAAAAATATGGTATTTTGATACCCGCAAAAAGCTCAAATATTTGGAATGGAATAGGTCGAGGTAACATGCGCGATCGGATCGGGCGAGGTCCCGGACAAGAGGTTCACCTCACCCACCGCCAGGCGCTTGCCGAGCTTGAGAAGCCGGGCCTCCGCCAGCACGTCCTGCCCCGGCTGGCCCTTGCGCAGGAAGTTGATGTTGAGATTAGTGGTAACGGCGAGGCCAATGGGCCCGATCGCCGACAGCAGCACCACATACATGGCGAAATCGGCGAGCGCCATCAGCGTCGGGCCGGACACGGTTCCGCCCGGCCGTAGCATCCTTTCGCTATAGCGCTGGCGCAGGAGGCAGGTCTGGCCGTCGGCGCTCTCGATCGTGATGTCGTCGCCGCTGAACGCCTGGGGAAACTCGTCGCGAAGAAACCGCTCGACCTCCGCCACGCTCATTTTCGCTAACGCCATACCGTCCCTCACCCTCGCTTCACTTCGCCTGTTGCATTAGGTTATCTGCATCATCCAATTGCAATAATCCAACCGGAAACGCTCCGATGTCCGTCCAGCCCGCCCGCACCCCCACCCCGGAACCGCCGATTCTCCTGCGGGAGATCGTCGGCAGCGTCGCCGTGCTCACGCTGAACCGCCCCGCCGCTCGCAACAGCCTATCGGAGGCGATGATCGGGCAGTTGCATGCAAGCTTCAACGCGATCGCCGAGGACAAGCGCATCCGCGCCGCCGTCATTGCCGCCAACGGCCCCGCCTTCTCCGCCGGTCACGACATGAAGGAGCTCACCGCGCGCCGCACCGATCCGGATCGCGGCCGGGCCTACTTTGCGCAGGTCATGGCGGCCTGTAGCGCGATGATGCAGGCGATCGTGCGTCTGCCCAAGCCTGTGGTCGCTGCCGTCCAGGGCATTGCCACGGCCGCCGGCTGCCAGCTCGTCGCCAGTTGCGATCTCGCAATCGCCTCCGAAGCGGCAAGCTTCGCCACACCCGGCGTCGATATCGGCCTGTTCTGCTCGACGCCGATGGTGGCGCTGTCGCGCAACGTGCCACGCAAGCAGGCGATGGAGATGCTGCTGACGGGCGAGCCGATCCCGGCCGCGCGCGCCCGCGAGATCGGCCTCGTCAATCGCGTGGTCGCTGCCGGCACCGAGCGCGACGCCGCGATCGCGCTGGCGCAGCAGCTCGCGCTGAAATCCGCCTACACCGTCAAGCTCGGCAAGGAAGCGTTCTATCGCCAGGCCGAGATGAGCCTTGCCGACGCCTATCGCTATGCGGCAGAGGTGATGACCGAGAACATGATGGCGCGCGACGCCGAGGAAGGCATCGGCGCCTTCATCGAGAAGCGCACGCCGAAATGGCGGGATGAATGAACAGTAGCCCCTCATCCTGAGGAGCCGCGGAACGCGGCATCTCGAAGGATGAAGGCCCGACAGCGGCCTCGTGGTTCGAGACGCGCGTTCCGCGCTCCTCACCATGAGGGTCAGAGAAAGAACACATGAACCACGACGCCTATCCCGACAATTACATCCGCGGCATCCTCAACAGCGTGAAGTCGATCGCGATGGTCGGCGCCTCGCCGGTCAATGTGCGGCCGAGCTACTTTGCCTTCAAATATCTGGCGCAGCGCGGCTACGACATGATCCCGGTCAATCCCGGCCATGTCGGCAAGGAGCTGCTCGGAAAGCCCTTCGTCGCCTCGCTGCGCGATCTCGGCCGCCCCGTCGACATGATCGACATCTTCCGCAGCTCCAGCCACATCATGCCCGTGGTCGAGGAGGCGCTGACGCTCGACCCGCTGCCGAAGGTGATCTGGATGCAACTCGGGGCACGTGACGATGCGGCGGCGGAGAAGGCAGAGGCAGCCGGCATCAAGGTCGTGATGAACCGCTGCCCCAAGATCGAATATGGCCGGCTGTCGTCGGAGATCTCCTGGATGGGTGTCAACTCGCGCACGCTGAGCTCCAAGCGTCCGCCGATGCCAATGCAGGGCATGCGGCTATCCCTCAATCGGACGAGCGTCGGCGGCGGCGATACAGCGGCATCGGATCGTGCCGCCAAAGCCAAGAACGAACAAAGCTGACGAGTTGCGAAGATTTCATTCCGCCAACGCGACGGTGCGTAGCACGATCATTCTGATGTGAGGCCGCGCCTTGACGGCGAGCGCGACGCCGATCAGCATGCCGCGCGATTTCAGACCACAAGAACAGGACGCCACGAATGAGCGATCGCCTTCCGGGATTTTCAACTCTTGCCGTGCATGCCGGTGCACAACCGGATCCGACCACCGGCGCACGCGCAACTCCGATTTATCAAACAACTTCTTTCGTCTTCAACGACGCTGACCACGCTGCCTCGCTGTTCGGACTGCAGGCGTTCGGCAACATCTATACCCGCATCGGCAACCCCACCAACGCCGTGCTTGAGGAGCGCGTCGCGGCGCTCGAAGGCGGCACGGCGGCGCTGGCCGTTGCGTCCGGCCATGCCGCACAGGTCGTGGTATTGCAGCAATTGCTCCAGCCCGGCGACGAGTTTATCGCCGCACGAAAGCTCTATGGCGGCTCGATCAATCAGTTCACGCATGCGTTCAAGAGCTTTGGCTGGAACGTGGTGTGGGCCGATCCGGACGACATCACAAGCTTCGAGCGCGCGGTCACCCCGCGCACCAAGGCGATCTTCATCGAATCCATCGCCAATCCCGGCGGCAGCATCACCGACATCGAGGCGATCTCGACGGTGGCGCGCAAGGCCGGCGTGCCGCTGATCGTCGATAACACTCTGGCCTCGCCCTATCTGATCCGCCCGATCGATCACGGCGCCGACATCGTGGTGCACTCGCTGACGAAGTTTCTCGGCGGCCACGGCAATTCGCTCGGCGGCATCATCGTCGATGCCGGCACGTTCGACTGGTCGACGGGTGGCAAATATCCGATGCTCTCGGAGCCGCGCCCGGAATATCACGGCATCCGCCTTCAGGAGACGTTCGGCAATTTCGCCTTCGCGATCGCCTGCCGCGTGCTGGGCCTGCGCGATCTTGGACCCGCGCTGTCGCCCTTCAATGCCTTCATGATCCTCACCGGCATCGAGACGCTGCCGCTGCGCATGCAGAAGCATTGCGACAACGCCAAAGCGATCGCCGAATTCCTCTCCGGCCATCCGGCGGTCGCCTCGGTGAGCTATGCGGGCCTGCCCGGCGACAAGTACAGCCAGCTCGCGCGCAAATACGCGCCGAGGGGCGCAGGCGCCGTGTTCACCTTCAGCCTGAAGGGTGGCTATGACGCCGGCGTCAGCCTGGTGTCGAAGCTGCAACTGTTCTCGCATCTTGCCAATGTCGGCGACACCCGCTCGCTCGTCATCCACCCCGCCTCGACCACGCACAGCCAGCTCGACGACGCCGCCAAGATCAGGTCCGGCGCCGGCCCCGACGTGGTGCGGCTCTCGATCGGCATCGAGGACAAGGAAGATTTGATTGCCGACCTGGAGCAGGCGCTGAGTGCGTAATGGTTCGGCGTCATTCCGGGGCGCGCGCAAGCGCGAACCCGGAATGACGGCCCCAGTTAACAGTCATTAACCATACCTGCTGCATAGATCATGCTGGATCACTCCTCTTGATTCGGAGCCGACGATGCTGCGCTGGATGGTGCCCGCCCTTGCGGTGATGCTGACGGTCTCAAGCGCCCTCGCGGCCGATCTCCCGGCCACACCGAGGCGACGGGCCGTCGCCCCGCCACCGCCGCCCACGGTTTATGTCGAGACCGATCCGGACGCGCTGATCTCGCCGGCCTATGGGGTCGGCAGCTACATCCGCAACTTGCCGGGCACACCGCTGCTCCCGGGCTCCAACACGCTGCCGGGCTATTACGGGCGTCCCTGGGATTACGACTATCAGGGCGCGTATCACGGCGGACCGCAGGTCGGTTATTTCTGGCGATTGCCTTACGCGTGCGGCGTCTACGGCTACTGCTGATCAGCCGGGCTGATGGTGATCAGCCGGCCTGGCCGATCGGAACCGCGCGCGGATGCGCTTGCGCCGATTGCCGCGAGGCCAGCCGCTCCGCCTGGATCACCACAAGCGTCAGCACCGCGATCGCAACCGCCTGGTGCGCGAGCGCTAGTCCAATCGGCACCTGGTTGAGCAGCGTGAGGATGCCGAGCACAGCTTGCAGGCTCACGGCCGCAAACAGCCAGAGCGCGCCGCCCGCCGCTGATCCTGCGCGCGATCGCACAGCATCGAAGGCGTGCAGCGCCGCCAGCACGAACAGCGCATAGGCCGTCATGCGATGCTCGAACTGCACCGTCAGCACATTATCGAACAGGTTGCGCCACCACGGCGTCTCGAACCACAGACGATCCGCTGACGGAATGAACGCGCCGTCGATCTCGGGCCAGGTGTTGTAGGCGCGCCCGGCGCGCAGGCCCGCGACCAGTGCGCCGAAATAGATCTGCACGAAGGTCACAACCACGAGCAAAGCGCTCGTTAGTCGCAGCCGCACCGGCGCCACGATCGGCCGCCGCTCGGCCAGCCGGCGCACGGTCCAGACGATGCCGGCGAAGATCAGCAGCGCGAGCACCAGATGCGTCGCCAGCCGATACTGCGATACCTCAATCCTCTCAGAGAGCCCCGAGGCCACCATCCACCAGCCGACCGCGCCCTGAAGCCCGCCAAGCGCGAACAGAAACCACAGCCGCCGCCTCAACTCCCCGGACAGGCCGCCGCGCCACAGGAAGAACAGGAACGGCAGCAAATAGGCGACGCCGATGAAACGGCCGAGCAGCCGGTGGCTCCATTCCCACCAGAAGATCTCCTTGAACTCGGAGAGCGTCATTCCGGCATTGAGCTCGCGATATTGCGGGATCTTCTTGTAGGCCTCGAAAGCATCGGTCCATTGCGCCGCCGAGAGCGGCGGCATGGTGCCCGTGACCGGCTTCCATTCCACGATCGAGAGCCCGGATTCCGTCAGCCGCGTCGCGCCACCGACGAGCACCATCAGCGCGATCAGCACGGCCACGGAGATGAGCCACCAGCGCACGGCGCGATGCGACTTGGTCGGGGCGGAAACCGTCGTCATTTCAGGGACAAAACCAAGGCTTGAACCGGACTGCGTGCCCCTTATAGTCCCCCGCTCCCGCAGCGCAAGTTACGCAAAAGGCCGCACAGCTCCCATCATGACGATCCGCACCCGCAAGTTCCTCGGTACCATCGCCCTCCTGGTGCTGGCCGCCGTCTGGGCGCTGCTCGGCATGGCGCTGGCGCAGATGCCGTGGATCGCCGAATCCGGCTGGCGGCAGGCGGTCTATTACGTGGTGGCGGGCATGGGCTGGGTGCTGCCGGCGATGCCGATCGTGAGCTGGATGCAGCGGCCCGACCGCGCCTAGCTGGCTTGAACGCTGCCCGTCGGTTTCACCGGCGCGAAGGCAACGCCCGACACCAGCACCCGTAGCATGCGCAGCGAGCGCACCCGGCCGTCCCAGGATATCCGCGGCAGCGCGCGCAGGTTGGTACGCCCCTCCGCATCCACGATGCCTGGGATGGTCGACACCGCGCTGGCAAAGCCCGCCTCCTCCGCCATCACGACGTGGCTGCGCCGGAACGATGAGCGATCGCCGAACGGAAACGCCAGATGCCGGATCTCGCGGCCAAAGGCCGCTTCCGCCACCGCCTTGCCCATCGTCATCTCGCGCAGTGCCGCCGGGTCCTTCATATTGGCGAGAACGGGATAATTGACGGTCGCGCTGCCGATCGTGACATTCGGATCGGCCGCGAGCTTCGCCAGATCCTCCCAATCCATCGACGCCTCACGCGAGATGGAGACGAGATCGATCCGGTAGCGCTTGCAGAGATCCTTGATCGCGGCCGACAGCTCCGCCGGCGGCAGCGTGCGCAGCCAGCTCTCGATGAACGCGAACAGCGCCCGCTTCTCGGCATTGCTCGCGACGACGAAACGTTGCTCCCTCTCCCCCATCATCAGGCTGATGCGGCTTTCCCGCGCGATTACCTGTTCCAGCGCGAGCCACCAGGCTTCCCCGACGCCGTCGGGGAACGCGGTGGGAACGTAGACGGTGAAGGGCACGGCATGGCTTGCCAGCACCGGATAGGCGACGTTGATCAGGTCCTTGCTGGCGCCGTCGAAGGTCAGCGCCACGAAGCGCCGCTGCTCCGGCAGCGTCACCGCACGCCGGCAGACCTCGTCCATGCCGAGGAAGTCGACCCCCCAGCGCTTCAGCGCGCGAATGGCACGGTCCAGGAATTGCGGCGTGATCTCGTTTTCGCGCAGCGGCTGGAACGCGCCGCTCCACCGCGGCCGCACCCGCTCGAAGCGCAGGATCGCCCCGGCGCCGCGGCCACGCAACAGCGGCTGGCCGGTGAACCAGGCCAGTTCAAGACGCAGACGCTCCAGCCATCTGTCGTCGGATGCCAACATCCCACCTTCCCGCGCGTTCGCCGGTGGCGCGTCCTTCCGCCACTGTCCTTACCCTTTGTTGACGTTTGTTTGCAAAGGTCGGCGACGGGCCGAAATACGTAAATTTTCGTTTTCTCGACAGGTTTCGCGAATGACCATGGCTGCGGCGATGCAAAGCCCGACGGCAGAAGCGCCAGCGCGGTCGAAAGCGAGCCGTATCGCTCATGTCGACATCATCAGTGATCTCGGCAAGGCCGAGCCGGTCTGGCGCGCCTTCGAGGAGCCGGGCCATCTCTGCACGCCCTATCAGCGCTTCGACCTCTTGAGCGCCTGGCAGCGGCTGGTCGGCGAACGCGAAGGCGCCCGTCCCTTCATCGTGATTGCCTACGACGCCGAGCGCCGTCCGCTCCTGCTGCTCCCGCTCTCGCTGCGGCAAAGCCATGGCGTGCGCACGGCCTGTTTCATGGGCGGCAAGCATTCGACCTTCAATATGGGGCTGTGGAACACCGAGTTCGCCGCGCGGGCGGTTGCAGCCGATCTCGACGCGCTCGCTGCGCCGTTGCGCGACGATGTCGACGTGCTCGCGCTGACGCAGCAGCCGCTGTGCTGGCACGACCTGCAGAACCCGTTTGCACTGCTGCCGCGGCAGAGTTCGATCAATGGCTGCCCGGTGCTTGTGATGGAGCCGGGCGGCCCGCCGGCGTCGCGGATCAGCAATTCCTTCCGCCGCCGCCTGAAGAGCAAGGAGAAAAAGCTCCAGACGCTCACGGGCTACCGCTATCACCTTGCTGCAACCGACGCGGATGTCACCCGCCTGCTCAACTGGTTCTTCCGCGTCAAGCCGGCGCGGATGGCGGAACAGAAACTGCCGAACGTGTTCGCCGAGCCCGGCGTCGAAGAGTTCATCCGCAGCGCGTGCCTGACGCCGCGCGGCGAAGGCCGCGTGATCGACGTCCACGCGCTCGAATGCGACGACGAGGTGATCGCGATCTACGCGGGCGTGGGCGACGGCCAGCGCTTCTCGATGATGTTCAACACCTACACGCTGTCGGAACATGCGCGCTTCAGCCCCGGCCTGATCCTGATGCGCTACATCATCGACCGTTACGCCGAGCGCGGCTACCGCGCGCTCGACCTCGGCATCGGTTCGGACGACTACAAGCGCATGTTCTGCAAGGACGACGAAGACATTTTCGACAGCTTTGTCCCGCTGACCTCGCGCGGCAAGCTCGCGGCGATGGCGATGTCCTCGCTGAGCCACGGCAAGCGCATCGTGAAGCAGAACCAGATGCTGTTCGAGCTTGCGCGAAAGCTGCGGCAGGCGTTCGGGTAAAGACTATCCATCAGCGAGTTGCTCTCCTTTCTCCCCTTGTGGGAGAGGGCAACTTGTTTTCTGTAGTTCGCGGGCGTTCGTCGCCGTTCGACCTTGCCTAGAACCAATCGATCTCCCGGCGCTTTCTCTATGTACGCGTCAGCCGCCGTTCGCCGCCATCAGCGCGCAACCGGCGCACTTTAACGGTTCCGGAATGACTTGTGGAAGGGAAAGCGTATGCAGGCCAGGCCGTGCGTCACGCCCGATCCGGCGCCTTCTTGCCGCCGATCACGGTGGCGATCGGAAACAGCCGCTGACGGCCGGTCCGTATGCCGTTGTAATTGTCCATGAACTGGAACGATCCCTCTCGCAGATCCAGCACGGCGATGTCGGCCGGCGCGCCGACGTTGAGGGTGCCGCGGTCGCTGAACGCATGGATTGCACGCGCCGAGTTGACCGTGACATGGGCGATCACGTCGATGAGCGGCAGGCCAAACATCAGGAATTTCGACATGACGTTGGGCAAATCGACAACGTTCGTGGTGCGCGACTGGGCGCCGACCCAGTCGGTGGAGATGGTGTCCGCGACGAAGCCCTGCTTGACGGCGCGTTCGAACACGTCCCAGTTGAAGTGAGCGAGCGTGCCGTTGCCGAAATCAAACAGGATGCCGCGGCGGCGGGCGGCGAGCACCTCAGGAAGAATGCGCCCGCTGTCGTCGAGGATGCCATTGGGCGCTGGCGCATACACATGCGTGATCATGTCGCCGCGCTTGAGCAATGACAGGATCGCCGGCAGCGGCGAGTAGGACTGGCCGATGTGGACCATGACCGGCAGCCCGAACGAGCTAGCTGCTTCCTGCGCTCGCCGCAGCGCCTCGAGATCATTGGCGCCGGTGACGTTGTTCGAAAGTCGCACCTTGACGCCGACGACGACATCGCGATTGCGCGAAATGGCGGCGCGCGCCAGGTCGACGTCGGCCAGGCTCAAATCGTGCAGTTCGCCCTGCTGGATGTCGATGCCGATGCGTGAAATGTTGACAAGCAGGCGGCCAAAGTTCGGTCCGCGCTTCACGACGGCCGCTGCCTGATCGATGCCATCCGCACCGTAGGACCCGGCGTCGTTGTAGCTGGTGACGCCGTCGCGCAGCACAAGCGACGGCCCGTCCTTGGCGGCGGCAGCATGGCAATGAATGTCGATGAGTCCGGGCACAACCAGCTTGCCACGCGCGTCGATGATCTCCGCGGCATCAGCCCCGATGTTCTCCTGGACAGCCGCGATCCGTCCGCCGGCGACGGCCACGTCGCGGACCCCATCGATGCCGAGCGACGGGTCAATGACCCGTCCGCCCCTGACGATCAGGTCGTACCCCGCCGCCCGCAGGTCCGGCATCCGGGAGAACAGCGCCGCGCCTGCGGCGGCAGCGTACAGAAACCGGCGACGATTCATCGCCATGGTACTCCTTTGTGACACCTGCGGCTCCCAGAGTTTGTGGCGCCTGCTCCGGCCTCAGGATGCCGGTCAAAGGGCGATGCTCGGTGTATTGCGCCGGATTTACTTCAGAAGCATGTCGAGACCGGGCCCGAGTGTTACGATCGAAACAATGGAGGACCGATGCTGCAGAAGCGTAAGACCGGCGCCAGCGATCGACAGGCCGTGACCTGCTTGGCGACGCCTCGGAGGCCATGGGTAGGCACGACACCCGGCAAGTCGAGGCGGAGCTGAATCATCCGCGCCTTCGAGCGCGCGTGAAGGACAGGGCCTTCATGTTTCACTGTCCGTCAATGGGCAGCAGCACGGTCAACCTCGAACCGATCCTCGTTGCATCCGCGCTTATAGCTGCAAGAGGCTCATCGCGGAGAGAGACCCCTCACCCGGCTTCGCGTTCCGCAAAGCCCCCTCTCCCACAAGCGGAGAGGGTAACAGCAATTACGCCGCCACCACGCGCGGTGCGGCTTCTGGGGCATCCGACGGCTGCACGGGCTTGCTCAGCATCGTCACCTCGCTGAAGCCGACCGCCTGGAGCTGCTCGCACATCAGCATGCGCGCGTCCGGCGCCATCGAGGCATCGGGCACCACGACGGCGCGCGCGTTCGTCGTCAGGAGTTCGGCCGGCAGATCGGAGGCGCTGCCGGCGTCGAGCAGCACGTGGTCGTAGACCCTGAGCAGCGCATCGATCGCGAGGGTCACCCGCGGCGACTGGAGCAGGCTGCGCTCGAAGCCCGGCCGGCCGGCCGTGACCAGTTGCAGACGGGAGAGCCTGTCCTTGGTGATGATCTGCGCAAATGACGCCTCGCCCTGCATCAGCTCGGCAAGGCCGGGCGCCGAAGCGTCGACGGACACCGCGGCAATGGTCGGCGAGGATGCGGCGAGATCGACCACGACGACACGGGCATCGCGCGCCAGGTGCCGAGCGAGCGTCAGCGTCGAGAGCGTGATGGCCTCGCCAGCGGCGGCGCCGAGCACCGTGATCTTCTTCGCTGCCGCGCCTGCCGCGCGCAGGTTTTCGGCCAGTTGCTCGATCTCGGCGAACTCGGTGATGTCCGCATCGACCGTCATCTCAGGCTGAAGCGGCGCGGGCTCCGCAACCACGGGATCGTCAACCACCACCTGCTCGATGACCGGTTCATGACGCACCGGCTCCGGCGCCGACGGGGTGAGCGCTGCGACCGCGCGCGGCGCGGTCTGGTGCAGGAGCTCGCCGGTGACGACGATGCCGGAAGAGAGCAGCAGCGCCGCGAGCGTTGCGATCAGCACGATCGGCAACTTCTTCGGATAGGCCGGCGTGTTCGAGACGATGCCGCGCGAAATGATGCGGCCCTCCGCCGGCGCGGTATCGATGCTCTCGCGGGTGTTGGCCTCGCGGTACTTGGCGAGATAGGTCTCGAGCAGGTCGCGCTGCGCCTTGGCCTCGCGCTCGAGCGCGCGGAGCTGCACGTCCTGGCCGTTGGTCGATGTCGCCTGCTTCTTGAGCTGCTCGAGGCTTGCGGTCAGGCTGTCGACCCGGCCACCGGCGATACGCGCGTCGTTCTCGAGCGAGCGCGAGATCTTGCCGGCCTCGTCGCGGATCTGGGTGTCGAGATCGCCGAGCTGGGCCTTCAATTCCTTGATGCGCGGATGGTTGCCGAGCAGCGTCGAGGATTGCTCGGCGAGCTGAGCGCGCAGCGTCACGCGCTGCTCGGACAGCCGCCGCATCAATTCGGAGTTCAGCACCTCGGATGCCTCGATCGGCTTGCCGCTCTGGAGCATCTCGCGGATCAGACGCGCCTTGGCCTCCGCGTCAGCCTTCAGCGCGCGCGCGTTGTTGAGCTGCGTGTTCGCCTCGCCCATCTGCTGGTTCGACAGCGTGGTGTTGTTGGTGCCGACGAACAGGCTCGACTTGGAACGGAAGTCCTCGACCCTGGCTTCGGCGTCCGAGACCTTCTTGCGCAAATTCTCGATCTCGCCCGCAAGCCACTGGCTCGCAGTGCGCGCCTGGTCCTGGCGGGCATTCTGCTGCAGTACGAGGTAGCCTTCGGCGATCGAATTGGCCACGCGCGCGGCGAGCTCCGGATCGGCCGACTGGAATTCGACCACGATCACGCGCGACTTGTCGACCGCGTAGGCCTGGAGGCGATCGTAATAGGCATCGAGAACGCGCTCTTCCGGCGTCATGGAGAACGGATCGCGGCCTATGCCGACCAGCGCTGCAAGCGATTTCAGCGGCGAGATGCCTTGCAGCACCGGATCGAATTCGGGTCGCTCCGCGAGCTTGTTCTTCCTGATGATCTCGCGTGCGAGATCGCGCGACAGCACGAGCTGCACCTGGCTGGTGACGGCCTCGGCGTCGAACGCCTGCCGCTCTTCGGCGCGATCGCTGTTCGGGCGCAGGAACACGTTCTCGCGGCCGTCGATCAGGATGCGCGCCTCGGACTTGTAGCGCGGCGTCACCAGATTGACGCCGGCGACCGACAGCACCAGTGCCAGCACCGTCGGCACGATGATCCAGCCGCGCTTGCGGGCCAGCGCCGACCCGAGAGCGTGCAGGTCGAGATCGCCGGATTCGGCGGGCGCCTGCTTCACTGCGGCGGGCGCGGCGACCTTGGATTCAGCCTTGGTCTCCTCAATCTTGGCTATGGGCTTGGAGACAGCCCGCTCGACAACGGCCTTGTCCTTGCCGGCACGCCAGAACGCCAAACGCATCTCACACTCCCGCAGGGCAATGCCACGACTCTACCTCAACCGCAGGCGATTACAGTCCATTAAGGTTGCCGCCGGGTTAATCACACGCCGCGGCAGATGGCGCGCGCCGCGGCGACACCGTTTGTTAACCACGAAGCCTCTTAATCCTGCTCGTATTTCAGTGGATTGTTCGCCGTCGAGCGCTGGTTCTGATCATGCCCCCCTCTTCCGACCAGCCGCTTCGCATCCTGCACGCTGTGCGCGCGCCCGTCGGCGGCATCTTCCGCCACATCCTCGACCTCGCCAACGGCCAGGTCGATCGCGGCCATCATGTCGGCATTCTCGCCGACAGCCTCACCGGCGGCGAGCGCGCCGAGAAGGCGCTTGCCGAGCTCGCACCGCGGCTCAAGCTCGGCGTCCACCGGCTGGCGATCCGCCGAGAACCGTCGCTCGACGACTTTCTCGTGTGGCTGCGCATGCGGCGCCTGATCGCCAGGCTCAAGCCGGACGTCATGCACGGCCACGGCGCCAAGGCCGGCGCTTTCCTGCGCATGCGGCGGCGCTCGGGCGACACCATCCGCATCTACACGCCGCATGGCGGCTCGCTGCATTATCCCCTCAACACCTTCAAGGGCGAGTTTTACGCGCGGCTCGAGCGCGTGCTGATGGACTCGACCGACCTGTTCCTGTTCGAGAGCGCGTTTGCCCGCGACACCTATCAGCGCATCGTCGGCACGCCCAAAGGCGTCGTCCACTGCGTCTTCAACGGGGTGACGCCCGAGGAATTCGAGCCGGTCGTCACGGCTGATGATGCCACCGACCTCGCTTATGTCGGCGAGTTCAGGCACATCAAAGGCGCCGACCTCCTGGTCGATGCGGTGGCGCACCTGCATGCGGGCGGCAAGAAGGTCACGCTGACGCTCGGCGGCGATGGCGAGGAGACGGCCGCGCTGAAGGCGCAGGTGGAGAGGCTCGGCCTGTCGGATGCCATTCGCTTCATCGGCCACGTCAAGGCGCGCTACGGCTTTTCCAAGGGGCGGCTGCTGGTCGTTCCCTCGCGCGGCGATTCCATGCCCTATGTCGTGATCGAGGCCGGTGCGGCCGGCATTCCGATGATCGCGGCGCGAGTCGGCGGCATCCCCGAGATCTTCGGCACCGACAACCCGGCCCTGTTCGCGCCGAGCAACGCGGAAGCCATGGCGGAGGCGATCTCAGTCGCGCTCGAGGATTCGCAAGGAACCGCCCGACGCGCTGTATCCTTGCGCGAGCGCATCTCCGCGCATTTCTCCCGGCAGGCGATGGTGAACGGCGTGCTCGCGGGTTACCGCGACGCATTTGCCAATCATTAACCACCCTTAAGGGCCGCTTTAGAAAATCTTCCGATTTGTCCGATAAGCGAAGAGCAGGGGTTGCTCGCCCGGGGCGCAAAGTCGCCCGCGGGTTTTTGGAATGGACGTGGACTCCCGTGGAACCGCTCAACGCACGCTCGATGCTCGATGCCGCGACCAGCGCCGCGGCCATACCAACTGAAAAAGCCTTCGTCGAACGCCGGCGCCGGCTCACGCCGGCGGCGCTCGAGGTTGTCAACCAGAAGGTCGCGCGCGCCTATTCGCCGATCGTGATCGCCGGCATCGTGCGCGCAGTCGATTTCGCGCTGCTGAGCCTCGTCGGCGTCGCGCTCTATGTCGGCTATGTCACGCCACTCACCGGCTTCCGCTGGGACTATCTCGCGGCGATCGTCGCCGTCGCCACCGCCGCCGTGGTCTGCTTCCAGGCGGCGGACATCTACCAGGTCCAGCTCTTCCGCGGACAGCTCCGGCAGATGACGCGGATGATCTCGTCCTGGTCGTTCGTCTTCCTGTTGTTCATCGGCGCGTCCTTCTTCGCCAAGCTCGGCAGCGAGGTGTCGCGGCTATGGCTTGCCGCCTTCTTCTTCCTCGGGCTTGCCGCGCTGATCGGCGAGCGCCTGGTGCTGCGCACGCTGGTGCGCGGCTGGGCGCGCGATGGCCGGCTCGACCGCCGCACCATCATCGTCGGCTCCGACAGCAGCGGCGAGGAGCTGGTCGAGGCGTTGAAGGCGCAGGAGGATTCCGACATCCACGTGCTCGGCGTGTTCGACGACCGCAACGACAGTCGCGCGCTCGACACCTGCGCCGGCGCGCGCAAGCTCGGCAAGGTTGACGACATCGTCGAGTTCGCCCGCCGCACCCGCGTCGATCTCGTGCTGTTCGCGCTGCCGATCTCGGCCGAGACGCGCATCCTAGAGATGCTGAAGAAGCTCTGGGTGCTCCCGGTCGACATCCGCCTCTCCGCGCACATCAACAAGCTGCGCTTCCGTCCCCGCTCCTATTCCTATCTTGGCGAGGTGCCGACGCTCGACGTGTTCGAAGCGCCGATCACCGACTGGGATCTCGTGATGAAATGGCTGTTCGACCGCATCGTCGGCGGCATCGCACTGCTCGCGGCGCTGCCGGTGATGGCACTGGTAGCGCTCGCGGTGAAGCTCGACAGCCCTGGCCCGGCTCTGTTCCGCCAGAAGCGCTTCGGCTTCAACAACGAGCGCATCGACGTCTACAAATTCCGCTCGATGTATCACCATCAGGCTGACCCGACGGCCTCGAAGGTGGTCACCAAGAACGACCCGCGCGTCACCCGCGTCGGCCGCTTCATCCGCAAGACCAGCCTGGACGAGCTGCCGCAGCTCTTCAACGTGGTCTTCTCGGGCAATCTCTCCCTGGTCGGCCCGCGCCCGCACGCAGTGCAGGGCAAGCTCCAGAGCCGGCTGTTCGACGAGGCCGTCGACGGCTATTTCGCGCGCCACCGCGTCAAGCCCGGCATCACGGGGTGGGCCCAGATCAACGGCTGGCGCGGCGAAATCGACAACGAGGAGAAGATCCAGAAGCGAGTCGAGTTCGACCTCTACTACATCGAGAACTGGTCGGTGCTGTACGACCTCTACATTCTCCTGAAGACCCCGCTCTCGCTGCTGACCAAGAGCGAGAACGCGTATTGAGTTTCTGTCATGCCTCGCGAAGGCGGGGCATCCAGTAACCCGCAGCGACAGCCGTTTCCTGCAACACGCGCCGCGGAGTACTGGATCGCCCGGTCAAGCCGGGCGATGACAGCGTGAGTGAGTTGCGTAATCGTGTGAGCGTGTGATGGCGTATGCGGCGACGGCCGGGGAAATGAATGCAGCGGTTCGCGCTGCGCCCGGCGTGCTCGTCGTCCAGCGCGCGCTTGTATGGCTGGTCGGCGCCTCTGGCGCCATCGTCTTCATCGAGCCGAGCCCCTACGAGATCGTGACGCTGCTCGCCACCGTCACCTTCTTCGCCACCGGCCTGCGGCTCAAGCTCGCGCTCATGCCGCTGGTGCTGCTGCTGACCTTGCTCAATGTCGGCTACACCATCAGCGCGATCCCCCTGTTCGGCCAGTCCGAGGTCGCGAGCTGGATCGCAACCTCCTGGTACATGGCGGTGACGGTGGTGTTCTTCGCCATGGTCACCTCCGAGGACACGGCGGCGCGGCTCGACATGCTGCGCCGCGGCCTCGTGGTCGGCGCGATGGTCGCCTCGCTCTCCGCCATCGCTGGCTATTTCAACCTCGTCCCCGGCGGACACGATCTCCTGACGCTCTACGAGCGCGCGCGCGGTACCTTCAAGGATCCGAACGTGCTCGGCGCCTTCCTGGTCCTGCCGGCGCTGTTCTCGCTCCAGAGCGTCGTGTCCGACCATCTGGCCAAGGCATTCCGCAACGTGATCGCCTTCGGCATGATGTCGCTCGCGATCCTGCTCGCCTTCTCCCGCGCCGCCTGGGGCGGGCTGGTCCTGACCTCCGCCTTCATGCTGGCTCTGATGGTGCTGACCAGCCGGAGCAACGCCCAGCGCTCGCGCATCATCATCATGGCCGTCGTCGCCGCGGTGCTGGGGCTCGCGCTGATCGCGATCCTGTTGTCATTCGACTCCGTCGCCGAGATGTTCAAGCAGCGCGCGAGCTTCGACCAGAGCTATGACGAGGGCCGCTTCGGCCGGTTCGGCCGACACATCCTCGGCGCAGAGATGGCGCTCGACCTGCCATTCGGCATCGGCCCGCTGCAATTCCACCGCTACTTCCCCGAGGACACCCACAATTCCTACCTGAACGCGTTCATGTCGGGCGGCTGGCTGTCCGGCGTGTGCTATCCCGCGCTTGTCTTCACCACCGTGGTCATAGGCTTCCGGCACATCTTCGTCCGCGTGCCCTGGCAGCGCGCGTATCTTGCGATCTTCTCCGCCTTCGTCGGCATTGTGGGCGAGAGCTTTGTGATCGACACCGACCACTGGCGGCACTTCTGGATGATGCTCGGAGCGATGTGGGGCATGATCGCGGCCGCGCAGGCCTACAAGATCAGGGCCGACGCGGAAGTTTCCGCATCTTGAGATCGGGACGCTTTTCGGGCGGCGTGTCGAGATGGCCCTTCAGCGCTGACGTGGCCGCGAGCACGCCCTTGTAACCCTCGTTGGCGAAGCGCAGCAGCAGGCGCAACTCCTCCTCGGAATAGGCGCTCCAGACCCTCTCCATCGCCTGCTGCAACGGGACATAGAGTTCGCCGATCTTCATCGCCGCTTCCGGCACCACGGTGATGAAGACCTTGCGCCGGTCACCCTCATCCCGCTCGCGGCGCACGAGGCCCGCTTTCTCAAGCCGGTCGACCACGCCGGTGATCGCGCCGGTCGTGAGCCCCGTCACCTCGGCGAGCCGGCCGGCGGTCACGCGCCCTTCGAGGTGCAGGATATCCATGCATTCGAGGTCGGAATTGGCGATTCCCGCAACGTTCGCAACGGTTTGACCATAAAGCACGCCCTGCGCCGACGACCGCCGCATCGCCTCTTCCAGTTCCTGCAAAAGCGCCGCGCGCGCCTTCGTCCTTGACAAGGCCGACCTCTTATCTTACTCGATATATATCTTAGTCACTAAGAGATTTAGCGACCGTAATTTCTCCTAGCACCACGGAAACGTCCGGAGCAAGCCATGTCCAACCGTCCCCGCAAGGCCCTGATCATCGGCGCCGGCATCGCCGGGCCTGTCGCCGCCATCCTGCTTCGCCGCGCCGGTATCGAGTCCGCGATCTACGAGGCCTGGCCCTATTCGAAGGGCATCGGCGGCGGATTGCAGATCGCACCGAACGGCATGCAGGTGATGGACGAGATCGGCCTCGCCGGCGAGTTGATCAGCCGTGGCTCGGTCGCGGAGTCCTTCGACTTCTGCTCGCAGAGCGGCGAGAGGCTCGGCTCGCTCAACCGCGACATGGAGCGGCGCTTCGGCCAGCCCGCGGTCAATGTCTGCCGCGCCACGCTGAACGAGATGCTGATCGACAAAGCCTGGTGCTCCTGTGTCTCGCTCTACTTCGAGAAGCGGCTGATCAAGATCGAGGATCGCGGCGACCAGCCCGTCATCGCCTATTTCGCCGACGGCACGACGGCCGAAGGCGATTTCCTGATCGGCGCGGACGGCGTGCACTCGGTGGCGCGCCGCCAGGTGATCCCGGACGGGCCGGCGCCCTTCAACACTGGCCTGATCGGCTTCGGCGGCTTCGTGCCGCGCGCGGTTCTCGACGACACGGCAATCGGCCAGCGCGTCGAGACCACGTTCGGCCAGAGCGGCTTCTTCGGCTACGGCTTTTGCAGCCCGAACCCCGACGACGGCGTGATGTGGTGGAGCACGCAGCCCGCGCACGGCATGGATGCCGCGATGTTCCGCGCGCAGGATCAGGCAACGCTGAAGCAGCATCTGCGCAGCTTCCACCGGGGCTGGCACGATCCGATCCCGGCCATCGTCGAGGCGGCCGAGAACATCGTCGTGACAGACACGCTCGACGTCGCGACGTTGCCGACCTGGTCGCGCAAGCGCTCGCTGCTGATCGGCGACGCCGCGCATGCGACGAGCCCGCATGCCGGCCAGGGCGCCTCGCTCGCGCTCGAGGATGCGATGCGGCTGGCCCGGTTGATGCAGGAAGGCAAAGAGCTCGGTCTCACCTTCCAGAATTTCGAGGCGGAGCGGCGCCCGCGCGCCGAGAAGATCGTCGCCATCGCCCGCCGCAACGGCAACAACAAGCGCGAATTCAGCGCCACCGGCGCGTGGATCCGCAATCAGATGATGAAATGGCTGCTGCCGCTCGGTGCGAAGGGCATGGAGTTCATGTACGCGTATGACGCGCGCGCGGCGTAGTCTTTTCTTCTCCCTCTCCCCGTTCTTACGGGGAGAGGGTTGGGGTGAGGG
>NZ_LUUB01000125.1:135994-226606 GCF_001641635.1 Bradyrhizobium centrolobii
CGCATCGCTCCGCGCGTCGGCCTCTCCCCGCAGGCGGGGAGAGGCGAAACAGTCGGCTACTTCTCCACCGCGAACGTCAGCCCGGCATGATCGACCAGCCGCTTGATCAGCTTGTGCTGCATCGCTGCGCCGGGGGTCCAGAAGCCGCCCGGCACATCAGGTGTGTCTCGCAGCAGGCAAATGGCGCACTCGGAGATGATCTTCGCCGTTGAAGCGTAGCCGGGATCGAGATCGCCCTTGATGGCGGCGCGGGCCTGACGGCCGTCAGGGGCGATCGCAACATAGAGCAGATCGTAATGACCGTTGTCGCGCTCTTCCTTTGACGGGCCCTCGCCGGGCTTGAGCGCTTCGGGGCCGGTCTTTTCGCTGTTCGCAGCCATCACGCGCTTCGCGTTGGCCTGCCCTTCCTCGCCTGCCCCCGTAAGCACCATCTCGTCGTAGACGAAGTCCCTGCCATACGGGAAGCCCATCAGCATGTTGGAGCGATGGACGTTGCGCGTGTTGAGCGTGGCCATCGCGAATGGCGCGGCCCAGGATTGCAGGTCTTCTTCAAAGACGGGCTTGTTGCCGCGCGGCTGCTTCGGACCTTCAAAGCCGGGCGTGAATGCAAAGGGATTTTTGAGGATCGACACCAGGCTGAGGTCCTGCGCAACCGCCTCGAAAGTGACTCTTGCGCTCGCCGAGGTGCCGCCGGAGAACTTCCAGCTGATATCGCGGACGCGGCCCTTGACGCGCGGTGCCGGCGCACCAAACGCGCGCCTGGCTTCCTCCTGCACGAAGAACGCACCGAGCTCGAACGGCACCGAGTCGAAACCGCAGGAGACCAGGATGCGCGCGCCGCTCGCTTTGGCTGCCGCATCGTGCCTGTCGATCATCTGCTTCAGCCAGATCGGCTCGCCGCAGAGGTCCATGTAGTCAGTGCCGGTGTCGACGCAGGCGGCGAGCAGATCGGAGCCATAGAGCTGGTATGGACCGACGGTGGTGATCACCAGCTTCGCTTGATCGACCATCGCCCGCAACGACGCAGGGTCAGCGGCGTCGGCAACGATGAGCGGCGTGTCCGCAGGTGCGCCAATCGCGCCGCGGACCGAAGCGAGCTTATCCCGGCTTCGCCCAGCCATCGCCCATGTCAGCGCGCTGTCGCCCGCGTACTGTGCGGCGAGGTACTCGGCGACGAGCTGGCCGGTGTATCCGGTTGCGCCATAGACGACGATGTCGAACTTCGACGACACGGATCGGGTTTCCTACACGGCCGCTCGAGCTTAGCCTTCCACCTTGAACGTCAGCCCCGCGTGGTCCCGCAGCCGCTTGATCAGCTTGTGCTGCATCGCTGCGCCCGGCGTCCAGAAGCCGGCCGGAACGTCGGTCGCGTCACGCAACAGGCAGATCGCGCATTCGGAGATCATCTTCGAGGTCGAGCCGTAACCGGGATCGCGGTCGCCGGTGACGCCGGCGCGGACCTGACGGCCGTCGGGCGCGATCGCGACATACAAGAGATCGAAGCGGCCGTTCTCCCGCTCTTCCTTCGAGGGCCCCTCGCCCGGCTTCGGTGCGTTCGGGCCGGTCTTCTCGGCGTTGGCGGCCATCACGCGCTTCGCGTTGGCCTCGCCCTTCTCGCCGGGACCGGTCAAAACCATCTCGTCGTATACGAACTCCTTGCCGTAGGGAAAGCCCATCAGCATGTTGGAGCGATGGACGTTGCGCGTGTTGATCAGTGCCATCATGAACGGCGCGGCCCAGGATTGCAGATCCTCCTCGAGGACCGATCTGTTGCCCTTAGGTTGCTTCGGGCCGGTGAACCCGGGCGTCAGCGCGAACGGATCGTTCAGGATCGCGACAAGGCTGATATCTTTCGCGACGGCATCGAAGGTCGCCTTCGCGCTCGCCGCGGTGCCGCCTGAGAGCGTGCCGCGCATGTCGCGCACGCGGCCCTTCACGCGCGCGGCTGGCGCGCCGAACACGCGCCTGGCCTCTTCCTGCACGAAGAACGCGCCGAGATCGAACGGCACGGAATCGAAGCCGCAGGAGAACACGATGCGCGCGCCGCTCGCCTTGGCCGCCGCCTCGTACTTCTCAATCATCTGGCGCATCCAGACCGGCTCGCCGCAGAGATCGAAATAATCCGTGCCGGTGGCAACGCAGGCCGCCAGCAATTCCTCACCGTAGAGCTGATACGGCCCCACCGTCGTGATCACCGACATCGTCCGCTCCACCATCGCCTTCAGCGACGCCGCATCGGACGCATCAGCCACGATAAGCGGCGTGTCATTCGGCGCGCCGATCGCATCGCGCACGGATTTGAGCTTGTCGAGGCTGCGCCCGGCCATCGCCCATTTCAGCGCTTTGTCATCCTTGTAATGCGCCGCCAGATATTCGGCGACGAGCTGGCCGGTGAAACCGGTCGCGCCATAGACGACGATGTCGAATTTCGCAGAGCTCATGGTGCGGCCCTTTACTTCTTTCCGTAACTCACGCCCATGCCGGCACGGACGTCGCTTTGAATACCATAGGGCGGGATCGGATAGCGCAGGCCGTTCTTGGCCAGCGCCTTCATGCCCTCAATCGCCTTGGCGAGATGCTCCGGCTTCAGCGCCATCAGCATCTCCTCGTCCGGCACGCCGCCATAGCGCCGTTCGGCATAGCATGGCAAGGACAGGCTGGGTTCGCCGGTCTTGAGCGCGCGGCCCCAGGAATCCGCGCACGCGGTCTCGCCGACCACGCCCCATTCGAATTTCCTGTAGCCGGTATATTGCAGCCCGTTGATCAGGATGATCATCTGCCCCGGTGTCGCATAGACGAGGCAGATATCGGGCGGATCGAGCCGGCCGCTCGCGAGCGGGCTCACCGCAAGCGCCTCGTACTGGCCGAACGGCACCACGTCCAGCGCCTCCTGGCGCTTGCGCGCATCCTCGGCCGTGCCGTGCCAGACGCCGACATAGTTCTCGCCGGCGAGCCATTTGTCATCCTGGGGGCTAAGGCCAATCACCGCGCGGCACTGCGCACCGACGAGATCGTCGGCGGTGATGCCGACCGTCCATCCCAGCCGTGCAGCCATGCTGACGATCTGGTCGGTGGTGTGGATCGCGTTCGGCCGCCGGATTTTCGGGATCGCCTCCATGTCGGCGACGCGTGCGAACAGCTTCATGCCGATCACCGTCGTCTTCAGTCGCAACAGGCTGTTGAGATCGGCAACGAGGCCGGCAAGATCGATTGTCTGCGCGCTCTCTCGCTGCATGGCGTCCTCCGGACCGGCGATCCCTGCGCCGTGATCTTGGTGTTGTCGTCGTATCTAGTCCTTCGCCGGGCCTGGAAGCAAATCGGCGGTCCTGCCCATCAGGCGGTAGGCGATGAGGCCGATCCATTCGCGCACGGCGATTTCGGTGCGGTTCAGCCCGTCGGCGCCCTGGTTGGTGAAGGTGAAGAGATCCTCGCGTCCTCCCGTCCGCCAGTCGACGGGATACGCCTCGACATCAAATCCGACCTTGCGGAACAGCCCGATCGAACGCGGCATGTGGTAGGCCGAGGTGACCAGGAGCCACCGCTCGCCGGGCTTCGGCGCGACCATTTTCTTCGTGAACAGCGCGTTCTCATAGGTATTGCGCGAGTTCCGCTCCATGATCAGACGCTCTTTGGGGATGCCGGTATTCTCCAGGACGATGCCGGACCAGTCGGCCTCCTTGTCATCGGTTGAAATGAGGTCGGCACTGCCTCCGGTAAAGACGATGCGTGCATTCGGGTAGCGCCGCGCCAGTTCGGCCGGCGCCAGCATGCGATCGGCCGCATGGCGAACGACCGGCATATGATGCGCCGCGGACAGGTCCGGGTCGACCGAACCGCCGAGCACGATGATGCCGTCTGGCGCGCCCCGCGACGGATCCCACGGCGGAAAACGCGACTCCAGCGGATAAAGCAGGAGAAAGCCGAGTGGCGAGAAAGTGGCGAGCGCCAGCAGAACAAGCGTGGTGACGGCGAGCTTGCGGCCGAGTGCCGCAAAGCGTGTCGCCATCAGAACTACCGACAGGATTCCGACCTCGACGATGAAGTTGATCGGCAGCAATGCGACGCCGAGCGTCTTGGACAGGACGAAAAACAGGGGAGCCTCGCTGGAATGATCGAAAGGTCACGCGCGGGCTTGACCCGCCCATCCATCTTCAGAAATCTTCTTGGAAGAGGATCGATTGCCGGGTCAAGCCCGGTATGGACGAGTTCTGATGAAAACCACCGGACGCGGCAAATGACCCATCACCACCTGCATGCGAGTGCCGAAACCTGCCACTGGGGCTTCTTCGAGGCCAAGCTCAGGCCGGTGCTGACGATCCAAAGCGGTGACGAGGTGACGGTCGACACCATCAGCGGCGGACCGGACGTGGTGCCCGACCGCAGCCGCTTTCACATTCCGCCCGAACTGTTCGAGGTGCACGCAAAATCCGAGCGCATGCTGCCCGGCCATATCCTCACCGGCCCGATCGCGGTCGATGGCGCCGAGCCTGGCGACGTGCTCGAGGTCCAGATCCTCGACGTCCAGCTGCGGCAGGACTGGGGCTACAATCTGATCAAGCCACTGTCCGGCACCTTGCCCGACGATTTCCATGAGACGCGCATCCTGAACATTCCGCTGGACCGGACGCGCATGGTCGGCCGCCTGCCCTGGGGTCTCGACCTGCCGCTCAAGCCGTTTTTCGGCGTGATGGGCGTGGCGCCGCCGGCCGCCTGGGGCCGCATCTCCTCGCTGATTCCTCGCGCGATGGGTGGCAATCTCGACAACAAGGAGCTCGTCCCGGGCGCAACGCTCTATTTGCCGGTGTTCGTGCCGGGCGCGCTGTTCTCCTGCGGCGACGGCCACGGCGTGCAGGGCGACGGAGAGGTCTGCGTCACTGCGATCGAGACCGCGCTGCAAGGCCGCTTCCGCCTCACGCTGCGCAAGGACATGAAGCTCGCCTACCCGCGCGCCGAGACGCCGTCACACTACATGACCATGGCGATGGACCCCGACCTCGACCAGTGCGTGGTGCGGGCGCTGCGCGACATGATCACGTTGCTCGGCGAGAAGCGTAACCTGTCGCGCGAGGATGCCTACACCCTGTGCAGCCTGGCCGCCGATTTGCGTGTGACGCAGACCGTCAACGGCTGCAAGGGCATCCACTGCATGATCGCCAAGTCGGTCGTCCACGGCTAGGCCCGCCCCGCCTCCCTTCCTAACGATCCCGCTTGTCGGCCGCCCGGTACCTCGGTGCGGCCCGCTGCCGCGTGGGATTTTTTCTAGCGATTCCAATGGCCTCCTGCTCCGTTGCGATTCGGATTTGACTCTCGGCCGAACCTAAATAGAGTCTTAATCGTTACTTTTATGTACCCGAGTAAGAGGCTAGCGTTCCGGCCATGGCCACCGAAAAAGCCGAGACTGACCGCATTCCCGTAACCTTGGCGCTCTCGACCATCGCGTATCTCGAAAAACTGGTGAGACAGGGCACCCACGGCACGAGCGTTCCCGGCGTCGCGCGGACATTGATCGAGGAAGGCATCCGTCTCGCCATCAAGGACGGGCTTCTGTCGATCCGCGACAATGGCAGGACGTGAGGCGCAGGAACGAGGGAAGCGGACGGATCTTGGAAGGTGGCCGGCGATCATCTGCAACCTGGGACCGTCACCGATGCCTGCTCCTTCACCGACCTGGACCGACCAACGAATTGCTCTCCTGAAACAATACTTCGAGGCCGGCCTCTCCTGCCGCGAGATCGCCGCCGACATCGGCGTCAGCCGCAATGCGGTGATCGGCAAGCTGTCCCGGCTCAATCTCACGCGTGGCAGGACGAGCGACGAACGCAGGCTCCAGGACCGGAGCTCTGCACCGGCGCGCGCACGGAAGGCGATGCCACGGCTGCAATATGAGATGCTCGCAACGATCTACGGCGAATCCGAACCACCCGCGATCTCCGAGCCGATCGACGAGACCAACCGCTGCTCGCTGATGGAGCTCGCCGAGAACCGATGCCGCTGGCCGATCTCGACGCCGGGCGCGGAGGATTTCTGCTTCTGCGGCAACGCCTCGCCCGACGGCCAGCCCTATTGCGCCGGCCACAGCCGCCTCGCCTACCGGCCGAATTCGCGCGCGCGCATCATGCGCGGCTGAGGCCATCTCCAAAACTAAAAACCTCCGGCAGGGCATTGCCGGAGGTTTCTGGAGGCTTAGCATCAAGCTAAGAGCCGTGACTTTCGTAATCGGCTGAGGACTATATAGCTTAGTAACTCAGGTAAGTAAATAAGTTTGGCGACGATCGAATCGCATAGCTCGTCTTCGTCGTTTGCGTAGAGCGGGTGCCGGATTTTCCGAACGCCTCTCCCTTTAGGAAAAGCCCCGGCGGTTTCCCGCCGGGGCTCCGTCAGATCCGAAAGATCCGAACTTACCAGTTGCGCTGGGCGCGCAGCAGGAGGCTGTAGGTGTCCTGGTCCTTCAGCTCGTACGCGGCCGCGGGCTTGGCAACGGTCGTCAGCGCCGGCGTCGTGATCACGCCCGAGTACTTCTGGTCGAGGTGGCTGTAGGTGAAGTCAGCCGAGAAGGTCAGACCCTTCACCGGCGTCCAGCGGGTGATGACACCCACCTGGCCGATGTTGAAGTCCGGGTTGCAAGTGCCGGTCAGCGTGGCGAACGCCGCGCTGCCGCAGATCAGGCTCTTCGCCGTACCGCTGTAGTTGACAGCAGCCCACGCACCGTAGAGCGCCGTGTTCCAGTACGGATTCCAGTTGTGGGTGTAAGCACCGCGGAAGCCGTAGGTCTTGGTCAGCTCGAGGTTGCCGCCCGGACCGAACACCGCGTCCGACACGCCGGCGAAGCCGATGCTCTGATACGCGTTGCTCGAGCTGCCGAACATCGAGTAGCTGGTCGCCGCCAGCTCCTGGAAGTTGTAGCGGCTCGCGCCCTCGGTGTAGACGCCCGAGATGTTGATCACGTCGCCAGCGCCGGTCGGAATGTTCTTGATCGACAGAGCGAGCTGGACGGCCCAGCCCCATTTGTCTTCAGGATGACCGGTGGCCTCGGACGCACCATAGTAGGCGACGTGGTTGTCGTGCGCCGCGACCGACGCCTGGAACAGGCCCCAGGCCTGGTCGACACGGACCATGCCGACGATGTCCGGAGACGTGCTGCCGCCGAGGTTGTTCGAGCCGTAAGCGCCGCCGAGGACGCCCGTGGTGGACATGCCGGCGGTGTTCCAGATGGCGGTCTGATAAACCTGAGTCTGGTCCTGCGCCGAGATCGCCGCCGTCACGCCTTGGCCGAAATCGAACGTGTAGGTGAACTGGTTGACGCCGTTGGTCGAGCCGCTGCCGCCGACCAGCTGGTCGAAGTTGTTGCCGGGATAGTTGATCCAGGGCGCGTCGAACTGCGACACCGACTTACCCATCGTGAAGCCGGCGAACTGGATGAAGGCGTAGTACACGCCGAGCGCGCCACCCGAGAGATTGCCGTCGGTGCCGTTAACGGCGCCGCTGCTCGAACCGATCAAACCGGTGCCGGCGGCGTTCAGACCAAGCGTGCCGCTGTACTGGGTTGCGCCCGTTCCGCTGCCGGCGCCGACATAGTTGCCGGTCGTCCAGGTGAAGACCGCATCGAAATAGGTGCGGACCACGCCGTACTCGGTCGCGGTGCGCGTGTCGATGTTGAGATCTTCACGAGCGCGCATCGAGTAGTAGTTCGTCAGGCGGTTGTTCGCCGCGAAGACGTTGTTGTACTGAGCGCTGTAGTTGCCGCCCGCGTTGAGCGCGACTTCCGCACGCAGATAGCCGCCCAGCTTGATGCAGGTGTCGCTGCCCGGGATGTAATAGAAGCCCGCGCCGTAAAGCGAGCAGACCTTCACGTACTCGACCGCCTTGGCCTTGACCGGAAGATCAGCCGCCTGAGCTCCGCCGACGGCGATAAGACCCGCCGCAGTGCCGAGCAAAAGGCTCTTCGCCACTCTCATTTAAACCTCCAAGTTGCTCATTTTGCGGAGACTGGACCGTCAGGCCCCCCAGATCCCCGCCTCTAAAACCGCTCGGCCGCTTCGCGCCTTCGGACACACCCGCTTGAACGCGAGGGACTTGAGCGAACCGCCTGCAACGGGACGATTGAGAACCCCCCACCGTCGAGGTCAAATATGCCTGCGCCATTCCGTTAATCAAAATAGTTTATTAGATCAGCTTTGCGGTTTCACTAAATCTGTGTCCCCAGGGCAACACATCAGCCTGAGTCGATCTTCTGAGCTGGTCATGTTTGTAGTTTCCGTGACACAATTACTTTGCTCTGCACTTGCGTCAGGGCAGACTTGCGTGAAGTATGCGACTGATGACACCGGCAAGAAGAATCAGTTCACGGGAGTGACGCTGTGTCCGCGACGAGGAAGGAGGGAGCGCGCCTGCGCTCCATCGGAAATCTGGATATCATCAGGCGCTTCACCTGGGAGATATCGTCGATCAACATGTACCTCGAGGAGCTGCGGCAGTTCTGGGCGAGGACACTCGGCATCAGCGGACCTCAATGGCTGATCCTGATGGCCATCTCCGACCTGGACAAGGATGACGGCGTCCCCGTCAACGTGGTCTCGAAACTGCTCCACGTCGATCCATCCTTCGTCACCACCCAGTCCAAGCTCCTTGAAAAGAAGGGTCTGTTGCGCCGCCGGCCGTCTCCGACCGATGCCCGGGTGGTTCGGCTGTCGCTGGTGGAGAAGACTCAGAAGCACATCGCCAGCCTCAACGAGCAATACAAGACGATCCGCGAATTCGTCTTCCAGGAGTTCGACGAGCAGGAGCTGACGGAATTCACCGCCAGGCTCGCGACGCTGAAGATGCGGCTCGAGAAGGCCTGCGTCCGGATCTCCCACGACCTCTGAGGTCGCAGCCGGCGCTTCAGATGCGCCGGCCGGCCAGCCCGAGTCGCGCTTCGAGCCAATCGAAGATGTACTCGTTGGCCAGCGTCGGATTGTCGGCATGGGCCTGAGCCGCGCCGGTCTCTTCCGAGGAGAACACCTTCAGCATGATATCCTGCATCCCGGACCGGGATTGCCGCACGATCTGGCGTGCCCGGGCCGGCTTCAACCAGCCCTCGTCGCCGATGGTAATGAGCACCGGACAGTCGAGGTTGCTGGCCATCAGCGGCGAATGCGGCACCGGAACGATGCTGACGTCGCTCATCGCGAAGCGGCTGGCCATGAACGCGCGTTCGTGAAGGTCCCAGAGGCCGCCGTCGCAGACGGCTGCAGCAAGCCGCGGCTCCTGCAAAACCGCGCGCGCCACGAAGGAGGAGCCCCAGCCGTCGGCGACAATCGCGACACGGCCGAAATCGACGTCGCCGCGCGTCCCAAGATAGTCCATGACGCTGGCGATCGAGTTCTCCAGGTCACGGCGCCGCAGCAGCTCGTCCAGATAGTCGTCGCGCTGCTCGCCGAAGAGATCGATCGCAAGCAGCGACAATCCGCGTTCGCGCGCATGCGGCGCAAGCTTGAACAGGAATTCTTCCTTGCGATGGCCGGGCTCGCCGATGCAGATCACGGTGGGCGTCGGCCCCTTCGCCGACGGCGCCGGCAGGAAATAGCCCTGCAACGAATGCCCATCCACCCAGGGCAGCGTAACGACCTCG
The DNA here is from genome assembly GCF_001641635.1 of Bradyrhizobium centrolobii. Taxonomy (GTDB): domain Bacteria; phylum Pseudomonadota; class Alphaproteobacteria; order Rhizobiales; family Xanthobacteraceae; genus Bradyrhizobium; species Bradyrhizobium centrolobii. The sequence continues at coordinate 145,605 of NZ_LUUB01000125.1, forward strand.
CCGGCCGGATCGCGCGCCGCAAGGAAGCGGCGGGCGCATTCCTGCATCGCGAGCACCGCCACCCATCGACGATCGTCGGCCGGATCGAGCGGCATTGCCGCCGCGCTGTAGTAGTTCAACGCCCGCAGCCAGTTGCGTTGCGCGCTCGCCCTGTGGCCCTCTGTGAACGCCGCCTCGGCCCGCTGCCGATTGACCCGCGCGAGCTTCTTCCACTCGCGATGCCACGACAGTTCATCGCCCTGCCGCAGTCGCCGCGCGATCAGCAGGCATTCGGCGATGGTGGCCCCACCCTCCTGCGCCGCGGTGAGCAGCCGCGTGAATTCGGCGGAAAGGTCCTCCCTCTCCGGCCAAAGGGTCCAGTCGTCGGAGAGGCATGCGGGAATCATCGTGAGCGCTTCATCGCTGGCATTACGATTGATTGACTAAACTATTTTAGTTCGACAACCAAGCTGGCGCGGTTCAATAGAAGCTCGTTTGAGATCACCATCGCTTGAACGCACGGATCATGTCGCATGCGTGACATTCCGTTTCTTCATACGAAGGCGAAACGTGTTCAAGAGACGGTGAATAAGACTGCGGCCGCCTCTTGCAATGATGGACATCATACTTATGCACGCGGCGAGCTCGCAAGGCCGACTTACCCCAGCCGCCAGCCGACTTCCTGCGTAAAGCTTTCGTAGAACGCGCGGTCATAGGCTTGTTCAGGCGTAGCGCGAACGCGTTCGTCGAGGCGCTTCGCGTCCTCGCCGACCAGGATGCGCCACCTCTCGGCCTTTACCCCGTCGAGGATGATTCGCGCGGCCTGCGCTGCCGAGGTCGGCGCGTCCTCGAGAAAGCTGCGGGCGCGCTCGGCGAACGTCGCCTGGATGTCCTCGTCCGACATTTTGTCAGCATCTGGCACGCCGGCCGCGACCATACGCTTGCGGGTCAAGGCGACCTCGTCGGCGTTGAGGCGATCGGAGCCGTCGCCGCTCTGCACCTTGCGCGAATTGGAGACGATCGAGGTGCCGATGTGCCCCGGCATCACCACCGAGCATTTGACGTGCGGGGCGTGCAGGCGGAGATCGTTGATCAGCGCCTCGGTAAACCCCTTCACCGCGAACTTCGCCGAGCTGTAGGCCGTGTGCGCCTGGTTCATGCCGATCGAGGCCCAGAAGCCGTTGACGCTCGCGGTGTTGATGATATGCGCCTCGTCCGCCTTGACCAGCATCGGCAGGAAAGTGCGCACCCCCAGATAGACGCCGCCCCAGCAGATGTTGAAGGTGCGCTCCCACTGCTCGCGCGTGTTGGTGAACAGGCTGCCGCCGCCGCCGATGCCGGCATTGTTGAACAGGAGATGGATCTTGTCCGTCGTCTGCTGCTCCGCGAGCTCGTCGCGAAAGCGCTTGAGATGATCCTCGATCGAAACGTCGGCGACGTGCGTGGTGACGCGCAAGCCCTGCGGCAGCTTCTCGACCTCGCAGAGCCGTTTGGTCTCGGCCATCGCCGCTTCGGAGACGTCGCACATCGCGACGTTGCAGCCCTCGGCAACGAGCTGGCGCGCGAGCTCGCGCCCCATTCCCGTCCCACCCCCGGTGATGACGGCGATCTTTCCTGCAAAATCCTTCATGGGACGTCTGTCCCTCCCTTGTCGGTGTGTTTCTTCGTCCTCGTTCGCCTGCACGAGCCGTGCGGACCATCTGCAAAATGTAGCAGCGCCGCATCCGCAGGTAAAAGCGGATCGGCGCTGCGCCAGGACGTTGGTTATTTCGAGCCGCGGATTATTCCGCCGCGGCGACACGGCCTGCAATGGACACGCCGAGGCCGTCGATCGCCTTGCGGATCGCGGCCTGCTGCGCGGGCGAGGCTTCCGGCATCGGCGCGCGCGGCCAGGTTCTTGGCAAGCCCTGGAGCGTCTGCGCATAGCGCGTGCAGGCCGGCAGATTGTCGGCGATGATCGCATTCCGCAGCGTCAGCAACTTCTTGTGCAGCTCGAGCGCGCGCGGATGATCGCCCGCCTTCACCGCGTCCCAAAGCGCGACCGAGGCATGGGGAGCTGCGGTCAGGATCGCGGCGATCGAGCCATGGGCGCCGAGCGTGTAGGAGGGATACATCAGCGCATCGACCGCGCTGTAGATCAGCTTATCCGGCGCCATCATCATGAGGTCGGCAAACAGTTTCAGGTCGCCCGCGCTCTGCTTGACGCCGACGACCAGTGGCACCTCGGTCATGATCCGCGTCAGCAGCGCCGGCGACAGATAGGACCACGGCACGACGTTGTAGATGATGATGGGCATGCCGGTCTCATCCGCCATCGCGCGGAAATGCGCGACCATCGCCTCGTCGTCCGGCCTGAAGAGGTAATGCACCGGTGTCACCTGGAGCGCCGCGACGTTCATGTCGCGCACCAGCTTGCCGCGACGGATGGCATCGCGCGTGGAGTCCACGATGATGCCGGCGATGACGGGAATGCGCCCCCTCACCGCCTCCACCGTCGTGGCCATCAGCTCGCGATATTCCTCGTGATCGAGCGTATGCCCCTCGCCGGTCGAGCCGCCGGCGGCGACGCCATGCGCGCCGGCGCCGATCATCCAGTCGACCTGGGGCGCGACGAGCTTGTAGTCGATCTCGCCGTCTTTTCGGAACGGCGTTGTCATCGGCGGGATCACGCCGGTCGGACGTACCTTCATGTTCGGCCCTCGCGTTTCCTGATCATTCGTGGCGCCCCCACTCTTTTGGGCCCGCAAGCACCGAGCCTAGTCGCCGTCAGGGTACCCAGGAAGAGACGCCGCCGCGACACTGCCCGCACGATCATTCATCCCTGTTGGTTCCCCGTATTTGTCCGGCTTCGGGTTGAGAGGCATTTTTTTACAGTCCGAATCGTCAAATGGGGCTGGACGCTGGCTCAAGTCTGCATGGCCGCCCTGTCATCGCAGGCGCAGGCTGTGGCACTCCGCTTGCATCTTCCTGGTGGACTGAAACAACCAGAGAGGTGACATGCATGTTTGTGACCGTCGTAGCCGTACTCTGCCGACTTGGCGGGGCTGCCTCAGGCAGCTGCGTCGAGGAAATCGTGACCGATAGCAACATGACGCCCGAGATTTCGATGATGCAGTGCGCGGTCGGCGCACAGGTAGGCCTTGCGAAATGGATGGGCGAGCATCCGATCTATCACGTCAACTGGCGCATCGAGCGCTACAAATGCGTGCCCGGCCACTACGAGATCAAGGGCCACGCGTAAAGCAGGCCCGCAAGAATCCGGGTCGTAGAGGAAACGCCCCAAGGGGACTTCAGGGGGACTTCAAGAGGACTTCAAGGCGACAGGCAGAGACGGCCCCACCCCGCCGCCAGCGCGCTGGTTTCGACGCCGTCACATCACACATTATCCAAAAAACCGCTTCTCGCCTGACGACGGTCGCGCCGGCCGCTAGGCCACCGCGCGCAGAATGATCTTGCGCGCCTGTCGGCCTTCGGGCGTCGGCATCAGCGCATAATTGTGCGGCTGGTCACGCAACAGGTGCAGCTCCGCCGGTACCCCTACCGCCTTCGCCCTTGCGGCGATGTCCACGCTGTCGGGATAGAGCAGATCGCGCGTTCCGGAGGAGATGATCATCGGCGCGAGCGAACGGAAGCCGCCGTTCAGCGGGCTGACGAAGGGATGGCCGACATCGAGCTCGCCGGCATAGAGGCGCGCTGCCTCGATGATCCCCGGAATGTCCTGGATGGGATCGCGCGCCGCAATCGCCACCTGCTCCGGGCGACTGATCGACGCATCGGCGGCCGGCGAGATCAGCACCATCGCATTCGGCTGGCGATGTCCGCGATCGCGCAGCCACTGGCACGCCGCCAGCGCCAGTCCCGCGCCGGCGGAATTGCCGACCACCGTGACCTTGGCAGGTCCCGCATACTCGCATTCGGACCGCAGGACATGGCGCGCAAGCCGCTCACGAACCCCCGGAAAAATGCCTCGCAAAACCGATCACGCGCGACCGTCGACGCGCTGATCGAGGCAACCGCTCGCATTCTGGTCCGGGAAGGTTTTGAGAAGGCCAGCACCAACCGGATCGCCGAGCTGGCGGGCGTGAGCGTCGGCTCGCTCTACCAGTATTTTCCGAGCAAGGAGGCGCTGGTCGCCGCCGTGATCGATCGTCACAATCAGGAGATCATGCGGGTTGTCCGCGCCGCGCTCGCGGAAACGATCGAGTTGCCGATCGAGAAGGCGGTGCGCAGGCTCGTTGCCGTCGCGATCGAAGCGCATCGGATCGACCCGAAGCTGCATCCCGTCCTCGCCGAGCAGATCCCGCGGACGGGACAGCTCAAGGATGTCGAGGCCTTCAACCGCGAGATCCTATCGCTCGTCCGTGCCTATCTCGAGAGCCGCAGCGAGCTGCGCAAGATCGATCCGGAGCTCGCGGCCTTCGCCTGCGTCAGCGCGATCGAGGCGGTCGCGCACAACGCGGTCCTGAACCAGGCCGACACGCTGTCGGACAAGATGGTCAGGACCCTCGTTGATGAGACGACGCGGATGGTCGTGGGGTATCTGCGGTAACCGCCGATTCCCCGGCCGAGTTGCTCAAGCTGCTCGCTTCGTCTTGCCGCGCTCCGCAAAGCACTCGAGTATCTGGATGCGGAGCTCTTCCGCCGCCGGGCCCTCGACCTTCCTGAGCTGATTCCAGAGCCGGATCACTTCACGCTGTTTCTCGATGTCCATGAGGCACCTCCAAGGACAAGGAATAGAACATACCGAGAACAAAAAGTCTAGCCAGGGGAGATTTCGTGAACTGCGGAGCTATGCTGCCGGACGACCTGGCCCGCTTCTCCGACAACCACAAACGGCCCCAGGGGGTAGGTCGCTTCGGCCGGAGTTGGATTCCCAGGATGCGTAGCATCACTGCTCGCTCGGCATCCGTCTCCGCTCAGATCTATGTGAATATTGCGGAAAGCCAGTGAAACTCGCAGTCAACGCCCGCCTTGCGTGCAACTATCGCGGGATGATTCCCTGCGTCCGTCCGAAATTGCCTGTATATGCCCGATCTATCAGCAGAAATTCAGCTCCGACCCACTCGGATAGGTTTTCTTGTCCATCCAACCGACCTTACCTCCGTTCGCAAGATCATGCGGATGTGCACGTGCCTGTGGGGAGGTCTGTTCAATCCGATCATTCCGGTTTTCGACCGTCCGCCGCCGGAATGGAAATCGCCTTACGAGCGCTCCAAAGGATCAGCAATCGCGAAAGGTTACGTCAAGTTTTTTGAACCGGACGTGTATGTCGAAGCGACGGCAGGATTGCTCGAAAAGGCAGGTCTCTTCGCTCTTCGACAAGAGCACGGCCTCCACACGCAAGTGATCACCTTAGCCGAGCTGTTCAAACCGGAGGGCGGCCAGACCTACTCTGAACCTGCGTTTGGGCTCAACATTCACGATGTTCTCACTCACATCTATCGAACGGAGCAGAAGTTCGTACTTCGTGAGAAGCAGGAGAGCATTCTAGTCAAACCACAGCGTGGCAATGCGCTAGCTGAGGCTGTATTTGGGGTTTTCCCTACCGCTACTGATCTAAACTACATACAGGCTGCCTATGCCGACGTTTTGAAGCCTACCGTTATAGAGGCTACTCCCGACGCCTGGAGACGTACATTCCTCAACGGCGCGGCTGTGCCATTGCGTGTAACAGGGCATGGTGTGGAGACAACTCGGTACTGGCATCACGATTTAGTTTTGTTCGTTTTTGATGCGGCGCGCGCAACCGACTTGATCGACCTTTGGAATCTTAGAATCGAACCTCACCCCGTCATCCCCGTCCCTGTTGAATGGTTTGAAGTGCTGGCGGCGGATATATGTGAACTGCTCAAGTCCGAGCACCGTCCCGTCATTGGAAATCCAAACGGGGTAATGCACAACGCTACTATTGAATTTGGCAGGTCAATAGAGAAGTCGGACGCGGAAGCTCTGATCAACAAGCTACCCAGTGGACTTCCGGAGGGCGCATTAATCGTCAAACACTGGCGTAACTCTGTGTGGACGGAGCAACGAGATGACCTCGTGCTCCGCGACGGGCGGATGAAAGTTGCGGCAAAGAAACGGCAGGTCACTTTAGCTGTGACAGATGACGGGTCGAAGTTAAGGACCACCTTCGAGGTGGTGCAGCCAGAGTTCGCTAGCCAATTTGCACGAAGTGATTGCCGTTGGGTCAATACACTTCGAGTGTCTACCTTTGGGCAAGATAGAATTGCGCAAGTCTTGCCGTTCAATACTTTCGACCGCAAATGGCCGAGCCTAGGGCTTGGGGGCGAACAGATTGCAGTTGGGGGCGAAGGTTGGGTGTACCCCCAGCGCTACACCGATGCCAGCCAGTTCGTTTCGCTTCTGACCTCGGAGCAGGCCGTGATCGGCTCTTTAGACCGACTTGGCATCAGGGCGACCCTCTCCGAGCCGGGGCACATTGCGAAGCAAATGTTAGAGCACCTAGGTGGACTCCACGGCATAGGTTTGCTTGCCGACCTCGACACGCTAAAGCTCCTAAATAAAATGGCTGGTGGGCTTCGGCGCAAGCGCAATGCGGATGAAACCATTGAGGAGAACTTTGGGCTCAGGACGGCAACACTAAAGGACTGGATGGACTTAGCCGCTCGGCGACGAGAACCATGGGCGCGGCGCCAATCAGTACTAGCGCAGTTTACTGAGCGGAACGTAATTCGGCTCGGCTTGGAAACTGATTGCCCCCACTGCAGGGCCACAAACTGGAACACTTTGTCGACGATCGACTATCAAGTCATGTGCGAGCGGTGCCTTAAGCCTTATGAATTTCCGCAGGCCGACTTGCGAGAACAAAATCGCAACTGGACCTATCGCGTGGTGGGCCCATTCTCGGTGCCCGACTTCGGCAGAGGATCGTACAGTGCCCTTCTGGCACTAAGAACTTTGAGTCGGCATCGAACGTCATCGGACCGCATGACTTACTCGACGGCCATGAACCTTGGCTTCGATGGAGTTGAGCGAGAAGTCGACTTTCTTGCTTGGTATGGAGATGAGCGGATGCACGACACGCATCGCCCTCCCCAATTGGTACTCGGTGAAGCTAAATCGCTCGGTAAGGGCGAACTCATCACTGCAAGCGAACTTGCGAAGCTCAAAATGGTTGCGAGCAAGTTACCGGACGCCGTTATCGTGCTCGCCGTATTGCGCGACCACTTCACCAGCGCCGAAAAAGCAGTACTGAGGAGCTTCGTTAATTGGGGCCGGCGAGTAAATGATTATGGGCAGCCGACAAATCCTGTCCTTCTCCTCACGGCTCACGAATTGATGATGGACTTGAGCGTCGGCTATACGTGGAAGAAATTGGGAGGCATCCACGCCAAGTTTGAAGCGTTTGAGCATACCCGCACACTCTCAAGTTTTGCAGATGCGACACAGCAGATTTACCTCGGTATGCCATCCTTCCAAGAGGTGCGCAGAGCGTACTGGAACAAACGCCCGGCCCGGCGGGCAGCGGGCAAGCGCGCAGGGACAGGAGCAGCACTCCCAATCAACACCGATGGAAACCAAGCCGTCTAGCCGAGCTACCTGTGGATCGTACCGAAGCGAAATTCATTCCGCTTTTTACTTTCGCTGCAAACCAATCCCGGATGATTGAGCCCGGTGATATAGCGTCTAGAGAATCATGAAATGCGAGGGGCCGTGGTCAGGACGGTTATTGAACTGCCATATGGCGAGAACAATCAGTTTTTCTCAAGCTCAACCGCTAATGCGGGAGAACCCATTATCTTCCACTACACTAGGGCGGCTGGGGCGCTTGGTATCCTGCAGAGCGGTGAGATGTGGTGCACGCTTGCCAGCCATATGAATGATCGAGTTGAAGGGAAATACGCTCATAGCCTCGCTAAGAGCATCGCCTATAGCGAATTGCGAAAGAGCGCCGATAGCTTCCGAAACAACTTTCTCAGCGAGTTGACCGAGCAGCTTGCCCGTTACCAGCATGCAAAGGTTTATGCGGCCTGCTTTTCGGAAGCGGAAGATTTGCTGAGCCAATGGCGCGGCTATACCGGCAAGTTTGGGTATGCCCTAGGCTTTTCGCTCAAGAGTCTTCAGACGGTCGCGGCGACGCAGCACTTTTTGCTCCAGCCGGTCAAGTACAAATATGAGGAGCAGCGGGATATACTTCTGCCCGTCATTCAGGATTTGGTCAGCAAATATGATCCAGACCTCGATCCGGACGAGGATCGCGAGAAAATAGACATTCTGTTCGCGCCCGCAATGAAGAGGATTGCTGAGAAGTCAGCGATCATCAAGCACCCGTCCTTTTCAGAAGAGCGCGAATGGCGGCTACATTCGCATCCACTGTCACCGTTGCAAGATCGAACCGATTTCGTGGTGCGAGATGACCAGATTGTTCCAATCGTAAAAGTCAAATTGGACAACGGTACATCGAAGCACCGCAACACATTCATCGAGCAGCGCGATATATGCCTTCGGAGCTGCGTCATTGGGCCGGGAGCTGACCCAACTGAGCGGCATGATGCAATGTGGGCCGTCTCTAGACGCTATCGGGTGCGACTTGACCAGCTAATCGAATCGAGTGCGCCGCTTAGATAGGAAAAGACGCAGCGATTCGCGGCAAAAACAAAGGGCGCGGTATGATCCACGCCCTTTCTCCTCACGGCAAATTTGTTGAGATTAGCCGGTTCTTTTCGCGCGGTGGCTTTAGTTTTTGCGTCGTCTTTTTCGCTGCACTCTTCCGAACGGGGTCAGAAAGAGCAGAGTTCAGAGTTGTCGGGACCGCCAAGACGTGGCTGCCAGAGCGATGAATCGGCCGCGGAGGAAGAACGGTCGCCGAACAAAATTGCAAACTAAATGCAAACAGGCGGTTGGCTGCAAACCAACCGCCCAAAAATATCTTTGATTTTATTGATGAATTTGGTCGGAGCGAGAGGATTTGAACCTCCGACCCCTAGTCTCCCAGACTAGTGCGCTAACCGGGCTGCGCCACGCTCCGAATGTCGTTCCATTAGCTAGGATCGCCGCTTTGCGCAAGGCGAGCCGTGCCATTTTGCTGTCCGCCCCATGGCCCCGGAACAGCCCGCCGGCATGGCGGCAAGGACGGCGGACCGTCCTCAGCCGTCCTTCAGCGCCTGGTCGAGCAATTCCCGGCAGGCGACGAGGTCGCTGAGCACCCGCTCCAGGCGCTCCCGGTCGGCGGCGCTGTGGCCGGCCCGCTCGGTGCCGCCCTTGCGGAAGGTGGTGAGGATCTCCTCGTCGTCGATCTCCGCGAAGCGGAAGTCGATGCCTTCCTCCTCCTCGCCCTGGTAGTCGTCATCGTCGGTGTCGGCGACGCCCCGAATCGGCGCCTCGTCCTCGGGCTCCATCAGGCTCTGGCCGATGGCGTCCTCGATCGCCCCGAACGACACCGCGGCCGAGCTGTCGGCCAGCCCCTGCACCGACTTGACGCCATGCTCTTTGAGTATCCGCTGCACCCCGCGGATGGTGTAGCCCTCCCCGTACAGGAGCCGGCGGATGCCCTTGAGCAGGTCGACGTCGTCGGGGCGGTAATAGCGGCGGCCACCGCTGCGCTTCATCGGCTTGATCTGCGAGAAGCGCGTCTCCCAGAAACGCAGCACGTGCTGCGGAATGTCGAGTTCCTGGGCTACTTCGCTGATGGTGCGGAACGCATCCGGCGCCTTGTCCAAATGCAAAATCCTCCGAGCTGGCGATTAAGCCTCCGGTTGAGCCTTCGTGGCATCGCCATTGCCGTGGTGCTGGGAGTTGATCCGCTGCTTCAGGATCGCGGACGGCTTGAACACCATCACCCGGCGCGGCGAGATCGGCACTTCGGTGCCGGTCTTCGGATTACGGCCGATACGCTGGCCCTTCTTACGCACCATGAAGGAACCGAACGAGGACAGCTTCACCGTCTCGCCCCGCTCCAGGCAGTCGGTGATCTCCTTCAGCACGAGTTCCACGAACGCAGACGACTCCGTGCGCGACAGGCCGACCTTCTGATAGACGGCCTCGCAGAGATCAACACGCGTTACGGTTTTGCTAGTCTCGGTCATCGCCCTGCCCCGATCACGGCGAACAATTGTTGTCTAAAATTATGAGGTTACGATACGCCGGTCAACACCGCTCATCAATGCAGACGCATCGATAATCGGAGATGATTCGGGCAAAATTTTATTGAGTGTGGCTACCAGCGCACGAGCGCAGAACCCCAGGTGAAGCCGCCACCCATCGCTTCCAGCAGAACCAGATCGCCGCGCTTGATGCGGCCGTCCTTCCGCGCCACCGACAGCGCCAGCGGGATGGACGCAGCGGAGGTGTTGCCGTGACGGTCGACCGTCAGCACCACTTTCTGCGGTGCGATATGAAGCTTGTGCGCGGAAGCGTCGATGATTCGCTTGTTGGCCTGGTGAGGCACGAACCAGTTGATGTCATCGGCATTGAGCCCGGTGGCCTCGAAGGCATCGACGATCACGTCGGTGATCATACCGACCGCATGCTTGAAGACCTCGCGGCCCTCCATGCGCAGATGACCCACTGTCTGGGTCGAGGACGGACCGCCGTCGACGAAGAGCTTTGCCTTGTGCCGGCCGTCCGAGCGCAGATGCGTGGTCAGGACGCCGCGGTCGGTCGCAGCCTTGCCCGGCTGCTCCTGCGCCTCCAGCACGACCGCGCCGGCGCCGTCGCCGAACAGAACGCAGGTGCCGCGGTCGTTCCAGTCGAGGATGCGCGAGAAGGTCTCCGCCCCGATCACCAGCGCGCGCTTGTAGGCGCCGGTGCGCAGGAAGTTGTCTGCGGTGGCGAGCGCGAACACGAAGCCGGAGCAGACCGCCTGCAGGTCGAAGGCGGCGCCATGGTTGATGCCGAGTCCGTGCTGCACGGCAACCGCGGTCGCCGGGAAGGTGTTGTCCGGCGTCGAGGTCGCCAGCACGATCAGCTCGATCGATTGCGCGTCCACGCCGGCGTCAGTGAGCGCGGCCTGCGCCGCCCTGATCGCGAGATGCGAGGTGAATTCGCCGTCGGCTGCAATGTGCCGCTCGCGAATGCCGGTGCGCTGCACGATCCACTCGTCGGACGTGTCGATGCGCGCGGCCAATTGCGCATTGGTCACGACCTGCTCCGGCAGATACGCGCCGCAGCCCAGCACGACCGAACGAATTTGAGTCACGAAACATCCTCCGGCTCGGTTGGCACTGACACCAGCGCACCCCCGTCGCGGTTAAGCATCTGATTGATCTTGTTCAGGAGATCGAATTTGACCATCTCATAGCCAACATCGATTGCATAGGCAAAGCCTTCGGCGTTGGTTCCACCATGGCTCTTGACCACCACGCCTTTCAATCCAAGGAACACGCCGCCGTTGGATTTGTTCGGATCCATCTTGTCGCGCAGGGTCCGGAAGGCGCTGCGGGCAAAGAGATAGCCGAGCTTGTTCATCCAGCTTCGCCGCATCTCGTTGCGGAGATATTCCGAAATCTGGCGCGCGGTTCCCTCGGTGGCCTTGAGCGCGATATTGCCGCTGTAGCCCTCGGTGACGATCACGTCGGCCAGTCCCTTGCCGATGCCGTCGCCCTCGACGAAGCCGATATAGTCGAGCTGCGGCAGGTTCATCGCGCGCAGCATCTCGCCGGCCTCGCGGATCTCCTCGTGCCCCTTGATCTCCTCGACCCCGATATTGAGCAGGCCGACCGTGGGGCGCGGCTTGTCGAACAGCACGCTCGCCATGGAGGCGCCCATCACCGCGAGCGCCACCAGATGCCGCGCATCGCCACCGATGCTGGCGCCGAGATCGAGCACGACGGAATCACCGCGCATGGTCGGCCATATCGCGGCAAGCGCCGGACGGTCGATGCCCGGCAGCGTGCGCAGGTTGAAGCGCGACATCGCCATCAGCGCACCGGTATTGCCCGCGGAAATCGCGACATCCGCCTCACCCTTCTTGACCGCGTCTATGGCGAGCCACATCGAGGAGGTCTTGCGGCCGCGCCGCAGCGCCTGGCTCGGCTTGTCCTCCATGCTGACAGCGACGTCGGTGTGAATGATTCGGGAGGCGGCCTTGAGCTCAGGATGCCTGTCGAGCTCGGGCTCGATCTTGGCGCGGTCCCCGAACAGCAGGAACTCGGTCTCGCGATGCCTGCCGAGCGAGATGGCAGCGCCTGGAATGACCACAGGGGCACCGACATCGCCCCCCATGGCGTCAAGCGCAATACGAACCTTGCTTGGCATAAACGTCCTGGAACCCTGGTCTCGTGCGGTCTTGAGCTAGCGGGGCAGCGAAATGGGTTCGCCACGAAGATGGCGATCGGTCAAGCGCCACGCCGCACCCGGACCGGGCCGCGACAATAGCGTTTTGTCATCCTGAAACAACCTCTTGCCCCCAGTCTTTTGTATCCCGGACGACCCGGCCGCGAACTCAGAAACCCAAAGAAACAATAGAAAGATCAGCTAGATAAACCGACATCTCAAACCGTCCCTACAATCGCCTCACGCCGGATGGCAAGGCTGTGCGGCCCGGCAGGCGTCCCTATTGCCCTTTTTTCCCCTCCTGAAGCGCTTTCAGAGCCGCGAACGGATGGTCCTCCGGATCGGGAGCGGTGACATCGGCCTCGAACACCGCGCCCGGTTTGCGCGGATAGGGATCGATCGCCAGGAACAGCGCGTCAGTGGCGAGCCGGCCGAGGTCGATGATCCCATTGATGATCGCCTCCGGTGGATCGGCAACCTCCGGGGGCTCCTCGCTGTCCTGCCCCTCCTCGATCAGGTCGGCCAGCCGCCGCGCCTCGGCCTCGGGCGCGAACATCAGGTCGATATCCTCATCGATCTCGTTCTCGATCGGGTCGAGCGTCACCACGCAGGTCTGGCCGATCCTCGCGCGGACATGCCCCGTGACGTGGACCCGGCCGCCGCTCTTCGGTGTCAGGTCGAAATCGGCCTGGGCCGACAGGATGTCGCGCAGGCCTGCGAGATCGGCCATGGCGCGCCGCTCTGCGGCTGAGGCCTCCAGCTCGCGGTAGAGGCCGGTGTCGGGAATTTGCGCGACGATGACGGGCCCGCGCCAGGGGTCGGGCCCGGATCCGGCGTTCGGTCGGCTCATTGCGTTACATCCTCCCGAAGCGGTGGTGGAAAGCCGAAGGACGCCCGCAACAGCGCGCCCTCGTCGGTCCGGCTGAGATCAACCTCTGTTGCCTGGGCGTAAACCGCGAGCTGGCGCGCCTGATCCATCCCGGTGCCATTCAAGATATTCTTGCAGATCGCTGATGCCAGCGCCTCGCCGCCTCCATCGATCGCCTGGTCATAGGCCTGGGCGCGGCCATAAAAAGCCTCGCCGAAGGCACGCATCCGCTTCGGGACAGTCTGGTCGCCGACGCCCATCTCGCGCAGATTGTCGTCCATATCCTCGCAGAAGCGGTCGAACAGGGCCTGCGACAGCTCGGCGCCGCCCTGGGCGGCCCGCAGACGCCGCAGCAACAGACATAAATGCAGCAGCAGCAGGTCGAATCGGCCGTTAACCGTGTCGGGCACGCCCAACTCCCGGTAAAATATGGGTTCTCGCGCCTGCGTCACGATCATGCCATAGATGGCTTCAATGGTGCCGCGCGGGGCTCGCTGGGGTTTCCTGAAGTGATTGAACGGCCAAACCATTGTGGGTTCCGCAAGCGGGCGCGCGTGTGTTGCAATTGCAGCCTCCGCCCGGTACTTCAGCGCCTCGCGCGACGCAAGGGGACGGAATCAGTTCCGCAATGACGATAACGAACCAGACCCGCCTGCGCGCAAGTAAGCCGCGCGGCTTTCACACGCGCTGGCGCGCGCTTCGCCTGTTCGCGGCCGCGGCCCTCGTCGGCGCGGCGCTTTCGGGCTGCACCGGTGAGCAATTCCAGAAGGGCTATATCCTGCCGCCCGGCGCGCTCGAGCAGATTCCGATCGGCGCCAGCCAGGACCAGGTGCTGATCGTGATGGGGACGCCCTCGACGGTCGCCACCCTCGACGGTGAGGTGTTCTACTATATCTCCCAGCGCTCGGAGCGCATGGTCGCCTTCATGAACCAGAGGGTCGTCGACCAGCGCGTGATCGCGGTCTACTTCGACAAGAACCGGCGCGTGCGCCGGCTTGCGAATTACGGCCTGCAGGACGGCAAGATCTTCGACTTCATCAGCCGCACCACGCCGACGTCGGGCCAGGAGATGAGCTACCTCACGCCGATCTTCAAGCTGCTCAGCTTCAACTGAGATCTCGGGCCTAGATTTTGGCCTGCGGCGTCGTGCCGCCCGTTGCGACTTGCCGTTGCGCGCCGGGTTCCCTACGCTCCCTGCAAAACAAGAAGCAGGGAGTGGATTCGTGCCCCAAAAGTTGTTGTCCCGTCGTCGCGTGCTCGCCGGTGCTGCCGGCCTGTCGGCCGCAGCCATCCTGCCGCGATCGAGCCTTGCGGACTGGAAGCCGACCGAGAACGTCCGCATCATCGTGCCGGCCGCGGCCGGCGGCTCGACCGACGTCATGGGCCGGCTGCTGGCCGCTCACCTGCAAACCGCCTGGGGCCAGTCGGCCGTCGTGGAGAACCGCTCCGGCGGCGGCGGCACGATCGGCACCGCCGAGGTGGTCCGCGCCAAGCCGGACGGCCACACCATCCTGATCGGCAATCCCGGTCCGAACGCGATCGCCTACAGCATCTTCAAGAACCTCACCTACAAGCCGGACCAGCTTCAGCCGGTCTCCAACATGATCCGGATCCCGAACATCGTCTCGGCGCATCCGAAGACCGGTATCAAATCGATCCCCGAGCTGATCGCCTTCCTCAAGGCCAATCCGGACAAGCTCAGCTACGCTTCTTCCGGCGTCGGCCAGAGCCCGCACCTCACCGGCGCCTGGTTCCTCCAGCTCACGGGGCTGAAGATGACGCACATCCCGTTCCGCGGCGCAGGGCCAGCGCTCCAGGCCGCGCTCGCTGGCGACATCCAGATCCTGTTCGACAATCTCTATCCGAGCCTGCCGCAGGTGCAGAACGGCACGCTCAACGGCCTCTGCGTGACCACGACCGAGCGCAGCGACCTCGCGCCGAACCTGCCGACCATGCGCGACAGCGCGGCGGAGCTCGCCAATTTCGACGTGTCGTCCTGGTTCTCGGTATTCCTGCCCAAGGGCGCCCCCGCCCCCGTGCTCGACGCGCTCAACCTCCAGGTCAAGGCCATGCTGGAACGCGACGACATCAAGAAGCAGATCGCCGCCATGGGCGCGCGCGCCGATTACGGCACCCCGCAGCAGTTTGCCGACTTCGTCGACGCCGAGACGAAGAAGTTCGCCGGCATCATCCAGAAGGAAGGCCTGCAGATGGATGTGCAGTAGTCATCAAGGCGAGCGCTGGCCCACCTCCGTCATTGCGCCAAACAAAAACCCCGCGGCTCACGCCGCGGGGTTTTGTCTTGCACCGCTCTCGCCGCTCAGTGCGCGAGGATCGCGAGCAGCAGCAGCGCCACGATGTTGGTGATCTTGATCATCGGGTTCACCGCGGGGCCGGCCGTGTCCTTGTAGGGATCGCCGACGGTGTCGCCGGTGACGGCGGACTTGTGGGCGTCAGAGCCCTTGCCACCAAAATGGCCGTCCTCGATGTACTTCTTGGCGTTGTCCCAGGCGCCGCCGCCCGAGGTCATGGAGATCGCGACGAACAGGCCCGTCACGATCACGCCGAGCAGCATCGCGCCCACCGCCGAGAACGCCGCCGACTTGCCGGCCGCACCGCCGCCCGCGATCGCGTAGATCACGAAGTAGACGACGATCGGCGACAGCACCGGCAGCAGCGACGGGATGATCATCTCCTTGATCGCCGCCTTGGTCAGCAGGTCGACCGCCTTGCCGTAGTCCGGCTTGTCGGTGCCCTGCATGATGCCGGGCTTCTCGCGGAACTGGCGACGGACCTCCTCGACGATCGCGCCGGCCGCGCGTCCCACCGCGGTCATGCCCATCGCGCCGAACAGGTACGGCAGGAGGCCACCGAACAGCAGGCCCACCACTACGTAGGGGTTGTTGAGCGAGAAGTCCGGATTGACGCCGGCGAAGTAGGTATGCTGCTGCGCGGACCCCGCGACGAAGAACTTGAGGTCCTGGTTGTAGGCCGCGAACAGCACCAGAGCGCCGAGACCGGCGGAGCCGATCGCGTAGCCCTTGGTCACCGCCTTGGTGGTGTTGCCGACCGCGTCGAGCGCGTCGGTCGACTTGCGGACTTCTTTCGGCAGACCCGCCATCTCGGCGATGCCGCCAGCGTTGTCTGTGACGGGGCCGAAGGCGTCGAGCGCGACGATCATGCCGGCCAGCGCCAGCATGGTCGCAGTCGCGATCGCGATGCCGAACAGGCCGGCAAGGCTGTAGGTGACGAGGATGCCGGCGATGATGACGAGCGCGGGTAGCGCGGTCGCCTCCATCGAGACGGCGAGGCCCTGGATCACGTTGGTGCCGTGGCCGGTCACCGAGGCCTGGGCGATCGACTTCACCGGACGATAGTCGGTGCCGGTGTAGTACTCGGTGATCCAGATGATCAGCGCGGTGACGACGAGGCCGACCACGCCGCATTCGAACAGCGCCGCGCCGGTATAGTCGACGCCGTCGAGCTTACCGAAGCCGATCAGGTAGTAGATCACGCCGGCGATGCCGATCAGCGACAGGATACCGGTTGCGATCAGGCCCTTATAGAGCGCGCCCATGATCGACTGGCTCGGCCCGAGCTTCACGAAGAAGGTGCCGATGATCGAGGTGATGATGCAGATGCCGCCGATCGCGAGCGGCAGCGTCATCATGTTGGCGAGGATCGGCGTCTTGGCGAAGAAGATCGCCGCCAGCACCATGGTGGCGACCGCGGTCACCGCATAGGTCTCGAACAGGTCAGCGGCCATGCCGGCGCAGTCGCCGACGTTATCGCCGACGTTATCGGCGATGGTCGCCGGGTTGCGTGGATCATCCTCCGGGATGCCGGCCTCGACCTTGCCGACGAGGTCGCCGCCGACGTCCGCACCCTTGGTGAAGATGCCGCCGCCGAGACGGGCGAAGATCGAGATCAGCGAGGCGCCGAAGCCGAGCGCCACCATGGCGTCCACGACGGTGCGGCTGTCCGGCGCCAGCTTCAGCGAATAGGTCAGGAAGCCGAAGTAAAGCGTCACGCCCAAGAGCGCGAGGCCGGCCACCAGAAGGCCGGTGATCGCGCCCGCCTTGAAGGCGAGCTCGAGGCCGCCCGCCAGCGAGGTCGTGGCGGCTTGTGCGGTGCGCACATTGGCGCGGACCGAGACGTTCATGCCGATGAAGCCGGCCGCCCCCGACAGGATGGCGCCGATGGCGAAACCGATCGCGACATAGACCCCGAGGAAATAGGCAAGCAGCAGGAAGATGACGATGCCGACCAGGCCGATCGTGCTGTACTGACGCCGCAGGTAGGCCTGTGCGCCTTCGCGCACCGCTCCCGCGATCTCCTGCATGCGCGGTGACCCCGCATCCGCACCCAACACCGAAGACGTCGCCCAGATCGCGTAGACGACGGAAAGCACTCCGCAGAGCACTATCAACCATAATGCTGTCATGTGATTTTTTGCCTCAGATCCTTGATGTACCCCCGGCGCCTTTGTTTTTCCGTCGTGCAGTGCGGCGCCTTTATGTTGAACAGGGCCGCCCCTTGCTCGAAGGGATGGCCCTAATCGGTCGCAAGCTTGCCAAAATCAAATTGATGGTGCAACGCCGGAAGCGGCGGAAAACGTCGATCTCGGCGGGTATTTAGGGCCTAGACGCCCGCTTCGCGGAAATGCCCGCAAGCGGCTCTTCGACATACCGACGAGGGCCAGTCCTCCTGCCACCGCCTCAGGCCGCGGGCCTTACGGGATGACGGGACGTTGACGCCATTTCCAAGGTCCGCCCGTCGGCTGTTGTGCGTCGGGTCAAGATCTTGATCTCGTAGACGCCGCCATTGGGTCCGGCCTCCTGCGTCACCGAAACGACCTCCTCGCGTGTGAGGGCACCGAGCTGCACATCCTGGCCGGGCAGGACGAGCGTCGCCAGCTCATTGACGAACACCACCACAAGATGGCCTTTCGGCATGTTGTTCTTCGACAACAGGCGCAACTGGCCGTGATAAGGCTGCCGGCTCCAGGCCGACGGCAGGCCGGGATCAACCACGAGGTGGATGTTGTTGGTCTGGGGATGCACGGTGAGCACCATCTTCGACTGATCGGGCTTCCATTGCATGGACATCGCCGACTCGGTTCTCGAGAGACAATTGAACACCGCGCACTCGCTCGGCAGATTGTCGTGGATCGTGCAGCCCCGGCCGGGCTTGCAATGCGAGCACCACTTGCCGGGGGCTTGCCGAGGCGGGCTCGAATTCAGAAGTGGCTGTAGGACAGCCGCTTCAGCGCAAGTTCCTTGCCCTGGCCGTCAAGGAAACGCGGCCGCCCGGAGCCTTCGACGATCGTTCCGATGGCCGTGACCGCAAGGCCCACCGCCCGCCCCGCCGCAAGCAACGCGTCGCTGTGCGTGGCCGGAACGGTGCACAGGACCTCGTAGTCGTCGCCCCCGGCAAGCAGCGTCGCGACGCCAACGGCGTTGCGCGCAACCAGGCCTGCTGCCGCCGCGGACAGCGGCACACTCGCGACATCGATCGTCGCGGAGACGCCCGATGCCGCGCAGAGCTTTGTCAGATCGCCGGCAAGCCCGTCGGAGACATCCATCGCCGAGGTCGCATGGTCGCGGACGGCCTGCGCCAGCGCATTGCGCGGCTGCGGCACGCGATAGCGCGAGACCAGCATCTCCCGGGCGCGCGGATTGGAGGCCAGCGCCTTGGCGGCCGCCCCGCCCTTGAGAACGTCGAGGCCGAGCACGGCGTCGCCGATCGTCCCCGTCACCAGGATGCGGTCGCCCGGCCGAGCGCCGGTGCGCCCGACCATCCGTCCCTGCGGAACACGACCGAAGGCGGTGATCGAGATCATCTGCGGCCCCGGCGTCGACACCGTGTCGCCGCCGAGCAGCGGGCATGCAAAGCTCCTCGCATCCTCGCCAAGCGCATCCGCGAACGGCCTCAGCCAGGCATCCTCCTTGCTGCGCAGCGCCAGCGTCAGCACGAAGCCGGCCGGCACCGCGCCCTTGGCGGCAAGATCGGACAGGTTCACCCGCAGCGCCTTGCGCGCGATGGCGCCAGGCGGATCATCGGCAAGATAATGCACGCCCTCGACCACGGCGTCGGTGGTGACGACGATGTCCTCGCCGGACGACCGCAGGATGGCGGCGTCATCGACCAGGCCGAACGCGCCGGGATCAGTCGCCAGCGGCTTGAAATAGCGCGCGATGAGGGAGTCTTCGCCGGAGGGATTGTGCGAGGTCGTCATCGATGTCAGCCCCAACCACCGGTGTCGTCGCCCGGCTTGACCGGGTGATCCAGTACGCCGAGACGCCTGATGTCAACTACCGCTGCCGCGGCGTGCTGGATCACCCGCTCTCGCGGGTGATGACAGCGGAATGTATAACTACCCCCGCCCGAACTCGTCACCGCGAAACTGGCGGCCGATCTGGTCGAGCACCGCGTTCACCATGCCGGTCTCCTCGCGATCGACGAAGGCATTGGCGACGTCGACATATTCGGAGACCACGACGCGCCCCGGCACGTCCTTGCGATGCTGGAGCTCGTAGGCCCCCGCCCGCAGCACCGCGCGCAAAATCGCCTCGATGCGCTTGAGCGGCCAGCCCTTCGACAGTGCCTCGTCGATCAGGGGATCGAGCTTCTTCTGGTCGCGCACGACGCCCGAGACGACGTCGCGGAAGAACGCCGCTTCGGCCGGCAGGTACTTGTCGCCCTCGACCTCGTTGCCGAGCCAGTGGCTTTCGAACTCGGCGAAGATGTCGTTGATGCCGGCGCCCGCAATGTCCATCTGGTACAGCGCCTGGACGGCTGCGAGCCGCGCGGCACCGCGCCGGTTCGCCTTCTTCTCCAGCCCGCCGGCCTGCTTTTTGCCGTTGTCAGCCATGTGTCAGGCCCGCGCCAGGCGACGTTTGATGCGCAGCATGGCCAGTGCGGCCCGCGCGGCATCGCCGCCCTTGTTCAGTTCGCTTGCGCGCGCCCGCGCCCACGCCTGCGCCTCGGTGTTGACGGTGAGGATGCCATTGCCGAGCGGCAGCTTTCGCGAAACCGCGAGGTCCATCAGCGCGCGGGAGGACTCTTGCGAGACGATCTCGAAATGGATGGTGTCGCCGCGGATGACGCAGCCGAGCGCGATCGCCGCGTCATACGGCTTGCCGTTGGCTGCCGCGGCGTCGACGGCGATTGCCACGGCTGCAGGGATCTCCAGCGCGCCGGGAACCGTGATCACGTCATGGGTCACGCCCGCCGCCTTCAGCTCGGCAACCGCGCCTTCCAAGAGCGCATCCTGGAGATCGTCATAGAACCGCGCCTCGACGATCAGCGCGCGCGCGCCGGAAATGTCGGTCTGGTCCTTCAGGGGTGCGCGACGCGCGTCTGCCATCATAAACCTGCTTTGTCACTGCCGGGCTCGACCCGGCAATCCATCGGGTCAAGACCTCTTAAGAGGATGGATGCGCGGGTCAAGCCCGCGCATGACGATCTTTAGTCACCATCACTTCATTTCCGTCAGCCGCGCCGCATAGCGGGCCATCAGGTCGACCTCGATATTCACCTCGGCTCCCGCCTTCCAGCCGCCAATGGTCGTGACGGTCAGGGTGTGCGGGATGATCAGCACCGAAAAGGTCACGTCGGCCACCGTATTGATCGTCAGCGATACGCCGTCGAGCGTGATCGAGCCCTTGGTGGCAATGAACCGCGCCAGCTCACGCGTGGTGCTAAGCTCGAACCGCGCCATGTCGGGCAGGTCCTCGCGGCTGACGATGGTCGCGATCCCGTCGGCATGGCCGGCGACGATGTGGCCGCCAAGTTCGTCGCCGATCTTCAGCGCGCGCTCGAGGTTGAGCCTTGTGCCGACCTTCCAGTGCTTCGCCGTGGTCAGCGCCAGCGTCTCGGCGGCGGCGTCGACATCGAACCAGGTTTTATCGCCCTCGACGCCGGAAGCGACTACCGTCAGGCAGACGCCGTTGCAGGCGATCGAGGCACCGTCGGCGATGGTCGCGCGATCGTAGCGGCAGGCGATGCGCAGGCGATGCAGCTGCCCCTGTGCGGTCGGCGTCAGGCTGACGATCTCGCCGATATCGGTGACAATGCCGGTGAACATTCTATGCGCGCTCGTAGATGGTGAGAGTATCCTTGTCGAATGTCTCGCTAGCATGAACGCGAAACACCTGCGACTGCGTGATTTTCGACAGGGGCAATGCATCGAGCGCATCGACGCCGGCCTCGCCAATATCTTCCGCTCCGCGGAACAGCCAGACCTCGTCGACGAGATCGGCCGCGACGAACGAAGCCGCAACCCGGCTGCCGCCCTCGACCATCAGCCGTGTGATCCCCTTCTCCGCCAACGTTTGCAGCACGGCCGGCAGATCGAGCCCCGTCGCGTTGCCGGGCGGCACGCGGATGATCTGCGCCCCGCCCGCACCGAGGCGTGTCGCCGCGGCGGCTTCCGCAAGCTCCGAGCCGACCACCCAGAGCGCCGTCTCGCGCGCGGTAAGGACGAGCTGGCTCGATGCCGGAATCCGCAGGCTCTGATCGAGCACCACGCGCACCGGCGAGCGCGCGGCCATGCCCGGCAGGCGGCAGGTGAGCAGCGGATCATCCGCCAGCACCGTGCCGATGCCGACCAGGATGGCGTCGCTCTGCGCGCGGAGCAGATGCACGCGGTTACGCGCCGCCTGTCCCGTGATCACCACCGGCTTGCCGCCGGCCGCACCGATCTTGCCGTCGGGCGAGACCGCGAGCTTCAGGATCACATGCGGACGCTTGTCACGGATACGGCGGAAATGTCCCGCGTGGTCGAACGCGGCCTCCGCCGCGCACAGGCCCACGTCCACAGCGATGCCGGCCGCACGCAACCGCGCATGACCCTGGCCCGCGACTTCAGGATTGGGATCCTCGATCGCCGCCACCACCCGCTTGATGCCGGCCGCGATCACCGCGTCCGCGCAGGGCGGTGACTTGCCGAAATGCGAGCACGGCTCGAGCGTGACGTAGAGCGTGGCGCCGCGCGCCGCCTCGCCTGCGCGGCGAAGGGCCTCGGGCTCCGCATGCGGCCGCCCGCCGGGCTGCGTCCAGCCGCGGCCGACGATGACGCCATCCCTGACGATGACGGCGCCGACGGCCGGGTTCGGCCAAGTGCGCCCCTGCCCGCGCCGGCCGAGCGAAAGCGCAAGCTGCATGAAGCGTCGATCGGCGTCCTTGGACTCGCGCGCCTTCTGCGCGAACTGATCTTCCAGGATGCGGAAGATCATTTGCGGATCGCGGCGAGCCGCGCTTCCTCCTCACCGGAGAGCTCGCCGAGCACGTCGGCGAAATCCTTGGCCTCGCGGAAATTGCGATAGACCGAGGCGAAGCGCACATAGGCGACGTCGTCGAGCGTGCGCAGATGCTCCATCACGGTCTCGCCGATCACCTCGGAGGAGATTTCGGCCTCGCCGCCGGTCTCGAGCTCGCGCACGATGGTGGAGACCATCTTCTCGACCCGCTCCGGCTCGACCTGCCGCTTGCGCAGCGATATCTGCACCGAGCGCATCAGCTTGTCGCGGTCGAACGGCACGCGGCGGCCATTCCGCTTGATCACGGTGAGCTCGCGCAGTTGCACGCGCTCGAAGGTCGTGAAGCGGAAATTGCAGGCGACGCATACGCGCCGCCTGCGGATCACGGAAGAGTCCTCGGTCGGACGCGAGTCCTTTACCTGCGTATCGAGACTGTTGCAGTTCGGACAGCGCATCCTCTTGGCCCAGCCTTACTGATAGATCGGGAACCGATCGGTGAGCGCCTTGACCCGTTCCTTGATCGCGGCTTCCACCAGCGGCGCCTTGCCGTCGGAGGACTGCGCGATCGCGTTCAAAACCTCGGCGATCATGCCGCCGACCTGCTGGAATTCGGCGACGCCGAAGCCGCGGGTGGTCGCAGCCGGCGTGCCCAGACGCAGGCCCGAAGTCACGAAGGGCGTCTCGGGATCGAAGGGAATGCCGTTCTTGTTGCAGGTGATGGCCGCGCGGACCAGCGCCTTCTCCGAGACGTTGCCCTTCAGGCCCTTCGGCCTGAGGTCGACGAGCATCAGATGGTTGTCGGTGCCGCCGGAGACAATATCGAGCCCGTGGCTCTTCAGCGTCTCGGCCAGCGCCTTGGCGTTCTCGACGACGTTCTTGGCGTAGACCTTGAAGTCCGGACGCAACGCCTCGCCGAAGGCGACCGCCTTCGCCGCGATCACATGCATCAGCGGGCCGCCCTGGAGGCCCGGGAAGATCGCCGAGTTGAGCTTCTTGGTCAGCGTCTCGTCGTTCCACAGCATCAGGCCGCCGCGCGGACCGCGCAGCGACTTGTGCGTCGTGGTCGTTGTGACGTGAGCATACGGCACGGGCGAAGCGTGCACGCCGCCGGCGACGAGGCCGGCGAAGTGCGCCATGTCGACCAGCAGATACGCGCCGACGCTATCCGCGATCTCGCGGAAGCGCTTGAAGTCCCAGGCGCGCGAATAGGCCGAGCCGCCGGCGATGATCAGCTTCGGCTTGATCTGCTCGGCCTGCTTGGCCACCGCATCCATGTCGATGACCTGGTCCTCGCGGCGCACGGTGTAGTGCGCGGCCTTGAACCACTTGCCGCTCATGTTGACGGGCGAGCCGTGGGTGAGATGGCCGCCGGCCGCGAGATCGAGGCCCATGAAGGTGTCGCCGGGCTGCATCAGCGCCAGAAACACTGCCTGGTTCATCTGGCTGCCGGAGTTCGGCTGCACGTTGGCGAAGTTCGCCCCGAACAGTTTTTTCGCGCGATCGATCGCGAGGTTCTCGGCGACGTCAACCCATTCACAACCGCCATAGTAGCGCGCGCCCGGATAGCCCTCCGCGTATTTGTTGGTCATCACCGAACCCTGCGCTTCCAGCACGGCACGGCTGACGATGTTCTCGGAGGCGATCAGCTCGACCTCATGGCGCTGCCGGCCGAGCTCGCCCTTGATGGCGGCGGCGATTTCCGGGTCGGCCTGCTCGAGCGAGGCGGTGAAAAACGAATCGGGCGCAGAGGCGGTTTTGGCGGAAGTCATCTTGCGAATATCTCCACCGCCGCAGCCGTTTGGCGGGCTACGGGCGGGTCTGGTGTGGCGATCGGAAGCGGCGAGCGCGATCTACCACATCGCCCGTCCCCGGCCAAGCATTTGCGGGTCCGGGGCGATATTTATGCAAGATATGGTGGGGATTGCGGGATTTTGGAACGCCGGCGGCCCTCAGAGAATTGCGGGCGCGCCAACCATCCAGGAAGGGCCGCTTCGGACCATTTAGCCCCGCACGGGGGCGCCGACCCTGCCCTACAGCCCGGTATACCCCGCCTTCACGGGATCGATACTGCCGTCGAGCTGATGCAAATAGGTGAGGCCGCAGACGGTCAACCTGTGGGTGTCCTTTTCGCCGGCTTCCATCAACGTGTTGAGGTAAATCGTCACCTTCGCCCTCGCCTCCTCGCTGGCCGCCGTGGTGCGGTTGGCGAGCAGGTCATAGGTCTTCATGATGCGATCGATGGCAGCTTCCATGGCACCCTCTGGTTCTTCCGGATTTTGGGAGTCTTGATCAGGCAAACGCTTTGGCCTCGGACTGGTCCTCGAACCTGGCGATGGCCTTGTTGGCCAGCCTGATCTTGTTGAATTCGCCGTGCTGGAGCAGCTTGATGATGATCGCGAGCAGGCGTTCGTTGGTGACGAGCGTGTCGGGCATCGCGCCGGAGCGGCGAAGGTAGTTCGCGGCGATGGCGTAGGCCTCGCTCACGAGTTCCACATTCATCACGCCCAGTCCGCGCTCGACCAGCATCGTCATCCTCCGATCCGGAAGAGATAAGCACCGAGCGGGGAACTCGTTCCGTCGGGTGGCGAGCTTTTTTCGCGACTGCAAAAAGACAAAACGCACCGGTCCGGGCAGAGCCGGGCCGGCGCGATTGGGGAAGTTAGGCACGTTCGGGAGGCTTGCCGGTCTTACTGTGGGCCGGCTTGGCCTTGATCCCTCTGAAAGAACTCAGAGCCGATACAGGATCTGGTCGGTCCAGAACCGCTCGAGGCGGTGCAGCGACTTGTTGAGCGTGGAGAACTCCTCGCCCGAGATGCCGCCGACCTGCTCCACCGTCTTGACGTGCTTCTGGTAGAGCGCATCGACGATGCGGCGGACTTCCTGGCCCTGCGGGGTCAGGCGGATGCGCACCGAGCGGCGATCAACGCGCGAGCGCTGATGATCGAGGAAGCCGAGCTCGACCAGCTTCTTCAGATTGTAGGAGACGTTGGAGCCGAGATAGTAGCCGCGCGTGCGCAGCTCGCCCGCGGTCAGCTCCTTGTCGCCGATGTTGTAGAGCAAGAGCGCCTGCACCGAGTTGATGTCGGCGCGGCCACGGCGATCGAACTCGTCCTTGATCACGTCGAGGAGACGACGATGCAGCCGCTCCACCAGAGTCAATGCTTCCAGATAGAGCGACTGCACCGAGCCCTGTTGGCCGGCGACGCGCTCTGCGGTATCTGCCGCAGTTGCGACGGCTTTCATCATGACACTTCCCCTGTTGTCGTTTTTATCGACACTTATTCGACGAAACTTTTGTCCCGCCTGATAGGTGCAACTTAAGGGGGCCGTTTGAAGATCAGCTTAAATAAGAGAATAAAGAGATCATGAATTTAAGACAGTGAATTGCGGATTAAGCCTGTGCAGCAAGGACTTTTTGCAACCGTCTGTTGACCGTCGCAAGGTCTTGTTCACCCTCCGTCCGCCGGTTCTGTCGCATTCCAGTACAGCCCTGCCCTGTTTCGAAACGAGCGCGTAACGGCTGTGGCGGAACGGGCTGGTCAATGAAAACTTACCGCAAATTTTAGGCAACCAACGATCAACCACGAACACGCGATGATCCTCACGTGTCACGGACACCTCGCAAGCTCCGAAGCGCTGCCACGCCGAGCCCGGACGCAGGTGCCACAAACGACATCGCGGAGAGATAGGCCCGGCTCTGCAGCGCACCACTGCGTGCTGCGCTGCGTCCGCGGCACGAGAGTGTGTGCGGATGCCAGTTGCAGTCGCTACGGCGGCCGCTCGCGCGCGGCCATCCAGGCGAGCGCGAGATAGGCGGCGAGCATGAAGACCTCCACGCCGACCACGATCAGGCTGCCGCCGTAGATTCCGGGAAACATCAGCTCGATCACCGCCATCGACACTACGGTCGTCAGCCACACCACCGCGCCCCAGGGCGTAGCTAACCAGAGGCCGACAGCGGCGACGAGCTCGATCACGGCGAAGTAGACGGTCGCCGCCTGCCAGGCCATCGACTGGTTCTCGAACGCCTCGTCCTCACCGCCGACGAAGCCTGTGACCTGCGCCCAGTGGTAGAGGCCCTTGAGGATCGAGAGCAGCGCCATCACGCGCAGAAACAGCACAAGCCGGCGCGTCCAGACGTTCTCGTCGGACTCGGAGCGCTCCGACGAGATCGCCGCCACCGACATTGCCTTATCCCGGGCATTGTCTCTGGTATTGTCCCGGGCGCTGTCGCGGGCGGCATCGCGGGTTGATATCTCGGACATGGCCCCCTTCTGGCTGCTTTGCCCCGCAAAATCAATCGGCTGCCATCAACTTGCGGCAGGTCAAGCCGCGGTGACGGGAACCACGCAAGCTGGTATAAGAATAATTCCTGCCGGAGGAAGAGTAATGGCGATCAAATACGGACGTCCGATCGAATTGCGCGAGGTCGCGCGCCCTGGCGCAGTCGCCTCCCCCGCCCTCGATCTGACCGTCCGCCCGCGCCGCAACCGCAAGGCCGAATGGGCCCGGCGCATGGTGCGCGAGAACGTGCTCACCACCGACGACCTGATCTGGCCGCTGTTCCTGATCGACGGCAGCAACAAGCGCGAGGCGATTGCCTCGATGCCGGGCGTCGACCGCCTCAGCGTCGACCAGGCCGTGCGCGAGGCCGACCGCGCCATGAAGCTCACCATCCCCTGCATCGCGCTGTTTCCCTACACCGATCCGTCCTTGCGCGACGAAGAGGGATCGGAAGCCACCAACCCGAACAATCTGGTCTGCCAGGCGGTGCGCGCGATCAAGAAGGAATTTCCCGATCTCGGCATTCTCTGCGACGTCGCGCTCGATCCCTTCACCAGCCACGGCCATGACGGCCTGATCGCCGACGGCAAGATCCTGAACGACGAGACGGTCGCGGTGCTGGTGCGTCAAGCACTGGTGCAGGCCGAGGCCGGCTGCGACATCATCGCGCCCTCCGACATGATGGACGGACGCGTCGCCGCGATCCGCGAGGGGCTGGACCGCGCAGGCCTGCTCGACGTGCAGATCATGGCCTATGCCGCGAAATACGCCTCCGCCTTCTACGGCCCGTTCCGCGACGCCATCGGCTCGGCGAAGACGCTGACCGGCGACAAGCGCACCTACCAGATGGACAGCGCCAACACCGATGAAGCACTGCGCGAGGTCGAGCTCGACATCGCCGAAGGCGCCGACATGGTGATGGTGAAGCCCGGCATGCCCTATCTCGACGTGGTGCGCCGCGTAAAGGACACGTTTGCGATGCCGACCTTCGCCTATCAGGTCTCCGGCGAATACGCGATGATCGCGGCTGCCGCAAACAACGGCTGGCTCGACGGCGATCGTGCGATGATGGAGAGCCTTTTGGCCTTCAAGCGCGCCGGCGCCGACGGCGTGCTGAGCTACTTCGCGCCGAAGGCCGCGGAGAAGCTGCGGGCGCAGTAATTGCAGGGTGGGCAAAGCGACGCGTGCCCACCAACTCTGCGCGCATAACGGCAATCGATGGTGGGCACGGCGCTGACGCGCCTTTGTCCACCCTACGAGGCCCGCTTTAATGGTCGCCCAACCTCCCCGGCGTCGTCCTGGCGAACGCCAGGCCCGCGGAATCTCTCCATGACGTGCGGTCTTGGTACCGGTGAAGGGATCAACTCCTGATCTTCGCCAAACTCCTCCCTGGGGTTGGGTCCTGGCTTTCGCCAGGACGACGTCGAGTTTGTTGCGATTGCAACGCGCTCCAGCCCGCGGCGCCGCGGAATCGCCGGAATATTTCCGCTTGTTTGCGCCAGCGCGCCCTTGGCACGAGGACGGCCTGTTCCCATGTCCTGCCACGGGAGTTTTCCCTTGAGAGGACGAACGATGTCGTATTCTGACTCGGGTAATTCGGGCGCCTGGCGCAATGACGGCGGCGTTCCGCCGCATGCCTATGATCCCTATCTGCATCCGGAACTGTTCCGCGGCGTAGCGACGCGGCGGGTGTTCGCCTTCCTGATCGACCTCATCGTGATCTCGGTGCCGGTGATCCTCGGCTACCTCTTCATCGCCGTATTTGGCGTGGTCACGCTCGGCCTCGGCTGGGCGCTGTTCTGGTTGGCCTGGCCCGCATCTGTGATCTGGGCCATCGTCTATTACGGCGCCTGCATCGGCGGTCCGTCGTCCGCGACGATCGGCATGCGGGTGATGGATCTCGAATTGCGCACCTGGTACGGCGCGCCCGGCTATTTCGTGCTTGGCGCCACGCACGCCGTGCTGTTCTGGGTGTCGGTCTCGTTCCTGTCGCCCTTCGTGGTCCTGGTCGGCCTGTTCAACGGCCGCCGGCGCCTGCTGCACGACTTCGTGCTCGGAACGATCGTGATCAATAACTCGGAGCGCGCAGCTGTACCGCAAGCATCGCGGACCTATTGAGCTAATCGATTGACCGGGGGCCTCCGTAGCGCGATGCTAATGCACACTTTGGAGGCCCACGACGTACCTTGACCCAGCACTCGCGCGACACCCCCCAGTTTTACCTCACGGCGCCCTCCCCTTGCCCTTATCTGCCGGGCCGGCACGAGCGCAAGGTGTTCACGCACCTCGTCGGGGATCGCGCCGGGGACCTCAATGACCTCCTCACCCATGGCGGGNGTTCCGCCGCAGCCAGTCGATCGCCTACCGGCCTGCGTGCGACCAGTGCCGCGCCTGCGTCTCGGTCCGGGTGATCGCCAACGAGTTCCGCCCCTCCCGTAATTTCCGCAAAGTGCTGGCGCGCAACGCCGACATCATCGGCGAGCAGCGCAGCGCGGTGCCGACCTCCGAACAATATTCGGTATTCCGTGCCTATCTCGACGCGCGCCACCGTCATGGCGGCATGGCCGACATGACGGTGCTAGACTACGCCATGATGGTCGAGGACAGCCATGTCGAGACCCGCATCATCGAATACCGCCGGCGCGGCCCCGACAGCGGCATCACCGGCCGCGGCGAAGAGCTGCTCGCGGTCGCGCTTACCGACGTGCTCAGCGACGGGCTGTCGATGGTCTATTCCTTCTTCGAGCCCAGCCAGGTCAGCCGCTCGCTCGGCACCTTCATGATCCTCGACCACATCGCACGCGCCCGACGCCAGGGTCTGCCTTACGTCTATCTCGGCTACTGGATCGAAGGCTCGAAGAAGATGGACTACAAGGCCCGCTTCCTGCCGCAGCAGCGCCTCGCGCCTTCGGGCTGGCTGCGCGTCGACGCGCAAGGCGACGCTGCGTCTGAGCCGCAGGATTGACTGGCGCGCCGGTCGGTCGAATTGCCAACTGAGAGATAGGAGCGGCTAAGGAGATTTCCTTGTCGAGCACCTATGAATTGATCGCACGGGCAATCATCGAGCGGCAGCAAGTGCTCTGTTTCTACCAAGGTCACCCGCGCGCCATTTGTCCCGCAATATTGGGCCATACCAATGGCCAGGAATACACGCTCGCCTTTCAGTTCGCTGGCGGCTCCAGCAAAGGCCTGCCGCCCGAGGGCGAATGGAAGTGCTTCAAGCTGGCCGAGATGAGCAATGTCGAACTCCGCATTGGAGAGTGGCATGAGGGCTCAAGCCATCGCGAGCGCCAGCAATGCGTGAAGGTTGTCGATCTCGACGTGAATCCGTTCAGCCCATACGAGCCGCGACGCCGCGTGCAGTCCAAGTCACGGTCGGTTCGCCCGAAGCCTTAATGGACGGGCCGTCGGGAGCACCCCATAGCAGTGCTACGCTTGACAGCGCGCAGATTGGATATACATTTTCGGACCGTATATCCAAAGGAAAATGCTCATGTTGGTCGCCAAATGGGGAAACAGTCTTGCGGTTCGCCTTCCCGCAGCTGTCGTCGATGCACTCGAGCTGAAAGAGGGTGACGAGATTGAAATTCACGTCGCCGGAACCCGGCAATTCGGGGTCTCGCGCAAGCCCGATCGTAATGAACTATTGAGGCGCCTTCGCACCTTCCGCGATCGTCTCCCAGCCGATTTCAAATTCGACAGGGACGAGGCGAATGCCAGGTAATTTCTTCGACACAAATGTCCTCGTGTACCTCCTTTCGAGAGATGCCACGAGGGCTGACCGTGTCGAACACGCACTATCGCACGGCGGCACCGTCAGCGTTCAGGTGTTGAACGAGCTTGCCAATGTGTCGCGCCGGAAGCTGCGGTTGCCATGGAACGACACGTACGCTTTTTTGGCTCTATTGCGCGGCCTACTTACCGTGAATCCGGTCACTGTAGAGGTCCACGATATGGGTCTCCGCTTAGCCGAGCGCTACGGAATGCCTATCTGCGATGCAATGATTGCGGCCTCAGCACTCGATGCGGGTTGCGACACGTTGCTGTCCGAAGATTTCCAGAATGGACTGGTCGTCAAGGAAGGACTTCGCGTCACCAATCCATTTCTCTAGGCAACCGCGTGCGGCAATCGCGATGTGAGCTATCTACCCAAGCAACGTATCCACCAGCAGCTTCAGGTTCAAAATCACGATGACGCCCGCGACGATCCATGCGATCGCGGCAACTGGCGTCGGAATCGCGAACTGGCCCATCTTGCGGCGGTCGGAGACGAAGCGCACCAACGGGATAACGGCGAAGGGGAGCTGCATCGACAGCACGACCTGGCTGAACACCAGGAGATCGGTCGTACCACGCTCGCCATAGATCGCCGTGACCACGATCACCGGAACGATGGCGATGCCGCGCGTAAGCAGGCGGCGCGCCCAGCTCGGCAGGCGCAGGTCGAGAAAGCCTTCCATCACGATCTGGCCGGCCAGCGTCGCCGTCACCGTCGAGTTCAGACCCGAGGCGAGCAGCGCCACCGCGAACAGCGTCGAGGCGATGCCAAGGCCAAGCAGCGGCGACAGCAGCTCGAACGCCTGGGCGATGTCGGCAACGTCGGAGTGGCCGCTCTTATAAAAGGTCGCGGCCGCCACCACCAGGATCGCGGCATTGATGAACAGCGCCAGCATCAGCGCAACGGTCGAGTCCGTCGTCGCCCATTTGATCGCCTCGCGCCGGCCTGCATCGTTGCGCTCATAGGCGCGCGTCTGCACGATCGAAGAGTGCAGATAGAGGTTATGCGGCATCACGGTCGCGCCGATGATGCCGATCGCGATGTACAGCATCTCGGGGTTGGTGAAGATCTCGGTCCTCGGTGCAAATCCTCGCAGCACCTCCGCAACCGGCGGAGCAGCGGCCCCGATCTGGATGGCGAAGCAGATCGCGATCACGGCGAGCAGCGCGATGACGAAGGCTTCGAGGAAACGGAAGCCACGGTTCATCAGGAGCAGCAGCAGGAAGGCGTCGAGCGCGGCGAGCAGCGCGCCGCCGATCAGGGGAATGCCGAACAACAGCTTGAGCGCGATCGCGGTGCCGATGACCTCGGCGAGATCGCAGGCGATGATCGCCGCTTCGCAGGCCAGCCACAGCAAGAAGTTCACCGCGGGCGAATAGGTCGCGCGGCAGGCCTGCGCGAGATCGCGGTCGGTGACGATGCCGAGCCTTGCTGCGAGCGACTGCAGCAGGATCGCCATCAGGTTCGAGAGCAGGATGACGGAGAGCAGCGTGTAGCCGAACTTCGACCCGCCGGCGAGGTCGGTCGCCCAGTTGCCGGGGTCCATGTAGCCGACCGAGACGAGGTAGCCCGGGCCGACAAAGGCGAGCAGCCGGCGCCACCACGCCGCGGCGGCGGGGATCGCGACCGTGCCGTTCACCTCGGCCAGGCTCTTGGTGGCAGGCGCATCAGTGCGCCAGCGGGCGGCGTCGGGGATCAGATCGGGTGATCGGGCATCCATGCTGGCAGAATACCGAACTCAATCCTTATTGCAACTCATTTGCAACTGCATCTAGCCGCACCGGTTCCGTCCCCGGGGGCGGCCGCGCCCATCCCCGGGGTCGCCATGCCCGGTCCTGTCGGGAAGCGGGTGGGTTTGGCCGTCCCCTGAGGCGGATACTGGCACCAGATCGATTTGCAGGACCTGTGCCATGTCAATGCCCCCTCGCCTTCCCGACACCTTCAACCGCCTCGCCTGGTCCAACCTGGCCGCCCAGTCGGCCGAGCAGATCGCGCTCGCGGCCGCGCCCATCGTCGCCGTGCTGACGCTCGGCGTCGCCGAAGGCGAGACCGGCCTGTTGCAGACCGCCCTCACGCTGCCCTTCGTGCTGTTCGCGATCCCGGCGGGCCTGCTCGCCGACCGCATCTCCCGCCGTTCGCTGATGGCGGGCGCCGAGGCACTACGGGCCGCGGCACTCGCGGCCGTCGTGCTGCTGCTCTGGCTCGGCGCCCTCAACCTGCCGCTGTTGGCGCTGCTCGGCTTTGCCGCGGTGTGCGGCACCGTCGTCTACAGCGTGGCGGCGCCGGCGCTGGTGCCTTCGCTGGTGAGTTCGGATCTGCTGCCGGCGGCGAATGCCCGGATCGAGCTCGCGCGCACCATCGCCTTTGCAAGCGGGCCTGCGCTCGGCGGCGCACTGGTCGGCTGGCTTGGCGCCAGCCCCGCCTTCGCCTTTGCCGCGTTGCTTTCCGCCGTCGCCGTCGTGCTGCTGTCCGGCCTCTACGAGCCCGCCCGCGCGCCCGCGCCACGGCGCCACCCGTTCCAGGACATCCGCGAGGGCGCGGGCTTCGTGTTTCACCACGCACTGCTGCGGCCGGTGTTCGTCACCCAGTTCATCTTCAACACCGGCTGGTTCCTGCAGCTCGCCGTGTTCGTTCCTTACGCCGTGCGGCATCTCGGCCTTTCGGCGACCGGCGTCGGCATCGTGCTTGCGATGTACGGCGTCGGCATGGTGATCGGCGCGCTGCTTGCCACCCGCGTGATGCGCCGCATCGCCTTCGGCACCGTGATCGGTCTCGGCCCGGTCACCGGCTTCGTCGCCTCGGTGGTGATGGCGCTGACGGTGCTGGTCCCCTCGTCCTGGCTCGCGGGCTTGAGCTTCTTCCTGCTTGGGGTCGGACCGATCCTCTGGGTGATCTCGACCACGACCTTGCGCCAGTCCGTGACGCCGCAGCGCCTGCTCGGCCGTGTCTCCGCCATCAACATCATGAGCTACGGCGCCCGCCCGCTCGGCTCGGCACTGGGCGCGGTCGTCGGCGGCCTCTGGAGCGCGGAGGCGTGCCTCTATCTCGCGGCGGCGGTGTTCGCCGTGCAGGCGCTGGTAATTTGGCTTTCGCCTGCGGTTGCATTGGATCGGCAGCCGAAGATGGTGGAGGACGGCGCAGCGGCGCGGTGTTAGCTACATCGCGATTGGGCAACAACCTCCGACGTCGCCCCGGCGAAGACACAGGGACCCATAACCCCAAGGGAGAAGTTTGGCGGAGGCCAGTGGTTGCGTTGCCTTCGTTGGGACCGATACAGTCCGCCATCGATAGATCACGCGGTATGGGTCCCCTTCGCCGGGACGACGCCGAAGTTAACCCGCCAGGTACCGCTCGTAACTTCCCGTCACCGGTTCGCTCGCGTCGATATCCGGATCGAGCGTGTAGAGATCCTGCGCGCGGCCAATGCCGCGGAGCGCGTAGCGGCCGGTGGAGACGAGATAGCGGCGACCGGCCGTATCCAGGCCCTTGTAAAACTCCGCCGATGCCAGCAGTTCGCGGTCGACCGAGCGGCTCATCGAGGCGATGCGGCTGACTTCGTTGACGGTCGGCCCCACCACTGTGAAGTCCAACCGGTCCTCGCTGCCGATATTGCCGTAAAAGACCTCACCGACATGCAGGCCGATATAGGCCGACGTGGTCGGACGACCGTCGGCCGCCCGCCGTTTGTTCAATGCCACGGCGTTCTTGCGGAACAGGTGCTCGGCGCGCAGCGCCGCACGGCGCGCCGTCGCCATGTCCTCGCCGGTGAACATCGCGAGCACTCCGTCGCCGATCAGCTTCAAGACGTCGCCGCCGGCGTCGTGGATCGCATCGATCACGGCCTGCGCATAGTCGTTGAGGAAGGGGATGATTTCGTCCGGACCGATGCTCTCGCTGATCCCGGTCGAGCCGCGCAAATCCGAATACCAGAGCACGGCGTTGATGCGCTCGGTGACGCCGCGCGAGATACGCCCGCGCAGGACCTGTTCAGAGGCATCGCGGCCGAGATAGACGCGCCCGAGCGTGCGCACGATGTCGACCTGCTGCGCCGACTTGATCGCGAGCCCCAGCACCGGCACGAGATCGCGCAGCGCGGCAAGCTCGGCTTCACTGAAGCCTTCCGTGCGGCGCGTCGTCCAGCAGGAGTAGAGGCAATCCATCAGGCCGAGCGCGCCGGTCTCGCCGAAGCGGTGCACGAAGGCGAGATAGTGCCGGTGGCCCTTTTCGGCGAGCTCGCCGATCTGCGAGAAATCGAGCGACGGTGCATCGGCCAGATCGAGCACCATCTCGTCGTGGCCGTGCTCGAGCATGTGAAAGAACACCGAGCGGCGCCAGCTCTTGGCCGCGTCGCCTTCCGCCGTCGAGCCGTATTCGAACACGTCGCTCTCGTTGCTCGGCCGGTCGCTCCAGCGGAAGCCTCGGCCCTCGTAGATCGGATGCAGCGTGTCGATGACGACGAGCCCGCGCGAGAGTTCCAGCCCTT
Source organism: Bradyrhizobium centrolobii (assembly GCF_001641635.1). Classification (GTDB taxonomy): domain Bacteria; phylum Pseudomonadota; class Alphaproteobacteria; order Rhizobiales; family Xanthobacteraceae; genus Bradyrhizobium; species Bradyrhizobium centrolobii. The sequence continues at coordinate 180,497 of NZ_LUUB01000125.1, forward strand.
CGGCACGGCAGCGCTCGCAGAAGCCGCGGAGCAGTTCGTTTTCGGGCAGGCCCGTGAGCCCCTGGCCGGTCAGCCAGTTCATCAGCTCGAGGCGCGAGGTCAATTGCATACGCCATTATGGCGTGCATTCGTGACGAGCGAAAGGCGGAAGCCGCGCGCGCACCGTGCACAATCAAGGCTCCCATCCGCCGCAGGTCGAATATGCCGCAGGCGCGGTTGACGCGCTCTTCGTGCGGGCCGCAAATGTCGACTGATGACATCGCCGCCGACTCGAACCAGAAACGCGAGGATATGAGCCAGCGACAGCTTCCGATCATCCTGGCGCTTGGCACCACGCAGACCCTGGCCTGGGCCTCCAGCTACTACCTGCCGGCCCTGCTCGCCGATCCCATGGCACGCGACCTCGGCGTCTCCTCCAACTGGATCTTCGGCGCGTTCTCTGCCTCGCTCGTGATCTCCGCGATGCTCGGCCCGCGCATCGGGCGGCAGATCGACCTCGTCGGCGGACGGCAGGTGTTGTCGGCTTCGAACCTGACGATCGCCGCCGGCCTTGTGCTGCTCGGCTTCTCGCAATCCGTAGCAGTGATGGCGATCGCCTGGCTCGTGCTGGGCATCGGCATGGCGATGGGACTCTATGATGCCGCCTTCGCCGCGCTTGGCCGCATCTACGGCACCGAGGCCCGCAGCTCCATCACCGGCATCACGCTGATGGCGGGCTTTGCCTCGACCGTCGGCTGGCCCCTCACCGCCTGGGGCCTGTCGCATATCGGCTGGCGCGACACCTGCTTTGCCTGGGCGGCGGCCAACATCCTGATCGGCCTTCCCCTCAATTTCTTCATGCTGCCGGCGATCAGGGGCGCCAAGCAGGCCGCGGCAACGGCGGCGAAGCCGCATGTGCCGCTCGACCGCACCATGGTCCTGCTCGCCTTCATCTTCGCCGCGGTGTGGACCGTGACCGGCGCGATGGCCGCGCATTTTCCGCGCATCCTCGAGACCACCGGCGCGACGCCCGTCGAGGCGATTGCGGCTGGCGCCTTGATCGGCCCGGCGCAGGTCGGCGCCCGCATTCTCGAAGCGGGCTTCCTCAGCCGCTTCCATCCGCTGTGGTCGACGCGGCTCGCCTGCCTCACCCACCCGATCGGCGCCGTGATCGTGGCGATCTTCGGCGGCGCCGCGGCGAGCGCCTTCGCCCTGTTCCACGGCTCAGGCAACGGCATCCTGACGATTGCGCGCGGCACGCTGCCGCTTTCGATCTTCGGCCCCAAGGATTTCGGCTACCGCCTCGGCATCATCGGCGCGCCGGCGCGCATGGCGCAGGCCGTGGCGCCGCTCGCCTTCGGCCTGCTCATCGACGTCATGGGAGCTAAGGTGCTGATGGTCTCGTCCGCGCTCAGCCTCTCGGCGCTGGCGGCGCTGTTCCTGATCCGCGCGGAGCACCGGCCGGATTGACCGCGCTGCGGCTTTCGCGCACAAGCGGACCATGACCGATGACACCGGCACGCCCGGCACATTGCGACGCGCCTTCCGCTGGGCGACAACACCGCCGCAGGCCTGGGGCGTCTATCTCCTCGCCGTCGTGCTGGTGTGGCTGCTCTCGTTCTATGCCGGCACGCTGAAGCCGAAGAAGGCGCCGGAAGGCGGCCCGCCGCCGGTCACGGCGCCGCGGAGCTAGAGCATGATCCTGAAAAGTGTGTAGCGGTTTTCCGGCAAGATCGTGCTCAGACAATAACCTAAAGCGCGATGACGATTCATCCCAATCTCATCGCGCTTTAGGCTTGGCTTCGCTCGTGGCGATCAAGATACCAGCGAAGACCGCAACGAGCCCGACGAGCAGGTTGGGCGTGATCGGTTCACCGACCAGCAGCGCCGCGAGCAAGGCAGCCGCGATCGGATTGACTGTCATCGTGTTGGCGACACGGGTCGGCGTGGCGCGTTCCAGCGCCTTGACCCAGAGGATGAAGGCGAGCGCGCCGCCGCCGATACCGAGATAGACGCCGGCGATCCACTGCCCCGCCGTGAAATGATCGAGCGCCGCAAAGCTGCCGCGCCAAAAACCCGCCGCTACCAGCGCGACGGCGCCCGCGCCCATGCCGACCGTGAGAAAACCGAGCGCGCTCGAGCGCCGCATCAACGGGCGCGACAAGACGTTGTAGAACGCCATGCAGAACACAGCCCCGGTCATGATCAGTTCGCCGCGCCAGGCGCCCGGCGGGCTTTGCGCCAGCCCCGCGGCGAGCGCCGCCGCCACGCCGAGCACCGCGACGCCGACGCCTGTGATCTTGCGCACGGTCAGCTGCTCCACGCCGAGAAGCGCGCCAACCACCATGGTGTGCAGCGGCAGCGTCGCCAGCGCGAGACTGGCGCGCGCGGCGGTCGTGTAGGACACCGCGATGTTGTAGAGGATGAAGAACAGGCCGAAGAAGCAGACGCCGAGCAGCGCCACGGCCGGCAGATCGCGCGGCGACGGCCAGCGCACGCCAAGCAGGAGCGCACTCGGCAAGAGGCAGGCAAAGCCGATGCCCCAGCGCAGGATCGCGAGCAGGATCGGGTCGGCGCCACCGACGAGATAGCGGGTGATCGCCGCCGCGGTGCCGCCGAGGCTGCTGGACGCCAGCGCGATGGCGACACCTATCCATTCCGCCACAGACGTTCCCTCACGGAGCCAAGGCCGCCGCCTAGCACGGCGCTGCCGCCATCGTCATGGCAGCAGCGCCGATCCGCCTGCGGAAATCCTCCGGCCCTCGCGGGAGTTCAGTCGTAGAACTGAGGCGCCAGCTTCTGGCTGTCGCGCTGGGCCTTGTCGTGGTTGATCCAGAGCTGCGCCTTTTCCTTGGCGAGCGTGTCGGCGATCTTCTGCATCGAGGCTGCGCTCTGGTCCTTGTTGGCGTTCATGCTGGGCACGCGGCGGTTGTCCCAATTGTCCTTGAAGTGAACGGCATCGCCGGACAGCACGACCGCGCCGGTCTTCGGCAATTTCACCAGCAGCGATTGATGCCCCGGCGTGTGCCCGGGCGTCGACAGGATGGTCATGCTGCCATCGCCGAACACGTCCTTGTCGCCCACGAGCAGCTCGACGGGGTGGGAAGGCTTGAAGCGCGGCTCGTTGTTGGTGCCGGGCCAGTCATATTCGGCCTTCTGCACATAGAGCCTGGCCTGCGGAAACATCTCGACATTGCCGATGTGGTCGGGATGGGTGTGCGAGACGCCCATCGCCTTGATGTCGGCCGGCTTCACCCCGATCTGCTCGAGCTGGGCCTGAAGCGTCTTCGGGCGGTGCCAGGTGACGGCCTTGGGATCGGCGGGCGCAAGCCCATTGGGCATCGCGGCGACGGCATCGGGAATGCCCGTGTCCCACAGGAACCAGTCCTGCCCGTGCTTGATGAGGTAACAGCTATCGACAAAGTCCATGGACTTGCCTTCATTCACGCCGGGCGACCAGCGCGAGATGTCGCCGGCGGTGCCCTCCCCGCAATTGAGGATGTAGAGCTTTTCCACTCCGGGTTTTTGCGCCTGCGCGGACGCCGCAGAAGCGCAGAGCGCGAGAGCGATGGCGGAGAGAGCAAGGCCGATCGGACGCATTGTTGCTGTTCCTTTTCACCGCGACGCGCCAGGTCGCGCGCCATACCGAGGACCAAACCCGGCTTGGGGTGAAAATTCCCGAAGCCGCCGATCACATCAATGCGGACAGGTCTCGACCTCGACCGTGACGTGGCTGAGCCCCTTCAGGCCGGCCAGGCGCCGCTTGTAGACGGCCGGCTGCTTCGGCGCATCGGAGACCACCGAGACCAGCACGGCGCAGTGGCCGGGACCGACCTGCCAGAGATGCAGGTCGGTGACGCGGTCATCGCCGACTTCCATCCGCGCGCGGATAGTGCGCTCCAGCTTCTCGTCCGCGCGCACGTCGAGCAGCACGGCGCCCGCGGCTTTGATCAGACCGAAGGCCCAGCTTGCGATCACCACGCTACCAATCAGGCCGACGGCCGGATCGGCCCACACCCATCCCGAATACATCGCGACGACGAGCGCCGCGATCGCTAGCACCGAGGTCGCGGCATCCGCCATGACATGGACGTAGGCCGCGCGGAGATTGTGGTCGTGATGATGGTGGTGATGGCCGTGACGATCATGGTCATGTTCGTCGTGATCGTCATGAGCATGGCCATGGCCGTGATCGTGACCGTGGTGATGGTGGTCATGGCTGTCGCGGAGCAGCCACGCACTCACCAGGTTGACGCACAGACCGAGGACAGCGACCGCAATGGCCTCGCCATAGACGATCGGCACCGGCGTGATCAGCCGCAGCACGCTCTCATAGGCGATCTCGACCGCGATCAATCCGAGGATGATCGCGCTGGAGAACGCGGCGAGATCGCCGAACTTGCCGGTGCCGAAGGTGAAATGCGCATTCCCCAGGTGCCGGCGCGCGAAGCGGTAGGCAAATGCCGCGATCCCGAGGGCTGCCGCATGGGTGCCCATGTGCCAGCCGTCGGCCAGCAGCGCCATCGAGCCGAACAGCGTGCCGGCCAGGATCTCACCGACCATCATCACCAGCGTCAGGACGACCACGAACCAGGTGCGCCGCTCGTTCTCGTCGTGCCGCTCACCCAGGAACGCGTGATCATGCGTCCATCGTTCGATCGAATGTGAATGCATCGGGTCAGATCTCCGGCACAAACTCTAAGGGTCAAATATAGGCACTGACAGCATACCTTACCAACGCTCATTGCCGGCGAAACCGGCGATTGACAGCCCGGCACGGTTTCGCTGTAATTGGTGTTATGGGGATTTGAGCGATCTCCCCACGAGGCGACATGCCCAAGTATCGCGTCCCGTTCGGTTCTTACGAGGACGCATCATGTCTACTTTCACAACCATATCATCTGACAAGCTGGCACGGCTGATCGGCACGGCGAATGCGCCTGTCCTGATCGACGTCCGGCCGGAGGAGGATTTTGCCGCCGACCAGCGGCTGATCCCCGGCTCCATCAAGCTCAGCCACGACAACGTTCCGGACTGGGGTGGCGCATTTGCCGGCCGCCGCGCCGTCGTCTCCTGCCTGCGCGGCGAAAAGCTCGCGCAGGGCACCGCGGCCTGGCTCCGCCAGCTCGGCGTGCAGGCCGAGACGCTGGAAGGCGGGTTCGAAGGCTGGAAGGCAGCAAAACTGCCGCTGGTCGATACACGCAAGCTGCCGCCGCGCGACGCCAGGGGACGGACCGTATGGGTGACGCGGGCGCGGCCGAAGGTCGACCGCATTGCCTGCCCCTGGCTGATCCGCCGTTTCGTCGATCCCAACGCGGTGTTCCTCTACGTGGCACCACCCGAAGTGGTCGCCGTCGGCGAGCGTTTTGGCGCGGCGCCGTTCGACATCGAGAACGTGTTCTGGAGCCACCGCGGCGAACTCTGCACCTTCGACGTGATGGTGGAGGAGTTCGGGCTCGCCACGCCGCCCTTGCAGCGGCTGGCAACACTGGTGCGCGGCGCCGACACCGCGCGTCCTGATCTGGCACCGGAGGCACCCGGCCTGCTCGCGGCCTCGCTTGGGCTGTCGCGGATGTATGACGACGACCTCGCGCAGCTCGAGGCCGGCATGGTTGTCTACGACGCCTTCTACCGCTGGTGCCGGGACGCCACCACCGAGACGCACAACTGGCCGACCAACAAGGTGAAGGCGTGATGGATACCCGCGCCGTTCAAGCAGGAGCTGATGCCGGTCACGGCATCAGCTTCGGCGAAGCCTTTCGCGTCTGGCTCCGTGTCGCCTGCCTGAGTTTTGGCGGGCCCGCGGGCCAGATCGCGGTGATGCACCGCATCCTGGTCGAGGGGAAGAACTGGATCTCCGAAGGCCGCTTCCTGCATGCGCTGAACTACTGCATGCTCCTGCCAGGACCGGAGGCGCAGCAGCTTGCGACCTATGTCGGCTGGCTCCTGCACCGCACCGCCGGCGGGCTGATGGCGGGCGGGCTCTTCATTCTGCCCGGCATCATCGCGATCATGGCCTTGAGCTACATCTATGCCGCCTTCGGCAATGTCAGCTTCGTCGAGGCGCTGTTCTTCGGGCTGAAGGCCGCCGTGCTCGCCATCGTCGTCGAGGCCGTCGTGCGCGTCGGCAAGCGCGCGCTGAAGAACCGCATCATGATCGCACTCGCCGCGATCGCTTTCGTCGCGATCTTCTTCTTCGCGGTCCCCTTCCCGATCATCATCATCACCGCCGGCGTGATCGGCTATGTCGGCGCGAGAAGTGGCCGTCCGGAATTTGCGCCGGCCGGCCACGGCCACGGCGGCGACGCCGCCGTGATCGACAGCATGCTGGGCGAAGCCGTGCCCGATCACGTTCGCCCCGACCTCGCGCGCGCCATCCGCGTCGGCGCGCTATGGCTTGCGCTGTGGCTGGTGCCGGTGATCGCACTGCTGGCGGCCTTCGGCGAGGCCAATGTGTTCAGCCAGATCGCGCTGTTCTTCTCGAAGATGGCAATGGTCACTTTCGGTGGCGCCTATGCGGTGCTGGCCTATGTCGCCCAGCAGGCGGTCGAGCATTATCATTGGCTGAAGCCACAGGAGATGCTCGACGGCCTCGGCATGGCCGAGACCACGCCGGGCCCGCTGATCATGGTGCTCCAGTTCGTGGGCTTCATGGCCGCCTACCGCGATCCGAGCGGGCTGTCGCCGATGCTCGCGGCAACGCTCGGCGGACTGCTCGCGACCTGGGTCACGTTCACGCCCTGCTTCCTCTGGATCTTCGTCGGCGCGCCCTACATCGAGCGTCTGCGCGGCAACACGGGGCTCGCCGGCGCGCTCAGCGCGATCACGGCCGCCGTCGTCGGCGTGATCCTCAACCTCTCGATCTGGTTCGCGCTGCACACGCTGTTCCGCGAGACGACGCCAGTGCACGCCTTCCCGCTCTCTTTCGGCAGTCCGGTGCCGAGCAGCGTCGACATCCCGGCGCTTTTGCTGTCGATCGCGGCCGCAACCGCGATCTTCCGCTTCAAGCTCGGCATGCTCACGGTGCTGGCGGGCTCATGCGCTACGGGTGTGGCGTTGCGGCTGGCAGGGATCATCTAGGGAGATCGATCGGATCATACCTGGACTCCTCGGGCCTTCCGAAACACAATAATAAGGGGTGATGTTCGAGAGGAGCCCCGCCTCGTGGGATCGTTTTCGGATCAGGGTGCCGAATCGCGCGGACGATTGCTCGTCGTCCTGTTGCTCCTCGGCCTCTTTGCGGCGGTCTGCTTCGGCGCCATCTACTACGCTGGCGATCTGTCGAGGCTTCAGCTCATCAGGTCTGCCCAGGAAAGCCGGGCTGCGTTGCGCGGCGTGACGGATCCTGCAGAGCTCGATCAGGCCATCGAGCAGTATCCGTCCAACAAGCTCCTCAGGCTCGTCGCACTCGCAAACAGGGACGTGAACGAGATCGACGCTGCCGCCGAGAGGCTGCTTGATGAAGCTGCGCCGAGGCACTTTTCGAAGCTCGCTGATGTCGGATCGGCCAGCCGCAATGACCTTGACGCGCTTCGGCGTGACCTGAACGCTGCGCAAGCCAATGTCGCGACACTCGCAACGCGCTACGATGCGCTGCTGAAGTCTGCGCGTGACAAGGTGGAGAACGACGCCCGGTCACTGAATGCCGGGGATGAGCGATTGTCCGAGTTCCTGGCAATGATCGACGAGCAGCACGCCGCATGGACCGCGCTCACCGCCAAACTGCTGGCCGCGCGGGCGGACTACTACAACGCCTACGAAAAATGCGTGGCGTTGCTGGTACGTGAGTTCGGCATCTACAAGGTTGCCAACGGCCAGTTCGTGTTTCCCTTTCAGTCCACGGCCAACAGCTATAATCGCACCGCGACCGCAATGTTGGACGCGGCGAAACGCAACTCCGAGCTCGACAGCGAAAGGACGAGCCTGCGACAATCGGAGCTGAGCCGATGGAAGGTGTTTGTCGAGCATTAGTGCTGCGCCGTGCCTCGAGCTCGATTACGACCGCAGCCCGCCGAGTCCGCCCCCTCGATGACTGGCCTCGCCCCGCAACGGGGCGAGGTCATGTCGGCTCAAGTGCCTTCGAATTTGAACGACACGTTCAGCTTGGCCCGAAAGGCCTCCACCTTGCCTTTGGCGTCCAGTTGCATGTCGAGCTTGACGACCTCGGCGACGCGGAGGTCCCTGAGAGATTTTGCGGCCTGCTCGACCGCATTGGCGGCGGCTTTTTCCCAGGAGTCGCTGCTAGTGCCGACCAGCTCGATGACCTTGTAGACGCTCTCGGACATGTTCGTTCTCCCGTTCGCGATGAAGCAGGAAGCAGGTGCTCCCTGCCGGCGTCGAGCCTAACATCGCGACAGTGGCACCGAAAGGATTTGCGATCCGCGTTTTGCAGCGTCGGGTAAATCGCTACCCGCAGCCCGGGTCGCGCGATCAATGAGCCGCGGTGTACTGTCATTCCCCGCCTTTGCGGGGAACGACAGCGGTGTTCGCGACAAGCATTCGCCTGCGACCCCAAGCGCTCCGGGGATTCGTTCGCGCTACCCGATCACCCGCCCGAACTTGTTCGACTTCGGGAATCCCTTCGGCGGCAGGCGGCCGGCGTCGGCGCGGGTGCCTTGCCACTCGGCAAGCTCCTTCATGCTCGCGCTGAATTCGCGGCCGGCGGAGTCCTTCCAGGTGAGGCCTGCCTTGGCGTCGAACACGGCGACGTCGGACAGGCCGCCATCCTTGTATTTCTGCAAGCGCACGCCGCGGCCACGCGCCATCTCCGGCACCTGGTCGAGCGGGAAGATCAGCATCTTGCGGTTATCGCCGATGACAGCGACGGTGTCGCCGAGCACCTCGGTGATCGCGCGCGCCTCGTTCGGCATGTCGACGTTGAGGACCTGCTTGCCTTTCTTGGTGGTGCCGACGCAATCGTCCTCGTTGACGACAAAGCCCTGGCCCTCGTGGCTCGCGACCAGGAATTTGCGTCCGCCCTTGTTGACGAACAGCGCAACGGGAGCTGCCTCCTGCTCGAGGTCGATGAACAGGCGGATCGGCTCGCCGTGACCGCGGCCGCCCGGTAATTTTGCGACATCGAGCGAGTAGAATTTGCCGTTGGTGGCGAACAGCAAAAGCTTTGATGTCGTCTCCGCGAAGAAAGCAAAGCCGAGCTTGTCGTCCTGCTTGAAGGTAAGACCCGAGAGATCCTCGACATGGCCCTTCATGGTGCGGATCCAGCCCTTGTCGGAGACAACGATGGTCACCGGCTCGCGCTCGACGAAGGCTTCCTCGATCGCGGCGAGATCGTGCTCGGGCGCATCGGCAAAAGTGGTGCGGCGCTTGCCGAGCGGCGTCTTGGGTCCGAACATGTCGCGGACCTTGCCGACCTGCTCGCCGACCTTCTTCCACTGCTCAGCTTCCGAGGCGAGCACCGCGTTGATGCCTTTCAGCTCGTCGCGGAGGTTCTTGTCCTCGGTGCGGATCTCCATTTCCTCGAGCTTGCGCAACGAGCGCAGTCGCATGTTGAGGATGGCTTCGGCCTGCACCTCGGTGAGCTTGAACGCCTTCATCAGCGCCGGCTTCGGCTCATCCTCCGTGCGGATGATCTTGATCACCTTGTCGATGTTCAGATAGGCGATCAGGAAGCCGCCGAGAACCTCGAGCCGGTGCTCGATCTGCGCCTTGCGATAATTGCTCCGGCGGATCAGCACGTCGCGGAGATGGTCGAGCCATTCGCGCAAGGCTTCGGCGAGGCCGACGACTTTGGGGATGCGGCCCTTCACCAGCACATTGAGGTTCAGCGGAATCTTGCTTTCGAGCTCGGTCAGCCGGAACAGCGATTCCATCATCAGCGCCGGATCGACATTCTTCGACTTCGGCTCGATCACGATGCGGACGTCTTCGGCCGACTCATCCCGGACGTCGCCGACCAGCGGCAGCTTCTTCTGATCCTGGAGCTCGGCGATCTTCTCGATCAGGCGCGACTTCTGCACCAGCCAAGGAATCTCGGTGACGACGACGACCCAGGTGCCGCGTGCGCCCTCTTCCTGCTCCCATCTGGCGCGGACGCGGAACGAGCCGCGTCCGGTTGCGTAGGCTTCCGCGATCGCCTGCTTGGAATCGACGATGATGCCGCCGGTCGGGAAGTCCGGGCCCTTGACCCATCTGAGCAGCGACTTGGACTTCGCGTCGGGCTTCTCGATCAGATGCAGCGCGGCGTCGCAGAGTTCGGCGGCGTTGTGCGGCGGGATCGAGGTTGCCATGCCGACCGCGATTCCCTGCGCGCCGTTGGCGAGCAGGTTCGGAAAGCCGCCAGGCAGCACGACCGGCTCTTTCGACTGGCCGTCGTAATTGGCTCGAAATTCGACGCCGTCCTCGTCGATACCCTCGAGCAGAAGCCGCGCGACATCCGTCATGCGCGCTTCGGTGTAGCGGTAGGCGGCGGGGTTATCGCCGTCGATGTTGCCGAAGTTGCCCTGACCGTCGACCAGCGGATAGCGCGAGGAGAAGTCCTGCGCGAGACGCACCATGGCGTCGTAGATCGCCTGGTCGCCATGCGGATGGAATGAGCCCATCACGTCGCCGACGATCTTTGCGGACTTCTTGAAGGCCGTGCCGGGATCGAGCCTGAGCAGGCGCATGCCGTAGAGGATGCGCCGGTGCACCGGCTTCAGACCATCACGCGCATCCGGCAGCGCGCGGTGCATGATAGTGGAGAGCGCATAGGCGAGATAGCGCTCTTCCAGCGCTTCACGCAGCGGCACCTCGTGAATTTCGGCCGGGTCTTCCGGCGGAATCAATCTTTTTCCCATGCCGCCCGGTTAAACCGTGGAAGCGAATCGGGCAAGGATGGATTGGTTCGCTATGGGCCGCTACTGCCCTCCCCAGCCAGCGGTTACAGGCTGGGTGGTTTGCGGGTTTTTGGCCTGCGCAGGCGCCGGTGCATTGGTCAGGCAGCGCCGGGCGGCCTCGATTTCGGCCTCCGTCGCACCATGGGATCGCGCCCATGTCTCTGCGGCGGCAGCGGAATATTTCGCCACATAGTACCTGACGACGGTACAGGAGGCGCGGCGAAAGAGGCCTGGTTGCGGCTCGCCGGCCATCGCGTCTGGCGCAACGGCGAACAGCGCCGCCGACAGCGCAACTCCTCTGATCAACATGTGGACTGTCCCCCCGGTGTGGAACCTGCCCCCAGCAAACTCAGCCGGGGCGATCTGGTTCCAGGGAACCCCGTGCCCCGGGGCGGTACAAAGGTGCGGTCAGGTCATGGTGCCGGGATCGCGGCCCTCGCCTGTTGCCGCATCAAGGCGTTGATGAAGCCGGCCCTCGCGTCGGAATGGCCCTGCCCACGCGGCTCCAGCACATGGCGCAGCAGGAACAGCCCGGTGAGCCGGAAGCCGTCCTGGAGGTCCTGTTCGGTGAGATCGCCATGCATTTCGCCCTGGCGCAGGAACGGCGGCAGCCGCAACAGCCGGTCGCGCCACGGTTCGCCCGCAGTGCGCGACACCGCGCCGCCGGATTTGGGCGAGACGTAGATCAGGTCGGTGGTCTGACCCGTCACCGCGCAATTCGCCAGCGCCAGGCCGAAGCCGAGCTCAGAGAGCATCGCCAGCTCGAAATGGATGAGGTGCACGGCCGCGCCGCCGATGTCGTCGAAATCGTCGAGCGAATGTTCGAGCAGCGCAAATATCTCCCCGTGCGGGTCGCGCTCCGGCAGAAGCCGCGCAATCGAGGCGAGATGGGTGACGCCGTAGACACCATGGGACGATGCCAGCAACGTGGCCGCGCGCAGCTTCAATCCCTCGATCGCATAGGTGCCAAGATGCTCGTCGAGCCGCGCCCGCCACACCGCGCGGACGCTGTTCCCCGGCTGCAGAAGCGGGCGCATCCGAGAGCTGGCGCCGCCGCGCACCAGCCCGAGATGCCGGCCGTGCTCGCGCGTCAGGAGCTCGACGATGGCGCTGGACTCGCCATGCCGCCGCACTCCCAGCACGATGCCTTCGTCGGTCCATTCCATAAAACGAAGTCTAGCGCATTTCGGGGGATCGCAGGGTAGGCAAAGCGAAGCGTGCCCACCAATTTTGATCCGCCCCGCGCAGGCGATCGTGGTGGGCACGGCGCGCAAGGGCGCGCCTTTGCCCACCCTACGGCATCGCGTGAAACCTCACGCGTTGAACCAGCCCTGCGCGTCGCCGGTGAATGAGAAATACAGCCCGATGGCCGTCAGCACGCAGGAGACGATCTCGATGGCGCTGTCGAGCTCGAGTCCCCGCTCCCCGATGATCTGCGCAAGCGAGATCACCGACAGCACCAGCGCCGCCGCCAGCACCCAGCGCGGCCAGTTCTTCCGCCACTGCGCCGCGAGCCGGACGAAGTAGACCAGGAGCAGGATCATGCCGCCGGCGAGCAGCGTCGCCGTCATGATCATCTGGTCCGTCATCTCGGCGTTCGGCGTGCGGTCCTGTACCGCGACCGACAGGGCATCCAGCATCAGCGATGCATAAAGCAGCGCTTCGAAGCGCTGGACGTTGCGGGGCACGCTCATCGGATACCGATCTTTTCTTGGTTATTCTTTGGGAAATTCCAGGCCCATCTCGCGGTAGCGATCGGGATCGTCGCCCCAGTTCTCGCGCACCTTGACGAACAGGAACAGATGCACCGGCACATCGAGGATTTGCATCAGTTCTTTCCGCGAGTCCGCGCCGATCGACTTGATGGTGGCGCCGCCCTTGCCGAGCACGATCTTGCGCTGGCTCTCGCGTTCCACGAAGATCGTCTGCTCGATGCGCACCGACTTGTCCTTGCGCTCCTCCCACTTGTCGGTCTCGACCGTGGACTGGTAGGGCAATTCCTGGTGCAGCTTCTGATAGATCTTCTCCCGCGTGATCTCGGCCGCCAGCTGCCGCATCGGCGCGTCCGACATCTGGTCCTCGGGATAGAGGAACGGCCCCGGCGGCACCATCTCGGCGAGCGTGTGGCGGATGTCGTCGACGCCGTCGCCCGACAGCGCCGAGATCATGAAGGTCTTCGCGAACGGCATGCGCTCGTTGGCGGCCTGCGCCAGCGCCAGCAGCTTCTCGCGCTGGACCAGGTCGACCTTGTTGATCACCAGGATCTTCTCGTGATTGACGTTTGCTGCCTTGGTGAGGATCGCCTCGGCCTCGTCGTCGATCCCCATCTTGGCGTCGAGCAGCACGCAGACGAGATCGGCGTCATGCGCCCCGCTCCAGGCGGTCGAGACCATGGCGCGGTCGAGCCGGCGCTTGGGCAAGAAGATACCTGGCGTGTCGACCAGGATGATCTGTGCATTGTTCTCGATGACGATGCCGCGGATCAGCGCGCGCGTCGTCTGCACCTTGCGCGAGACGATCGTGACCTTGGCGCCGACCAACGCATTGACCAGCGTGGACTTGCCGACATTGGGGGCGCCGATCAGCGCCACGAAGCCGCAGCGTGTCGCGGGCGGCGTCGCGTCGCTCGTTTCAGTGGTCATTGCCGCCGCCGACGCCTTCGCGTTCGATCATGACGGAGGCCGCGACCTTCTCCGCCGCGCGCTTGCTGCCGCCGACGCCTTCCGCCGACTCCAGCCCCGGCAGGTCGACGGCGACGCGGAACTGCGGATCGTGGTGCGGGCCGGTGCGCTCGACCTCGCGATAGACCGGCGTCGGCAGCCCCTTCCCCTGCGCCCATTCCTGGAGCACGGTCTTGGGATCGCGCAGCGGCCGCCGCGGCTTGTGCATGCGCTCGGTCCAGTTGCGCTTGACGAAGTCGGCCGCGGCCGCGTGACCGCCGTCGAGGAAGATGGCGCCGATCACGGCTTCGCAGATGTCGCCGAGCACGCTCTTGCGCAGTCTCGCATCGGCGCTGGGGCCGACCGAGCCCAGTTTGACGTCGTCGAGCAGGCCGAGCGACTTGGCGACGTCGGCGCAGCTCTCCTTGCGCACGAGCTCGGCCAGGCGCTTGGACAGCTCGCCCTCATCGGCGTTCGGGAAGGCGTGATAGAGCATGTCGGAGACGACGAGTCCGAGCACGTGGTCGCCGAGGAATTCGAGCCGCTGATAGCTGTCGCCGCGCTTGCGCCCGGACTTCAGCGCCGAGACATGCGTGATCGCCTGCATCAGCAGGTTCGGATCGGCAAAGCCGTGTCCGATGCGCGCCTCGAGCGCCGCGTTCGCCCCCTTGGCCTTGGCGCTCCGCGCCCGCTTCTTCTTCGCGGGTGTTTTGGGAGCGGCTTCGCCTTCAGGGCTCACTGGCGCCTCGGTCGTTGGGATCGCTATGTCCTTGGCTTCATCTTTCATCGGACGATTTTGAAGAACCGGTTCCAGCGCACCGCCCACGGCCAGCGCCAGAACATCCAGGCGTGCTCGCCTTCGGCGATGGAGAAGAAGATCATTTGAGCGCGGCCGATCAGATTCTCCGCGGGCACGTAGCCGACCTGGCCGAGGAAGCGGCTGTCGGTGGAGTTGTCGCGGTTGTCGCCCATCATGAAGAAATGGCCGGGCGGCACGGTGTAGACGTTGGTGTTGTCCATGTAGCCGTTATCGGCGCAGTCCAGCGTCTCATAGGACACGCCATTGGGCAGCGTTTCCTTCCAGCGCTTCACCCGCGCCGTCCCGCCTTCTGAGCCGCACGGATCCTCGCCGACATACTCGCTCATGCGCTGCCGCTCGACCGGGGTGTCGTTGATGTAGAGCAGCCCGTCCTTCATCTGGATGCGGTCACCGGGGAGCCCGATCACGCGCTTGATGTAGTCGGTCGAGTCATCCTTCGGCAGCCGAAACACGACGATGTCGCCGCGGTTCGGGTCCGAGCCCCAGATCCGCCCTGAGAACAGCGGCGGCGAGAACGGGATCGAGTAGTGGCTGTAGCCGTAGGAGTATTTCGAGACGAACAGATAATCGCCGACCAGCAGCGTCGCCTTCATCGAGCCGGAAGGGATGTTGAAGGGCTGGAACAGGAAGGTACGGATCACCAGCGCGATCAGGAGAGCGTGGATCACGACCCGGATGGTTTCGCCAAGGCCGCTCTCAGATTTTGTTCCCGAAGTCACGCTCATTGCTCTCTCAATTCCGGCCGGCGGTCACAGAGCGCCCTCCTCCCGCGAACAGCCCACCGGTTCGCGGCGCAAGGAGATTGTCCTGATTCTGATAATGAGGGCCAATTCCGGCGTAAAGCCGAATTCGCCCAGGCTGATTTGCGCCCGCGGACTTTTAGACGGTTGTCGGGGTCCACGCAATCAAGGATCGCATCAAAACTTCATAAGATATTGATTTTCAACGAGAATTATAAAATAACCGCACCCCCGTCAGGGCTTCGCCAGCGGGATGGCGGAAATGACGACAAACGCCTGCGCCAGTGGCCAGTCGTCGGTGATCGAAAGGTCGATCCGCGCCTCGAACCCCACTGGCGTCAGGGCCTGGAGCCTGGCCAGCGCGCCGCCGGTCAGTTGCATGGTGGGCCGGCCCCCCGGCAGATTGACCACCCCCATGTCGCGCCACCAGACGCCCCGCCGGATACCGGTGCCTAGCGCCTTCGAGCAGGCCTCCTTGGCGGCAAACCGCTTGGCATAGGTCGCCACCACCATCCGGTCGTTCTTGGCGCGCCGCTCGGCCTTGGCCCGCTCGGCTTCGGTGAAGATGCGATCGAGGAAACGCTCGCCGTGGCGGTCGATCACCTTGGCGACGCGCGTGATGTCGATCAGGTCGGAGCCGATGCCGATGATCATGCCCGGCTCCGGCCACGGTCCATCGCCGCGCGCATGCTGCGGACCGTCTCGGCGAGGCCAACGAAGAGGGCTTCGCCGATCATGTAGTAGCCGATGTTGAGCTCGACGATCTCCGGCAGCGCCGCGATCTTTTCCGCCGTCGCATAGTCCAGCCCGTGCCCCGCATGGACCTCCAGCCCCGCCGCCCGCGCGAGCTTTGCCCCCGCGACGATCCGCTGCCATTCGGCCTCGGCCTTCTCAGTGTGGCCATCGACCACGGCATCGCACCAGGCGCCGGTGTGAATCTCGATCACGGGCGCGCGCAGCCGCGCTGCCATTTCGATCTGCTGGGGATCGGCCGCGATGAACAGCGAGACGCGGATGCCGGCATCGTTCAGCCGCGCAATGTAAGGCGCGAGCTGGTTGTGCTGGCCGACCACGTCGAGGCCGCCTTCGGTCGTCACCTCCTGGCGGCGCTCCGGCACCAGGCACACCGCGTGCGGCCTGGTGGCGAGCGAGATGCGCAACATGTCGTCGGTGGCCGCCATCTCGAAATTAAGCGGCTTGGAGATCTCGGCCTTCAGCCGTGCCATGTCATCATCGCGGATGTGCCGGCGGTCCTCGCGCAAGTGCGCGGTGATGCCGTCGGCGCCGGCCTCGATCGCAAGCAGCGCCGCGCGCACCGGGTCGGGATTGCGGCCACCCCGCGCGTTACGCAGGGTCGCGACATGGTCGACGTTGACGCCGAGGCGAAGCGGAAGAGCAGGCATTGCAAGGCTCACGTAGGTGACACTTCCCAACACGTCATGCGCGGCTCGATCGCGCAGCCATCCCTTGTGAGATGGGTTGCCGGGTCAAATCCGGCAACGACGAGCTTCATCCATTAACACGTTCGACGCGGGCGACGACCGCCTTCGCGCGCAACTGGGCTATGATCGCGCTCAGGTGCTTCAGATCGTAGACTTCGAGGTCGATGGTCGTCTCCGTGAAGTCGGGCGAGCGGCGCTGCATGCTGATATTGTCAATGTTGCCGTCATGTTCGGCGATCACGGTCGCGATCTGCGCGAGCGCGCCTGGCTCGTTGACGTTCTCGACCTTGATGCGGGCCGGGAAGCGCTGCGGGGTGCTGTCCTCGATATCCCAGCGCACGTCCAGCCAGCGCTCGGGCTCCTCCTCGAAATCCTTCAGGGCCGGCGACTGGATCGGATAGATGGTGATCCCCTCGGCCGGCGTGACGATGCCGACGATGCGATCGCCGGGGACGGCGCCACCGTTCGGCGCGAACTTGACCGGCAGGTCGGAATTGATGCCGCGGATCGGAATCGCGACTGGGCTGCGCGGCGCCTCGACGACGACCTTCTCCTTGAGCTTGGCAGCTAACCCCTTCTTGCCGGCATAGCGCGCGACGCGCTCCTCCTTGTAGTCGGGGTACATGGCGCGGGCAACGTCGGAAGCCTTGATCTCGCCGCGGCCGACCGCCGCCATGACGTCGTCGATCGAGGCGCGCGCGAGCCGCGGCAGTGCGCCCTTCAGCTTGTCGTCGGCATAGTCGATCTTGGCGCGCTCGAACAGGCGCTCGACGATGCGTCGGCCGAGACCGGCATATTGATCGCGCACGGCCGTGCGCGTGGCGCGCCGGATCGCGGCGCGCGCCTTGCCGGTGACCGCGAGCGATTCCCAGGCTGACGGCGGCGCCGATTGCGCCTCCGAGGTCAGAACCTCGACTTCGTCGCCATTCTGGAGTTCCGATGACAGCGGCGCGAACTTGCCGTTGATCTTGCAGCCCACCGCGCTGTTGCCGACGTCGGTATGCACGGCATAGGCGAAATCGATCACGTTGGCGTGGCGCGGCAGCGCGATCAGCTTGCCCTTTGGGGTGAAGCAGAACACCTGGTCGTGGAACAGTTCGAGCTTGGTGTGCTCGAGGAATTCCTCGGGGTTGGCGCTCTCCGACAGGATGCCGACGGTGTGGCGCAGCCAGGCGAACGCATTGGACTCGCGCTTGAGGAATTCGGTCGGCGAGCCGACACCCTCCTTGTAAAAGACGTGCGCGGCGATGCCGCGCTCGGCGATCTGGTCCATCTCCTCGGTGCGGATCTGGAGTTCCACGCGCTGGTTACCGGGACCGATCACCGTGGTGTGGATCGAGCGATAATCGTTCTGCTTGGGCGTTGAGATGTAGTCCTTGAAACGCCCTGGCACGACCGGCCAGGTGGTGTGGACGATTCCCAGCGCGCGGTAGCAGGCTGCAACGTCCGTCACGACGATGCGGAACCCGAAGATGTCGGACAGCTGTTCAAAGCCGACCGACTTGCGCTCCATCTTGGTCCAGATCGAGAACGGCTTCTTGCGCCGGCCATACACCCGCGCGCCGAGGCCATTGTGGCGCAGGTTGTTGGAGAGCTGGGTCTCGATCTCGCCGATCAGGTTGCGGTTGCGTTCGGCGAGCGAGTCGAGACGCTGCATCACCACCGAATAGGCTTCGGGATCGAGGGTGCGGAAGGACAGATCCTCCAGCTCCTCGCGCATTTGCTGCATGCCCATGCGTCCGGCGAGCGGCGCATAAATATCCAGCGTCTCCTCGGCGATGCGGCGGCGCGATTCCGGCGGCACGAATTCCAGCGTGCGCATGTTGTGCAGGCGGTCGGCGAGCTTGACCAGGAGAACGCGGACGTCGTCGGCGATCGCGAGCAGCAGTTTGCGCAGATTCTCGGCCTGCTTGGCTTCGCGCGATACCAGCTCGAGTCGCTTCAGCTTGGTCAGGCCCTCGACCAGCGCGCCGATCTCCGGCCCGAAGAGCTGGTCGATCTCGGCGCGGGTCGCCTCGGTGTCTTCGATCGTGTCGTGGAGCAGCGCGGCCACGATGGTCGCATCGTCGAGCTTCAGGTCGGTGAGAATCGCCGCCACTTCGAGGGGGTGCGAGAAATAGGGATCGCCCGAGGCGCGGGTCTGCGAGCCATGCGCCTTCATGGCGTAGACATAGGCGCGGTTCAGCAGGTCCTCGTCGGTGTTGGGATTGTAGGATCTGACACGCTCGACGAGGTCATATTGACGCATCATGCGCGCGCGCGGCTTCGCCGGTCGCGCCCCTGCCGGCGCAGTCGGGGCCACGGCAACCGATTCGGTTGCGGCCAGCATCTGCGTTTGTCTCCGGCGCCGATACACCATGCATTCCTGCCTTCAAACGGGCCACCAAAACGCCCGTTGTATACACCTTAGCCCTCGATCACGCGCAGTTCCGATCAATTCAATGACAGCGGACGACGCCAACCGACAACTCTATGGTAACCACGAAAAGGCCAACAAAAGCAAAGGCCCGAACGCGGGTTCGGGCCTCTGATAAGATCACAAGAATTCGACGGCAGCGACGGGACGATTACTCGTCCTCCTCGGGCTGCTCCTCCGGCGGCGCGAGGCCTTCGAGACCCTTCAGGAGCTCCTCTTCGGTCATGCGCTCGACGGCAACTTCGGTATCGTCGGCATCGACGCTCGCGCCCGCGGAACCGATCAGCGGCACGGTATCGGGCTCGGGCTCGTCAACCTCGACGAACTTCTGGAGGGAGTGCACCAGCTCCTCGCGGAGGTCCTCCGGCGAGATGGTCTGGTCGGCGATTTCGCGCAAAGAGACAACAGGGTTCTTGTCGTTATCGCGGTCAACCGTTAGTTGTGAACCGGACGAAATCATGCGGGCGCGGTGGGCGGCCAGCAGGACCAGGTCAAACCGGTTGTCGACCTTGTCGATACAATCTTCTACGGTGACGCGAGCCATGGACTGTCGCTCCGCTGTGGGTGGGACCAAATATGTCGATGATGAGGGCTAGTTATAGGGGCCGGGGCGGTTTCGCAAGACCATTTTGTGATTTGGCCTCGCCAAACGGCTTTGGTACCCCCAAATTGGGATTAGGATGGGTGGTTTTCCGGACTACCATAGAGGGCGGGACCGAGCTTGTGCACCACCGCCATAACTATACCTTGATTGCCCCGACTTCTCCGGATTTGCGGTTTCGACGGGTCTTGGCAGCACTTTAACAACTGCGTGGCTTACTGCCGCCGCGCCAACAATAAACGATTAATCACGAACACTACGCGAGCAACTGAATGTCACCTTCTCCTACCAACAAGATCGCGCTCTTCATCGACGGGGCCAATCTCTACGCGACGGCCAAAACACTGGGCTTCGATATCGATTACAAGCGCCTGCTGAAGGAGTTTCAGAGCCGCGGGACGCTTTTGCGGGCGTTCTACTACACCGCGATCATCGAGGACCAGGAATACTCCTCGATCCGTCCCTTGATCGACTGGCTGGACTACAACGGCTACACCGTCGTCACCAAGGCGACGAAGGAGTTCATCGACGCCTCCGGCCGCCGCAAGGTCAAAGGCAACATGGACATCGAGCTCGCGGTCGACGCCATGGAGCTCGCCGAGCACATCGACCAGATGGTGCTGTTCTCGGGTGATGGCGACTTCCGCTCGCTGGTCGAGGCCGTCCAGCGCCGTGGCGTGCGGGTGACCGTGGTCTCTACCATTGCCAGCCAGCCTCCGATGATCGCCGACGAGCTGCGCCGCCAGGCCGACGTCTTCACCGACCTCGTCGAGCTGCAATCCAAGCTCGGCCGCGACCCGTCCGAACGCCCTGCCCCGCGCGATCGCAGCGAGCGCGAAGCGCGCCACCACGCCCCGCAGTTCCTCCAGCGCGCGACCACGATGGCGCCGAGGGGCGATGACGACTTCGAGGAGTGAGGCGGCCCGGTTAAGCCGCCAGGCCCCCACCGTCGTACCCGACCGTGATTGTCCGCTCTGCGCGCGTCTGGTCGCCTTTCGCGAGGCGAACCGCGTGCGCGAGCCGTCCTGGCACAACGCGCCGGTTGCGCCCTTCGGCGACATCAAGGCGCGCGTGCTGATCGTCGGCCTTGCACCGGGGATGCAGGGCGCCAACCGCACCGGACGTCCGTTCACCGGCGACTATGCCGGCGACCTGCTCTACGCGACGCTGATCGAACACGGTTTCGCCAAGGGGACCTATCAGGCGCGGCCCGACGACGGCCTGAAGCTGATCGACTGCCGGATCGTCAATGCGGTGCACTGCGTTCCACCGCAGAACAAGCCGCTACCTGCGGAGATCAACACCTGCCGCCAGTTTCTCGCGGCAAATCTCGAAGCGATGCCGAACCTGCGCGCGATCGTCGCGCTCGGGCGGATTGCGCACGACACCGTGCTCAAGCCGCTGAAGCTGAAGGGCTCGCAGGCCCCCTTCGGTCACGGTGCCGTGCATCAAGTCGGCGCGATCAGGCTCTACGACAGCTATCACTGTTCCCGCTACAACACGAACACAGGCGTCCTGACGCCGGACATGTTCCGCAAGGTGTTCGCGCGGGTGAAGGCCGATCTCGGCTAGGCTTTGACCGGATTGGCCTTCAGCCAGTCCAGGACATCGCCGGCGTTCCGGTCCGGCGGGAACACCGGATAGAACACGTGCGTGATCCGCGTGTCGTCGATGATGAGCGCGAGACGCTTGATCAGCGTCAGCCCCGCAACCTCCATGGTCGGCAGATCGAGGGCGCGCGTGAGTTCCAGCTTCTCGTCCGAAAGCACCGGAAAGGGCAGATGCAGCCGCGACGCCATCTCGGTCTGGTAGTCGTTGCTCTGCGTCGAAAGGCCGAACACCTGCGCCGCGCCTTCGGCCTTCAACTCGGCGAAGAGATCGCGGAACGCGCAGGTCTGCGGCGTGCAGCCGCGTGCGCCCGGGATCATGTCCCAATCATCGACAAGCGCGATCTTGCCGGGCTCGCCGGTGCGCGGATAGGCGAACACCACGGTGCGCCCGCGCAGCGTCGACAGCGTCACCGAGGTATCATCGGTCGCAAGCAGGGTGATCGACGGCAGCGTCATGCCTATCAGGTGCGCGGCACCGCCGTCGTCGGTGGGGGCGGGAATCTTGCTCCAGTCAACCTCGAGCAGGTTTCTTTGAGTCATCTCGCTATCCCCTCGCCCGCATCAGCCGGCCCTTCTCCCGGCCCCAGTCGCGCTTCTTCACGGTTTCGCGCTTGTCGTGCAGCTTCTTGCCCTTTGCAACTGCCAGCTGCAGTTTGGCGCGGCCGCGCTCGTTGAAGTAAAGCTTCAGCGGGATCAGCGTCATGCCCTCGCGGTTCACCGCGCCGATCAGCTTGTTGATCTGCCTGCGGTGCAGGAGCAGTTTTCGCGGCCTCTTGGGCTCGTGGTTGAAGCGGTTGCCCTGGAGATATTCGGGAATGTTGGCGTTGATCAGCCAGATCTCGCCGTTCTTCGAATCCGCGTAAGATTCCGCGATCGTGCTCTTGCCGTTGCGGATCGACTTGACCTCGGTTCCGGTCAGCGCAATGCCCGCCTCGACCGTATCCTCGATCGCGTAGTTGAAGCGGGCTTTACGATTTTCCGCCACGACCTTGATAGGACGTTCGTTCTTATCGGCCATGGCAGACAAATCCGATCGAGATGCGCTTTAAGACGCTAACAGTTTGGATGAAGCGCGCGCGTCAAGACTTCTTGAGGAGATCGCGGATCTCGGTCAGCAGCTCGACTTCGGCCGACGGCTTCGGCGGCGTGGCAGGCGCCGCCTCCTGCCTGCGCTTCAACTGGTTCATCAGGCGGATCACCAGGAACAGCACGAAGGCGATGATGATGAAGTTGATCGTCAGCGTGAGAAAGCTGCCCCAGGCAAGCACGGCGCCTTGCTTTTTTGCATCCGCCAGATTGGTGGCGTCGACAGCCTTCGACAAGGGGATGAAGTGGTTGGAGAAGTCGAGCCCTCCGGTGGCTGCGCCGATGAGCGGCATGATCACGTCGCCGACCAGCGAATTGACGATGGCGCCGAAGGCGGCGCCGATGATGACGCCGACCGCGAGATCGACGACGTTGCCCTTCATGGCGAATTCGCGGAACTCCTTGAGCATCCGCATGCCCTTGTCCTCGACGCTCATGAAAGGCTCCCCAAACGCGATTGCGTCAGTTGACCAGACCGGCGTGGACCATGGCGCTGCGCACCGCGACGCGTGTCGGCTCGGACACCGGCACCATCGGCAGCCGCAGCGTCTCGTCCATCTTGCCGAGCAACGACAACGCATACTTGATCGGCGCCGGGTTGCTCTCGATGAAGAGGTTGTTGTGCAGCGGCATCAGCTTGTCATGCAGCTTCAGGGCGGTGGCGTGGTCGCCCTTCTGCCACGCTGTGTGGAACTCCGAGCACAGGCGCGGTGCGACGTTCGAGGTCACCGAGATGCAGCCATGGCCGCCATGGGCCATG
Source organism: Bradyrhizobium centrolobii (assembly GCF_001641635.1). GTDB lineage: Bacteria > Pseudomonadota > Alphaproteobacteria > Rhizobiales > Xanthobacteraceae > Bradyrhizobium > Bradyrhizobium centrolobii. The sequence continues at coordinate 203,446 of NZ_LUUB01000125.1, forward strand.
TAGCCGAGGATGGTCGCGTCCTCGCCCGAGAGCTGGTTGAAGTCCTCGCCCATCGCGGCACGCTGCTGCGACACGCGCACCATGCTGGCGGTGGCATCCTTGACGCCGGCGATGTTCTTCAGTTCCCACAGCCGCTTCATGGTGTCGACCGACATGTCGATCACCGAGCGCGGTGGGATGTTGTAGATGATGATCGGAATTCCGATCGCATCGTTGATGGCCTTGAAGTGCTGATAGAGCCCTTCCTGGGTCGGCTTGTTGTAATAGGGCGTCACGACCAGCACGGCGTTTGCGCCCGCCTTCTCGGCGTGCTGCGCGAGCTCGATGGCTTCCTTGGTCGAGTTGGAGCCGGCGCCAGCGATCACCGGCACGCGGCCCTTGGCCTCACTGATGCACCATTCGACGACCTTCTTGTGCTCGTCATGGCTGAGCGTCGGGCTCTCGCCGGTGGTGCCGACCGGGACCAGGCCGTTGGTGCCCTCTGAAATTTGCCAGTTGACCAGGGAGCGGAACGCCGCCTCGTCCAGCGAGCCGTTCTTGAACGGCGTGACCAAGGCGGTGAACGACCCCCGGAATTTCGTCTTGGCTGCCATGGACTTCCTCCGTACGCGGCTAGGCTTGAGAGCAAGCCCCATACATATCGGGTCTATCCCGCCGGTAAAAGGCCCGCTTCCGCGTGACGCACCGTTTAAGCCGCGATTTTGCCGCGGTGGTGGTGCAAACCGGGCCGAAGTAAGCGGCTGTTGGTAATTTGTCCGCATATTCAATCGAATACTGCTAGGTCTTGAGCCACTTCACTGATTCGGGGCGACGTGACGCCGTGACCTCTCCTGCCCGTGCCGCACTGATCTCTGCAGGCCTTGCCATGGGCCTGATGGCGGCAATCGGGCTGGTTTCGGCCACCGCCTGGGCCGCCGCGAAAGTTCCGCTGCCGAAGCCGCGCCCGATCGCCCGCAACGGGGTTCCAAAGAGCAAACCCGACCCGGTCAGGCAGGATGTGCCGCAGGCGACCGCGGCAATCAAGCCGGCCGCTCCTGTCGTAACCGCTCCCGTGCTCGCGCCGGCAACCCGCCAGCATGCGGCCCCGCGCAAGCCGGCGCTGCCGGCCGCGGTCGCCGCGACCTCGTCGACCTCGCAAGGCGACAAGGACACGCTGGAGAACGTCATCGAGCTCGTGCGCAAGCGCAGGCAGGGCGATGCGACCAACGCCGAAGCCACGATCTCGGATCCCGTCGCGCGAAAACTTGCGGAATGGATCATCCTGCGCAGCGAGGACAATGGCGCGACCGTCGAGCGCTACCGCGCCTTCCTCTCCGCCAATCCGGGCTGGCCGTCGCAGACCTTCCTGCGCCGGCGCCTCGAGGCCGCGATGTGGGACGACAGACGCGACGATTCGGTCGCGTGGTCGTGGTTCGAGAACGAATCCCCGATCTCAGCCAAGGGCCGCTTCTCGCTCGCCAAGGCGATGCTGGCGCGCGGCGACCGTGCCAATGCCGAGCGGCTGGTGCGCGAGGCCTGGCGCAGCGATCCGATGTCGGAGGACACCGAGAACAACGCGCTCGACCAGTTCGGCGCCCTGCTCACTCCGGGCGACCAGAAGGCGCGGATGGACGCCCTGCTCTATGGCAGCGAACACGAGGCTGCGCTGCGCGCCGCCAAGCGCCTCGGCGCCGGCTATGTCGCGCTCGCCAAAGCCCGTATCGCCTCCTACAGAAAGGCGCCGAACACGCGCGCGCTGCTCGAGGCAGTGCCGCGCGAATTGCACGGCGATCCCGGTTTCATCTTCAGCAGGATCCAGCTCCTGCGCCGCGAAGAGAAGTTCGCGGAAGCCGCCCAGCTCATGCTGTCGGCGCCGAAGGATCCGAACCGTCTCTACAATCTCGACGAATGGTGGATCGAGCGCCGCCTGCTGGCGCGCAAGATGATCGACACCGAGGAATTCCGCAGCGCCTATCTGATCGCTCGCGACGCAGCGCTGCCCTCGCGGGACATCTACAAGACCGAGCAGGAATTCACTGCTGGGTGGATCGCGCTGCGCTTCCTCAACGATCCCTCGACCGCCGCGCAGCATTTCGCGCGCATCGGAGTGGGCAGCGTCAACCCGACCACGCTGGCGCGCGCCGGCTACTGGCAGGGCCGCGCGGCGGAAGCCATGGGCCGTCAGCAGGAAGCCCGCAACGCCTATGCACGCGCAGCCGAACAGTCGACGAGCTATTACGGCCAGCTCGCTCGCGCCAAGCTCGGCCTGCCGCAGATCGAGCTGAACAGCGCACCGCGCGGCCGGGGCGCCGAGCGGCTGGAGATCGTGCGCGCGGCGCACTTGCTCTACGAGCTCGACGAGCGCGAGCTCGCGGTGCCGATGCTCGCCGACATGGGCGAGAATGGTGATCCCGAGGTTCTCGCCGGCCTCGGCGAGCTGACCCAGCGCTATGCCGACGCGCGCGGCATGCTGCTGGTCGGCAAGGCCGCGCTCAATCGGGGCCTGCCGTTCGACTTCTACGCCTATCCCGTCAACGGCATTCCGCAGTTCACGCAGATCGGCCCCGGGGTCGAGCGCAGCATCGTCTACGCCATTGCGCGGCAGGAGAGCGCGTTCAATCCGGCTGTCGTCTCGCCGGCGCAGGCCTATGGGCTGATGCAGGTGACACCGGACGCTGCGCGCTACGTCTGCAAGCGGCACGGCGCGACATACGACCTGTCGCGGCTGAAGAATGATTCGGTCTACAACGCCACACTCGGCGCGGCCGAGCTCGGCGGCCTGCTCGAAGACTATCGCGGCTCCTACATCATGACCTTTGCCGCCTACAATGCCGGCCGCGGCAGCGTAAAGAAGTGGATCGACCGCTACGGCGACCCGCGCGACCCGAAGATCGATGCCGTCGACTGGGTCGAGCTGATCCCATTCTCCGAGACCCGCAACTACGTGCAGCGGATCATGGAAAATCTGCAGGTCTACCGCGCCCGCTTCGGCGGCGGCACGCGGTTGCAGATCGAGGCCGACCTGCGCCGCGGCACCGGCAGCGTGGAGTAGCGGCGCGCGCCAGGTGTGTTCGCGGCGGAGATGCCGTCGGGCCTGACGGCGCCGCGCGAGGCACGACCGCCCCACCCCGATTCGTCGAGCCGGCTCTGAAGGTCGAGCACGATCTTCACGCGCGCCTCACGATATCGAGGGCTGTCGGCTGGCCGTCAGATCAGTGATCACCGTCATTCCGGGATGCGTGCGAAGCACGAAGGCCCGGAATCGATTGGGCCACATGCTCTGCGGCGGAATGGATTCCGGGCTCGCCCTTCGGGTGCCCCGGAATGACGGCGGAGTTTGTGGGCGCCGCCGGTCAATCCGTCGAAGATGAAAGACCGGCGGCTTCCCGCCGCAGGGCCGATTCCGCCGATTTGTCCGCAAGGGGTGTCCGTGAGAGCGACGGACCGATCGCGCATACGGACGTCGGAAATGGCATGCGCGCCGGAATCACGTCGGCAAGAGATTTCGATTGGGCGCCACGAAGGATGGACCAGCGGGGAGCCGCGCGCTCCTCTCTCGGATCTGCTTCGGCCGATAACCGGCCTCGATCCTGACCCTCGTCAACAACCGGCGATGATCCAGGCCGCACCGCGGTGCCAAGCCGCCAGCGCTCTCGCGTCGTCAACAAGAGCTCAGGACAAAAAAGAACCCCGGCGGTTTCCCGCCGGAGTTCTCATTCAGGTCGTTAGACCGGAATTACCAGTTGCGCTGAGCGCGGAGGAGCAGAACGAAGGTGTCCTGATCCTTCAGCTCGTAGGTCGCAGCCGGCTTGGCGGGAATAGCGTTCACCGTCGTCGTCGTCAGCACACCCGCGTACTTCTGGTCGACATGGGTCCAGGTGAAGTCTGCCGAGAAGGTCAGGTTCTTCACAGGAGTCCAGCGGGTGATGATACCAGCCTGACCAATGTTGAAGTCGGGGTTACAAGTCGTAACACCAGGTTGCGCCGTGGCGATCAGGCCGCAGAGCGTGCTCTTGGCCAGACTGCCGAACTGAGCCTGAGCGAAAGCACCGTAGACCGAGGTGTTCCAGTACGGATCCCAGTTGTGGGTGTATGCGCCACGGAAGCCCCAGGTCTTGACCGTCTCCTGCGAGCTGCCGTTGACGTACACCGTGTCCGGAGCAATAACGGCAGCGAGGCTGCCGTACGCGCCGGGGAGGCCCGAGCTGCCGTAAATTCCGTACGTGCTACCCGCCAGGTTCTGGAAGTTGTAGCGGGTCGCACCGTCGGTGTACACGGCCTGGAGGTTGATCGTGTCACCCGCGCCGGTCGGGATGTTCTTGATCGACAGAGCGAGCTGAGCCGCCCAGCCCCACTTGTCATCCGGGTGGCCAGTGATTTCGCTGGAGCCGTAGTAACCAACGTGGTTGTCCTTGGCAGCGACCGACGCCTGGAACAGACCCCAAGCCTGGTCGACACGGAGCATACCGACGAGGTTCGGCGAGCGCGTGCCACCGATCGCACCGGTGCCGATGCTACCGGTGAGAATGCCAGTTCCAGAGGCGCCGCTCATGTTGAAGTTACCAGCCTGATAGTACTGGGTCTGGTCTTCGGCCGAGAACGAAGCCGTGATGCCCTGACCGAAGTCAGCGGTGTAGGTGAACTGGTTGACACCAGTGACCGTGCCGCTGCCGCCGACGAGGCTGTCGAAGTTGTTGCCTGGATAGTTGGTCCAGGGAGCGTCGAACTGCGACACCGCCTTACCCATCGTGAAGCCAGCGAACTGGATGAAGGCGTAGTACACGCCGAGTGAACCGCCCGAGGTGTTGCCGTCGGTGCCGTTCACCGAGCCGGAGCCCGAGCCGAAGAGAGCCGGAGCAGTTGCACCGACCGGGGTATTGACGCCGAGCGTGCCGCTGTACTGGGTCGCGCCAGTTGCGCTGCCGGTGCCGACGTAGTTGCCGGTCGTCCAGGAGAACACGCCATCGAAGAACGTGCGGACCACGCCGTACTCGGTCGCGGTGCGCGTGTCGATGTTGAGGTCTTCACGAGCGCGCATGGTGTAGTAGTTCGTCAGACGGTTACGTGCACCGTTGGCGCCCTGGCTCGAGACGTTCAGCTGACCGCTGATGTCCGAGTTCGTGTTCAGCGCGACTTCAGCGCGCAGATAACCACCCAGCTTGATGCAGGTGTCAGTGCCCGGGATGTAATAGAATCCGGCACCGTACAGGGAGCAGATCTTCACGTATTCGACCGCTTTGGCCTTCACGGGGAGATCGGCTGCCTGTGCTCCGCCAACGGCGATCAGACCCGCCGCTGAACCGAGCAAAAGGCTCTTAACCAACTTCATGTTAAACCTCCAAGTTGCTCTATAGGGAAGGTTCCGGATCCGCTGGGTGACGACACCCTAAGGTTGGTTCCCTTGTCCCTTTAACTCACCGCTTAGCCGCTTCGCGCCTTCGGACACACCCGCATGAACGCGAGGGACTTAAGCGAACCACCTAGAACGGGACGACCTCGGGATGCCCCCCTCCGTCGCTCAGTCACAATTACCGAACGTCCTTGCACACACAACAACAGAACGCTCCGAAACGGGCCTATGGCGCGCGTTTTCCAATGGGTGTTGCACAAATAACACGCAGTTGTGATCAATCCGCCTCGACAAGCCATTGAATTTGCTTGTGATTTTAAAGCGGTTCCATTGACCGCCAAAATTCCCGACTTCGGACGCATTGGGCCGACAAGCGGTGTTGCGGCTCTAACGCGATCGAATCGTGGTGTCGGAAGGAAGGACTCAGAGTGACGCGCTGGCGGCCAAGAATCGACTGATCTGGAAGGGAGGCGACCGCGACATCGCGCGGCCGACGACAGTGGGGCAGAAGCCGGGGCAGGAACCAGAGCCTGGCGAACTACGGACGCGGCACGGCAATTAACCGGCTCCCGGCGCGGACAGTCGCCGCGCCGGCCGATCGGGTCGCTCGGGCCGAAGAAGCGACTTCCCCCCAAGGAATCAACTCCAGGGATTCCTTGCCCCTTACCCGACGTTCAAGAAGCTGGTGAACGATCGGCACAGCCCGACCTGCGACTGGAGACCGGCGTTGGCACAGTCAGTTCGGTGTTGAGGACGCTAGGTTCGCCTGTGCGAGCTGTAGCAGACGCACAACGCGTCTTCCTCATCCGAGTGCTTGAACTTCAATATGGTCTGGCGGCAATCCAGCTTGATATCTCTGATACATCGCCTCGTAAGCTGCTTCCAAGTGTTTCGCATAGAGCGCCGCGTCAAAGAGTGGTGCCGTCAGGCGGGTCCTTTGCAGCCTTTCGCGAATACCCTGAAGCTTCTGCTTATCAAGCGCCAGGTCGATTGCAAGCGCTTCATATTCCTCACGCGTTCGCGTTATCAGCTCAGGCAAGCCAACAGCGCTAAGCAAGCTCGCCGCGACGCGGCCTGCGAAACTATTTCCAATTTGTGTCACGACCGGCAAGCCGGCCCACAACGCATCACTGGCCGTCGTATGCGCGTTGTATGGCAGCGTATCCAGGAAAAAATCGGCAAGGCGATGGCGCGCCAAATGGTCTGATAATGATGAAACGTGCTTCGCAAACACCAGGCGATCTGGATCGACGCCCAGGGCTTTAGCTTCCTTTCGCAAGTTAGATCTTGCGATCTCTCCCATATCAGACAACCACAATACCGACCGATCCACGCTCCTCAAAATATTCATCCAAGAGCCAAAGACAGATCGATTGATCTTGTAGGCGTTATTGAAACAACAAAATACCGTCCATTCCTGCGGCAGATCGTGATCAACCCGATTGGGCATCGTTTCGTCGATTGCCTCACCTTTGTTGTCGCGTGGCATAAAACTGCCGGGCAGACGAACGACTTTCTCTTCAAAGAATTGGCTGCTTGGCTCCGGCAACACGACGTGATCGGCAACGATGTAATCCGATAGTTCTCTGCTCCCCAATGTCCCTGCGAATCCAAGGTAGTTGACGACGATCGGAGCGGGACTGGATGCAAACAACGACAGCCTGGCATTCTGCGTATGCCCCGCCAGATCGACAAGAATGTCGATCTGCGCATCGTTGATCGCCTCCAGGACTTCACTGTCGTTCTTCTGCTGGCAATCGATAAAGCGATGAAAGGACGTTTCCAGCCGCTTGCGCAGATCGCTATTGTCGTTTGGACCGATTGAAAAGGCGTACGTCTCAAATCGATCAGTATCGTGGTTCTCGAATATCCCAGCAGTCAGGTGCCCGACCGGATGCTGACGAAAATCGGGTGAAACATATCCGACCCGAATCTTGTCGTGCTTATGGACTTCACCGCTTGAACTTGTTTTAGAGGAACGCGGGCACTTTGCGGCCACCCATGCCTTGGCGCATCGCAGATGATCATCAGGCGAATCCGTCAACGACAGCAACGCAAAAGGAGAGCTATTGGCTTTTCCGGTCCGAATTGCTGCCGTCAAATGACTGATCTCTTCTTCCAGATTATCCCAGTTGCACAAATTCATCTTTGCATGAAGACGCACCCCCTCGATGCCCTCCAAGTCAGACCTGATCGACAGCGCCCTGTCATAAGCAGCAACTGCCTCATCGTAGCGCTTGAGTTCCGTGAAAAGATTACCGCGCCCCACCCACGCATTCTCTAGATCAGGCTTGGTCGACAGCGCTTGGTCATACGCGGCAAGCGCCTCTTCATAGCGCTTCAGACTCCACAAGACATTACCTCGACCGAGCCATGCTTCTGCGAGATCAGGCTTGATGGACAGCGCCTTGTCATATGCCGCGAATGCGTCGTCATAGCGCTTGAGCTCGGTGAGAACATTGCCCCGGCCAAGCCACGCTTCTGCCAGATCAGGCCTGATCGACAGCGCCTTGTCATACGCAACGAACGCTTCGTGATAGCGCTTGAGATCGCAGGACACATTGCCCCTGCCAAGCCACGCATTCTCCAGATCAGGCCTGATCGACAGCGCCTTGTCGTATGCAGCCGAGGCTTCGTCATAGCGCTTGAGGCGCCAGAAAACATGGCCCCGGGCAACCCACGCACTCTCGAGATCAGGCTTGATCGACAGCGCCCCGTCGTACGCAGCAAGCGCTTCGTCATGGCGCTTGAGATCGGAAAAAACGTCTCCTCGACCAACCCACGCATTCGCAAAGTCAGGCTTGATCGACAGCGCCTTGCCGTACGTGGCGAATGCCTCGTCATAGCGCTTGAGATTGCGGAAAGCATTACCTCGACCAAGCCACGCATTCTCCAGGTCAGGCTTGATCGACAACGCTTTATCGTATGCAACGAGGGCGTCGTCAAAACGGCCGAGCTTTTCAAGACAATTGCCTTTGCTTGCATATGCATCAGCAAAGTTCGGATTGTAGAATGTCGCCTTGTCGAATTGATCGATCGCTTCCGAATAGCTCCTCGCAAACTCGGCAAGTATCGAGCCCCTGTTATGGTATGAGAGGGGATTGCGCGGATTCACCGCCAATGCGCGCGTGAAATATATCAGGGCTTCTTGAGGCCGTTTCAGGGATTTGAGCGCATATCCATAATTGCTGAGCGCTTCGTCACTGCTTCCATTCAGGGCTACCGCCGCTTTGAGATGGACCTCCGCCTCCGCAAATCGACCTTGTATGAGCTTCACTACACCCAAGAGATGTTCGACGTCGAATATGTTCCTGGACGATTTTGCTATCTGCTGCAGTATTCTTTCCGCTTTGAGCAAATCATTGGCGTGAAAGGCATCGACAGCACGTCGAAATTTGGCATGCAGTTCATTCGCCAAACCCATTCCTCCCTGAGATCATCTGCTCAAACATAGCAACCGGTTCGGCGAAGGCATAGCGCACATTCCTTGAGCCGCTAATTGGCAAAGCGATTGCCGGCGATTGCAATCGTGGCTGTCGGAGATGCAATCAAGCTGGCCGGCCTCTAGGGATCGATGCGAAAGAGGATGTGCGCGGCCTCGAAGCGCCAGTGCAATCGCATCTCGCCCAAGCCAACCAGGCACGCAAATCATCCGCGGAAGGAACTCGCCACTCTGGGCATCGGCGCCGACACTGCGAGGTCGGCAAGATCAGGCTGGAGTTGGGAGGCGAGGCAAGCCCGACAGAAGCGTCTCGCGAGGCCTCTCCCGGAGAGCGGTTGGCTGCGGATTAGTTCCCAACGGCGCCCCTCGTGCCTCTCAGCAGTGGCGTTGAAGGCTAAGCAAGCCGATCCCGGCGGCCCCGACGCGGCACATTTCCGTCAGCGGATTTGGGATTTGAAAGGGTATGCGCGTGCTTTGAGGCCGGCAGTCGCGCCCCACCCCGCAAAGCCAAGCAAAATCAATATCTTAAGTTGCTGTATGGCGGAGACGGAGGGATTCGAACCCTCGATAGGCCTTTACAAGCCTATAACGGTTTAGCAAACCGCCGCCTTCAGCCACTCGGCCACGTCTCCAATGTGCCGGGTATGCCCGACACAGCGGCTAGCCGCAAGCGGCAGAATTGCGTGGGCGCATTCTTTCACGGGAAAGACATCCCCGAACGCTCCTCCCCTGGGGAGTTGCGCCCGGCCCGGGGTCTCCTTGCCCTTATATATGTGTGCGCCTAGCGGCAGGATCGCCAGACACGCCAATGCGAGGGGGAAATCAGCACGGACTCTCCGGCCCAGACGTTGAACCACACACCGGATTTGCGCCGGCAGGGAAAGGTCCAGGGCACGATGCCCGTCTTATGCAGCCGTCCGAGTTCCAGATCGCAGTCGTCCGGCGCAATCTGGATCGGCAGCCAGTGGCCGGTCTTGTCGGTATCGCTCATGCCGCGCGATCTAGTCGCCGGCACGCCGCATGAACTTGATTCAGCGCAAGAAGGTCAGTCCGTGAAAACACGGGCCTCCGCGCGATTGGTCAGCTCAGTGCGTGGAGACCCACGCCCTCGCCTGCCGCTGCGCGGCGGAGATTTCGGCCTCCGACATCTGCCCGGCGACTTCCTGGCGCAGCGCGATGGCGTCCTTGCGACCCTTCAGCGCGGCAAGGTCGAACCATTTGTGCGCGGCGATGAGGTCGACGAGGCCGGAGCGGCCGCTCGCCCAATACAGTCCGCGCTCGAACAGCACGTCCGACAACGCACTCGCGTCGATCGGCGTTGCCGTCTCCAGATCGAAGGTCCCCTGAAACATACCGCATCCCCTTTTATCATTATGCCGCCTCGTTCCCCCGAGCGCGGCTCCCGTCCAGCTTGTTCAACTCGTCCCCATGCCGTTTGCCGGCTTGTTGGAGACGATGATGGCGGGCAATTTTGAATGGCAGTTTAAGTATCGCGATGAAGAGGACGTAAACGCAAAGCCGCGATGCCCGTTGGGAAAATGCAAAAGCCCCCGATTCGCAGGCACTTCTGCGATTCGTCAGACTTGGTTTACCCTCTCGATTTTCGGACAACGATAACCATCGCGCACGGTCGGAGGCAGGGCGATCGCATTTGAGCATTCACAAGTGTTGTCATGCCCGGGCTTGTCCCGGACATCCACGTCCTTCGTGCCGCGTGGCTAGGTGTGGATGGCCGGGACATAGGCGAGCGGAAGCGACGCCGTCCTTCGGACGGCTATGCCCGGCCATGACGCCGTGGAGGCTTTAGCGCCCAAACCCTCGGGTCACGTGCGATCGCCCTGCGGTCGGAGACGCAGCAGGCCGTCGCGTTTGAAAGACAGTTTGGCGGCTGGCCTTTTTGCGGCCCGTCCTTCGAAACGCTCGCCGTAGGCGGGCTCCTCAGGCTGAGGTCTGTTTCGCGGCGAGGTCCTGGATCCTCGTGGTGAGCAGCGCCGCCTTACGGCGCGTCTCGAACCATCAGGCCGAGCCTGTTCGCGGCGATCAACGGCCATATGCGACGGCCCGGAAAGCTCGGATGCACCTGCGCGTCGCCTTGTCATCCCGCGCGAGGGTGGGAATCCAATGCGGAGGCGTCTCAGCACGATAGTGACTGCCTCTGGAAATCCGCGCCGTCCCGCCCGGCCGGGCGACGGCACCAAACACAGCGCGGCCGCCATGCCGCGACGATCGCCCGCCTGCTCCGCAGGCGCAGCCACGTCTCGCATCTGAAATGTCGGGAAATGAAATGCCGGCCAGGATCCCGGCTTAAGGGAACGAGGGCGTCGGCGAACACGTCAGGACCAGATTCCACTTTGGCCCGAAGGCCGCTTGTGAAATTGCGGAGCCCTTTAGGAGCGACCGCACCGAACGAAGAAAACTCGTTTCTTCTGCCGGACCGGACTTTCACGAGCAAGCTTGCGAAAGACGAACGGTCCGACCGTTGACCTGATGTCTCGCCGACACCCTCTATCGTCGACCAGGGCCCGTTGAGAGGCGCTGATGACGTGCCGGCAATCTAAGAGCCGGCAACTTCAGTAGCGAAGTTACTTCTTCTTCTTCGCGACCTTGCGGGTCTTCTTCGCAGTCTTCTTCACTGCGCTCTTCGCCTTCTTCGCCTTCTTCGCTTTCTTCGCCATGTTGCCCTCCGATGTGAGATGGCTTAATCGTTGCGTGCACTCGGGGATCGAATGCACTTCATCCCGAATACACCAACACAGCGAAAAAAACAGCGTCTCGCTTAAGGAAGTGTTGACGCAGCAAGGCGCCTGCGCCTTACGCGCTTGATCCTGGCGCACTGAAAGACATGCGCTTGCGATTGCAGGAAGCGCCCGCAGCATCATCGCCCTCGCGCATCGCGATTGCACAAAAACCCTATGCAGCAAGTATTTTTCTGCATTCACGCTTCGCGCACGATCGTCGCGATGATGCATGCTGCGACTCGCTCGAAGGCGCGCGGAAAGCGCCGCGCGGACTCTGAGTCGCGACTTTTGGCAACGAAAATATTTTCATGCTTAACGGCGCTAGCGCTCGCCGTAGCGCGCCTGAGGCCGACTTTTGCGCGAATCGAAGATCGCGATTCGGTTGGGCTTGAAGGATGCGATCGAGGCGATGGTCGCTGTCGTCACGTGCGCGAGACGGATGCGCGAAGGCTCAATCGCGGTGACGGCGTGCGCCGTCACCGCGACATCTCAGACGCCAAGCTTGGACTTTAGCAGATCATTGACGGCTTGGGGATTGGCCTTGCCACCGGATGACTTCATCACCTGACCGACGAACCAGCCGAGCGCCTGCGGCTTGTCCTTGACCTGTGCGACCTTGTCGGGATTGGCCGCGATGATGTCGTCCACCACCTTCTCGATCGCCGAGAGGTCGGTGACCTGCTTCATGCCGCGGCTTTCGACGAGCGCGCGAGGATCGCCGCCCTCCTGCCAGACGATCTCGAACAGATCCTTGGCGATCTTGCCGGAGATCGTGCCCTCGCCGATCAGGTCGACGATCGCGGCAAGCTGCTCGGACGTGACGGGAGAGCCCGCAATGTCCCCGCCTTCCTTGTTGAGACGGCCGAACAGCTCGTTGATCACCCAGTTGGCAGCCACCTTGCCGTCGCGAGCGCGGTTGGCGAGCCTGTCCAGCACAGTCTCGTAGAACACCGCGCTCTCGCGCTCGGCGACCAGCACACTCGCATCGTAGGCGGAGAGACCGAAGTCGGCGACGAAGCGCGCCTTCTTCTGGTCCGGCAGTTCAGGAAGCTCTGCTTTCAGCAGGTCGACGAAGCTTTGCGAGAACTCGAGCGGCAGGAGATCGGGATCGGGGAAGTAGCGGTAGTCGTGCGCCTCTTCCTTGGACCGCATCGAGCGCGTCTCACCCTTGTTCGGGTCGTAGAGCCGCGTCTCCTGCTCGATCTCGCCGCCATCCTCGAGGATCTCGATCTGGCGCCGCGCCTCATACTCGATCGCCTGCCCAATGAAGTTGATCGAGTTCATGTTCTTGATCTCGCAGCGGGTGCCGAGCGGCCCGCCGGGCTTGCGCACCGAGACGTTGACGTCGGCGCGCAGGTTGCCCTTCTCCATGTCGCCGTCGCAGGTGCCGAGATAGCGCAGGATCGAGCGCAGCTTGGTGACATAGGCCTTGGCCTGCTCGGCATCGCGGATGTCGGGCTTGGAGACGATCTCCATGAGCGCCACGCCGCAGCGATTGAAGTCGACATAGGACATGGTCGGCGACTGGTCGTGCAATAACTTGCCGGCGTCCTGCTCCAGATGCAGCCGCTCGATGCCGACGGTTGCGGTGCGGCCGCCGTCGAGCTCGAGCGTGACTTCGCCCTCGCCCACGATCGGCGACTTGTACTGGCTGATCTGGTAGCCCTGTGGCGAGTCCGGATAGAAATAGTTTTTCCGGTCGAACACCGAACGCAGATTGATTTTTGCGTTCAGCCCCAGGCCAGTCCGGACAGCCTGCCTGACGCATTCCTCGTTGATGACGGGAAGCATGCCGGGCATCGCCGCGTCGACGAGGGAGACATGCGTGTTCGGCTCGCCGCCGAACGCGGTGGAGGCACCGGAGAACAGCTTTGAGTTCGAGGTGACCTGGGCATGGATCTCCATGCCGATGACCATCTCCCAGTCGCCGGTGGCGCCCTTGAGAAGCTTGTGCGTGGCCGTGCTCATGTCTTGCTCCCGAGCAGCGTGGCAGCGATCCGCTCCCACTCCGCCTGCAATGAATCCTTCGCCGCCGGCTGGCCCGCCTGACGGTACCAGTAGCCGGCATTGCCGAGATCGCCTTCGACGCGATGCAAGTAGGCGTGCACCCACGCCGCCTCGCGGCTGTCGTCGTCCTGGACGATCTTGTGCGCTTGGTCCCAGTCGCCCTTGGCGGCCCACCAGAGGCCGGCCAGCGGCGCGCTGAGATCCGGCGCAGGCGCAGCGCCATCAAGGCTGGCGATGTACGCCGCCATCGTCACCACCACCTCACGGGCGTGAAGCGGCCGGCCGCCTGCTCGATCACCTCGCCGAGCGAGAACAGCGTCCCCTCGTCGAAAGGCCGGCCGATCAGTTGCAGGCCGAGCGGCAATCCTTGCGCGTCCTTGCCCGCGGGCACGGCGATGCCGGGCAGTCCCGCCATGTTCACGGTGACCGTGAAGATGTCGTTCAAGTACATCTCGACCGGGTCGGCGCCGCCCTTCTCGCCGATGCCGAAGGCGGCCGACGGCGTAGCGGGAGTGAGGATCGCGTCGACGCCCTTGGCGAAGCAGTCCTCAAAGTCCTTCTTGATCAGCGTACGTACTTTTTGCGCGCGCAGGTAATAGGCGTCGTAGTAGCCGGCCGACAGCACGTAGGTGCCGATCATGACGCGCCGCTTCACTTCGGCGCCAAAACCTTCGGCGCGGGTGTTCTCGTACATCTCGATGATGTTCCTGCCCTGCTCCCGCAGGCCGTACCGCACGCCGTCATAGCGCGCGAGATTGGACGAGGCCTCCGCTGGCGCCACGATGTAATAGGCCGGCAGCGCATACTTCGTGTGCGGCAGCGACACCTCGACCAGCTCGGCGCCGGCGCTCCTGAGCCAGGCTGCGCCCTCGCTCCAGAGCTTTTCGATCTCGGCCGGCATGCCGTCGAGCCGATACTCCTTGGGGATGCCGATCTTCATGCCCTTCACGGACTTGCCAATCGAAGCCTCGTAATCCGGCACGGCGATGTCGACGGACGTCGTGTCCTTCGGGTCGTGACCGGCCATCGAGCGGAGGAGTATCGCGGCATCGCGGACGCTGCGCGCGATCGGGCCGGCCTGGTCGAGCGAGGACGCAAAGGCGACGACGCCCCAGCGCGAGCAGCGGCCATAGGTCGGCTTGATGCCGACGGTCGCGGTGAAGGCCGCCGGCTGGCGGATCGAGCCGCCGGTGTCGGTCGCAGTCGCGCCCATACAGAGCAGCGCCGCCACGGCCGAGGCCGAGCCGCCGGAGGAGCCGCCCGGCACCAGCGTGGTGTTCGAGCCGTCGCGCCGCCAGGGATTGCCGACGGGACCGAAGCACGAGGTCTCATTCGACGAGCCCATCGCGAACTCGTCATTGTTGAGCTTGCCGAGCATCACGGCGCCGTCGCGCCAGAGCTGCGACGTGATCGTGGACTCATAGGTCGGCACGAAATTGCCGAGGATTTTTGAGCACGCCGTGGTGCGCACGCCCTTGGTCGCGAACAGATCCTTGATCCCGAGCGGGATGCCGGCGAGCGGGCCGGCATCGCCCTTGGCGATCTCAGCGTCGGCCTCGCGCGCCATGGCGCGCGCCTGGTCGGGCGTCTCCATGACGAAGGCATTGAGCACGCGCGCGGCTTCCATTGCGGAGAGATGCGCGTCCGTCAGCTCGAGTGACGTGAAAGTCTTGGCCGCGAGGCCCTTGCGGGCCTCGGCGAGCGTCAGCGATGTCAAATCGGTCATTTATTGATCGGGCTACAGAAGAACGGAGACAGGGTCTTGTCGTTGGCCGGGTCGTCTTTCTCGGCGGAAGCTTTCGCCGCCGCCTCGAGCTCGTCGAGCACGGCATTGACGGCCACGTTGGGATCGGCAGCCTTGCCCTGCCGCTCCATCTTGTCGAGATAGTTCATGTAGGCCTGGTAGGCCTTCTCATCGTCGCATAGCAGGCACATCGGACTATGTCCTGAATTGAGATAGTTACTCGACGACCTTCGGCACCAGGAAGAAGTGACCTTCGGTCGCCGGCGCATTGGCAACGATATCGTCGGCGATCTCGCCGTCATTGACGACGTCCTGACGCTTCTTCATCTCCATCGGGGTCACCGAGGTCATCGGCTCGACGCCCTCCACATTGACCTCCGAGAGCTGCTCGACAAAGGCGAGCATGGCGTTGAGCTCGCCCTGCAAGTGCGGAACCTCGTCGTCCCCAACGGCAATGCGCGCCAGATGCGCGATGCGGCGGACGGTAGCAGCGTCGACAGACATTATATGGGGCCTCGAACGGCAGAAATCTATTCTGCCGTATAGCAGAGGCCGCTTTTGCGCCGCAACCGCCGCCGGGAACTAGCCGGCCAGTCCGCGCATGCAGGCCAGCGCCGATTTGGCCAGATCCCGGGTCAGTTCGGCCGCGGGCGCCTCACGGCCCATGGCGACCGCCTGGCCGGCCCAGAGATTGGTAAAATCCACCCTGCCCTGCTTTTCGGCAGCCGCCTTCAGCGGCCCCAGCGCGGTCGCCGCGTGGGGAAAGGCGGGTGCATCAGCACAAATCGGGCCGGCCTCTCGCATCAGGCGGTTCTGCACGCCGCGCGCCGGGCGGCCGGTCATCACATTGGTGATGACGGTGGAATCGTCGCGCGCCTCGGCGAGCGCCTTGCGGCCTCCGGCAGTGACCTTGGATTCCGGACACCGCAGATAGGCGCTTCCGACCTGCACGCCGGCCGCGCCGAGCGCGAAGGCCGCGGCAATGCCGCGCCCATCGGCAATGCCGCCGCAGGCGATCACCGGCACCTTCACGGCATCGACGACCTGCGGCACCAGCGCGAAGGTGCCGGGCTGCTCGGCGATCTTGTCCGTCAGGAACATGCCGCGATGACCGCCTGCCTCCGCGCCTTGCGCGATCACCGCATCGACGCCGTGCTGTTCGAGCCAGACCGCTTCCTTCACCGTCGTGGCCGACGAGATGACGATGCATCCGGCCGCCTTCACGCGCTTGAGCAGCGGCTCGTCCGGCAGCCCGAAATGGAAGCTGACGATCTCCGGCTTCAACTCCTCGACGACTTCGCAAAAAGCGGCGTCGAACGGCGCGCGGTTCGCGGCATTGATGGGCGCGGCAGGATCCAACCCATGCTCATCGTAGTAGCCCGCGAGGCGCTGCTTCCAGCGCGCCTCGGCCTCGGCCGTGAGTTCGACCGGCGTGTGGCAAAAGAAGTTCATGTTCACCGGCGCAGCGACCCGCTGACGGATGATGCCAACCTGCTCCCGCGCCTTCTCCGCCGACAGCATCGCGCAGGGCAATGAGCCCAGCGCGCCGCCTTGCGCGGCCGCAATCACCAGCTCCGCATCCATCACGCCGGCCATCGGCGCCAGCACGATCGGGAATTCGGTCTTGAAGAGTTCGATCAGTCGACGGTCAGGCCACATGGGTATTCTCTCGTGTGTTCGCTCTTACCCTCTCCCCTGGGAGAGGGTGGCGCCGAAGGCGCCGGGTGAGGGGTTTGTATCCGCGGAGACAGACCCCTCATCCGGCGCGGATTGCATCCGCGCCACCTTCTCCCACAAGGGGAGAAGGAAACGCCCCTATCGCCGAATTGCGCCGGCCGGCAACAAGCTGCTCCGCCTCGCTCGCGATCCGCTCGACGATCTCGGCGGCGGGCGGAATATCATGGATCAGGCCAACAGCTTCGCCGGCAAAGACGGCCGCAATCTCGAAATTGCCCGCGGCTCTCGCCGCAGCGTACTCCACGGCGACCTCGCCCGCTCTTTGCATGAGTTCGATCTCGCGGCCGGTCCAGCGCCTGATATGGTCGTTGACCAGCGTGCGCGCGGTGAATGGGGCGGGCCAGAGCAGGTTCCGCGACCAGTCGACGATGACACCACGCACCGTCTCATTGCCGTTCGCCGCGCGAATGCGCTGCTTCGCCTCCTCCGCGCCATTGGCCTCGACGCTCGCATAGAAGCGCGTCCCGATCAGCACGCCGGACGCGCCCAGCATCATCATCGCTGCTAAGCCTCGACCATCCGCGATTCCGCCGGCCGCAACGACCGGCACGCGCCCGGCCGCGAGATCGACGATCGCGGGTACGATGTCGACGGTGGTGCGCGATGCGCCATGGCCGCCGGCTTCGGTGCCCTGCGCGATCAGGATCTCCGCACCGGCATCGAGCGCCTGCTTCGCCATGTCCTCGCTCTGCACCTGGCAGATCAATCGCGCACCGCGCGCCTTGATGCGCGGCGCAAACGGTGCCGGATCGCCGAATGACAGCATGATGGCCTGCGGCGCGGCGTCGAGCGCAATGTCGAGAAGCTCGGGCTGCTTGGCGAGGCTCCAGGTGATGAAGCCGATACCGAACGGTGCAAAGCCCTTCAGCTCGTTGGTCTCGGCCTCCAGCCGGGCGCGGTCGCCGTAGCCGCCACCCAGGATGCCGAAGCCGCCGGCATTGCTGACGACCCGTGTCAGCCGACTGCCCGCGATCGTATCCATCGGCGCAGACAGGATCGGATGCTTGATCCCGAGAAGCTCCGTCAGCGGCGTAGCAATCGGCATGGATCCTCTCACTCTGGACAGGAAGATAGGGCGCGAATAGCATTCTCGAAAATTGAATTCTTGTGAACGCTACCATCTCAAAATTGAAACGACGCCATGGAACTCAGCGATATCAAGACCTTTGCCGCGGTGGCCCGCGCCGGCGGCATCACCCGCGCCGCCGACGAGCTCAACACCGTGCAGTCGAACGTCACCCAGCGGATCAAGGCGCTGGAGGCCGAGATCGGCACGCCGCTGTTCGAGCGGCACAGCCGCGGCATGACGCTGACCGCCGCCGGCAAACGGCTCTTGCCCTACGCGCAGAAGATGACGGCGTTGTCGCACGAGGCAGTGTTCGCCGCGCGCGACGATGGCGAGCCGAAGGGACCGCTGGCGATCGGGTCGATGGAGACCACCGCCGCCGTGCGGCTGCCGCCGCTGCTTGCCGATTTTCACCGCCGCTTCCCTGCCGTGCGGCTGACGTTGCGCACGGCAACCACCGCCGACCTCGTCGCCGCCGTGCTTGATGGCGCGCTTGACGGCGCCTTTGTCGCCGGACCGATCGAGCACGCCGATCTTGTGGCCGTCAGCGCATTCCGCGAAGAGCTTGTGCTGATCAGCGCGCGGCGCTGGACGTCGCTGAAGGAGCTCCGCGCCGGCACGCCGGAGTCGGGGCCGACGGCGCTGGTGTTCCGCACCGGCTGCACCTATCGGCAGCGGCTGGAGCAGATCTTCGTCGAGTTCGGCTGGCCGTCCGCGGCGCGCTTCGAGCTCGGCACGCTCGACGGCATGATCGGCTGCGTCGCCGTCGACATGGGCGTGACGCTGCTGCCGCGCGCAGTCGTCGAACGCAGTGCGATGATTGGCAACGTGTCGATCCATGCGCTGAACCCGGCTCACGCCCGCGTCGAGACGCTCTTCATCCAGCGCCGCAGCGGACATCAATACAGCGCGCTCAGCGGCTTCGTGTCCTGCCTGAAGAAAGAAGACGATGTCATCGCAGCCTGACGCGACACAACGTTCCACGGTGCGAAATTCTGCAACACAAATCTGTCGCGTTTGAAATCAATCAACGCCGCCGGCAGTGGCGGGTGCGTTCGGCCGTCGCAGCGCAGCACCTCAAAAAGCTTTGAAGCGCGCGACCATTCTACGTTAGGATGTGTGACTGGCCAGCGCAAAACCATAACGAACGAGAACATCGGGAGGACTATCGATGCGCAATACGCTCGTGTTGTGCTGCGTCGTCGCGTTGTCGGCGACGATCGGAACGGCAAGCGCACAGGACTGGACCAAATCGAAATGGGGACCGAACGATGAGATCGGAGCCGCGAACTACATGACGCCGGAGCTTGTGGTGAAGGCCGCGTCCCTGGTGAAGACCGGGAAAACCTATCCGCTCGGCATCCCCGTCGACTCCAAGACACCGGCCTATCCGCCGCGCACCTTCAAGATCACCGTGGTGCAGCCTGGACAGGCGGGCAGCCCCGGCATCGGGCCGAACAAGGCTACCTATAACGACGATATCCTCGACACCTGGGTTGGCATCGGCAGCCAGCTCGACGGCCTCGGCCATCTCGGCATCGAGCACGTCTACTACAACGGCAACAAGCTCGCCGATTTTGCCGATCCGAACGGGCTGAAGAAGCTCGGCATCGAGAAGGTGCCGCCGATGGTCACCCGCGGCGTGCTGCTCGACATGGCCGCCTACTACAACACCGACGTGGTCAAGGAAGGCACCGCCTTCAACGTCAAGGAGATCGAGGAGGTCGCCAAGAAGCAGGGCGTCGAGATCCGCCAGGGCGACGTCGTCATCTTCCACACTGGCTGGCTGAGCCTGATCGGCAAGGACGACAAGCGCTATTCGGCCGGCGAGCCCGGTCTCGGCGTCGAGGGCGCAAAGTACCTGACCAGCAAGGGCGTCGTCGCGATCGGCGCCGACACCTGGGCGCTGGAGGTGCTGCCCTTCGAGTCCAAGAACGTGTTCGAGGTGCATCAGATCCTGCTCGCCATGAACGGGACCTACATCCTCGAGAACATGGATACGGCCGCGCTTGCTCGGGACAAGGGGTATGAATTCCTGTTCGTGCTCGGACAGCCGCGCTGGACGGGAGGCGTGCAGGCGATGATCAACCCGATCGCGATCCGCTGATCGGCAGCTCTCGACCCCGGGCGAGAATCCGACTGCCGTCCGGCTGGTGCCCTCGCCCGACCTTCCCATCACTCCGGCCTGAGATGCCATCGCCGCAATGCGACGATGGCCCAGATCGCCTCGACGAGGCCAAACGGCCAGGCGCCTTGCAGGAAGCCATAGGACGAGCCGAGCGCACAGGATGCGGCGAACAGCAGCACGAACCAATGGCTGCGATCCTCCAAGGCGTAAGTGACCAGCATCGCAGTCACGGCAAACAGGCCGAATAGCGTCAGCGCATCCATTGTTCTCGGTTCACTCCACCGCGCAACGCATGCTATGCGCTAACGCCATGCCGGCTCCTATCCTACCCCTGGTCGATGTTGCAACCCACTGGCCCCCGCGCGGTGCGCTGATCGGGCTCGATCTCGGCACCAAGACCATCGGCGTCGCCGTGTCCGATCCGGACCGACGGCTCGCGACCGGCGTCGAGACCATCCAGCGCAAGGCGTTCAAGCAGGATGCCGCCCGCCTGCTTGCGATCGCGGCGGAGCGCAAGGCGGTCGGCTTCGTGCTCGGGCTTCCCATCAACATGGACGGCAGCGAGGGCCCGCGCGCGCAATCGACCCGCGCCTTCGCCCGCAACCTTGCTGGCCTCACAGAGCTGCCGATTGGGTTGTGGGACGAGCGCCTGTCGACGGCAGCGGTCGAGCGCGAGCTGATCGGCATGGATGTCAGCCGCGCCAAGCGCGCCGAGGTCATCGACGAGCACGCCGCGATCTTCATCCTGCAAGGCGCGCTCGACCGCCTCGCCAATTTGCGACAAGCCTGATCCGGGAAGCAGCGACATGGCATCGCCGGCGAGAGCTAGGGGTTCGATCGTCGCGGCCATCGGCGCTCTCCTCGTTACTTCTGTCGCTCTCGGGGCGATTGCGCCGGTTTCCTTTGCCGCGGATGATCATGCCATGTCGGATCTCAAGGGCACGTGGTCCGGAACGTTCAATCAGTTTTCCCACGACATCAACGGCAGCTTTCCCGTCAAGCTCACCATCGACGCGATCTCGGGCAATGAATTCACAGGCACGATGGAGTGGCCCACGTTCGATGATACCCGAACCAGGGTGAAGGGGATGGTCGATGGCGGGCTGATCAAATGGACCGAAACCGAGTATCTCAGGGGCGACGATGCCGTTCTCGGAGGCCTGTATGTCGCGCACTTCGAGGCGGACAACAGAATTGCCGGCGACTGGATGGATCCGAAGCACACCATCACCCCGAAGGGGCCTCGCTACGGGACGCGCGGGGCCGACTTCGTTCTGAAAAAGGAATAGGCGCCTGCCATGACCGTCGTGATCGCGGCGCTTCTGCCGGTCTTCATCCTCATCGTGCTCGGCGTCGTGCTCAAGCGCACGCTGATGCAGCTCGACACGCAATGGCACGGGCTGGAGCGGCTGACCTATTTCGTGCTGTTTCCGATGCTCCTGATCCAGACGCTGGTGAAGGCCGACCTCTCCAGGGTGCCGGTCGCAGGCGTCGGCGGCGCGCTGCTGCTGTCGGTGCTCGCGATGTCGCTGCTGTGCCTCGCGCTGCGCCCTGCCCTGGCGCGGCTCGACATCGATGGCCCCGCCTTCTCCTCGATCTTCCAGGGCGCGACGCGCTGGCAGACCTATGTGGCACTGTCCGTCTCCGCCAACATGTTCGGTGATGTCGGGCTGGCGCTCGCCTCCGTCGCGATGGTCGCGATCATCCCAATGGTCAACGTCTTCAGCGTCGCGGTGCTCGCGCAATATGCCGCGCCGGAGAAGCGCTCGGTGCGGGCCATCGTCATGACGGTGGCAAGCAATCCGCTGATCTGGGCCTGTGCGATCGGGCTGTTTATCAACATCGTCCACCTGCCGCTGCCAAAGATCTGGCACGATGTAGCGGATGCGCTGAGCCGCTCCTCGCTCGCCATCGGCCTGCTCGTCACCGGCGCCGGCCTGCATCTCGAAGGCCTGCTCCGCCCCAGCGTGAGCGCAACGATCGGCGTGCTCTTCAAGCTGGTGCTGATGCCCGTGCTCGCGCTGGTGCTCGCCGCCTGGTTCGGTCTGTCCGGCGATAGCCTCGCGATCGTCGCGATCTGCGCGGCGGTGCCGACCTCGCCCAGCGCCTACGTACTGGCCCGCCAGATGGGTGGCGATGCGCCGCTGCTGGCGCAGATCATCACGCTGCAGACGATTTTGGCGGCGGTGACGATGCCGATCACGATCGCGCTGGTGGCGAACGCGCGCTAGATGTGGAGCCTCAACAGGTTGTTCCTGTTTAGAGCGAGTCTGCTGATGGGTGGCACGGAACCGATACTGCCATGAGGCCGATGCCAATTGTAGCGGTGAAGCCACCTCGGCAGCTCGTCGGCTCGTTCTTTTGAGGTGTTGTAGGCGCGGGCATAGGCCCACTCGCGCAGGCTGGTCTGGATAAAGCGTTCAGCCTTGCCGTTGGTCTTGGGCGTGTAGGGCCTGGTGCGGATGTGCTTCAGGCCGAGACGTCTGCAGGCTTTGCGGAAGGCAAAGGATTTGTAGCAAGAGCCGTTGTCGGTCATGACCCGCTCGACCTTGATGCCCAGGCTGGCGTAGTAGGCGATCGCTGCCTTGAGGAAAGACACGGCACAGCTCCTTCGCTCGCTCTTCATGACCTTGCTGAAGGCGATGCGGGAGGCATCGTCGATACAGACGTGGACGTATTCCCAGCCAGGTCCTTCACCGCGGGCACGCAGGCTGCTCTGGCCAGTTCGATCACCGGTGATGCGATGGCCTACACGGTTGAACTTGCCGAGCTTTTTGATGTCGATGTGGATCAACTCCCCGGGATGTTCGCGTTCATAGCGCCGCACCAGCTCGGCTGGCTCCAGGTCGCGCAACCGGTTCAATCCCAACCGTTGCAGGATGCGGCTGACGGTCGCCGGAGAGATCCCGACCTCGGCCGCAATCTGCTGGCCGGTGTGGCGCTGCCGGCGCAACACCTCGACCGCAGCGC
>NZ_LUUB01000126.1 GCF_001641635.1 Bradyrhizobium centrolobii
GATTCTGACCTTATGGCCTTATTCGCGCCTTCCGTGAATCCGCCAACTTGCATCAAATATGCGGAAGAACCTCAAATTGTCGCGTCATACAAGGACCGCTATGGCGACTTCCACATGACGACGCTCTCGGTCATAGACTTGACCACGATTGACGCCGCAGCGGCCGCCATTAGCGCATTGGCGGACGAAATCGGCAAAGTGCTGGAGGCAGAACGAATAAGAATCGAGATAGCCAGGTCGAAGCTTATTCCTTACGGCGCCGGAATCTTCACTTCGATCGATCTGGTGGCCTTCCTCGAAAACTATATTGCCGCAACGTCAAATCCCAACACGCGCAGTTACGCGCAGTTTGCGCTTGATGCCACGAAGAGGACTGTTCTGACCAACTATGCTTCAGCTTTCAGTGCGTGGAATACCGGCTCAAGAGGAATTGCCATTTACTTTCCTGCGAGCAGGTACGACATCGACGATGATTTCTACAAGCAGGGCTATGTGAAGGAGAACAAGGATCACGTCATCGACTTTGTTGCGCGCGAGCGCTGGGCCGATTTTCTTCAATGCTATTTTCGAAGCTGAATAAAACAACGCATTTTGAGTAGGACCGAATCGCAGACTTTACGTGGCTACGCTTGGCCAAGCATTTGCTCCGTTGTGCGCGCGGGCGTGGCGCGGCTTCTCGGAACTTTCCGCTGTCGGACACGAGATCTCCATGCGAGAAAAGACAATTCATATGAAACATTCGACCTCCGCGTCGACCGAGGCACTGGTCAAGGCCACCCTGGCCTTAACCTTGATGATGGCGACGACGCAAGCGAGCGAATACAATACGGACAAAATCGGGGACGTGCTGAAGAACTCACGCAAGGACTTTACCTTAGTGTGCGCGCATCGTGGCTTGTACGGCATGTCTGTTGGCAGGAACAGAGAGATCAACCACGCTAAGGATGTTCCTCAGAACTCCCGGGCTGCTATGCAGACCGCTTCGGATGACCAAATCGAATGCTCGGAGATCGGCCTCCGATCCAACAAGTCGGGGGACTTTGTCGTGTTGCACAATTCTAACCTGGGTCGTACCACGAACGTAGGCTCGAGGAACGGCAAGTCGGATTATGATCCGTATACTGGCACAGCTTATAATCCTTCGGTCCTGGAGTACCCCGTGGCGGAAGAGTTGCACCTGCGAACGTCCGACCTAACAACGGGGTGTACTTCAAAATGAATGTCTCGACCTACGCCACACCGGCAGACTTTGAGAAGCTCGGCATCTTCGACGAGCTGCGTGAACTTATGAGGCCGCAGTACCTGCGCGTTTGGCAAAATCCGGGCGGGGCAGAACTATCCTGCGCGTCATGCGTGGCGACGCGCTTGGGGGGCCGCGGTGCAGGACCCACAAGAATGGTTCCTCTATGCTGCTGTCCCTGAATAGGCATGCTGCTTGCTTCGTTCGAGGCAGCATCACCAAACCGCCCCGGTGATGCAGGGGTGGCCTCGGCGCGTTCCACCCACGCGTCGGGCCGCCCCGCCTTGCTTTATGACGCCTATCAATAGGACGGAGATATGAAACTGCACATTCGGACAGCCGCGGCTGCGGTTGCGTTGGCCCACAGTCTCGGACGGCTCGTCGTTCGAGTGCACGATTTCGAAACCTCCGCGCCTTGCAGGATCAGCATCTCCGTACGGGACGGCATAGTTAGCGGATACGACTACATCAATCATTGTTACGTCACTGGCGCGCTACCGAACGTGTACCACCACGGCGAGCGTTCACATTTGATGCTCAAACCGACCGGATCGGGAGCCTACAGCGGCTTCGATCACGATACGGCTACCTGCTTCTCTGTGAAAGTGACGGACGGCGAGGCTCACCTCTTCGACTACAAAGAAGATCTGTACTTCGCATACAGCGCCTGACCAAACCGGACGCGCAAGCTGCTTGGTGGTGCGCGACGGCGTTTCGCCGCATGGCTCCTGGGACCCTGCGCTTGCTCGTTCATGTATGGATGGTGGCTGGTTACTCGAGTGCCGTGAGGCAACAGCAGTTTGAGGTCGGTCCGCCCCGTGTTCGTTGTATTGTCGACAATAGCCTATGACATGTTGTAGCGAATCACAGCGCCGTCGGCGGCAATGCGACCCGTCTTTCTGCCCTTTAAGGCCTGTTTCGCGATTGGCGCGAGGTTTGCTCGGTCGCCCAGTAACGCGAACCGCCCCCATTGCCTCGCCTTCATGATCCGGACTCCGCGCGCATCACGACCCCTCACGCTGCTGCTTGGCACGAACGAAATCGCTTCAGCCATCGCCGCAAAACTCACTGAGGCGATGTTTGCGGTGGTCATGAGACACGATGTCTTCCCGCCGGTGATCCGCCGCGGCATGTCATTTCACGACGCACTGTTCGGTGAACGGCGCGAAGTCGGGGGCGCCGTTGGCAAGCGGGCCGATACATTGGCGGAGATTGCTCGAATTCACGCCGACCCAAGCAACGTGGCGGTGACCACAATGCACCTGCCCGACATTCTCGCTCTGCGCTCGCTCTCCGTGATCGTTGATGCACGCATGCAGAAGCATCGGACACCTCTAGATCTTCGCAGCTTCGCGCGGGTTACGGTCGGAATCGGGCCGGGATTCGAGGTGGGCGTCAACTGCGACACCGCCATCGAGACGCATCCCGCCCAGACCGGTGCAATTGCCTTGCGAGGGGCCACCAAGGCGGCAGATGGCCGGGCCCGCGCGATCGGCGGCGCGGGGCGCGAGCGTTTCGTTTATTCGGAGCGCGAGGGCATTTGGCGCACTTCAGTCGATATCGGCGCGGACATATCCAAAGGCTTGCAACTGGGTTGCCTCGGCCAAAAAGCCATACGAGCGCCCATCACGGGAGTGCTCCGCGGCATTGTACGCGACGGCTCGCAGGTACCGACGGGCGTGAAATTGCTTGAGGTCGATCCGCGCGGACGCCAGGCCTGCTGGACCGGCATGGATGAACGGGGGCGAGTCATAGGATGCAATGTCGTCGCTGCGGTAGAAAAGTTCATTTCTCCCCAATCGCGTGATCGTCCTCTTTTTCACCGGTGACTTTCGAGACAAATGGCTTCTCATGGCTATTGTCGCGCCTGGCCGCTGAAGTCTATTTACATTCCGCAGGCTTTTTTGGACAGCAAGCTGGAAGCTCACCTGAATGAGAACATCATATTGCCTGATCCTATCGCCACATCGTCGGCGCTTCGCAAAGCGCCTTACGGCCGATCTGTTTGAGGCGCTCGGGCGTCTTTTCACCTCCTATCGCAGCCTCCAGAATCTTGGAGGCAACATGCGCCCGGATGCCAGTCTCGCACGGGGAAATGCTCGCGCAGACCTCATCGAGGACCGCGCGTAACAGTTCGGCGGTATCGGCACCCAGCATTTTGAGATCTCCCCACTCCTCGAA
Organism: Bradyrhizobium centrolobii; assembly: GCF_001641635.1. Lineage (GTDB taxonomy): Bacteria > Pseudomonadota > Alphaproteobacteria > Rhizobiales > Xanthobacteraceae > Bradyrhizobium > Bradyrhizobium centrolobii. The sequence goes on from NZ_LUUB01000126.1 coordinate 3,422, forward strand.
AAGGAAGATCATAGGGATCGCGAGTTCCTGAGTTCAAGCGCGAAACTCTGAGACAGCCTGTTGCTCGGCGCGCGCATGCCGTACCGGCTGGTCAATCACGCTGGAGCCGTGCTCGGACCGGACGATTTCGCTTCCGAGCCGCATCAGGTTGTACTGGAGCCAGATCATTTGGACCTTGTCCTGCTCGTTACGCCGAAATAACGCCTCAACATAGGCGCCCTTGCAGAGGCGGTACAAATGGCGAGGCATATCTCGCTCCCTTTGCCATTCCGCTGAGCGAGATCAATTCGCCTGCTTCGCTCTTGCCTCCCGGCCCGCTCGTGAAGCAGCTCAGCTCCAAACTGCATAATAGTGATCAGCGCGTATGAATTAACGCAATCTTTTCCGCATTGACGTCGAAGTCCGGCGACCGAGCGCCGTATTGCGATGGATTTCACCAACATGGTGGCTCGCTCTTATGTACAATTCATATCGTCCCCTGCCCGCTGCCGCAGAGAAGACAGCGGGGCGGATCGACGCTTGGAGACCGACGCCTCAAGACCCGCTAGGCGCCAAGCCGCCCCTACATCACCAGGCTGGGTGGCGGTGATGCTGCCTTAAACCAAGCAAGCCATGTGCCGCCCCAGAGTGGGGAATTGCCTAGAATTCTGTTCAAGGGGATTGAATCGCCCGTAGCGTCAAGTTGTAGGAATTGTATCAAGCTAAACAAACTGGAGGCGACTCTTGATCCAGCTCGCTGTATCGCCTTCTTTCGTGACAGAGCTGCCGGTCTTGAGTCTCCGTTCACGTTTGCGCCAGCCTTTGGCGTGCTATCCTGGAATCCTTTCATGCTGGACAGAGTTGAGCAGGCCTTTTCCAGTCTTCTGGCCTGGACTTTTGACAGTCCTTTGTTGTGCGCGCTCGCAGCGATCACCTCTTTGTATCCGTCATGTCCTACCTGCGCTGGTAACGGTCACCTTGAGCTCCGATGTTTCAGTGTAGCGAGCAGAGGATGAGTTTGTGTTCGACAGGCGCAACCGGCTATGACGCCTCGCGGTGAGACTCCAGATCTCAACGTAGAACCCTTCAACACGCTCCCCCATAACACGCAAAGGACCCCAGGAAGCACGATGGCAAGAGTTTCATGCACCGTTGCTAGGCGCGCCGATGGAAGGCTTTGATTTATTCTCAATGGTCATGGCCGGGGTGTCCTTGGGCGGCCTGGCTGCCGTGATCGCACGCGATACTTCCGGGCGCGAGTTGCCCTGGTGGAAGCATCTCGCGCTATGGGCAGCGTCGATCGCCCTGCTTTGCTTTATTGCTTACAAGATGAGCGGGAGCTGAGCATGCCTCTGATGCCGATAAGCTTCGATACGTCCTGATCGTCTTTCGCGCGCGACGCGGCTCTACGCCGTCGCGCGACGGAAGCCAGCGCCGCGTCGATGCCTACCACGTGGCGACGAACCCTACCTCGGTCAGAAGGCACGTCGGCCCGGCCCCGTCATCTTGCGCCCGTCGTACGGATTCACCTTGCAGGCATCGTCGCTGATCGAGGCCGTCCCCGAAGATCCGACACTGCACGCAACCAACATGTGAACCGCTATCGCAGAGTCCAGCGCCCAGATCGCGCGCGTTTGCCAGAAGTTTCCATACGGATCACCACGCAAGTGAAATAGTAGTAACGACGTCTCGGAATTAATTAATGCAATGAAGCCACCTTCGACGCGCAAATTCAGCGCTGGAATCTAGTTTTCGATGGATTCCACTATGCGGCCCGTCTGATTGGCGGTCGCAATCTGCCATAACGTAATCGGGAACTACTGTCGAAGGGTGGGAGCTTATGAGTTGCCATTGCGGACAGCATTGCCCGTATTTCTGATTTGCGTTAATGGAACCGTTCTAATTGAATGACTGAGCCGTCCACAACTGCCTCACAGCCGGAATGGAGGCCAGCGGCACATGCGCGAGCGCCAATCTATTAAAGTTTGTGGCTGGCGGTCGTTCTTCAATTCTACGGAGATGGTGCGGCATGCCCGGATCACAGTGAATGGTCTTGGCGTGTAGTGGAGCTGGACAGAGAAGTAGTGTTCGGCTTGACCTGATGGTTGAAATGGGTGCAGTCTACCTTCTTTCATAACGATCCCATTAGAGCGGCTGGAGAACAGCAGTTTTCTGCGGCTAAACTGTCAGCAGACGACCTCAAGTCCATCCGGCTATTGACGCACAGAGCGTATAAACAGCTGTGCGGTGCGTCGCTGCACACTGGAATTATGCAATGAATCGTTTTGTGAGTTCGCCGTTTATGCATCGACGGAGTTTGGCGAACCGACTTACGCGCTCAGAGATCGTCTGCAGAGAGGGTTCGCTTGAATTGCGCTCTGTGGTTCTGAAGAACGGAGTACAATCGTGTGAAATAGCGCGTTGCCCTAGCCATGTCTGATCGTTTTCCAACCTTCGATGTTGTCTTGCAGCAGCGTCGACGGAGTTGGATATGGTGGGTCTGCACGAGAGACGGCGCGCTCATGATGACAGGCTCAAGAGGCACCCGCTCCGCCGCCAGCTATGATGCCAACAGAGCACTTTTTGTCTTGCTGCAGAGCGCGCCGTATCACTCCCGACCTTCTGCTCGAAAGGTCCAGGCTAAGCAAAGAAGCCGTCCTCGGCGTCCCCTTCCGCCAACACGTTAGAGCTCAATTAGCGCGATGACGGACCAGCGTCCTGCGTGTAGATCGTCCTGTTACCACGGCTCGACGACGGCCGCCGCTCGCCACGCCCAAAGGGCTTGAGTTCAAGGCCGCGGGGCGAATGCAGTTGTGTCTCGACGGGATAGGTACGGCTGGGCCAGTCTGTGAGAGCGGGAGTCTACCGGTCCGCGCCGGCAGCCCCTGCGACGGAGCGCATTTGGCAGTGCTTGTCTCGTGGACTCACCCCTGACATCAATGGCCCTCTAGGTCGCGCACCACCTACTCGTTGACGCTTTCCCGACATAAGTTGTGTCGCCCGCTGTTGTCGGGTTTGTCGTGTCCGCCACACACGGTATTCGGCCGATGTGCTGCTGCCCTCACATTTAAGTTGTTGAATCAAATGCAGGACGGCATTTCAGGGCTCTTCCTGCGCGTTGGCATGACTCTTGAGTTTCCCTCGTTGCGACGGCCGGCGCCGCCCGGCATCACAGACTGATCTTCTCATGTGCGAAGGAGGCAATAATGAAGACCGATATGTCCGTCTACGGCGTGACCGAGCTAACTGCCAAAGAAGCATTTGCAGGCTTCGGGAGGGTGGTCTTGGCTGCTTATAGGGATAACTCGCGGAATCGTGGGCGTCGCAGCCGCGGTAGCTTTAACTGCGGCTGTTTGGGCTCTTACACATAAGCCACACGGTTAGATCTAAGAACACAAGCGGCTGAAACGCCATACTGAACGGATTGGCAGCTTCCTTGGAAACTGCTGATCATCATAAGGGATGAACTTGTGGCGTTCTAAAAGACGGCGTTCGGACATTCGCCAGCTTTGGCAATCAACGGATTAGGTCATGGATTGCCTGGAATTTCTTCGGACAAATATAGCGAATAAAGAGCTGCCAACTTACGTCTATGGCTATCCTTCCAAGCGAGCGTATCGAGCTTTTCCGCAGCCACTGCGCATAATTGATGTCGTTGAGCAGGCTGGCCGTTCCAAGCAAATCAACATCTATATCCATATCCCGTTCTGCCGCTATCGCTGCGCCTACTGCACGCTCTTTCTTACAACGCGCTTTAAACCGGCGACGCGGGACTCCTATGTTGCTCGATTGGTAGAGCACGTCGCGCGATATGGAGAATACTTCGGAGATCGAGAGGTTGTAAGTATCTATTTCGGCGGCGGTACGCCAACCCTGCTAACTCGGCATCAATTCGGCGAGCTCTTCGCCGCCCTCGACGCTGCATTTCCAACACGAAGCCGGCAATGTGAGATTACGGTCGAGAGCGCGCCGGACACTTTCGACAACAATCTTCTGGATTGCTTGAAGGCACTTGGTGTCAACCGAATGAGCATGGGCATCCAAAGCATGGTACCCGGCGAGCTTGCGCACTCTGGTAGGCCATATTCGGTCGAGACGGCAGAAGCAGCAATCGAAGCCCTCATCAAGCGCTTTTCCCACGTCAATCTCGATCTGATCTACGGCCTGCGTGGTCAAACCCGTGACTCCTGGATCTTTTCGCTTGGCCGCGTGCTCGACTATGAGCCGCAGACGATCTCTCTTTACCCCGTTGTTGTTCGTCCGATGACAAACATCATTACCTCGAAGGCCCACAATCCCGAATTATTCTTTTCTGAAGCGGAAAAGTATGAGGTCTACGACCAGAACGTTGCCGTGATGGTAGCCAACAATTATCGCCAGGAATCCTTCACCCGCTTCACCAAGATCGCGGGCGGACACGCTTACCGGCAGGAGGCATCGGATTTCGAGGGAACGCCCCTGCTAGGATTGGGAGCTGGCGCCAGAAACTATTTCGGCCGATATCACTACAGCACCGATTATGCTGTCGACTGGAGCGCGGCTTCGCCGATCATCAGCGCCTTCTTAGCTCGCTCCTTCGATCCTAATGCGATCGCATCGCACGGAATCAAACTGACACAGGAAGATCTTGCGCGTCGTTACGTCCTGCTTGGACTCACATTGTCAGCTCTCAGCAGAAGACGCTACGCTGCAGTATTCGGACGCGCATTGACGGTCGATTTCGGCAAAGAACTCGAGGCGCTCGAGGCTCTGCAACTCGTCGACTTCGCCGACGGCGATACTTATCAACTAACTCACGCGGGATTCAAATATTCGAGCATTATGGCGCGAATGTTTTACTCGCGCACGATGGTGGCCCTCGAAGAGCAATATCAGGCAGCGTGAGGTTCAGTATGCAAGAGATGCCGCGCCTTTGGTGGGATGCGGGCTACGCCAACCCGGAGGTTTCGTGTATGGGTGGTCCCAGTCCCGAAATCTTCGAAATCGCACCAGCCCTCCGCGCGAAAAGCGTCGTTGTCGAGCTGGGTTGCGGCGAAGGGCGCAATGCCCTCTATTTGGCCCATTTTGATCATCGAGTGATCGCGACCGACATCTCTGAAGCCGCTATCTCCAAGCTGAACCGGCTCGCAGGCGATCTTGGCGTGAAGATAACGAGCGGCGTGGTTCGTGTTGAAGATTTCCAGCCGCCTACTTACCACGACGTCTTTATAGCCCATTCGGTTCTGCATTTCACCGAACGAAGCGTCTGGAAGCCGCTCGTCACGGCCTTGATCGATCGGACGCGACCTGGAGGATTTCATTGCTTCACCAACACGCTCGAACGACCAGACCACCCTATTCCCAAGGAGGGGCTGGCATCTGGTCACAAGAAGTCGTTCGCACGTGGAGAGCTGGAGGCGATCTATACACAAGCCGGCTGGGAGATCTTGCGCTCCGATCATTACATCAAATGGGACTCCCATCCTGGCATTCCGATCCATTCGCACTGCATCGAGAAAGTCGTGGTCCGTAGGCCAATTGGATCCGAAGATCTCCCGCGGTTGAGGGCTGAGCCCATCAAGGCAGCCGGGATGATACCTGCCAAACAGTTTAGTACCTTGAAACTGGGCACACCGCGCGAAGCCATAATTGAAATGCTCGGCTCGCCGCCGGCCAGCCATGGCGTGACGACTTCCCGGAGAACGGTTGGCGGCAACAATCAAGAGGCCATAGCGGACGGCTACGTACGCGAGGACATGATCTATGGCGATCACGGCCTTCAGTTTGTCAATGGAAAGCTTACCGGAAAATATCAGTACTTCACGCCCCCGAAGCGCTTGACCATTCGAGATGAGTGACGCTCGAACGGCTTCTCATTGGTGCCTTGGCCACCGAAAAACGTCTCGGGTCGCTTGCCTTCATCCAGGCCTATCCCGCACTGCACAGCGCGCCGGGCCTTGCAGATCTGGGAATGCCTCATGGCAGGCAGTTTACAGCCTGCCGCCATGGTGCCCGTCGCGTAGCTTGCTTCGTTGGAGGCAGCATAGCCGTATCCCGCGACGTAGGCGCAGTCTTGGCCCTTATATCGCGGCATCGGGCAGCCCCCCTGAGGCAATCGGTAGGAGGATATATGAAGGCGCACGTTCGGGCGGCCGCGGCAGCGATTGCGTTGGCTCACACTCTCGGACGTCGTGTCGCTCGCGTGCGAGAATACGAAACCTCCGCGTCATGCAGGATTAGCGTGTCCGTGCGAGGGCGCATTGTTAGCGGATATGACCATGGCAGGCATTGCTACGTCACCGGCGCCTTACCGCACCTGTACCACCACGGTGAACGGTCGCATTTGATGCTCCAACCGAAAGGCTTCGGAATCTTCGGCGGCTTCGATCACGATACCTCATCCCACTTTTTGGTGAAGGTCACGGGCAATGAAGCCCACATCTTCGACGACAAGGAAGACACGTACTTCGCATACAGCGGCTGATCACGAATCACAGCGGGGGCTCTACACTGTTTCTCTTGGTCGCGTCAGGTGCCTCGATCCGGTGGCCGCATCGGCTTGACAGAAGCCGGACCTCTTTTGTTGCATGCACGACAATGTCGAACGGCGGTTCGGCGCAGCTGGATCGTCCGCTGCGGGACGAACCATCCTTGTTTGGACAGTCGAACGCATTCATGATTGGCGCGTGCCTTGCTAGGGATCCAACCGTAATGCGAGGCTCGCCCATGAAAGACGCCGCCAAGACCCAGGATTCATGCGCGCCAAGACGTCTGGCACTGGTACTTGGCACGAATGAAATCGCATCCGCAATCGCAACAAAGCTCACCGAGGCGACCTTTGCGGTCGTAATGAGCCACGCCCCATTTCCGCCGGTGATCCGCCGCCGCATGTCGTTTCACGACGCGCTGTTCGGCGAGCTAAGCCAGGTTGAAGGCGTCGTCGGTAAACGGGCCGACACCCTCTTGGAAATCGTGCGAATTCACACCGATCCGAACAGCGTCGCAGTGACGGAAATGCACCTCTCCGACATCATCGTCTTACGTCCACTATCCGTGATCGTCGATGCGCGCATGCAAAAGCATCGGGCACCTCCCGACCTCTCCGGCTTTGCGCGGGTTACGGTCGGCATCGGGCCCGGCTTCGAGGTGGGCGGCAACTGCCACACCGCCATCGAAACCCATCCGGCCCAGACCGGTGCGATTCTCTCCCGAGGAGCCACGAAGGCGGCGGACGGCCGATCCCGGGAGCTCGGCGAGGCAGGCCGCGAGCGCTTCGTATACTCGCACCGCCACGGCATCTGGCGAACAGTGGTCGATATCGGCACGCCCGTATCCAAAAACATGCAGCTCGGCCGTCTCAGCGGCACACCGGTGCTGGCCCCCATCGGAGGAGTTCTCCGTGGTATTGCGCGAGACGGCGCCCGCGTCCCGGAGGGCGTCAAACTTCTGGAGATAGATCCGCGCAAACGCCAGTCCTGCTGGACCGGCATGGATGAGCGAGGTCGAGCTATCGCATGCAACGCCGTCGCGGCGATCGAGAACTTCATCTTGCCCCGATCACGCGATAGACGGGTTTACCGATAGTTATCTTGTCGTTAGCGGACAGTCGTTTGATTGCTTGCACGACACTTCCACCTTCCATTCCCGCTTCCGCGCGATGGAATCCGTCCCTACTGGCGAGATCAATATTTCGCGGCCGCGTCACCCCAGCGGTGGTTCACACGGACCAAACCGATGTCGACGTCCTGACCGATTCGGGCGGTCCCTGCACGAGCACCCGCCGGAACACCTCCGATTCCGGCTGAAAACAAGAAGTCCACGTTCCGACGGCCCATGAACAAGTGGTCATACTCAATGCCGACGGAGCAATTAGAGGCGAAGCCAAATTCAAGGCCCGCCCTACCGTACCGCCCCAACGAGTTTCGCTGCCGTTGTCGATTGACAGCCCGGTCGCAAAGTCGAAGATCCGGAATTTGTCGCGGACGACCGCAGCGCCACCTTTCACATGGAGCAGCACGTTATTCCAGGCATAGCCGACCTGGCCCGTGAGCAGGCCGAATGCATCAATCTTGGATTCATCCTGGACGCCTGCGAAGGCGAGGTTGCCGTTGGAGCCCTTGAAATCGGCCCCCAGTTCCCTCGGCGCCACGGCCACCGGACGATTCCCATATGTATTTTGATTATGACATCCTGCATTTTCAAAACTACGCTCGATCCGGACCGGGCAGCAGCACAAACGCCGATGGACAGGACTACGGGCAAGTTGTCGGCGAGGACTTCATCCATCGTCGGCAACAGGCTCCAGATGGCTTGATCGGAGCGTTGGCCCGCGACGGGCTCTTGCCTAACAGATACCGCGAAGAAACAAGCGTTTTGATCGCAGGGCAGCGCTACACGGTGCGATGGACAGCAGAGGTGACGCACTGGACCAGAAACAATCCAACCGGCGAAGTCATTTGGCTCATACCTCGCCGCATGGGGGGTGAGCAGCACCCTCATTGCCGAGCCGCCCGCGCTGCAGAGCCGTTTCATACACTTAAGTCTAGAGACTGCAGGTTTCGGTTGGTTTGCCGGGCCTGAAGCAGTCCGGCGACACCGCGTTGCTATGTCCTCAGGACCGGATCGCGCGACACGAACTCGCTGCCTTTAATCGATGCGAGTCCCGCAAGCCCACTTTCTCACAGGAGCTGGCTGGCTTGCTCATGCGAACACCAGCCGGTTCGAATGGTTACAATGGCTGGTTCTCTCCAAATCTACCCGCAGACGTAAACCGCAGACCCGGGAGCCGATTAGCCGGATCGAGCTCGTTGATAAAGTGGTGTGCTCCATCGACTTCGAGCACCACGCGTCGGCTATTCGGCAGCAAGAGGAGGAAGTCCATACGCTGCCTGCGGAGGCCCGTGCGGTGTCGCAGTAATTTAACGGTAGCCGGGTCATATGAAGACAAACCTGCGGAATCACGCCGGCGAAGCCTCGCCAAGCTTGGTGCGATACAGTCTGAGGTAATCATCGAACAGCGCACGTTCGGCATCCGAAGCCAACGAAATCCGCAATCGTCGCCCCAGCTCTCGTGCGGGATCGTCGAGGGGCTCGCCTCGACTAACGCTACGGCACCAATCCACGAGCTCGCTCCAAAGAAGACCGTCGCGCCTGATCATCTGATGGACGAGGTGCGGGGAGTCTTCAGCGTAAGGGATGCACAAAAGATCGACGGTCTGCCATCTCGGGCACCCCAAGTTCTCCTAGACCGCATACGAGAGGCTTCGCGAGACGGCAGCGCGGGCGGTGTCCGGCTGCCCGCGAGTGCCGCATCCGCCGCGGTCGAGAGCGCTGCCGGGCCCACCGAGGGCGTTTTTAGGTAGACGGATCTGATCGTCGATGGCGTCGCGCACCGCGATTTCCTGTCGAAAACCATCAGGAACGCACGGGAACGGGGTGATCATCCATTCGACATTCCTGAACGAACACGCCGCCGACTTCTTGTCCGACTTCTTTTACGCCGCTGGAAATGGAGCGCGGATCGACATATTCTGGGAGCTCGACGAAGATCGGAAGAAGCAGGCGACGTCACGCGCGCACGCCGAAAAGCTCAAAGCGGCAATCGGCGACAAAGCAGATCGGACTCGATCGTCGTCCATATGTTCAGCACCGAATCGCATTCCAAGATCGTGGTGAGCGACGACGGACGGGGCGGATGGTTCGCGGCCATTGGCTCCTGCAACTGGCTCGGGTCCCCGTTCGAAAGCTTCGAAGTTTCGGTAAAGGTCAGAGATCCGGCATTCTGCGGCAGGATCGTCCGCCACCTGGCGACCATGTCGATGGGGCGGGAAACGATCTGGAACGAGCTCGCCACGGACATTACCATCCTGGGTCGGCGGATCGAGATGATGCCGCGAACGTCCGAACGCCGGGTGCCGATGAGAATTCTGCTGGCGTCCGACCACGCCGCGCGCGCCCTCGAGGCCAGCGTCAAAGCGACGCGGAGGCTGTTCGTCACGAGCCACCGGATAGGCGTTGCGGGGTGGCCGATGATCATCTTGCCGGCGTTGGCCGCGGCGCGTGCCAACGGTGTCTCTGCCCATCTGTACTTCGGAAAAGGCACCGAAACGTTGTCGGCCAAGGCGGCAGGAGAACCGACGATGGACCTAGGGCCCAGCGGCGTGAAGTTGCGTCCCGTGTACATTCCGTGACTCCACGCCAAGCTGCTTGCTTGGGACGACGACGCGCTGGCAATCACCAGCCAGAATTGGTTCAACGGATCCATCCGACAACACGCCGCTACGGGAGTTGGGACTTTTCATCAATGCGCCGCGCGTCGCCGATCAGCTCATCATGTCATTCCAGATGCAATTGAACAAATAGCTGTCGCACTGGCCTTCCGGGCAACTCCGGGCCGGCCCCTCCGAGACTGGCGAGCAGGCACTGAAGCGCTCCGCCTACTCTTCGTTGTTTCTCGTTACGCGATGTCGACAAAGGAGCTAGGACGACCTTTGCCGCCGGCAAATCGAGCGGGGCCGCCGGCTCCTCGTTCGTGGTGGGCCTGCAAACCGTTCTCTGTTCAGCCATACCGTGCCGGCTGCCATCTCGTCGGCGATGTGACCGAAATTGGCGACGCAGCAGATCGTGAGCAAGTACGCGTTTGCTTCTCCGTCGCTTCGGTGACGTGGTTAGTGCCCGGGTCCGCGCGATCATCGACATCATCCATGCCGCTTGTGCGCTGGCGGTCGGGCCATCTCAGGATCGCGGCGACGCCATCGTCGCGTTCCCCTCTGCTGCCAAAGGGGAGGGAAGCGACTTAATTCTCAATCGGGGCGACCAACTAGCTCGCTCTCCGTTCGGACTCGGCCGAGGATTCAAGTAGGGGCAATTCGAGGCTCGGTATCTCCGGCATGGCCTTGCCGGCGATCGCCTGCAGGTCGCCGACCATGCCGACCGTCGACTCCACGACGGCCAGGATCTGCGTCTCCCGCTTGGCCCACTGACGGCCCATGAACTTGCGCTCCTTGTCGAGGTCCTCACGCATGTCGTTGAACTTCTCGACCACCGCTTCGACGCGCTGGCGGAACTTTGTGCCGGTCAGGTAGTGATAAACCTGCTCCATCTTGGTCTGCTGACCCTGCTGAACGAGGCGCGAGCTGCTCACATCGATCAGACCCTGGCGGAGCGCCACGGCGACCGGCAATGCGCAACGCGGATGAGCCACCCATACCCCATCGACCAAGTCAAATTGCTCGATATGCTTCGGCAGCGCATGGGAGATGATCAGAGCGATATCGGCGCCGGAACGACGCTGGTCATCACGCAATTTAGCGAGCCACCCGTCACTCCATGCCTTGGTGCGCTTGGTTTCCCAAAGGATGATGCCGGCAGATTGGCCAATAGCACCATTCACCTGTTGAATAACGTCCGCCCCGAGCTCACCTTTTCCAACCGGCTCTATCGAATCGGTCGGAAAACGTCCGCGCAGAAGCTCTTCGAGCTCGAGCTCGAGTACTTCCCCTTGGGATTGCTGTGATCCCTGCTCGGCCTTGCGCTTGAGCTCCTCGATCGTTCGAGACATCGACTCGATGGTCTGGTCCTTCTCGGCAACGCGTAAGCGCGCAGCCTCGTCGGCTTCCTGCCTGGCCTTGATCTGGATTTCGCTGATTGAGGCCTGCACGCGCTTCTCTATTGTCAGGTCGAGTTCGCGCTTTTCCTCTTCGAGTGCGCGCTGCTGTCGCATCAGTTCGGCTTGCTGCTTTTGAGCCTCGGCAAGCTTTGCGTTGTTGGTAAGCAGGTTGGCTCGCAGCTCCGCGGCTTCCGCTTCCTTCGCCTGCAGCTCGGCTGCGGCCGCCTCTCGCGCCTTCTTGCTTTCGGCCGCGACCAGCTGGGTACGTTCGGCGGTCAATCGCTTCGCAACGTGGTCCTCGATTTGCTCGCGGTCCTTCGCGACCTGCTCGCGTTCCAGCCGCAGTGCCTCGGTCTTACGCTCCATCTCTGCATCTTTGCTGGCCAGCTGCTGTTGAAAGCGCTGACGGGTTTCAGCAAGGAGGGGAGCGGCCAACGACTCCGTCAGCCGGATCTCGTGATTGCAGTTGGGGCAATGCAGGGTCGCCTCGTGCGAAGCGCCGGTTGCTTTGAAACTCATGAACTCCCCATCATCGTTGCAACCGGATTCAACATGATCTGTGCGCGATTGCGATGTCGCTCGGCTTAATGTCCACATACGCGTCGTCGATTTCGACTTGGCCGGCGGGTTTTCCACCGACACGTCGATCTACCCGAACGCTTGCGCGAGCAGCCTCGCAGGAGGGTAGTCTAGAATAGAACAAAATAGGAACAAAATGTCAATTTTGGATCCCGAGGTGAGTTTGTGTTATGATGATTTTACTTAGTCTCGCTGCGGAAAGTGGATATATTTTAAACCTTGAGTCTGGTTTGAAAAACTGCTAATTTACTTAGTATGACTGAGCAAAACGACAGAAAGCTAAACAAGCTCGAAAGGACCCTCCCGCAGGGACTTCTGGTCGATGCTGCCTGGATGGAACGGCATGGATATTCCACCAGCCTGCGCAGCCAATACGTATCGGCTGGCTGGCTCGTTCAGCCGGCGCGGGGGACCTTCAAGCGCCCGCTCGGCGAACTCTCCTGGCTGAGTGTGGTCGTTTCGCTCCAGCGACTGCTCGGCTCCGATTTCGTCGTCGGCGGACGTACCGCTATCGAAACGCAAGGCCTCGGCCACTACCTGAGCCAGACGGGTCCTTCGACCGTACATCTATACGGAACGCGGCCTGCTCCCGGCTGGCTCGGCAAACTCCCGCTCAAACAGAAATTCCGCGTTCACCGCACGCAAAGTCTATTCAAAACGCACGGGAGCCCGCCCGGATTAAAGTCGGGAACGACGCGGGAAATACCGGGACCATTCGACTGGCCTCTCACGGTATCGACGCCCGAGCGTGCGTTCCTCGAACTGCTCGACGAATTGCCCCGCCACGAAAGCTTCCATCAGGTCGATGCACTGGCGGAAGGCTTGAGGAGCCTGAGTCCCCGGCGGCTGCAAACGCTTCTGACCGACTGCAAAAGCGTCAAGGTCAAACGACTGTTCTTCTGGTTCTCGGAGCGACATCAGCACGCCTGGCTCAGACAGATCGACAAGTCGAAAGTCAATCTCGGCACGGGAAAGCGCATGCTCGTCAAGGGCGGCAAACTCGACACCAAATACCTCATAACCATCCCAGACGACCTCAATGCCCCTGTCTGAGAAATATCGGCATCAAGTGGCCTTGTTGATCGAGACGGTCCCGTTCGTCGTGGCGGAGCCCGATTTTGCGCTTAAGGGCGGCACCGCCATCAATCTCTTCCACCGCGACATGCCGCGCCTGTCGGTCGATATCGACCTGACATATCTGCCGGTGGCTCCACGCCCCGAATCTCTTGCCGCGATCGATGCGGCGATGAAGCGCATAGCGGCGGCCATCAGGAAAGGATTGCCGGGCGCGCGGGTGACGGAAGTCGTCAACGCCCGTGAAAAGATCGTCACCAAGCTGACCATCCAGAAAGGTGATGCGCAGATCAAGATCGAGGTCACGCCGGTGATCAGGGGCAGCGTCTTCGAGCCAGAGGTGCGCGACGTGTCGCCGAGCGTCGAAGAAACGTTCGGCTTCGCACAGATGAAAGTCGTTTCGTTCGCCGATCTATACGCCGGCAAGCTCGTCGCGGCGCTCGACCGGCAGCATCCGCGCGACCTCTTCGATGTCCGCGATCTGCTCGCCAACGAAGGCATCACGGACAATCTCCGCAAGGCGTTCATCGTCTACCTCATCAGCCATGACAGACCGATTTCCGAGGTTGTGGTTCCTCGCCGCAAGGACATCCAGCACGAATTCACGCACGGCTTCGAGGGCATGACCGCCGATGAAGTAACCCTGGACGAGTTACTCGAAGCCCGGGAGACGCTGATCGCCGAGCTTGCGGGAAAAATGCCGCAAGCTCACAAGGATTTCCTCATAGGGTTCAAGCGCGGCGAGCCGGATTGGAGCCTGCTGGACGTCCCTGGCGCGGCGGAGCTGCCGGCGGTGCGCTGGAAACAGATCAATCTGGACAAGCTTCCTGCTGAGCACCGGGCGAAGCTCGTCGCGCAGCTCGAGCAAGTCTTGCGCAATGCCTGAGGTCGGAGAAGGGGATCTCCGTCGAGCACGCGCGTGGCAACTTGTTCAGACGACACCTCCGGGGGCGCCGTCACCCAGCGAGCCCGGAGCTTGCGGGCTTCAGCGCAGTTGCCTATCGCGAGCCTGACCTCGACTGTCTCGTTACCTGCATAAAATATCTGAATCGTTGGTCCTGCTTGATTCATTTATTTAATTGGACGGTCGATTCGGTAGTTGCGATTGAACGAAGCCGCTGTCGCGGCATGTAGGGAGGCATAGCAAGGATTGCCTCCTGTCTGAGAGGATTGTGGGTTTTCGAAGCCCAACCCTTCAGACAGGAGGTTTTCCGATGGCTGAGATCAGCCCACTTCGCCGCCGCATGATCGAGGACATGACGGTCCGCAATCTGTCACCGGCGACGCAGCAATCCTACCTCAACGCCGTAGCGAAGTTGAGCCGGTATTTCGGTCGCTCTCCCGACCGCCTTGACCTGGAGGATATCCGTGCCTTCCAGGTTCATCTGGTGGCGACGGGGATGTCCTGGCCGGCGCTGAACCAAATCGTCTGCGCGCTGCGGTTCTTCTACGGTGTGACGCTTGGTCATGACACCGTTCCGGAACGCATCGCCTATGCGCGCCAACCGCGCAAGTTGCCGGTCGTGCTGAGCGCCGACGAGGTGGTGAGCTTTCTGGAGGCGATCCCGAGCCTGAAGAGCCGTACCGCGCTGACCACGGTCTATGCCGCCGGACTGCGCGTATCGGAAGTGGTCCTCTTGAAGGTTGTCGACATCGACAGCCAACGGATGTTGATCCGGGTCGAGCACGGCAAGGGCGGCAAGGACCGTTACGTTATGCTCTCGCCGCAACTTTTGAGGATTCTGCGGACATATTGGCGGCTCACTCGGCCAAAGCGATGGTTGTTTCCTGGCCGCGACGACGAGCGTCCGCTCGTCCCCAACGTGCTGCACGCCGCCTGCCGTTCAGCCTGTGCGGCGGCCGGCCTGAGCAAGTCGGTGACAGTGCACACGTTGCGGCACACATTCGCGACCCATCTCCTGGAGAACGGGGCCGACGTGCGCATCATCCAGGTGCTGCTCGGCCATGCCAGCCTGGCCAGCACGGCGCGCTATACCCAGGTCGCCACCAAGACCATCAGCAATACGCCAAGTCCGCTTGACCGGCTCCGCCTGGAGGTCGTGCCGCCCGGCTGAGCGGTCCTGATGGCTCCGGTTCTGGAAGTGGCGGATATCTTCCGCCGCCACGGCGACGCGTTTCGGCAAGCCCGTGCCGAGCATCTGGGCCGCGTCGAGCGGCGCGTCATGGGCGCGATCACGGCATGCCGGACGGCGGTGCTCGGCGGCCACGTCGAGCAGTGCGATGACTGCGGCGCCACACGCATCGCCTACAACTCCTGCCTTATGGGCAAAGCCGGTAATGGGGAGCTG
>NZ_LUUB01000127.1 GCF_001641635.1 Bradyrhizobium centrolobii
TTTCACCTAGTCGTGAGTTGGGTCAGCTGCCTGTGCGGGTCTACATCAAGGGCGGGTTGATCGAGACGGTCTCTCGCGCCACGAGCGCCACAGCACCAGAGCCGACAGTGCCAGTGCCCGACGGGGCCAGCGCCGACAGTGCCAGCGCCCTAGCGGCCAGAGAAAGCGAGCATCAACCTCCGCGCCCCACGCGGCGCAAGCGCTTGCGCCGCGAGTCGGGCGCGGTTGGTTAGTTATAGGCCGTTTCGTCTGATGATCCTGTAAACCTTCGCGAGCCTCTTGCGCGGTGGTGCGACGTGAATGTCATCGCCACGCGCTCGCCTGCTGTGGGTTCACTTGTCATGAGCGAAAGCATCTTATCGGTATTGCTCGATGCGCATTGCGCAAGAAGGCAAGGTCTCAACGCCATTGCGCAGCGACAACGCGCTCGGCTGAGCGAGGCCGTCGCCTTCGCTAGCGCCAACTCGCCGTATTATCGCGAACTCTACCAGGATCTACCGGAGCGGATTGAGAATTCGTCCGTGCTGCCGGTGGCTAATAAGCAAGAGCTAATGCATCATTTTGACGACTGGGTCACAGACCGCGAGGTTAGTTTCGCGGCAGTGCGAGGGTTTGTCGATAACCCTGAGCTGATTGGGCAGCGCCTCCTTGGCAAGTATTCAGTGGCAACCACTTCGGGCAGCACCGGGACACCTGGAATATTTCTGTTAGACACACACAATTGGACGGTCACTCTCGCTTTTTCGCTGCGCATGATGATGGGCTGGCTTAGCGTCAGCGACATGTTTCGTCTCCTCGTCCGCGGCGGCCGTGCGGCGTCGGTCCTGGCGATGGGCGGCCATTACATCGGCGCAACCAGCTTTGCTGCAATCCGTACAAAGCGATCGGCCCGACGATTACGGGCCCTTCCGGCGCAGGCGCCGTTGCGCAATCTGGTCGCCGAACTCAATCGGTACCGCCCGGCTCTGCTCATCGGATACGCCAGCGTCATGGCACTATTGGCCGCCGAGCAGGATGCCGGTCGCCTACATATTCAGCCGGTGCTGGTTCTTCCGACTTCGGAAGGGCTTTCGCAGGACGGATACGACCGGATCGCAAGGGCATTCCACGCCAAGGTCCGGACCGTTTACGTCGCGACTGAATGCCTGTTCATGGCCATCGGCTGTGAACACGGTTGGTATCATGTCAACAGCGATTGGGTGATTCTCGAACCCGTCGACGCGAGCTATCGGCCGGTTCCGCCCGGCGAGGAGTCGCATACGGTCCTCGTGAGCAACCTCGCCAATCGCGTGCAGCCGATCCTCCGCTACGATCTAGGCGACCGCATCCTGCAACGACCTGATCCTTGTCCTTGCGGCAACCCACTTCCGGCGATCCGCGTACGGGGCCGAGCTGCCGACATCCTCACGTTTCCAACCGAACGCGGAGAGGAAGTCGCAGTGCCATCGCTCGCGCTTGAGATCGATCATGTACCCGGTGTGGAGTTGTTTCAGATAGTGCAGACTGCGCCAACACAATTGCGCGTTCGCCTACATCCCGCAGCCGACGCTGACCCAAGCCGGGTTTGGCGGGCGGTGCATTCCGAACTGACCAAGCTGTTGAATGAG
>NZ_LUUB01000128.1 GCF_001641635.1 Bradyrhizobium centrolobii
GACGAGGAGACGAAACATGTCGCTGACGCTAAGCCAGCCCATCATCATGCGCAGCGAAAAAGCGAGAGTGACCGTCCAATTGTGTGTGTCTAACAGAAATATTCCAGGTGTCCCGGTGCTGCCCGAAGTGGTTGCCACTGAATACTTGCCAAGGAGGCGCTGCCCAATCAGCTCAGGGTTATCGACAAACCCTCGCACTGCCGCGAAACTAACCTCGCGGTCTGTGACCCAGTCGTCAAAATGATGCATTAGCTCTTGCTTATTAGCCACCGGCAGCACGGACGAATTCTCAATCCGCTCCGGTAGATCCTGGTAGAGTTCGCGATAATACGGCGAGTTGGCGCTAGCGAAGGCGACGGCCTCGCTCAGCCGAGCGCGTTGTCGCTGCGCAATGGCGTTGAGACCTTGCCTTCTTGCGCAATGCGCATCGAGCAATACCGATAAGATGCTTTCGCTCATGACAAGTGAACCCACAGCAGGCGAGCGCGTGGCGATGACATTCACGTCGCACCACCGCGCAAGAGGCTCGCGAAGGTTTACAGGATCATCAGACGAAACGGCCTATAACTAACCAACCGCGCCCGACTCGCGGCGCAAGCGCTTGCGCCGCGTGGGGCGCGGAGGTTGATGCTCGCTTTCTCTGGCCGCTAGGGCGCTGGCACTGTCGGCGCTGGCCCCGTCGGGCACTGGCACTGTCGGCTCTGGTGCTGTGGCGCTCGTGGCGCGAGAGACCGTCTCGATCAACCCGCCCTTGATGTAGACCCGCACAGGCAGCTGACCCAACTCACGACTAGGTGAAAAGCGAGATCGGCTTGGGCCTTGATCTGCCTAACCGGACAACGGGCGTCGCGCTATTGGTCTATTGTGCCTGCATCGAAGCCCGGCGTCGTATTAAGGCGCCCGGCAGGATCGAGCGGGCGCTTCGCGGAAGACGCTGCTCTGCCTACGGATCTCGGCGGCGAGGAGGTCAGCGACAGGCCTCGCCGCTCGAAGCCGAAGAAGCCACTTCCTCCCAAGCTGAGCGAGAAGGCTGCCAGTGATCATACGAATGCGTCAAGCGCGGGTGATGTGCAGGGTCGGGCTGGTCCAGCGCGTTCACTTACTCCGACAACCCGATCAGGTATCGGATTACGACGAATGTCCCCGCACCAACGAAAGCGGTCAGGCCCACGGAGAACAGCCCCCTCAAAAGGTGAGCTTGCTTGGTGCTCAAGTGGAATCCCCCGCATCGTTCGTCTGCCGTTGGCAACAGAGCGCGGCATTGCAGTGAGAAGATGGCGGGCGTGGGTCTCCGGTCCCAACGAGTCCTGAGACAGAGGCCCGCCGGTTCACGCTGGCGGGCNNNNTGGCGGGATAGGAGGGCCAGACTGCGTTAGCCGCTGGAGAGGGACTTGAGCGCCGGTGCAAACCGGCGGTCAATGGAAGCGCTGATCCTGGTGACCTTGATGCGGAAAGCAGAAGCGCGGTTAAATATCGACGGATACGTCCTTATGCTGCGCATCCGATGCGACGGCCTGGAAAACGTTGGATGCGTCGCACTTGAGCAGATGGCGGCCGACTGATGGACTTTCCCTATATCTACCGCTGGGATCGGCATGGTCGGAAAGGACAATTCTGCCGCGTCCTAGCGCGTGGAAAGCTGAATAGCTGCTGCATCGAGTTCGAGGACGGCTACAAGATGATCACCCGCCGCAACGCGCTAGGTGCGCGGAGGCAACTGAGACACTGAGCGAGTTGCTTCGCAAATTCAGGCTTGCAGATTTTTTCCGCGCCGCCGGTTTAGTGCACCAGAAGGCGCGGCCGTACATCCGGCCGCGCCGATTTTTTTGACCCGTCCCCCTCCCGAGGCAGGCCTTAGGCCGCCCTTCTGATGCCGCCTTCTCTGACATCGCTCGTCGGTTTGATCTCGCCTACAAGCTCCGCGCCATGATAGACGCGCACCTTCTCGTCGGGCGCGAAGGGCCAGACCTTTTCGCGCGCAACACTTACTGCGGCTTCAAGCGTCGGCTTGACGCGGTACTCGAAATTTCGCGCCTTAACCGTGTAGGTGGTGGCCTTGGTCATGATTGGCATCCATCAATGTCCGCCCCGGCGTCGGACAATCAGCTGCGAGTCAATTCGTTCCGCGAAATTTTATTACTTTGCGTGATTTTTCGCGCATCACGCGGGCACACAGTCAGGAAATCGGCACCCCGCAACGATCGGGCCCCGTACACGCATCTGCGCCCTCGGATTTTTTTTAACGGACCAGCAGGACTGCGATGGCGGAGGCGAACCCCAGCACTAGTATGCTGGCAGCTGTTACCGCGACCAAGTCGATCGAGTTGTGGTGAAGGTGAAGGCGCATGGCGACCTCCCGCGCGTTGGCTCGCTCTCCCTTTCATTCCGAAAGTAGGGGCATATGAAAGATTTTGATTGACTTTGATTGACCTTGTGTCGCCATGGATTTTAAATTCCGAAAGTCATCCTTTCAAAAGTGGGGGATTGCCATGGCGAAATTCGGTTACGCGCGAGTGTCGACCACCGCCCAGGATTACGCCCTGCAGGTGGAGGCGCTGAAGGCCGCCGGGTGCGAGCGCATCTTCAGCGAGAAGCGCTCCGGCAAGTCACTAGACAGCAGGCCGGAGTTCAAGCGTCTCATGCGCGCCCTGACGCCCGGCGACGTGGTCGTGGTGACTCGCCTCGACCGGCTGGCGCGCTCCAGCCGTGACCTGCAGAACATCGTTCATGACCTGCTGGAAGCTGGTTGCGGCTTTACCAGCTTGGCTGAGCCGTGGTGCGACACCACCAGCCCGGCGGGCAAGTTGCTAGTGACCATCCTCGGCGGGATCAGCGAATTCGAGCGATCACTGATCCTTGCCCGCACCGAGGCCGGCATCGCCAAGGCCCGCAAGCAAGGCAAGCGGTTCGGTCGACCCTCCGCCCTTGATGCAGGCCAGCGCCGCAAGATCGCCGAGCGCTATGCTGCAGGCGAGACAATGGCCGCGCTGGCGGAAGACTACGAAGTGGGCGAGGCCACGATCTGGCGGGCCCTGCAACCGGCCGCCTGATATCACCACCACCGTCGACGGCGTGCCATCTGGCGGGCCGTTTCGTTTTGACGGCGACCCCGGCCCGCGAGCGAAGCGCGCCCATGCGCTGGCGTTCCTCGGCCGGGGCTTCCGACACCGGCAAGCGCAAAGGCCTCTCAGCGGCCAGTGGTCAGCCGCGGCGGGATCTGGGACATCATCCAGAGCTCGATCGCAGCCAGGATCGCGACCGCCGCGCCGATTACCACATGCACCGTCATCGCGGTGGTTCCCTGGAAGCCCAATACCCAGGGCGAAACCAGCGCCCACAAACCGACGACGAGGTTAAGCCACTCCTCCCACACCGCGAATGCCGCCAGCGCCGCGATTGCGAGGATCGCGATGGCGATGCCGGTGATATAGGCGTTGGTGGAGACCGTTCCGGCGTCGAAGCCGAACATCCAGGGCGAAACGAACAGAGTCGCGCCAAGGATCAGGTTTGCGACGTCGCACAGTTTTGCGTTCGTCCAGTTCGCCATCCAGTTCGCCATGACACCCTCCATTGGAAGGTTTACATGCTAATCAACAGTAAGTTCGCCGCGCTGGTTCCATCGCGGCCCGCGGCATAATGGCAAGGGACAATCCCCGCGAGGCCGCCAACTGAGGTGGCCTTACTCTTCCGCGAGTTTCGTTTCGATGTAGGCATTTACGGATTCAGCGAAGGAACGCTGCACGCCAACCACAGCATTATACTGGGCCAGAACGTCTTGCTGGATAAGCCTGAGGCCGCTCTTGCGAGCGCCCGAGGGCGTAACTTCCAGGTACTCGTTGATGGCCCTCTCAGCCAGTGGAATTGCCTTTGGGTCTCCCTTGGCGATCAGCCGCCGCAGGATCCCCTGACAAGTATCCAAGCGGGGCATACCGTGAATATGCGCCCGGGTTCGCGAAATTCAACTTCAGACACCGGGGGTTCGATACGGACAGTTTCCCGTTGTCGACGAGTCGTCAACCTCGGCCGCTCGTTCGTTTTGCAGAACGGCCCCACGACGATTTCGAAACGAGACGCCCCCTAATTTGCGGGTAATGCTTGCCGACAACAGCCGCACCACCTTGCACGACCCTGCAGCATCAAAGACAAACGTAGCCCTCGTGTCGCGAAGCTGATTCGCGGCGCCCGTGGAGCAGAGGCCCGGCCGCCATTGCCAAACAACGTCGGGCCCCTGTTCCTGGCTCCTCGGAAGGAAGGGGCGGCTCACCTTTGCGGTGGGCCGCTCCGACTCCGCATTCCAACAGTACGTCGTAGCGGGCTGATCCATCAAGCTCGGTTAGTGGTGCCGTTCATGGAGCAAATTGCAGAGCGCAGGAGCAAAATGACCTTCGATCCTGAGGAGATCGTCACATTGTACGGGCAGGGCCAAATGCCGCTTCGAACCGCTGTTCAGCGGGTCGTGGCCCAGAAGCTACACGGCTTGGACGCCACGATATTCAGGGAAGCTCAGCCGTCGCTGCTCGACCATGAGCAGATCGCGAAGCTCGCCGCAGAGTGGAGCTAGCGGCCGGTCTTTCCTGTGGACCACAGCGCTTCCACCAAAACAAGGCAGCATCGACTCAGACATGCTCCGACGGCACGCGACTCCTCTCCCGGTCGCGCACTGGGACCTTTAAGCCCTGGCCCAGCTCCCTTGGCTGGGGCTCTCTTTCGATCAACGCTATCGCTCCCCCATGAACCTTGATCGTTACGCCGGAACGGCCAGCGCTGCGGGCCTCGTATTGATCTGCTAATCATCACTTGGTTAGGCCTGTGAGGCCCGCTCCATTCGACGTGGACGGATGTCGGTGAGTTCATCAAAGTGCTTGGGTCGATCGACTGGAGGTGCGGCCGTCACCGGTGCGGTTGTGGCATGGCGCGGACTGGAAAAGTGGTGCGCCGAGACAGCCTGCATCAACGAGAACCATACGCCATGCCTGCGGGAAACCGGCGTGACGCGCTGATCGTCCCCAAAAACGAAAAGAGGCCGCCAACTGAGGCGGCCTCTTGCGCGTGTCCTTTATGCTTTTAGCGCTTGAGCTTACCGGGCGTGTAGCCTGAGGCTCCCGGAGATCCGGTTACGGGTCCATTGGACTGCATCTGATGGCCGGGGGAATAGCCTGAAGCGCCGGTCGTGCCCGTGACGGGGCCGCTGCTCTGGAACGAATGGCCCGGCGAGAAGCTGGAGGCGCCTCCGCCAAAGCTGCCGCCTGGTCCACGCGCATGGGCCGCCGAAGTGACAGCGACCAACGCAGCCGCGACTACGAACACCTTTTTCATTTTGATCCACCCTTTCTCTCTTTGATCGGTCGCCAACGATTCAGCGGCCGTCCCGGATCGGGAAAAAGTAGAAATCGGATGGCGTGTTCAAAGTAAGACGCAGTCTGGTCTTTGGTGCGAATGCGCCAAGCTCGAACGATCTATTCGAGATCGCGATCTCCTATCCTGACGGCAAGCTTACATGGGGACCTTGTGTCCCAGCTTTACCTATCGGACAGCGCGGGACTTAGCGATGAAGCGAGCATGCTCTGGATCACGATGCGCTCGACGCCGCTGATCGCGGCTCATTGCTCGTTGTCATCCTCCAAACCGCGGCGCCAACCGTAACCGCCCCAACGTGGACCGTAATAGCCATAGCTATGTCGGTATCGGTAACGCTGTCGCCACTCGTCGTCGTCATAGCGTCGGTAGTACCCGTAGGGACGGTAATAGTCACGCTGGTGCCAACAGCGCCCCCATTCGTTGCACACCCAGCGAACCTGCTCGACGTTCAACGTTGGTACGGTCGAGCGCGAGATCGGCATGGCGTCGGCACTACTCGCGGCAAGGGCGGCGAACGCCGCGGAAGAGAGTAGAATGGCAATCGGCTTTCCCATCG
>NZ_LUUB01000129.1 GCF_001641635.1 Bradyrhizobium centrolobii
CCGGAGCTGCAAGAGCAGAGGAGATGGTGCGATCGATCGACCCGAGATGCGAGCAAATCCGTGGGACCCATTGGCCGAACGAGGTCGCAGGGTTGATTGGAACTCGCGTCGCGGAAACCATCTTGGCCAGCGGCCCAACACGCCGCACCAACAGGCCGGACATATGGACGCAAGCGATCCGACCAAACCTCACAAAGCTCTTGTGCCACGGGGGCCGTCCACATATGGGTCCCGGCTTTCGCCGGGACGACGGCGGTGCGTGGGGTTACTGCTAGCTACCCCACCCGCTGCTTCTCATACGCCTTCAGATGCGTGTAGGCGATGCGTAGCTTCGGCACCGGCACTTTCGCCGCATCGCCGCGCGCGATGAGGTCGCCGATCACGTGATCTGCCTCGACGGGCAGGCCTGCCTTGATGTCGCGGAACATCGAGGCCGTCATCGGCGAGCCTTCGGTCGTCAGGTTGCCCTTCACGCGCTCGAAGAACGGGCCGCCCGGGGCGTAGCCTGAGGCCGTGGCAATCGCGCTGGTCTCATCCAGCATGCCGAGCAGAAAATCCTTGCCGCCGGGAGCGGCGAGGATATTGCCGACGGAGGTGCGCATCAGGCTGGTGGAAGCGGCGAGCGAAGAGAGGAATACCCACTTCTCCCACATGTCCTGCATGATGTTCTGGCTGGCGGTGGCACCACTGATGCCGCTCTTGAAGGCCTCGTCGATCGCCTTGACGCGATCCGACAGCTTGCCGTCGCGCTCGCCGTAATTGATCGACTGCATCGGCTGGAGCTGCACCACCTCGCGCTTCTCGTTCAGCGTTGCGGCGATGGCGCAGAGCCCGCCGAGCACGCGCTCGGCGCCGAACTTCTGGTCAAGGATGTCGAGATGCTTCATGCCGTTGAGCATCGGGATGATCGCAGTATTCGGGCCGACCGCCGCCGCAAACGATTTGATGGCGTCGTCGAGGTCGAACGCCTTGCAGCTCAAGAGCACCACGTCGAACTTGTCCTTGAGCTTGTCCGCCTCGACCCGCGGCGGGTCCTTCAGCGTCACGTCGCCATTCGGGCTCTTGATGACGAGGCCGGCGCTGGCAAGCTCGCTGGCGCGCCGTGGCCGGACCAGGAAGGTGACGTCGCGGCCGGCTTGCAACAGCCTGCCACCAAAATAGCCGCCGATGGCGCCGGCGCCTACCACGAGGATACGCATGGGATCTTCCTTGTTGTTGCTCTTGTTGCTGCTTGTTCGGCGTCGTCCTGGCGAAAAGCCGGGACCCATTACCCCGACTGCCTATTGTCGAACAGGTTAAGGCCCTAGTCTACCGCAGCAACGACGTTTTGTGGTTATGGGTTCTGGCTCGTTGCGCAATGCGCACTAGGCCAGGATGACGTTGAGGAGATTGCGAGGTTTATCGGCGATGCCGGGGTCACTTTCCCGACACCATTTCCTCGACCTCGCGCAGCTGCTCCTTGCCGAAGAACATCTCGTTGCCGACGAAGAAAGTGGGCGAGCCGAACGCGCCGCGCGCCACGGCCTGCTCGGTGTTCTTGATCAGCTTGGCCTTGACCTCGGGCTCCTGCGCGCGGGCGAGCAGCTTTTGCGCATCGAGGCCGGAGGATGCGAGGGCCTTCATGGCGACCTCGGGATCGTCCATCTTCTTCGGCTCGCGCCACATGTGGTGGAAGGCGGCCTCGACATATGTTTCGAACACGCCCTCGAGCTGGGCCGCGATCGCCGCGCGCATCAGGTTCAGCGTGTTGACGGGGAAGAAGGGGTTCATGACGTAGGGCTGGACCTGGAAGCGCTTGATGAAGCGCTCGGTCTCGACGGCCTGGAATTCGCGCTTGTTCTTGACGCCTGCGAGCGTCTCGGCCGGCGATTTGTTGTTGGTCGCCTTGAAGATGCCGCCGAGCAGGATCGGCACATACTCGAATTTCACGCTGATCCGCTGCTCGATCGCCGGAATCGCCTCATGGCTGAGATAGGCGTTCGGGCTGCCGAAATCGAACAGGAATTGCGGGGCTGTGCGGGTCAAAATCGTCCTCCCTGACGGGTCTTTTCGGCATTGTGGCGCAGGCCGCGCCACAGGTCCACCATTTAATGATGGTCATAATATTGTAGCGATCCGCGTCAGATCAGACGCTCGATCCGGCGCTTCCGCCACACCAGCGTGTAGTAGCTCATCTGCAATATAAGCATGGCGCCGAACGTGATCGGATAGGCGACCCATACGCCGTCGAGGCCAATGTGCCGGCTCAGGATGAACGCGCTGGGAACCTCGATCGCGGCGATCGCGAAGCTGGAGATCAGGAGCGGAAGCCAGACGGTGCCGCTGGCACGCATCGCGCCGGAAAACACGGTCGACATGCCGAACAGAATCGAACTCCACAACACGATGTGCAGCAGGCGCTGCGAAAGCTCAAGCACGTCGGCATCGGCGATGAAGAAGCTCATCAGCGCGCGCGAGAACAAATAGCCGAGCGCGACCAGCCCGCCCGTCAGCAGCACGTTCATCTCCAGCCCGGTCCGGACGATGCGGCCGATCTGAGCCGCCTGGCCGCGGCCGATCGCCTGCGCACTCAGGATTGAGACCGAGATCGCGATCGAAAGCGCCGGAAACTGGGTGTAGCTGAACACCTGGTTGACGGCGCCATACGCCGCCGTGGCATCCGCGCCAAAACCATTGACCAGGCCGAGCAGGACGAGTTCGGCGATCGACATCACGACCATTCCGAGTGCGGCCGGGATGCCCAATCGCAAGATCGTGCCGAGAAGCGCGGCATCAGGGCGCATCGCGCGCAGGGCCGCGGCGTCGATCGCGAGCGGGTGCTTGCGGCGGGCAAGATGGATGTGCAGCCATGTCAGCGTCAGGGCGCTGGAAACCACGGAAGCCCAGGCCGCGCTGGCGACACCGAGTTGCGGCAGCCCGAACCAGCCGTGGATCAGCGTCGGCGTGACCACGAGACCGATTGCGGTCGAGATCGCGAGCGCAACCAGCGGCGTCACCGTATCGCCGACGCCGCGCAGCATCGACGTGACGAGAACGAAGGCGAAAGTCAGAGGCATCGCCACCATCATGACCCGCGCATAGGACGCGGCCTCCTCGACGATGCCGGCGGGCGTCGCGAGCATGATCACGAGCGGACGGCTGAAGAGCGCGCCGGCAATCGCGATCACAAGCGCAAGAAGCATCGCAACCGTGAAGGTGGTTCCCGCCACGGCCCGCACCTTGTCCGGCTTGCCGCCGCCCCAGGCCTGCCCGATCAGCACGGTTGCGCCGGAGCTGAGGCCCATCACGAAGGAGATGAAGAAGAACATGACCGGAAAGAACACGGACGCCGCAGCGAGCGCGTCGACCCCGATCATCTGGCCGAGATAGGCGCTGTTGATGGTGCCGAACATCGATTGCAGGATGTTGCTCAGCATCATCGGTGCGAGGAAGGTGACAAATGTTTTGCGCAAGCCAGGAGCAGCCGACACGGATGGCCTCTTATGCATGACGTGACACGATCGCCGCCACGATTCGTGGCGGCGATGGAAGGTCGTTTGTTGATCGCTCAGGCGCGGTCGCGGTAGGCGAGCTTGACGATGTGGTCGCGGATGTCGGCAGGCCAGTCCGCGATCAGTCCGGTGAAGCGTCGCCGGTCATCCGCGAACAGCGCCCGCGAGGCCTCCTCGAAACGCGCGAAGTTGCCCGCCATCGTCGACATGAAGTGGTAGGCCGCATCGCGCGCCTGCCGCTCGCGGTCCTTGTCACCGCTCGCCCGCCGCGTCTCGTCGACGAGTTTTCGGAGCGCGACCGAGGCGCCGCCCGGTTGCGCGTTGAGCCATTCCCAATGCCGCGGCAGTAGCGTGACCTCGCGCGCGACCACGCCGAGCTTCGGCCGGCCGCGGCCGCGCGGCTCGCTCGGCGGCGTCTCCTCGGCCGGGACAGGCGGCAAGAGCTTCTCCAGCCGCGCCAGCACCTCGCGATCCTCGCCGCGCAGGTCGAAATCGATGGTGCGCCCGGTGCCGTCATCGAAAATGACGATCGGCTCGTCCGGCCCTGGCACCGCACGCTTGACGGCGAGCGCGACGTCTCCGGCCGGGCCTGAGGCCAGCCGGCGCTGGCCCATGAAAGCTGTGAAGGTCCCTTGCATTGGAATCATTGCCAAATTGTTCGATTCTAGCTTTTAATACCCGGGTAAATTGCTTGCGTCAATATACCCGGGTAAAAAATTCTGCCGCGATCGCTCGACATTGTGTTCCCGGGCTGGCACGAACGCGGCCAAGGGATCACGCCAAGCCGGGGACCATGCGATGCTGACCGTTCATCACCTCAACAATTCACGTTCGCAGCGCGTGCTGTGGCTGCTCGAAGAGTTGGGCGTGCCGTATGAGATCGTGCGCTATCAGCGCCAGCCCGACATGCGCGCGCCGAAGGAGCTCCGCGCCATCCATCCGCTCGGCAAGTCGCCCGTTATCACCGACAACGGCAACACCATCGCCGAGTCCGGCGCGATCATCGACTATCTCACCGGGACCTACGGCAACGGCCGGCTGATCCCGCCGCCGAACACGCCGGAGCGGCTGCGCTATACCTATTGGCTGCACTATGCGGAGGGATCCGCGATGCAGCCGCTGCTGCTGAAGCTCTTGTTCACGCTGATGCCGAAGCGCGCGCCCGCCTTGCTGCGCCCCTTGGTGCGCAAGGTCTCGAATCAAGCGCTGACCGTGCTGGTCAATCCGCAGCTCAAGCAGCACATGGACTATTGGGAAGGCGAGCTCGGAAAAAGCGAGTGGTTCGCCGGCAACGAGTTCACCGCAGCCGACATCCAGATGAGCTTTCCGCTGGAAGCTGCGCAAGCGCGCGGTGGGCTGGAGACGGGGCATCCCAAGGCGATGGCGTTCCTCGAACGCATCCACGCGCGTCCTGCGTATCAGCGCGCTTTGGAAAAGGGCGGGCCGTACCAGGTGGGACGGTAAGGCCCCATATTGTCATTCCGGGGCGCCCGAAGGGCGAGCTCTGGTGCGCAATTGCGCACCAGAGAATCCCGAGATTGTGGCGCGAGATTCCGGGTTCACGCTGCGCGTGCCCCGCAATGACGGCTGTTACTAATCGGCGTGCAACACGCGCCCGCGCGTTTCCGGCAGCGCGAACGCCGCGATGAAGAACACCGCATAGGCCACGACTGCGAAGATCGCGATCGCATTGGCAAGCGACGTCGTTGCCGACAGCGCGCCGACCAGGAATGGGAACAGCGCGCCGATGCCGCGGCCGAAATTGTAGCAAAAGCCCTGGCCCGAGCCGCGCAGCCGCGTTGGATAGAGTTCGGTCAGGAACGCGCCGATCCCTGAAAAATAGCCCGAGGCGAAGAAGCCGAGCGGGAAGCCGAGCACCCACAGGATCTCGTTGGTGAGCGGCAGCTGCGTGTAGAGCAGCACCACCGCGATGGCGCCGAGCGAAAAGATCAGGAACAGGTTGCGCCGTCCGATCCGGTCGGCGAGCCAGGCACCGACGAGATAGCCGATGAAGGATCCGATGATCAATGCCGAAAGGTAGCCGGTCGAGCCGACGATCGACAGATGCCGCTCCTTGGTCAGGAACTGCGGCACCCAGAAGGTGATGGCGTAATAGCCGCCCTGGCAGCCCGTCACCATGAGCGAGGCCAGGATCGTGGTCTTGAGGATCCGGCCGGAAAAGATCTCCCACAGCGCAGGGCGATCGCCGCTTGCGGCCTGTTTGGCGCGCGCTGCGGCTGCGATCTCCGGCTCGGTGACGGAGCGGCGGATGTAGAACACCAAGAGCGCCGGCAGCGCGCCGATCACGAACATCCAGCGCCACGCCGTCTCTGCCGGCATCAGCGAGAACAACACCGCCTGCGACAGCACCGCCAGACCCCAGCCGACCGCCCAGCCCGACTGCACCGAGCCGACTGCGCGTCCGCGATATTGCGGCCGGATCGCTTCGCCCATCAGCACCGCGCCTGCCGCCCACTCGCCGCCGAAACCGAGGCCCAGCACGGCGCGCGCGATCAGGAGCTGGTCGAAATTCTGCACGACGGCGCACACCAGCGAGAAGAACGAGAACCAGATGATGGTGATCTGCAGCGTCCTGACCCGGCCGATATGGTCGGACACATAACCACCGAGCCAGCCGCCGATGGCGGATGCCAGCAGCGTCACCGTGCCGGCTAGGCCGGCCGAGCCGGGGTCGACCTTCCACAGTGTGATGATGGTACCGATCACCAGCGGATAGATCATGAAGTCCATGCCGTCGAGCGCCCAGCCCGCGGCGCAGGCCCAGAACGTCCGGCGCTCCGGCGGATTCATGTCGCGGTAGAAGGCGAGAAGGCTGGTGTCCTCGATCTCGGCGCGTTCGATGCGCTCGGTCGGATCGGCTGTGGTCATGTGCGTTTCCTGATAGGCCAGTTCGTTGGCTGGCCGCGTGCGTAGCACGCGCGCCAGCACCCGCAAACTGCCGCGCGGGGACGCCGATGTCATCCGCCAAATAGGTCTAGTCTGCGCTGCACAAAGCGTCGGGATTATTGTCCCGCTGCCTCCGCGCCGCGGGTGCGCGGATCAGGAGCGCCGAGCGGCCCGTTCGGCGTCACCGCGATCGAGTTGGCCGACGTCTGTCCCATCGGTTCGACAACAAGGTGTCCCATCGCCTTCAGCTCGAACAGCACGTCGTCGGAAAAGCCGCGCTCGACGCGCACCTCGTCCGGCAACCATTGATGATGCAGTCGCGGTGCTGCAACGGCAGCAGACACATCCATCTTGTAGTCGAGGACGTTCACGATCACCTGGAGCACCGTCGAGATGATGCGGCTGCCGCCGGGCGAACCCGTCACCAGCACCGGCTTGCCGTCTTTGAGCACGATGGTCGGCGACATCGAGGACAGCGACCGCTTGCCCGGTTCGGGCAAATTGGGCTCAAAGCCGACGAGGCCATAGGCGTTCGAGGCGCCAGGCGCAGCGGTGAAGTCGTCGAGTTCGTTGTTGAGGAGAACGCCGGTGCCGTCGGCGACGAGGCCGACGCCGTAGCTGAAGTTCAGCGTATAGGTGTTGCTGACGGCGTTGCCGCGGCCGTCGACGACGGAGAAATGCGTGGTGTTGCTGCCTTCGCGCGGCGAGGTGGCAGCCGAAACGAGTTTGCTCGACGGCGTGGCCTCATCGGTCGAGATGCCGGCGCGTAGCTTGGCGGCGTAGTCCTTTGCCATGAGCGTCTCGATCGGTGCCTTGACGAAGGCGGGATCGCCGAGATAGCGGGCGCGGTCGGCATAGGCGCGCTTCATGGCTTCGATTAGGAGATGCAGCGATTGTGGCGAGCCTTGCTTCAGCTCTGCGAGCTGAAAGCCTTCGAGCATGTTGAGTGTCTCGATCAGCACAACGCCGCCGGATGACGGCAGCGGCATCGAGACGATGTCGTAGCCGCGATAGGTGCCGCGCAACGGCTGGCGGATGATCGCTTGATAGGATTTGAGATCGGCTGATGTCATGATGCCGCCGGCGTCGGATACAGCTTTGGCCAGCTTGTCCGCGACCGGACCTTCATAGAAGCCGCGCGGGCCTTGCGCCGCGACGATCTTCAGCGTGTCGGCAAGATCGCTCTGGACGAGGCGATCGCCCCCGCGCAGCGGCGCGCCATCGGGCCTTGAAAAGATCCTGGCCGAGGACGGCCAGCGGGCAAGCCGACGGTGCCAGGCCGGCAGCGTGTCGGCGATATCGTCGTCGACGACGAATCCGTCGCGTGCGAGCGCGATGGCGGGCTCGAGCAGCTGCGACAGCGTGAACTGGCCGGAGCCATATTTCTCCAGCGCCAGCGCGAGTCCTGCGACGGTGCCGGGAACGCCGATGCCGAGAGCGGAATCGCGCGACTTCGCGGCATCGGGCTTGCCGTCGGGACCGAGAAAGATTTGCGGCGTAGTCGCTGCCGGCGCGGTCTCGCGATAATCGATCGCGATATCCTCGTTGCGCTCGGCCGAATGGATCAGCATGAAGCCGCCGCCGCCGATATTGCCGGCGCGCGGGTAGGTCACGGCCATGGCAAAGCTGGTCGCGACAGCGGCATCAACGGCATTGCCGCCGCGCCGCAGGACCTCCGCGCCGACCTGTGCGGAGAGTTTCTCCTGCGCCACCACCATGCCGTGTTCGGCGGCGACGGCGTGTACCGTATCGAGCGCAGGCGGCGTGTAGGCGCGCCGCGCGTCCTGCGCCGCCGCCGATGCGAGACCAACCGCCAGAACGGCGATGAATGCAAGGAATGTCCGCCGCGTCGAAAATAGCGACATTATCAAACTTCCGCCGTGCCTTCGGGCCAATCCAAACGGGTCACTGCAATGCTATACGGATTGCGCTAAGAGAGGCAAAACTGTTCGTGATGGGGACTGGATGATGACGACGATCGCCTCGGATGCGCGCATGGCCGGCGTGCAGCGGACCTATCCGCCGCGCGCCGCCGTCGTCAGCTGGATCTTCTTCGATTGGGCCGCGCAGCCCTATTTCACGCTGATCACGACCTTCGTGTTCGCGCCCTATTTCGCCACCAACGTTGCGCCAGATCCCGCCACGGGCCAATCGCTGTGGGGCTTTGCGATGGCGGCAGCTGGCATGGCGATCGCGCTGCTGTCGCCGGTGCTCGGTGCCATCGCGGACGCCTCGGGCCGCAGAAAGCCCTGGATCGCCGGATTCGGCGCGCTCCTGGTGGTCGCATCCTGCGCGCTGTGGATCGGCAAGCCCGGCGATCACGCCATCATTTCGCCGCTGCTCACCGCGGTCGCGCTCGCCAGCGTCGGCGCGGAGTTCGCCACCGTCTTCAACAATGCGATGATGCCCACCCTGGTGCCACCCGAGCGGATCGGCCGGCTCTCCGGCACCGGCTGGGCCACCGGCTATGTCGGCGGCATCGTCAGTCTGATCATCGTGCTCGGCTTCCTCGCGGCCAATCCCGAGACCGGACGCACGCTGCTCGGATTCCAGCCGCTTTTCGGGCTCGATCCTGCCTCGCATCAGGGCGACCGCATCACCGGACCGCTGACCGGGTTGTGGTTCATCGTCTTCGTGACGCCGATGTTCCTGTTCACGCCGGATTATCCGGCCAAGCGCCCGGTGCGCAAGGCGCTGCGCGAGGGCCTGTCCGAGCTGAAGCGGTCGCTCGGCGAACTGCCGAAGCAGAAATCGCTCGCGGCGTTTCTCCTTGCCAATATGATCTATACCGACGGGCTGGTGTCGCTGTTCGCCTTCGGCGGCATCTATGCGGCCGGCACGTTCGGCTGGCACACGATCCAGATCGGCACTTTCGGCATCATCCTGGCGATCGCCGGCACGTTCGGCGCCTGGCTCGGCGGCAAGCTCGACGATTTCCTCGGACCGAAGCGTGTGATCGCCGGCAGCCTGCTGATCCTGTTGCTGTCGGTGGCGGCGATCCTTCTGGTCGACAAGGACAGTGTCCTGTTCGTCAAGGTCGCGCCGCCGGAGCCGGGCGCGGCCCTGTTCTCAAGCGCGGCCGAGCGCGCCTATCTCGTGCTGGGCTGCCTGATCGGCGCTGCGGGCGGGCCATTGCAGGCCGCTTCACGTACGCTGCTCATCCATCTCGCGCCGAAGGATCGCATCGCGCAGTATTTCGGACTGTTCGCGCTGACCGGGAAGGTGACGTCCTTCATCGGCCCGCTCCTGATCGGCGTGCTGACCGCTACGACCGCGAGCCAGAAGGCCGGCATGGCAGTGCTGGTGGCGTTTTTTGTTGCGGGATTGGGGTTGTTGATGCGGGTACGGGATTAGCCGCAGCTCGTAGCCCGGATGGAGCGAAGCGCAATCCGGGTTGCAGCGCGCACTCCACGCGTCGTCCCGGCGAAGGCCGGGACCCATACCGCGTGATCTATCGGTGGTAGGCGGTCTTGGTACCGCAGAACGACCACTTAAACCGCCAGT
This sequence comes from Bradyrhizobium centrolobii, assembly GCF_001641635.1. GTDB lineage: Bacteria > Pseudomonadota > Alphaproteobacteria > Rhizobiales > Xanthobacteraceae > Bradyrhizobium > Bradyrhizobium centrolobii. The sequence goes on from NZ_LUUB01000129.1 coordinate 9,903, forward strand.
CTTCGCCAAAACTACGCCCTTGGGGTTATGGGTGCCGGCCCCTAGGCCGGGACGACGACGGTGTGCTTGGCGAGAAAGGTCCCGGATTTCGCTACGCTCCATCCGGGCTACGCTCACTCGTGGAAAGTTAGTGCCTAAAGTGCCGCGTCCCCGTGAACACCATCGCAATGCCGTGCTCGTCCGCGGCCTTGATCACCTCGTCGTCGCGCATGGAGCCGCCGGGCTGCACCACGGCGGTGGCGCCGGCTTCGATGCAGGCGAGCATGCCGTCGGCGAAGGGGAAGAACGCGTCCGAGGCGACGACAGAGCCCTTGGTAAGCGGCTCGGCGAGCTTCAGCTCGCTTGCCGCATCCTGCGCCTTGCGCGCCGCGATCCGCGCTGAATCCACGCGGCTCATCTGGCCGGCGCCGATGCCGACGGTGGCGAGATCCTTGGCGTAGATGATGGTGTTGGACTTGACGTGCTTGGCCACCCGGAACGCGAATTTCAGGTCGCGCATCTCCGCATCCGTCGGCGCGCGCTTGGTCACGACCTTGAATGTCATGTCGTCGACCACTGCATTGTCGCGGCTCTGCACCAGAAGACCGCCTGCGACCGTCTTGGCGGTGAGGCCCGGCGCGCGCGGATCGGGCAGGCTGCCTGCCAGCAGCAGGCGCAGGTTCTTGCGTGCACCGATGATCGCGATCGCTTCCTCGCTCGCACCGGGCGCGATGATCACCTCGGTGAAGATCTTCGTGATCTCGCGCGCGGTATCGGCATCGAGAGCGCGGTTCATCGCGATGATGCCGCCAAAGGCGGAGGTGGAGTCGCAGGCGAGCGCCTTGCGATAGGCGCTGACGAGGTCAGAGCCTTCTGCGACGCCGCAGGGGTTGGCATGCTTGACGATGACGCAGGCCGCGGTGCGCTTGGCGTCGAACTCGCCGATGCATTCATAGGCCGCATCGGTGTCGTTGATGTTGTTGTAGGAGAGCTCCTTGCCCTGCAACTGCCGCGCGGTCGACACGCCCGGCCGCTTGTCGGGCGTCGCATAGAACGCCGCGGTCTGGTGTGGGTTCTCGCCATAGCGCAGCGACTGGATTAGCCTGCCGCCGAAGGCGCGGAAGTCGGGCGCGTCGATCTCGAGCTGCCGGTTGAACCAGTTCGAGATCGCAGCATCATAAGCTGCGGTGCGTGCATAGGCCTTTGCGGCAAGTCGCCGGCGCAGCTTCAGCGTGGTCGCGCCTTTGTTGGCGGCGAGTTCATCGAGCACGGCTTTGTAGTCCTGCGCCTCGACCACGACGGCGACATCGTCATGGTTCTTCGCGGCGGCGCGGATCATCGCGGGACCGCCGATGTCGATGTTCTCGATGCACTCCTCGAAGCCGGCGCCTTTGTCGACGGTCGCCTCGAACGGATAGAGGTTGACGACCAGCAGATCGATCGGCGCGATGCCGTGCGCCTTCATCGCCTCTGCATGTTCCTTGTTGTCGCGGATCGCGAGCAGGCCACCATGCACCTTCGGATGCAGCGTCTTGACGCGGCCGTCCATCATCTCCGGAAAGCCGGTCAGCTCGGAGACGTCTTTCACCTTGAGGCCGGCGCTCGCGATCGCCTTGGCGGTGCCGCCGGTCGAGACGAGCTCGACACCATGCGCGGCAAGCGCCTGGGCGAACTCGATCAGGCCAGTCTTGTCGGAAACGGAAAGCAGAGCGCGGGTGACACGGCGGGGATGGTCAGTCTCAGTCATGAGCAAGATCCTCTGTTCAGGGAGTACCTATGCCCAGGCGCGCGGCAGCTATGTCCCGCGCTTCCCGATGGTGCTCCATCCAAGGTCGCCAGTCGCGCGAGCGCTGCTCGTTAGCAGCTTTCGGCGCGCTTCACAACGACCAGATCGGACTGACCCGCGCGCCTCTACAGCGGGAGTTCCGGCTCCCGCCGGGCGTTGCGGCGGGCATTGGTGACCGCCGGCGAGGCGGTGGAGCGGACGAAGCTCCAGCGGACCGAGGGCGCCTGGCGGGCATCCTGCCGGATCACGATCTGCGCGGTGCGGCGCGGGCCGTCATTGCCGGCCAGGAACACGCTGTCCTCGAGGTCGACCTTGTCGTCGAGCGCCTCGAAGGTCCAGACGTCGCGGTTCGGCAGCACCAGCATGACCCCGCGGGCATCCGACAGCCGGCTCGCTTTCACCGCGGGATGCAGGTGGAAGCGCAAGGCGAAATCGGCGTCGCCGCCCTTGAGGCGTCCGCCCTGCGGCGGCGAGAGTGTGTCCTCGCCGTCGATCCGCGAGCCGTCATCGGCGACCATCAGCACGCGGCGGTGGATCACGCCGAACTTTCTGAGATAGCCGTCATGGGAGGTCGTAAGCAGCGTGCCGTTCTGCACGATCTCGCGATAGCTTTCGACCTCGACGGGGCCGCTCACGACGGGCGCGCCGTGCAGCAGCCGCTTCATCGCCGCCATCTCGACGAAATGGCACGACGAGGTGTCGTGATAGGTCAGCGTCGAATGTGCGGCGGTGCCGCGCGCGAACGGCCGCCAATTGTCGCGGCCGGTGGTCGGCATCCCGCAATTGGTGACGATGCGGCTGATGCCCGAGGATAGTTCGAACGACAAACAGCCGGCATGGGCGTCGTGGCTGACATTGGCCGGCGGCGGCGGGCCGGTGTCGATGATCAGCGTGGTCTGGCCGGCATCTAAGCGCTGGAAGCCGGTATGCGGCATGTTCGCCATCGGCGCGCCATGGGTGTCGTCATAGGCGAGCAGCGTGGCGAGCTGGTCCGAGGGCGTCGCGCTCATGCCGTTGAACAGGGCGAAATTGCCGTCGCCGTGCCGGAAGAAGCGCAGCATCGGCATCATGCGGTCGATCGCATTCAGCAGCGCCGGCGGCGGCGCGATGTTGCGCGCGGCAAAGGTCTGCCGCAGCGGCAACAGGTCGATCAGGAGCTCGATCAACGCACCGGGGTTGCGGGAGATGTGTCCGCCATCCGGCAGGATCTGACGTTGCAATTCGTCGGAGAGCTTTCGCGAGGCAGTGCGGATGTGACGCGCCTGGTTGGCGAGACAGAGTGCCGCGTAGCACAGCGCTATCAGGACCTGGAGCTTCGGCACTCCGTCCGGAATGTCGAGCATGGTGTAGCGGAGAAAGCGGATCTCGCGCGCCAGCCCGCGCAGATAGCGGCGGTAGAATTTGTTGTCGGTGTCGTTGAGCACCAGCGGCGCCTGCGACAAGAGCGAGATAACGCGCCGTGCCAGCACGTCGGCGCGGCGGGCGACGGGGCGGCGCTTGTTGGCCGGATTGGAGATCCAGTCCTCGACCAGCGCGCGCGCATTCGCGCGCGTCAGCGCGGTGTCGGCGGCGCGCAGGTGCCGCAGCCAGCCGAAGCCCAGCAGCGCAACCTCCCAGTCCTCCGACGGCGGTTCGAGGTCGAAGATCGAGCGGCCGTGGCAGTTGACGATTTTGCCGGCGAAGACGAAGCGCCCGGCGTAGATCTCGGCAGCGCGGGTCGCATCCGCCGTGCGCAGATCGTGGGGCGCGATGATCAGCCGGTCGGTGCGGCCCGGCCAGACTCGCGACAAGGCCACGGAGCCGCCGCTCGCGCGCGCGAGTATGTTCCGCGCAAAGCGGTTCATGACCAGCGTCGAGATACGTCTGCGTTGAGCGACCGACACGCCTTGCCTTGAAGGGGGAGAGGGATTCCGACGAATCCTTATTAATCCCAAAATCGCCCGGCTGACACCACCCTGAATGGGTACGAATCAGCGTTGCGGTAGCAAAATCCGGTGCAAAATCAGGATTTAACGAGCCGGGCTGCGAAGAAACCGTCGAGCCCTCCGAGCCTTGGATCAGGGTTCGGCAGGTGGCTCGGCAGGGTGCGCAGGTCACCCTCGGGCGTGATGATCTCGCTGAGGCCGGCGACCTCCGCTGCTGCGATCGGCACGCGCCGAAGCGCCGGCTCCGCGCTCAGCAGTGTCGCGATGGCCTGCTCGCCCTCTTCGGGTTCCAGCGAACACGTGCAGTAGACCAGTATTCCGCCCGGCCTCAGCAGCGCGACGGATTTGCGCAGCAGTCGCTGCTGGAGCGCGGTCAGCGCCGCGATGTCCGTCTCCTGCCGCAGCCACGCCACATCGGGGTGGCGGCGGATCGTGCCGGTCGAGGTGCAGGGCGCATCGATCAAGATGCCGTCGAAGCCATCCGCGGGGCCGGCCCATTCCACGGCGTCGGCGACGACAGTCTCGGCCTGGAGCGACAGCCGTCCCAGATTCTCGCGCAAGCGCGCCACCCGGGCGGGCGAGCGGTCGATCGCCGTGACATGCGCGCCGGCCCGTGCCAGTTGCGCGGTCTTGCCGCCGGGGGCGGCGCAGAGATCGGCGATGGATTTGCCGGCGATATCGCCGAACAGCCGGGCCGGCAGCGCGGCGGCCGCATCCTGCACCCACCATTGTCCCTCGGCGAAGCCGGGCAGCATGGTCACCGAACCATGCAGCAGCGTGCGCACCGTTCCGGTCGGGAGCACCTCGCCATGCAGGCGGCTCGCCCACTGCGCAGCTTCCGACTTCACGGTGAGATCGAGCGAGGGCTCGTGACCGAGCGCGAGCGCCATGTCACGCGCGGTGGCCTCGCCATAGTGTGCATTCCAGCGTGCGAGCAGCCAGGGCGGCAGGTCCAGCGATTGCGTCGCGACTTCGTCCACCAGCGCCTTGCCCTCGCGCGCACAGCGGCGCAGCACAGCGTTGACGAGGCCGGCATAGCGCGCCGCGCGCCGGTCGGATTGGACCAGCCGCACCGAGAGATCGACCGCGGCGTGATCGGGCACATCCATCCAGAGAATTTGAGCGGCGCCGATCAGCAGTGCGCTCTGCGCGCGCGGCGCATCGGACGGAATGCCTTTGTCGAGCAGGCGCGACAGCACATGGCCGAGCGTGCCGAGCCGGCGCAGGATCGTCGCGACCAGGCGCCGCATCAGCGCGCGATCGCGATCGGCGAGCGTCTTCAGTCCGGGATGGGCGCCGGCGCCGTCGAGCTGATCATCGAGCGTGCGGTGCTTGTGCAGTACTCCGTCGACGATGTCGGCGGCGATCCGCCGTGCCGCAAGACCAGGCACTTCGGGCGGAGGAGCGAAACGTTGAGATGGCATGCGGAGGTAAGGTTCTGAACGAGCGGCAGTTCCGCCGGTATGGGCGCATGCCTTGATTGGCGTATCTGTGGCACGCGAATATGCCAAATGTAAGAATCGACTCTGGTGTTTTCAGTCCGTCACAACCATTTCAGCAATGCGTAATTGGACGTCGCGCACGTCCCGATCCTGCGCTAGGAACCCAGACGATGAGTGACCAGCCGCCCGTCTCTGATCAAAAGCCGTTGCCGCCGGCCGCCCAGCGCGCACTCGCCGAGGCAGAAGAGCGCCGTCGGGCCGCGGCGGCTCATGCGAAGGCGGCGCCAAAGGAATTGCAGGGACCAAAGGGACCCGAGCCCACGCGCTATGGCGACTGGGAGCGCAAGGGCATCGCCTCGGATTTTTGAGGCTCTCTTGCAGGGCCAGCCGACTCAGCCATAGCGTGCGCAGATGTCACGCTTCGACCCAGGCAACTCATATCGCCCCTCATACAGCGGTTCGCCATTCGGCCGTCGGTTCGCCGGTCTGTTGCCGTGGTTGTTCGTGGTCGCTGTCGTGACGGCGGTGGTGCTCACCTTTCGGCACGGGACAAAGTGGCCCGTGCCGCATGCAGCCGATGACCGGGCACACGACGCCGAGATCATCCTGCAACAGGCGGGCAATCCCGACATTCGCCAGTCGGTCGACGTGATCCGCACCATCGACGGCGACACCTTCATCGCGCGCGTGCATCAGCGCGACGGACGCAATCTCGTCGCGCGGGTTCGCCTGCGCGGCATCGATGCGCCTGAACTGAAAGCATCCTGTCAGGAAGAGCTGGACAAGGCTGAAGCTGCCGCTGACGCGCTGCGCGATCTGCTCGGCCAGGGCGGCGTGACGATCTACAATCTCGGCCCCGACAAATACGGGCGCATCCTCGCCGACGTTGCGACGAGACGCACCGCCAACGTCTCGGCCGCGCTGCTCACGGGGGGCTACGCACGCAGCTACAATGGCGGCCATCGCGACGGCTGGTGCGCGCGAGGGTGGCGATTCTGGCAATGAAAAAGCCGCGTCGGAACGCGGCTTTTGTTGTCCTGCTCTCGAGCGTCCGCAGTCAGCGCGTCACGACCACCGTCGTGCCGACCGAGACGCGGCTGTAGAGATCAGTGATGTCGTCATTGAGCATGCGGATGCAGCCATAGGAGACGAAACCGCCGACCGAGCCCGGCACGTTGGTACCGTGGATCGCATATTCGCCGCCGGACAGCGTCATCGCCGCGACGCCCATCGGATTGCGCGGCGAGCCGCCTGGAATCACGTCGGGAAGCTGCGGCTTGTCGCGCTTCACCTCGGGGGGCGGCGACCAGGCCGGATTGCGGTACTTGCCCTCGATGCGCGTGGTGCCAGCCCACTGCTTGCCGGATTTGCCCACGCCCACGGGGTAGCGCATCGCGTGACCGTCATCGAGGATGAGATAGAGCCGCCGCTCGCCCGTCCGGACCACGATGGTGCCCGGCGAATATTCGGCCGCATGCAGTCCCACCACCTCCGGCCGCGCTTGCGCCGCCGTCGACATCAAGACCCCTGCCCCGAAGGTGGCAGCCAGCGCCACCGCAATCCTCATCGACATCAATGCTTCCCCTTGGCCCGAGCGGGTCGTCTAAAATTTACGCAATACCGGCAATCGCTGCCTCGCCCGCATACTCTTAACTGCGCCTGTTAACCGGATGGTTTCCACGCGCGGCCGCCGAAGGCCAGTCAGCGGGGCGAACAAAGGAAATGTTCGAAATAAAGTAAATGACTTGAAAACAACACTTGGTGGGAAAGACGCGGGCGTGCCGCTACGCGCTCTGACAAGTGCGTGAGGGATGTGGACCGCTGCCATTTCGGGGGCAGCTCGAAATGCAGTTGGTCTCTGGTGTCCCGGACGCGGCGCAGAGCCGGGACCCACCTTGCAACGGTTGATGATGCTGGAATGGGCCCCGGCGCTGCAGCGCACCGCTACCGGACAATGCTTCGCATCGCCAGAGAAGCGCCGCGCTGCGTCCGGGGCACGAGACCGCGTCTTACGCCGACTTCCGGTTCTGCCGGTTCTTGACGAGGTCGTCGACGACGGCGGGATCGGCCAGGGTCGAGGTGTCCCCCAGGCTGCCCGGCTCGTCCTCGGCGATCTTGCGCAGGATGCGGCGCATGATCTTGCCGGAGCGGGTTTTTGGCAGGCTAGGGGCGAACTGGATCTGGTCGGGCGAGGCGATCGGCCCGATCTCCCTGCGCACCCAGGTGACGAGTTCTTTCCGCAGATCCTCGGTCGGCTCGACGCCGGCCATCAGGGTGACATAGGCGTAGATGCCCTGGCCCTTGATGTCGTGTGGGAAGCCGACCACGGCGGCCTCCGAGACCTTCTCATGCGCCACCAGCGCGCTCTCGACCTCGGCGGTGCCCATGCGATGGCCGGAGACGTTGATGACGTCGTCGACGCGGCCGGTGATCCAGTAATAGCCGTCGGCATCGCGCCGGCAGCCGTCGCCGGTAAAATACTTGCCCTTGTAGGTCGAGAAATAGGTCTGCTCGAAACGGGCGTGATCGCCATAGACCGTGCGCATCATGCCCGGCCATGAACGGGTGAGGCAGAGGTTGCCGGTGGTCTCGCCTTCCAGCACCTTGCCGTCGGCGTCGACGATCTCGGGCACCACGCCGAAGAACGGCAGCGTCGCCGAGCCGGGCTTCAGCTTGGTCGCGCCCGGCAGCGGCGTGATCAAAATGCCGCCGGTCTCGGTCTGCCACCAGGTGTCGACGATCGGGCAGCGGTCGTCGCCGACGACGCGGTGATACCACTCCCAGGCTTCCGGATTGATGGGTTCGCCGACCGAGCCGAGCAGGCGAAGCGAGGCGCGCGAGGTCTTCTTCACGGGCTCGTCGCCGCCTTGCATCAAGGCGCGGATCGCGGTCGGCGCAGTGTAGAAGGTGTTGACCTTGTGCTTGTCGATGACGTTCCAGAACCTGGAATTGTCTGGATAGTTCGGCACGCCTTCGAACATCAACGTGGTCGCGCCGTTCGCCAGCGGCCCGTACAGAATGTAGCTGTGGCCGGTGACCCAGCCGACGTCGGCGGTGCACCAGTAGACGTCGCCATCGTGATAGTCGAAGACGTATTGATGCGTCATAGCGGCGTAGACGAGATAGCCGGCACTCGTGTGCAGCACGCCCTTGGGCTGGCCGGTCGAGCCTGACGTATAGAGGATGAACAGCGGGTCCTCGGCGTGCATGTGCTCGGCCGGGCACTCCGTCGTCACCATCTTGGCGGCGTCGTGATACCAGAGATCGCGCGACGGGTTCATGTCGACCTTGCCGCCGGTGTGCTTGACGACAACGACCCAGTCGACGCCGTCGGCCTTGGCGAGCGCGGCGTCGACATTGGCCTTGAGCGGCACCTTCTTGCCGCCGCGCAGGCCTTCGTCCGCGGTGATGATGACCTTGGATTGGCAGTCGTTGATGCGCTGGGCGAGGCTATCCGGCGAGAAGCCCGCGAACACCACGGAGTGGATGGCGCCGATCCGCGCGCAGGCCAGCATCGCGTAGGCCGCTTCCGGAATCATCGGCAGGTAGATCGTGACTCGGTCACCCTTCTTGACATTGCGGGTGCGCAGGATGTTGGCCATCCGGCAGACCTCGTCGTGCAGCTCCTTGTAGGTGATATGCCGGGATTGCGAGGGATCGTCGCCCTCCCAGATGATGGCGGTCTGGTTCGCGCGCTTGGCGAGATGGCGGTCGATGCAGTTCCAGGCGACGTTGAGGACGCCGTCCTCGAACCATTTGATGGAGATGTTGCCGGGCTCGAACGAGACGTTCTCGATTTTGGTCGGCGCCTTCATCCAGTCGATGCGCTTGGCCTGTTCGGCCCAGAAAGCGTTCGGGTCCGAGATCGAGCGGGCGTACATCTCCTTGTACTTGGCCTGATCGATCCAGGCGCGCTTCGCCCACTCCGCAGGTACGTCGTAGATCTTCTCGGACATGCTTTCCTCCACCATGCGGCTCGCCGAACACAAGCGACTGGCAAGCCGACTTGATCGTTGCACCGATTATGCGTCGGGCTAACCGCGCCCGACAAGGAGCACAAGCTGGACCTTCGGCGAGCGGAGGGCCATGCGGCGGATCAAGAGGGTCGGCCTGACTGTCGCAGGACCGAAACAGGTCGCCGCCAGTCCTTCGGCCTCTTTACCCAAATCACCAGAACCGGCCCGCGCAGGGGGCCTATGCGCCGTTGGAGGTATTTAGCAACCGCTCCTCGCTGATTCGGGACTCGCAATGCGGTTCGGAACACCCTAAATGGCCTCCCCGGGTCCAACGAGGCCCGTCGGAACAAAGATCAGAACAGCAGCATTGATCGACAACAGGCAGGGTTAAGGCGTAAGGCTATGATGGATCAGCGGAATTTCGGGACGATGCAGCCCGCTTCAGCCGATCCTGCTGCCGTTGCGCTGGCCAAAGCGCTCGGACAGTGGCCGAAACCCCCCGCTCCTGGACGTCTCAGCCCGAAAAAAACCTTCGATACGGCGCGCGCGACCTCGGTGGAGGCGCTTGCCAAGGAACTGGGATTGCGGCTCGGCGACCAGAACGAGCTGACGATCCGCCGCATCAAGCGCGGCAAGGGCTACTCCTTCGTCCGCCCCAACGGCGCGCATATCCGCGACGCCCGCACCATCCGCCGGCTGCACGCCATGGCGGTGCCGCCGGCCTATCGCGAGGTGCGGTACTCGGCCGACCCGAACTCGCATCTTCAGGCGGTGGGACGCGATGCCGCGGGCCGGCTGCAGTACCGCTATCATGCCGATTGGGAAAAGGTCCGTGAGCACCGCAAGGCGCATCGCCTGGAAAAGCTCGTCGGCGCGCTGCCAAAGATCCGGCGCAAGGTCTCGATGTTCCTGTCGGGCGACGAGCCGACGCGCGAATTCGCGCTCTCGGCCGTGATCGAGCTGATCGCGCGCACCGCGATCCGTCCCGGCAATGAATCCTATGCCCGCCTCAACGGCACCCGTGGCGCCACCACGCTGCTGAAGTCCAACGTCACGCTGGAAGACGACAGCTTCGTGCTGACCTTCAAGGCGAAGGGCGGCAAGGCGGTGCGGAAGGAGTGCGACGCGGCCAAGCTGGTGCGCGCCATCGGCATTCTGCGGAGCGTCCCGGGCAAGCGCATGTTCCAGTATCGGGACGCCTACGGCATCGTGCGCGCGGTCAATACGACGCAGGTGAATGCATTCCTGCGCGAGATCGCCGGCATCAAGATTTCGCTGAAGGATTTTCGCACGCTGATGGCATCGGCGGTGGTCGTTGAATCCTTGTCGCGGATCACGCCGGCGACCAGCCAGCGCGGCCGCAAGAGGCAGGTCTTGGAAGCGATCCGTGCGGCGGCCGACAAGCTCTCCAACACGCCGGCGATCTGCCGCCGGAGCTACGTCCACGACACCATCGTCACCGCATTCGAGGACGGCATCCTCGAGCGTTTCGCCGCGACCATGAAGGGCCAGCGCTCGCAGGCCAGGCGCGAGCAGCTTTTGGCGCAGGTAGTGGCGACCGCAGCGGTGTAACCGCGCGACACGCGACGCCCCCCTACATCTTGCCCTGCGGCTTGCGCGGATCGGGGCCGGGATCCTGCCCTGCGGCAGCCATGGTCAGCCGCCCCAGGTAGTGCGTCCAACCCTTATCGTGGCTCGCGACCTGCTCCGCGTTCGGCAGGCCACTATGGGTCATGCGCAGCAAGGTGCCGCCGTCCTGCTCGATCAGGTCGATCTCGATCAAGCTCGACCCCGGTGGGACTTCCTTGCCCTCGTCCCAGCCGAAACTATAGGCGAGACGGTGGACCGGAACGACCTCACGGAATGTTCCGCGGGCATTGTTGCCGCTCGCGCCGACGCCCTTGACGAGGTAGAGCCCGCCCGGGTGGGGTTCGGTGGCAACCTCGGTGCCCATCCAGCTCAGGATTTTGTCAGGATCTGTCAGGAAGGCGAAAACCGTGGCGCGCGGTGCCGCAATGTGGGTCTCGCGTCGAAGGATGAACTGCTCAGTCATCGGCTGTTATCCCTAGGCTGATCTCGGCAGATGGCGGCGCCCAAGCGGCTCGTCAAGGATAGGCCGTGACAAAGACGGCGCGTCGAAGCCATGATCGTACCATGCAATTGTCCTCGACGCTCGCCTGGCTTGTCGATGCGGCGACCGAGACTGCGGGCGCCGACCGGCTGCTTGCCGAGCTCGGCGCGCATCTTGTCGCGGACGGATTGCCGCTCGCGGGCGGTACCCTGACGCTTGACGTTCCGCATCCACTGATTGCCCGGCGGACCTGGCTCTGGCGCGCCGAGAGCGGGGAAGTCATCGAAGCCCTGGGCTTTGCGCCAGGCGCGGCCGCATTTGCGTCCGAGGCGCGCGACGACGCCGGCGGCCGTTGGCTGCGCGGCATCGCAGCAGGGATCGTGCACGAAGACGTGATCGGCTCCGCCGAGGGCGGACCCTCGCTCGGCTGGATCGGGCCGCATCCGTTCACTCCCGCGGAGATCGATCATTTGCGGCAAGCCGCGCGTTTTGCCGCGGCGCCGCTGGCGGTGCTTGCAACGCGAGCCACCTTGTCGGCGTCGCTCGAGGCCTATCTCGGTCGTCGCAGCGCGGCGCGGGTGTTGTCCGCGCCGCTGCGCCGCGACGTCGGCGAGACCATTCAGGCGGCGCTGCTCTATGCGGACCTGCGCGATTTCACCGCGCTCTCCGAAACCTCTCCCCCCAATGTCGTCATCGCGGCGCTCGATGCCTGGTTCGACCGCATTGCCGGTGCGGTTCATGCCTTCGGCGGTGAGGTGCTGAAATTCATCGGCGACGGCATGCTCGCGATCTTCCCGGTGTCCGGCGAGGCCCGTCGTGGCGCATGCGATGCGGCTCTGAAGGCGGCATCCGCGACACGGGCGGGGATGGCGCATCTCAATGAGGAGCGTCGCGGTCAGGGCCTGCCGACGCTGTCGTTCGGTCTGGCGTTGCATCTCGGCGAGATGCTGTGGGGCAATATCGGCGCCGCCAATCGTCTCGACTTCACCGCGATCGGGCCCGCCGTCAATCTCGTGAGCCGGCTGGAGGGATTGTGCAAGCCGCTGGGCAGAAGCGTGCTCGTGTCAGGCGCGCTCGCCGCGGAGACTGACCTTCCGCTCATCCCGCTCGGCGAGCATCCGCTTCGCGGCATTGCCTCAGCATGCGCGGTGTTTGCTCTGCCGGAGACGTGAGCGGCCTCAGCCCGCCGGCGAGATAACTAGACCCCGCCCATCTTGCAGACGAGCTTCCACTCGTCCGCCGTGACCGGCTGCACCGACAGGCGCGAATATTTCACCAGCGCCATGTCGGCGAGCTTCTTCTCGGCCTTGACCGCGGCCATCGTCACGGGTGTCTTCAGCGGCTTGTCCGCCTTGATGTCGACACAGACGAACTTGCCGGTCTTGTCGGTCGGATCGGGATAGGCTTCCTTGATGATCTCCGCGATACCGACGATCTCCTTGCCCTCGTTGGAATGATAGAAGAACGCCTTGTCGCCCTTCTTCATGTTCACGAGATTCTGGCGCGCGGTGAAATTGCGCACGCCGGTCCAGGCCTCGCCCTTGGCGCCCTTGGCCACCTGCTGGTCCCAGGACCACACCGACGGTTCGGATTTCACCAGCCAGTACGCCATGTTCATTCCTCTGCCTTGAAGGGGCGTGTCAAAAGTCCCGATATCGCGGCATCGATCGTGCTCCGGCCGCTCAGGATCGCCGCGACGGCTTCTGATACCGGCATCTCGATGCTTTGCGAAGATGCGAGCTCGATCAGCACCGGCGCGGTGAATTCGCCCTCGGCGAGCTTGCCGGCGGGCGGCTGCTCGCCGCGTCCGAGCGCGAGGCCAAGCGCGAAATTGCGCGACTGAAGGCTCGAACAGGTCAGGATCAGATCGCCGAGGCCGGAAAGACCGGTGAGCGTCTCGCTGCGTGCGCCGAGCGCGCGACCGAAGCGGGCAAGCTCGGCAAAGCCGCGGGTCGTCAGCGCAGCTTGCGCCGAGGCACCGAGCTTACGCCCGACCGCGATGCCGACCGCGATCGCCAGCACGTTCTTGGCCGCGCCGCCGATCTCGACGCCGCGGACATCGGTGGAGTGATAGGGCCGGAATGTCGGCGAGCCCAGCGCCTGCACCAGATTGCTGGCCAGCGCCTCGTCCTTCGCCGCCAGCGTCACCGCCGTCGGCAGACCGCGCGCGACGTCATCGGCAAAGCTCGGGCCCGACAGGATCGCCGGCTGCGCGTGAGGCGCGGCCTCCGCAATCACGTCCGTCATGAACTTGCGCGTGCCGTGCTCGATGCCCTTGGCGCAGGCGACGATCGGCGTCGGCTTGACAAGATGTGCGGCCAGCATGTTGACCGCCCCGCGAAGATGCTGCGCCGGGGTTGCGATCAGCAGCATGTCGGCGCGCGTGGCCACGGCGAGCTCGCTCGTCACCACGATCTCCGGCACAAGCCGCACGCCGGGTAGCCGCGGGTTCTCGCGGCTCGACGTGATCCGCGCCGCATGCTCGTCATTCCGCGCCCAGAGCGTCACCGCGCGCCCGGCGCGTGCCGCCACAGTCGCAAGCGCCGTGCCCCAGGCGCCCGCGCCGATTACTGCGACGGATTGGAATGCGGTCATTGCACACTCTCTCCACTCCCTCCCCCCGCTTGCGGGGAGAGGGTTAGGGTGAGGGGGAGTCTCCGCAGGGGCGGTGAGAGTTGGACTCGCGGAAGCTCCCCCTCACCCGGATTGCATCTGCGATGCAATCCGACCTCTCCCCGCAAGCGGGGCGAGGTGAAGTTGAGCTCATGGCCACGGATCAGCATGTGAACCTGCTAAAATCCCGCGCGGGTGTTGGTGAAGCCGGCCGGTGCCGTGGCATTGGCATCGAGCAGCCAGCGCGCCCGCGGCTGCGCTTCCATTGTGTCGGTCATGCCGAGCGCGAGGCGTTCGGCGCCGGCCCAGGCGATCATCGCGCCGTTATCGGTGCAGAGCGAAGGCGGCGGCATGATCAGCTGCGTGTTCGCTTCCTTGGCAACGTCATGCAGCGCGCCGCGGATCGCCTGATTGGCGGCAACGCCCCCAGCCGCCACGAGCGCGCGCGGCGCGCCGAACTGCTCGCGGAAGAGTTTTAGGCCGACACTCAACCGGTCCGCCGTCGAGTCCAGCACGGCGGCCTGGAAGCTCGCGCAGAGATCGCTGATGTCCTGCGGCGTGAGCGGCGTGATCCGGCTCGCCTCGTTGCGCACCGCCGTTTTCAGTCCCGACAGGGAAAAATTCGCATCGGGGCGTCCCTGCATCGGCCGGGGCAAGGCAAAGCGTGCGACATCGCCGTCTGCCGCGGCGCGTTCAACCTGCGGTCCGCCCGGATAGGGCAGGCCCAGCATCTTCGCGACTTTGTCGAAGGCTTCGCCGATCGCATCGTCGACGGTGGTGCCGAGCCGCACATATTGCCCGACGCCGATGACTGCGACGATCTGGGTGTGGCCGCCGGAGGCGAGGAACAGGCAATAGGGAAATTCGATTCCGTCGGTGAGGCGCGGCGTCAACGCATGCGCCTCGAGATGATTCACCGCGACCAGCGGCGTGTCGTGGACCATCGCGATTGCCTTCGCGGTGGTGAGCCCGACGATCACCCCGCCAATCAAACCCGGACCTGCGGCCGCTGCGACACCGTCGAGTTGGGCGAAATCGATGCCGGCCTCGTGCATGGCGCGGTCGATGAGGCCGTCGAGCACGTCGACATGCGCGCGCGCGGCGATCTCCGGCACCACGCCGCCGAAGCGGGCATGCTCCTCGACCTGCGACCGAACGATGTTGGACAGGATCCTACCGTGACCGTCGGGCGCGCGCTCGATCACCGCCGCGGCGGTCTCGTCGCAGGTGGTTTCGATGCCCAGTACCAGCATTGGCGAATTGTTATCCAATTTGCGCCCTTGCGCTCATCCGTAAAGCAGAGTTCTGGTACGTCCGGTAGCATTCCGGGGTCGCCCAGCGCAATTGCCGTGCGCAGCCGTCCTCTTGAAAGCTCAAGGCGCCTGGGAACACAAGCCATGTCCATTCTCGTCACACGGCCGCATGCTGACAATGAAGCGACCGCGGAAAGTCTGCGCGCGCGGGGTCATGTGGTGCTGCTTGCGCCGGCGCTCAAGTTCGAGCCGGTGCCGTTCCATGACGAAAGCGAGGCCGACTACAGCGCCATCATCGTCACCTCGGCCAATGCGATCCGCGCCGTCGCGCCGCTCTTGAAGGATCTCGATCTCTTGAGGCTGCCATTGTTTGCAGTCGGCGAGCACACCGCGGCCGCCGCGCGCGCCGCTGGCTTTGCCGAGGTCATCGTCGCCGGCGGCGATGCCGCGGCCTTGCGCGACAGGGTGATGCAGGCCGCGCGCGACAAGGTGCTGAAGAAGAAAAGCACGCTGCTCTATCTGGCCGGCGCGGACCTGTCGCGCGATCTCGGCGGCGAGCTTGGTGCGGAGGGGTTCAACGTGGTCACGCAGACCACCTATCGCATGGCGCCGGTCAAGCATCTGCCGCGCGAGGTCTGCGAGGGCTTTGCCGCCAATGGCATAGGAGCGGTGCTGCACTACTCCCGGCGCAGCGCCCGGGCCTTCCTGGAGGCGGCGCGGGACGAAGGTGTCGAAATCTCGGCGCTGGCGATACCGCAATGCTGCCTGTCCGAGAATGTCGCGGCCGTGTTGCGCGAGGCCGGTGCGTCGCAGGTCCTGGTGGCCGCCACGCCGGACGAAAATGCCTTATTTGAAACCTTGGAGCGTGCTTTGCGCACCCGTTTAGCGTAAGAGGACGGGCCGAATCCGACGAAATCGGTCCCGAGGCACGCAAGTTTGAGGAACCGTCACGATGGCCGACGACAAGCCTGAAGACGCAGGATTGGCCCCGGAATCCGGCCGTGCCAAGCGCACCCCGCCCACCATCGACCTCGAGGCGACCGAAGTCTCCACCGAGCCGCAAGAGATGGCGGGCGAGCCGGAGGCTCAGCCGACGCCCGAGCAGGCACAGCCTGAGGAGGCTCGGTCCGAGGAGATCAGGATGGAGCCGGAGCCCGAGCCAGAGCGCGCCGAGGCGCAGGCTGCGGCCGCAGCGTCGCCGATTTCACCTTGGGTCATCGCACCGTTCTCCGGCGCAGTGGCGGCGGCGATCGTGATCGCGGTCGGCTGGATGCTGGGCTGGCCCGCCGTGCAGGCGCCGCCGGCGGCGTCGCAGGTCACCAGCGCCACGGTCGATGCGCTGAGCGGGCGTGTCGCAGCCGTCGAGACCAAGGTCGGCAAGCCGGCCGCAGATCCGGCGATGGCTGCGCGGATCGACGCGCTGGATAAATCTGCAAGCGCTTTGCGCAGCGACATCGCCAATCTGCGCGCACAGTCCGACAAGGTCGCCAGCGCATTGAACGATGTGAAGTCCGCGCCGCGCGATGCGGCCGCGTCCCCCGATCTTGCCGCCATCAACGAGCGCATCGCCCAGCTCGAGCGCGGCATCAAGACCGAGCGCGCCGAGCTGGCGCAGCAGGGCGAGAAGATTGCCGATGCGAAGACTGCCGATGACAAGCCGCTGCGCCATGTCGTAGCGGCCGCGCTGCTCGATGTCGCCGTTCGCCACGGCGATCCCTATGAGGCGCAGCTAGCAGCGGCGCGATCGTTCGCGACCAATCCCGACGTGCTGAAGCCGCTGAACGTGTTCGCATCGTCAGGCATTCCGACGCCGGTCGCGCTGAGCCGCGAGCTCCTGAACATCGTGCCAAAGCTGTCGCCGCCGGCGGAGGTGCAGACCAGCAGCACCGGCATCGTCGAGCGGCTCCAGGCGGGTGCGTCAAAACTCGTCCGCATCGAGCGCACCGACGGGGTCGGCAACGACCGCGGCGCGATCGTCGCGCGGGTGACGGCCGCGGCGCTGCGCAACGATTTCGTGGAGGCGCGGCGCGAGCTGAAGACCCTGGCCGAGGCCGATCGCGCCCCGGCGCAAGCCTGGCTCGACAAGGCCGATGCCCGCGATGTCGCGCTCGCGGCGTCCCGCAAATTCGCCGACGATGCCATGGCGGATCTCGCCAAGCCTGCTCAATAAGGTTCGCGCAACACTTCGCGCGTAATAGGGATCGCCATGCTTCGCATCGTGCTCTTTCTTGTTCTGATCGCACTCGCCGGCGCCGGCGCGGCCTGGGTTGCCGACCAGACCGGTGACGTCACGCTGACCTGGGGCGGCTTGCGCATCGCCACCACCATTCCGGTGTTCGCCCTTGGGCTGGGCGTCGTCGCGGTCGCGACCGTGATCGTCTGGAGCATTTTGACGACGATCTGGCGCACGCCGGCGCGGCTTCGCCGGCGCCGCCATGAAAAGCGCCACGCGCGCGGCCGCCACGCCATCACCCAAGGCCTGCTCGCGATCGGCCACGGCGACATGGCGCTCGCACGCCGGCAGGCCGAGGCGGCGCGGCGACACGCACCGAACGATCCGCTTGCGCTTCTGTTGCATGCGCAGTCGGCTCAGCTCGAGGGCAATCGCGACGAGGCGCAGCGCGTCTTCCGCGCCATGGCCGAGCGCGACGATACGCGGCTGCTGGGCCTGCGCGGCCTGTTCATCGAAGCGCAGCGCGCCGATGATGCGGTCGGCGCCGTGATGATCGCGGAGGAAGCGATCAAGCTGTCGCCGTCATCGACCTGGGCCTCGCATGCGGTGCTCGGCTTCCGCTGCGCGCGCAGCGACTGGAGCGGCGCGCTCGCGATCCTTGATTCGAATCTGTCCGCGGGCCTGATCGACAAGGCGACCTATCGCAGGCAGCGCGGCGTGCTGCTCACGGCGCGCGCACTGGAGCTGGAAACCATGGACCGCGACGTCGCGCGCGAGAGCGTGATGGAGGCGGTCAAGCTCGCGCCGACGCTGGTGCCCGCCGCGGTGCTCGCCGCGAAGTTCGAGAGCGAGGCGCATCAGGTGCGCCGCGCCATGAAGCTGGTGGAGGCGGCCTGGCTTGCCAATCCGCACCCCGATCTCGCCGACGCCTATGCGCATGTGAAGCTTGGCGATTCCGCGCGGCAGCGTTTGCAGCGGGTCGAGACGCTCGCGGCAAAGACGCCCGCCGACAAGCCCGGCCATATCGAGGGCCAGCTCGCGATCGCGCGCACCGCGATCGATGCGACCGAATTCGCCCGCGCGCGCGAGGCGCTCGCACCCTACGTCAACGATCCGACTCAGCGCGTGGCGCTGTTGATGGCCGAGATCGAGCGCAGCGAGCATGGCGATGGCGGCCGTGCCCGCGCCTGGACGTTGCGCGCCGTGCGCGCCCGCCACGATCCGGCCTGGACCGCGGATGGCTATGTCAGCAACCGCTGGCGCCCGGTCTCCCCCGTCACCGGCCGGCTCGACGCATTCCAGTGGCAGACGCCGGTCGCGAGCCTGCCCTCCGACAAGGGTACGATGATCGAGTCCTCGGCCTTCGAGGAAGCCATGCTTGCCGCCCCGGCGCCGAAGAAGGTGACGGCCAGCGTAAGCCCGGTGGAACCGGCTCCAGCCGCCCCCGTCGCAGCCGCGCAGGACAATTCTCCCCCCGAGGTCAAGACGCCTGAGAAGGCGTCCGAGGCAACGCCTGCCGAGCCGGCCAAACCGGTCCCTGAGCCGGCCGAATCAGAGCCGCCGGCGGCGACGCCGGTGTTCCGGGCCCGCGCTGATCTCGGCAAGCCCGCCTCGACGCCGATTCCGGCCGTTATCCCGATCGTCCGCGCCCCCGATGATCCCGGAATCGATGACGAGGGTCCCAGCGATGAATTTACGGAACAAATCGGCACGCCCAAGGCCCAGGCCGGCGGCTGGCGCGGATTCTGGTCCCGCTGGGGCGCGTGAGCCCCATTTCGCCCCCGGCTTGTCCTTGCCAATTCGGGCCATGCCCGATATCAGGAGCGCGCGTATCGGGACCGGCTTGGCTTGGTCCCGGCAGGGTCCGCCGCAATAGCTCAGTTGGTAGAGCACGTCATTCGTAATGACGGGGTCGGGGGTTCGAGTCCCTCTTGCGGCACCACTACTCTTCCGCAGCCGTTCTCCACCGTTCGTTTTCAATGCTCAAGACATTGAAATCGATGCTCTTTCACAGCATCCCGCTCGCGCCAGTTCATCCCCGTTCGTTGACAGCCGCAGAAACTGTGGTTCTTTTGGTGGTGCTCGGTTCGACGAGCGATTCCGAAAAGACCACACTTCGGGAGCGGGGGACATGGCGGGCGGGAAACTCACGGATAAGGCCATCAAGAACGCGAAGCCAGGCGAGCGGCTCGCAATTCTTTCTGATGGCAGCGGCCTGCAACTGTGGCTGACGCCGACAGGCGGGAAGCTCTGGAATTACGCCTATCGGTTCAATGGCAAGCGCAAGCGGCTGGCGATCGGGCCCTACGGCAAGGATCCGGCTGGTGTGCCGCTGGAAGCAGCCAGGAAGCGCAGGGATGAGGCGGCAGGCCTCGTGCGGGACGGTGTGGACCCAGCCACTCGGAAGCGGCAGGTGAAGGCCGCGCGGGCGGAGGCGCATGCCAACACGTTCGCGGTGGTGGCGGACGAATTGCTCGATAAGAAGAAGCGAGAAGGCGTCGCCGATGCGACCGCAGGCAAGTTGGAATGGCTGCTGGGTCTCGCCAAGGCTGATCTGGGGGCGCTACCGATCTCCGATATTTCAGCCGTCGAGATCCTGCGTGTTCTTCGACCGCTCGAATCGGCGGACAAACTCGAGACGGCCAAGCGCCTGCGAGCGGTCATCGGTTCGGTGTTCCGCTACGCTATCGCCACCGCGCGCGCCGAGAACGATCCGACACAAGCCCTGCGTGGCGCGATCGCGTCACCGAAACCCCAACACCGTCCCGCGATTACCAATCCGGAGGAGTTCGGGGGCCTCTTGAGGGCTATCGAGGGCTTTATGGGGCAACGAACAACGAAGGCCGCGCTGCAACTCATGGCGCTGCTCGCTTGTCGCCCCGGCGAATTGCGGCATGCGAGCTGGACGGAGTTCGATCTCGATCATTGCGCTTGGGAAATTCCCGCCAAGCGAATGAAGATGCGCCGGCCGCATCGCATTCCGCTGCCGGCGCAAGCCGTGGCTATCCTGAAAGGGCTGCATCCCATCACGGGACACGGCGCCGCCGGGCTGGTGTTCCCGGGCCTGCGTAGCGTGAAGCGGCCGATCAGCGAGAACACGATGAACGGCGCTTTACGGCGCATCGGGTTTTCCCAGGAAGAGGCGACCGCGCACGGCTTCCGCTCGACGTTTTCGACGCTGGCCAACGCGAGCGGCAAGTGGAGCGTCGACGCCATTGAGGCGGCGCTTGCGCATATCGAGCCAAACGCGGTGCGTCGAGCCTACCAGCGGAGCGATTTCTGGGACGAGCGCGTGAAGATGATGCAGTGGTGGGCCGAATATCTGGACACGCTGCGGCAAGGCGGTCGCGTATTGCCGTTTAAAAAATCCGCAAATTCTGCCGGATAAAGGGGGAGTGATGCAGAATCCCCAGGACGGCTGGATTCCGTTGGGACGCGCGGTCTTTCGATTTGGAATTGCCGGCACCAAAGCCTCCGCAACGAGTGAGCCGTCAGCCGGTGCTGATCTATTTTCGATCGAGGCATTCGAACAGTCCAATGATTGCGATGGAGTCTCAAAGGTCGCGTACGAGCCCGAGCTGTCGACGGTTGAGTATCTCACCGAACTTCTTCGAAAGAGTGCCGATGCTTCCAAAGTCGAAATCGATCGAGAAGGGGGGCGGTTTCTGTTCGCCTTCACGCTGTCGGGTGGAGGAGCAGCATGCCATGGCGGCCCACCTTGGGCGATCCTGCGGGAGCCGGATGAATCGCTGGAGCTCAATCCGCGACTTGAAGCGCTGTTGAACAACTCAGGTTTAGCCAGCGACTACGAAGCACCGTACGCAGGCTTCGCCAAGATCGGCGTGGACGAAGCAGCGGAAGGAGCTGGACAGTCAGAAGGTGTGCGTTTTGCGACGGGCCTCGTTTGGCGAAGGTTCATGCTCCTGGCATTCGATCGCGCGGTCAAGGTGCGTCGGGTGAAGCTATTTGCCCGCTGGCCTTCGACCAACGACGACTTCCAAGAACTACCGTCAGATATTTGGCCGTTTCTCGACGTCTTGGACTGGGAGCATGGAGTGGCGCGCGACATCCAAGGCGCGCTCTATAGCTCCATCCACGTTGCAGATTCCGACGATGACGCTCCATCCATATCGGACGAGCCAACGGCGCCCGCGTACCACCTGAAGATACGCCAGGCGGTGAGAGAGCTTTGGCCGACCGGCGACATGCCGGCGAGTACAAAAGAGCGCAACGCAGCTATCGACGACTGGTTTCGTGAAAAAGGTCAGCGCGGACCTAGCGAGAAAACGATCAGTCGCGCGCTAAAGTAAGACTGAGGATGATCCGGCTTCCGGTCCTGGGGGGCACTGAAGCGGAAGGCATCGCCCACTGGTGGGGAAGCAGTGCCCCACGCACAGGCAACCGAGCTCGACCGCCTGAAACGCCGCGGCTCGAGCGAGTAGAAGTCGGCCAATTCCGGTCAAATGCGGACAGTCCGCACTTGTCAAATGACTGTCCGCCCACGTCCCGTGATGCTTGCAGCAAGTCACGCTCGATAGAGCGCGGCCTTCACCGTCCGAAAGGAAGTGCTGCATGCGAACTATCCCTGTCCCCGACCAAAAGGGACCGCCTCCGGCCGCGATGACTCTCCGCGAGTTTTGCGCCTGGTCGCGTCTCGGCAAAACGTCTGCTTATCGCGAGGTCCGCGCCGGCCGCCTCCGCATCGTGAAGACCGGTGCCAAGACCCTGATCCTCATGAGCGATGCCGAAGCTTGGCTGCGCTCGCTGCCCACTGCGGCTGCCTAGCTCCCAAAACCCTCAATCGTCGCCCTCGCTGGAGCCTTCTCGGAACGAGAAGGCCCGCGCCACCTGCAAGTGGACACGGGCCAAAGGTCACTCAACATGAAAACCAATACCGAAGGCGCCTTCCACGCGCAATCCGTTCCCAATCCTCCCTTCCTCGATTCGCGCATCGGCGTCGGCCGTCCGAGCCCGATCACGGTAGGAGGTCGCTTCATTGCGCGCCGATACCACGTCGCTCCCGGTCTCGCTGACACGATCGCGGCTCTCGCCGGCTTCGAGCAGGAGGCCCACTAATGCCGTCGTACCCTGACAATCCGGGTTGGAAGGCAGCCGGCACCAGCGAAGATGCCGCCCAGGAGATCACCAGCCACGCCAAGACCGTGCGCGGCCGCGTGCTTGGATTCCTGACAAAGCGCCATCCAGGCGCGTTCAGCGCCGACGAAATTGCTGCTGCCCTGGACGAGAACATCCTGACAGTGCGCCCGCGCGTGTCGGAGCTGCGCCGTAGCGACCTGATCGAGCCGACCGGGGAGCGCCGCGCCAACAAGTCCGGCATGAGCGCGACGTGCTGGCGCGCCAAAGGGGGTGCCTCGTGAAGCCGGACCCGTTGACCCCTCCTGACTGCGACCTGCGTGATTTTTCCTGGATGCCGCTCGATGTCGTCCGGCTGCGCGACAGCGATCTTACCGTGCTGGCGAGCGGTGAAGCCTTCCGGGCCGCTGTGCTGCTCTGGTGCGCCTCCTGGCACCAGATGCCAGCCGCCTCGATACCTAACGACGAGCGGATCCTGGCCAAGCTTGCCGGCTACGGCCGCGATGTCGAGAGCTGGGCCAAGGTCCGTGACGATGCACTGCATGGCTTCGTCGAGTGCTCCGATGGCCGCCTGTACCACCCGGTAGTGGCCGAGAAGGCGCTCGAGGCTGACGATCACCGCAAGAAGCAAAGGGAGCGAACACTGAAAGCCACCGAGGCGCGACGTGGCGGTAAACGTGACGATGCCCGTAACGATGATCGTATCGAATATCGCAATGGGAAACGTGGGGATAATCACAACAAGAAACGTCGCGGTGCTCGTAACGAGGGGGACCTGACCGGACCTAACCTGACCAAAACTACTACCGAATCCAGTGAGAGAGTTACGCCCACTACTGCCGACGAGCCGCCGGCTCCGCCGTCGGAAACTCTCTCCGCGAAAGCAGGCGAGGTCCCCGAAGGGAAACCAGTCTCGACCGGATCGCTCATCGGCAAGCCCCTGCCCTCGGATTGGACGCCGAACGATCAGCTTTGCGAGGAGGTCAAATCCACCTTCGGCATGACCGACGCCGATCTCCAGGCCGAGCTTCCCGCTTTTCACGCGCTCAATGCCCAGCGCGGCACGTTCTCGAACAACTGGGATTCCACCTTCCAGCTGTTCTGCAAGCGCTGGAAGGAGCACCGCGACAAGCAGGCGGCCCCGCGCGCGCAGTTGAACCGCATGCCGGGGTCCGGTGATCGCTTTGTGCCCGGCCCTGCAGATTGGGACAAGGCCGCCGAGCTCTACGGGAAGACCGGCAGATGGCCGCGCGAGCATGGGCCTGATCCGATGTCGCCGGCCTGCAAGTGCCCGGTTGAGATCCTGCGCAAGCACGGCATCAACGAGAAGGGGGAACGGCGCATTCCATCGCGGAAGGTGTCGGCGTAATGGCTGAGGACACTTCCGCCTCCGTTATTTCTCTTCATCAGGTCCCGCGTGAAAGGAAGGACAAAACGGCGGCCGCGCGCGCCAAGGCCTACCGGCAGCGTAAAAGGCAGCAGGCGAAGCTGGCCACCTCCGCCGAGGGCGAACCTTCATTCTCCGAGTATTTGACCCCACCGGAGCTTCGGGTTGGCTTTGCAGCCGCCAACATCGGCGACGTGACGCTGGCGCGTGCGTCGCGCGTCACGCCGGCCGTCACGACCGCGCAAGCGGCGTTGTTGGACGCCATGTCGGTCCGCGACGGGGAGTGCAAGGGGGGCGTGGGCAGGTTCTGCCGGAAGTGCGAAGCGGCGGTCGCGGAGCGCCGCCAGGCACTCCAGTCCGAAATGGCGTTTGTCCGCAATCTGCGGATCCCTAAACTGGCGGAGCCATCAGGCTGGTCAGCTGGAGCTTCCGCGGCGCATTGCGGCCGTCCCCCGAAGACTTCGCCATGCTGAGGCTCATCCTGTTGGCCCTGCTGCCGCAGGTCGGCGGAGTGATGATCGGGCACAATTCGCGGTGGCGCAGCCTCCCGAGGAATTTAGCTTGCGCGCAAAAGGGCCGCGACGACGCCGAAACCACCCGCGCAACTGAGCAGATAGGTCGGTCTTCCGATCCAGCCCGCGTCGCTGGCAAGCGACGCGGGCATGCTCTCCCACAGGCTTAGCGCCAGCAAGACTGTCGCTACGGTCACACAAATAGCTCTGAGCATCCGATCCACTCCGTTCTCGCCAGGGCCTGATTGCAGTGGCGTGCCTGCGACCGTCCTGTGCCGGACGGCAAGCGGCAAGGGGATCGTTCTGAAGCCGCTGTTGCGGGTGGTATTGGCAAGAAGCCAAATGATGGCTAGGCCGCGCTCACGGGTCTCGATGCTTGGTCCGCCAGTTCTTGCCTGCTTCTATAAGTGACGGATCGTTTAGGAGTTCGGCTGCTCGTCTCCACATGGACTCCTGGCTAGGAGCCTCGGATTTCAAAATGCGGCGTTTTGCCGGCGCGCAGCGGCCGGAGGTATATCGGCGTTTGATATCCTCCCTGAGAGCCTTCTCGATCCGCGTGATGTCGGACGGGTGGAATATCCGCTTCCTGCCCACGGGTGTGCAATAGGGCTCGCCGGCGGCATCCACCGGATGGGCCCGCAGCCACTCCTGCAGCCAGCGGACGGTGACGTGGAGGGCGTTGGCGACTTGCTCGATCTCGAGACGCTGGCGAAGGGGCATCAGGACCACTCCCCCGGCGTATGGCCTCGCTGGACGCGATCTATACGTTGAGCGTTCATCCTGCCTAATCCTTCCATTTGGAGTCGGGATCATCGTTAGCGTCCGGCTGGACGAGGGAACGAGTGTCGATCGGCCGGTCGCTGATTATCAGGGTGCCGTCGGATTTCACTCCAACTACGAACAGGCCAGCCCGTTGGACGCCACGGATGGCGCGCGCAAGCGAACACTCGGTGGTAGGGCTTTGCTCATGAAAGCTCATCCGGCGCGGGCAGGAGATCATTCGTGGTAAAAAGTGAAGCGAGAAAACTGCGATCTTACGAAGATAGTTGGCGTTTGTGTCCCCGTAATGCCCGCAGTTCACCGCCGATCTGCGCGCGCCTAGCCGCGCACGGGCGTCATATGCCGCAGAGTTGTGCCCCCGTCCGACGCCCTCCGCCGCGTGGTGAAACTGATTGCCGGTTAGTCCCTGACCGATCCGAGGATCACCGGGACTGAGGTTGTCGATCCGATGCCGTCGGCCATACGGGCGAGCTCCGTCTCGATGATGATGCGCGTGCGCACCGGCTTCAGCCCAGGGGGAATCCCGCCCCTGTTGCCGTGCTGCCTATCCTTGGTCATCGCCCTGACGTCGACCTTGGGCTCGCCCACGGTATGTGATGGCCAGACTGGAGGGAGATTAATGCCGGCCCCAGGTGATGGACCCGGAGCCGGCTTCGCACGAATCAGGCTGAGCTAAACAGTCTCACCGTCCCAGCCGGTGTCCCACAATTTATTGGGACGACTCGAAAGGCGCGACCGGTTAAGGGGCGAAAGAGCTACGCTGAGATCGATCAAAGAGACAATGCGGGCCGGATGATAGCTCTGGTCAAGCGACTAAGGCGGAAGCGCCCCGAGGGCGGCCGCCGATCTCTGAGCGACATCTCGACAGAACTCGAAAAGGCAGGCTTTACCAGCGCGACTGGCAAGGCCATTTGCCGGCACCGTAATTGCCCGTATGCTCGGCGAGATCGAGACATGATAAGCGATGCCGAGACTGGTTGGGCTGCAAAGAAGTGTGTTGGCGGGGGAAATGTTAGATAAATCAGTGCGTTGGATGTCACTCGAAGAGCTCGAACGGCATCTTTGGCAGGCGGCGGACATCCTGCGCGGCCATGTCGATGCGGGGAAGTTCAAGGACTACATCTTTGCGCTCCTATTTTATCGTCGGCTGTGCGACGTGTGGGACGAGGAGTTCGAGGTTCTACTCGCCAAGACCGGTGACCGGGAGGAGGCAGCCGATCCTGATGAGCATCGCTTCCATATCCCGCCGCCGCATCACTGGAATGCAGTCAGGAAGCACGCGACCCAAATTGGCCAGCATCTGAACAATGCTTTCGCGGCCATCGAAGACGCCAACCTGCGTCTGCGCGGCGTTTTCGGCGATGTGGACTTCGCCAATCAGGAACGCTTCCCTGACGCGCGCCTGGAGAGATTGCTCGCCCACTTCGAAAAGCACCGGCTCAGGAACAGTGACGTGCCGCCCGACATCCTGGGCGACGCCTACATGTATCTGATCGAACAGTTCGCGGAGGGCGCGGGCAAGAAGGGCGGTGAGTTCTACACACCCCGGCAGCTTGTGAAGCTGATCGTCGAGTGCCTTGATCCCCAGCCGGGAATGTCGATCTACGATCCGACGTGCGGCTCTGGCGGCATGCTGCTGGAAGCGGTTCAACACCTCAAGAACAGAGGCCAAGACCCCCGCAGTCTTTCGCTCTATGGGCAGGAGAAGGAGCTAGACACTTGGGCCATCGCCCAGATCAACCTGTTCCTTCACGACATCGACGACGCTTTCATCGCCAAGGGCGACACTATCCTCGACCCTAAACGATACGATCCGCGCGCACAGGAGTTCACGCCCGGCATCGGGGCCTATGATCGGGTGATGGCCAATCCGCCCTTCTCACAGAAGGTCTGGGGTCACGAGGTCTGGACCAACGGCGATCCGTTCGGCCGTGACGTCTATGGTGCGCCGCCAAGGGGTTATGGCGACCTTGCTTTCGTCCAGCACATGATCGCTTCGCTGAAAGACGACGGCATGCTGGGCGTGGTCGTACCGCACGGCGTGCTGTTCCGAGGCGGCGCCGAAGGTCGCATTCGCGAGGCCATGCTGAAGGCCGATATCATCGAGGCGGTGATCGGACTAGCTCCCAACCTTTTCTACGGCGCGGGCATCCCGGCGGCGGTCCTAATCATCCGAAAGGCCAAGCCAGCCGCGCGGAAGAGAAAAGTGCTAGTCGTAAACGGCGACGCAACCTTCACGCCAGGCAAGGCGCAGAACCACCTTACCGACGCCAATGTGCGGACGCTGGCCGACGCCTTCCGCGGCTTCGCTGAAGTCGAGAGGCTGGCACGCGCGGTGTCCGTCGATGAGATCGAGGCGAACGGCTTCAACTTAAACATTAGCCGCTACGTCCAGACCGGCGCGGACGCCGAGGCCATGGATGTCGCCGCCGAAGCGGCCAAGCTCCAAGACCTGATAGCCAAGCGCGACGAGGCCGAGGCGGTGATGTTTGGGCACCTCAAGAGACTCGGCTATGTCGGGTGAGGCGCAGGCGGGGTGGCGCGCCATGCTCTTTTCCGAGGCCGTCGCGATCAATCCAAAGCGCCAGCTCCCAAGAGAAGGGCAGGTGCCTTTCCTTGACATGGCGAGTTTGCCGCTCAACGGCGCGGACGTGTCGGTCCTGACTACCCGCGAGATCAGTAGCGGCGGCTCCAAATTTCAGTCTGGCGACACGCTCTTCGCTCGGATCACCCCTTGCGCCGAGAATGGAAAGCTCGGCTTCGTTCAGTCGATCAATGGTGGTCAGGTGGCGCAAGGCTCTACCGAGTTCATCGTCATGGCGGGACGCGATGGACTGACACTGCCTGAGTATGTTCGCTGTCTCGCCGGTTGGTCTGAAGTTCGTGACCAAGCCATCGGCTTGATGGAAGGCACGTCGGGACGTCAGCGAGTGCCGCAGTCGGCTTTCGATGAGATCGAGGTTCTGATCCCCCCGCTCGAAGAGCAGCGACGGATCGCCGAGGTGTTGCGGTCGGTAGATGAGCTTCTCTCAGTCGTCGAACGCAAAGCAGAACAAGGCGAACGAACGCTGTCGGCGTATTTTGCAGAAGCGTTCGCGAACGCCGTTCCGCAGGATGGCACTGGCGTGGCCCTCGACGACCTGCTTTCCCGCATTATCGACTATAGGGGAGTTCCACCGCCCAAAGCGCCCAGTGGTGTCCCGCTGCTGACCGCAAAGAATGTGCGGTTTGGCTACCTCGATCCTGAGCCGAGGGAGTTCATCGCAGAGGACGACTACGAGTCTTGGATGCGTCGCGGCATTCCCGCCGTTGGCGATGTGATGTTTACGACCGAGGCCCCCCTCGGAAATGTTGCTGACTTCCCGAACTATCGAGCCGCGCTTGGCCAGCGGACTCTAACCTTGCGGCCCGATCCTGTTCGGTTGACTTCCAGTTACCTTAAGTGGCTCCTTCTCTCACCTTATGCTCAAACGCTCATCGAGCGTCACGCCACGGGTTCGACAGCAAAGGGGATCAAACAGACGACCTTCAGAAAACTTCGGTTCAACGTGCCATCACTCGCCAATCAAAGCGAAATTGGTGCGGTCTGCGACTCCATCTGGGCGGACGTCGTTGCGTCAAGAGCCCAAAGCAGTGCCTTGATTAAGCTTCGTGGCCTCCTTTCAGGTGACCTCCTCTCGGGCCGCGTCAAGGTACCCGTGCCCGTATGAGCGAATACCGCCTCGCCGAGAAGCCCGCACTCGATGCCCTGGTAGCAATAGGCTACTGCGCACTTCATCCCGAGCCGGCAATGCTGATGCGGCAGGAGGCCAACCGCGTCGTGCTGAAGCCGATTTTGATCGAGGCTCTCCAGATTGTAAACGAGAGCTTAAGCGTCGAGGACGCAGAGGCGATCTATACCGACCTCAACATCCTGTCGGATAACGAGGAATGGCAGCGTCGCCTGCGCGGATCCTATTCCCGGCGACTAAAGGGCGAAGCCAAGGACAGGCCGGTCAATTTGATCGACTTCAAGCGGCCCGATAGGAACCGCTACCACATCGTGCGCCAGTTCAAGGTTGAGGCTCAGCGGTCGCGGATCGCCGACCTTGTAGTGTTCGTGAACGGCATCCCGGTGGTCGTGATCGAGGCGAAATGCCCGCTGAAGGCGGCCGATCGATCCGGCCAGGCGTTCGAGCAGATCAAGCAGTATGAGCGGGACATCCCGCGCTTATTCTATTCCAATGCCTTCAACATAGTGACGGACGGAATGGCGACGCTTTATGGCGCGACCGGCGCACCGTCGAAGTTCTATGCCCCTTGGTCCGACCCGTGGCCGCGCTCATACGACGAGTTTACAGATGACCTAAACAAAGAACTGTGGTGTCTGCTGGAGCCTTCCCGGCTGCTGGACCTATTGGCCCACTTCATCCTCTTCGAGACGGATCCCGACAGCGGGCGGCGGATCAAAAAGATCTGCCGCTATCAGCAGTTTCGAGCAGTCAATAAGGCGGTGAACCGCGTCGCCGAAGGAAATAAGAAGGGCTTGATTTGGCACACCCAAGGCTCGGGCAAGAGCCTGACAATGGTCTTCCTCACCTTGAAGCTGAAGACCCATCTGACGCTTGATGCATCGACGCTCCAGAACCCGAACATCCTCGTGCTGACCGACCGGATCGATCTGGACGATCAGATTTCCAAAACTTTCGTCGCCTGCGGTCTGCCCAATCCGAAGCAGGCACTGTCGGTCGGCGAACTACGCGAGGCCGTCGCGCGGGGCGGCTCGGGCCAAATACTGCTCTCGACTATCTTCAAGTTCCAAGGCTCCAAGGAGCCGATCCCGAACTCGGAGGACTGGATCGTGCTGGTGGACGAATGCCACCGCACGCAGGAGAAAGACCTCGGCGCCTTCCTTCAGGCGACCCTGCCTAATGCCCGCTACTTCGGCTTCACCGGCACACCGATCAAGAAGGCCGACAAGGACACCTACGCTCGCTTCAGCGAGCCGGGCGAAACCTATCTCGACAAATATGGCATCGACGACGCGGTGCGCGACGGTGCCACCGTCCCGATCCTCTACGAGGGCCGGAAGACCGAGTGGTCGATCAACGAGGCCGAGATCGACATCCTGTTCGACCGCTGGTTCGTCGATCTGTCCGACGAGAAGCGCGAGATGCTAAAGCAGAGAGGTGTCAGCCTCGCCCTGATCGCCAAGCACCCCGAGCGCATCCGCCTCATTGCCCGCGACATCTGGGAGCACTTCAAGCAGACGTGCCGCCCTGATGGCTTCAAGGCTCAGATTGTCGCCATCGACCGCGAGTCGGTCGTACTCTATCGCGCCGCCCTAGCCGAGGTGATCGCAGCCGACCTGACCAAGGGCGGAATGCCCGAAGCGGAAGCAACGACGAAGGCCGATCGCATGATCGCTTGCGTTTTTTCCAAGAGCCAAGAGGACAACAAGCCAAGCGAAGACGCGGACATCGCTGTGTTGCGTGCCGAACTGGAGGCCCATTACCTCGATGACGACGGAGAAAAAGCCGCCAAAAAGGCGTTCAAGGGGAGCACGGACGAACCGAGTTTTTTGATCGTCTGCGATAAGCTGTTGACCGGCTTCGACGCGCCAAACGAGCATGTCATGTATCTGGACAAGCCACTGCGCGAACACGGATTGCTGCAGGCCATCGCGCGTACCAACCGAACCTGCTCGATCAAGAGGCCGGACGGAACGACCGTCGATAAGCCACACGGCCGGCTCGTGGACTACATTGGCGTCACTCAAAACCTCGAAGACGCCCTGTCGTCCTATCGTGCTGACGACGTTCAGAACGCCCTTCGCGATCTCGACCTGCTGCGCCGCGATCTGCGCGAGACCTATGCCCGGTTCATGCGCCAGAAGCGCCTAATGGACCTCGATGGAATGACCGAAAGGGCCGCCGCGTACGCCGTTGAGAAGCTGGTCTCGGATGGTCGTGAGGACGACTGGTTCGAGCTTCAGCGGCTGGGCCGTCACTTCGTGCGGTCGTATGGCGATTTGTCGCCTGATCCGGCGATCCTTGATTTCACCGAGGACATGAAGTGGACCGCAACCTTCCTGCGATTGGCCCAACAGGCCATCACCAAGGACGAGAGCCTCGACCATCTGAGCTATTCCGGCAAGATCAGGGACATGCTGGAGGAACACGTACGCGCCACCGGCCTCACCACGACCGTTCGTCTCCGCAATATCACTGACCCGGATTTTACGGACGACTTCCAGACCGAGGGGAGGTCGGAGGAGGAGCTGTACGCGGCGTTCGTGCGGAAGGCCGCCGAACTGAAGCGCGTAACCCGGGAACTGGTCGACAAGAACCCGGCTCAATACGGCCGTTTCTCCGAGCGGGTGCTAGAGATCATTCGCCGGTTTGAGGAAGGCCAAATCGCCGCCGTCGAAGGTCTTCGAGACTTCGAAGACTTGACCGACGGCATTGCGGTCGAGGCGCGCGCTCATGACGAATTGGGAATGGATGAACGGGCCTTCGCCATCCTGCGGATCATGGAGCCGCATGCGCCGGTGACAGAACATGCGCCGCTTCGGGCGGTGGCTGTTGAGGTTGGTGATCTCTATGCCAAGGCGCAGGCCAGTCAGCCGTCATGGTTTTTCATGGACGGCTACAAGAGGGAGCTTCGCCGCGAGGTTCGCAGGCTGCTGCGTCCGCTCGATCTCAAAGATGTCAATGCCGTTAGGGACGAGATCGAGAATTACGCCGTACAGGCCTACGCCGAGGCCAGCTGATGGGCGTCCTGCGCATCGGTCAGACCGAGGTCGCCTACGAGCTTCGGCGATCCGCCGCCACATCGGAACGACGAATTACGGTCATGCCGGGCCACGTAGAAGTCATGGCCCTGGCGACTGACGACGAAGAGGAGATTGATGCTTTTCTGAGGCGGAAACGCCGGTGGTTGTTTAACGCCGTGCGTGAACTTGAAGCTAGGGCGGCCACCCGTCCCGTCGTTTCTCGCTTCGCAACCGGCTCCAAGGTCCCGTACAGAGGGCGAATGGTTCGTCTGACCGTACGTCGCCATGATGGGCCACACATCGAAATCAGCTACCGCCGCGGGTTGGTCGTCGATGTTCCATCTTGGGTCCGAACAGACTCTGCGATCGCCACTGAAATTGCAGTTTGGCTCAAGCAGCGTGTTCGTCGAGACGTTCGTGAGATCGCGTCTGTATATCAGACGAAATTCGACCTCAGGCCTCGGTCCATCCGAGTTGCAGACATGAGGGGCGGATGGGGATCCTGCGGTCCTTCCGGTAGCCTCACAGTAAGCTGGCTCCTGATCTTTGCACCAAGGTCGGTCCTAGAATACGTCGTTGCGCATGAGCTGGCCCATCTAAAACATCGCTCGCACGGAAGGGCTTTCTGGTCCTATTTGCGATCGATCATGCCGTCGTACGAGAAGCCCAAGGCATGGCTTGAGGTGCACCAGTCTTCGCTCAACGCTGATTTTCTTCGGAAGGCCAACTTGCGCTGATTTTGATGGAGACGTACTCCGGGACGCGGCGATGATAGGTCGAGCGTGCCTCCGGTGTTGCCGCGCGTCGCGACGCCCGCGATCGCTCGATCGGTTGGGATCATCGAGTTGTTGATGACCGCGCCCCAATTGTTGTTGTTGCCAGTGCCCTGGAGGATCAATCCAAGGTTTGAATTGTAAGTATCGGCGGGCATGCAGTAAGCCTTTCGATGAAGCCCAGCATTGTGCGCGACGGTCTCAATGTCGCGGTAGATCAGGTCGCGAGTGCATTGCGCCAGAAACAGAAAACAGATTCACGCGTGAGCGGCATCGTAGAGCGCTTTTTCGAGACTCGAGTCGCGCATCATTTAGCTACTCATAGTCTGTAGATTCAAAGGCATCATCTCCACAGGCATGCTCCTCATTCTTCTTGTGGATGACGGCATGTCCTCTACGCAGCTTCGTAAGCCGAGTCCCGCGCTTAGGCAGATCTTGGCGCGCAATGTCGTCCGCCTGCGATGTGCGAAGGGCTTATCTCAAGAAGCATTCGCTGATGTCTGTGGCCTCCATAGGACCTATGTCGGCTCAGTCGAACGCGGGGAACGTAACGTTACATTGAGCACGCTCGAAGTGTTGGCCAATGCCCTTAAGGTCTCGGTGATTGACTTGTTGACCAAGAGCACCGAGGGCTCTCGCCGCTCGCGATAATGTGCGGCAATGCGTGAAAGCGCTGCCAAAAAGCGGCAGGACGCTTTCAGAGCTTATAGAGCTTGCGCAATATATGGGCGAAGCTGTGTGCTTACTGCTTCGAACTCAGCTTCATTCAGAAGCTGGTTTTTACGTACTCCCACACTAACGATGTCTGCATCGTTCTCTGTTATTCCTACCGCCTCCTCAACTCCGAGGATGAGCTGAGCACCCTTTGGCCGTTTCTTGACCAGAAATGAGATGATAGCAGGCAAGTGTTGCGCGTCTTGACCCTGTTGGTTCGGCGCATCAACCACGATGGGACAGAATACCATCGAGCCATATTGCTGGGTGGTATATAGGAATGCGTAATTGTAGGCGGCGAGACCTCTCGGGCCTTCGCTTCCGCGCGCGTGAGACGTTGACGCCATTGGATTGGACGGCAAATCCCCAATCCGGACATCCAGTTGTTGAGCGAAACTCACAAAGTGGCTGGCGAATAAGTCCTTGATTGTCCGAGATCGCTTACGGTCCAGCAGTCCGCGCATGGTTGCGGCGATTTCTTCAATTTTTGAGTTGAGTCCGCCGATCTCGGCGTCCACCTCCTTAACTCGCTCGCGCAGAACACGGGTTGCGGCGTTTCGCCCTTCTGCGGCAACTATCGCTCCAAACGTAAGATCATTCTTTCGCGTCGCCAATACGGCCCGGACGCTTGAGGCAGCAATGTCGATTGCTTCGATGTCATGCCGAGCTATTTCGATCCGCTTATCAAGCTTCTGCTGCTCTTGGCGAGCGTGGTTCAACACCGCAATCAACGCCTCAGCGTCGGCAGCGATCTTGAAACGAGCTGCAATGTCATTTGTATAGTGCTCGCCACACGTCGGGCATTCGACGTCGATGGGATGGCCAAAGGCACTCTTGAACACCTCATCTGTTTCGCCGAGCGCGGCGCGAGTAATCTCAGCCTGAGTAATCCAAAGTGCGCGAGCGTCGATCAACTCTGAAAGCTTTGCCCGGTAGGAATTTTGCTCATCGAGCAATCGTGTGCTCTCGGCGAGCAGCTCAGCAGTCTCAGCTTGAAAATCATCAATATTGAAATGTACGTCGGTGTCCGGCTCGACGGTCCGCAACTCCTCGACCGCAGCAACAACGCCGTCCCTCCGCAGCTCTGCTTCCCGCAGCACTGTCGCCAAGCGATCCCTTTCAGCTTGAGCTGCGTAATATTCGTTTGGCTTCAGGCCAGAATGGTAGTCCGCTAGAGTGGCAGCCGAGCGAGGCAAGTACATGTTGCGGAAGGGCTCCCAAGCAGAAGTCCAACTCCGGTCCTGATCCATGTAAAAGGGCGCAAAGGCATACGCAGGAGGTGGAATGAGAACTTGCTCTCGCTTGTCGATCATAAGCAAGCGGAAGTCGAGCAAGTCCGCCAAGAACGGAGCCAAACCTTGGGTGACGGATGACGTTTGAAGGGTCTTGTTGCCTCCCTCATCAAAGACAGTGTAGATGCCCGCAAATTTCATAATGGTTTGCGGCCGCCCATTAACCTCGAAGTCTACCGCCGAAATGACATTCGCACTTCGCCAAGCTTGGTCGATCCGGTGCGGCTCAGCGCCGAACGTGTCATAGAGGCTCTTCAGAAGAGCCGACTTGCCGAATCCGTTGCCCGCCTTCACGACTGTCGCCTCGTTGTGGAACTCCATCGTGAACGCCCGTTTCTCGTCTTGCGATAGAAGAGAAATTCTTTTGAACTTCATTGTGCGCACGCCGCTTCCCCCCAAGATTCAGCAGCAATCGCCGCAATCCAAAATCCCGCTGTTCATCCATTGAAGCTCTCGTACAGCTCGACCAGTATCGCCGCTTCGATGGTTAGTTGTTCGTATTGGGAGACCAGCGAAGAGGGCAAGCTAGTTCTGATCAGATCGGCAGCGGCGAGCAAATTATCACAAGTGCGGACGCGCGCCGAGATTAGTTGAGACGCCCCGTACACCTCCTGCGCCAGAGTCTCGGCTTGACGCTTACGCATAGAGCGGTCGCGTAGATAGTTGACAACTGCCGTTTGGCCTTTAATGCGCTCCATCGGAGTTCGGCCAGCGTCCTTCAACTCTTCATCAACGGTCTTCCAAACATCAAGTATTCCTCGGCGCTTCTCAGCGGCCGCCAGTATTTGATCCATTTCCTCGCAACCTAGCGATTTGTGGGTGAAGACGTCCGACAGATTCAAGCAAACGGTCGTGTCGTTCGCGCGTGAAGTGATGTCTTGAATCAGCGTCCGATAGAGGGCTGCAACAACTACGCCTTCCTTGTTTTCGACCGCATCGACCAACAATCCTTTTAGAACAAGATCGTATCCGGTGACTGGAACGATGGTTCGTTCGAAGCTGAATACTTCATCTTCTGCCGGAGAACGGGGCGACGGAAAGTCATTTTCGAGGGCGGCGGCAAAGCGAGTCTTATCTTCGGATCCCAAGCTCGCGTAGAAAATTTTGGTGTGATCAATTCCGGTTTTCGTTCCGTCGGCCAGCGTTAGGCCGAACGATGCGTTTGTGAGAAAAACGCATCCTGCCACGGATGCTCCGATCGTCTGCGTATGGTGATACATTTTGCCGACGATAGTTCTCGGCACCTCATCGTCCACCTTACAGAGACTCGCTGCCGTCCAACTTCCTTGTTGTTTCCCCTTGATCTGGAAGAACTCGACTTGATCCGGGCATTTCGAAGGGGTCAGGATGGCAAGGTCATCGAAATGGTCGAATATGGCGCGGAAGTCGGCACCTGACCTCCGAAGCTCAAGCATCTTGGCCAGCGAGACGTGTGCCTGAAAGGCATAGCGCGAGCCAGTCCGTGATCCCGCTTTCTCGCGCGGCTTCGCCGTGACGAGCGCAGTCGTCAGTGCTGTCATAGGTTTCCCCAACCTGTATTCATTAGACGCTAGGTCTGGGGTTTCTGCAACCAATAGGACGCTGGCGGAACTGGTAGACGCGCTGGATTTAGGTTCCAGCGAGGATCGGCAGCATCCAGAGATAGGCCGATGCTGGCCGAGCTGGCCTGCGAATGTTGCTGACCGCGGTTCAAGGGATCGCTGGCCCCATGGTGCCGATATTTCCGTCGCTGCCTGAAAGGCTCCTGCCGAGGTGCAGTTCGATCTGAGCGTGCTCGATTTGCCCTTCTTCGGGCTCACGTACCTGTCATCGAACCCTGCCATTTCTCTCGCTCACTAATTGGCGCTGGGGTTCAGGATCGGAGGAGCCGAAATGGGCAAGATCATTGGTAACGGAATCAAACCGGCTGTAGGTGACCCCAAACCCGATTCGACGGTCGAGGAGATGGGCAAGATCATTGGCAACGGGTAGCTGGTAACCTCCCCCATCACCGGACGTTCATCGCTGAACGAGTCGGCCGGGCTTTACCCAGGCCAGCTTCTCTGGCTCCGGCGGGGTGGGCTATAAGTCGTCGCTTCGGCGGCCTTGCGGGCAGTTCGATCGGTGAGAGGTCGATCTTGGCTACAGCATTCGAGATGATTTGCTGGATCTGCTCGGGAGACTGGGTTCGATCGCCTCGAGCAGTGTCGACTGATAGCCGTTACCGGGTGGCGACCGCTCGCGTCTTGAATACGGCGAAGGTCTCGACGATTGGCTCGCCGCCTCGATCGCCTTGCGGCGATCGATCGGGGCTAGCTTGCTGAGGGGTCGCTCGGCTTCGGCGGCATCTTCGGCGCGGCCTTCTCCAGCTGCACGGGCGGAGTTTCGGCCGGACTGCCCGACTCCGGCGTCGGGCTCTGTGCTTCCGGCGTCATCCCGCCGGTCCCCGCCATCTGCGCGAGCAGGCGGCCCGTTTGCGCGAGACTCGCCAGACGCAGCTTCTTCGTGCCCGTGGCTTTCTGAGCCGTCGCGCGCAAGATTTTCGCCATAGTCTGATGCTGCTCGCGAGTAAATCTCATCATCGACCTCGTACCCAAAGGTATCATAAACTTCGAAATGTGCGCCTGCGCGAACCTCTCGATCGCGGTAGGCGTATCGATGTCCTGCCGGCGCATCAGTTCGAGAGCGGGCCTGATCTCGGGGTCGACCTCGCCATAACCCGGCATCGAGCGCGTCGATGAACTCGGCGCCTGTGCTGGTGTCTCGTTAGATCCCCGGAAATACCGTACCCCCGCCGCTTCGCGGCGCGCGGTCGAGATCCATCTCGATAACGCTTTATTGGAACGCAGGACCGAGTAGCCCCATAACTCCGTGGTGCTTTTCGTGGTCCGTTTCGAAAATCGCGCAAGGAATCGCGAACAACATCAAGATGATGCGCCTTAAGTGGGATGCCCTCTTGCGCACCAGCGCCTTTCCCAGTCCCACCTTGTTGCAATGATGCGGCCGCAGCTTCGCGTCCAGATCGTTGCCATCGGCGCAAGGCCGCAGAGTCTAGATGTGACCTTTGTCACATAACGTCGCGCTGGTCTCTCCTAGTGTCTCCTCACACAAACACGGGGAGACTTCACATGCGCAAGATCATTCTGGTTGCCGTCATGGTTCTGGCCTCGGCCTCCGCGCAGGCTGCGGGTTCGCGCAGCCTGACGCTGGCTTCCGCCGACAATCCCGCGGCATCCGCTCCGACGTCCGCGCCAGCGCCCGCAGAGACGCCGAAATATGTCGACCGGCCCTCTGCCGTCTCCACCACCCCCGCCGCTGCGGCCCCGGCGGCAGAACCGTCGACCACATGCGCCCCCGCCAAGCTCGCGTCGAAGACCACGGCGAAGGCCGACAAGCCCAAGCGCAGCCGCGGGTGGACCGAGGAGCGTATCATCAGCGAGCTGCACCGCCACGGCATCTATTGGTAGGCCGCCGCTCGCCTCTCCCAAAATGCAAATGGCCGGGGCAAGCCCGGCCATGCGCATTCAGTCGACGAGCTGATGGGTACTTACTGCGAGACCGTCTGCACCACGGTCGAGATCGGACGCGCGCTCGAAGTTGGCACCTTCAGATCCCTAAGCAGCGCCTCGTCATATTCCGGCAGCGTCTGGAACGTCGTCTTGGCCTTGATCTGCACGACTTTGTAGCCGCCGGCCTTCAGGCGCGCGAGCAGCGTCGGCAGCGCTTCGGCGGTGTGCTTCTGGAAGTCGTGCATCAGGATGATGCCCTTGCCGAGCTTGTCGAGCCTGGTCATCACGTTGCTGACGATCTTGTCCGGCGTGCTCTCTTTGCGGAAATCGAAGGAGTCGAGGTCGGTCGAGAACATCGCGACGTTGCGGGTGCCGAAATAGCTCACGATCGCCGGATTGTGCTGAAGCTGCGGGAAGCGGAAGAACGGCGCCGGGTTGGTGCCGAGCGCGAACTTCACCGCGCTAAAGCCCTTCTCGACCTCGTCCTTGGCCTGTTGCTCCGTCATCTTCTTGCTGTTGAGATTGACGTGCGACCAGGTGTGCGAGCCGACCGTGTGGCCCTGGGCCAGCACCTGGCGCAGGATCTCCGGATGATAGGTCGCGTGCTTGCCGACCGCGAAGAACAGGCCCTTGGTGCATTCATCAGCCAGCGCCTTCAGCACGGCCGGCGTGTTGTTCGGCCACGGACCGTCGTCGAAGGTCAGCACGACCTCCTTGTCGG
Source organism: Bradyrhizobium centrolobii (assembly GCF_001641635.1). Classification (GTDB taxonomy): domain Bacteria; phylum Pseudomonadota; class Alphaproteobacteria; order Rhizobiales; family Xanthobacteraceae; genus Bradyrhizobium; species Bradyrhizobium centrolobii. Next base: position 48,616 of record NZ_LUUB01000129.1, read on the forward strand.
TCAGGAAGTCGAACTGCTTGAAGTGCTCGAAGCCGAAGCCTGGGCCGCCGGTGGTGTCGATTTCGACCACGCGGGCGACGCCGAGGGCGTTCGGATTGGCGCAGATCGACTTCTGCTGAACCGGGAAGGCCGGTGCAGGAGCGGGCGCCGGCGCAGCTGCAGGCGCTGCCGGCTTGCCGGACAGCGCCGCGGTGGTCTCGACGTCATCCTTGGCGGAAAGTTTCGCCGGTGCCGACAACGGATCGGCGGCACGGGCGGCAATTGTCTTGGGCGCGGCCTGTTCGGCGCGCGAGGAATAGAAGAACCAACCTCCGGCGGCGATCACGACCGCCGCAATCACACTGGCCACCATCAGGCCCAACGCATTACGCATCGCTACTCTTTCCAATTACGCAACCAAACCAGCGGATTTTCTCCGCGCCGAGCCGATAATGCGAAGGAACAGTTAACGTGACACCAACACGACGGCGGTTGCGGAGGAATTTCAGGGGACTGCGCCAAAGTGACCGATGTCACAGTCGGGGCCCGGCCCGTGACCGTCATCACATCGGAAACGACTTTGCGAGAGCATCGTAGCTCCCGTTAACAACGCGCCGCCTCACGCGGCGCCAATGGGAGCCTCAAATGACCACGTCCTTCTCCTCCAAGGTCCGCGATGCCAGCCTGGCGCTGAGCTTCGCCGCCATCGCCTCCATCCTGTCGACCGGCTCGAGCTTCGCCTTCTCGGCCGAGGCGCAGCAGATGTGCACCGGCGATGCCTTCCGCCTGTGCTCGCCTGAAATCCCCAACATTCCGAAGATCACCGCCTGCATGATCAAGCACCGCTCTGATCTGAGCGTCGGCTGCCACGCGGTGATGGACAAGGATCTCGCCAAGGGCGGTGCGTCGCGCAAGGTCGCCGACGCCCAGGACAATCAATAAGAGAGCACGCAAGCGAATCGATCGTTGCGTCCTCCAGCTCCCTCGCGATGTGCTCTGGCGTTAAGCACGCGGCAGCGCCAGCGCGGCTGATCAACAAAGCCGTTGCGGGGTCGGGATCACCGCTCTAGCTTCGCCCGCTCATGTTTCCGGGTTAGAGGCATTACGCGATGACCAGATTTCTTTTCATTATTCCCTTGATCCTGTGCGCATCGGGCGCGTCGGCGCAGCAGCAGCCCGGCCACGACGCCTGCGCGCGCGATGTCACGCGTCACTGCCGCGCCGTGATGAACAATGGCGATTCAGCCGTGCTCGCCTGCCTGAAACAGAATCGCACGCGCCTCAGCAAGGCCTGTGACAAGGTGCTGACCGACCACGGGCAGTAGGACGTTCTTTCGTCATTCCGGGGCGCGCCGCTCGGCGCGAGCCCGGAATCCATTCCTCCAGGCGTGTGCGGCTCGATGGATTCCGGGTTCGCGCTTCGCGCCCCGGAATGACGAGCGTAAAACTCCCGTAGCCCGGGTGAGCGCAACGATATCCGGGATTCCTGGCCCCGCATGTCGCTATCGCTCATGCGGGCTACGGCTGCGGAAATCAAACTACGTGCTGCTTCCCGCCGCGGTCGCGACCACTGGCAGCACTTCGGCACTCGCGCGGTCCGGCGTCTCTTCCTTCCAGCGCACCGAGCCGAACGGACGCTCCAGCATGCGGCGGATCCGCACCGGCTCGGGGCCGATGTGGAAATCGATCGCGCTCTGGTGCAGCGCGCGTTCGGATTGGGTCGACCGGTTGCGCTGGCGCAAATAGTCGAACCAGGTCGGGCAGTGATAGCGCTCGGTCCACAATTCGGGGTCGGCGATGTCGCGCGCGATCGACCAGCCATAGGCGCCGTTGCGCTGCCTGGAGAGCTGCACGTCCTGCATCACATTATGGAAGGCACGCGCGTTCTCCTGCGACACGCGGTATTCGATCTCGACCACCAGCGGCCCGCTGCGCCCGGTGAGCGACAGCTTCACTTCCGGATCGGCCAGCACCTCGGCGTCCTCGTTGCGCGCGCCGACGCGCGGCATCGCCAGCCAAATTCCAAGCAGCGGCGAGATCAGCATCAACCCGGCCGCGACCAATAGTGCGACCTCGACACCGGCATAGTCGGTGAGGTGACCCCAGCCCCAGGCGCCGATTGCAATGCCGCCCGAAATCGAGGCCTGGAACGCCGCGAGCGATCGTCCGGCCACCCAGCGCGGCGCCGAGAGCTGCACGCCGATATTGAAGAGCGCCACGGCGGCCATCCAGACCGCGCCGGCCAGCACCAGCGCGGCCGCGGTCAATACCGGTTCGCTGCTCACGGCAAGGGCGGCCATCGCGAACGCCATCGAGATCGTGCAGGCGCGGATCGCCGCCTCGCCGCTCATGCGCTTGCGCAGCTCATGGATGTTGAGCGCCCCCACGACAGCGCCCATGCCGAAGGCGCCGAGCATGATGCCGTAGGTCTGGGCGCCGCCGTGCAAGAGGTCGCGCGCAACCAGCGGCATCAGCGCCATCACGGCGCCGCCGATCAGGCCCATCACCAGCGTGCGCAACAGCACGATCTTGATCGGCGGCGAATTGGTGATGTAGCGCACGCCGGAGACCATGGCTCGGTTGAGCTTTTCCCGCGGCAGGCGCGAGGGTTCGTTGGTGCGCCGCCAGAGCAGCAGCACCACCAGCAGAGGCAGATAGAGGATGGCGTTGCAGGCAAAGGCGGCCACCGCGCCGGCCGCGGCGACGATGACGCCGCCGACCGCGGGACCGAAGCTGCGCGCGATGTTGTAGCTGATGCCGTTCAGCGCGACTGCCGAGGGCAGCGCGTCAGGCGGCACCTGCTCGCTGACCGAGGACTGCCAGGCCGGGCCGAACAGCGCATTGCCGCTGCCCACGACGAAGCAGAAGGCGAGCAGCGTTTCCGGGGTAATGAGCTTGAGCCCCGCCAGGATGGTGAGCGCGCTCGCGCCGATCAGAGCGATCGAGAGCGACACCAGGGTGACGATGCGGCGGTCATACATGTCGGCGATGGCGCCGGCCGGCATCGAGATCAGCATGATCGGCAGCATGAGTGCGGTCTGCACCAGCGCCACCTTGTCGGCCGAGGCCGCCATCTGCGTCATCGCCCAGGCGGCGCCCACGCCCTGGATCAGGAGGCCGAGATTGGAGAGCAGGCTGGCGAGCCAGATACGCCGGAATACCGTGTACCGCAGCGGTGCGGTGATGCCGTCGGCGGCAATTCTCTGACGTTTCGGCTGCTCGGTCATATCCCCTTCCATTTGCGCTGGCAGAAGTGGCCTCAGCGATTCCAATTGGACTCAGTGATGCCCGCGAAAGTCCTTCGCTGTCCAGTGCTTAGACGTCTATAAGCGGTGCAAAGGCATGGGTTGCCCGGGAGGAACATGATGAAGCTGTCACGACGGACGATCCTGCAAGGCGTCGGCGCCCTGCCCTTCGCGGCCGCGAGCTTCGGGATCGACGCATCGGCCGAGACCGAGCCGCTGGCGGCGGCCCCCGAAGTGCCGCCGATCCTGTTCGTCCATGGCAATGGCGACTACGACGCACTCTGGATGACGACTATGTGGCGGATGGAATCCAACGGCGTCGCGCGCGAGCGTATGCTGGCGATCAATTTCACGGATCCTCTCGCGCGAAGCGACGACAAGGTCGAGCAGGCCAACCGCTCCTCGACTGAGGACCAGCGCCGCGAGCTGGCCGCGGCCATCGCTGAACTGAAGCGTCGCGCAGGTGCGGCTCGCGTGGCGCTGGTCGGCAGCTCGCGCGGCGGCTACGCCATCCGCAATGTCATCAAGAAAGGCGGCGCTGATGATGTCAGCCACGCCGTTTTGTGCGGCACGCCCAATCACGGCGTGTTCGCGACCGACGATCAGCCCGGGAGCGAGTTCAATGGTCGCGGGCCGTTCTTGCGCGGCCTGAACGAAGGCGAGAGCGAGGTGACGCCGGGCCCGGCTTTCCTCACGCTGCGCAGCGACGGTATGGATAAGTATGCACAACCCGACGGTCGCTTCATCGGCAAGCCCGGTGTGCCGACCGGCATAACCGCAGAGGGGCCGGAGCTGAAGGGCGCCACCAACCTCGTACTCGGTGCGCTCGATCATCGCGAGGTGGCGTTTCATCCGCGCGCGTTCCGCGAAATCTACAAATTCATCGCCGGCCGCGAGCCCGCGCGCATCGCGATTGCGCCGGAGCAGAGGGTCAGGCTGAGCGGCCTGGTCACGGGCACGCCGGGCGGCGTGCCGACAAATCGTCCGGTGGCGGGCGCAACCGTCGAGATCTTCCGCGTCGATCCCGAAACTGGCGAGCGCATGGGCAATGCGGTGCATAGCTCGAAGACCGCCGCCGACGGCCGCTGGGGGCCGGCGCAGGTCGATCCTGCCTGGTCGCTCGAATTTGTTCTGACTTCGCCGGATGCGCCGACGACGCATATCTATCGCTCGCCCTTCCCGCGCTCGTCCGACGTCGTCGACTTGCGCGCCGCGCGCCCGCTCGGGCCGGCGGACAAGGACGCCGGCGCGGTCGTGATCATGTCGCGTCCGCGTGGTTATTTCGGCCTGCCGCGGGACGTGGTGCTGCTCGACGGCAAGGAGCCGGCCGACGTCAAGCCAGGCGTGCCCACGGATTCGGCAGCAATACTGCGCCTTCCGGCCGCCGACGTCGGCCGTAACATCGTGGCCCAGTTCGGCGAAGAACGGATTGTGGCGCGGGCCTGGCCTGCCGCCGAGAACAGGATTGCGATTGCCGAACTGACTTATTAGCTATTTAGCCACGCGGGATACGCGGGGAGAGAGCCATGAACATCGCCAGCGTGCGTCGGCCTATCATCCCTCCAACCCCACCGCGTGCCCCGGACGACATGTCGTTCCTTGGTAAGCTCGCGGTGATCCGGCGAAACATGATCGCGACCTGGGGGCAGCGTGCCTACGAGGAAGAGATCATCCCGGGGCGCTTTGTCTTCCGCAACAGTTTCATCCTGAACCGCCCGGACGCGATCCGGCATGTCCTGCTCAGCAATTACGAGAACTACACGCGCACGCCGGCGGGCATCCGCATGCTGCGTCCCGTGCTCGGTGACGGTCTTCTGATCGCGGAAGGTCATTCCTGGACGTTTCAACGCCGCACCCTTGCGCCGGCGTTTACGCCACGCGCCACCGCGAACCTCGTCCCGCACATGACAACGGTGCTCGACGAGACCCTCGCGAAGCTGGATGGGCGCGTGGGCGAGGCCGTCGACCTGCGCGAGGTGATGCAGCGCATGACGCTCGAAATCGCCGGACGCACGATGTTCTCGTTCGGCATGGACCGGCATGGTCCGGCCTTGCGCAATTTCGTCATGGAGTATGCCGAGCGGCTGGGACGGGCGTATTTCCTCGACATGGTGCTGCCCGTGTCCTGGCCAAGCCCGATGGATTTCGCCCGCGCCCGCTTCCGCAAGCGCTGGACCGAATTCGTCGCCATGCTGATCGCCGAGCGGCGTGCGGTGGGCAAGAAGGACGGCGCCCCGCCCCGTGATCTCTTCGATCTCATGGACGAGGCGCGCGATCCCGAGACCGGCAAGGGCTTTTCCGACGCGCAGCTCGTCGACGAGGTCGCGACCATGATCCTTGCGGGTCACGAGACGACAGCAACCGCGCTGTTCTGGGCGCTCTATCTGCTCGCGCTCGATCCGGAGACGCAGGAGGAGGTCGCCTCCGAGACCCGTGGCGAACATCTCGACAGCATGGCCGACATCGATCGCCAGAAGTTCACCCGCGCCGTCATCGAAGAAACCATGCGGCTCTATCCGCCGGCCTTCCTGATCGCGCGTGCGGCGCGCGACAAGGACAATGCCGCCGGGGTTCCGATCGGCAAGGGCGATATCATCATGATCGCGCCGTGGCTGCTGCACCGGCACGAAAAGCTGTGGGATCAGCCGAACGCGTTCATTCCCAAGCGGTTCATGTCGACTGAAGCGCCCGACCGCTTTGCCTACCTGCCGTTCGGCGCGGGTCCGCGCGTTTGCGTCGGCGCGCCCTTCGCCCAGGCGGAATCCGTGCTGGCCCTGGCCCGGCTCATCGGCGCGTTCCGTGTCGAACTGACTGATACAAATCCCGTCATTCCGCTTGGCGTCGTCACGACCCAGCCGGATCACTCGCCCATGTTCCGCATCACGCGTCGGTGACAGGCGCTCGTCTGGCCGATGGCGTGATCCACCCTAGATAGAGCCCCGCCATGAGCGACATACAGGCCCAGTTTTCCGTTCTGAAGCAGACTGCTGATGCGAAGGTGGTCGATGCGATTGCGCACCTCATCGACCACGGCGAGGATCATGAGCTCAACCGCGTCAATGTCCTCGATTTCTCCCGGCAGCATGGTCTCGACGAAGAGCGCGTGATCTCCGCCTTCCTGCATTCGGCTCGGCTCGGACTGTTCGATCTCGGCTGGAACGTGCTGTGCCCGGGATGCGGCGGGGTGCTGGGGGCGCATTCGACGCTGAAGGCGCTCAAGCCGGACGATTATCACTGCGCGCTCTGTGCCTGCGGCTACAAGGCGTCCGTCGACGATCAGGTCGAAGTGTCCTTCACGGTGAACCCGCGTGTGCGGAAGATCGCCGCGCATGATCCCGACTCGCTCCCGGTTTGGGAGTACTTCAAGCAGGTGTTCTGGAGCTCCGGTGTCGACTTCAACAAGGAATCGTTTTCGACGCTGGCCAACGAGGTGACGCTGGATACACTCGAATTGCCGGCCGGCGAGAAGGCGATCATGTCGCTGCAGCTGCCGAACGATTTCATCATCATCTTCGAACCGGTGACGCACGCAGCCCAGTTCATCGACGTCCAGGGTGAGCCGACCAAGGATCGCCAGCAGCTCGCCATCATGTACAACAAGGTGCGGGCGCCGACGGGAACCGCGACGATGCGGCCGGGTCCGTTGCGGCTGTCGCTGGAGAACCAGGCCGGCGTGCGCGTGCTGCCGTCGGTGTTCATCGCGGCCGAGGCGCTTCATCACCTCATCGGCAAGCGCAAGCCGTTCCTGACGGCCAAGCGCATGCTGTCGAACCAGACCTTCCGTGACGTATTCAAGGCCGATAATCTCAACATCGACCAGCGGCTCCAGATCACCTCGCTGACGTTCCTGTTCACCGACCTGAAGGGCTCGACCGCGCTCTACGCGCGCGTCGGCGATCTCGCCGCCTTCGATCTCGTGCGTGCGCATTTCCATGCGCTGCTGGAGATCATCGCCTCGGAGAAGGGCGCGGTGGTGAAGACTATCGGCGACGCTGTGATGGCGACCTTCGTCCGCCCCGAGCACGCGATCGTCGCGGGCCTGCGGATGCGTGCGGCCATGGACAAGCTCAACGAGCAGCGCGGCACTGCCGATCTCATCGTCAAGATCGGCATCCATGAGGGGCCGTGCCTTGCGGTGATGCTCAACGAGCGGCAGGACTATTTCGGCCAGACCGTCAACATTGCCGCGCGCGTGCAGAGCCTGTCGACCGCGCAGGAGATCCACATCACCGGCCCGGTGCTGGATGCGCCGGCGGTCGCCGAAATTCTCGAACAACGCGCGATCAAGCCGATCCAAAAAGAGGCGGCCCTGCGCGGCATCGCCGACAAGATGGTGGTGTACGAGATACCGTGAGGTTTGGACGAAGCCGCCGTGATCGACGTCATCGCGAACGGAGCACCATATCTCCCCAACGTCGTCCTGGCGAAAGCCAGGACCCGCGGAATCCATCAGTGACGGCGGCCGGAGTTCCGAACGACCAGTCGTCGCAAAACTCATGCTGGGGTGATGGATCCTGGTTTTCGCCAGGACGACATCAGTGGAGACGGCTTGATCGCGCGCCCTGGTATCTGAAGACGCCCATATTGCCGAAACGTAATGCACGCGCCGAACTGACGCACGTTGCGCCGGTTGAGTTTCCTGCTCATATAATGGCTTGCAAAGCCGCTTCCTGCGGCTTCATCAATTTCGGTAGGACTCATGCTCGACGGTCTGCGCCAATTCATCGCTGAGATTGTTGCCCCTCATGGCCAGGACCGCGCCTTCGGCGACGGCGATTACCGGCTGGCGGCAACGGCGCTGCTCATCCATGTGATCTCGCTGGACGGTCAACCGACGGAGACCGAGCAGCGCAAGCTGCACAGCCTGATTGAAAACCATTTCGGGCTTGATCGCGGCACCGCCGATCGCCTGATCGCCGATGCGACCCAGGTCGAGGGCGAGGCCGTCGACCTCTATCATTTCACCAGCGTCATCATGCGCTCGCTCGACGAAGAGGGACGCAAGCGCATCGTCCAGATGATGTGGGAGCTGGTCTATGCCGACAGCCAGGTGAGCGAGTTCGAAGACAACGTGGTCTGGCGCGCGTCCGACCTGCTCGGCATATCCCAGCGCGACCGCATCGACCTGAAGCACGCCGTCGCCAATCGCGCCGGTGGTCAGGTGAAGGACGGCGCCGTCGGCGCTTGAGCCGCCTCGTCCCGCCGCTCGTCGGGCGTGTGATCGCGACATGACGAAACTTTAATGTATCGGCGGCCCGCGCTTGCCGCCGGAAAACCCTGCAAATCAGCGGGTTTTCCCGCTTTGCCTATCATTCGCGCAACGCGCCATGCAGCGTGGCAGCTTGCGTCGCGCACGCGGCCTATGCTCTCGTTTCAGCGTTGTCGTTAAGATTTTCCCGCCTCTAAGAGACTTCGATCGTGACCGAGCGCGTGACGCTGATTACCGGTGCTTCGGCCGGCATAGGCACGGAGCTGGCGCGCGTGTTCGCCGCGAACGGACACCGCCTGGTGCTGACGGCACGCAGGGCGGATCGCCTCGAGGCACTCGCGAGCGAGCTTTCGGCCAAAGGCGGCAAGAAGCCGATCGTGGTCGCTTGCGACCTGCAAGCCGCGGATGCCGGCGAGAAGATCGCGGCAGCCCTCGCAGCCGAAGGTGTCGAGCTCGATCATCTCGTCAACAATGCCGGCTTCGGCGTGTTCGGCGATGCGATCAAGCGCGATCGCGCCGAGCAGCTCGGCATCATCGACGTGAACATCCGTGCGCTGACGGATCTGTCGCTGCGCTTCGCCGACCAGCTCATCCGCAACAAGGGCGGCATTCTCAATGTCGGCTCGGTTGCGGGCTTCCTGCCCGGCCCCGGCATGGCCGTCTACTACGCGTCCAAGGCCTATGTGATCTCCTTTACCGAGGCGTTGCGCTGCGAGCTCGGCAAGCACGGCGTGCGTGTCACCGTACTTTGCCCGGGTCCGGTGCCCTCGGAGTTTCAGGCCCGCGCGGGCTTTGCCCCCGGCTTCGATTCCGCGATCCTCAACGTTTCCGCCGCCGACGTCGCGCTGGCTGCCTATCGCGGCCTGATGGCAGACAAGCGGGCGGTCCTGCCCGGTCTCGGCATCAAGATCGTGCCGTTTCTGCTGCGGTTTTTCCCGCGCGGCTTCATCCTGGCCGCGGTCGGCCGGTTTCAGAGGCGCAAGCGCTAGGATGGAGGCGACGGCGGCCCCGTATTGGCCCGGAGCTTGCCTCCATCACGGCGCGTGCGCGAACTCACACGAAATTAACGATCGCTTAGTTATGCTGGCGGTCTGAACCGTTAGCACTCGCAGAGGCAATGTCGCTCCGGACGGACAGGCTTGGTGGTGCAGAGGTGGTGCCCTTCCCCCGACGACGGGCGCCCGGCGCGGCCGCCTCCGATCGCGAAAGCCGCTTGCCGGTTCTGATCGTCCTGCACCAGGAGTCCTCGACGCCCGGCCGTGTCGGCAACGCCTTGCGCGCGCTCGGCCATCGACTAGACATCCGCCGGCCGCGCTTCGGCGATCCCCTGCCCGAGACGCTTCAAGCGCATGCCGGTGCCGTTTTCTTCGGCGGTCCAATGAGCGCCAATGACTCCGAGGACTACATTCGCCGCGAGATCGATTGGATCGAAATTCCGCTCCGCGAACAGCGGCCGTTCCTCGGCATCTGCCTGGGCGCACAGATGCTCGCGATGCAACTCGGTGCCCGCGTTGCGCCGCATCCCGACGCGCTGACGCAGATTGGCTATTACCCGATCCGCCCGACCGCTGCGGGACAAGCCCTCTGCCCGGACTGGCCGGCGCAGGTGTATCACTGGCATCGCGAGGGTTTTGAGCTGCCTCCTGGTGCCGAACTGCTCGCCGAGGGCGACGATTTTCCGGTGCAGGCGTTCCGCGCCGGCAGTGCCTTCGGCGTCCAGTTTCATCCCGACGTGACCTACGCGATGATGCATTGCTGGACCACGCGCAGCTATGATGGTCTCAGCGCCCCCGGGGCACGGCAGCGCCATCATCATTTCGCGGATCGCGCGGTCTATGACGTTGCGGAACGCGCCTGGCTCGATCATTTCATCGGCGGCTGGCTGGCGCACCGGCCAGCGCTGGCGCAAGCCGCCGAGTGATCGCGCGCTCGCTGCGCCTTCGTCCTTGCCCCATCGCTGAATGTGCTAGGCTCTCTCCCAATGAGCGCACGCAAAGGCGTGCAGATAAAACAAAGGGAGAGCGCCGTGGCCTATGAGCACATTCTCTATGAGGTGAGCGACAAGATCGCGACCATCACGCTCAATCGCCCCGATCGGATGAATGCGTGGACGCCGATCATGGAGCGCGACGTGCGTCACGCGATGGAAGCGTCAAGCGCCGATGACAATGTCCGCGTCATCGTGCTCACCGGCGCCGGCCGCGCCTTCTGCGCCGGCGCCGACATGGATGCGCTGAAGGGCCTGGATCCCAATGACGTCAGACGCGCCTCGAGCCTGCCGCCCTTCGACATGAACCGCCGCCCGGACTGGCAGACGCGTTATGCCTTCTATCCGTCGATCGGAAAGCCTGTGATTGCCATGCTCAACGGCGCAACCGCGGGCATTGGGCTCGTGCACGCGCTCTATTGCGACCTGCGCTTTGCCGCCGACAACACCGTGTTCACCACCGCCTTCGCGCGGCGCGGACTTATCGCCGAACACGGAATCTCCTGGATGCTGCCGCGCATCGTTGGCCATGCCAATGCGATGGATCTGCTGCTGTCGGCCCGGCGCGTGGGAAGCGACGAGGCGCTGCGGATCGGGCTGGTCAACCGGCTCTGCCCGCCCGAGAAGCTGCGCGAGGAGACCTACGCCTACGCCCGCGATCTCGCCGATTTCGTCTCGCCGAGCGCGATGGCCGTGATCAAGCGGCAGCTCTACGAGGTGCCATTCCAGACGCTCGCCGAAGCCACCATCGAGGCCAACCGGGAGATGCTGATCGCGCTGAACGGCAGCGACTTCCGGGAGGGCGTGGCAAGCTTCATGGAGAAGCGGCCGCCGCGGTTCACGGGGAGGTAGGGGAGACTGTTTGACAGTCCGGCTTCGCCCTTTGGGCTTCGCCGGACACCACGCTTCGCCCCTCGGGCTCTTGCGTGGCTGCGCCACGCGTAGCCCGAAGGGCGAAGCGTGGTGGAGCCAGGCGGGATCGAACCGCCGACCTCGTCATTGCGAACGACGCGCTCTCCCAGCTGAGCTATGGCCCCGTCGCGGGCCGCTCTGGTAAACGCGGCCGACAACCGGCGCCATTTAAGTCCCCGGCAAGGTCAAGTCAAGGACGGGCGTAACCCGCTTTTAGCCCTGTGGGAGTGGGACTTCCCTTGTTTGGGCCGGGGGGAACCGATATCTAGCAAAAGCCGTCAGTCCCCACCGGAACCAGAGTTTCCCCAGCCATGCGTGCCGTTCTCGACATCGTCATCATCGTGCTTGACCTCTACGTCTGGCTGCTGATCGCGTCCGCGATCCTGTCCTGGTTGATCGCCTTCAACGTCGTGAACACCCGCAACCAGTTCGTCTCGGCCGTGGCGGAGTTCCTCTACCGCATTACCGAGCCGGTCCTGGCGCCGATTCGCAACTTCATGCCCAATCTGGGCGGCATCGACATCTCGCCGATCATCCTGATTCTGATCATCATGTTCATCGAACGGGTGATCATGTACTACATCTACCCGAACGTACTCTAAGCGACGCGGGCGGAGTCTTGGTTGCAGGCGAGCCCTGGCGCACCTCCACCTCGGGCATCAGCATTGCCGTGCGCGTGACGCCGCGCGGCGGCCGCGACGATATCGACGGGATCGAGCAGCTCTCCGACGGCCGCAGCGTGCTCAAGGTGCGCGTGCGCGCCATTGCCGATGGCGGCGAGGCCAATCGGGCGGTTTTGGCATTGCTGGCAAAATCGCTCGGTGTGCCCAAGGCCAGCGTGAAGTTGTTGTCCGGAGCGACGTCGCGATTGAAGCAGATCGGGGTCGATGGCGATCCGGCGCGGCTCGGCGACATGCTGCGCCAGCTCGCCTCGGCCAAATCTAAAGATCTAAGGAACTGACATGACGGCCAAGATCATCGATGGGAAAGTCATCGCCGCGGAACTCCGTGACCGAGTCGCCGGCGAGGTCGCCCGCGTCAAGCGCGAGCACAATCTGGTGCCGGGGCTTGCGGTGGTTCTGGTCGGCAACGACCCCGCGAGCGAAGTCTATGTCCGCTCCAAGCACACCCAGACCCAGGCTGCCGGCATGGCCTCGTTCGAGCACAAGCTGCCGGCCGACGTCTCGCAGGGAGATCTGCTGGCGCTCGTTGCAAAACTCAATCGCGATCCCGCCGTTCACGGCATTTTGGTGCAACTACCGCTGCCGAAGGGTCTCAACACCGAGGCCGTAATCAATGCCATCGATCCCGCCAAGGACGTCGATGGGCTGCATCCGAACAATGCCGGCCGCCTTGCCGGCGGCTTCGAGGCGCTGTCGCCCTGCACGCCGCTCGGCTGCATCATCCTGACCAAAAGCGTGCATGCCTCGCTCGAAGGCATGAACGCCATCGTCATCGGCCGCTCCAACCTAGTCGGCCGCCCGCTGGTGCAGCTGCTTCTGAACGAGAACGCCACGGTGACGATCGCGCATTCGCGCTCGCGCGACCTGCCCGGGCTCGTGAAACGCGCCGACCTTGTCTACGCGGCGGTCGGCAAGCCGGAGATGGTGCGCGGCGACTGGTTGAAGCCGGGTGCGACCGTGATCGATGTCGGCATCAACCGCATCCCGAAGGAGGACGGCAAGACCCGCCTCGTCGGTGACGTCGCCTATCAGGAAGCGCTTGGTGTTGCCGGCGCGATCACGCCGGTACCCGGCGGCGTCGGCCAGATGACGGTCGCCTGCCTCCTGGTGAACACGCTCCGCGCCGCCTGCGCGATCGCAGGCCTGCCGAAGCCGGCGGTTTGAAGTGTCATTCCGGGGTGCGCCAACAGGTCCGGGCGAAGCCGGGCCCGATGACAGGCTCCGCGCGAACCCGGAATCTCGCGCCATAACTTCTGGATTCCGGGTTCGGCTCTTCGAGCCGCCCCGGAATGACAACTAGGCCTTCTTCTTTTTCGCCCGATCCATGCCTTGGAGGATCAATTTGTGGGCGTCGTCCGGGCCGCCCCAGCGCAGGATCTTCACCCACTTGCCCTTCTCGAGATCCTTGTAGTGCTCGAAGAAGTGCTGAATCTGCTGCAGCGTGATGTCCGGCAGGTCGCTGTAGGACTTCACCTTGTCGTAGCGCTGCGTCAGCTTTGACGACGGCACGGCCAGAATCTTCTCGTCGCCGCCGGCTTCGTCCTCCATGAACAGCACGCCGACGGGGCGCACGCTCATGACGGCGCCGGGGATGATGGCGCGGGTGTTGACGATCAGGACGTCGCAGGGGTCGCCGTCGTCGGATAGCGTGTGCGGGATGAAGCCGTAGTTCCCGGGGTAACGCATCGGCGTGTACAGGAAGCGGTCTACGACCAGCGTGCCGGCCTCCTTGTCCATCTCGTATTTGATCGGTTCACCGCCCACCGGCACTTCGATGATGACGTTGACTTCGTGTGGCGTTTTGGTCCCGATCGAGACCGCATCGATACGCATTCAAAGCTCCGTTATTGCCGAGGTGAAATCGCGCCCGGCAGCGATTTGGCACTGTCATACGCGGGCTTGGCACGCCTATCCATCGCGTTTTTGTGAAATTATGAATCCAGCGACCACCGGCTCAAAAGGCAACGGTATCGACGGAGGGAAACGCTGCCGGCTGACGTTTCAGCAGCTCAATTGGTCCAGGCGAAGGCAACCTTGTCCAGCGATTTCGGCCCGAACCGTTCCGAGGAGCGCGCCACCATGCGGCCGCCCAGCGCGCGGTAGAATTCCGTCGCCGGATCGTTGTCCGACAGCGCCCACACCACCATGCTCTTCAGGCCGCTTTGCATCAGGTCGCGGCGGGCGGCGGCGAACAGCCGACGGCCGAAGCCGAGACCCTGGAATTCCGGACGCAGATAGAGCTCGTAGATCTCGCCGTCGAAATGCAGGCTGCGGGCGCGGTTACGGCCGTAATTGGCATAACCTGCGATCTTGTCGCCGAACACCAGCACGCTGACGCGGCTGCCCTTGCGGATCGCGCTGTCCCACCATTGCGGACCCCGGCGATTGATCAGCTTTTCCAGCTCGGCGCCGGGAATGATGCCCTGATAGGCCGAGCGCCAGGCTTCGTCATGGGTGGACGCCACTGCAGCAGCGTCTGCAGCTTTGGCCGGCCGGACCTCGATCAGGGTTGTGCTCATGGAGACGATCAAACCAAGTCGCCGCGCCGGCGGCAAGACCTATCGTTAATTATGGGTTAACCTGTGGACTTTCTGCATCAGTATTTTAACCAGTTGTACCGAAAGAGGACAAGACGCCCGTTCGAGTGGCAACGGCTTGTCATGCGTCGGTGCAAAACTCCCGTGCGGCAGCAAATGGACGGAGCTGGCGACGCAGAAAGTCCGCCCGGAATGATTCGTTCCTATTAGTCTGGCCATCGCTGTCCGTGTTCGCCTTCGGCAATTCATGCGGCTCTTCAACACCCTTACCCTCTTGCCACTGCTGGCATTGCTGACTGCGTCGCCTCTGTGCGCTCAGGTCACGTTTGGTTCATCGGGAGAGGAGGGTGAGCCGTTTCGCCGCCAACAATGGCGCGTGCCGTCGCCGGACGCCGATATTGCCGCGCACGCCCTCCTGTTTCGTCCGCCGGGCGCCGGTCCGTTTCGGCTCGCGATCATCGCGCATGCATCGACGCAGAACGTGCTGCGTCGTGCGCAAACGCCGCAGCCGGAATACCGCGCGCTCGTCACGTTTCTCATTGCGCGCGGCTTTGCCGTGCTGGTGCCGGAACGGCTCGGCCATGGCGCGACCGGAGGTCGCTATGTCGAGGACCAGGGCGGCTGCGACGAGGCGGACTACGCGCGCTCCGGCCGCGCGACGGCGGACGAAATTTCACTCGCGCTGGAATTTTTGCGAAAGCAGGATTTTGTCCGCAAGGAGAGTGCCGTCGTGTTCGGGCACTCCGCCGGTGGCTGGGGCGCGCTGGCGCTCGCCAATGCCGATCCGCAGCACATTTCCGCGATCATCGCGTTTGCGCCAGGCCGCGGCGGCCACGCCAATGACGTCCCCGGCCGGATTTGCGCGCCGCACACGCTTCTTGCGGCCGCGACGGCCTTCGGCAAGACGGCGCGCATTCCCGTCACATGGCTTGTGGCCGCCAATGACAGCTATTTTGCACCGGCAGTTTCGCGGGGCTTGGCCGATGCGTTTCGCGGCGGCGGTGACAAGCTCGATTTCAGTGTCCTGCCCGCGGTCGGCAGCGAGGGCCATTGGATGATCGAGACCGAGGCCGGCGTCACAGCCGCGGGCGCGGCGTTCGACCACGCGCTGAAGGCGCCGAACCCGGTGGCGGCCAAGAAGCCATGACACTGTATTTCCTGGTCAAATATCTGCACGTGCTGGGCGCAATCGTCATCCTCGGCACCGGAACCGGCATCGCCTTCTTCATGCTGATGGCGCATCGCACCCACAACGCGGAATTCATCGCGCGCACCGCCGAGGTCGTGGTGATCGCGGATACGATCTTCACGTTCTCGGCCGTGATCTTCCAGCCGGTCAGCGGCGGCCTCTTGATGATGCTCTCCGCCACGTCGATCACCGAACGCTGGCTACTGGCCGCGCTCGCGCTCTATGTCGTGGCCGGTCTGTTCTGGATCCCCGTGGTGCTCATGCAGATCGAGATGCGCGATCTTGCGCGCAAGGCGTTCGTGGAGCGCGCCGCCCTCCCGCCGCGTTACTTCGTGCTGTTCCGCCGCTGGTTCGCATTCGGCTTCCCTGGCTTCGGCGCGACGATGCTGATCCTCTGGCTGATGATCGCAAAGCCGTTTTGAGGAACGCGATGGGCCAACCCACCATTCTCCTGCTTGGCGCTTCCGGCCTGATCGGCCGCTTCGTCACCGACGATCTGCGCGCGAGGGGCTTTCGCGTCGTCGGTGTGGCGCGCAGCCTGTCGCCGGCGCAGAGGATGAGCTCGCTGGACATCGAGCTGCCGATCCTCTCCCTCGATGCGGATGCGCTGACGCACCTGTTGAGCGAGCATGCGGTTGGTGTCGTCGTGAATTGTCTCGGCGTGCTCCAGGACGGACCCGGCAGCGACACAAATGCGGTGCATCGCGATTTCGTCGCGCGCCTGCTTCAGGCGATTGGCGACAGCGGCCGAGCGATCCGGCTGGTGCACATCTCGATCCCCGGAACGGCAGAGGCCGATCGCACCGCGTTCGCGACGACCAAGCGCGAAGCCGAGCGCCTTGTCGCGGTGTCAGGCATTCCCCACGCCATCCTGCGGCCCGGCTTCGTGGTCGCACCAGCGGCCTATGGCGGCAGTGCCATGCTGCGCGCGCTCGCGGCCTTCCCGCTCGACCTGCCGGACAAGGAGATGGCGACGCCGTTTCAGCCCGTCGCGGTCGAAGATATCGCCGCCACCGTCGCCTGGCTTGCGGCACGCGCGACCGACGATGGGTCCGCGAAAGCCGTGAGCTGGGACCTGATGCAGGTCGAACCGGTCACGATGGCCGGCGTCGTCAAGCAGTTTCGTATTGCGTTCGGCACGGCCGCTTGGCGGCCTGTCGCGATGCCGTCGTTCGTGCTCGATCTCGGTGCGAAGATCGGCAATTTTGCGAGTTATCTCGGCTGGATGCCGCCGATGCGCTCGACGGCCATCGCCGAGCTGCGGCGCGGCGTAACCGGTGATCCCTCGGCATGGATCGCCGCCACCGGCATTGCGCCGAAGGCTCTGACCGAGACGATCGGCCAGCATCCCGCCACCATCCAGGACAAATGGTTCGCGCGGCTGTTCCTGGTCAAGGCGCTTGTTTTCGCGAGCCTCGTCGCATTCTGGGTCGTTTCCGGCTTCATCGCACTGTTCGTTTCCTACCGCGCCTCCGCCGGCATCTTGATCGCGCACAACTTTCCGCCACCGCTGGTCGATCCCATCACGATCGGCACCAGCCTGATGGACATGAGTATCGGCGTGCTGATCGCATTCCGCCGGAGCGCGGCGACTGGGTTGGTGGCGGGTATCGTCGCCTCGCTCGGTTACATGATCGGCTCCGCGATCCTCGCGCCCGATCTCTGGATCGAGCCGCTTGGCGCACTCGTGAAGACCGGTCCGGCCATCGTGCTGATGCTGGTGGCGCTCCTGATGCTGGACAATCGCTGATGCCAAAATGGCCCGACGATGACGTCATTCTGTTCGACGGCGTCTGCATCTTCTGTTCGCGCTGGGTCCGTTTTGTCGCGGCGCGCGACACGGCGAGGCGATTCCGCTTCACGCCGATCCAGTCGGACTACGGGACGCGGCTTGCGAAAGCGTTCGGTATCGATCCCGATGATCCCGATACCAATGCACTGATCCACGGCGGGGAGGCGTTCTTGAAGTCAGACGCCGCGCTGACGGTGCTGTCGCACCTGCCGGGCTGGGGCTGGGTGCGCGTGCTGTTCGCCGTGTCGAGGCCGCTGCGGAACGCGGTGTATGATCTCGTCGCACGCAACCGTTACCGCATCTTCGGCAAATACGACGCGTGCTTCGTGCCTGACTCTGATTTGCGGGCGCGGGTGTTGGAGTAGCTTCTGGGTGTGGCAATTTGTCATCACGGTGGTCGAGTGAGGGCTTGCGCGCGCCTCTACAACCGAAGATTATGGTCTTTATATTTTATTACTTGGGGGTGACCTATGGCCCAGCCTCCGAAGAAGCGGACCGCCGTCCTTGTTGTTCACGGCATGGGTAGTCAGCGGGCGCTGAGTACGCTTCGCGGCGTCGTCAACGCGGTGTGGCTGGATAAGGATGGACCACCCGGCCGAGACGATAAGCGATATTGGCTGCATCCAGAGAAGAGAAACGGCGACGTCGATCTGCCCGTCATCACGACCAATGAAATACCTCTCACCGTCGATCGTAGAAGCGCCGATTTTCACGAGCTCTACTGGGCGCACTTGATGAGCGAGACCCGCGCGGTTGCGGTCCTACTCTGGTTATTCGAATTGGTAAGAAAGGGACCGCGCCTCAAGCAGGGCATGAAGGCGCTGTGGTGGGGTGCCACTATCTTCCTTTGCTTGTTGATTCAATCCGTAGTGCTGCTCTCGCTGCATGCAATTCTTCAATTCCTGGGCAATCCCCCGCTGATCGACAGCAACAAGGTTGAGTTTGCGCAAAGCGCGCCCGACTTCATTCGCCTATGGAATCATGGATATTACGAACCGGAAGCCTTGTTGCTTGCACCCTTCTTCGTGGTGTTCATGGTTGCCTCATACGTCCTGTTCTTTTCCGCGTATCGAGGCGCCCTCGGGATTGCGTTGGCCGCTCTCATTATCGCTGTTCTCGCCGGCAAGTTCTTCTACGTGGGGACCAACTTCGAATATGAGGTCCATCGTGAGCTTGTCATGATTACCGTCCGCTTCCTGCCGATTGGCATATCGCTCTGCGTAGCGGCGATTGCGATGGGAAGATGGGGGGCAATTGCAATGCTCGCGGCCTATCTGCTCTCGTCCGCGTTCTTCATCCTTTACCTGGATGCGAGATATCTCATCCTGTGGGAAAACTCCGGTGTTTGGGCGAAGCTGAAGGACATCTTCGTCGTTCATCATGGCAACATCTTCGCTTTCGAGTGGAAGCCAAATCCGTTTTCCTATGTCTGGGACCAAGGTTGGATATTCTGGAGCCTGAACGAGCGCTATAGCGCGGTCATCGCTG
Source organism: Bradyrhizobium centrolobii (assembly GCF_001641635.1). Lineage (GTDB taxonomy): Bacteria > Pseudomonadota > Alphaproteobacteria > Rhizobiales > Xanthobacteraceae > Bradyrhizobium > Bradyrhizobium centrolobii. Next base: position 67,637 of record NZ_LUUB01000129.1, read on the forward strand.
TTGCGATCATTCTCATCTACCTTGCTGTGTACGCCTTGTTTCTTCAGCCGTTCCTCGGCGACGCTGCTCGCTATTTTCGTCCCTCGCCAGGCAATGTATTGGTCCGGCGTAGAATTCGAACACATGCCGTCGAAACGCTGGAAGCCCTGCACAAGTGGGGAACATACGACCGGGTCATCGTCGTTGCGCACAGTTTAGGTACCGTTGTCGCCTATGACATGTTGCGCACCTACTTCAGCAGGGTCAACAAGGCGCTTCCCAGTCCGGCCGACCTTGAGCCGCAGTTTTCTTCTCTAGACAGTTTCGAACCAGAGAAGCCGTCGGTCGAGACGAGCAATGAATTTCGCTCCGCAGGACGTCAGCTCATCCGAAGCATCGCGGCCCAGACAGTCAACAGCCAGGATGTGTCCAGGCACGGGCGGCCTACTTGGTTGGTGACCGACTTCATCACCCTTGGCAGTCCGCTGACCCATGCGCATTATCTGATGTGTGAGGGAAGGACGGAAGCTGCGCTGGTCAGCGATTTTCGCAGGCGTGTCGCGCAGAGGGAATTCCCCACGTGCCCACCGGAAAGGCAGGACGACGGCGGCTTGTTGGGATTCAAGAATCGCGACAGCGGCCAAATAGAATTTGATCACGCGGCGTTGTTTGCCATGACTCGATGGACGAATCTGTATTTCCCGATGAAGCAGTTGTTGTGGGGGGACGCCATTGGCGGCCCGTTGGCCGGCATATTTGGTCGCTACGTCAAGGACGTTGCAATTTCCACTTGTGAGCCGCCGAGCGAATTGTTTTTTACTCACACGGCTTACTGGAGTTGCGAGATGCCGGGTGGCCGTGAGGCGCCCCATATCGGGAAACTGCGGGAGGCAATGAATCTTGAAGACAAGTAACGGAGCACTATCGCCCTCGTCGTAATTCCCCGCGCAAAATCTCTCTCGCCGCTCGCTCGCCGCTGTCCCGTGCCCCATGCGCTGTCGAGAAAAAATTCGGCGAGGTGGCCTCTCCCGCAAAGAACAGCCGGCCATCGACCGGCGCGGCCAGCAAGGCGCGATCTCCGGCATGGCCCGGCAATGCGTGCGAATAGGAGCCGCGGGCGAAAGGATCGTGCGCCCAGCGGGACTCGCGCAGCGGCTTCAGCCGGCGCCTGATGTCGTTGCCGAGGTAGCCCGCGATCTCGTCGATGCTTTGTGCGGCGAAGGCGCCGTCGCCGGCATCCTCCAGTTCGCGCGCAAACCGGCCGCCGAAAAAGCCGTCGATGCAGGGCTGACCGAACGGTCGGATGTGATAGGTGCCCATCGCGGTGCGCATGGTGGCGCCGCGCAGATTGCCTTCCTTTGGAAAGGCTTCCGCGTTCTCCAGCGCCAGCGTCACCTTGTCGTCGACGCCGAGCGGCAGCCCGTGCGCGGCGTCAACTTTGGCCGGGAGCGGCGGCGAGAAGCGGATCGCTTCATCGGCAATCAGGTTGGTCGGCACCGTGATGATCACCTTTTCCGCGATAAGCGTGCCCAGCGACGTTTCAAGCCGGATGCGTTTGCCGGAATGGTCGATCAGAGCGACGTTGCAGTTCAGTGCCACGGGACACGACGCTCCATAGGCCGCGATCAGCGCGCCAAACCCGGCCCGCACGCGCCAATTAAAGTAGGTGTCCTCGTAGGCGTTCATGTCCAGAATTGAGACCCGGTCCAGTTCACAGCCGTTTACATAGGTCGAGACCGCATTGATCATCGGGTTCCAGCGATTGCCGGGTTCGAGATAGCGATCGGCTGGCGCATCCTCGCCGTCTTGCGCAGCCTCCGCGACACGCTCGTAGAATTCGTCGATCGTGCGGCCGAAGTCGTTGCGCTCGTTCTCTGGAAACACGTCGCCAAAGGCACGATCGCCCCAGGGCGGAAGATCCTTGTTGATCTCGAAATTAAGGCGTTCGGCGATTCCTACGAAGCAATTCCGGTCCGCCGAATGCAGCCAACCGCAGCCGACATCGAAGATCACCTCAGGTGAGGCCTGTACGGTCCAGGCGCGGCCGCCAACGCGGTCGCGCGCTTCCAGCACGAGGAGGGAGAGGCCGGACTCCTTCAGCGCGTGGGCTGCGCCGAGACCGGCTGCACCAGCGCCGATGATCGCGATGTCGACGGAAGAGGGGAGGGAGGTCATGGCTGGGCTCTAGCACGTTCGCTGTACGCGCTAAAGCCACCACAAAGTCAGGCGTCATCACCCGCGGAAGCGGGTGACCGGTATTCCAGAGACAGTGACGAATACCGAGAGGCCGCGGCGTACTGGATGCCCCGCTTTCGCGGGGCATGACAGCGAGATGACAGCGAGAGTGGCTTACGCCACCGCTTCCTTGGCCTTCTCCGCGCGCTTGCGCTCGTTCGGGTCGAGGTGCTTCTTGCGCAGGCGGATCGACTTCGGCGTGACCTCGACGAGCTCGTCGTCTTCGATATAGGCGAGCGCCTTTTCCAGCGTCATCCGGATCGGCGGGGTCAGGCGCACGGCTTCGTCCTTGGACGTGGTGCGGATGTTGGTGAGCTGCTTGCCCTTGAGCACGTTGATCTCGAGATCGTTGTCGCGGGTGTGCTCGCCGACGATCATGCCGCGATAGACCTTCCAGCCCGGCTCGATCATCATCGGTCCACGGTCTTCCAGCTTGAACATGGCGTAGGCCACGGCCTCGCCCTGGTCGTTGGAGATCAGGACGCCGTTGCGGCGGCCCTGGATCTCGCCCTTATACGGCGCATAGCCGTGGAACAGGCGGTTCATGATCGCGGTGCCGCGGGTGTCGGTGAGCAATTCGCCCTGGTAGCCGATCAGGCCGCGGGTCGGGGCGTAGAACACCAGGCGCAGGCGATTGCCGCCGGACGGCTTCATCTCGATCAGCTCGGCCTTCCGTTCGCTCATCTTCTGCACAACCACGCCGGAATGCTCCTCGTCGACGTCGATCACGACTTCCTCGATTGGCTCCATGGTGGCGCCGGTGGCCTCGTCCTTCTGCAGCACGACGCGCGGGCGCGACACCGAGAGCTCAAAACCCTCGCGGCGCATGGTCTCGATCAGGATCGCGAGCTGCAATTCGCCGCGGCCCGACACTTCCATCGCGTCCTTGTCGGCGGACTCGACGACGCGCAGCGCGACATTGCCCTCGGCCTCGCGCAAAAGACGGTCGCGGATCATGCGGCTCGTCACCTTGTCGCCTTCGGTGCCGGCGAGCGGGGAGTTGTTGACGATGAAGGACATCGACACGGTCGGCGGATCGATCGGCTGTGCCGGCAGCGGCACTTCGACGGTCGGATCGCAGAAGGTGTCGGCGACGGTGCCCTTGGTCAGGCCGGCGATGGCGACGATGTCGCCGGCTTCGGCCTCGTCGAGCGGCGTACGCTCGAGACCACGGAACGCCAGGATCTTGGTGATGCGGCCCTGCTCGACCAGCTTGCCGTCGGCGTTCAGCACCTTGACCTGCTGGTTCGGCTTGAGGACGCCCGACGAGATGCGGCCGGTGATGATGCGGCCGAGATAGGGATTGGCTTCCAGGATCGTTCCGATCATCCGGAACGGGCCCTCTTCGACCTTGGGCGGCGCGACGTGGCGCAGGATCAGGTCGAACAGCGGCTCCATGCCCTTGTCCTTCGGACCCTCGGGGCTCTCGGCCATCCAGCCCTGCTTGGCCGACCCGTAGAGGATCGGGAAGTCGAGCTGCTCCTCGCTGGCGTCAAGCGCGGCGAACAGGTCGAACACCTCGTTGATGACCTCGGTCGGACGGGCGTCGGGACGGTCGACCTTGTTGATGACGACGATCGGCTTCAGGCCGACCTTGAGCGCCTTGGAGACCACGAATTTGGTCTGCGGCAGCGGGCCTTCGGCGGCATCGACCAGCACCAGCGCGCCGTCCACCATGTTGAGGATGCGCTCGACCTCGCCGCCGAAATCGGCGTGGCCGGGGGTGTCGACGATGTTGACGCGGGTGTCTTTCCACTGCACCGACGCCGCTTTGGCCAGAATGGTGATGCCGCGCTCGCGCTCCAGATCGTTGGAGTCCATGGCGCGCTCGGTCACCTTCTGGTTCTCGCGGAACGTGCCGGATTGCTGGAGGAGGCGGTCGACCAGGGTCGTCTTGCCGTGGTCGACGTGGGCGATAATGGCGACGTTGCGAAGGTTCATGAGTGAGCTTCTTTGCGGTCGAACAATGGGTTAAGCGCGATCTCGCCGGTCAGACCGGGACCTCTTTTCGAAACAACGCTGGAAGACAGGAAACGGGGGCGCTTTCGGCCCAAAAAGGAAACCCGGCCAAGCCAGCCGGGCACCCTACGCGTTTGCAGCGCAATATATGCAAAAAACGCCAAAAAACAATGCGCTCTTACGCGGTTGGTTGACTGAATTTTGTCCGGGAATCCCCGGGGCTTAGGGGTGGTCGGGGGCTGGGCCAGCGTTTCGGCCTCAGGCCGAACTGCGATCCGCGTCCTCGGTCGGATAGACCCCGCGCAGGACCTCCTCGAAATGGGTCTTCACCGCGTCATTGCACGGGCAGGCGCGCTGGCGCAGGCCGTCGCGGTTGCGGACCAGGATCGAACCGCGCCGCGCGTCGAGAATGCCTTCCGCCTTGAACGACTGGAGGACGCGGCTGGCATAGCTGCGGCCGACACCGAGCAGCGTCGCAAGCTGCTCATGCGTCAGCGGCACGCTGCTCTCGTCGCCGGTCCGCTCCATCGCCGCCAGAATCCACTTCGCCGTGCGCTGCTCGATCGAGTGGATGGCGTTGCACGCGGTCGACTGGAAGACCTGTGCCAGCAGGCAATCGGCGTAACGGGCAAAGACGTTGCGCAATGTCGGCGATCTCAGCTTGGCCGCTTCCAGCTTGCCGACACGGATGCGTCACTGGCTACGGCGCCGAGGTGCGCATTCCGTCGGAGTTTTCCAACCAGTCGCGCTTGCAGAAACCGTGTTCGAGCGATGCGCTGGAGGCGGCGCTGCAGGTGCGCGCCGCCGGCTAGAGCATAGTGAGTTTCTGGTTGAATCGGTGCCGTGGACGCAGTTCACCTCTCCCGTAGGGAGAGGTCGGATCGCATCGAAGATGCGGTCCGGGTGAGGGGGTAAGGCCTCCTTTGAGCGTTGTAGCCCCTCACCCGGATTGCTCCGCAATCCGACCTCTCCCCGCTGGGGAGAGGTGAACGTAGGCAATCGACAGCCCTTTAGTCTCGCGACGCTTTGGTGCTGCGGCGTCAGGCCGGTGTGGGGTCGAGCGTGGTCGACCACAGCGCAACGTCGGCGCGGTCGCGCAAGGTCACCGTCATCTGGCCGGAGGTGCCGTCGATCCTGACGTGACCGAAGAACTGCATGCCGGCGGATGGCGGCAGGTTCTGCTTGTCGAGGCCGGGTGCCTTGATGAAGCGGACGTCGGGACCGAAGGTGTTGTCGAGCTCGTTCGGACCGAAGGTGCCGGCGTGCAGCGGGCCCGAAACGAATTCCCAGAACGGCTCGAAGTCCTGGAATTGCGCCTTGTTCGGATCGTAGTAGTGCGCAGCGGCGTAGTGCACGTCCGCGGTCAGCCACACCGTGTTCCTGATCGGCGCCATCTTGATGAAGCGCAGGAGGTCGGCGATCTCGAGCTCGCGGCCGCGCGGCGGACCATCGCCTTGCGCGAAGGCTTCCGAGCCCTTCTTGTTGGCGGCGTCGTCATAGACGATCAGGCTGAGCGGCATGTCGGAGGCGATCACCTTCCAGGTCGCGCGCGAGTTGAGCAGGCCGCGCTTCAGCCACGCCATCTGATCCGGCCCGAGGAAGTAGGCCGCGGGGCCATAGGCCGTCTCCTGGTTCGGACCGTTGGGGCCGCGATAGCTGCGCTCGTCCAGCACGAACACGTCCAGATGCGGGCCGTAGGAGATCTGGCGATAGACCCGGCCCGGCTCCACGATGCTCTCGCGCATCGGATACATCTCGTGGAAGGCGCGCGCGGCGCGGGCCGCAAGCAGCGTGATGTTGCGCTCCTTGTAGGAAGCCGGCAGCTCCTTCGACAGCGACCAGTTGTTGGTCACCTCGTGATCGTCCCACTGCACGAAGACCGGCACCTCGGCATTGAAGGCGCGGACATTGTCGTCGGTGAAATTGTATTTGTGCGCGGCGCGATACTCGTCCAGCGTCTCGGCGACCTTGGCCTTCTCGGGGATCGTGACGTTCTTCCAGATCTTGCCGTCGGCGAGTTTGACCTCGGACTGGATCGGGCCGTCGGCATAGATGGTATCGCCGGAATGCAGGAGAAAATCCGGTCGGTGCTTGCGCATGGCCGAGAAGGTGAACATGCCGCCGTCATCGGGATTGATGCCCCAGCCCTGGCCGGCGACGTCGCCACCCCAGACGAAGCTGACGTCGCGGCGGTCGGCGGGCGCGGTGCGGAAGCGGCCGATCACCGGCTCGCCCTCGATCGCGGTGTGGGAGAGGTCGCGGAAGCGGACGCGGTAGAAGATGTCCTGGCCCGCGGGAAGGTTTTCCAGCAGCATTTTTGCGGTGAAGTCGCTCTCGGGCAGCGCCGCGATCGGCGGCAGCGCGCGGGCGTCCTTGAAAGATTCCGTGGTCGCCACCTCGACCAGCATTTGCGACGGGCGGTCAGCGCGCGCCCAGACCACGCCGCCGTCGACGGTGACGTCGCCGGACTGAACGCCATGGGTGATCGCCGGCCGGTCGGCGGCACGCGACAGATGCGGCATCGCGATCGCGCCAAGCGCACCGGCGCTGGTGGAGAGGAAACGGCGGCGGGAGAATTTGATGGTCATGGCGGGTTCGTTTCGAGGCTGAGGTCGCAAGGTGCACCGTCATTCCGCGAGATGGCACACCTGGTTTCCGTCGATTCTTATGCTCGTGATTTCGGGTTCGCGCTTCGCGCATCCCGGAATGACATCGGAAGAATGTCGCTCAGTCCAGCTATATTGGGACAATGTGACGCAGCAATTACGCGTGCAAGTGCTTACGCGTTGCCGGCGGCCCGGAATTGCGCGCCGGCGCGTTGCAGATTCTGCGGCAGGCTGAGCAGCACCGCCTTGCGGTCGGCGACTGCCGCGTGGAACTGCTCGAGCGCGATGTTGAATGCCGTGAGCGGGCCGTCATCGATGGCGCCATGATCGAAGCAGCGCAGCGTATCGCGCAGGATATCGTCGGCCTCGGCCTGCATCTGGTCGAGCTCCTCGGTCGTCTCGCTCTTCCGCGCGGCGGCGATCATGTCGAGCAGCCGTTCGCGCAAATGGCTGTTGTTGTCGCGCTCGTCCTTCCTCAAATAGCCCGCGAACCAGGCGCCGAGCGATCCCATGGCGGAGAGCGCCATCAGGCCCCACCAGATGTAATCGCTGTATTTGTCGAGGAAGGTCTTTTCTTCGCCGTCGACGAAGGCGGCGGCACCCGGATGCACGGGGATCACGGCATCCTTGTCGGTGTCGGGCGTTTCGATCTTCGCGGCCAGCGGGAATTCCGCGACCAGTTGCTGACGTACGGCAAAGAGCTGTCGGGTGAGGGCCGCGACGGTGGTATCCGACAGGCCTTTGCGCGCCACGATGTGGTGGGAAAAGCTGATCGTCTTGACCTCGTCATCAGGACGGGCGGGCGAGCCGCCATAGGTGCCCGCAGGAATCTCGGCGGATTCGTAAGCCGGATGGTTCTGCGCGATCGCATCCGCGGAATCGATGGCGAGGAACGTCGGCGCGCCGCCCTCCTTGACCGATGCTGCGATCGCGTCCGCCGTGATCTTGCTGTTGACCGGACCTGCCGCGAGATAGACGTCGGCCTTCTGGGTCTTGATCGCCTCGGCGACCTCATTGGCCGGGAATTGCACGACCTCAACCTTTGCGGGATCGACGCCGTATTGCTGGAGGATCACCTTGAGCAGGTTGACATTGGCCTGTGTGCGGCCGACCACGCCGACGCGATGGCCGGCAAGCTGCGCGACCTTGGTGATCTTGGCGCCTTTCTTCTTGCCCTTGCCGGGCACGGCCCACAGCACCACGACGTTCTTGCGCAAGGTCGCGACGGCCTGCGCGTTCTTCGGCACGTCGAGATCGCCGCGCACGATGGCGAGATCCGCCTTGCCTGCCGCGAGCGCGTCTGCGCTCGCAGTCGCGCCGTCGGTCTGGATCGGGCGCAGCCGCACATAGCCCTTGCTCTGCGCGAAAGCCTGCGTCAGCGTCTGGACGACCTTCACGTCATCGCTGTTGGCGGGACCGACCGCGATCTTCAGCGTCACCGGCCGCATCGCGAAATAGTAGCCGCCGACGAGTGTGCCGATGATTGCAAGCACCAAGGCCAGGGACACGAGCATCGTCTTCCGCGCTGCCGATCGCGGCGAGGGCGGAGTGGGCGTTTCGGCCAGGTCGAGACCCCCGGTCATCGATTTCCCAGTCAGGCGCTTGAGGCTCAGTTTCATCTTGGCCGGCGATTTACGCCCGTAATTGTAGCAAATTTCTTGTCCGGCGGGGTTACATCTCCGTCATGGTTAGCGGATGGACGAAACCCGTATGAACCCCGGCGTCAGCAGGGTGTTAGGGTAAAGTTCCCCTGAAACACGGAGGCGATCATGGCGGAGCGGCTATCGGCGGAGGCGCGCAGGCAGGCGTTGACCGGGATACCGGGCTGGGTCGAGGTCGGCGGGCGCGAGGCGATCGGGAAGACCTTTGTCTTCAAGGATTTCAACGAGGCTTTCGGCTTCATGACGCGCGCGGCGCTCGTCGCCGAGAAGATGGATCACCACCCCGAATGGCGCAACGTCTACAAGACCGTCGAGGTGGTGCTGGCGACCCATGACGCCGGCGGCGTCACGGCGCTCGACATCGAACTCGCTAAGACCATGAACGCCATCGCCAAGCTTACACCTGGCTGACGTCTTGTAGGGTGCGGTGGCATCCCCATCTTGTGATCAGCACTGCGTGCGGCCATCCGCCGCGCCGGGCTGAACGGGGAGTTTGAGCATGGCCGCCGAACACAGCGTCGGCTTCGAGCCGGCCGATCGGCTCGCGGAGGATCGTGAGAGCGTGCGCCGCCGCTTCTGGCGAAAGCTGAAGCATGTCGCGGCGCGGCTGCCGTTCGCGGAGGATCTGCTTGCCGCCTATTATTGCGCCTTCGACAGGCAGACGCCGCGCCACGTGCAGGCGTCGCTGCTCGGCGCCCTCGCCTACTTCATCCTGCCGTTCGACTTCATCCCCGACGTGATGCCGATGCTCGGCTTCACCGATGACGCCGCCGTGCTCGCCACCGCCATTCGTCTGGTCGCGAGCCACATCACACCGGAGCATCGCGAAGCCGCTCGCGCCGCGCTGAAGCGCGGTGTGGGCCAGGCGGAGGCGGAAGCCACGCAGTAACCCGCGCGCGACGTACTCTGCTGTCATTCCCCGCGAAGGCGGGGAATCCAGTACGCCGCGGCCTCTCCGTATCCTCACACTGTCTCTGGAATACCGGATCGCCCGCACAAGGCGGGCGATGACAGCATGTTTGTGGATCTCTCTCGCCAGGAATCCGCAGCGACGTTCTTACTTCTTCTCCGGCTTCGCCTGCGCCCGCGCATTCTCCGCGTCCCAGGCCTGGAACTGCTTGAACAGCGTCTCCCTGTCCGCGTCGGACACTCTCGCGGCCGCCGGATTCTGTTTCAGGAAGGCCTCGAAGCGCTGCCGCGTCACCGGCTCGACACCGTGCCGGTCGAGCCATTGCTGCGCCACCGGCAACCTGTTCCAGCCCGAGAGGGGCGCTGCGAGCGAAACCTCCTTCCACTTGGGATGGAAGGGCGGGTTCTGCAGCGACGGGAATTTCGTGAAGAACGCGTCCACGAACAGCGAAAGCTTGCGATAGCGATCGGTGTTCGGCGCCCAATTGTAGGCCGCAAGCACCGCAGGTACCGCGATCGTGTCCACGCTCTCGCCGTCCTTGATCAGGTTGGGATAGTCCTTGGACGTCAGTGTCGCGGGCAGGTAGTCGCTCTGGAGCGGCTTTGCATAGTCCACGCCCGCGAGATGGAAGCGGCCGTCATTGCTGAAGGTCGAGACCGACTTGTACGGCTTGCCGCCGACGACGATGACGGCATCGATCTCGCCGGCCTTCAGCTTCTCCATCGCGATCCGCTGCTCGACGTAGACGAAGTTCGCCTTGATCCCGAGCCGTTCGAACACGGTGAGCGCAGTGACGAAGGTGCCGCCATTGGGCAGGTCGACGCTGACCGTCTTGCCTTCGAGATCCTTGAGGGTCGCGACCGATTTCGGCGCGATCACCTGCATCTCTTCATTGTAGAGCTTCGTCACGTAGGTGAACTGCTTCTTGATGTCCTTGGCGAAGCCCTTGCGTTCGAGATAGTCGAGCGTGTCGGCTCGCACGACGCCGAGATCGACGCCCTGCAGGAACAGGATGTCGGCGACGCTCTGCACCGAGCCGCGGCCGACGATCGGCAGCACGCGGATCTTGTTGCCATCGTCGAGCACGGAGGCGAGGTCGGCGCCGAACTGCACATAGGTGCCGCCGATCGTGCCGGTGATCAGCGTGACGGTATTGGCGTTCAGCGCCTGCTTGGTCGAGGTCGATCCGAACTGGAAGATGGCCTTCAGGCTGTCCGAGACCTTGGCCGGATCGTATTCGGCCTGCTCGGCCCGGGCGGCAAAGGCACACACGGTCATGATGGCGGCAAGCGCCATTTTCGAAGCAAAACGCATGATATCCCCTAACGAGTTCTAATTTTGAAATTGGGCAAGGCGCTGCCGCGCCTCCGCCGATCCGAGCGCCGCGGCCTTCTGGTACCAGTCGCGCGCGGCCGTCAGGTCGGGGGTAATGCTCCGCGTGTCCTTGGTGCCGAGCACCGCCGGGTCATAGGTCTGCGCCAGCATAAACGCTGCCGTTGCATCCTGTGCATATGCCGCGCGTTCGAGCAGGAGGCGTGCCGCGACGATGTCGCCGACGCCCAGCAGGCTCTTCGCGCGCGCCATCAGCCCGGCCAGCGTGTCGGCGTCGAGTGTCTTGACAACGGGCGGAGGAGACGCAGGCGCAGGTTGTGCCGCGACGGGAGCGGGTGCCTGGGCCTGCAGCGCGGTCTGGTAGGCGGTCGCGATCGCCTCGCGGCTCGGCGTCGACGGTGCCGGCACATCCCGCGTATCTGCGCTCGCCAGCGTGGTGTTGGCCACGCGTGTCGGATCTTTGAGCGGGGTTTGCAGTGCGGCCGGTGGATTGGCCGCAGTCACAGCCTGGGCCGGAGCCGCGCTCATTAAAGCACTGGCATTAGCGGCGATGAGGCTCCGAACGTCGGGCTGAAACAGCGTGACCAAAATCGCCGCGGCGGACACACCCAGAACGGCGGCGAGAACGCGCGGGAGGATCCTGGCTCTGGTTTGCAACACGAGTGGCTCGAACTCCCGCGGATCCGGCGCGCTCAGCGGATCGGACAGGAAGAGTGGGATCGGATCGTCCGGTGACAGATCGGCCCGTCTGGCACGCGTGCGGATATAGGACGCGGCGGGCGGATATGATGCGGTTTGATCGGCGTCGAGCGCTCTCGACTCGCTGGACAGACGATAGGCCGTCGTCTCCATGGTGATGCTCCCCATTACTACGCAACGCAGGGGCATTCCCGACTTCAGTCTTCTTGCTTTTGTCCAGAAGCGCCCCAGCAAACTGGAACCCGTAAATCGCAATTTGAATCAGCCCAAAAGACGTCAGCGGTTTGCGCGAATCGGGAAATTTTTGGGTTTAATTGGGGCGAGGGGGCGAAATTCACCATAATTTTGGCGGTGGTGGCTCAGGAACGCTGAAGCGTAGTATTGCGGCGGCGACTTCCGACCCCCTGTCATGAAGATGTCGTCATGGCCTGGGCCGCCATGACGACATCGAGAGTACCGAAAGTGTCGCCACGAAGGCGCGCACGAACTCAAGGGTGCAGGATCACCTTGCCCATGGCCTGGCGTCCGGCGAGCACCTTCAGCGCATCCGCCGTCTGTGCCAGCGGGAAGGTGCGGTCGACATGCGAGGAGATCTTTCCTTCTGCCGTCCACTTCACGAGCTTCTCGAGATTGGCGCGGTTCTTCGCCGGGTTGAGTCGCGTCCATGCGCCCCAGAACACGCCGCGGATGTCGCAGCCTTTCAGCAGCGCGAGGTTCAGCGGCATTTTCGGAATGTCGCCGGCGGCAAAGCCGATCACGAGGAAGCGGCCCTCCCAGGCGATCGAGCGCAGTGCCTGCTCGGCATAAGCGCCGCCCACGGGATCGAAGATGATGTCGACGCCCTTGCCGTCGGTGAGCTTGCGCAGGCCTTCCTTCAGGTCTTCCTTGCCATAGTTGAGCGTGAGCTCGGCGCCATGCGCCTTCGCGAAGGCGAGCTTCTCATCCGACGAGGCGCAGGCGATCACCTTCAGGCCCATCAGCTTGCCGAGCTCGCAGGCGGCAAGGCCGGTGCCGCCGGCCGCGCCGAGCACTGCGAGCGTCTCGCCGGGCTTCGGGCTCGCGCGATCTTCCAGCGCATGCAGCGCCGTGCCGTAGATGATGATGATGCCGGCGGCGCGGTCGTAGTCGAGATTGTCGGGAATCTTCACGATCGATGCGGCCGGCAGCGCGATCTTCTCACGCGCGCCATTGTGGCCGCAGGATGCAACGACGCGGTCGCCGACCTTGAGATCAGTGACGCCGGGCCCGATGCTCTCGATCGCGCCCGCGACTTCCGCTGCCGGCGAGAACGGGAAGGGCGGCTTGATCTGGTACTTGCCCTGAATCATCAGGATGTCGAAAAAGTTCAGCGCCGCGGCCTTGATCGCGATTACCGCTTCGCCCGGTCCGGCCACCGGATCCGGCACGTCCGCCAGAACGAGATCGTCCGGTTGGCAATATTGCGTGCAGAGGATTGCTTTCATGGCGGCACCTAAGCGTTTCAGGATGGAATTATAGTTTGCTCGTTTCTGCCGGATTTAGGCACGGGCGACAATCCGGTTTCTTTGCCGAATACTGCGCGTGAGCCTATCCTCGCGTCATTGCGAGCCAAGCGAAGCAATCCAGAATCCGTGCCGTGGAAAATAGTCCGGATCGCTTCGTGGAGCCTGTCATCGGGCCACGCTTTGCGCGGACCCGCTGGCTCGCAATGACGGGAGCATCGAAGGAGGGATTCAAACGATGTTTGAAACAGGTCTGCTCAAGGACAAGCGCATCCTCGTCACCGGCGGCGGCTCCGGCCTCGGCGCCGCGATGGCGCGCCGCTTCCTCATCCTCGGCGCTGAGCTCGTGATCTGCGGCCGCAAGCTCGACCGACTTGAGGCGACTGCGACGGAGATGCGCGAGCAGACCGGCGGCAAGATCACCACGATCGCCTGCGACATCCGTCAAGGTGCTGCCGTCGATGATATGATGGACGCGATCTGGCGCGAGGCGCCGCTCGATATTCTCGTCAACAATGCTGCCGCGACCTTCATTGCGCAGAGCGAGCATCTGTCGTTCCGCGCCGCGGATGCGATCCTGGCTCCGACGCTGCACGGCGCGATGTATTGCACGCTCGCGGCCGGCAGGCGCTGGATCGAGGGCAAGCATAACGGCGTTGTGCTCTCGATCCTCTCGACGTCGACCATCACCGGCCGCGCCTTCACCGTGCCGTCCGCGATGGCGAAGTCGGCGGTGCTGGCGATGACCAAAAGTCTTGCGGTGGAATGGGGCCCAAAGGGCATCCGCACCGTCGCGATCGCACCGGGGCCGTTCCCGACCGCCGGCGCTTCCGGACAGTTGCGCCCGGAGGGCCGTGACGAGGGCTGGGCCTCGCGCAATCCGCTCGGCCGCACCGGCGAGCACAGCGAACTGGCTGATCTCGCCAGCTTTCTGGTCTCGGACCACGCGGGTTACATCAATGGCGAGATGGTGGTGATCGACGGCGGCGCGCACCTGCGCAGTTCCGGCGCCGAGGATCTGTTGCGCTGGACCGACGCACAATGGGCCGAACAGCGCGCCGCTCGCGCCAGGGGCTAGCCGCGTTCCGGCGCTAACTGCCTTCCCAAATTAGGCTTTCCCGGTTATCCCTGCCTGGGGACACGACTCAAGCGGGCCATCTTCCAGTCACAATATTGAGGGAACCACTCGGGCCATGTGGCGGGTGCTTTTTTTGGCTTTGATGACTGGCGTGGCGGCATGCGGAATCTCCGGTTCCGCGCGGGCGCAGACGGCCCAACCGGCGCCGAAAGCGGCGGCAAAGCCGGCGAATCCGGCGGCAAAGACGGCGGCCAAGCCTGAGAGTAAACCGGTGGCGCCTCCCGCGGCGGTTGCTGGCGGTGCCGAGCCGACCCTGATCGGCCAGTTCGGCACCTGGGGAGCCTATTCGGCCACGCCCAACGGCAAGAAAGTCTGCTTCGCGCTGGCAAAACCCTCGTCGTCGAAGACCAATCCGCCGAATCGTCCTCGCGACCCGGCCTATGCCTTTGTTTCGACCCGCCCGGCGGAGAAGGTGAACAACGAAGTCTCGGTCATGATCGGCTACGCGCTGAAGCCGGGCTCGGAATCGACGCTGGAAGTCGGCGGCGCGTCCTACGCGATGTACACGCAAGGCGACGGCCTCTGGATCAAGAATGCGGCCGAGGAGGAGCGGATGGTCGAGGCGATGCGCAAATCTGCCGATCTGGTGGTCAAGGGCGTCTCGGCCAAGGGCACAGAGACGACCGACACCTTCTCGCTGAAGGGCCTCGCCCAGGCGCTCGACCGGATCGCCCAGGACTGCCGGCGGTAAGGCTGTACGCCGTTAGTCGCAATCGCGGCATCGGTTGCTATATAAGAGGCGCCATTAGCGCTATACGCTTCCCATATTCTGTCATTCTGGGGGCAATGCGAAGCATCGAACCCAGAATCTCGAGGTTCCGGGTCTGGTCCTTCGGACCATCCCGGAACGACCAAGATAACTTCCAGGTCCATTCAATGCAGTCGACGACTGAGCCGCACAACGCAACGCTGGTGGAGAAGACTCCGCTCGAAACCTATGTGCCGCCGGCCAAGCCGTCGCTCATCGGCCTGTCGCGCAGCGAGCTCGCCGATCGCCTCGGCGAGATCGGCGTTGCGCCCAGCCAGCGCAAGATGCGCGTCCAGCAGCTGTGGCACTGGATCTACTTCCGCGGCGCCAAAACCTTCGACGAGATGACGTCAATCTCGAAGACCATCCGCACCTCACTCTCGGAACGCTTCACCGTCGAGCGGCCCGAGGTCGTGGCCGAGCAGATCTCGAACGACGGCACCCGCAAATGGCTGTTGCGGCTGCCGAGCGGCGACAATGTCGAGAAGGCGCATGAAGTCGAGTGCGTCTACATTCCCGAGACCGATCGCGGCACGCTGTGCGTTTCGTCCCAGGTAGGCTGCACGCTGAACTGCGCCTTCTGCCACACCGGCACGCAGCGCCTCGTGCGCAACCTCACCGCCGGCGAGATCGTCGGCCAGGTGATGGTGGCGCGCGATCGCCTGAATGATTGGGCCGATCGCGAGAACGGCACGCGCCTCGTGACCAACATCGTGATGATGGGCATGGGCGAGCCGCTCTACAATTTCGATGCGGTGCGCGATGCGCTGCTCATCGTCGGCGACAATGAAGGCATCGGCATCTCCCGCCGTCGCATCACGCTGTCGACCTCGGGCGTGGTGCCGAACATCGTCCGCGCCGGCGACGAGATCGGCGTGATGCTCGCGATCTCGCTGCATGCGGTGCGTGACGAGCTACGCAACGAGCTCGTGCCGCTCAACCGCAAATATCCGATCGCGGAGCTGCTGCAGGCCTGCCGCGATTATCCCGGCGCCTCGAACGCGCGCCGCATCACCTTCGAATATGTGATGCTCAAGGGCGTCAACGATTCGCTCGACGATGCCAAGCTTCTGGTGAAGCTGCTCAAGGGCATTCCGGCCAAGATCAACCTGATTCCATTCAATCCCTGGCCCGGCACGGCCTATGAATGCTCGGACTGGGATCAGATCGAGAAATTCTCCGAATACATCTTCAACGCCGGCTATTCCTCGCCGGTGCGCACGCCGCGCGGCCGCGACATCCTGGCGGCCTGCGGCCAGCTCAAGTCGGAGACCGAAAAACTCTCGGCCCGCGAACGCCAGGCGCTGCGCGCCATGGCGATGACGGATTGAGATGGCGATCACATCCACGCTCGTCATGGCTGGGCCTGACCCGGCCATCCACGGCGAGCTACAGGCAAGCAAGAAGGTCGTGGATGCCCGGGCATAGGCAAGCGGAAGCGACGCCGTCCTTCGGACGGCGAGCTCCGGGTATGACGATTATGAGCGTGGCGACACCGTTGGTCAGCATCTTGTTTGCGTCATGGCACTGATCGCCCGCCTCGTCGTGATCTTCATCGGCTTTCTCGCCTCATGCCTGGTGGGCGGCATGATCGTGGTCGGTGCGCTGTTGTTTCCGGAATTCTCCGATCTCGGCGCCGGCCCCGTCGACGAAGGCGCGATCGACATCGTGCTCGGGTTCGGCTTCATCTTCATCTCGGGCTTTGCCCTGGTGCCGGCGCTGGTGATCGTTGCGATCACCGAGGCGCTCTACATCCGCAGCGTGCTCGCTTATGCCGTCGGCGGCGGCCTCGTCGGGCTGGCCTGCTATCTCGGCCTCGTTCCCTTCCATCCCGAGACCATGCAGTTCGAGGGCATCGTGCGGCGCCACCTGGAGATCATGACCGGCGCCGGCATCGTTGCGGGCGTCGTCTACTGGATGATCGCCGGCCGCAACGCCGGCGCCTGGCGCCATCCGCCGCCCCCGCGCAAGCCCCCTCCGCCACTGCCATCTCAGTCGCGGCCGGATGCGCCGTGACAGCGCGCGGTTATGCCGGAGCGATGCGAAGCACCGCGCCGCATCTTCGGTGTCGTCCCGGCGAAGGCCGGGACCCATAACCCCAGGGAGGGGTTATGGTGCGAGCTGGTAACCACGAGTCTTCGCCAAACTTCTCCTTGGGGTTATGGGTCCCGGATCGGCGCTTCGCTTGTCCGGGACGACATTGTGGAAGCATGGCGCTTCAACAGATTCCGCGTTGCTTGCGACGACGGATTCCGGGGTTTTCATCTCCTCCCCGCTCCGCTAAACCGCGCGCCATGAACCGAACCGGACTCTTCATCGCCCTGGCGCTGTGGCTTGTGATCGGCGTCGTCTTCGGCCTCTATCCCGAACTCGATCTCAAGCTCGCCTCGCTGTTCTTCGATCCCGACACCAAAACCTTTCCGCTCAAGCTGAACGGCTATGCCGGCTTTGCACGCGACGCCGCGATGTGGATCGCCTGGGCGTTCGCGCTGCCCTCGCTTGTTGCGCTGGTGGTCAAGCTGATCCGTCCCGACCGGCCGCTGATGGTCTCAGGACGCGCGATGATCTTCCTGCTGGCGACGCTGACACTGTCGGCCGGCATCCTCACCAATCTCACCTTCAAGTCCTACTGGGGACGGCCTCGCCCGGTGGTCGTGACCGAGTTCGCCGGCGACCAGCAGTTCGTGCCGTGGTGGGATCCGCGCGGCGACTGTGCGCGCAATTGCTCCTTCTTCTCCGGCGAGGGCGCGACCGCATTCTGGACGTTGGCGCCGGCCGCTCTCGCCCCGCCGGCGTGGCGGCCGCTCGCCTATGCCGGGGCTGTGGTCTTCGGTGCCGTCACCAGCGGGCTCCGCATGGCCTTCGGTGGTCACTTCTTTACCGATGTGGCGATTGCCGGCCTCGTCACCTTTGTCGTGATCTGGCTGGCTTTTGCGCTGATCTACCGCTGGCCGCGGACCCGCCNCGCCTCTCGGACGAGGCCGTCGATGCCGCGCTGACTCGGCTGGCCTGGCCCGCCTACCGGCTTCGCCAGCGCCTGTTCGGCGGCAAAACCGGCCCCGTGCCGTCGTCATAAGCCATTAAACGCGTGCCCCTGCTCGGGAAATTTGATATTCGCGCAGGTCAAACCGCAACCGACATCAGCCCTTTGAGACCCGATTGGAAGCCCCATGACCACGATCCTGAAAAGCCTGCCCAAGGGAGAAAAAGTCGGCATCGCTTTCTCGGGCGGGCTCGACACCAGCGCCGCGCTGCTCTGGATGAAGCAGAAGGGCGCCCGCGTGTTCGCCTATACCGCCAATCTCGGCCAGCCTGACGAAGCCGACTACAACGAGATCCCGCGCAAGGCGATGGACTTCGGCGCCGAGAAGGCGCGGCTCGTCGATTGCCGCACACAGCTGGTCCATGAAGGCATCGCCGCGATCCAGTCGGGCGCGTTCCACATCTCGACCGGCGGCATCACCTATTTCAACACCACGCCGCTCGGCCGCGCCGTGACCGGCACGATGCTGGTCGCCGCGATGAAGGAGGATGGCGTCAACATCTGGGGCGACGGCTCGACCTTCAAGGGCAACGACATCGAGCGCTTCTACCGCTACGGCCTTTTGACCAATCCGGGCCTGCGCATCTACAAGCCCTGGCTCGACCAGCAGTTCATCGACGAGCTCGGCGGCCGCGCCGAAATGTCGGCGTTCATGACCGCGAGCGGCTTCGCCTACAAGATGAGTGCGGAGAAGGCGTATTCGACCGACAGCAATCTGCTCGGCGCCACGCACGAGGCGAAGGATCTCGAGAACCTCGACAGCGGCATCAAGATCGTCAATCCGATCATGGGCGTGCCATTCTGGCGCGACGACTGCACTGTGAAGGCCGAGAAGGTCGTGGTGCGTTTCGAGGAGGGCCAGCCCACAGCGCTCAACGGCCAGACCTTTGCCGATCCCTTAGCGTTGTTCCTCGAAGCCAACGTCGTCGGCGGCCGCCACGGTCTCGGCATGAGCGACCAGATCGAGAACCGCATCATCGAGGCCAAGAGCCGCGGCATCTATGAGGCGCCGGGCATGGCGCTCTTGCACATCGCCTATGAACGCCTCGTCACCGGCATCCACAACGAAGACACCATCGAGCAGTACCGCATCAGCGGCCTGCGCCTTGGCCGTCTGCTCTACCAGGGCCGCTGGTTCGACTCACAGGCGCTGATGCTGCGCGAGACCGCGCAGCGCTGGGTCGCGCGCGCGGTCACCGGCGAGGTGACGCTCGAATTGCGCCGCGGCAACGATTATTCGATCTTGAATACGGAAAGCCCGAACCTCACCTATGCGCCGGAGCGGCTCAGCATGGAGAAGGTGGAAGACGCCGCGTTCACGCCGGCGGACCGTATCGGCCAGCTCACCATGCGCAATCTCGATATCGCCGACACGCGGACGAAGCTGAAGCTTTACACGGACACCGGCCTGCTCTCGGGCAGCGAAGGCTCGCAGATCTTCAGGCTCGAGAGCGACAAGGGCTGACGCTTCGCTAACCCACCCTACGACCTGAAACAGAAATGGCCGGGATTGCTCCCGGCCATTTGCATTTGTGTGCTTCGCCTCAGCGCGGCGGTGCGGTGCCGGGCGGGGGCGGCGGCAGCGAGGCCTGGCCACCGTTGAGCAGCGGCGTGATGCGACGGACGGTGACGCGCCGGTTGATCCGGCTCGGCCCATCGGTCTGCTCCTTCAGATACTGCTTGCCGTAGCCCTGCGAGGTCAGGTTCTCGGCCGGCACACCGAACTGCTGGGTCAGCAATTCGGCCGCGGCCTGCGCACGGCGGTCCGACAACGACAAATTGTCGACGTCGTTGCCGACCGCGTCGGTGTGCCCCTCGATCAGGAACACCTCGCGCGGGTTGCGCTGGATCGCCCGATTGAGGCCGTCGGCGATCGCTTGCAGCCTCGCAGCCTGGTCCGGCGGGATGGTCCACGATCCCGTGTCGAAATTGATCGTGTTTACGTCGATGCTCGGCATCTGCATGCGGACGTTGGGGCTGTAGCGGATCTCGTCGAGCGAGTAGCGCCGTTCGATCCGTTGCACCGGCGGCGCCTCCATGGTCTCGTAGATCACGTCAGGCGACGCATCCGCGGCGTCGACGATGTAGCGATCGTAGGGAATGTTGACCACCGGAGGCGGCACGTCGACATAGAAGCCGCCGACCGCGCGCGGATCGCGGTAGCTGTTGTCGATGATGATGATCTCGCGCCCGCCGGGGTCCCTGCGGATTCGCCGCAGCAACTGACCGTCCGAATCGACCACGGTGATTACCTCGCTGCCGTCGGGACGGATCACGACGGTACGGGTTTCGCCGCCGATCGTCTCGCTGCGGATGTCGCGGGCCCCATAGCGGAAGCGATAGAGATCGTTGCCGCGGACGTACTCCTGCCCGCTCGGGTCGCGGATGATAATCCGGTCCGGCTCGGTGTAGACGGTGCGGCCGCCTTCGACGACCTCCTGTCGCTGGTTGGCGAGGTCGGCGATGGTCGCGCCGATCACGGCGCCGGCCACCACGCCTGCACCGACAGCAAGGGGCGTCAGGTCACGCCGCGGCGGTGGCGGCGGTGGTGGCAGTGGCGCTGCGACCGCGGGCGCGGCCCGGAAGGCCGGCGCAACCGTCGGCGGAGCGTATTGGGCCCTGTCGGGAGGGGGCGCTGCGGCTGCCGTGCCATGGACGACAGTCGGCGCCGCTGCGCCGACGGGAGGCGTGGGCCGGG
>NZ_LUUB01000130.1:0-160 GCF_001641635.1 Bradyrhizobium centrolobii
GGAGGTGGTGGCGGAGGTGGTGCCGGCTTCGCAGCGGGAGGCGGCGGAGGTGGCGGCGCCGGCTTCGCAGCAGCAGGTGGCGGCGGCGTCGGTGTCGGTTGCGCAGCAGGAGGCGGCGTCACAGGACGCGCCGTCGGAGCCGGCGAAGGTGCCTGCGGTT
>NZ_LUUB01000130.1:239-1091 GCF_001641635.1 Bradyrhizobium centrolobii
CTTCGGCGGGGCAGTCGATGGCGGCTGTGGCGGCACATTGCCGGTAGGGCTTTGCGATGGGCCTGGTACGGCCTTTGTCCCGCCCGGCGTGGTCGCGCTTGGCGTCTGAGAACCAGTGGGCCGTGTCGTCTGCGGCAGCGGCTGACCTCCAGTCGCACCGGGAAGCGGCTGTCCGATTTGCTTGCCCTGGCTGGGCGTTGCCGGTCCCGTCGGCGCCCCGGAGGCAGGTGGCGATGCCTGCGCGCCCGGCGTCCGAGAAGGCGAAGGTGGGGTCGCAGACGGCGCGGCTGCGCCCGGTCTGGCGCCTGCAGGCGGAGGAGTTGCTAGTGCGGGGGACGGCGTACCGGCCGCAGTTGGTGCACGGGACGGCGTGCCGGCGGCAGTCGGCGCAGCAGTAGTTGGCGGAGCCGCCGGTGGCTGGACCTGTTGCGTGCGGATGACCCCGCCCGGAGCCAAAGGTTTGGCCGGCGGAGCGGGTTGAGGATTGGGTGTTACGGCCGCCCTTGTCGCGACAGAGGGGGGCAGGGTGGGTGCAAGAACGGCAGCAGCCGCTGCTGCACCAACTGCGGCGACGCCGGCTCGCGATGGTGGCGAAGGCGGCGGGCTCGGCGGGGGCAGTCCAGGCGCCGGCGGTGCAGGCGGTGGCGCGGCGGCAACGGCCGGCGTAACCGTCTGGGCTTGGCCCTGCGGGTTGGTGATCGTGACCAGATTGGTAGTGTTGTTGATGACAACCGTGTTGTGGATGTTGTTGTAGATGATGTTGCTTGGCGGCGCCTCGATCTGCGGCGGCGGCGCCACCCACACCGGCACCGGCCGATACTCGGGAATCGGCAGCACGAAAGCGAACGCTGG
>NZ_LUUB01000130.1:1180-9041 GCF_001641635.1 Bradyrhizobium centrolobii
GGCGGCAGGAAAACGACCGGAGGCGGCGGCGGCGGCGCAAAGCTGAACTCGGGATCGGCAAATACCAGGACTGGCCGGTCGACAAAGACGATCTCATCGGGCGGCGGCGGCGGCAGGCCGTAATCGATGACCGCGAAGCTGGGCGGCGGCTCCAACGCAGCCGACAGATAAGCCAGACGCCTTCGCGCATCGAAGGAATGCGCGCCGCGCGGGTAGCGTCTCAGATATGACCAGTAGGCCTGCGGCGTGTCGGTGGTTCTGCTGCGCCGCCAGGTAATCGCCTCGCGCCGAGCCGCGACGATCGCGCGCACGCGCCTCGCCATCGGATCGTTCGGGTAAGCTGCGAGAAAGTCTTCGTAGCCCTCGAGCGTGTCTCGATCGAGCGCGGCAAGGTAGGCTTCGCGCGCGTCGAAATCCCGGATCGGCCGCTGCCGAATCGATGCGGTTTGCTCGGCGGTCACCGGAGGTGGCGGCGCGTCCGGCGCGCGTTCGAAGAGGGAAATCGGGGCTTGCAGCTTAGAGGCATGCCAAGGCACCTGCCCGCCATTGGTGATCTGGTTGACGCGCAAACGGACCCGCGCAAATGCGTCATCGATCGACAATCCGCCTTCACGCGAAATTTCCGCAAGGGCCTGCGCGTAGGCAGAGTAAGGCCCCGCTTCGTCGGGCGCGATGGTGCCGGGCGCCGCGTTGAACGCAATCAACGTGCTAGGTTCGGCATCGACCAGCGCCAGCCCACCGGTCAACGGATTTCCTGAGCTGGCGAAAGGATTGGCGCGGGCCAGGTCCAGGACGATCACCACAGTCTTCAGGTGCAGCGCCGAGAGCGGCCTGATGTAGTCCGAAAGTCTCAGAGCTTCGGCGGAAACGCTCGTGTCGTTCGCAATTCGAGCATCGACGGGAACGAAATAGTTCTCGCCCTCGAGCTGCACCCCATATCCCGACAGATAGATGTAAGCGACCGCATCTGGACCTGACGACGATGACTTATCCAGAAAATCCCTAAATGCACGTCGCAGGGATTCCTGGTCAAGATCGCGCGCGCCGGTCACGTCGAACCCAGCCGCTTGCAGCGTCTGTGCGACCAAACCGGCGTCATTGGCGGGCGTTGGCAGAGAGCCGGTTTGATAGTTGGCGTTTCCAACAACGAGAGCAATGCGACGCTCTGCGGCCCCGGCCGGAAGCGTCAGGGCCAAGATGGTCAGCAGAGCGAAAAATGCCGTCTTCATACAAACTGTCTCCCACGCCCGTTTAGTCCACGGCGCGCGCCCTGAATAGAACCTTAACAACCATGCAGATGCTAAAACTTTTGCTGTGTGCGTTGGCCTCAAGTTCGCCAACATATACTTCGCCAGTGCACACTTCGGACGTCGCGCATTGGCGGGCGGGAACCGCTGGGCTGCATTCGACGTTTCTTGTGAACGACATCCTGAGGAGATTTCGATGCCGAAGTCCGCGACGGTTGCCTCAACAGCTCTCTGCCTTTGCGCAATTTGGTCAACCTCAGCTTCTGCCATCAACGTGCCCTCTGCCGGCCAAACACTTTCAGCGGCTCCTCCCACCCCTGAAGACACCGCGTTGATCTGCCGTGAGCGGTGCGGCTACTACGGCTGTCGGCAAATTTGCGTTCATCGACCGGGCTACGGGATGTACGGGCCATACGGGCCGTACTCTTCCTACGGATGGTATGGGCCACCCAGAGAGCCCTGGCGAGGTCGTTGGTGGCATGACCATGAACACGAGCACGAACATTGGGGCCGTTACGAACACGAACGTGAATACGAAGACGAGGACTAAGCTGAAAATTGCTTTCTCGCTTCGACGGGCATGCCACTTCAAAGCGTCGCCCCTGACCCGGCGAGAACTCAACGCAGCGCGATGGTGATCGGGTCAAAAGCGCCGTATGACCGTGCGCCAATCAATTTCCAGTCTACCCCGATAAACACACATTCTGAGAGGCCATCGACACGTCCCAAAGGCGCCAGACTCTCGTCGGACGCTGGCGCCGTTTCCGCTTAGGCAGACAAAAAGCCCGCCAAGGTTAGCGGGCTCCTAATGTTAGTGTAGATGGCCCATCAGGTGCATGCCGCCACCAGTAACGAGAACAATGGGACCGCCATGTTTCCCCTTACTGCTAGGGACAGACCTTGACGGTCTTCATCCCAGCTTCCGCTTCGGCCCTAGTCTTGTAGACAGCGCCGGCCTGGCTCACAACGGTCATCGACGAGTCGGTCGGTTTCTTGTCGACGACGGTGCATTTCTTGGTCTTAACGTCCTGCACGACATAGAACTGATCGGCTGCGAAGGCGGGAGCAGCGAACGATGCAACCAAAGCCGCTGCAGCAACTAACTTAGTCTTCATTGTCATCTCCTTCAGTTCGCGTGTCCACGAGAGGATTTTCCTTGTGGGACAAAGCATCGAAACCTTAGGGGCCTTAATCTGAATGACGCGAGAACGGCGAATTTAGTTTGTGTTCATCGCAGTGCGCCAGATCATAGGCTTCGAGCCTATCCGAAATCCGAAGCCGCCAGCCTGCCGAGAGCCCGACCCAAAATAGGTGTTTGGCATTCTAGCGAGAAAGCAGCCACACGCTGGCGATCAGGATTCCAAGCCTCCCGCTCGGGATGGATGCTGCCTCGAAGTCTTTGGCGAGGCGATGGGTTGCGGCGGAAACATGCGAAGGTTCGCTTGACGAACAAGCGTCGAGGCTCTGCCGTTACTCTCGTACTTCCGGTATAGGTCTTGTGTCATGAGCATCGCCAGTCCACGCGGCGATGCGCAACTGTACGAGAGATGAAGGAGGCCCTTCGGGATCGGCAATCAGGTGCTGATCTCAAGCCACCGCAAGCTGCTGCAGTCAAAAGCCGTGGTGGTGAACGTTGCGGAAACGTCGGGACAAGATCCCGGCAGGCACGGTCGAGAGAGGCGAGCGCAAGCGAACCGCTGCAGAAGTGTCGAAAACGGATTAGGCGATGTCAGAACCGGGGGGTGACCCTTCCTCCGGGATCAGCTCGGGGGATGCCTGAGACTGCCCGAGCGACATCCGGCATGTAGGCGGCGCGAAGCTCGACCAAGCTGTCGTATGGAACGTGAGAACCTGGCCGGCGATGCCAGGGAAAAGACACAAGCGGCTACAACCGCAGGGTCGAAAGTACCGATGCGCCAGAGAGGGGGCGGACTGCCTCGTACTAGCGATTCAAGCGGGGTAATGCCCGTTAAGGGGGTAGGTCATCGCCATTGGATCGGGTCAACCAGCAATGGGAGGAACCCGATCGTCAATGGAAGGCGGCAGCCTTCATGCGATGGCACGAGCCCGTATGAATCGAGAGGTTCACGTACGGAATCTGTGAGTGGCTCGGGGTGAAATTCCCCGGGCCTACTCGGCATACTGGGACCTCGGCTGATGGAGGCAGAGGGTCAGCTTTAGCCCCTGAACCCGACACTGAGTAGAAGCTCTCCATGCTGTGCCAAGTGGGTTTTTTCATTTTTTTTCGAGCTGAGCTTTTTGCGTACGAACCTGCCGGTCGACGGGGATTAGCCTCCAGACTTTTGACCACCCCCATGGATGCTGGATTCATGTTCCAGTCCTTGCTGAGGCTCGGTCGATCGCGTCGAACTCGGTCTCACTTAAGCGCCAACCGAGTGCATCGAGATTGGCCCTGGCGTGATGAGGCTTGGTCGCGCCTGGGATGGGAATTACGTGACTGTCGCGCGCCAATAGCCAGTTCAGGGCGACCTGGCTGATGCTGGCGTCATGCACTCGGGCAATATCGGCGAGACACATCAGCAGTGGCTTTATGCCCATGCTATCCGATGGCTGCGTAAGGCGGCCGGACGCAAGGGGAAAATACGCGACCAGTGCCACATCGAGCTCACGGCAGGCTTCGAGTACGCCACTTGTTTCCGCTGCTCGTCGGAGCAGGCTGTAGTTGACCTGATTGGCGGCGAGCGGAACGCCGGCCCTTGCGAGGTGATCGGCGATGCGGCGCATCTGGTCCGCGTTGAAGTTTGCCACGCCGACCGCGCGTGCCTTACCGGACTTCACCGCTTCGACGAGGCCTTCGGCGAACACTCCCACGTCGATGAAGGGCAGCGGATAATGGACATAGTAGAGATCGATTGTCCTGAGACCCAGGCGCGCGAGCGAGCCGTCAAGCGCGCTCATCAGGCGGCGCGGAGAGCTTCGGCCCGGAAAGGGAAGGAATTTCGATGCTATCACCGCATGGGCGGGAGCGGCGCGCAAGCAGTCACCCACGACGCGCTCCGAGAAATAGATCTCAGCCGTGTCGATCATGCACGGCCCGGCATCATGAATGGTCCGGTATGTTTCCAACACGGCCCCACGATCGGCACGCCGCCACTTGCTCGTGCCGATGCCCAAGGGCAGCACATGGATGCCGGTTCGACCCAACGCGCGCGTATCATGCTCTGCGGGCATCGCTGGACCTCTCACATGGCGAAAGCGTCGTCGGCTAGTTGGTGTGATGACGCTGGCGTTTCAACGTTACGCCATAGTGACTGCGGCCGCATCATCTTCTGCGGCTACGTCCGTGTCAGGACGCCAAGGATCATGAAAATTGCGCTGGCAAGCCGGATCAGGCTCGCGGGGTCAACGATGATGCCGAGCAGACGGAGGCGGTCAGAAGAGCCAGAATTGATGTCCGCTTGTCCCCGAATAGCGGCGCAGAAGCCGACATGGCACGAGGTCGGAGAAAGGCCAATCGGCGACATCTCGACCTGCACTTCGCCGCGAGATGGGGCGCTTATCGCGCGTTGCGACCTAGCTGGTCCATCACGGCCAGCCATAGTGCTATCGTCTCTGCTGACGCAGTCCTATCGACCGCTTGGGGACGCACCGCCGTGGGTACCATCACCAGCTTGGTTGCGGGATTGACGAAGATCATTTGGCCACGGATGCCGAGCAACACGAACTGCCGCGCGGTGCCGGGCAGCAGCCAGATCTGATAGCCATAACCGTAGTACTTTGTCGCCACGCCAGGCGCGAGGTGGGCGTCACTCGAACGCACCGTCGTCGTATCCAACAACCATTGCCGTGGTATGACCTCCACCCCGTTCCATACGCCATCATATGCGAGCAGGCGTCCGAAACGGGCGTAGTCGCGCAATACGGCGTTAAAGCAGCAGAAGGTCACCTCTTGGCCGGTACTGTCGATCGCCCACGAGGCGTCGGCCTCCGTGCCGATCCGCTGCCAAATCTTCTCACTGAGATAGTCAGCGACTGGCTTGCCGGTCACAGCGCGCAGGACGAGCCCGAGGATCTCGGTCTCGGAACTGGCGTAGTGCCAACGCGTATCGGGCGGCGCGACTCGGGTGTTGAACTGCGCGACGCTGACCACGGGGGCCTTGCCGGGCCGACCGAACAGGTCACGGCCAAGGCGCGCAATATCGTCCTGCCCATCATAGACCTCCTTGAACTCGACACCAGAGGACATGTGCAACAGCGCGCGGATCGGGGTCTTACCGTACTCGGTGCCTGCGAGCCCGGTGACGTAGGTCGCGACGTCGTCGTCGATCGATTTGATGACACCGTCGGCTGTAGCGATGCTGATCAGCATCGCAGTGATGGTCTTCGCCATCGACCGGGAGAGAAAGCGATCGCGGTCCGATCGCGCGTATTGATAGTGTTCGTACAAAATAGTGTCGTCCCTGGCGAGGAGCAGTCCGGTCGTCGGCTGCCGGGCGAGATAATCCGCGATCGTGCGGCGTTCGCCGTCGAAGCTGTAGTAAATCTCGGGCTCGGCTGCGCGCTGAAGCGACCAGGATGTGGCTGCACGTGCAACGATACGCGCGGGTGTCAGCTCGTCAAAATGACTATAGGTCGCAACGAGATGCCGCATCTCTGCGCCGGTCGCCAATGTGCCAAGTGGATATCCCTCGTCAGCGCCGTAAGCGGCCGCATCATGACCAGTGTTCGACAAAACCGGTCCGGCAACGGCACGCTTGGCGGCTTCTTGCGCACTTGTGATGCCGAAGGTCGCGAGCATAACCATCGCGATGATCGAAACCCGCCCTATGTTCATCGCCGCCTCCGCGTGTTGCTCAAACAACTAGGCTGCATTAGCGCAGCTCTTCCATCAAGGGGCACGACTTCCGAAATGGGTCAAAAGCGGCGGTGGAGGTGAGCGAGGACCGATGTCCGGTCTGCTGCGGACAGCTGACATGGCAACGGCTTAAGCGTTGTTCGGCTCAGGGCCCAGGTCGTGTGAAAACTCCGCCTCTGCTATTGTTCTCCAATGAATCGGTGGGACGAGCGATGGCGGGATTCGTGGAAGGGGTTGATCGCGGTCAGAGCACGTTGTTCCCCGCGCTGCTCGACGACTACGTGACCGAGGACAATCCGGTGCGTGCGGTCGATGTGTTCGTCGACGGGCTCGATCTGGATAAGCTCGGCTTCGTTGGCGTCCAGCCATTCGAGACGGGGCGACCCGGCTACCATCCCGGCATGATGCTCAAGCTCTATATCTACGGCTACCTCAATCGCGTGCCGTCGAGCCGACGCCTGGAACGGGAATGCCAACGCAATATCGAGATGATCTGGCTGACCGGGCAGTTGGCGCCGGACTTCAAGACCATCGCGGATTTCCGCAAGGACAATGGCAAGGCCATTCGTGAGGTCTGCCGCGAGTTCGTCGCACTGTGCCGCAAGCTTGATCTGCTTGCTGCAGCGAGCGTCGCCATCGATGGATCGAAGTTCAAGGCCGTCAATGCGCGGGACAAGAACTTCACCGAGGCGAAGATGAAGCGGCGCCTGGAGCGGATCGACGAGAGCATCGCCCGGTATCTGTCGCAGCTCGAGACCGCCGATCGGCACGGCGATGCGGTGCCTGCGGCGAAGGTTGAGCGGTTGAAGGGCAAGATCGAGAAGCTCAAGGAGGAGATCGTCCGGCTCACCGCGATCAATACGGAGATGATGAAGAGCGAGGACAAGCAGATCTCGCTGACTGATCCTGACGCGCGGTCGATGGCGACAAGTGGCAAGGACACCGGGATCGTTGGCTATAACGTGCAGATTGCAGTTGATACCCAGCATCATCTCATCGTGGCTCACGAGGTGACGAACGTGGGTACCGATCGCCACCAACTCGCCAACATGGCCAGGCAGGCGCGCGACGAGATGGCTGTCGAGACGCTCGAAGCCGTGGCAGACCGCGGCTATTACGATGGAGAGGAGATCCGGGCCTGCGAGGAAGCCGACATCACAGTGACGTTGCCGAAGCCGATGACTTCGGGCGCCAAAGCTGCTGGCCGGTTCGGCAAACAGGACTTCGTCTATGTCGCCGCCGACGATGTTTATCGCTGTCCCGCCGGCGAGCGGCTAACTGATCACTATACGAACGTAGAGGATGGAAAGATACTGCGCCGCTATTGGACAGGCACCTGCAAAACCTGCGCGCTAAAAGCTCAGTGCACGACAGGCACTGAGCGCCGCATCTCACGCTGGGAGCACGAGGCCGTTCTGGAGAAAGTTCAGGATCGGCTCGACCACAACCCCAATGCAATGGGTGTCCGCCGTCAGACAGCGGAGCACCCGTTCGGCACGTTGAAGTGTTGGATGGGAGCTACGCACTTTCTCACGAAAAAGCTGCCAAAGGTGGCCACCGAGATGGCGCTCAACGTGCTCGCCTACAACATGAAGCGCGTGATGATGATCGTGGGCGTAGCCGGATTGCTGGAGGCGATGCGGGCGTGAGGCTGGCCCCTGCGCGACCAAATCGGCGCCTACATGAAGCTCCTGGCTGCCACTGAGATGACCGGGGGCGATCCCACCGAATTGGAAGCTCGGCGGCCGCGAATGCGCCGGCGCGCCCCAAGTTGCGTGATTTTCACACGGCCTGGGCC
>NZ_LUUB01000131.1:0-20837 GCF_001641635.1 Bradyrhizobium centrolobii
GCCCATCGGCGCTAAGGTAGTTGGAACATCATTTGATAGCGCCGCTTTTTCCTCGGTGGCTCGCGGAGGTGTCGGCGGAGAGCAAAGACAGATCGGTGAAGGCGAGCCAATGTGGGCTGGGGAATGATCGCCTGCAGAAGTGAGGCGACGAGCTGGCGGAGCAATCGCCACGCGCTTGGGCTGGTCAGGCGGCGTCCGCCCAGCGGGGAGAGTCCTCGAGTTCGTCGACAAGCGGCTCGAGCAAGAGAATGATCAGCAGATGAGCGAGGATGTGCGGCCTGGCGGACCGTTCGTCAGTGCCCGGCGGCCCCTTCAGGCCAATCAGGCTCTTCAGTCGCTTGAAGCCGAGCTCGATCCGCCAGCGCAAGCGGTAGAGGGCGAGAACATCATCGGTGGTGAACTCTTCCGGGGCGAGTGAGGTCACCAGGATGACCCAATCGGCGGCCTCGAGCGTTTGCTTGGAGAGCTGATGGCCTCCCTTCTGTGCAGTTCGGCGCGCTTTGCGTCGTGCCTCGGCAGCGGCCTCTGTCGGCTTCTTGACGGCGACCAGACGCAGGGCGAGCGGCGCGCCGCGCCTGGGTTTGAGCCAAATCGGACAATCGATCAGGCCTCGTTTCGCGGATTTGCGCAGTTCAGCGATGAGATCGAGCGCACCGCCTTCGCAATCGAGCCAGCGCGCGCTCTTCCAACCAGCCCGAATGACGAAGTCTGCGCCGGCCTGGATCAGCCGCGCCATGCGCGCCGGCTGCAAATAGGCCCGATCGGCAAGACGGATCTCACCTGCAACCGCCGGTATCCGGTCGAGCGTCTCGCCTTCCTGCTGATCCGTCAGTTCGAAGTGGCCAAAACGTTCCTGCGGAAGATCGAACGCGCTGTGAATGCGCCACACCGCATTCTTCTTCCTGCCATTGAGCCCCTTTCTTCGGCACCGTCGTGGCATCGATGATCCGGATCAGGCGACCTTGGCTTGCCTTCGGGGCGGCGCCAGCAAGCGCCTGCCCCACCAGCAGCGCCAGCCAATCCCCGCACTGACGCAAGCGATACAGCAAAGCCACATTGGAAACGTCGACAAGGCCGACTGATGTCGCCCATGCCGCCGTCAATCGCAATCCCCGCTCACCCAGACAATAGGCCAGGATCAGCCGCAGCAAATCCACCGCGCATCTGATCTCGCGCGGACGCAAGAAAGCCTTCGTCTCCCGTGCCGTGCGATTGAGTGTTTCTGCCCCACCAAGCCGGGCCACCACGCCCGCCCAGTCGCGGTTCACAAGCGATTCGTGTGTCATTCCATCTTGGAATCACAAACGATTCCGCACCCCAAGCCTAATTTAGCGCCAATGGGCCTTCGCCGGGACGACATCGTTGAGAGAGCGAGGCGTTCCTCCCCCGTATTGTCTTTGCGCGCGGTTGACGCCACACTCCGCGCCATAAAAACAGAACACCACGGGAGAAACATGTCTGCTTCGACAGCATTGGCGAATCTCGCCGACATGGTGCGCGAGCGCGCCAAGAGCCGCGGCAACGCTACCGCCTACGAGTTCGAGGGCCGCATCACCAGCTTTGCCGAGTTCGATGTCAAGACCAACAAGGTCGCCAACGCGCTTGTAGCGATGGGCGTCAAGAAAGGCGATCGCATTGCCTATCTCGGCAAGAACAGCGACATCTATTTCGAGCTGCTGATGGGCGCGATCAAGGCTGGCATCGTGATGGCGCCGGTGAACTGGCGACTGGCGGGGCCTGAGGTCGCGTTCATTGTCGGAGATTGCAAGGCGCCGGTGCTGTTCGTGGGACCGGAGTTCATCACGCTGGTTCACCAGATCCGGGACAAGATTCCAGGCGTCCGGACCGTCATCACCACCGAAGGCGGCGCACCCGAATGGCAGGATTTCACCGCCTGGCGCGACGCGCAGAGCGGCGACGATCCGAAGGTGCCGATCAGTCCAAAGGACATCGCGATGCAGCTCTACACCTCCGGCACCACAGGCAAGCCGAAGGGCGCCATGCTGTCGCATTCGAACTTCAACAGCCTGCTGCAGGCTGGAAGCGGCGAGGACACGCCGGAATGGAACAAGTGGTCGACCGACGACGTGTCGCTGGTCGCGATGCCGATCTTCCACATCGGCGGTTCCGGCTGGGGCGTGGTGGGACTTGGCCACGGTGCGCGCAGCGTGATCGCACGCGAGTTCGATCCGACCAAGGTGCTCGACTTCTTCGAGCAGTTCGGCATTACAAAGCTCTTCATGGTGCCGGCTGCGATGCAGTTCGTCGTACGGCAGCCGCGCGCGAAGACCATGGATTTCTCGCGGCTCAAATACATGCTTTACGGTGCCTCCCCCATTCCGGCCGCGCTGCTGAAGGAATGCATCGATGTCTTCAAATGCGGGTTCGTGCAACTGTACGGCATGACCGAGACGACCGGGACCATCGTTGCATTGCCGCCGGAGGACCATATCGAGGGCCTCGAGCGGATGCGCTCGGCCGGGAAGGCTCTGGCAGGTGTGGAGCTCGCGATCCTCGATCCGGACGGCAAGCCGCTGCCGCCGCGGCAGGTCGGCGAAATCGCGACGCGCTCCGACCATAACATGGCAGGCTACTGGAACCTGCCGGAGGCGACCGCCTCGACGCTGCGCTCCGACGGCTGGCTGCGCACCGGCGATGCCGGCTACATGGACGAGGACGGCTACCTCTACATCCACGACCGCATCAAGGACATGATCATCTCCGGCGGCGAGAACATCTATCCCGCGGAGGTCGAGAGCGCGCTGTGCGATCATCCTGACATCGCCGAAGCCGCCGTGATCGGCGTGCCCGACGACAAATGGGGCGAGGCCGTGAAGGCCGTCGTAGTGATGAAGCCCGGCAAGCAGGCGACCGCCACCGACATCATCAACTTCACCCGCGAGCGCATCGCCGGCTACAAGACGCCGAAGAGCGTCGAGTTCCTGCCGGCGTTGCCGCGCAATCCGTCAGGCAAGATTTTGCGGCGGCAATTGCGCGAGCCGTACTGGGCGGGGAAGGAGCGAAGGGTGAATTAGCCTCGAGCACTTCGTCGTCCCGGCGAAAGCCGGGACGACAGTTGGAGGTGGGCGCCCGCGTCAATCTCCTCACGTCGTCCTTGACAAGCGCATCGCAGATCCAGGACCCATTACCCCAGGGAGCGGTTTGGCGAAGACTCGTGGTTACCAGCCCGCGCCTCAACTACTCCCTGGGGTAATGGGTCCTGGCTTTCGCCAGGACGACTCGGGGAGAGGATCGTCGCGCATGACACGCCGCGATGCGTTGCGGGGGGATACGCCTAATGCTTCCCCGGCCCCATATACCCGAACAAAAATCCCGCCACCTTGCGCATCTGGATCTCCTCGCTGCCCTCCGTGATGCGGTAGCGGCGGTGATGCCGGTAGATGTGCTCGAACGGCCTGTGGCGTGAGTAGCCCATGCCGCCATGGACCTGCATGGCGCGGTCAGCGGATTCGCAGCAGAGGCGGTTTGCCCAGTAGTTGCACATGGAGACGCGATCGGAGAGCGTGCGCTCGATCTGCTCCTCGGTGAGCTGGTCCATCTCCCAGGCGGTCTTGCGGATCAAGAGGCGCAGCATCTCGGCCTGCGTGGCGAGTTCAACCAGCGGGAACTGGATCGCCTGGTTCTCGGCCAGCGCCTTGCCGAACGGTTTTCGCTCGCGCGCATATTTGACGCTCTCGTTGATGCAGTAGACCGCAGCTCCCAGCGAGCTCGCCGCCTGCCGGATGCGGTTCTGATGCACAAAGCATTGCGCGAGCGACAGTCCGCGGCCGACCTCGCCGAACAGCGCGTCCTCCGGCACGAACACGTCGGTGAAGCTGACGCGGGGATGGTCGGTCGGCATGTTGAAGGTCCACATATACTCCTCAACCTTCACGCCGGGACTCTTGGCCGGCACCAGAAAGCAGGTGATGCCGCGGGCGTCGCCGTCATTGCCGCTGGTGCGCGCGAACAGCGCGCAGTGGGTGGCGACGTGCATGCCGGTCGTCCACATCTTCTCGCCGTTGACGATCCAGCCCTTGACGCTGTCGCGGGTCGCGGGCACCGCGCGCGTCTCCATGTGGGTCGCATCCGAGCCGTGATGCGGCTCGGTGAGGCCAAAGGTGATGCGGTACTTGCCCCTGATCGAGCCGTCGATCATCGCCTTCTGGTCGTCGCGGCCGTAGCGGTCGAGCATCGTGACGACGGGGAAGTTCCCGACGATGGAGTGCTCGTTCTGGAGGTCGTTGTGCAGGCCGAGACCCTTCGCGGCGAAGTGCTCGCGGATCACGGCCATCCAGAGGTTGGAGCCGTCCTTGCCGCCATATTGCTTCGGCACCGGGAAGCGCAAGTGACCCGCTGCATCCGCGAGGTCCTTCGCCTTGCGCAACAGCGCCTCCCATTCGTGGCGCGGCAGGCCGCCATTCTCGAAATCGGTGCGCGCCCATTCGCGGCGGTGGTCAAAGAAGCGGATGTTGTCGTCGGCCTCTTCCAGCGGCTTGATCTCGCGTTCGATGAAACGGTCGAGCTCTCCGAGATAGGCGACGAGATCGGCAGGCAATGAGAAATCCACTGTTCTCTCCCGGAATGATTTTGTCGTTTTGCGTTAAGGCGCTACGAGCGTTTTTGCTTCGCACGATTAAGGTGAGAAGTGCGCGCGCAAGTCAAGCAAGCCAAGGCGTGTGAAGCGCGCAAGGCGCGTTGCGCAATTCGATGGTGTTGAGCCGCAAGCGCGCGCTACTATGCGCGCCATATTCTCTGCCACAGAAAATGCGGGAGCGACCATGGAGCTGAAATTTTCCAAAGTGGAACGCAAGGGGCCGATCACGATCATCACGCTATCCCGGCCCGAGGTCTACAACGCGCTGCACATCGATGCGCATTTCGAGCTCAACAGGGTGTTCGACGATTTCTCCGCCGATCCCGAGCAGTGGGTCGCGATCGTCACGGGCGCCGGCGACAAGGCGTTCTGCGCCGGCAACGATCTGAAGTGGCAGGCAGCAGGCGGAAAGCGCGGCTGGGACAAGGGCGGCTTTGCCGGCCTCACCTCGCGCTTCGACTGCGACAAACCGATCATCGCTGCCGTGAACGGCGTCGCCATGGGCGGCGGCTTCGAGATCGCGCTCGCTTGCGACCTGATCATCGCCTCCGAGAATGCGACGTTTGCGCTGCCCGAGCCGCGCGTCGGCCTCGCCGCACTCGCCGGCGGCCTGCACCGGCTGCCGCGGCAGATCGGGCTGAAGCGCGCCATGGACATGATCCTCACCGCGCGCCATGTCAGCGCCAAGGAAGGTCTTGAGCTCGGCTTCGTCAACGAGGTGGTGCCGCAGGGCGAAGCGCTCACGGCTGCGTTGCGCTGGGCGGAGATGATCACCAAGAACTCGCCGATGTCGATCCGGGCCTCGAAGCAGACCATCCAGAAGGGCCTCGCCGTGTCGCTGGAGCAGGCGATCGAGGAGCAGCGGGAATATCCGGCCGTGAAGGCGATGGTGGCGTCGCAGGACTACATCGAAGGCCCGAAGGCGTTTGCGGAGAAGCGGCCGCCGAAGTGGTTGGGGAGGTAATCACTCTCGTCGTTGCGGGGCGCACCCACTTGGGCGCGAGCCCGGAATCCATCGGGCCACAGAGACCGCGGATAAATGGATTCCGGGTTCGTCGCTGCGCGACGCCCCGGAATGACGAATGGAGAGACAGTACGTAGGATGGGTAGAACGCAGCCAAACCCATCGATGGTGCGATGATGGGTTTCGCTTCGCTCTACCCATCCTACGAATTGCGCGACAACTCGCGCTTGTAGGAGGCGTAGTTCGGCTGGTCCACAGCGAGCTTGTCCATCGTGGTCTGCCAGAGGTGCTCGGCGAGCCCCGGCGTTGCGAGATCGACTTCGCCCTTGGCGATGCGTTCGGCGAGCGCGCGGTTGAGCTCCGCGACCGAGTCGTCCAAGCCGAGCAGCGCGCCCAGTCGCTCGACTTCCTTCGCGTCGCTCCCCTCCTCCAGCGTCAGCTGCCGCGTCACAAGATCAAGGATGTTGATGGCGACGCGCAGCTTGAACGCCTGGTGGCCGGAGATTAGCGGCGCGATGTCGTTGCGGAGGAAATCGGCGACCGCCGTGGTCAGTTCGATCGGTGTCGGTTCGTCCTGCATGTGTCAACTCCCGCGCGGCGCAAGCAGCCGCAGCAGATCGATCTCGGTCTCGGAAGCGCGGCGGCCGATCATGGCGCGCTCCATGGAATGGTCGGGCCCCTCGCGAAAACGCTGCATCATGCCGCCGCACATGATGCCCCAGCGCAGCGTGCCCATCACTTCCCAGAATTTTACGCGCGCGGAATCGACCTTGCGGCCGGCGGCCTCGTAGCCGGCGAACAACTCCTCGCGCGAGCCAAAACCGCCGACGGGCTTGTCGATCTCGCCGAAGCGCCAGGAGTTGACGCAGACCCAGCCGAGATCCTCCATGGGATCGCCGAGATGGGCGAGCTCCCAGTCGAGCACCGCCCGCACGCCGTCGGCGCCGATGATGAGATTGCCGTTGCGGAAGTCGCCATGAACCAGCGTCACCTCGGCCGACGGTCCGGGATCGTGGTCGCGCAGCCAGCGCAGGGCGAGTTCAAACACGGGCTTGGGCCAGTTCAGGCTGCGATAGTCGCGCTCGAACTCGTCGATCTCCTTCGCCGCCGTCATGCGCCGCAGCTCGGGCAGTTTGTCCTGCGGCAGCTTGTGCAGGCCGGCGAGCACGCCGCCGATCTGCCGTGCGAGAAGCGGCCGCGCCGCGGCGAATTCGTCATCGCGCAGGATCTTGCGCGCGATGGTCTCCCCCTCGACCCGCTGCATGATGAAGCCTGTGCCGAGATCGTCCTCAGGTACTAGCACATGCATCACGCGCGGCGACGGCACGCCGGCTTCAAAGGCGAGCTGCATCAACCTCGCCTCGGCGGCAAGACCCGCCGCGCGCGTCGGTGCCGCGCCATAACCCTTCGGCGCGCGGCGCAGAATCGCGCCGATCGACCCATCGGGATGCACGATGTCGAAGCGCCAGGTTTCCTGGCTGGCGCCGCCGGACAGTTTTGCCGCGCCGGCGACGCCGGTTGCGCCCGGGCACCAGCGCACGACGCTGCGGGAAAGCTCCGCCTCGATCATTTGCCTTTGAACTGCGCAGGACGCTTCTCGAGGAACGCCGTGACGCCTTCCTTGAAGTCCGCAGTGGAGCCCGCGATGCGCTGCGATTCATATTCGAGGTTGAGCTGTTCCTCGAAGGAGTTTTCCTCGCTGTCCCAATAAAGCTTGCGGATCAGCGAGAGCGCCACCGTCGGGCCGCTGGCGAGATCCCGCGCGAGCTTCATCGCCTCCTCCATCAGCACGCCGTCATCGTAGACGCGGTTGACGAGGCCCCATTCCAGCGCCTTCTCGGCCGGCAGCCGCTCGCCCATCAGCGACAATTCGACCGAACGCGCCTTGCCGATCAGCCGCGGCAAGAGCCAGGTCGAGCCGCAATCCGGCACGAGGCCGATGCGGCGGAAGGCTTGCAGGAAATAGGACGAGCGCGCGCACAGGATCATGTCGCCCATCAGCGCAAAGCTCATGCCTGCGCCCGCGGCCGGGCCGTTCACAGCGGTCACGATCGGGCAATGCAGCCGGCGCAAGCGGCGCAGGAAGGGATGGAAGCCGATCTCCAGCGACTGGCCGGCATTGCTGCGACCCTGTGTCTGGTTGTTGCGACCCTGCAGATTCGCGCCGGTGCAGAACGCCCGCCCCGCCCCCGTCAGCACCAGGCAGCGCACCTCGTCCCGCTTGTCCTCGATCGCATCGAGCGCATCCGACAAGCCGCCCAGCATGTCCATCGAGACAGCGTTCATGACCTCCTGGTGGTCGAGCTTCAGGACGGCCACCGGTCCGTCGAATTCGAGCGTGACGTGTTTGAACTGCATCGTTTCCTCGTCAGTTGCGGCCTGCGATGTTTCGCAGACCGGAATTACTTTTGCCGGGGCGCATATTTGATTTTTGTCGTAGCCTTGTCCATGGTGGTCCGAACATACCTTGTCGTCGTATCGCACAATCTTGCGCGCACAGGCTGGCGCGCGGGCGTGCCAAAAACAGGAAACGCGCCATGAACCTTTTTGATCTCTCCGGCCGTGTGGCCGTGATCACCGGCGGCAACGGCGGTATCGGGCTCGGCATCGCACAGGCGCTCGCCGGCCAGGGCTGCGACGTTTCGATCTGGGGCCGCAATCCTGACAAGAACAGAAACGCTGCCGCGAGCATGGCGGGCCTGCCCGGCAAGGTCGACACCCGCGTCTGCGACGTCACCGATCCGGCCTCCGTCAATGCCGCGATGAAGGCCACGCTCGATACGTTCGGCCGGGTCGACGGCTGCTTCGCCAATGCCGGCATCGGCGGCGGCGGCCGGCGCTCCTTCATCGAGCGCACCGAGGAGGAATGGCGCACGATGTTCGCGACCAATCTCGACGGCGTGTTCCACGCGTTCCAGGCCGCCGCGAAGCACATGACCGACCGCGCCAATGCCGGCGATCCCTTCGGCCGTCTGGTCGCGACATCGAGCCTCGCCTCGATCTTCGGCACCGCCCGCAACGAGCACTATGCCGCGACCAAGGCCGCCATCAACGCGCTGGTGCGCGCGCTCGGCGTCGAGCTTGCGCGCCACGGTGTCACCGCGAATGCGATCCTGCCCGGCTGGATCAAGAGCGACATGACCGCCGGCATCATGGCCAACGAAAAGTTCGTCGCCAACGTGATGCCGCGGATTCCTCAGCGCCGCTTCGGCGAGGCCAGCGATTTCGGCGGCATCGCCGTTTATCTGATGAGCAAGGCGTCGTCCTATCACACGGCGGATACGTTCGTGATCGATGGCGGCTATACCGCGTTTTGAGTTTTCAAGCTCGTGGCCCGGATGGAGCGAAGCGCAATCCGGGACTGTCGAAGTCGAACGAACCCGGATTTCGCTTCGCTCCATCCGGGCTACGAACCTTTGAGTTCATAAGTCCAAAAGGGGGCAAACATGTTTTCACACGTGATGGTCGGTACCAACGACCTCGACAAGGCCAAAGCGTTCTACGACAAGCTGCTCGGCACGCTCGACGTGAGGCCGGCCAGGGTCGACGGCCATCGGATCTTCTACATCACCAAGACCGGCGTGTTCTCGGTGTCGAAGCCGATCAACGGTGAGCCGGCGACGGCTGCGAATGGCAGCACCATCGGTTTTGCCTGCACCTCGCCGGAGCAAGTCGACGCGTGGCATGCGGCCGGCATCGCCGGTGGCGGCAAGACCTGCGAGGATCCGCCCGGCATCCGCCAGGGCCCGGGCGGCAAGCTCTACCTTGCATATTTGCGCGACCTCGACGGCAACAAGATCTGCGCGATGCACCGGCTGGGATGAGTTAGCCACACAACTGGTGTCGTCCCGGCGAAGGCCGGGACCCATTACCCCAGGAGGAGTTGTGGCGCGAAGTTGGTAACCACGAGTCTTCGCCCAACTTCTCCCTGGGGGTTATAGGTCCCGGATCTGCGCTCCGCTTCGCTGCGCTTGTCCGGGACGACGTTGGTGAGATGGCTCGCCCGATACGCCGTTCAAACAACATTTCAAACGCCCTCGCGATATTCCATCGCATGGCATGGCTCGCGTGAAAAATGCGCGCTCGCGCTTTCGCCGCGCTGCGACTATTCTCCCGCCCAACGCGATCTCAGCGAAACGGGAGGAACAATGAAACACACCTACATTCCCCGCACCACCAACTACACGCTCAACCCCGGTGATGAGCTCAACGACTTGCGGATGTCGGACCAAGTGCGGCCACTCTATGATCACGTCAAGAAGTTCATCCGCGACACCGTCGATCCGATGTCGATCGAGTTCGCCAAGGCCGGCGAGACCAAGGAAGACCGCTGGAGCTTCACCCCGAAGCAGCTCGAGGTGCTCGAGGTCGCGAAGAACAAGGCCAAGAAGGAAGGTTTGTGGAATTTCTTCCTGCCCGATGACGAGACCGGCCAGGGCCTGAAGAATCTCGACTACGCCTATATCGCGGCCGAGCTCGGCAAGAGCCCGCTGGCGTCCGAGACGATGAACTGCTCGGCGCCCGACACCGGCAACATGGAAGTGCTGGAGCGCGTCGGCACCAAGGAGCAGAAGGAGAAGTGGCTGAAGCCGCTGCTCAACGGCGAGATCCGCTCCGCCTATGTCATGACCGAGCCCAATGTCGCTTCCTCTGACGCCAAAAACATTTCGACGACCGCAAAACTCGTCGGCGACGAATGGGTCATCAACGGCGAGAAGTACTACATCTCCGGTCTCGGCGACCCCCGCTGCAAGATCCTCATCGTGATGGTGAAGACCAATCCGGATGCGGCGCCGAGCAAGCAGCAGTCGCAGATCCTGGTGCCGCGCGACACGCCGGGCGTCGAGGTGCTCGGGCCCATGTACGTGTTCGGCCAGGACCACGCCCCGCGCGGCCACATGCACATGCGCTTCAACAATGTGCGCGTGCCGAAGGAGAACATGCTGCTCGGCGAAGGCCGCGGCTTCGAGATCTCGCAGCTCCGCCTCGGACCCGGGCGCATCCATCACTGCATGCGCACCATCGGCAAGGCCGAGAAGGCGCTCGACCTGATGGTGCAGCGTGGCCTCACCCGCGAAGCCTTCGGCAAGAAGATCGCCCATCTCGGCGGCAACATGCAGATCATCGCGCAGGCCCGCTGCGAGATCGAGGCGATGCGGCTGATGGTGCTGAAGGCGGCGAAGGCCATGGACGTGCTCGGCAACAAGGAAGCCCGCGTCTGGGTCTCCATGGTCAAGGCCATGGTGCCGGAGCGTGCCTGCAAGATCATCGACCAGGCGATCCAGATGCACGGCGCCACCGGCATCTCACACTGGACCCCGCTCGCCGAGATGTATCAGGACGTACGCCACCTCCGCTTCGCCGACGGTCCGGACGAGGTGCACTGGATGGTGGTGGGACGGCACGAGCTGAGCATGGCGTGAGCCGAGGTCCCTCCTCTCCCTCTCCCCGTTCTTACGGGGAGAGGGTTGGTGTGAGGGGCTATTTCCACACGGACGATGGGAGTGGGACTCGCTGAGAGTTCCGCTCACCCGGATCGCCTGCGGCGATCCGGCCGGGAGAGGCGAAGAAAGCAACGGAGCCATCATGGACTACGCCGCCAGCGAACTGACGCCGCGTGAACGCTACAAGGTGCTGACTTCCTTCGTGCTGCCGCGGCCGATCGCGTGGGTGACGTCGCTCGGGCCGACCGGTGTGGTCAACGCGGCGCCGTTCAGCTTCTTCAACGCGTTCTGCGAGGATCCGCCGCTGTGCATGTTCGCGGTCAACCGGCGGCCGGACGGCCGGGAGAAGGACACGCTGACCAACATCCAGGCGACCGGCGAATTCGTGGTCAACATTGCCGATGAAGCGCTGGCGCGCGCGATGCACGAGTCTAGCGGCGACTTCCCGCCGGAGATCGGCGAGCCCGGCCATCTCGGCTTGAGGCTCGCGCCATCAAAGACGATCGCCGTGCCGCGGCTCGCCGACACGCCCTGGGCGATGGAGTGCAAGATCTGGAAGACGATCGACGTCAACGGCGACCGTCAGCTCATCATGGGCGAAGGCATCCACTTCTACATCCGCGATGAGCTGTGGGACCCGAAAGCCATGCGGGTGCACATGGACCGCTTCCACCCGATCGGCCGCATGTTCGCCGACCGCTACTGCCGCACCGACGATCGCGTGGTGTTTCCGGCAGCGGAGGGTACGAAGGGTAAGTAAAGGCCCAAGCCACGGCGAAAGTGCGCTCCCTCTCCCCGTTCTTCACGGGGAGAGGGTTGGGGTGAGGGGCTGCTTCAGGGAAAACGGTGGCAGTTAGAGTCGCGGAGAGTCCCCCTCACCCGCATCGCATCTTCGATGCGATGCGACCTTCCCCGCAAGCGGGGCGAGGTAAGAGGAGCACCACCTACGACGCCGCCGCGGCCTCGATCTTGTCCTGCGTCTTCGTGTCGAAGTCGCTGGCGTCGTGGCGCTCATGCAATTGGCTTGCGGGATCGCCGGAGACGCGATTGACCATGCGCCCGCGCTTCACCGCAGGGCGTTTTGCGATCTGGTCGGTCCAGCGCTGCACATTCTTGTAGTCCTGCACGGAGAGGAATTCGCCCGCGCCATAGACCAGCCCCTTGGCGAGCGCGCCATACCACGGCCACACCGCGATGTCGGCGATCGTATACTCGTTGCCCGCAAGGTACTCATTGTCGGCGAGCCGCCGGTCGAGCACGTCGAGCTGGCGCTTGGTCTCCATCGCAAAGCGGTCGATGGCATATTCGATCTTGCTGGGCGCATAGGCGTAGAAGTGGCCGAAGCCGCCGCCGAGATAGGGCGCGCTCCCCATCTGCCAGAACAGCCAGGACATCGCTTCGGTGCGGGTCTTGATGTCCTTCGGCAGGAAGGCGCCGAACTTCTCGGCGAGGTAGAGCAGGATCGAGCCGGACTCGAACACCCGGATCGGCTCCGGCCCGGAGCGGTCCATCAGCGCGGGGATTTTCGAGTTCGGATTGATCGCGACAAAACCACTGCCGAACTGGTCGCCGTTGCCGATCCTGATGAGCCAAGCGTCATATTCGGCCCCCTTATGGCCGAGCGCCAGAAGCTCCTCCAGCATCACCGTGACCTTCACCCCGTTCGGCGTCGCCAGCGAATAGAGCTGGAGCGGATGGCGGCCGACCGGGAGCTCCTTGTCGTGGGTGGGGCCGGCGATCGGGCGGTTGATGCTGGCGAACTGCCCGCCATTCTCCTTATTCCGGGTCCAGACTTTGGGCGGCACGTAGGCGGGGGTATCGGTCATGCAATTGGCTCCGGCGCGAGACACGTCCCGCTTAACTAGCCCGCAAATGGCAGATGGCAAGGCCCGCCCGGTCTGCGCGAGGCGCGGACCTCACGGCCCGGTCATGCAGCCTTGACCTTCCCGAGGAAGTCCTGGACCAGAGAACGCATCGCTTGCGCCTCGCGCGACAGCGAGGTGGCCGCAGACAGCACCTCCTGCGCAGCTCCGCCGCCTGAGCGCGCCGACTGGCTCACCCCTTCGATGTTCTTCGTCACGGTGCCGGTGCCTGCGGAGGCCTGCTCGGCGCTGCGGGCGATGGCCTGCGTCGCCGCGCCCTGCTCTTCCACCGCGGAAGCGACCGTGGTGGAGATCTGGCTGATCTCCTGGATGGTGCCGCCGATCGCGGTAATCGCGTCGACCGCCTGCGCGGTCGCCTGCTGCACCGAGGCGATCTGCTGGCTGATCTCGTCGGTCGCGCGCGAGGTCTGGGCGGCGAGGCTCTTCACCTCGTTGGCGACGACGGCAAAGCCCCTGCCGGCATCGCCCGCCCGCGCGGCCTCGATGGTCGCGTTCAGCGCGAGCAGGTTCGTCTGGCTGGCGATCTGGTTGATCAGGTCGATCACCTCGCCGATGCGGCGCGCCGCCTGCTGAAGCCCGCCGACGATGTCGTTGGTGCGGTTGGCCTGGTCCACCGCCTTGTGGCTGACCTGCGAGGCGAGCGAGACCTGCCGGGAAATCTCGTGGATCGAGGAGGTCAGCTCCTCGGCGGCGGAGGCCACCGTCTGCACGTTGGCCGAGGCCTGCTGCGCGGCCGCCGCCACCGTCATGGCCTGCTGGCCGGTCTGGCCGACCGTGGATGACAGGCCGTCCGCGGTCGCCTGCATGCGGCTCGCCGCATCGGCCACACCGCCGATGGCAGAGCTCGCCGCCACGTCGAACTCCTGCGCCAGCCCCATGATATAGGCGGCATGCCGCTCCTTCGCCTGGCGCTCCTCCTCCCGACGCGCGCGCATCTGCTCCGCGGCGATCATGCCTTCCTTGAACACGAGCACCGCGCGGGCCATGGCGCCGACCTCGTCGCGCCGCGCCGTCGCAGGCACCTCGGTCGTGGTGTCGTTCTCCGCGAGGCGCCTCATCGCCTTGTCGAGCGCAAGCAGGGGCCTGGCGATCGCCGAGCGCAGCACGAAGCCGGCCGCCGCCGCAAGCGTCACCATGACCAGCAGCACGATCGTGATGACGGCTCGTGCGTTATCGTAGGTCCATTCCGCCGTGGCAACCGAACGGCCGGCGCCGTCGGTGTTGACCTTCACGAGCTTGTCGGCGTCCTCGAGCAGCTCGCGAAACTGGTTTCTGCCGGCGAAGAAAGCTTCCCTGGCCCCTTCGGGATTGCTGCCCAGCATATCCAGCGCCCTGTCCGTTTCCAGGAAGGCGGCGTAGTGCCCGCTGAGGCGCTTGAGTGCCGCCTGCTCTTCCGGTGAGGTCACCAGCGCCTCATAGGATCTGAGGCTGTCGGTCACGGTCTGCTCGATCTTGCGCAGCGTCTCGCGGATCTCCTCGCGATCGCCCTCCTTCGCCATCAGCACCGACAGCTGATTGGTCCGGATCCGAGCGATCTGGTATTGCAGCCCGCGGGCCTTGTCGACGCTCGGGAGCCAGTTTCCGGACAGCTCGCGCGCAGCGCCATGCAGGTTGGAGAGCGATGTCAGCGCGAAGGCGCCGAGCACGACCACCAGCAGAACGACTGCCGAAAAAGTGAGCAACAGCTTGCGCCCAACAGACATGTTGTTGAACCAAGCCATCGCACTCTCCATTCCAGATAGTCATTTCGCGTCTGCGCGCGATCGTTGTAGAGGAGGCGACTTACCGAATAATTACGCTTCGTCCGACCCTGCGCCGAAGTCTTCTGCATCGGCGCAGTCTGTTTCCGGATATTTCCAGCGAGCAGTGGGTTGCGATTCTGCGAGCTAGGGCGGCGTGTATTCATAAAACCAAGATGAGCCTTCGGGGCTCACGCCCGCTTAGACCCCAACAGCGGCGCGAGAGCGGACAATCCGGGACCACTTTGGGCCAAAAACTGACGGACCTGGCAACATCACGAAATAGGGATTCGGATTGCTCGCGCTCAATCGGCGCCTATCTCGACTGAATCACAAGGGTCCGAAGATGGAAAGTTCTGCACTTGTCGCAGGAGCAACCGGCATAGTAGGCAACAATCTTGCCCGACATCTCCGAGAGCGGGGGTGGCCGGTGTATGGGCTGGCACGTAGGCCGCGAATTGACATCGCCGGTATGTTGCCGATCACCGCTGATCTGTTGGATCCGGCGTCTCTCCGTTCTGCGCTGCGCGCTGCGCGTCCCACGCACGTCTTCTTCAGCACGTGGCTGAGACACAAAACCGAAGCAGAGAATATCCTTGTCAATTCTGCTATGGTGCGCAACTTGCTGGATGCATTGTCGTCTACCGGCTCGGTCAGGCACGTCGCACTCGTGACTGGCCTTAAGCACTATCTTGGGCCGTTCGAAGCCTATGGCCAAAGCAGCTTGATCGCGACGCCGTTTCGGGAGGACCAACCTCGGCTTGATGTCGAGAACTTCTATTACGCGCAGGAAGACGAAGTGTTCGCTGCGGCGAA
Source organism: Bradyrhizobium centrolobii (assembly GCF_001641635.1). Taxonomy (GTDB): domain Bacteria; phylum Pseudomonadota; class Alphaproteobacteria; order Rhizobiales; family Xanthobacteraceae; genus Bradyrhizobium; species Bradyrhizobium centrolobii. The sequence continues at coordinate 15,444 of NZ_LUUB01000131.1, forward strand.
ACGTGACGGCTTTACCTGGAGTATTCACCGGCCGCATACGATCATAGGCTATGCCGTTGGCAACGCGATGAACCTGGGCACGACGCTCGCAGCGTATGCCACGATCTGCCGCGAGACCCGACGGCCGTTTCTGTTTCCCGGCTCTGCAACCCAGTGGAACGCGCTAACGGATATGACGGACGCCAGACTGCTGGCCAGACATCTGGAATGGGCGGCCACGACAGATGCCGCCCGTAATCAGGCTTTCAATGTTGTCAACGGGGACGTGTTCCGGTGGAAGTGGATGTGGGGGCGTTTGGCAGATTGGTTCGGACTGCAGCCGGCCGCATTTCCGGGCGAGGGGCGTCCGCTTGAGGGGCAGATGGGCGACGCCGGCCCGATCTGGTCCGACATCGCCCGAAAGCATCATCTGGCAGAACCGGATCTCAACCGGCTGGCGTCTGTGTGGCACACCGATGCGGACCTTGGCCGGCCAATCGAGGTCGTCACCGATATGAGCAAGAGTCGTCGATTAGGTTTCCCTGACTATCAGGCGACCGATGAAAGCTTCTTCGACCTATTCACGACGCTGCGTGAGATGCGAATCATACCATGAACCGAGACAGCACGCCCGAATCGTTCGTACCAATCGCAACTTCCGCTTCGGGGTCAAAAGCGGTAAAGTTCAGAACGAGCGAACGTTTTCCGATCTACGCGTCAAAGCAGACGCAGGGCGTTTACGAGTACATGCGCTAGCCCGTCACCAGCCTGCGCGGCTGCTCTGCCCGCTCGATCACGAACCCCTCGTATCCCTTTGCCGCGACGTCGTTGCAGATCTGCCGGTAGACGCCGACGCCGCCGATATAGGGCATGAAGATGCGCGGCTTGCCGGGGATGTTGGCGCCCATGTACCAGGAATTGGCCTGCGGATAGAGCGTACCGTGGGCCACCTCGTTGACGTGGGCGACCCACTTGTCCTCTGCCGCCCTGCCCGCCTCCATCGTAGCGAGGCTGTGCTTGCGCATATGGATGAGGCAGTCGGCGATCCAGTCGACGTGCTGCTCGATCGACACGATCATGTTCGACAGCACCGACGGGCTGCCTGGCCCGGTGATGATGAAGAGATTCGGAAAGCCCGCGCTCATCAGGCCGAGATAGGTCTTTGGACCCTCCGCCCATTTCTGGTTCAGCGTCTGCCCGCGGCGGCCGCGAATGTCGATCTTCGCGACCGATCCGGTCATGGCGTCGAAGCCTGTCGCGAGCACCAGCGCATCGATGTCATGGTCCGTCCCCGCGACACGCACGGCATTTGCGGTGATCTCCTCAATCGGGTTGCTCTTGATGTCGACCAGCGACACGTTCGGCCGGTTGAAGGTCGCGAAATAGTCCGTGTCGATGCAGATGCGCTTGGTGCCGATCGGATGGCTGTTCGGCTGGAGCAGCTTTGCGATTTCGGGATCCCTCACGATCTCGGCGATCCTGCCGCGCACGAAATCGGCGGCGGTGTCGTTCGCGGTCCGATCGAGGCCGAGATTGTTGTAGACATACATGAAGGTGAGTCCGCCGCGCTCCCACCGCGCCTCATACTTGGCGCGCCGGGCATCCGCATCGTCATCAAGCGCGCCGCCATCGGGCTGCACCGCATAGATGCCGTTGCGCGCGACCTCGCGCGCGAAGCGACGGATTTCCGGATAGTTCTTGCGGAACGTATTGCGCTCCTCGTCGGTCAGCGCGCCGTTGCGAGCGGGAATCGAGAAATTCGCAGTGCGCTGAAACACGGTAAGGTGCTTAGCCTGCTCGGCAATGATCGGCGCCGACTGGATGCCGGATGAACCCGTGCCGATGAGGCCGACGCGCAAGCCCGTGAAGTCGACCGGCTCATGCGGCCAGTTGCCGGTGTGGTAGACTGGGCCTTTGAAATTTTCGAGGCCATTGATGTCCGGCTTGCGCGCATTCGAGAGGCAGCCGGTGGCGAGCACGACGAATTTGGCTTCGACCGTCTTGCCGTCGGATGTCGTCACCGACCAACTATTCGAGCGCTCGTCGAACACGGCCCGCTCGACGCGAGTATTGAACTGGATGTCGCGGCGCAGGTCGAAACGGTCGGCGACGTGGTTGGCGTATTTCAAAATCTCCGGCTGCGGCGCGTAGCGCTCGCTCCAGTCCCACTCCTGCTGCAGCTCCTCGGAGAACGAGTAGGAATACTGCATACTCTCGACGTCGCAGCGCGCGCCGGGATAGCGGTTCCAGTACCAGGTGCCGCCGACGCCACCTCCCTGTTCAAAGACCCGCGCCGAGAAGCCGAGCCCGCGCAGACGATGCAGCATGTACATGCCGGCAAAGCCGGCGCCGACGACGATCACGTCGTAGGCTTCGGTTGCATGGCGCTCGACGGGACTCGACTGCGCTGACGACATCGGTTGGCGCTCCCTCGTTATTGCTGTTGTTGTGCGACAGCATTCTATCGGGTCAGCGAAAGCGCAAGAGATAAATCGTCAGGCTCTGGTCTGCTTATTTTGTGCAGCGGAATGCGTTATCCGCCGCGTGACGCCTGCACGCAAGATGCGCTCCGGGATTCGGCTTGGCATTACAGGTGACGATGGGCTAGCGTCGAACGGCCTTCGCCCAAGGAAAGCAAAACAACAGCAACGCGAAGGTCGCCGGGAGAGGACCATGAAATCGCCGATTTGCGACATGCTGGGCATCGAATTCCCGCTGCTCGCCTTCAGCCATTGCCGCGACGTCGTCGCCGCCGTCAGCCGCGCGGGAGGCTTTGGCGTGCTCGGCGCCACCGTCCACACGCCGGAGACTCTCGAACGCGAGCTGAAATGGATCGACGAGCACGCCGACGGCAAGCCCTATGGCATCGACGTGCTGATCCCGGAAAACATCTCGACCGCGGGCGAGAAGGACGTCACCTGGAAGAGCCTGGAGGCGCGCGTGCCGCAGGCGCATCGCGACTACACGCGCGATCTCCTGAAGAAGTACGACATCGAGCTGACCACGACGAGCGTTGCCGACAACCAGCCGCAGCCGTTCGATGCCAGGACGGCGCTGGAGCTGCTTGAGGTCTCCTTCGGCCATCCAATCCGGCTGATCGCCAATGCGCTGGGCGTGCCGCCGAAGGCGATGATCGAGATGGGCAAGACGCATGGCGTGCCGGTCGCCGCGCTCGTTGGCGCCAAGGAGCATGCATTGCGCCAGGTCGCGGCCGGCGTCGACATCCTCGTCGTGCAGGGCACCGAGGCCGGCGGCCATTGCGGCGAGGTCTCGACCATGGTGCTGGTGCCGGAGGTGATCAAGGCGATCAAAAAGGTCCGCGACGTGCCGGTGCTGGCGGCCGGCGGCATCATGACCGGACGGCAGATGGCGGCCTGCATGGCGATGGGCGCGGCCGGCGTCTGGACCGGCTCGGTATGGCTCGCAACCGTCGAGGCCGAGACCACCGAGATCTTTCGCGAGAAGATGATCGCGGCGTCCTCGCGCGATGCGGTGCGCTCGAAGGGCCGCACGGGAAAACCGGCGCGTCAGCTCCGCTCGGTGTGGACGGACGCCTGGGATCGCGCGCCGGAGAGCCCGGGCGCTCTGCCGATGCCGCTGCAAAGCATCATCAGCCGCGACGCCTTCAACTCGATCGACCGCGCGGCCGCGGCCGGCAACGAAAGGGCGCGCGATCTCGTCAGCTATTTCGTCGGCCAGGGCGTCGGCCTGATCGACAGCGTGAAGTCGGCCGGCGCCGTGGTGCAGGAGTTCAAGGAAGAGTTTGCCGAAGCCGTCGAGCACATGAATGCGCTGGTGGCAGAGTAGCCACCCCCCGTCATTGCGAGCGAAGCGAAGCAATCCAGGCTGTGTCCTGCGGAAAGACTCTGGATTGCTTCGCTTTGCTCGCAATGACGAAACAACTGACACCGTGAATTGAAGCATGACAGACAAGAACAAAATCCCCGAAGACCGCATCCCCGTCATCGTCGGCATTGGCGAGATCATCGATCGTCCCAAGGGGATCACCGAGGGCCTCGAACCCCTCGATCTCTTGGAGCAGGCGCTGCGGCGCGCGGAAGCGGACGCTGGCGCGAAGCTGCTTGGCGAGGTGCAGTCGCTCGACGTCGTCAACTTCCTGAGCTGGCGCTATCGCGATCCGGAAAGGCTGCTGGCGCAGCGGCTCGGCATTCAACCGGCGCATTGCTACTACGGCCCGGTCGGCGGCGAGAGCCCGATCCGCTATATCCACGAGGCCGCGCAGCGCATCGCGCGCGGCGAATGCAGCGTGGCTGCAGTCTGCGGCGCCGAAGCGCAATCGACCGCGACCAAGGCCGAGCGCGCTGGCGCGAAGTTACCATGGACGCCGTTCGCCCATGATGTCGAGGAGCCGAAGCGCGGCGCGGCATTCCAGAAGCCCTTGGCGGTGAAGCTCGGCGTGTTCCGTCCCGTTACGGTCTATCCCTTCTATGAGGCGGCCTCCTCGGCGCATTGGGGGCAGACGCCACGCGAGGCGATGGCCGAGTCAGGAACGTTGTGGTCGCGCTATTCGGAAGCCGCCGCGCACAATCCCAACGCCTGGCTGAAGCGGCGGTTTGCGCCGGACGAGATCACAACAGCGACTGCGGACAACCGGCTAATCGCCTGGCCGTACACGAAGCTGATGGTCGCCAATCCCACCGTCAACATGGGCGGCGCGCTGCTGCTCGCCAGCCTTGCCAAGGCGCGCGCTGCGGGCATTGACGAAAGCCGGCTGGTCTATCCGCTCGGCGGCGCCTCGGCGGAGGAGCCGCGCGACTATCTCCTGCGCGACCAGTTCTACGAAAGCCATCCGCAGAATGCGGTACTGAAAGCGGCGATGGATCTCGCCGGCGGCGACGGCAGAAAGTTCGACGCGATCGAGCTCTATAGCTGCTTCCCCTGCGTACCCAAGATGGCGCGGCGGACGCTGGGCCTGGGCGCCGACATACAGCCGACCGTGAACGGCGGCCTCACCTTCTTCGGCGCGCCGCTCAACACTTACATGACGCATGCGGCCTGCGCGATGGTGCGCCGCCTGCGCGACGGCGCCAAGCTCGGCCTGCTCTATGGCCAGGGCGGTTTCGTCACCAAGCACCACGCGCTGGTGGTGTCGAAGACGCCGCCGCGCGCGCCGCTGGCGCAGGACACCAGCGTGCAGGCCGAGGCCGACCGCAACAAGCGCGCGGTGCCGGAGTTCGTTACTGGAGCCTCAGGCAAGGGCAAGGTCGAGAGCTTCACGGTGCTCTATGGCCGCGGCGGCGATGTCGAGCACGGTGTGGTCATGCTGCGCACCGAAGACGACCGGCGCACGCTGGCTCGCATCGGCGCCAGCGACAGCGCGACGCTGGCGCATCTGCTCAATATGGACCGCACACCGGTCGGCTCGCTCGGCGAGATCACGATGGCTACCGACGG
>NZ_LUUB01000131.1:20880-79778 GCF_001641635.1 Bradyrhizobium centrolobii
GCCGCCTCAAACACAGTGAGAGCTGGACTCGCGGAGAGTCCCCCTCACCCGGAATCCGCGCTCCGCGCGCATTCCGACCTCTCCCCGCAAGCGGGGCGAGGTGAAGAAACCTCAGCTCCTCGGCGCCTGCTTCTCCGACGCGGTGGCCGGCTTGCCCTTGGCGCCGGCGCCGACGACACGGACCTGATCGCCGTCGGAGAGGCCGTCCGGCGGGGCCGTGATGATGCGGTCGTCCGGGGCGATCCCTGAGGCGAGCTCGATCTCGCGGCCGAGATCGCGCGCGATCGTTACGGTCTTGAACAACACCTTGTCGTCGGGGCCGACGGTCGCGACCCGCAGGCCATTGCTGTTGAAGATCAGGGCGCTGGCGGGAATGCTGAGCGGCGCGGAATCGCGCTGCAGGCTCAGCTTCACGCTGGCATAGCCGCCGGGCATCAGCTCGCCGCTCGAATTGTCGAGCCCGAGCTGCATGCGCGTGGTGCCTGAGGCGACGTCGACGGCCTGCGAGGAGGCTTCCACCGTGGCCTGGAAGGTCCGGTTCGGGTACTCCGGCAGGGCGATGGTGGCCTTGGCACCGATCTTGATCGCCGGCACGTAATTCTGCGGCACGTTGACGTAGACGCGCAGCTTGGTGATGTCAGAGATCACGAACATCGCCGGGCCCGAGCCGCCGCCGGCGTTGATCAGCGCGCCGACGTCGGTGTCGCGCGCCGTGACAACGCCATCGAAGGGTGCGGTGATCTTCTTGTAGCCAGCCAGCGCTTCCAGCCGCTCGACATTGGCCTGGCCCGAGTGGACGGCAGCGTTCTTGTTAGAGAGGTCCGCAGTGCGCTCGTCGATTTCCTGCGCGGAGACGAAGTTGGAGGCGACCAGCGTCTTGCGCCGGTTCAAGGTCGCTTCCGACAGCCTTGCGCTGGCCTGCTGGCTGGCGAGGTCGGCGCGGGCCTGCAAGAGCTGCTGGTCGAGGTCGGGCGCCTCGATCTCGGCGATCACCTGCCCTGCCTTGACGCGAGCGCCGATGTCGGCGCTCCAGCTCTTCAGATAGCCCGAGACGCGGGCGAAGATCGGGGCGCGGTAGTAGGCCTCCAGCCGGCCCGGCAGATCGATGGTGGCGTTGAGGCCCCTGGCATTGGGCAGGGTCACCGCGACGCTGGGAACGGCCTGGTCATCGGTCCATTCCTTCAGCTTGGAGCCCTGTTCCTCGCGGGCGCGGATGCCGGTGCCCACCACGAGGCCTGCCGCAATCAGAGCCACCACGCCGAAGATGCCCAGTTTCCGGTGCGACGCCGGCGAGCGGGGTTCAGTGGGCGACATGCGGAGTCTCCAATGGGGCGGCGGCTTTGGCGCCTTGTTTCTTGTGTACCATGCTGAACACCACGGGAACAAACATCAGCGTGGCGAAAGTTGCAAAGATCAGGCCACCGATCACGGCGCGGCCAAGTGGCGCATTCTGCTCGCCGCCCTCGCCTAGCCCTAAGGCCATCGGCGCCATGCCGATGATCATGGCGAGCGCCGTCATCAGCACCGGGCGGAACCGGACGAAGCCGGCTTCGAGCGCGGCCGCGACGGGATCGCCGAGTTCCTCGTAGCGCTCGCGGGCGAAAGAGATCACGAGCACGCTGTTGGCGGTGGCAACACCCATGCACATGATGGCGCCGGTGAGCGCCGGCACCGATAGCGTGGTTTCGGTCGTGAAGAGCATCCAGATGATGCCGGCGAGCGCGGCCGGCAGCGCAGTGATGATCACGAAGGGATCGGACCAGGACTGGAAGTTCACGACGATCAGGAAGTAGATCAGCACGACGGCCCCGAGCAGGCCGAACAACAGGCCGGTGAAGGCGCTGTTCATGGTCTGCACCTGACCGAGCAGCACGACCGAGGAGCCCTTCGGCACCTCCTTGGCCGTATCGGCAATCACCTGGCGAATGTCGGCGGCGACCGCGCCGAGATCGCGGCCCTGCGTGGTCGCAAAAATCTGCACCATCGACTGGATGTCGTATTGCGACACCACCGCGCTCGACGTCGAGCGCTTGATGTCGGCGATGCCGCCGAGGATCGGCGACTGCGAATTGCCGCTGGCCGTGATCGGCAGCGTCTGCAGCGCGCTGAGCGAGTCGATCTGATATTGCGGCGTCTGCATCACGATGGAGTAGGACACGCCGTTATCCGGATTGAGATAATAGGTCGGCGCGACCTGCGACGAGCCCGCGAGATTGACCACGAGGCTGTTGGTGACGTCGCGCTCGGTCAGGCCGACATATTGCGCGCGGGTGCGGTCGACATCGATGTTGAAGGTCGGGTTGTTCGGCGACTGCTGGATGCGCGCATCGGCGACACCGGGAATCCTGCGCACCTTCGCCAGCAGCTTGTTGGCATAGGCGAAGTTGGCGTCGAGATTGGCGCCGCGGATCTGGAGGTCGATCGGCGCCGGCGCGCCGAAGTTCAGGATCTGGCTGACGATGTCGGCCGGCAGGAAGGCGAAGCTGATGCCGGGAAACAGCCGCGGCAATTGCTCGCGCAGCAGCCGCACGTGCTCGTCGGTCGGCTTGTGGCCCTCCTTCAGCTTGATCTGGATGTCGCCATCCTGCGGGCCGATCACGCCGGTGTTGTTGTAGGTCATGTTGATGCCGGAGATCGGCATGCCGATGTTGTCGGTCATGGTCTCGATCTCACCCGGGATCAGCTTGCGGACCGCCTTCTGCACATCGGCGAGCTGGTTGGCGGTTTCCTCGACGCGGGTGCCGACCTGGGTGCGGACATGCATCAGGATGTTGCCGGCATCGACCGCGGGGAAGAAGTTGCGCCCGAGGAACGGCACCAGCGCAAAGGACGATCCGACCACGCAGAGGAATCCGATCACGAACACCGCGCGGTGCGCGAGTGCGAGGCCGAGGAGGCCGCGATAGCCGCCGCGAATGCGCTCGAACCGCGCCTCGAAACCGCGCTGGAACCACACCAGGGGATTGCGCGACTTCGGCGGCGCGCCCTCGTGATGGACATGCGCCTGCAAGAGGTAGTTCGCCATGGTCGGCACCAGCGTGCGCGACAGGATGAACGACCAGATCATCGCGAACATCACGGCTTCGGCCATCGGCACGAACAGGAAGCGCGCGACGCCGGTGAGGAAGAACATCGGCACGAACACGATGCAGATGCAGAGCAGCGAGACGAAGGCCGGCGTCACGATCTGGTTGGCGCCGTCGAGGATCGACTGCTCGACCGGCTTGCCCTGCTCAAGGTGGTAATTGATGTTCTCGATGGTCACGGTGGCGTCGTCGACGAGGATGCCGACCGCAAGCGCGAGACCACCGAGCGTCATGATGTTGAGCGTCTCGCCAATCGCCGAGAGCATGATGATCGCGCCAAGCACCGACAGCGGGATCGAGACCGCGATGATGATGGTCGAGCGCCAGCTGCCGAGGAACAGGAGGATCATGACGCTGGTGAGCAGCGCCGCGATCACGCCTTCGAAGGCGACGCCTTGAATCGCGCCGCGCACGAACACCGACTGATCGCCGATGAAGCCGATCTTCAGCGCATCTGGCATCTGATCCTTGACGTCGATCACCTTCTGCTTGATGCCCGAGATGATGTCGAGCGTCGAAGTCGCGCCCGCCTTCAGCACCATCATCAGCACCGAGCGGTTGCCGTCGACGTGGACGATGTTGGTCTGCGGCGGATTGCCGTCGCGCACGGTCGCGACATCGCGCACATAGACCATCGCGCCGTTGACCGTCTTGATCGGCAGATTGCCGAGCTCGTCCATCTTGAGCGGCGAGTTGTTGAGCTGGATGTTGTATTCGAACTCGCCGATCTTCTGGGTGCCGACCGGCGTGATCAGGTTCTGGGCGGCGAGCGCGTTGGCGACGTCCTGGCCCGAGAGCGCGCGCGCCTGCAGCGCGGTCGGATTGAGATCGATCTGGACCTGGCGCTGCTTGCCGCCGAATGGATACGGGATCGCCGCGCCGGGCACGGTGACCAGCGGCGTGCGGAGCTGGTTGATGCCGATATCGGCGAGGTTCTGCTCGGTAAGCCCCTCGCCCGACAGCGCCACCTGGATGATCGGTACGGTGGACGCCGAATAGTTCAGGATCAACGGCGGTGTTGCGCCCGGCGGCATCTGCTTGAGCAGCGTCTGCGAGATCGCGGTGACCTGGGCATTAGCGGTGCGGATGTCGACGTTGGGCTGGAAGAAGATCTTGATGATGCCAAAGCCGTTATAGGAATTGGCGACGATGTGCTCGATGTCGTTGACGGTGGTCGTCAGCGCGCGCTGGAACGGGGTGGTGATGCGGCCGGACATCTGGTCCGGTGGCAGGCCGGTGTACTGCCAGACCACGCCGATCACGGGAATGCGGATGTCGGGGAAGATGTCGGTCGGCGTCCGCAGCGCCGCGAGCGGGCCGATGATCAGCAGCAGAAGCGCGAGCACGACAAACGTGTAGGGCCGGCTCAGGGCAATGCGGACCAGAGCAATCATTCGCCAGACATTTCCAAATCAGGGGGACAGGGAACGCGCCCCCACGGGTTCCTCGGCCGATTTACCCGAACTGCAACCAAATGGCCAACGAAGGCGCGTCATATGCAGTCACTTCCCTGCTATCGCAGCGCGAAATCGCATTCCAGCTATGCAGGGGGACGGGCAAACTATCTCGGAGTCGTCCCGGCGAAGGCCGGGACCCATAACCCCAGGGAGCGGTTGCGGCGCGAGCTGGCAACCCCGAGTCTTTGCCAAACCACGTCCTGTGGTTGGGTCCCGGGCTTCGCCGGGACGACGTTGGAGGACGACGTTGGAGATTGTGGGTCGCGACGTCGAGTGTTACGCCGCGCGGACGTTGGTCAGGAACTTGCTGACCTCGGTCTTCAGCCGGCTCGAGTCGTTCGACAGCATCTGCGCCGCCGACAGCACCTGCGAGGACGCTGTCCCGGTCTCGGTCGCGCCGCGCTGCACGTCGGTGATGTTGGAGGAGACCTGCTGGGTGCCTTGCGCCGCCTGCTGCACGTTGCGGGCGATCTCCTGGGTCGCGGCGCCCTGCTCTTCCACCGCGGCAGCGATGGCCGAGGAGATTTCCGACAGACGCTCGATCGTCGAGGAGATCTCCTTGATGGCGCCGACCGAGTCGTTGGTCGCCGCCTGGATGCCGGCGATCTGCTGGCCGATTTCACCGGTCGCCTTCGCGGTCTGCTCGGCGAGCGCCTTCACTTCGGAGGCCACCACCGCAAAACCGCGGCCGGCTTCACCGGCGCGTGCCGCCTCGATGGTCGCGTTCAGCGCCAGGAGGTTGGTCTGGCCGGCGATGGTGTTGATCAGCTCGACCACGTCGCCGATGCGGGAGGCTGCCTTCGAGAGCTCGCTGACGCGATCGGTGGTGGCGCGTGCCTGGCCGACGGCATCGCCCGCCATCCGCGCCGATTCCTGCACCTGGCGGCTGATCTCGCCCACCGACGAGGCCATCTCCTCGGTTGCTGATGCCACCGACTGCACGTTGGTGGAGGCTTCTTCCGAGGCCGCCGCAACCGTGGTCGCCATCTTCTGCGAGCGGTCGGCGGTCGAGGTCAGCGTCGAGGCCGAGGCTTCGAGCTGGGTCGAGGCCGACGACACGGTCTGGACGATCTCGCCGATCATCGACTCGAACTCGCGGGTGATGTTGTCGACGCGGCGGCCGCGCTCGATCTTGGCTTCGGCGTCGCGCGCGGCGGCCTCGTCGGCCGCCTTCTTGGCGATCAACGCCTCCTTGAAGACCTGGAGCACGTCGGCCATGGCGCCGATCTCGGTCTTCTCGCCGCGATGCGGGACTTTCGCGGTCAGGTCGCCCTTGCCGAGCGCCTGCATCGGGTCGGTGATCGAGTTGATGCCGCTGGAGACGTCGTGGACGAGGTAGAAGCTGACGCCGATGCCCGACAGGACCGCAGCGCCCAGGATGATCGCGACGAGGATAAAGGCGTTGTAATAGGTATCGGCGGCATCCGCGGCGGCCTGGTCGCCCCCCTTGGTGTTCAGCTCGATGTCCTTGGCCAGGATGGCGTCGGCTTCAAGCCCAATCTTATTGACCGTCTTGGTGTTCAGCTCATGCGCCTCGTGCGGGATCTTGCCGGCCTCCTGACGCGACAGCGCCATGACTTGCTGGGTGCCTTTCTTGTACTCTTCCCAGGTCTTGGACCACTGATCGTAGAGAGCGCGCTCCTCGGGCGAGGTGATCATCGTCTCATAGGTCTTGCGGAATTTGGTATTGGCCTCGACCACCGACGCGAGCGTCTTCTCCGCCGCGAGCTTCTCCTCCAGCGTCTCCGACAACATGTGCTCACGGATCACGTTCCGGTAAGTAATGACGCCGGCACGGAGATCGCCAATGACGCGCACGCTGGGCATCCAGCTCGTGGTAATGTCGACCGTATTCGCGTTCATCGACCGCATTTTCATGACAGCGAGCAGGCCCATGCCCGTCATCGCGACCAGCAGGAACGCCACGACGCTGATGATCTTGGCGCGAATGGAGATCTTTGAGAACATAATCGGGTCTCGTTGTGCTGGCGCGGCCGCGCGTCGGGGAATTTTACGAATCAACCAAAGGGAGCAGCGCCGACATCAAACCGCAGAGCACCTGCGCAAATGTTAACTACGACTCCGTACGACTACCGAAGCCGAAAGAAGTGAACGAGGGGCTAAGAGCGCTCTGCGCTCAGCGCATGAGCCTAAGCGCGTCGGAGAAAAACTCCGGCCCGCCGAAGTTGCCTGACTTCAGTGCGAGCACCATGTCGCCTGCCTCAGCGCCGACTGCGCGCAACACCGGCACGCCCGCGGCAATTTCCACCCCCACGAGAAATCCGGGAATCCTCAACCGGTCGACCACCGCACCGGATGTCTCGCCGCCTGCGACAATCAAGCGCCGCACGCCCGCCTGCACCAGGCCCTCGGCGATGTCGGCCATGGCTTGCTCGATGGCATGCCCGACCGCATCGCGGCCGTGACGCGCCTGCACCGCGGCGACGGCTTCCGGCGTGGCGCTCGAGGCGATCAGCACCGGGCCACCCGTGAGCCGCGGCTTCGCCCAGGCGAGTGCGCGCTCGGACTCTTCCCTGCCCGCAAAAATACGGTCCGGGTCGAGATGCAGAACGGGCATGACCGCTTCGGCCCGAGCGATCTGCTGGAGCGTCGCCTGCGAGCAGCTTCCGGCAAGGCAGGCCGCGGGTCCCCCGACCGCGGCGCCCGCTTTGCCACCGGCTGCGGTCGACTTGACCTTGCCTGTCGAAACCAGCGCGCGCGCCAGCCCGAGGCCCATGCCGGAGGCGCCGACCGACAGCCGATGCTCGGCGGCGACGAGGCCGATGGTCTCGAGGTCGCGATCGAACACGGCGTCGATGATCGCAGCGCCAATGCCCTTGCCCGATAGCTCGGCAAGCCGCGCCCGCACGGCATCCGCGCCGCGCGTGACCGTCGCTAGGTCGACGAGACCGACTTGCGTCTTGCTCTGGCGCGCCAGCACCCGCACCAGGTTGGAATCGTGCATCGGATTGAGCGGATGATCCTTCAGCGGGCTCTCGTTCAACGGCACGGCGGCGACGAACAGGTTGCCCTGGTAGACCGTGCGCCCGGTCTCCGGAAAGGCGGGTGTCACCAGCACGCCTGCTTCGCCGCAGTCGGCGCGCAACGCATCCATCACCGGTCCGATATTGCCGGCATCGGTGGAATCGAAGGTCGAGCAGATCTTGAACAGCACGTGCCGCGCGCCGCGGCCCCGCAGCCATGTCTCCGCCGCGCGCGAGCGCGATACGGCAAGACCCGCCTCGATCGATCGGCTCTTCAGCGACACCACGACGGCGTCGACCTCGGGCAGCGCCAGGTCATCGGCAGGCACGCCGATGGTCTGCACCGTCCGCAGGCCCGCGCGAGTCAGCGTGTTGGCGAGGTCCGAGGCGCCGGTGTAGTCGTCGGCGATGCAGCCCAGCGCAAGGGTCACGGCTTCACTCCCGCATACGGCTTGAACCAGGCGAGGCCATCGGTGGTCTTGCCGCGTGGATTGTATTCGCAGCCGACAAAACCGGGATAGCCCAGCCGGTCGAGTTCAGTGAACAGGAACGGATAGTTCAGCTCCTCGCCGTCGGGCTCGTTGCGTGAGGGAATGCTGGCGATCTGGATGTGGCCGATGATCGGCATCATCTCGCGCAACCGCATCGTCACGTCGCCATGGATGATCTGACAGTGATAGATGTCGAACTGGAGCTTCAGGTTGGGGAGTCTCAACTCCTGGACCACGTCGCGCGCGAAGCCGAAGTCGTTGAGGAAATAGCCGGGCACGTTGCGCGAGTTGATCGGCTCGATCACGATGTCGATGCCGTGCGGCCCGAAGAATTCTGCAGCCCACGCCACCGATTTGTAGAAGGCCTCGATCGCGAGGCGATCGCCGCGATTGGCGATACCGGCCATCAGGTGCAGACGCTTGACGCCGGTCGCCTTGGCGTAGGGCAGCGCCGTCTCGAGGCTCTGCTTGAGATCGGCGAAACGTGCCGGAAGCGCTGCAAAGCCCTTCTCGCCGGCATTCCAGTCGCCTGGCGGCAGGTTGAACAGGGCCTGCGTCAGACCGTTGCGCTTGAGCCGCTCGCCGACCGCCTCGGCCGGATGCTCGTAAGGAAAGAGGAATTCGACGGCGGTGAAGCCGGCTTGCGCAGCGGCATCAAAACGGTCGAGGAACGGCACCTCGGTGAACATCATCGAGAGATTGGCGGCAAAACGCGGCATTGGAGTCCTCTTGCTTACTTGTCGCCGGGCAGCTTCACGCCGGTGACCTGGGCGTACATCCGCGCTACCGACGCATCGTCGTCGCGGCCCATGCCGGCAGCGGCCGTCATCAGGAACATCTGGAGCGCCGCGGCGGAGACCGGCACCGGGAATCTGGCGCTCCGCGCCATGTCCTGGATGATGCCGAGATCCTTGACGAAGATCTCGACCGCGCTGCGCGGCGTATAGTCGCCGTCGAGGACATGCGGCATGCGGTTCTCGAACATCCAGGAATTGCCGGCGGAGGCCGTGATCACCTCATAGACCTTGCGGATGTCGAGGCCCTGCTTGGCCGCGAACGCCATTGCCTCGGAGGCGGCAGCGATGTGCACGCCGGCGAGAAGCTGGTTGATCATCTTGAAGGCGGCGCCTTGGCCTGCGGCATCGCCGAGCTCGTAGAGCTTTGCAGCCATCGCATCGAGCGCGGGCCGCGCCTTTGCAAAGGCTGCGGGACTGCCGGAGGCGAGAATTGTCAGCTCGCCTTGCGCGGCGCGCTGCGCCCCGCCGGAGATCGGCGCGTCCAGATAATGCCGGCCGGTCGCCTCCAACTGCTTTGCCAGGCGCCGCGCCACGTCAGGATCCATGGTCGCGGAGGATATAAAGACGCTGTCCTTCGGCATGGTCTCGGCGGCGCCGTCCTTGCCGAACAGGATGGCCTCGGTCTGCGCGGCGTTGACGACGACGCTGACGACGATGTCGGCGCCTTTGGCTGCCTCCGCCGGCGTTTGGGCGCCCGCACCGCCATCCCTGACGAAGCGCGCCACGGCGTCCGCCGAAACGTCGCAGCCGGTGACGGCAAGCCCAGCGCGTTTCAGCGAGGTCGCCATGCCAAAGCCCATCGAGCCGAGCCCGATGACGGCGACGCGCTGATTTTGTGACGTGGAGGCGGACATGCAGCTGATCCTCTGGAACGTTCCCCGATGGCCGGCTTTGGTGGGCGGCTTGGCAAACCGAATATCACGGCTTGGCCGCGCTGCCAAAGCATGAGACAAGCAGGCATGACGGCCATGAGCAACGAAACACGGCTTCGCGAGGATATCTGCCGCTTCGGACGCTCTTTGTTCGAGCGCGGACTGACACCGGGCTCCTCCGGCAATATCAGCGTCAAGCTTCCTGACGGCGGCTGGCTGGTGACGCCGACCAATGCCTCGCTCGGTTTCCTCGATCCGGCGCGGCTATCGCGGCTGGATGAGCGGGGGCGGCTCATCTCCGGCGATGCACCGACCAAGGAAGTTCCACTGCACACCGCGCTCTATGACACGCGCGGGACCGCGCGCGCGATCGTACATCTGCACTCGACACACTCGGTCGCGCTCTCAATGCTACCCGAGATCGACCCGCGCGCCGCGCTGCCGCCGATGACCGCCTATTATTTGATGAAATGCGGCGCCACCGCGCTCGTGCCCTATTACCGGCCCGGCGATCCGGCGGTCGCGGATGCGATCAAGGGACTGGCAGGGAAATATTCGTCAGTGCTGCTCGCCAATCACGGCCCGGTGGTCGCCGGCGACACACTGGAAGCCGCGGTGTTCGCGACGGAGGAACTGGAAGAGACGGCGAAGCTGTACCTGCTGCTGCGGGGGATGAACCCGCGCTATCTGTCGCCGGAGCAGGTGACGGATCTGGTGAAGGTGTTCGGGCTGACGCTGCCGGAGCATGGGCAGCATCACTAACGCCCACTGTTATGGGCGCGATCGTGTCCCCACCCACAACTGTCATTCCCCGCGAAAGCGGGGAACCCAGTATTCCAGAGACGCCCAACGTTCCTCGCACCGCCGCGGCGTACTGGATCGCCCGCTTTCGCGGGCGATGACACTGCGAAAGTCGCGTGCGCGTGCCTGGATTGCTTCGCTGCGCTCGCAATGACGGCGGCTACAGCCCCAGATACGCCTTGCGCACGTCCGGGTTGCCCTTGATCTCCGCGGACGGGCCCTGCATCAGCACGCGGCCGGTTTGCAGGATGTAGGCGCGGTCGGCGATCTCCAGGCACTCGGCCATGCGTTGCTCAACGATCAGCACGGTCATGCCGGCATCGCGGATGCGCTGGACGGCCTGGAAGATCTCGTCGACCAGCTTCGGCATGATGCCCTGCGAGGGCTCGTCCAGCATCAGAAGCCGCGGGCGCGTCATCAGCGCGCGGCCGATCGCGAGCATCTGCTGCTCACCGCCGCTTAGCGTCTCGGCGCGCTGCTCGAGGCGTTCGGACAAGCGGGGAAACAGTTTGAAGACCAGATCGAGCGGCCCCTCGCGATCTGCCTCGCCGCGGTAGAGATAGCTGCCGAGACGAAGGTTGTCGCGCACGGACAGGCGGGGGAACAGGCGTCGGTTCTCCGGCACATAGGCGATGCCGGCGGCCGTGATATGATGCTGCGCCATGCCGTCGAGGCGCTTGCCGTCGAAGGTGACGGTGCCCGAGCGCGGGCGCTCGGCACCGGCGATGGATTTCAGCAGCGTCGACTTGCCCGCGCCGTTGGCGCCGGCGACACAGACGATCTCGCCCTTGCTGACCTCGATCGAGACCGCGGAGATCGCGACCAGGCCCTGATAGGAGGTCGTGACTTCATGCACTGACAGCATGACGATCTCCCAGATATGCGCTGATCACCTTGGGATCGCGGACGACGTCGGCGGGCTTGCCCTCGACCAGCACCTTGCCGAGGTCGAGCACGATGGCGCGGTCGACCAGCGGCATCACGATCTCCATGACATGCTCGACCATCAACACGGTGATGCCGGCATCGCGCACCTTGCGCACCAGCGCGACGCCGGTCTGCGCCTCGGTCGGCGTGAGGCCGGTGAGGACTTCGTCGAGCAGGAGCAGTTTCGGTTCGGTCGCGAGCGCGCGCGCGACTTCGAGGCGGCGCTTCTCGGCCGGCACGAGATCGCTTGCGAGCACGTCGGCACGCGCGGCAAGGCCGGTGAACTCCAGGACCTCATGCGCTTTGCGGCGCGCTTCCCGCATCACCGTGGTGCGCACCAGCGCCCCGACGATGACGTTGTCGATGACCGTCATGGTCTCGAAGCTTTTCACCACCTGGAAGGTGCGACCGACGCCGCGCTGGCAGCGCTCCGCCGCCGGCATCCTTGTAACGTCTTCGCCGTCGAACCAGATCGAGCCTTGCGTGGGCGGCAGCACGCCGGCGATGAGATTGAAAAGCGTCGACTTGCCGGCGCCGTTGGGACCGATCAGCCCGACGATCTCGCCGCGGCCGACCAAGATCGAGACGTCGCTGTTGGCGACGAGGCCGCCAAAACGCTGCCAGACGCCGCGGGTTTCCAGGAGCGCGGTCATCGTGTGGCCCCCTTGACATGGTTCTTGGCCTTCGCGCGCGAGAACAGGCTCACCAGGCCTTGCGGCAGAGCCAGCGAGATCAGCACGATCAGCGCGCCGTAGACGATGAGATCAACGCCGCGCCCGGAGCCGCCGATATAGGAGCGCGTCAGCTCCGTCATCGGGATCAGGATGGCCGCGCCGAGCACCGGTCCCCAGAGTGTGCCGATGCCGCCGAGCACGGCCGGCAACGCCATCAGCAGCGAGAACTGGAAGCCCATGACGCTTTCGGGATCGATATAGGCGAGATACTGCGCGTAGAAGGCGCCACCGATGGCGACGAGGAAGGCGGAGACCGCGGCCGCGCCCATCTTGGAATTGAATACGACGACGCCGAGGCTTTCAGCGGCGTCCGGATTGTCCTTCACCGCACGCCACCAGAAACCCCATTTGGAGTCTTCGAGCCACCAGGTGACGAACCAGGCGAGGCAGCACAGCGCCAGCGCGAAATAGAAGTACGGCAGCTTGCTGCGCATGAACTGGAATTTCAGCCAGCTGTCACCGCGGACTGGAATGGTGATGCCGAGCGCGGCGCCCGCCCAGTCCCAGTTCTGGAACAGCAGCAGCCCGATCTCGGCGATGACGATGGTCGCGATCACGAAGTAATGGCCGCGCAGGCGGAAGAAAGGATAGCCCAGCGCCATCGCGATGATGGCGGCGAGCACGCCGCCGCCGAGCATGCCGAACCAGGGCAGCACGCCGAACTTGGTGAACAGGAGCTCGGTCGTGTAGGCGCCGATGCCGAAATAGAGCGCGTGGCCGAGCGATATTTGGCCGCAATAGCCGGAGAGGATGTTCCAGCTCTGCGACAGCGCCGCATACATCAGGGTCAGGATCAGAATGTTCTGGACATAGACGTCCTTCACGAACAATGGCGCGAGCCCTGCCAGGACCGCGAGGACAGCGGCGATGAGAAGGTCGCGGCGGCGCCGCACGGCGAAACTCTTGTCCATCACATCGACCCGAACAGGCCGCGCGGCCGGATGAAGACGACGAGCAGGTAGACGGCGTAGATGCCAACCGATTTCAGTGACGGCGGCAGCACCAAGGCCGTGACGGCTTCGACGAGGCCGACGATGATGCCGCCGGCGAAGGCGCCGAACACACTGCCGAAGCCGCCGAGCGCGACCGTGACATAGGCGATCAGCGCAAAGGACGCGCCGACGTCGGGATAGATGTAGAAGAACACCGCCATGATCGCGCCGGCGAGACCAACCAGCGCGGCCCCAAGGCCCCAGCCCAGCGCGAACACGCGGTTCTTGTCGATGCCGACAAGCGCGACCGCGCCGGGATCTTCACGAGTCGCCTCAAGCGCGCGGCCGAAATCGGTGCGGTTGATGAAGAAGTAGAGGCCGGCAAAGGCTGCGATCGAGACCAGCGCGCCGATGAGCTGCGGCTCCGGCAGGAAGATACCGGCGACCGACACCGTCTTGCCGCCGAGCCAGGACTGCGGAATGCTGCGGTAGTCCGGCGTGAAGAAGAACTGCGCGAGCCCGCGCATGACGATGGCAAGGCCGAAGGTCGAGAAGATCTGCACCATGCCGGCGTTCGCTTTGGCACGCATGGCAAAGCGTACTATCAATAGGTAGACCACCGCCCCGAAGACGAAGAGCGCGGCAGCGACCAGCGGCGCCGACAGCAAGGGGTCGATCGCGAAGAACGCGAACAGGAAGAAGGTCGCGTACATCGCGATCATCAGGAACTCGCCATGGGCGAAGTTCACGACGTCCATCAGGCCGAAGATCAGCGCGAGACCGACGGCGATCAGCCCGTAGAGCAGCCCCATCAGGAGGCCGCTCGCGAGACTCTGGATAATGGCTTGGGCTGTCACCGTTGTTGCGCCTCTGCTCCTGCGTTACTCCGATGTCGTCCTGGCGAAAGCCCGGACCCATAACCACGAATCCATCGATGGGATGAACGACAGCCGATCTTCGCAGAAACGCCTGCCTGTGGTTATGGGTCCCGGATCTGCGCTCCGCTTCGCTGCGCTTGTCCGGGACGACGCTGGGAGATATCTCGCCACTTACTTCATCGGCCAGATCGCTTCGGCGATCGCGGCCTGCGGCGGGAAGACGGTGACGAACTTGCCGCCGACATATTGGAGGAGCACCGGGTCGGCGTCGTTGTTCTGGCCCATCTCGTCGAACTTGACGCGCTTCCAGGGCATGATGGTCTGCTCGCCCGGGATGTCGGTCGCGGCAAGCGCGTCGCGGATCTTCTCGCCGTCGGTCGACTTGGCGCGGTTGATCGCGTCCGCCAGGATGATCAGGCCCATGAACTGGCGCGAGGTGAGATCATTGAAGTCCTTGCCCGACTTGGCCTTGAACATCTCGTTGATCTTGCCGACCATCGGGCGCTTCTGCGCGAGGTCGAGCGAGAAGGTGCCGCGGGAGATCACACCTTCGAGCTTGTCGCCGACCGCGTCATAGAGCGCCTTCTCGGAGAAGCCGGCGTCCTGCGCCACGATCGCGTTCGGTTTGTAGCCGAGCTCAGCCATGGTCTTGACGAGGAGGATGCCGTCGGTGGTGTAGCTCGAGGGCATCAGCACGTCGGCATTGGCGGTCTTGAGCTGCTGCACTTCGGCCGACAGCGACGGCGAGTTGGCGCGGTACTTGATGTCGGAGACGATCTTGTAGCCGCGCTCGCCGGCGATCTTGGCCTGGGCGTTGCCGGAGTCGGTGCCAAAGATGGTGTCCTCGTGGAACAGCGACAGCGTCTCGATCTTGGTGCCCTTCTTCTTCATGGCATCGAAGAAGTCGAACATCGCGGCCGAGTACATCTCGTCGTGCGGGGCGGCACGGAAATAATATTTGAGGCCGCGGCGATGCAGGCTCGGCGAGGAATTGTCGGCGGACACGAACGGGACCTGGTAGCGTTCGCAGATCTGGCTGACGGTCACCGCGACCGCGCTCTGATAGGTGCCGATGATGGCGCAGACCTTCTCCTGGGTGATCAGGCGCTCGGCCTCGGCGCGCCCCTTCTGCGGATCGGCCTGATGGTCGGCGAATACGAGGCGGACTTTTGCGCCGCCGAGGCCCGGCAGGCCCTCGCCCTTCGCCAGCGGCAAGTCGAAATCGGCATCCTTGTTGATGACCTCGAGCGCGGTCTCATAGGCCTTCTGGGCATCGACGCCCTGCTGCGCGCTGCCGCCGGAAAACGGATAGATGACGCCGATCACCACTTCCGAGGTCTGTGCGCGTGCAGCGAACGGCACCAGCGCAGCAGTGGCGGTGGCACCTAACAGCACGTCGCGGCGAGTGATCGTCATGGCAAAGTCCCCTGTTACTAAATTCCGGGTGATCGAATGAAACGATTGATTGATGCGGTAAAGCCTGAAGAAGCGGCAATCGCTGCCCACTAAATCACGGCCATGTTCCTGTTCTTCAGATCCGTCACCAGCATCAGTCCCGGCGAATGCGTGATCGCGAACGGAAGCTTGGCGGCATTGATGACCGATTGCGGCGTCACGCCGCAGGCCCAGAACACCGGGATCTCGTCATCGGCGACCGGCACCGGATCGCCGTAGTCGGGCTTGGCGATGTCCTTGATGCCGATGAGGTGCGGATGGCCGAGATGCACGGGCGCGCCGTGCACGGCGGGATAGCGCGAGGTGATCTGCACCGCGCGGATCGCGTCCGCCGGCTTGAACGGACGCATCGACACCACCATGGGGCCGGCGAACGGGCCGGCCTCGCCGCAGGCGATGTTGGTACGATACATCGGCACCCGCACATTGTGCTCGATGTGCCGGATCGGCATGCCCTCATCGAGCAGCGCCTCTTCGAAGGAAAACGAGCAGCCGAGCACGAAGGTCACGAGATCATCGCGCCAATAGCTGGATACGTCGGTCGGCTCGTCGACCACCTCGCCGTCGCGCCAGACGCGATAGCGCGGCACGTCAGTGCGGATGTCGAGATCGGCCCCTAACGCGGGGATGTGCGGACTGCCGACATCGGACATGCCGATGATCGGGCACGGTTTCGGATTGAGCTGGCAGAAGCGATGAAAGGCGCTGGCGTATTCCGCCGGGAGGATCGCCAGATTGCCCTGGACGAAGCCGGGGGCGATACCGGCGGTGGAGCCGACCTGGCCGCCACGGTAGCCGAGCCGGGCCTGACGGCTCGGGAGGGTGTCGGGCGTTTCAGTTTGCTGCGCTGCCACCAAAACAGTCATTTGATCGACCTGCCTATAAACTCGACAAGGACAGCCAACACCAAGCGTGCTATAAAGTCTAATCGTCGTTTCTAATCAATATCGATAAAGCTGATTTATCGATCGGGAAATTCCCTTCAATGCTGGACTTCAGATCGATCGAAACGTTCCTCTGGGTCGTGAAGCTCGGCAGCTTCCGCGGCGCTGCGGCGCGGCTCAACACCACCCAGCCGGCGATCTCCCAGCGCATCGCCCAGCTCGAGCGCGAGATGGGCGTGAAGCTCCTCAACCGCGATCATCGCGTGGCTTCGCCAACGCCGAGCGGCCGGCAGATGATGGTCTATGCGGAAAAGCTGATCGGCTTGCGCGCCGCGATGATGGCAGAGGTCGGCGATCGCTCCGCCATGCGCGGCGTTATGCGGCTCGGCGTCGCCGAAACCATCGTGCACACTTGGCTGCCGCGGCTGGTGAAGAGCGTGAACGAGGTCTATCCGAACCTGTCACTGGAGATCGAAGTCGACATCACGCCGAACCTCACCGCGCGCCTGCTTGCGCAGGAGATCGAGCTTGCCTTCGTCGTGGGGCCGCTATCGGCCTCCGGGGTGCACAACCGCGTGCTCGCCGACTATCCGATCGGCTTCCTTGCGAGCCCCTCGCTCGGACTCGGCAAGGGCCCGGTGACCCCGGCCGAGCTTGCGCGGTTCCCGATCATCACCTTCCCGCGCAAGACGCGGCCCTACGAAGTCGTGCGCGAGGTGTTCGATCGGCCGGAGCTGCCGCCAATTCGCTTGCACGCTTCGGCTTCGCTCGCCACCGTCATCCACATGGCGGTCGAGGGGCTCGGCATCGCCGTGATTCCGTCGGCGATCGTCGAGAACGAGCTCGCCCACGGGCGGCTGCAACTGCTCGACACCGACCTGAATATCGCGCCGCTGACGTTCACGGCGAGCTGGCTCGCCTCGCCCGACGTCGTGGCGGTGGAGCGCGTCGCCGAGCTTGCGCGGCAGATTGCGCAGAGCAGCCTCGCGGTTGACGCGGCGGTGACGGCGCGTCATTGAACGAGAGCCGGACTACTCCCGTCATTCCGGGGCGACGCGTCAGCGTCGAACCCGGAATCTCGAGATTCCGGGTTCGCCCTTCGGGCGCCCGGAATGACAGCGACAAATGGAATAGACGCATGAGCCGAGCCGCCACCAACCTGCAAATCGATTCCGCCCGCCTCTGGGGCTCCATCCACGAGACTGCGCAATTCGGCGCGACGGCCAAGGGCGGCGTGCGGCGGCTGACCTTGAGCGCCGAGGACAAGCAGGTGCGCGACTGGTTCCGCAAGGCCTGCGAAGACGCCGGGCTGGAGGTGCATGTGGATGCGCTCGGTTCGATGTTCGGGTTGCGCAAGGGACGTGACATGTCGAAGCCGCCGGTTGGCATCGGCTCGCACCTCGACACGCAGCCGACCGGCGGCAAATATGACGGCATCTTGGGCACGCTCGGCGCGCTCGAAGTCATCCGCACGCTGAACGACGCCGGCATCGAGACCGAAGCGCCAATCTGCGTCGTCAACTGGACCAATGAAGAAGGCTCGCGCTTTGTGCCGGCAATGATGGCCTCCGCAGCTTATGTCGGCGACTTCACCACCGACGACATCCTGTCGCGCAAGGACTCCGAGGGCACGACCGTCGGCCAGGCACTCGACGGCATCGGCTATCGCGGCGACAAGCCGGTCGGCTTCCAGAAGCTCGGCTGCTTCGTCGAGCTGCACATCGAGCAGGGCCCGATCCTGGAGGCCGAGGGCAAGACCATCGGTGTGGTTGATTCCGGCCAGGGGGTGCTGTGGTACGACGGCAAGATCACCGGCTTCGAGAGCCACGCAGGATCGACGCCGATGCCGCTGCGGCGCGATGCGCTGGCGACACTGTCGGAGATCGTGCTGGCGATGGAGGCCACCGCCAAGAAGCACGGACCTAACGCCGTCGGCACCGTCGGCGAAGCCATCATCGCCAACCCCTCGCGCAATGTCATTCCCGGCGAGATCGCCTTCACAATGGATTGCCGCAGCGCCGATGCCGCCATCATGGACGCGCTCGATCGCGACTTGCGCGCCGCCATTGCCGAGATCGCCGCGCGCCGCAAGGTCGAGGTGAAGATTGATCTCGTTTGGCGCAAGCCGCCGACGCACTTCGATCCGAAGCTCATTGCAGCCGTCGAGAACGCAGCCAAGACGCTCGGCTATTCCAGCCGCCGCATCACCTCCGGCGCCGGCCACGACGCCTGCAATCTCAACACCGTTATTCCGGCCGCGATGGTGTTCGTGCCCTGCAAGGACGGCATCAGCCACAACGAGCTGGAGGATGCCACGCAGCCCGACTGCGCCGCGGGCACCAACGTTCTGATGCACACCGTGCTGGCGATCGCCGGCGTTGCGTCCTGATCGGAGAGAGTCATGCGCGGAGTTTTCGTCGACGCCAACGAAGCCCTGGCCGTGATCATGGAGCGGCTGGAGAAGCCCGGCGATCCCAAGGTGCGGATCCACCGCGATCCCAATATCAAGCCCGAGCAATACCCCGAGATCCTCGACGGCGACGAGATCGCAATCGTCGACCACACGGCGCTGCCGACCGAGGTCGCGAGGAAGTGCACGGGCCTCAAGCACGTGGTGTTCCTCGGCACCGGCGCGCGCAGCTACATGAATCCGGAGGAGCTTAGCCAGCTCGGCATCTCCGTGCACCTGATCAAGGGCTACGGCGACACGGCGGTGGCGGAATCCGCGATCGCGCTGATGTGGGCGTCGGCCCGCGTCATCGCGATGATGGACCGCGAGATGCGCGTCGGCAACTGGCTGCGTGAGGACGGCATGCAGCTCACCGGCAAGACGCTTGGCCTTGTCGGCTTCGGCGGCATCGCCGCGGAGGTCGCGCGCATTGCGTCGGGCAGCGGCATGAAGTTGATCGCCTGGAACCGCTCGCCGAAGAGCCATCCGGGCGTCGAATTTACCGATCTCGACGCGGTGCTGGCCAGAAGCGACGTGGTGTCACTGCATCTGCTGCTCAACGACGAAACACGCAGCATGATCACGCGCGAGAAGATCGCGAAGATGAAGCCGGGCGTCGTCCTGATCAACACTGCGCGCGGCGCCATCGTCGATGAAGCCGCGATGATCGATGCGCTGAAGTCGGGCCACATCCGCCATGCCGGCCTCGACGTCTTCAACATCGAGCCGCTGCCTGCGGATCATCCGCTGACGAAATTGCCGAACGTGACGCTGTCGGCGCATTCGGCCTTCCGCACGCCGGAGGCGAGCGAGAACCTGATTTTTGCGGCGTGGGAGCACTGCCGCCGGCTCGCAAAGGGATAAGAACAACAACAATGGCCGATTACCGTACCATCAAAGCCGAACCGCTCACCAACGTCATCCGTGCCATCGCCAAGGCCGGCGGCTCCACGGACCGCGAAGCGGATCTCGTCGCCACCAATCTCGTCGAAGCGAACCTCAAGGGCCACGACTCTCACGGCGTCGGCATGATCCCGCGTTATGCCGAAGCGGTCGCCGAGGGCGGCCTCGCCGTGAACCAGTACGTCAAGATCGTGATGGATACGGGCCCCCTGCTCACGCTCGACGGCCTCACCGGCTACGGCCAGGTGATGGGCCATGAGGCGATGGAGCTGGGCGCCGAGCGAGCCAAGCGCAACGGCGTGTGCGTGGTCGGCCTGTCCAACGCGCATCATATCGGCCGCATCGGCCACTGGGCCGAGCAGTGCATCGACCATGGCCTCGTATCGATCCACTTCGTCAACGTGATCTCGCGGCCCATCGTTGCGCCCTGGGGCGGCAGCGATGCGCGCCACGGCACCAACCCGTTCTGTGTCGGCATACCGCGCAAGGACAAAGAGCCCATCGTGCTGGATTTCGCCACCAGCAAGATCGCGCAGGGCAAGACCCGCGTCGCCTTCAACAAGGGCGTCGAGCTCGAGCCCGGCACCATCATCGACAATGAGGGCAAGCCCACCGTCAATCCGCGCTACACCGTGATCGCTCCGCACGGCGCCATCTTGCCGTTCGGCGAGCACAAGGGCTCTGGGCTCGCGCTGGTGTGCGAGATCCTGGGCGGCGCGCTCTCCGGCGGCGAGACCGTCAAAGGCCCTGCCGACGGCAAGCGCCGCGTCCTCAACGGCATGCTCTCGATCATCATCGACCCGACCAAGCTCGGCACCGCCGAGAACTTGGCGCGCGAAGTCGAGAGCTTCGTCGCCTGGCACACCGACTCGCCCCCCGGCCCCGGCGTCGACAGGGTGAAGATCGCCGGCGACCCCGAGCGCGAGACGAAGAAGAAGCGGCTGGCCGAGGGCATCCCGGTCGATCCCAACACCTGGCAGGAAATTCTGGATGCCGGGAAGAAGTTCGGCCTCGATCAGGCGGCGATCGAGAAGATCGCGGGCTGACACTGCCGGACACAGCGCGTTCGACATACGATCGCGCCAACTGCACAACTGTCGTCCCGGACAAGCGCAGCGAAGCGAAGCGCAGATCCGGGACCCACAACCACAGGAAGCAGTTCGGCGAAGACTCGGAGTTACCAGCTTCGCGCTACAACCTCTCCCTGGGGTTATGGGTCCCGGCCTTCGCCGGGACGACATCGGAGTTGGTTGCGGCTACGGAGCCAACTTCCCACAGCCCTACTCCACCATCTCCGCGACCGCCTTGCCGCAGGCCGTCGTGTCGGCATTGCCGCCGAGATCTTTCGTGCGCAGCGTGCGTTCGGCGAGGGTACGCTCGATCGCATCGAAAATCGACTTGCCGGCTTCCTTCTCGCCGAGATGCTCGAACATCATCGCGCCCGACCAGATCATGCCGATCGGATTGGCAATGCCCTGCCCCGCGATGTCCGGCGCCGAACCGTGCACCGGCTCGAACACCGATGGGAAATCGCCCTCGGGGTTGATGTTGCCGGACGGCGCGATGCCGATCGTGCCGGTGCAGGCAGGACCGAGGTCAGAGAGAATGTCGCCGAACAGGTTGGAGCCGACCACGACGTCGAACCAGTCCGGATGCAGCACGAAGTTCGCGGTCAAAATGTCGATGTGGTACTTGTCCCACTTCACGCCCGGGAACTTCTTCGCCATCGCCTCCACGCGCTCGTCCCAATAGGGCATGGTGATGGAGATGCCATTGGACTTCGTGGCCGAGGTCAGATGCTTCTTCGGCCGCGACTGTGCGAGCTCGAAGGCGAATTTCAGGATGCGGTCGACGCCGGTACGGGTCATCACCGTCTGCTGGGTGACGAACTCGCGGTCGGTGTCGGGGAACATCCGGCCACCAACGGAGGAATATTCGCCTTCCGTGTTCTCGCGTACCACCCAGAAATCAATATCGCCGGGCTTGCGGTTTGCCAGCGGCGACGGCACGCCCGGCATCAGCCGTACAGGGCGCAGGTTCACATACTGGTCGAACTCACGGCGGAATTTGATCAGCGAACCCCAGAGCGAGACGTGATCGGGGATCTTGGCCGGCCAGCCGACCGCGCGAAAGTAAATCGCGTCATGCTTGCCGATCTTCTCTTTCCAGTCGTCCGGCATCATCTGGCCGTGCTTCTCGTAATAGTCCCAGGACGAGAAGTCGAAATGGTCGAAATGCACGGCGACCCCGTGCTTCTTCGCCGCCGCCTCCAAAACGCGCAGACCTTCTGGCATCACTTCCTTGCCGATGCCGTCGCCGGGAATGACCGCAATCCGGTATTGCTTCTTGCTCATCGAGAACGTCCTTGGTTGGTCCGGCAGCTGCCGCCGTTCGATCGCACTGCAATGGACCAAACTCGCCGACAGTGCAACGCTGCACTGCAATGTTGACCATGGCGCGGCCGACCGCCTACTGATTTCATCCTGTTCCCACCAATCGAGTAATCCGCATGGACCTGCATCTGCGTGGCAAGCGCGTCCTGATCACAGGCGCGTCCAAGGGCATCGGCGCAGCCGCCGCCGAGGCGTTTGCCGAGGAAGGCTGCCATCTCCTGCTCGCCGCCCGCAGCGGCGAGGCGCTCAAGGCGCTGGCCGCTCGCCTGCGCTCCGCGCACCAGATCGATGCCACGACGAGCGTTGTTGATTTGCGCAGGACTGAGGATGTCGCGCGCCTCGCCAAGGAGGCCGCCGACATCGACATCCTCGTCAACAATGCCGGCGACATTCCCGGCGGCTCCATCGACAAGATCGACGAAGCGACCTGGCGCCACGCCTGGGAATTGAAGGTGTTCGGCTACATCAACCTCACACGGCAGATTTATGCGCAGATGAAGGCGCGCGGCGGCGGCGTGATCGTCAACGACATCGGCGCGGCCGGCGAGAAATTCGACGCCAACTACATCTGCGGCAGCGCCGGCAATGCCGCGCTGATGGCCTTCACCCGCGCGCTCGGCGGCAAGAGCCTCGCCGACAACATCCGTGTCGTCGGCATCAATCCCGGCCCGGTCGGCACCGATCGTCATGTCACGCTGCTCAAGACGCGGGCAAAACACCAGTTCGGCGACGAGAGCCGCTACAAGGAATTCCAGAAGAGCCTGCCGCTTGGAAGGCCTGCGCATGCGCGCGAGATCGGCGACCTCATGGCGTTCCTGGCATCGGATCGTTCCGGCTACACGTCGGGTGTGATCTACACAGTCGATGGCGGCATCAGCGCGGGGTGGGGTTAGTTGGCGAAGTTCACGAGAGCGAACTGACACACAGTCATTCCGGGGCGCCCGAAGGGCGAATTAAGGTGCGCAGTTGCGCAATTGAGAATCTCGAGATTCCGGGTTCGATGCTGCGCATCGCCCCGGAATGACGAATGAAGAACGGGGGAGTTACAGAGTTGTCAGAGTTGATCCGCGAAACCGCCTGCGCCGTCGTCGACAAGCTGCGTTCCGGCGATGTCTCGCCGCTCGAGCTGCTTGATGTGCTGGAGAAGCGCATCGCCGAGGTCGACGGCAAGGTCAACGCGCTGCCGACGCTGTGCTTCGATCGGGCGCGGGATAGCGCCAAGGCGCTGATGCAGAAGCCGGCCGGCGCGCGCGGGCTGCTCGCAGGCCTGCCGGTGCCGATCAAGGACCTGACCGATGTCGCGGGCGTCTTGAACACGCAGGGCTCGCCGATCTTCAAGGACAGCATCCCCGCGAGGTCCGACCTTATGGTCGAGAACCTCGAGGCCAACGGCGCGGTGGTCTACGCAAAGTCCAACACGCCCGAATTCGGCGCCGGCGCCAACACCTTCAACGAGGTGTTCGGCGCAACGCTCAATCCCTGGGATACGTCGAAATCGGCGGCCGGCTCCTCGGGCGGCGCTGCGGTGGCCCTTGCCACCGGCATGGCCTGGCTTGCGCAGGGCTCCGACATGGGCGGCAGCCTGCGCAGCCCCGCGAGCTTTTGCGGCATCGTCGGCATGCGGCCGAGCATCGGCCGTGTCGCGCACACGCCAAAGGCAGCCGTCGATCGCAACCTCGGCGTCCAGGGACCGATGGCCCGCAACGTCGAGGACCTTGCGCTGCTGCTTGATGCCATGAGTGGCGACTATGCGGCTGATCCGCTGTCGCTGCCGGCGCCGGCAACCTCGTTCCTGACGGCCGCGCGCTCTGCAAAGAAGCCGAAGCGCATCGCCTATTCGCCCGATCTCGGCATCACGCCGGTCGATCCCGAGGTGAAGGCGATCACGCGCAAGGCAGCGGAACGCTTTGCCGAAGGCGGAGCCACCGTCGAGGAGGCGCACCCGGATTGGCGGGAGGCTCATGAATGCTTCCACGTGCTCCGCGCCTTCGACTTCGCGATCAGTAAGGCGCAATTGCTGCGGACCAAGCGCGACCTGCTCAAGCCCGAGGTGATCTGGAACATCGAGGAAGGGCTCAAGCTCACGGTCGAGCAGCTCGAACGCGCCGAGGCGCAACGCGTCGGAATGACCGCGCGTGCGGTCGAGTTCTTCAAGACCTACGACCTGCTTCTGGTGCCGACGACGATCGTGCCGCCCTTCCCGGTCGAGAACCGCTATGTCGCGGAATGCGCCGGCAAGAGGTTCGACAATTACGTCGAATGGCTCGGCATCGTCTACGCCATCACGCTCGCCTGCTGCCCATCGCTGTCGCTGCCCTGCGGCTTTACGGAGTCCGGCCTGCCGGTCGGCGTGCAGGTCGTCGGCGCTCCACGCGGCGACGCACAGGTGCTTGCGGGCGCAAAGGTGCTGGAGGACATTCTGGGCTTGCGCGGGACCACGCCGATTGAGCCGAAGGTGAAGAAGTAACGCAGCCTGCACCGGCGGGAACTTTGGCGGCCCGTCCGGTGCCAGCATCCTTGCCATTAGATCGACTCTAGATCACCCCTTACCGGCATCCGATAAGTGGCCGGGCGAGTCACGGGTGTTCGACGCCTTGGTTGGATCCTAGTCGTTCGCTTTCGGCCCGCCGTGATACTGATGCGCATCGTAGCCCGCGTCCTCCGTTGGAGCGGCGAAACCGAAGGAGTTCGGATGCGCCTCCGATATCTGGACGGCGGCTTCCGAAGCCATGTGTGGATGGTGCACCACGTCGTGGGCAGCGGCGGCGGAGCAAAGCGCGACCAGCATGGCCGACGCGGCGAGAACAGACTTCATCATAATTCTGCATGCCTCTTGTTGAGTGCCACCAGCAAAATGCAGATGGATTTCGCAGCGTAGGATTCCCAGTCTGAGTCGAGGTTCGTGTTATAGGCGTGGCATAAAGAATAAGCTGCCGACGATCCGCGCTTTCCCTTATCGAGCTTGCGTGCCTGATCCCGCGACAATGCCGCCTGTGCCGCCTTGTCCAAAGCAAAAGAAGGCGGATCACCTCGACACGGTATGCGCCTCCAGGCTGCGGCTATAGCGCGACATCGCGAAGCAGAAGGCGAAATAGATCGCGGCGACGAAGATGTAGACCTCGACCGAGAACTGCTGCCAGGCCGGATCGATGATCGCGGTCTTGGCGGTCGTGAGCAGGTCGAAGATGCCGATGATGAGAACGAGGCTGGTATCCTTGAAGAAGGCGATGAAGGTGTTGACCAGCGGCGGGATGACGTGGCGGATCGCCTGCGGCAGGATGATCAGTCGGTTCTTGCGCCAGTAGGACAGCCCCAGTGCGTCGGCGGCTTCATACTGTCCGCGCGGCACGGCCTGGAGGCCGCCGCGGACGACTTCGGCAAGATAGGCACCCGCGAACAGGATGATCGCGATCTGCGCGCGCAGCAGCTTGTCGATGTTGAAGCCGCCGGGCATGAACAGCGGAAACATCACGCTTGCCATGAACAAGAGGCTCACCAGCGGCACGCCGCGGATCAGCTCGACATAGAGCACGCAGAGCGAGCGGATCGCCGGCAGTTTTGAGCGCCGGCCGAGTGCGACGAGAATTCCGAGCGGAAAGCCGAAGGCGAGACCGAAGGTCGCGAGAATCAGCGTCACCGGCAATCCGCCCCAGCGGTCCTGCGAGACGAACGACAGGCCCAGCACGCCGCCCCACATCAGCACGCTGATCAAGACGAGCGCGCCGATCCAGAAGTAGATCAATTCGCGCCGCCACCAGGCGCGGCGGGTGGAGAGGTAGTACAGCGCAATGAACAGGAGCACCGACAGTGCCGGCCGCCACTGCTCGTCGAACGGATAGGTGCCGAACAGGATGAAGCGGTACTTTTCAGGGATGATGGCCCAGCAGGCGCCGAGACCGCGCACCGCGCGGCAGGCGCTGGAGTCGTTTGCCGGCGTGAGCCAGACCGCGTTGGTGATGCCCCATTGCACGAAGCTGAAGAGGCCCTTGGCGAGCACGGCCAGCAGCACCAGCGAGATGATGGCGTTCGGGATCGACGAGAACAGGTTCGTGCGGAGCCAGTGCAGCACCGGATTGCCCGTCTGAGGGCGGCGGGCGGCGCGTGGCACTTCCGGAATGTCGGTGATCGCCGTCATAATCAGCGCTCCACCAGCGCGATGCGCGCGTTGTACCAGTTCATGAAGAAGCTGATCCCGAGGCTGATGGTCAAAAACACCGCCATGATCAGCGCAATCGCTTCGATCGCCTGCCCGGTCTGGTTCAGCGTGGTGTTGGCGACCGAGACCACGTCCTGGTAGCCGATCGCGACCGCGAGCGAGGAGTTCTTGGTGAGATTGAGATACTGGCTCGTCATCGGCGGCACGATCACCCGCAGCGCCTGCGGCAGGATGATCTGACGCAGCATGAAGCTTCGGCGCAGGCCAAGCGCATTCGCGGCATCCCACTGTCCGCGCGGCACGGACTGGATGCCGCTGCGCACGATCTCGGCGATGAAGGCCGAGGTGTAGGTGACGAGCGCGATCAGCAGCGCAAAATATTCCGGCGCGAGCGTCAGCCCGCCGACGAAGTTGAAGCCGCGCAGCTCCGGCCAGGCGATGCTCCAGGATACGCCGAGCAGCACGGACACCAGCGTCGGCAGCACAACGATGAGGCCGAGCGCAATCGGCCAGGACTTGCGGGGCTTACCGTCCTGCATCTGCTGCGCGATTTGCCAGCGCCGAATGACATAGAACGCGGCAAGGCCCAGGGCGGCCGTGCCGAGCACCCAGAGCAGCGGCGCTCCGATCGGGATCCACGGCAGGATGAGGCCGCGATTGGACAGGAACACGCCGTCGATCGGCCGCCACGCCAAGCGCGCGGCCGGCAGCGCCTGCATCAGCACGTACCAGAACAGAAGCTGGAGCAGCAGCGGAATGTCGCGCAGCACTTCGACATAGACGGCGGCGAGCCGCGATAGCAGCCAGTTGGCCGACAGCCGCGAGATGCCGATCAGCGTACCCAGGATGGTCGCGAGCACGATGCCGACCACGGCGACGCGCAAGGTGTTGGCGACGCCGACGACGAAGGCCCAGAAGTAGGTGTCCTTCGGACTGTACGAGAGGATGCTGTCGGCGATGGGCATGCCGGCCTCGCGGCCGAGGAAAGCAAAGCCGGTGGTGATGCGGCGGGCCGAGAGATTGGTGACGGTGTTGGACCAGAGGAACGCGATGACCGCGACCGCGATCCCGACGACAAGGACTTGCCAGAACAGGCCTTTCAGCTCGCGCTGTCCCCATGCGCCAAAGAAGCTGCGGCGCGGCGGCGGCCTGGGATGATCGGTGGTCACAGCACAAAAATCCTTCGTCAGAAGCGGTGATTTCCGGCAGCGTACGTCAACTGTTGCACCAATCTTCAATTCGTGCAACAAATGTTTCATGGCCGAGCCCGCGAAATCCTCGCCCTTGAGCGAACTCTGCAGCGCATTGCCATCGCTCCCCCTTCGGCTGCAGGAGGTCGGGCGCTTCGTCGCGGCCAATGATTATGATGCCACCACCCGTTCGATGCGCGATCTCGCCGCCGAAGCCGGTGCCGACCCTGCCGCGTTCACGCGCCTTGCCAAGGCGATCGGCTATTCCGGCTGGGAGGAATTGCGCGCGGCGCTGACGGAGGCGCGGCGTCCGCCGCAGACGGCGCCCTTCTCGGGCCGCGCCAAGAGCCGTCGTCCCGGCCCGAACGCCGACGTCACGCTCGTCGCCGACAAGCTCGAGGCCGAGGCCGCCGGCCTTCCGCGCATTCCGGCCCAGTCGATCGCGGATGCGGCCCGCGTGCTGCACGGCGCGAAGCGGATCTGGATCGCCGGCTATCGAAGCTGCCGCAGCGTTGCGGAATTGCTCAATTACGAACTGCGGCTGTTCCGACCCGACCAGGTCCAGATCGTCGGCGGCTCCGGCCCCG
Organism: Bradyrhizobium centrolobii; assembly: GCF_001641635.1. GTDB lineage: Bacteria > Pseudomonadota > Alphaproteobacteria > Rhizobiales > Xanthobacteraceae > Bradyrhizobium > Bradyrhizobium centrolobii. The sequence goes on from NZ_LUUB01000131.1 coordinate 48,857, forward strand.
ATGATCTCGATCTCGGCGCCTTCCGTCCCGGCGAAGCGGTCATTGTCGTCGGCTTCATGCCGTATACGCACGCGAGCGTCCGCGTCGCGCAGGCTGCCTATCGCGCAGGCGCAACGCTGATCGCGATTGCGGATAGCGTGACAGCGCCGATGGCTGAAGGCGCCGATCACGTGCTGCTGTTCGAGGCGGCTTCCCCGCCCGGATTCTTTCCGAGCCTGACCGGCGCGATCGCAATCGCGCAGTCGCTGGCCGCGGTGACGTTCTCGCTCGGCGGCGCCGCCGCGAAGAAGCGCCTCCAGGACGTCGAGGCGCGCCTCGCCGCGGCGTCCACCTACGTCTCAGAGAAAGGTTGACCCATGGCCGCTCGCACCAGCCGCGTGCTGCACCGCTCATTGCGCGAAACGCCGCCCAAGGCGATCGGCGGCGAAGGCGTCTATCTCTTCGCCGAGGACGGACGGCGCGTGATCGATGCCTCCGGCGGCGCGGCCGTCTCCTGCCTCGGCCATCAGCATCCACGCGTGATCGCGGCGATGGCGAAGCAGGCCTCGACGCTGGCCTATGCCCACACGGCTTTCTTCTCGTCCGAGCCAGCGGAGGCGCTTGCCGAGACGCTGGTCGGCCATGAGCCCGGCGGTCTTGCCTACGCCTATTTCGTCAGCGGCGGATCTGAGGCGATCGAGGCCAGCATCAAGCTCGCGCGGCAATATTTCATCGAGCGCGGCGAACCGCAGCGGCAGCATTTCATCGCGCGGCGGCAGAGCTATCACGGCAACACGCTCGGCGCGCTCGCCGCCGGCGGCAATGCCTGGCGCCGCGCGCCCTATGCACCGCTGCTCTCGGCCGCCTTCAGCCATGTGACGCCGGCCTTTGCCTATCACGAGAAGCACGACGGCGAATCGGATGCACAGTTCGTGGCGCGGCTTGCCGCCGAGCTCGAAGCCGAGTTTCAACGGCTTGGCCCCGACACCGTCGCGGCGTTTCTCGCCGAACCGGTCGTCGGCGCCACCGCGGGCGCCGTGACGGCGCCGGACGGTTACTTCCGGGCGGTGCGCGAGATCTGCGACCGCCACGGCGCGCTGCTCATCCTCGACGAGGTCATGAGCGGCATGGGCCGCACCGGCACCACGCACGCCTGGGAGCAGGAGGGCGTCGCACCCGACATCCAGGCGATCGCAAAGGGGCTCGGAGGCGGCTACCAGCCGATCGGCGCGATGCTCGCGAGCGGCAAGATCATCGACACGATTCGCACGGGAAGCGGCGCATTCCAGCACGGCCACACCTACCTCGCGCATCCCCTCGCCTGCGCCGCTGCGCTCGCAGTGCAAAACGTGATCCGCGAGGACGGCCTGCTCGATTGCGTGAAGGAGCGCGGCAAGCAGCTCGAGCAGCGCCTCACGGAACGTTTTGGCAATCACCGCCATGTCGGCGACATCAGGGGTCGCGGGCTGTTCTGGGCGATCGAGCTTGTCGCCGATCGCGCCAGCCGCACCTCGTTCGATCCCGCGCTCAAGCTACACCAGAAGATCAAGGCGGAGGCGTTCGCCAACGGGCTCGGCTGCTATCCCGGCGGCGGCACCGTTGACGGCGTCCACGGCGACCATGTGCTGCTGGCGCCGCCCTATATCGCTTCGGCAGAAGAGATCGACCTGATCGTCGACAAGCTCGGCACGGCCGTCGACAACGTGTTGCGTAGTGTCAATCACTGAGGGGAGACTAGCATGATGAGGAAAGTGGTTATCGCGGCAGGCTTGCTCGCGGCATCGACAACGGTCGCGTCGGCCGCGACGCTCGACACGGTCAAGAGCCGCGGCACACTGGTGTGCGGCGTCAGCACCGGATTTGCCGGCTTCTCCGCGCCGGACTCGCAAGGCAACTACAAGGGCCTCGACGTCGAGTATTGCCGCGCGCTCGCGGCCGGTGTGCTCGGTGATCCGAACAAGGTGCGCTATGTCGCGCTGACCGCGCAGAACCGCTTCACCGCGCTGCAATCGGGCGAGATCGACGTGCTCTACCGCAACTCCACGCAGACCTATTTGCGCGGCGTCACGCTCGGCCTCCGCCAGGGCCCGATCAACTTCTACGACGGCCAGGGCTTTGTCGTGAAGAAGGACCTCGGGGTGAAGGAGCTGAAGGATCTGAAGGGTGCGACCGTCTGCGTCGCGCAGGGCACCACCCACGAGGTGACGCTCGGCGATTACGGCCGCGCCAACGGCATCGATTGGAAGCCCTTGGTGTTCGACCGCGTCGACACCATGTACCAGACCTTCTTCGGCGGCCGCTGCGATGCCATGACCCAGGACGCCTCCGCGCTCGCCGGCGCAGTGACGACCGCAGCGCCGAACCCGGCCGACTACGTCGTGCTGCCGCAGACCATCAGCAAGGAGCCGCTCGGGCCCTTCACCCGCAACGGCGACGAAGTCTGGAGCGACATCATCACCTGGCTGCATTACGGGCTGATCGAGGCCGAGGAGCTCGGCGTGACGCAGGCCAATGTCGATGAGATGACGAAGTCGACCACGCCCGCGATCCAGCGGCTGCTCGGAACCTCCGGCGATCTCGGCTCGCGGCTCGGGCTCGACAACAAATGGCTGGTCACGGCGATCAAGGCCACCGGAAATTACGGTGAGATCTATGAGCGCAACGTCGGCAAGGCGAGCCCGCTCAAGCTCGAGCGTGGCCTTAACGGCCTCTGGAGCAAGGGCGGCTTGATGTACGCCGTTCCGTTCAAGTAAGGCTCGGTGCGGCTTTCACCTCTCCCCGCTTGCGGGAGAGGTCGGATCGCATCGAAGATGCGATCCGGGTGAGGGGAGCTTCCACGAGTCCAACCCCTCACCGCCCTCGCGAAGACTCCCCCTCACCCACCCCTCTCAGCGCGAGCGGAGCTCGTCGCGGTCCCGTAAGAATGGGGAGAGGGAGAAGAAGCAGCGACGACCTCCATGCGCATCGCCCTCATCCACGCCCTCAAGCACTCCATCGCACCGATCGAGGCTGCGTTCGCAAAGGCCTGGCCGCAGGCGCAGCTGATGAACCTGCTCGATGACAGCCTGTCGGCGGATCTGGCGCGAGACGGCGAGCTCAACGATGCCATGACCGAGCGCTTCCTGGCGCTCGGCCGCTATGCGGCCGCGACGGGAGCGAACGCGATCCTGTTCACCTGCTCGGCCTTCGGTCCATGCATCGAGGCTGTCGTGCGCGCGCATGCGCCGAAGCCGGTGCTGAAACCGAACGAGGCGATGATCGAGCAGGCGGTGACGATGGGCAAAAGGATCGGCCTGCTCTCGACCTTCCCGCCGACGCTGGTCTCGATGCCGCCAGAGTTTCCTGCCTCCGTCCAGGTCGTGCCGAAGCTTGCCGAGGGTGCGCTTGCCGCACTCGACCGCGGTAACCGCGCCGAGCACGACCGGCTGATCGCGGAGGCCTCGCGCGATTTGCGCGACTGCGACGTCGTCGCGCTCGCGCAGTTCAGCATCGCTGCCACGGCGCCGCTGGTCGCGGAGGCAACCGGCCGCCCCGTCGTGACCACGCCGGACAGTGCCGTCGAGAAGCTGATGAAGCTGCTTGGGGCGAAGGCTTAAGCGCCTGTCTTGTCCCTGCGCCGCGCGTCCTTGATCGCGGCCGCAAGCGCGGTCTTCGTTTCGTTGACGAAATCCTCGACCAGCTCCTCGCGCGTGGTGTGTGCGGACTGACCGGTGAGCATCCCCTGCTCGGCCAGCATCACCACGCCGTGCAGCGCCGCCCAGATCTTGAGCGCCTGCCGCTCGCGTAAGTAACCCACCGCCGGTGCTTCCAGGGCCTCGATCACGAGCGCAAGCGTCTCGCGCGTGGCCTCATGCAGCTCGCTGCCCTTGGCCGCGCAGGACACCGTGCGCGAAGCGAACATCAAGCGGTAGATGCCGTTGCGGCGCAGGCCAAAATCGAGTGTTGCCAGGGCCAGCCGCGACAGCTTCGATTGCTTCGACGGCCGCGCCATCGCCTCACGCAGCACGGCGGTGAACTGCCGGAATGCCTCCGCCGTCACCGCGGCGAGCAGCGCCTCGCGGTCGGCAAAATGCCGGTATGGCGCCGGCTGCGAGACGCCGAGTTCTTTCGCCAGCGCCTTGATGCTGATCGCCTCTGCCCCGCCCTGCTCCGCTTCGCGCAAGGCGGCCTTGATCAGGGCATCGCGGAGATCGCCGTGATGATAGGTGTTCTGCGGCTTGCGAGCGAGCTGTGACGGCATGTTGAAGCGAAACCTATTGGTCTGTCGGGCGATCGCTGAGAATGCGACCTTAGCGAAATCAGGCGCTTACGTCACCCGATCAAATTGAATGTGAGAGACTTGTAAGCGATTAGCTGCGAACTCATCGAGCGCGTCTACCAATTGTTGCGAAACGATTCTCATTCCGTGAGAGCCATTTTCGGGCTTCCACGAACCCGCCGGCCGAATGACCGAAGATGACAGCGCGATCGATGCCCAGAAGATCGCAGAGTGAAGCAATGTCGTCGGCCATCTGCTCGAGCGTGCAAAAGGCAAGCGAAGGGCATCCGGAGCGGCCCTGGCCTCGAAGATCTACGTAGACCACCTGCGCATATCAGTGAAGCGGTCCAAGGCCTGGCATCAAGTAGCCATGATCAAAACCAAGGCCGCCATGCAGCCCGATGAGCGTCGGCTTTGCGGCGAGATGCCTTCCGAAGCTTGAAGACCGGCGCCTTCGACTTCGAAATAGATGCCAATGCCATTTACCCTGGTGTGCGTGAATTCCCTCGCGATGCAGAGCTAGCTGCACTGGTGGTGCCTACTCCGGCCTCGGGGGTTGCGGCAGCTCGCGCTCGACCGGACAGGAGTCATCGGCTCGCTGTCCTGACCGACCCGAGTTGGCGAAGACTCATCTTTCAGCAGCGCTTGCGCGGCGACGACGCCGGCGACCAGGGCCGACGCGCAGACGGCTGCGACGATCCACTTCATCTAAAATCGATTTCACCTCTAACGGCGTTCGCTATGTCGGAGCGGTTGAGCCCCATGTCGCGCAGGGCTCGATCATCGAGCGCCTCAAGCTCGATCATGGCGCGGCGCATCGCCCTGCGTTTTCTTATCCCGTTCCACAGGGACACCGTCAGCGTGGAACAGACGGCAAGCACGAACTGTGGAAACGCGGCCGCGAGGGTCGCAGATTGCCGCACGATGTCGGTCATCCGCGTTGCCGGCCCGGACGGAGGTGTATGCTGGGTCGCTCGCGACGGCGGCGCGGAAAGCGGCGTCCCCCGCGAGGCGAATTGGTCCGAACGGCTACGGCCATCCGGTCGGTCAAGCACCCCGGGTGGCGCTTCATCGCATGATAGTTGCTTGGAGAGCGGCATCGTTGTCTCCCATGCCTTGAGGTCTGGGCGATACTGCTGCTGCGATGTTTCCTGAACATTTCGGCGCGAGATAATCGAGCTATGCCTGTAATGCGCCCTATCGCGGATTCGACACTGCGAGCTGTACCGAATGAGGCCCTGGGTTCATTCACTCGATCGTCAGATGCCTCGACGGGCAGCGTGAAGACATAGTCGACGCCCCACTCGTGCGGATGATGGAGGGGCGCGCTCGCGTGCCTCACTCAAGTCCAGGAATGAAGCGCCTTATGAGAGCTGCAGCCGAACGGCTCCCAGGAGTTGATCGAGCTGTCGCGTCAACTGATTGATCGCGCGTTGATCGACCTCAAGGAGGTGCTGCTCGGATTTCGTCCTCGGGCCAGCTTTTCATGTGCGCTTTGGAGCACCTCGAGCGGCCGGCCCTGCAACTACCGCGAACGTCCAATCATCCGGTCAGAGCCCGTGCGAATGAACTGTAGCAGCGCCGCAGAAAGACGAACAAAAGGATCGGTGGCCGCAGGCATGGCAAAAAAGGCTTCTCAGTGCGAAGGCACGAACGCCACGGCCTCGATCTCCACTCGTGTCCCCGAACCAAGGAGTGACCCGGCTCCGACCGCCGTACTGGCGGGCGGTTCCTGGCAATCCTTAAACGCTTCGACGCGGACCCGGTTAAAGCCCTCGTAGTCGGCCAGGTCGGCAAGATAAGATGTGGTCTTCACAATATCCGACAGTGAAGCACCATGTTTCGCCAGCGCGCGGGCGATGCGGTCAAAGATGCGACGGGTCTGAACTTCGATGTTGTCGCGAGCGTCGTCGTCGACGCAAAGGATGCCCGACAATAAAAGGAGATCTCCACTCGCTCCAAGCGGGATACGGCGGGCTGGCGAATATCGCGGTCTATCTGTGTTTGTCATCGACATGAGCTTTGGCCTTCTCCCTTACGCTTGATATACGCCTTCACTTGAACGATCGGTCGCCGCGCTTCGAGGACGGGCGAATTCAGATCTTCGAGCTCTGGGCCGGAGCCGGAGCGGCACCGGTCGCATAAGCGGGGCGCCGCCGTTCAGCGAAAGCACGAAGCCCCTCTTCCGCGTCGTCGGTTTGCAGCAACCGCTTTTGCAGCGCGCCTTCGAGCGCCAGCCCTTCCGCCAGCGAGCGGTCCAATCCGTGCTGGATAGCCCGCTTCGCGGCCTTGACGGCAAGCGGCCCGTTCGCCGCGATGCGCTCCGCGATCGCGAAGGCGGTATCGAGCAGCGCGTCGGCGACGACAATGCGGTTCACCAGCCCGATCCGTTCCGCCCGCGCCGCGTCGATCGCTTCTCCGGTCAAGATCATCTCGAGGGCGCACCCCACCGGAACGAGCCGGGGAAGCCGCTGGGTGCCGCCGCCCCCAGGCAGCACGCCCCACCGCACCTCGGCCAGCCCGAACCGCGAGTCCGGCGTACAGACGCGTATGTCGCATGCCATCGCCAATTCCAACCCGCCTGCGATGCAATGGCCTTGAATCGCGGCGATGACCGGCTTGGTAATCTCGTCGGCAAGCGTCATACCGCCGAAGCTGATCGTGCTTTCGCAGCCGCGCAGGGCGATGTCGCGGCGCCACGGCATGTACGTCTTCAGATCGCCACCCGAACAGAAGGCCCGTCCGCCCGCACCGGTCAGAATGGCGACACGCAACGTCGCGTCCGCCTCGAACGTCTTCCAGACCTCGGCGAGCGCCCTATCGTGCTCGACGTCGAGCGCGTTCATGGCTTCAGGCCGATTGATCGTGACCAGGGCGACGGCACCCTTCCGTTCGAAATCGATGGACATGATCGGTTACCTTCAGGTCCGGCGTTGAGGCATCAAAGCCCAGGATTCAAAAGCGGCGAGCGCGGCGTTGAGGGTAAAGCCGAACGCACCGACGACAGCCAACAGACCGAAGACTTCGGCTGCGTTGAAGTTGCGTTGAGCCATGAGGAGCAACGCACCCAACCCAGGCATGAGCGTCAGCATTTCCGCCAGCAGCGACACGATGATGGCCAAGGGGGCGGCCACGCGTACGCCCGTCAGAATTGACGGCAGGAGCGCCGGCAGGAAAACCTTGGTCGTTCGGGCAAAGGCACCGAGCTGCAATGATCGCGTCGCTTCGAGAAGAGTGGGATGCAGCGATCGCACGCCGGAGGTGGTATTGAGCAGAACGGGCCAGAGCGCCGCGAAGGTGATCACGAACAGTTTCATCGCATCATTGACGCCGATGATCAGCGCCGCGACCGGCACGATTGTGGGGGGCGGCAACGTGCGCAGAAACTCCAGCGTCGGCCCCAGGCAACGCGCCAGAAGCGGCGAGGCGCCGATCAGCCTGCCGATGCCCACGCCCAATGCCGTGGCAAGGACAAGAGCCACAGTGACCGATTGAAAAGTCACCAGCACGGCCGGAAGAAGATCCCCCGCAGTCGTTCGGACGACCAGGGCCGCGGCCCATTCGGACGGAGGTGGGAAGTATGGCGACCGCGGATCGCCCAGGACCTGCCACAGCGACAGCATAGCGATCAGCGGCACCAACCCTTGCAGCGCCGAGAACGCATGGCCAGCCGCGTGGAAGGCCCACTGGCGCCGCTTGCCTTCGACCCGAGCATGCGCAGACGCGTTGATTGCGATCATGGCTGCCGAAGCTCCCGAATTCCGGGGAACAGCCGTGCGAAGGTCACCCGCAGGCATGCGTTGAGGAGAATGCCAAGGCCACCCGTGGCAACGAGGTAACCGAACATGAGGCCTGGCTGCAGAGCCTCCTGCGCCGCCACCAGCCCCCAGCCAAGCCCGGCCGGATTGCCAACCATCTCCGCGATGACCGCGATGACGAGTGCAAGACCGAGCGCGACACGGGCGCCGACAATGGCGGATGGCAGAACCGCGGGAAGGACGACCTTGCCGNGCCGTTGCATCCGCGACAGGTGCAGCGTGGCGGCTGTGTCGAGGAGCCTTGGGTGAACGGCCTTCGCCCCTGCGATGGTGTTGACGATGATCGGCCAAACGCTCGCGAATACGATCACGGTGATTTCCGTGTGGACGGTGAATCCGAAAAGCAAGACCGCGACCGGAACGAACGCCACCGCCGGCAAAGGCCGAAGCAGCTCGAGCGACGCGCTGAAGAATCGATGGACAGTCCGCGAAAATGCGAGCGCGAGCCCGATGGCCGCTCCAAGCATGCTCGCAATGGCCCATCCGGCCAAGGCGCAGGCGACCGTGTGCACGGAATCGCCGATGATCTGACCGGATCGGATCGCGCCGTATAGCGCCTGGCCGACCTCTGTCGGCGCAGGAAGGAATTCGAACCGGGTCGTCGCGGCCCTGACGCCGACTTCCCATGCCACGAGAAACGCCACTGCGGTCGCGAGCGCCGGCACGTTGAGCACCACCCCTGAACGTCTAAGCATGGATCTCATGGCGAAACGCCTCGTAGAGCTGATGACGCAGGCGGAGGTATTCGGGCAGCTCCTTCGTCGCGATCTGGTCCCGCGGCCGCGGGAGTTCGACGGTGATGCGCCGCGCGATGTGGGCCGGGCTGCCTTTCAGAAGGATGATCGTATCGCTGAGATAGATCGCCTCCTCGATGTCGTGGGTGACGAACACCACGGTCGCCCCTGTTTCGGCCTGAACGGCCAGCAACTGGTCCTGCAGGGAGGCCTTCGTCATCGCGTCCAGTGCGCCGAACGGCTCGTCCATCAAGAGAGCGCTGGGCTCCATGGCAAGCGCCCGGGCGATCTGCACCCGCTGCTGCATCCCACCCGATAGTCGCCACGGGTATTCATCCTGAAATCGCTCGAGGCCGACCATGCGGATGGCGTCCTGAACCTTTCGATCGAGCTCACCGTCACGAAGGTGCCCTTCCACGCCCAGCGCAACGTTTCGTCTCACGGTTCGCCACATCAAGAGCGCATGTCCGTAGTCCTGGAACACCATGGCCATGCCTGGAACCGGACACCGGACATCGCGCCCCTCATAGACGGCACGACCGGAGCTGTAGGGCGTCAGCCCCGCCAACGTCCGAAGGAGGGTCGTCTTTCCGGTACCGGAACCGCCGAGGATCGACACGAACTCGCCTCTTCCGATCTCAAGATCGAGATCCTCGATGATCCGACGAACACCCGGCGCACCTGGCAGGTCGATGCAGAGACGCTCGCACTCAAAACTGGGTTGGGTTGTCATGATCAGCGCCAATCGTCCCGTGTCACTTCAGCACCAGATTGGATGCATTCAACTGAGCGGTGAGTTGCCCGGTCTCCCGCGTCGCCTCGATCCACGCCGAGACATCCTTTGCGGTCAACGATATGGCGTACGTTGGCAGCACGATGCTTTCGATGACGTCACTCGGCAGACGTGTCCATTTGGCAAGGATCTCGCGCGCATCTCCCGCCTGAGCCGCGATGAAGGCCCTCGCCTCTTCGAGCGCGGCGACCCAGCGCGCGATCACGTCGGGATTTGCGCGCGCCCAGGTGCCGTTCGCCATCCAGCACGTCAACGTAACGGGATCCCCGACCTGCAGCATCGGGTCGCCCAGATCGATGTGGCCCGCCTTCCTGAGCGCGCTGACGAATGGCTCGACCGCCTCAACGGCGTCGACTCGTTGCGCCTTGAGCTGGTCCGCCATGTTGGGGAACATCATCTCGATGAAGCGCACGCCTTTCGGATCGACCCCGCCACGCTTGAGCGCAAGCAAGGTCGCGATGTGGACGACGCCATTGATCGATGGCGTGCCGACCGTCTTGCCGTGCAGCTGGCTGATCGAGGTGACCCCGGACTGACTGCCGGTCATGAGTCGCATCTGCGGGTTGGCTGCGGTCTCGATCGTGTTGCCGCACAGGCCCACGACATCGAGACCGCCCGCCGCCGCCTTGACGATGTCGATTGCGGTGGCGCCCGAAATATCCAACTGACGCCCAAGCGCGCCGATCGTCGTGGAGAGGTTCTGAACCGTCATGATATCGACGTCGAGACCTCTCTCCAGAAAGATGCCCTTGTCCTTTGCCACCCAGAGCGGAAGCCAGGCCGACGAGACCACCGAAGCGACGCGGATCTTGATGGGCGCTGCGCCGCTGTGCGCAAAGGCGCGGGATACGGGGTTCGCGGCGGCCATGCCAAGCAGGCCGAGAATGGTGGAGCGCCTCGTGGGCATCACGCTTCCTCCGTGTCGCGCTGCGCCCCTGTTGAGCGCATCGGTCCGTTGCTTTATGAGTTTAGGCAAGAAGTATCACATAAAGATACTTCACATCAAGATACTTTAGATGAAGGGACTATGGACGTGAACCGGGACGCAATCGACAAATTTGCTGGCGAATGGGCGACGGAGTGGCCGGCACTCGACGTTTCGCACCTGCAGACCGTCGGCCGGATCTGGCGCATCAGCGAGCATCTGCGCCGGCGGTTCGAGGTGTGGCTTCAGCCTCACGGATTGAATTGGGAGACTTTCGACGTGATTGTTTCCCTGCTCCGCCGCGGTGCGCCGTATCGCATGCGGCCGACGGAGCTCAGCGAGGCCTGCCTTTTGACGTCCGGCGCCATGACCAATCGTCTCGATCGCGTCGAGCGCGCCGGCCTGATCGTCCGACGTCCCGCCCCGGACGACCGCCGGTCGGTTCAGGTCGAACTCACGCCGAAGGGGATCGCCTTGGCAGACCAGGTGATCCAACCGCACTTCACCGCTGCGCGACAGCTTCTTGAATGCCTCGACGACAAGCAGCGTCAGACTCTCGCCCATCTCCTGCGCGAAGTCCTGACCACGCTCGAGCCGGCCAACGATGCAGCGGCCGGCAGCAACCGCGTGACCAAGGCCTCGTCCGGCGCGCCCGCGGTAGCAGGCGACGTCCCGCCACGGCGATCCAGGCTCGGCCCGGCGGCGGGCGAGGGCCACTCCGCGTCGAAACGCACAACCAAGGGCAAGCGGGCGCGCCGCCCCGCATGAGGCACGCGCAGCGCTGCATGGGATCGTCGGCGCCGATCGATCCCCCGTCCTCATGTGGACTCGATCGGCAAACGTCTGATGCGACGTCGAGTTGCCGCGAAGATCGCGTTCGTCACCGCCGGCGCCACGATAGCGGTCGCCGCTTCGCCGAGGCCGCCAGGTTCGGCGGCGCTCGGCACGATGTAAGTCTCGATGCGTGGGGCTTTCTCGATGCGCATCGGCAAATAGGTATCGAAGTTGGATTGCTCGACGCGCCCGTCCTTGAACGTGATCACCCCGCGCAGCGCAGCGGTCAGGCCGAATATCGTTCCGCTCTGCACCTGCGCATCGATCATGACCGGATTGATCGGCAGGCCGCAGTCCACCGCGCAGACGACGCGTTCCACCTTGACGGTGCCCTTCTCGTCGACGGCCACTTCGGCCACGAGCGACAGGTAGCTCCCGAAAGCGAACTGGACGGCCACCCCGCGGCCCTTTCCAGCGGGCATCGGCTTGCCCCAACCGGCCTTCTCTGCCGCAAGATTCAGAACGGCGAGAGCACGTGGATTGTGCCCAAGGAGATTCCTGCGGTATTCGACGGGATCCTGGCCCGCCGCGGCGGCGAGTTCATCCACGAAGCTCTCGACGACGAAGACATTATGCGCCGGTCCCACGCCGCGCCAGAACCCGGTCGTCACGCCGGGCGGTTCGGCCCGAACATAGTCGACCAGAATATTGGGTAAGGCATAGGGCGGCTCGGCGGCGCCCTCGACGGCATCGAAATCGAGGCCGTTCTTGAAAAGCGCGGGCACGGCGCGCGCGATGATCGAAGAGCCACACACCCGATGGTGCCAGGCGACCGGCTGTCCTGCGGCATCGAGGCCAGCCGATATCCGATCGTAGTAATAGGGACGATAGATGTCGTGCTGGATATCCTCCTCGCGACTCCAGATTACTTTCACAGGACCGTCGACCTGCTTGCCGATCTGTACGGCGAGGAGCGTTCCATCCGGCTCGAGCCGGCGACCAAAGCCGCCGCCGATATACTGGTTGTGAATGATCACGGCCTCCTGGGGAATGCCGAGCAGGGCCGCGACCGCCGCTTGTGTGACAGTCGGGATTTGCGTCCCGACCCAGATCTCGCAGGAGTTTTTCCGGACATGCACGGTGCAGTTCATGGGCTCCATGGCAGCGTGCGCCAGGAACGGAAGCTCGTAAGTCGCCTCGATGCGTCGCGCGGCGCCAGAGAATGCCTGTTCAAAATGTCCTTCGTTTCGCGCCACAGCGCCGGGAGCTTCGGACGCTCGCTTGAGCTGCTCGACGAGCATCTTGCTGTCGACGGACGCATTGGGGCCGTCGTCCCACGTGATGGCGGCAGACGCCAGGCCTTTCTTCGCCGCGCCCATGTGGTCGGCAACGACGGCAACCGCCTCGTCAGTCGTGACGACCTGGCGTACGCCCTTCGTCGCGAGCGCAGCAGCCTTGTTCACGTTCCTGGGCCGTCCACCAGCAACAGGCGAAATCGCGACCGCGGCAACTCTAAGGCCAGGCAAGATGACGTCGATACCGAATTGAGTCCGACCGGAGACCTTGTCGGCGGCTTCGATCCTCTTTGGGGATCTTCCGATCAGCTTGAACTGTTCCGGCGGCTTGAGCTTGATCTGATCGGGCGCTGGAGGCTTCAACGTGACGGCGGAGCGCAGCAGACTGCGGTAGGGGAGCGACTTTGCCCCCGAGGAATCGAAGACGACCCCGTTCTTTACGCTGCAAGTCGATGCCGCGACGTTCCACTGTTTCGCCGCCGCCGCGACCAGCATCAGGCGTGCCGCAGCACCCGCCAACCTCAGAGGCCGCCAAAAACCTCGAATTGACGCCGACGCGCCCGTCGTTTGCTGGCGCAGGATCGGAATCGGATTGGCATAAAGGGCATCGTTCGGCGGCGCGTGTTCGACCGTGACCGCGTCGAGATCGACCTCGAGCTCCTCCGCCAGAAGCATTGACATGGAGGTATAAATCCCCTGCCCCATCTCGACGCTCGGTATGGTCAAGTGCACGCGACCATCTGGCTCGATGCGGACGAACGCGTTGAGAGCCGGATCATTCTCCTTACTAGCGGCTTTCGACCAGGAAGGCAGCGCGACCGCCAGGGCGAGACCGCCCGCCGCCGTCGCTCCGACCTTGAGCAAGCTCCGGCGTGACAGCCTCGCCGGGTAACTGCGCGCTACCGATAGCGGCAGTCTCTCGGTTTCCGGTGCCATCATGGCTGCTTTCCTTTCGCCGCCCGCTTGATGGCGTCACGAATGCGATTGTAGGTACCGCATCGGCAGACATTGCCGGACATCGCGTCGTCTATCTCGGCATCCGTCGGACGGGGCGTGCTGGCCAGCAGCGCCACGGCAGACATGATCTGCCCCGATTGGCAATAGCCGCACTGGACCACGTCGAGGTCGAGCCATGCCTCCTGGACCTTACGGCCAAGAGCGGTGCCACCAATGGCTTCGATGGTCGTCACCGAGGAGTCGCCGACGCTATCGACGGTGGTTATGCAGGAGCGGGTCGCTACACCATCGATGTGAACCGTGCATGCGCCGCACAGCGCCATCCCGCACCCGAACTTCGTGCCGGTCATTTTGAGGACATCGCGAAGCACCCACAGCAAGGGAGTATCGCCGTCCACATCCACGGTCTGCCGTGTGCCATTGATCTTGAGCGCGTATGTCATTCTTTCGCCGGTTAAATGTCGTGAGATGGTTGCGATCATGCCGAAGCAAGCGCGACGGCTTCGATTTCCAGCAGCAATCCGTAATGAAGAGACGCCACTCCGGCGACTGCCCTCGCCGGCCGGACCTCACCGATCCAGTCGGCGTAGATCTGGTTGAAGCCCGGCCAAAAGTTCATATCGGTCACATAGACACGCACCTGAAGGAGCCGGCTTCGATTGGTTCCTGCAGCTTCGAGGCATGCATCCACATTGGCGAGTACCTGCTCGGCCTGCCGCTCGAACGGCTGGTCGCTCATGGGCTTCCCATTCACATCGACCGGAAGCTGTCCAGAAACGAACACGAGGCCGGCGGCCGTGCAGGTGTGGGAATAATGGCCGGCAGGCGGACGCAGCCGGGCGCTGTTTGCCAATACGATACTGTGCTGCATGTTGCTGCCTTCGATGTCTGCGTCCAGTTCAGTAGAACTGCATCAGGACTTTGTTATCTGCCAATTCGTCGGGAGCGGTTTCGTGGATGATCGCGCCCGATCGCATCACCAGGACGCGATCAGATATCTTGAACGCTTCCTTCACGTTCTGCTCCACCAGCAGGATTGACAGTCCCAGCTGCTGCTGAAGCCGGCGGATTGGCTGCAGCAGATCTTGGAACAGTTTCGGCGCCAATCCGATCGACGGCTCGTCCATCAAGAGACAACGGGGGCGGCTCAGCAAAGCGCGTGCGATGCTGACCATCTGTTGCTGTCCCCCCGAAAGCGTGCCCGCTCGGCGGGCGTAGAACGTCTTGATGCGGGGCAAGATCGACATCACCCACTCGACACGCTCGGACTGTTCTCGCTGCGGAACGTCGGTCGCCCACATCGCGAGCCGAAAGGTCTCATCGACCGTAAGGCCCGGGAAGATGCCGCGGCCTTCGGGCACGAGGCCAATCCCCAGGGCTGCCATTTTCTTGGGCTCGGGACGGTTCAGGCGCTGGCCGTCGACCGATATCTCTCCACCCTGGCGGGAGACCACCCCGAATAGCGCGTTCAACAGGGTCGACTTGCCCGCGCCGTTGTGACCGACGAGGCAGAGCACCTCGTTCCTGCGGATCTCCAGGCTGACATTGTCGAGAACGACGCGGCCCCCGTAGCCAACCCGGAGATTCTGAACGCTGATGAGAGCATTGGTCATGAGTTGCGTTCGCCGAAATAGATCGATGACAACTCCGGATTCCCGAGTATCTCCTCGGGCTCGCCGTCGGCCAGGAGACGCCCCTGATCGAGAAAACTGATCCTGTCGGAGATGCTCACGACGATCTCGAGGTTGTGCTCGATGATGCAGATCGTGATGCCGCGGCGAACTTCACTGCGCAACAGCGCCACGAACCGTTCGTAAGACCTGGGATCGAGCCCCGACGCCGGCTCGTCGAGAAGCCACATCTTGGCTTTGGTGGCCATGATGCGAGCCACGCTCAGAAACTTGCGCTCCGCGTATGCCAAATCGTTCGCGCGCACGTCGGCTTTGTGAAGCAGGCCGGTAGCGTCAAGTATTTCGTGCACTCTTTGGTGTCGCTCCGCGCCGCTGCCCGCCTCGGATTGCCAGAACCAGGCACTCCTCTCCATGACCGTGAGCACGTTCTCGAAGACCGTCATGTGGGAGAAAAGACGGAGATCCTGGAATGTCCGGGCAACCCCGAGGCGAGCGATCTTCCACGGCGCGGTGCCGACGATCGACTCTCCCTGCCAGCGGATGTCGCCCGCGGTCGGCCTGAGATGGCCCGTGATCAAATTGAAGAGCGTTGTCTTCCCCGCTCCGTTCGGGCCAACTAGTGTCGTGATAATCCCTTCGCGCAGATGAAGCGATACGTCCTCGACGGCCTTCACGCCGTCAAAGCTTTTGGTGAGATTGGCAATCTCCAGAAGAGTCGCCGTCAGGGCTGGCGATTTCGACATTTGCAGCACGTCACGCCTCCCCGCGCTTCACGCCCATCAGGCCGTCCGGCTTGAAGATCATCAGGAGAACCATCGCGAACCCATAGATCATCTGCTGCACGGATCCAATTTCGGTGCGCGGGAGGAATGGCAGATAGGTCAAGGCAGCCGGCAGCAGCGTGAGAAGCACCGCTCCTACAATCGGCCCCCACACCGTTCCGATGCCGCCAACGATAACCATGGCCATGAAAAGCGTTGAGGCATCGATGGTGAAGCTCTCCACGTTTATGAAGCCGAGGTAGTCGGCATAAAGGACGCCGGCAACGGCGCAGATCGAGGCCGAGTAGAACACCGAGAGCGTCTTGATGAGCGCGACATTTTTACCGAATGCCAGGGCGGCCGACTCGCTGTCCCTGATGGCCTTGAGGCTGCGACCAAGGCTCGAACGAACGATCGCCGTGGTGAGCACAACCACCAGGGCCAATGTTACGGCGGCAAGCCCGAGAAATTCGACGGGATCGCCGAACGCGTGTCCTCCGATGCTTGCCGGCGGGACGCCGACGAGTCCGCCTATGCCGCCTGTGACCGACTTCCACTCAGAGAACACCGTTGCGGCGAGGACCTGAAAACCGAGAGAGGCCGCCACGAAGTAGTCGCCTCGTACCCTCAAGGCGGGCAAGGCCAAAGCAGCCGAAATCAGTCCGGCGACGATCATCGCGGCCAGCAACTGAAGGAGTAACGAATCCGTCCATTGCAAGGCAATGAATGCCGCGACATATGCGCCGACGCCGAAGAACACTGCATGAGCCAGCGAGAAAATGCCCGCATATCCCATGATGAAGTTCAGAGTTATCGCCAGAATGGCATTGATGCAGACCAGCGTGGCAAGGTTCACGAGATAGGCAAACACGATGGCGATCCTCAGCTAGTCACGACGCGGCCGAAAAAGCCAGATGGACGCAGCACGATGAACGCGAACAGAATGAGGAACGTAACCGCCTCGCTCCACTGCGGATCGAACCTCCACAACGCCAGATTTTCTGCAATGCCCAGCAATAGTCCCGCGCACGCAGCGCCGCGCAGGCTGCCGACGCCGCCGACGATGGTGGCGGCGACGCTGATCAGCATGACGCGGCCGCCGATCGCCGCATTCAGCCCCGACGTCATGCTGGTGAGCACCGCGGCGGGGACGACGAGCACGGAGCCGAGCGCGAACGCACATGTGGACACGGCCCTCGGATTCAACCCAAAGGTCCTCACGAGCCCGGGACTCTCGGAGAGAGCACGAAGCGCGATCCCGATGTTGGTCTTGCTGAGAAATAGCTGGAGCGCGACGAAACACGTCACCGCGGCGACAACGGCAATTCCCGCCGTGGGAGCCACGTAGAGTCCGGGCACGAGTTCGACGCTCTTGCTCAGTGCCGAGGGCACCGAAATGAAGCCGCGTCCGAAGATTGTCCCAATCAGGTTCTGAATGACCACGGCGACGCCGAAGGAGCCGACGAAGATCGTAAAGAACGATCCGTCGGTACTCTGGATCGGGCCATAGACATAACGGTCCAAGGCGATCCCGAACACCACGACCACGATACAGGCCGCAAGAATCGAGATCGGCCACCAGACCAGAAGGACCGCATAGAGATAGTAGAATACGTACGCACTGATCGCGAAGCTCGCGCCGTGCGCAAAGTGAAAGATCTTGGTGGCCCCGAAGATGAGCGAGAAACCGACCGCGGTGAGGCCGTAGAGCGCGCCGACCTGGATTCCGTTGATGATGAGCTGGAGAAGAAGCATTGTTCCTCGCGCAGGCGTCAGAAGCTAGGGTGCCGCAACAATCTCGACGACGGCCGGTTCGCCGTCCACTTCGCTGATCTGCATGGCGGATCGGATCGTGCCGTCCTTCTCGAAGGTCACACGCCCACCGACCAGATCAAACGTTCCGATCTCTCGACGTTTCGCCAGCAGGTTCTTGCCCGTGATCGGCAAGCCGGCTTTCTGCAGGGCTGACGCCAAGGTCCCGAACAGGAGCACGGCGTTGTAATAGTTTGCGGCGTAGGCGGTTGGCGCCCTGTTGGTCTTGGCCTGATATTCCCGCGTGAACCGCTTGGTCACCGGATCGCCTGAATTCCAGTCGATTCGCTGCGTCGTGAAGAGCGCCCCCTTCGCCTCGGGAAGACTGGCGATGGCGGGAATCGCAAACCCCGAGTAACTGGCGAGCTGCTGCGTAACTCCATTGTCACGCAGCTGCTTGATGATCTGCGATTGCTGGGCGCCGAACGAGGCGATGTAAACGACATCCGGCTTCGCATCGCGCACCCGCGCCGCGACCCCGCTGAACTGTTGGGCATTCGATGGGACGGACAGTGCCTCGGCAAGCACCGCGCCGAGCGAAGGCAGACTGGATTCGAGCTCACGCTTGATCGACTGGCCGAGCGGATCATCCACGTAAACGAGGACAAACCGCTTCAATCCCCGCTTCTGAACGAGGTAGGGAGCCATCGCCCGCACCTCGAAATTGGCGAGCGGGATTACGTTCCAGAAATACTCACCGAGCTCGGCAAGATCGGGACCGACGCCGCCGCCATTGACGGCAACCGTGTGGCTTCGCGCGGCCGTCGTCGAGATCGCCTTGGACACCCCGGTGAACGCTGACAGGACATAGCTCACCTTCTCGACGTTCACGAGCTTGTTCATCGCAATCACGCCCTGTTGCGGGAGCGCCTGGCTGTCCTCATAGGCGATCGACAGCTTTCCGCCGAGGAACTTCGCGTCGTTGAGGTGGGAAACCGCGAGCTCGGTAGCCCCCATATAGAGATCGCCGTAATCGGCATTGGCGCCGCTCAGGGGAAAGATCGCTCCAATACGAAAATCCTCGGCTGACGCCCGCCCCGCCGAAGAGACGAGCAACGAGAATGCAAGAACCGCGACCTTCCGAAGGAGCAACATCGCAAACTCCTCACTTACCACCATTTACGAAAACGATTTCGCAATCTAGGTCGCGCCGCCTCCGCTTGTCAAGCGCGAGAATGTCGCCTTTCAGATTTCGTTGGCTGCGACCAATTGGCCGCCGTGGGATGAGCGCAGGATCAGCTCGGGCGACCAGATTTCCTGCAGCTCCTTGGGCGAACGGCCGTCCAAGAGGGCAAGAAGCAGCTCGACCATCCGGCGCCCCGCCTCAAACGTCGGCGCGGAAAACGTGGTCAGAGGCGGNGGGTTTAGATAGGGCCCAAGCGGATGGTTGTCGCACCCGATGACCGGAACATCCGCTCCCGGACGCCTGCCCGTTTCGGCGATCGCCTGCATCGCACCGGTCGCAATCAGGTCGTGACCGCACATGATCGCCGTCGGAGGATTGCTCATTGCGAGGAGCTGCCGGGCACCGTTCAGCCCGCCCTCTTCACTGGTGCTGGTTTCGACCACGAGATCAGCATCGAACGGCAGCTTGGCTGCTTTCAGGGCCGCGCGATAGCCCTCCTGCAGAAGGTGGCTGATCATGAGGTATCCCGGCGTACTCAGCAGACCAATCCGGCGATGCCCAAACCCTACGAAACGTGCCGTGCCGTTGCGTCCGGCGACTGTTCGGTCGATATCCACGAAGGGAAACGGCTTGCCGGTCTCGCTTCTGCCCAACGCCACAAACGGCACGTTACGTTCCTGGAGGTAGCGGATCCGGGGATCGTCGCGACGCGTGCGGCCAAACATCACGCCGTCGACCCGCTGCCGTTCGACCAGCCGGCGGAAGCTCTCGAGCTCCGTCTCCAGCGTTCGTCCCGCGACGATAATCAGCTGAAACGGAGTCTGACTCAGGCTCTGGTCAATTCCCATGAGCAGGTCCAGGAAGAACGGATGAGCGAAATGGGTTTGTGGAGGCGACAGGACGAACCCAATGGTCTCGGACGTTTGCGTCCGGAGCCGCCTCCCCGCCGGATCCGGCGAAAAGCCAAATTTTTCCGCCGCTTCCAACACACGCCGTTTCGTCGCATCGCTCACATCGCCACGGTCATTGATTGCCTTGGAGACCGTCGACACGGCCAGGCCCAAATGCCGGGCAAGCTCTACAATATTGATCCGCTGCTTCATCCAAGCCTCGTTGTCGCCAACACTTGACACATGACTTCGCCGGCGTCTAGGTTATTTACGAAATCGTTTTCGGAGATTTCCATGATCGACCTTGCTTCGCATGAAATGGCGATGCTCCGCCAGACGGTGCGAGGATTTGTCCGCAACCGGCTGGAGCCACTCGAACAGCAGATCGAGACCGACGACAACGTGTCTCCGGACCTGCTGGCCAAGTTGCGCGGCGAGGCCTCGGACCTTGGTATCTACGGGTTCAATCTTCCGCCTGAGCTCGGCGGTTACGGTCTTCCCGTCTCCGCGCAGGTCGGAATTCTGGAAGAGGTCACCCACACCTCCGTTCCCCTGTCCGAGGTCGTTGGATTCCTGCCGCTATCGCTGATCCATCTCAACGAGGAGCAGCGCGACCGTATTCTTCCCGACCTGGTTTCCGGGCGCGCGACGATGACTTACGCCCTCACTGAACCGGATGCCGGTTCAGATTTGAGCGGGATTCGCACCAAGGCGGCGAAGGTCGACGGAGGCTGGCGCCTCGAAGGCGCGAAGCAGTTCATCTCAAACGTCGAAACCTGCGACTACGTGATCGTGCTGGCGGTCAGTGATTCCACAGCTTCTCTCAAGGGGCGGCTGACCACGTTCATCGTCAAGCGCACCAATCCGGGGCTCGCGGGCCTGACGCGCTACAAGAAGATGGGGTGGCACGGCTATCATTTGAACGGGTTTTCGCTCGAAGACTGCTTCGTTCCGGATGAGGACGTTCTTGGCCGGCCCGGCGACGGCTTCCTGGTCATGATGGCCTCGATCAACCACGACAGAATCCTCTCTGCCTGCCGATCGCTGGGACTGGCGCAACGCGCGCATGACATGTCCGTCAATTACGCGAAGGAGCGTCGCGCCTTCGGCTCGCAGCTTGCAGGCCATCAGGCCATTCAGTTCATGATCGCCGACAACGATGTCGAGATCGAAGCGACGAGAGCACTCATCTATCGTGCCGCCGAATTATGCGATCAGAATGATCCGACCTCACGGATCGCGGTGTCCAGGGCCAAGCTGTATGCGAGCGAGATGGGATGCCGCGTCGTAGATCGCTGCCTCCAGATCTTCGGCGGGATGGGTTACATGTGCGAGCTCCCCATTGAGCGCTTCTATCGGGATGCCCGCGCGTTTCGATTGGGCGAAGGCACATCCGAGATGCAGCGGATTCAAATCGCCCGCCAAGCTCTCGCCAACTGACGCAGGGGATCACAATGAGTGGAACACCGGCCCCCTTTTTCGGGCTGCTTGATGACTACGTCGACGAGCCGGCGATCTATTTGGGCGATTACATTGCTACGCGCAAAGATCTCACCGAAGCATCGAACCGCGCCGCCGCCTTTCTGAGCAGCCTCGGGATGAAGCGTGGCGACGTGATCGCGCTCTGGCTGCCGGATGGCCCGACCTGGCTGCAGTTCCTGTTTGCCGCCGCGAGCCATGGGATTCTCGTCGTTCCGATCAGTACGAGATATCGACGCGCCGAAGCGCTCCATGTCATCGCGTTGTCTCGTGCAAAAGCCGTCGTGGCGGCGACCAACTTCCTTGATGTGGCCTTCGCGCAGATCGCCCGCGATATCCAAGGTGAAGCAGCCACTCTCGAACACGTCGTTGAGGTAATCGACCCAACCCGTTTCCACGCGGGCGCCGATGGTCATCTTGAAGCTGCCGGCCAGCCGGGAGACTTGCTCTGTACCTTCAGCACGTCCGGAACGACGGGTGCGCCGAAACTTGCCATTCACGACCAGCAGAGCTGCCGCACCCATGCCCTCACCGTCGCTTCTGCATTCGACATCCATCCCGGAGACAAGACGCTTTGTGCATTACCCCTCTATGGGGTCCTGGGATTTGTCCAAGCCATCGCGACGTTGGCGGGCGGTGGGGCCTGCGTTCTCATGCCGGTCTTCAAGGCGTCCGAAGCCGCATCGGCGATCGAGCGGCATGCGGTCACCCATGTGTTTGGTTCCGACGGGCTGCTGGATGCCATCTTCAACGTCCCTGCGGCGAAACTCTCGACGTTGCGTGCCGGGGGCTTTGCGGATTTCGCAGGTCTCACCGATCGGGTGATGAGGACTGCCGAAGATAGATGGGGCCTGCGTCTGGTGAGCGTGTACGGCTCATCCGAAGGCTTCGCGCTCATGGCCGCGCGCTCGCCCTCCGAGCCAATCGAAGCCAGATCAATACCTGGCGGTCGTTTGCTATCCGGCGAAATGGCCTTTCGTATCGTCGAGCTCGAGAGCGGAGCGCCGGTACCGCCCGGCGCAACCGGCGAGTTGCAGATACGCGGATACAATGTAATGCCCGGCTACCTGAACAACGAGGCCGCAACCGCGCGGTCGTTTACATCCGACGGCTGGTTCAGAACCGGTGATTTCGCCTATGCGCAGCACGAGGCGTTCGTCTTCCTTTCGCGCATCGGTGACGGCCTGCGCTTGCGCGGTTATCTGGTCGACCCAAGCGAAATAGAGGCGTTTCTCTGCCGGCACCCGGTTGTGTCGGCCGCTCAGGTCGTTGGCGTGCGTATCGAGGGAGAAGGCGACGTTGCGGTCGCCTTTGTTCGCGCCGACCGCAAGATCGGCGAGACGGAGCTTCTCTCCTACTGTCGAGAAGGCATCGCAAACTACAAGGTCCCGCGTCGCATCGTTCAGGTCGACGGGTTTCCGGTCATCGACGGCCCGAACGGGACGAAAATCCGCAAGGCGACCCTAAGAGAGCATGCCTCCCAGCTCCTCAGCTCCGCTCCGATGATCACTTGATGAGGTTGAAATGAAACGACACGAGATCAAATCAGACATCGCCTGGGCGACTCCCACTCAAATCAAGGTCCATGGCCTGGATCTCTGTTCCGAGATCGTCGGGGTCGTCGATTTTGGACAAATGGCGTTCCTGGAGATTTTCGCTCGCCTTCCAAGCGCGAACGAAGCTCGCATGTTCAACGCCATGATGGTGATCCTGGTCGAGCACGGAATTACGCCCTCTTCTCTCGCCACGCGCATGACCTACTGCGGCGCGCCAGAGGCCGTCCAGGCTTCGGTCGCTGCGGGACTATTGGGGTTAGGTTCTGTATTTGTGGGCTCGCTGGACAACGCGGCGAAGATGCTCCAGGACGCCTTGCCCGACCCACAGGCGTCCGTCGATCTCAAGGAAGTGGCGGCCAACATCGTCAGTGCCTACAGAGGCCGACACGAGATTATTCCGGGCATCGGCCATCCCTTTCACAAGCCGATCGATCCGCGCACACCGGCGCTGTTCAAAGTCGCTCAAGAAACCGGCTTTCGCGGTCGTTACGTGGAGCTCATGGAGAACATCGGAGCAGAGGCAAGCAAACAATACGGCCGACCGCTCCCCGTGAACGTCACCGGCGCAATGGCAGCCATTGCCTCGGAGTTCAAGCTGCCCTGGAAGATGTGCCGCGGACTGGCAGTGGCAGCTCGTGCGGTGGGGCTTGTTGGGCACATCATCGAGGAAATGCGTCAGCCCATGGCCGAGGAGATCTATTATCGGATCGAGCACGAGGCCACCGAGCACTCCCGCCCACGCGAGTGAAGGAGCGTCGGATGAGTAGAGATCCGGCTTTTCCCACTCCTTCGACTCAAAGGCCAACGCCGGACCGTTTCCGGTTCTGGAGCCGCGAGAAGCTGCGGAACGCAGATACAGATCAGTTCCGGCACGTCAACAATGCCTCGATCGCCAGCTTCCTGGAAGG
Source organism: Bradyrhizobium centrolobii (assembly GCF_001641635.1). Classification (GTDB taxonomy): domain Bacteria; phylum Pseudomonadota; class Alphaproteobacteria; order Rhizobiales; family Xanthobacteraceae; genus Bradyrhizobium; species Bradyrhizobium centrolobii. The sequence continues at coordinate 72,553 of NZ_LUUB01000131.1, forward strand.
TGGTCGCATGGAGCTCTTTGCAGCTCCCGCAATAAGTCGCCTCATGAACGGATTAAACGTCGTTGTCGGACGGCTGAACATCGAATTTCATGCCGAGATCTTTTATCCTGGGCAGCTGGATATCGGCTCGACGGTCACCCACATCGGCCGTTCGTCGTTCGAGGTCCTGCAAGCCATCTTCCGCGACGGTACGTGCGTGGCTTCCGCTGTAGCGTCTTGCGTGCTGCTTAAAGCGGGAAAGCCGCATGCCATTCCGAACGACATCCGGCGACACCTCCTCGGAGACCTCGGCGATTCCTCCAATTCGGCGGGAGCTTGAACATGGCCGTCCTGTACAGCCGCGACGGCGCAGTCGCCATTCTCACCTTGAATGATTCGCAGCGACGCAATGCCCTTTCCAGGGCTTCGGTCTCGATGCTGCTTGAGCTGCTGGAGAGGTCTCGCGTCGAAAAAGCACGAGCCATCGTGATCGCAGCAAATGGACCCGTATTCTGCGCGGGCGCCAACATAGACGACCTGAAGGACGGTTGGATGAGCGGCGCTCCCGATCCGACGGATCCCGCTCTTCTGTTTCGCGCATTGGCCGAGGAGTCACGTCCCACGATAGCGGCGGTTCAGGGCGGAGCTCTCGGCGGTGGATTTGAACTGACTCTCTCCTGCGATCTTGTGGTGATGGGGGCGGAGAGCTACTTCGCCCTCCCGGAATTGGGGCACGGTGTGATCCCCAACACTGCACTCGCTCGCCTCTATCGGGTCGCCGGTACCCGACGTGCGATCGAGTTGATATTGACCCGCCGCCGATTGAGTGCAGTTGAGGCCGTCGAATGGGGGTTGGCAAACCGCCTGGTCCCAACGGCTGACGTACTTTCAAGCGCAATCGACCTCGCGCTGAGTATCGTTCAGTCAGCGCCGCCAGGGGCCATAGCTGCCGCAAAGCGAAACCTTGCCCACCACGGCGAAACGGATTGGGCGCGAGTGGTATCTTCGCCCCAAGATGTTCCACCCGCTGAGTGGCGAGAAGGATTGCGATCCTTCGATGAACGGCGCAAGCCCAGCTATGATAAGTTCTGGCAGGACATGTAAGCAATGGAGCAAAAGGAAACCCGCGCCGCGCCGAAGGACATTCACTTCTACGAGCCGGCCAAAGGGCATGGCCTGAAGCATGATCCTTTCAACGCCATTGTCGCACCGCGACCGATCGGCTGGATTTCCTCGCGCGATGCCAAGGGCAACATCAACCTCGCGCCGTACAGCTTCTTCAACGCCTTTTGCTACACGCCAGCGATCGTCGGCTTCTCCTCGACGGGCTGGAAAGACACCATTGCGAACGTCCAGGAAACCAGGGAGTTCTGCTGGAATCTCGCAACCATTGATCTCGCGAGGCAAATGAATGCGACCGCAGCTCATGTCGCCCGTGAGGTCAACGAGTTCGCAATCGCCGGACTGACGACAACGCCGAGCAAGTTCGTCAACGTGCCGCGCGTGGCGGAAAGCCCGGTGTCCTTCGAGTGCAGACTAACAGAAATCATCCAGCTCAAGGGCGCGGAGGGCGAACAAGCGGAGGCCTGGCTGACGCTCGGCGAAGTTGTGGCCGTTCATATCGATAAGGCTTTTATCAAAGACGGCGTCTACCACACCGAGCTCGCGCGCCCGATCGCACGCGCCGGCCGGCGAGGAGACTATTTCGAGGTGACACCCGAAACTATGTTCGAAATGGTTCGGCCGGACTAACCGCGCAGCGGCGCTTGGGCCGCCATCGCCTGGTCTCTGGAAGACGATTCCGTTGTCGTGCGATTCCACCTAGAGCCCCAACCCGGTCAAGAACGCATCGATCTGTCGCTCAAAACGGGGGCGCTCATAATCCACCAGCGCCATGCGCCAGAGGCCTTGCAAGTACGTTGTAATGACCAGAGCAATGGTCCGCGAATCCAACGAAGGGGGCAGCAATCCCTTGTCTCGATCCCGACTCAGTTGTTCGCGCAGGAACAGCTGCAAGTTTTCCAGGCTGCCCTCAGCGCGTTTTCGCAGATCAGGCTCCGACAACACCTCTTCGGTCGCCATTGCGGCAAGCATGCAAAGAGGGGACGGTGTACTCGGGTTGTCCAGACAATCGAGGACAGCGTTGAAGAATGCGCGAATTCCTTCAGCCGCGGTGCGCGCCGAGAGCAACGCCTGGATCCGCGTACGGACGACCGTGTCCTCGTAGCGCTGCAGGCACGATAGATAGAGCTCCTTCTTGCTCTTGAGGGTGTTGTAGAACGAGCCTTCGCCGATATCCATGACCTTCAAGAGATCGCGCAATCCGGTCTCGGCGTAGCCGTTCTTCCAAAACAGCCACATCGCCTTGTCGAGCGCCCTGTTGTAATCGAATGCAATTTTGCGTGCCATCACAGGATCATACACAAATTTGTAGCAGTCGCTAAAAAATTCCTTGCGGATGCCAATCGTTCGACACTAATGTTGTAGCAGTTGTTACAAAATATCACTCGCCGAGCGGTTCACGCTGGTGGGGTCATCTGGAGTTGAATATGTCCGCTGTTGCTATGTCGCCGGGTTCGCGATCGCTTTCCGCCGGCGACCCTGACGCTCGCTTGGCGTTGGTGCTGCCCCCGGCGCCGGACAGCCTCGCGCCCTTCGACGTCCGTATTCCCCAAGCCGCCATCGACGATCTGCGCCTGCGGCTCAGCATCGCCAGATGGCCCGACCGTGAGACAGCGAGCGACTGGTCGCAGGGAGTGCCGCTATCTGCCGCAAAGTCGTTGGTCGATTACTGGATCCACGACTATGACTGGCGGAAGTTCGAAGCGCGCCTCAACCGCTTTCCGCAGTTCCGCACGCGCATTGACGGTGTCGGCATTCATTTCATTCATGCACGCTCGCCTCATGCGCAGGCCCTCCCCATTCTCCTCACCCATGGATGGCCGGGTTCGGTGGCGGAATTTCTGGACGTCATCGACCGGCTGACTGACCCGACAAGATTCGGCGGACGGGCTGAAGATGCTTTCCACGTGGTCGTACCGTCGATACCGGGCTTCGGCTTCTCCGACAAACCCACTGAGCAGGGCTGGAATCCGGCGCGCATTGCGAGAGCCTGGGCGATGCTGATGCAGGAGCGGCTCGGGTATGGCCGCTGGGTGGCGCAGGGAGGGGATTGGGGCTCGGCCATCACCCATGCCATGGCCAGCCAGCGCCCGCAGGGCTTGTTGGCCGCCCATGTCAACCTGCCTCTTGTCGTCCCCAAATCGGCTCCGGCGCAGCCAAGCAAGGAAGAACTAAAGGCCCTGGAAGACATTGAGTACTATCTCAATCAAATGGCCGGCTATGCCGACCAGATGAATACGCGACCACAGACGATCGGTTATGCGCTGAACGACTCGCCGTTGGCGCTCGCCATGTGGATGTACGAGAAGTTCTGGGAATGGACCGATAACCGTGGCCTTCCGGAAGATGCCCTCACCTGTGATCAGATGCTCGACGATATTTCCCTCTACTGGTTCACCGGCACAGGAACCTCGAGTGCGCGCCTCTACTGGGAAGGTGTCGGAAACACGATCCGGGAAAACAGCTTCTTCTCGAGTTCGCGCGCCTCGTCCGACCCAATCGATCTTCCGATGGGGGCGACCATCTTCCCTGGCGAAACCTTCCTCGCCCCGCGATCCTGGGCCGAAGCAGCCTACCCAAACCTGTTTTACTGGAACACAGTAGACAAGGGTGGACACTTCGCCGCTTTCGAGCAGCCGGAAATCTTCGCGAAGGAAATGTGGCAAGCCTTCAGACCATTCCGAGGCTGAGCCACAGACCGCATCGCAGACGAAACCATCGTTGCCGCGACATGGACGGTAAGCCGCACCGATCGGGCTTGCAATTAGTACCGCTCCACCTCAGGCGAGCAGAACTTCCTCATCCGATCTCGCCTCTGCGTCATAGACCTTAACCTGCAGCATTGGAAATCGCCGCTTTAGATCTCTCGCACCCGTCTGGGCGCCCTCCTTCGTCGTGAACTCGGTCTTGATTCGGCCGTCGACGACAATCGCGTAGCCGGCCGTCGGTAAGTCACAAGTCGATCTAGACATAAGCGAATATCCAAATGTAACGTTAGGTCCGTCCTGGGACGGCGTCATTTTTTCTGTGAGTCTCGCAAGCGGAGCAAGTGGAGAAGCCGGACATTTTCGCCGTCGCTTCGCAGCTTAGTGGCGTGGTATCGCATGCCGGCGCAGAATAGGCTGTCCCTCCCGGTGTCCTCGTCGCCCCCCGCCAAGCCCGGCTTTCGCAAGAAACGAGTTCAGCAAAGCTGGAACACCTTACTGCGTTCGGTTTGTGACTGGCGAGCCGCCCGGTAGGCGCGACGCAAACTGGCCACTGCACCCGCGGCGGTTCGGATCGCTTTCTTCGTAGCGACGATCGTCACGGTAGTCTCGCTGGCAAACGTCGCCTATCAGGTGGTCCGCAAGCTGACCGAGCTCCTCTTTTTCGTGGGCGGGGCTCTCGACAAGGTGCCGAGCGATGGGGCCCGCGCGGGCCTTCGTACGCCGTGGCTTCCAGGTGATGGCAGGCGAGCGCTGCGGCGATCACCTCGTCACGGCGTACCTCGCCAAGGTCAACGCGATGAAGCGGCAGTTTTTGCGGCTTGCGGTCAACAACCAAAACTAGCTGAAGGATGAACGCGGTGGAATCGCTCGCTGGCAGATCAATGGCACCGATGGAGCTGCCGCAGCCTCAATTGCTTATTGCAGAGGAAAAAGGGTCCCACGTAAGCCTTTAGCCCTAGGCGCGCACGCGCCGAGCGCGCTAGGCGGATGTACGGCCTTATCACTCCAGTTCTGGTGGACGGACCATAAGGCGCAGCGCGAAGCGACGATCCGGTCCTGTGTCTCGCGAAACAGCCGCTCCCTAGTCCCGATGAGTTTCAGGCGTAACCAAGTTTCGCCATTTCTGAAACTGCCCTGTGACGACGCTTCGCTAAATCCTTGGTGCATTCGGATCCGCTCACTCAAGCGGGCAACGACCAGGAGCGAACATGAGAGGACGACAAGGTTTGGCTGAGCCGTTCGCAAGTTCTCCGAACGACCCAGCGAGCCACGCTCCGGTTGATAGCGTCCTTGGCACGGCAGTACTGACACCAAGCCCGAGATCTTCATCTTTCCGGCCGAACTCCAATTTCGGCGACACCCCCAGTGCCACAATCCGACACACGTTGCGAACCATTGCGGAAAGCGGCTGCAAGGCGCTCGATCGAGTGAAAGAACTACGACCGCTTATAACACAGGCACATGACACCTTGCGCGAGCGCTTTGAATCGGCTGGTTCAGCCGAGGACTACCTACGCGGTAGGGCGAAACTTGCGGATAGCGCAGTTATCGGTCTGCTCCACGTTGCATCGATATCAAGCGGAATACATGGCAGGAGCATGGTCGCTCCACTCGCAGTGATTGCGGTGGGTGGGTACGGGAGAAAGGAAATGGCCCCCGGCTCCGACCTCGACTTGCTCTTTCTCCTCCCCGAAAGCAGCCGAGCCCGCGCTGGAGGTGTCGCACCAGCGACGAAGGCCTGCACAGTGCAGTCGTCGCAAGCCTCTGGGATCTCGGATTCGTGGTAGATCATGCGGCGCGGTCGGTCAGTGAATGCCTTGAGCTTGCTAAAGATGACGCCACCGTTCTTGCGGGTCTCGTTGACCGGCGGTTCCTATGGGGCGGCTTCGGTTTGTTCGGGTCCCTCGATAGCGATATGACAGCCCTCCTCTCCGGACCTGACGCAGGACGCTGGAGAGACGCGGTTGGCGATGCTCTGGCGAGCGCTCATCGCTTTGCACCACGCGAAATGCAAGCTTTGGAGGATGAGCCTGACCTCAAGCGAGGTCCCGGTGGCCTGCGGGACTTGCAGCGCGCAATCTGGGCAAATACGCCCGCGTCGGGACGTCCCATGCCGCTCACACAAGCGTCGCTTATCGAGGCGCACCGCTTCTTGTGGCTTATGCGGTGTCATCTGCATTTACTCGCGGGTCGAGCGGAAGACCGTCTTAGCTTGTCGCTCCAACCCGGCATCGCTTGCCGGCTCGGATTGGACGCCCCCCACAAATCCACCGAGCCTCTCCTGCTGGATATCTTCCGTTATCACAGGCGCAATGTGCTCGCTGCCGTAGGCGTTAAAAGCGTCCGCACCTCGGTGTGAAGGTGCTTCCACAACTATGATCAATATCAACCAAGAGGCCAAAATGCCAAAATATAGGCTCGAGTACATCTGGCTCGACGGATATACGCCGACTCCGAATTTGCGCGGCAAGACTCAGATCAAGGAATTCGCGTCGTTCCCGACGCTCGAGCAGCTTCCGCTCTGGGGCTTCGATGGCTCCTCCACGCAGCAGGCCGAAGGCCACAGCTCGGATTGCGTGCTGAAGCCGGTCGCGGTCTTCCCGGACGGCGCCCGCACCAACGGCGTGCTGGTGATGTGCGAAGTCATGATGCCCGATGGCAAGACCCCGCATCCGTCGAACAAGCGCGCCACCATCCTCGATGACGCCGGCGCCTGGTTCGGCTTCGAGCAGGAGTACTTCTTCTACAAGGACGGCCGTCCGCTCGGCTTCCCGACCGCCGGCTATCCGGCGCCGCAGGGCCCGTACTACACCGGCGTCGGCTACTCGAACGTCGGCGACGTCGCCCGCAAGATCGTCGAAGAGCATCTCGACCTCTGCCTCGCGGCCGGCATCAACCATGAAGGCATCAACGCGGAAGTCGCGAAGGGCCAGTGGGAATTCCAGATCTTCGGCAAGGGCTCCAAGACCGCTGCCGACCAGATGTGGATGGCCCGCTACCTGATGCTGCGCCTCACCGAGAAGTACGGCATCGACATCGAATTCCACTGCAAGCCGCTCGGCGACACCGACTGGAACGGCTCCGGCATGCACGCCAACTTCTCGACCGCCTACATGCGCGAAGTCGGCGGCAAGGAGTACTTCGAGGCGCTGATGGCGGCCTTCGAGAAGAACCTGATGGACCACATCGCCGTCTACGGCCCGGACAACGACAAGCGTCTGACCGGCAAGCACGAGACCGCGCCCTGGAACAAGTTCAGCTATGGCGTGGCCGACCGCGGTGCCTCGATCCGCGTTCCGCACTCCTTCGTCAACAACGGCTACAAGGGCTATCTGGAAGACCGCCGTCCGAACTCGCAGGGCGACCCATACCAGATCGCTTCGCAGATCCTGAAGACGATCTCGTCCGTGCCGACCG
>NZ_LUUB01000132.1 GCF_001641635.1 Bradyrhizobium centrolobii
AGCAGATCGCGAAGCTCGCCGCAGAGTGGAGCTAGCGGCCGGTCTTTCCTGTGGACCACAGCGCTTCCACCAAAACAAGGCAGCATCGACTCAGACATGCTCCGACGGCACGCGACTCCTCTCCCGGTCGCGCACTGGGACCTTTAAGCCCTGGCCCAGCTCCCTTGGCTGGGGCTCTCTTTCGATCAACGCTATCGCTCCCCCATGAACCTTGATCGTTACGCCGGAACGGCCAGCGCTGCGGGCCTCGTATTGATCTGCTAATCATCACTTGGTTAGGCCTGTGAGGCCCGCTCCATTCGACGTGGACGGATGTCGGTGAGTTCATCAAAGTGCTTGGGTCGATCGACTGGAGGTGCGGCCGTCACCGGTGCGGTTGTGGCATGGCGCGGACTGGAAAAGTGGTGCGCCGAGACAGCCTGCATCAACGAGAACCATACGCCATGCCTGCGGGAAACCGGCGTGACGCGCTGATCGTCCCCAAAAACGAAAAGAGGCCGCCAACTGAGGCGGCCTCTTGCGCGTGTCCTTTATGCTTTTAGCGCTTGAGCTTACCGGGCGTGTAGCCTGAGGCTCCCGGAGATCCGGTTACGGGTCCATTGGACTGCATCTGATGGCCGGGGGAATAGCCTGAAGCGCCGGTCGTGCCCGTGACGGGGCCGCTGCTCTGGAACGAATGGCCCGGCGAGAAGCTGGAGGCGCCTCCGCCAAAGCTGCCGCCTGGTCCACGCGCATGGGCCGCCGAAGTGACAGCGACCAACGCAGCCGCGACTACGAACACCTTTTTCATTTTGATCCACCCTTTCTCTCTTTGATCGGTCGCCAACGATTCAGCGGCCGTCCCGGATCGGGAAAAAGTAGAAATCGGATGGCGTGTTCAAAGTAAGACGCAGTCTGGTCTTTGGTGCGAATGCGCCAAGCTCGAACGATCTATTCGAGATCGCGATCTCCTATCCTGACGGCAAGCTTACATGGGGACCTTGTGTCCCAGCTTTACCTATCGGACAGCGCGGGACTTAGCGATGAAGCGAGCATGCTCTGGATCACGATGCGCTCGACGCCGCTGATCGCGGCTCATTGCTCGTTGTCATCCTCCAAACCGCGGCGCCAACCGTAACCGCCCCAACGTGGACCGTAATAGCCATAGCTATGTCGGTATCGGTAACGCTGTCGCCACTCGTCGTCGTCATAGCGTCGGTAGTACCCGTAGGGACGGTAATAGTCACGCTGGTGCCAACAGCGCCCCCATTCGTTGCACACCCAGCGAACCTGCTCGACGTTCAACGTTGGTACGGTCGAGCGCGAGATCGGCATGGCGTCGGCACTACTCGCGGCAAGGGCGGCGAACGCCGCGGAAGAGAGTAGAATGGCAATCGGCTTTCCCATCGAAGCCTCCATGTGTGGATTCGTGATGGAGAGTGTGGCCGTCCCGGGCTGAACCGCAGTTGAATGAGCGTTGCAAAAAAAGCCGCGGTTCTGAGCACGAACTAAACGGTTCCATCGCTTCGCCGCCGCGCGCTGATCGCGCCCTGGGTGAACGAGCAGATGAAGGCCGCCGGTTTGGCGGGCCTTATACTTCTGTCAGGGGGCCATTAGGTACGAAACCACCGACCTCCACGGCTCTCGGCATCCTGTGCGAGCTTAAGCCAGTCGGCGGCCAAGCGCAGCCACGCTTCCTTGTCGAGCGGGCTGATCGCCTTCTCAGCTAGGTGGCGGCAATCCTCGGCTTCCTTGCGGAAGCGTTCTGCGTCTGTCTCGGCCATGGTGCAAGGATAACGCGCAGAATGGGGCGTAGGTGGCCCCGCGAGTCTCGTATGCCCTTAATCGACGGCTGAATCGTGAGGCGGTAGGCGAAGAATGTGCTGCCATCGAATTGTTCAAAGACTTCACCGCAGACCGGACAGCGATATTCGCCCGTAGCGGGTGGTGCCGATGTTGTCTCAAGCTCAAGCCGCCTGAAGCCAGCCCCGCACTCTGAGCACGTCACGTCGCCCTTTTTCATCAGCCACCCATGAAACTCCGGCGGAACATTCATAACATGGGTTAAGGCGGAACTAGGACGCTAGGCCAAGATGGCTCTAAACAAAATTAGGACACCCGGGGATTCAGATTAGGACACAAGGGGTTAAATACGGACGTAGCGTATTTTTTGGGACTGTCAGCGGCCTAATCGGCGGCGATGGCTGGCCAGCCGCGGGCGGTTCCAGTCCCTACGTGGTGCCGGGGGCCGAATTGTCTCGCGTTTGAGGTCGCTGCGGCGCATACTTGCGTTATCACCGGTCCGCATCGTGGCATTTGCCGGTGACTGAGAGTGTTGCGCTCCCGCCTATACGTAGGGAGGCATCATGGCCCAACCTCAACGCCCGTCGCCCGCCATTCCACCGACCACATTTCAGCGCCCCGCCTGTCCGAGGTGCAAGGCTTCGATGATGCTCGTCAGCATCGAGCCAGAGCGCCCAGGCGTGGACTTGCACAGGTTTCAGTGCGCTGTCTGCAACCACATGCTTACGACCCTTGCCGCCTACGAAGATCCTATGCATTCGAAGGCCCTTGGCCGCTGGCTGCAAGGCGATTTGCACGCACCGATGTGAGGTCGAGTAGTCCTAGAAAAAGCCCAAACTTCATGGGTGAGCCATGACAGTCTTCGTCTACGTCAACACCAGCAAGCAGGTCGGCGACAAGGAGCACATCAAGGTGTTCGTCAACCAGGACGCGGCCGAGAAGTGGTTCGAGGATAACGATCCCGAAGGCGTCGCGTTCGAATACGAGGTTTTCGAATGAACCGGATCCGCTGCCGGACTATCTACGCAATGCGGGCGAACGTCGTGTTGTTGATCGTCTGGCAGTTTCTTGCATCGCCTTGGGGCCCGCCAGCGAGAACCGGCGGGCCTTGGTCTTAGGGCTCAAATCGCTTGGACCGAAGCTTACGGCCGCCTTCTTCTCACTGCAATGTCGAGCTGTGTTGCCAATTAGCAAAAGCACCTGTGTGGCAGACGAACAATGCGGGGCCTCCACTTGAGCACCAAACAAGCAGAGCTTTTGAGGGTTCTGTTCTCCATGGGCCTGACGGCTTTCGTTGGCGCGGGGACATTCGTCGTCATCCGATACCTGACCGGGTTGTCGGAGTAAGTGAACCCGCTGGACTAGCGTTTGCCCTAATCTGGAATCTATTCCGCAGATAAAGCGCCCAGCATTCGTCCTCAACGCGCCGGAATCTCGATCGCATTCTTGGGGCGTTGGAAGCTGCGCTGGTAACGATGCTTCTGGCTACCGCTCCATCGCTTGACCTTGGCCCCAGCCCCAGCGATGGAGCGGCATATCACCAAGCATGATGGGTAGGCCTGCCAGCGTGAACCGGCGGGCGCCCGCCCGCGTTCCCTCTAGGAAAAACAAAAGTCCTTGGCCTCCATGAGCACGAATCGCGCCACCCGCAGAATCGTCACTGTCGTTATGCCCGCGATGATCATGATCACATCATGTCCGGCCGTCGCCGGCGTGAAGCGGCTCGCGTCGATTCCACAGCCCCTCTGGGGCGCGTGGGCACCAAACGCGGATGCCTGTAGCAACGCTACAGATGAATCGATCGTCGTCCTGTCAGCCAAGTCCTACACAAGCTCGCGAACTTCATGCAACATTATCGATCTAAGCGAAACGCCTGGCACAAACGGCCCAGTTTATTCCGCTCGTTCGCGGTGCACCAAGCAAGGACAGACACAACCCACAATATCAAATCTGATTGTTCGCACAGAAGACTCGAGTCGAATTTCAATCGGTTCTGATTTCACAACTCTGAAGATGCACCAAAAGTGTTGAGCCAATCACCGAGCAAACTCGATAAATGGATGGTAATTAATCACCCAACTGCAATCCGTTAGGCCGCTGGATATCGGTAGTTCAGGCGGCTCTTTCTCGAATCCAAAGCGTCAGGCGAAGAATGCGACGTCTGCTGTTCCTGACGGTCGTACATCATCACCCATTACGGGCGCCGTCGCTGTGTGCGGCCCGTCGTCCTTGATCTGCACTGAGTCTTTCCGCTTCGCTCAATCGAGCCCGCTCAGGACGCGCCCCGATGACCTAGCATGTGACTTGAGAAACTATGGAAACGCTTTCAACGTGACGTCTGAGACGTGATTGAGTTCGTCAGAACACATCTATTGTCTCAGCTGCGGCCAGTTTACCAGAGCCGTTCTAAGCCAACTCCAGAGCTCTATGAACTGCTAAAGAAGCGGCATAGGATGGCGATTATCACTTGATCAATCGCGTCGTCGTTGATTGCAATCACATCGCCGATGGAGGCATCACGGGCGGGCCTCGATTTTGGTCTAGAAGTCGCCCAGCAATCCGCGCGGAACAGACCGCCCGGCTGATTCAGCCCCCGTCCTCAAATACAATCCAAAGTCGTCACTCGACGCCGGATCGTCGGGAGCCGCCCGGCTGCACCTCGTCTCCCGCTCGCAGGGCCCGCAAGCGGGAGAGGGAGCGCACTTCCGTTGCGGCATTCGATGGTTGCGCACAGCCGCCCGCTCTGCCCCGTCTGCAGATCACCGCGCCCGGCGCGAGAAGAAGGAGATCAGGACCGGCAGCGTCACCAAGATCACGAGCGGCGCCAGCATCATGCCCGTCACGACCACGACGGCGAGCGGCTTCTGCACCTGCGAGCCGATGCCCTGCGATAGCGCCGCCGGCAACAGCCCGACACCGGCCACCACGCAGGTCATCAGCACCGGCCGCAACTGTAGCTCGCCTGTGCGGAACACGGCACTGATCCGGTCGTAGCCTTCCTCGATCAGCGTGTTGAACTGTGAGAGGATAATGATGCCGTCCATCACGGCGATGCCGAAGAGCGCGACGAAACCGATCGCGGCGGAGACGCTGAACGGAATGCCTGATGCCAGCAGCCCGAGCACGCCGCCGAAGATCGCCATCGGGATCACGCTCATAGCGAGCAGAATCTCGACGATCGAACCGAAATTGAACCAGAGCAGGATGGCGATCAGCGCGAGGCTGATCGGCACCACAATCGACAGACGCTTGATTGCGTCCTGCAGGTTGCCGTATTCGCCCACCCATTCGAGCCGCGATCCGGGCGGAAGCTGGACCTCGGCAGCGATCTTCTGCTGAGCCTCCTGGATCGCGCCGCCGAGGTCGCGCTCGCGCACCGAGAACTTGATCGGCAGATAGCGCTCCTGCTGCTCGCGGTAGATGAAGGCCGCGCCGGAGACGAGGCTGATGGAGGCGACCTCGCTCAGCGGGATTTGCGCGATGCCGTTCGGTCCATTGACGCCGATCCGCAAGTTCTGGATCGCCTCTGCGCTCTTGCGATATTCCGGCGCCAGCCGAACGATGATCGGGAAATGCCGGTCGCTGCCGGGCTCGAAGAGATCGCCGGCGCTATCACCGCCGATCGCCACCTTGATGGTGGCGTTGATATCGCCGGGCGCAAGCCCGTAACGCGCGGCCTTGGCGCGGTCGATGTCGATCTGGATGGTTGGCTGGCCGAGCGAGGTGAACACCGCAAGATCGGTGATGCCCTGCACGGTCGCCAGCACCGATTTGATCTTTTGCGCGGTCTCGGTCAGCGATTTGAGATCGTTACCGAACAGCTTGATCGAGTTCTCACCCTTCACGCCGGACACCGCTTCGGACACGTTGTCCTGCAGATATTGCGAGAAATTGAACTCGACGCCCGGAAAGCGGTCGTCCAGTTGATTGAGTAGTTCGGCGGTGAGTACTTCCTTGTTGTGGGTGGCTGGCCATTCGCTCATCGGCTTCAGCGGCGCGAAGAATTCGGCGTTGAAAAATCCAGTCGCGTCCGTGCCATCGTCAGGGCGTCCGTGCTGCGAGACCACGGCTTCAACCTCGGGGCGGCTGCGGATCAATTTCCGCATCTCGTTGACGTAAGTGTTGCCTTCCGCAAGCGAGATGGTCGGCGGCAGCGTCGCGCGAATCCAGAGATTTCCCTCCTCGAGCTTGGGCAGGAATTCCAGTCCCAGGGTGCGGCCGAAAACAAATGTCATCACGGCAAGGCCGATGGCGCCGATCATCACCAGATCCCGATTGCCGACGGCCCAGTTCAGCACGGGCACGTAGAGCCGGTGCAGCAATGCCATCAGCCGCGTTTCGGTTTCGCGCACGTGAGGCGGCAGGATGATCGCACTCAACGCCGGCGTCACAGTGAAGGTCGCTAGCAGGCCGCCGACCAGTGCGTAGGCATAGGTTCGCGCCATCGGCCCGAAGATGTTGCCCTCGACGCCGCTCAAGGTGAACAGCGGCAGAAACGCCGCAACGATGATGGTGGCGGCAAAGAAGATCGACCGGGATACGTCTGCGCCCGCGCTGAGGATAGCATGACGTTTCATGCCCATCGTCGTGTCGATCGAGATATAACCTTCCTCGATCTGCGCGAGAGTCGTGGTTTGCGTCAGCCGTCGGAAGATTGCTTCCACCATGATGACGGTGGCGTCCACGATCAGGCCGAAGTCGATGGCACCGACCGACAGGAGGTTCGCGGATTCGCCTCGTAGCACTAGGACGGTGACGGCGAAAAACAGCGCGAACGGGATCGTAGCACCGACGATCAGTGCGCTTCGGAGATCACCCAGGAAGATCCATTGCACCAGCACGATCAGGAGGATGCCCATGACCATGTTGTGCAGCACCGTCGATGTGGTGAGATCGATCAGGTCCTTGCGGTCGTAGATCCGCTCGATATGCACGCCAGGCGGCAGGATGCTGGAGTTGTTGATTTTTGCGACCTGCTGCTCGACTCGCTGAATGGTCGGCGTGCTCTGCTCCCCGCGCCGCATCAGCACGATGCCCTGGACGATGTCATCGTCGTCATCGAGGCCGGCGATGCCGAGCCGCGGCTTCTCGCCCACGGTGACGGTCGCAACATCCTTGACCAGCACCGGATTGCCGCCGCTCTGCGAGATCATGGTCTTGGCAAGATCGTCCATGGAGCGGATCAGGCCGACGCCGCGTACGACGGCGGACTGGGACCCGATATTGATGGTGTTGCCGCCGACATTGATGTTGGAATTGCTCACCGCCTGCAGCATCTGCGGCAGCGTCAGCCCGTTGGCGATCAGCTTATTGAAGTCGACCTGCAGCTCGAAAGTTTTGGTCTTGCCGCCCCAGCCGGTGACGTCAATCACGCCGGGCACCGCGCGAAAACGGCGCTGGAGAATCCAGTCCTGGATAGTCTTGAGGTCGAGCACGCTGTAGTTCGGCGGCCCGACCAGCCGATAGCGGTAGATTTCGCCGATCGGGCTCACCGGAGAGATCTGCGGCTGCACATTGCCAGGCAGCGGCGCCAACTGCGCCAGCCGATTCAAGACCTGCTGCAGCGCTTCGTCGTAGGTGTAAGCGAAAGAGAACTGCAGCTTGACGTCGGACAAACCGTAAAGCGAGATCGTGCGGATCGTGGTCACGTTCTTTATGCCCGCGACCTGGGTCTCGATCGGAATCGTGATATAGCGCTCGATCTCTTCCGCCGACAGGCCCGAGCTCTGGGTCACGATATCGACCATCGGCGGTGTCGGATCTGGATAGGCTTCGATGTTGAGCTGCCGAAATGCGATCAGGCCGCCGATCAACACGGCCACGAAGATGCCAACCATCAGGTAGCGGCGCTGGACGGCGATGGCGACAAGGCGATCCATTCAGATCAACCTTTCGAACACTGAAGGTGAGATGCGCCAACCGCTACGCGCGGTCGATAGAGACGCTGCCTCTCGATAAATCCGCTCGCAGCGAGCTCGGTCGGCATTTCCTAACTGAACGAGGCCCAGGAATGGACGCGAAGCCAACAGGACCTCGTAATCGAGGCGAGCCTTGGGGCTGGCCCACGATCATCATCAGCATACACCTATTGCCTCTACCGCATAGTTCGATGCGCGTAGCCCAGCTGATGATGTACACCAACCTTACGCCAAGCTTACAACCGGGGACGATTGCTCGTTAGAAGTTGTTCTGTCGGGTGGGACGCGCTTCGTTGGTTCGCGCGAACTCGGCAACGACGGATCGTGCCCAAGCGAGCCTATATAGGCCAGGTTGTCGATCTGCCCGGGTCTAACTGGGGCGGCGCGTTGTCGGCATCTGACCGAAAACGTGCGTCGATTGCTCCACCATGTGCCCAAGAGCCTTTGATCCCATTTTCGGCCTGCATGTCCCGACGATCCGGCGTCGAGTGACGACTTTGGATCGCATTTGAGGAGGAGCTCAATCCAACCAGGCGATCTCTTCCGCGCGGGTTTGCAGGGCGACTCCTAGGCCAAAGTCGAAGCCCGACCGTGATGCCTCCACTTCAGCGGCTGTCAGAAAGTTGGCTGTCCCGCTGCAGAGGAGTTTTGCAACAGATTCTGGGGATAAGCAGACATCTGGGTACAGGCGAAAAATGACGCGATTGACCCGTTGTGGACCCCGTCGACCCGCCCAGTTCAAAACCAGTGGCCGCAAGGGCGCGCTGGTTCGTGTCTGGCGAGAGGCACAGACCTTCGCTGCTGCGCACGTCGGTTGGCGAGCCAACGT
Organism: Bradyrhizobium centrolobii; assembly: GCF_001641635.1. Classification (GTDB taxonomy): domain Bacteria; phylum Pseudomonadota; class Alphaproteobacteria; order Rhizobiales; family Xanthobacteraceae; genus Bradyrhizobium; species Bradyrhizobium centrolobii. The sequence goes on from NZ_LUUB01000132.1 coordinate 8,530, forward strand.
GGCGCTATCTTACGACACGGCGTTTGGTTGGAAAGAGCAGGCTTAACCCTTCACCGCGCCCGCGGTCAGCCCATGTGTCAAGTGTCGTTGCAGGAAGCTGAACAGCACGGCCACGGGAACGGTGCTCAGAATGACCCCGGCCGATAGCTGTCCCCATTGCACCTCGTACTGGCCGACCATGTAGAGCAGCCCAGCTGAGAGCGTGCGCATGCTGGTCTCGGTCGTGAACGAGATCGCGAACAAGAGCTCGCTCCAGGATACGACGAAAGCGAAAATGGCGGTCGCAGCGATGCCCGGAGCCGCGAGCGGCAGCACGATGCGGCAAAGCGCGCCGAAATGGTTGCAGCCGTCGATCATCGCGCTCTCTTCGAGGTCGCGTGGTATGGAGCTGAAATAGCCGACCATCATCCAGACTGTGAACGGCACGGTGAACGAGAAATTCGAATAAATCAGCGCCTGATAGGTATCGATCAGGCCGAGCGTGCGCCATTGCGTGAGCAGCGGCGCGATCAGGAGAACGCTCGGAAACATCTGGGTGGCAAGAAAGATCAGCAGCAGCGCATCTCGTCCTGCGAAGCGGAAGCGGGCAATCGCATAGCCGGCGAGCACCGATACCACGGTGGTCGCGACCATCGTGACCGAACATACCCACAAGCTGTTGAGAAAGAAGCGGCTGAACGGCGTGACCGGCGACGTCCAGGCATCGACGTAATTCTCGAAGGTGGGATGGACCGGCAGATATTGCAGCGGCGTTGCGTAAAGCTCCTGCCGGTCCTTCAGCGATGTGAGGAACATCCAGACGAACGGCCCAAGGGCAAAGGCGGTGAGCAGCACAAGACCGATCCAGATCACGGGACCAGCCAACACCCGCTCGGCAAGGTCTTTCGGAGCAGCGCGACGCGTCATTCGGTGTCCTCGAGGCCTTTGGTTGTGCGCAGGTAGAGCCACGTGAACGCCAGCATCACGAGGAGCAGGACGACCGAGAGCGCGCCGGCGTAACCGAAGTCGAGGCTCGAATAGGCCTGCAGCAGCGTGTAGGTCGAGGTGATCTGCGTGGCGTTGGCCGGGCCGCCGCCGGTCATGACAAAGATCAGGTCGGCATAATTGAATGTCCAGATGATGCGCGTGGCCGTCGCGACGACGATGATGGGCCGCAGCAGCGGCAAAGTGATGTGCCAGAAACGGGCGAACACGCCCGCGCCGTCGACGTGGGCCGCCTCGTACAGCTCGTCCGGAACGGCTTGTAGCCCCGCTAGCAGCATGATGGCGAAGAAGGGAATCCCGCGCCAGACATTGGTGAAGACAACCGCCGCCATCGCGAGATCCGGTGACGAGAGCCAGGCGACGCGCTCCTGCATCAGGCCGACCCGGATCAGGAGGTCATTGATGACGCCATAATTCGGTTGATAGAGCCATTCCCAGATCAGCCCCACCACGACTCCCGGGATGATCCAGGGCAGCAGGGTCAGAGTGCGCACCAGAGCGCGTCCCGTGAAGGCCTGCTGGAGCAGAAGGGCTGCGGCAAATCCGAGCAAGAATTGCAGGAGGACCGAACCGAACACCCAGACAACAGAATTCCTCAGCGTCAGCCAGAACACGGGGTCCTCGACAAGGCGGAGGTAGTTGCCAAGCCCGATGAAGCGGTAGTCCTGCGGCTTGTACAGGATGTCGGCGTAAAGGCTCATCTTGATCGCGAGCAGGATCGGCACGACGACCGTCGCAAGCATGCAAAGCGCGGCCGGCACGAGGTACGAATACCCGATCAACAGCTTGCGCACTCGCCAGCTGATCAGCGGACGGGTGCGGGGCTTTGCAACGGTGAGCGTGGTCATGATCGTTCCCGACGCTTACGTCATCTCCTTCTTCAGGATTTCGGCGAAGCGGTCGAGGCACTCTTTTGCGGAAACCTTTCCAAGCATTGCCTGTTGAATGAGCGGTACGCCGTCCGAGTCGATCTTGCCGCCCCAGCCGGGATAGGCGAGGTAAGGGCTGACGATGCCGATCGGGAAGGACTGCACGAAGCCGGCGAGCGCGGGGTCTTTGGAAAATACCGGCCTGTCGAGGATCGACTTGCGCGCCGGCAACAGGCCGAGGGTCGTGTTGTATTTGAGGCTCGGCTCATCATCGAGCATGAAGCTCATGAACTGCCAGGCGCCTTCCTTGTTCTTCGCGCCTTTGAACATGGTGAGCGTCTCGGAGAACCAGAATGAGGCGCGCTTCTTCGCCGGACCGATCGGCAAAGGCAGCGTGGCGAATTTGTCGACGCCAACGTTTTTCTTCTGCTGGCCGCTCGAGCCAGAATTGTGCTGGTACATGCTAGTGACGCCACGCCCGAAGGTTTCGACGATTTCGACAAAGCCGTCGGTCGCCGCGCTCGGCGGCGTGACCTTGTGCTTGAGCGCGAGGTCGAGATACCAAGCAACCGCGTCGACGGCTTCCTTGGAATTGATCACCACCTTGCCGTCCTTGAGCACTTCTGCCCCGTTGGCGTAGGCGAACTCGGTCGGATAGAGCAGCGCCCAGGTGCCGCTGCCGCGCATCCCGTAGCCGTACTGGTTCTTGTCCGCCTTGGTGAAGGCTTTCGAGAGGGCGAGGAACTCGTCCCAGGTCCAGTCCGGTGTCGGCTCCTTGAGGCCGAGCTCTTTCAGACGGTCGGTGCGGTAGTAAATTCCGTCGAGCGTCACGGCGAGCGGCAGCGAGATGATCTTGCTGTTGATGGTGACGGTCTGCCAGGCGGTGGGCACGACATCCGCGTAGTGCTTCCAGGTCTTCGCGCGCGCGGTGATGTCTTCGACGGCGCCCATGCCGTTGAACTGGCCGACCCAGTTGTCCCAGACCTGGCAGAGATCGGGCGGGCTTCCGCCAGTGATTGCGCTGATGAGCTTCTGACGTGCTTGTGCCTGCGGCACATATTCGATCTGCACCGCGAAATCCTTCTGCGACTGATTGAAGCGCTCGACCAGCGAGTTCATCAGCGCGATGCGTGTCGGCTCGGGAACGCTCCATTGAAAGCGGACCGGCTCGGCGCCCCAAGCCCTGCGCGGGGCAATGAACGGAGCATCCCACCAGGCCAGATCGGCCGCAGCGATGACGCCGGCACCAGCCAGCGTGTGCAGTAGCTTCCGGCGAGACAGCGAGGTACGCTCATCCATAATTGGATCCTCCCTCTGGCCAGGCCTCTTCCGGCTCTTGTTGTGGCATCATGCCACACCATGGCGGGCGCGAAAAGTTCCAAACAGGTTAGCGCTTGGCACACTCAGCACACTCAGTATAGAGGCCTGGGCCCGAAACTGACCAAGCGAGACTGCGATCCCCTCATCGAGTAGGCGATCCCCTTCCCGCGCAATCCCAGTTAATCGTCCTGCCCAACTTATTGTGATCCCAGCGGAGAGCCGCGCGTGATGTCAGCCTTTGGCCCTGAGCTGAACAACGCAGGAGCCGCCGCCATGTCGGCTGTTTGCGGGAAACCGGACGCCACACGATCGTTGGGCTGACCGCTGCTTTTGACCCGGATGTATGGCCCGGTCGTGCGGTGCAAGAAGATTTCGACGATCCGGTAGATGCGGTCTTGCATCAATGTATCCGGCCTCGGCTTGGAGCGCAGTGCTCCGGGCCATCATGGATATCAGCGCGCATGCGATCTGGTTAGCGGACAGGCCTCGACGGGGCCATTTGGGTCACCAGTGTTCGCATGCGCCGGGAAGACCGATTCTCCATCGTCGTCTCATCCTCTCGCAGACCTCTACCCGCCCAAGCGAGGTCTCGAGCGCCAGAATTCGTCGGGTTGGGAGTTTGGGTTAGCGATCCCTGCAGCAAGGCTTTCTCTATGAAAGCTGACCTCCTCACGCGGGAATATCTTCGGGTCCGAAGCAGAATCGCATGATCGCACAGCCGTTGGCGCGCCCGGGCCTCATGTTACTGCGTGAAAACACCATCAGCGCATCGGCGAGAAGGGAGCAGGCAAGTAGATGTCAGTTTGCTGGGCCGTGAGATGGCTCGGGCCGCCGGGCGGTGGCCAGACACCGTCAGCTATTGCCTTGTCCCGTAGCCTCACGCGCTCGTCGAGCGTTCGGTAGGGCCAGATGTGCAAGAAGCGCGTGACCGTCCCCGTCACGGATGTCATCGCGGCAAGGAGAGGGGAGACGGCCTTGCGGGCGGGAACCGCCTTCCGCCAAAGCTCCATTGTCGGGGCGAGCCCGTCCGGCTTGAGCATGTAGCTGCGCACCTCGTACCAGGGGCCGAATTGGCCCGGTCGCATCGGCTCGATGAAATCGAAGGACACGTAGGTGTCCATGGTCATCTCGACGATGAACTCGCCGATGCCAAGCGGGCGGCGCTCCGTCAGAGTGGCGATCTGGCTTTCCATGCTTGCAGCGACATCGCCGCTCGCGCGGATCATCATGATCCGGTTGAGCGCGCCGATCTCTGAATACCAGCAGGCCAGCAGATCCGGTTCGGCAGAAAGACGGGGGCGCAGCACGCTAAGCGCCTGCGGATGCGTTCCCGGCCGCACGGTGACGGTGGTCACGTCATAGCGCTGCACCACGTTCTCCCTCCCCAACTCCCCGGCGATGGTCGCAATTGGCAGGCGAAACCGCCGACCCTAGCGTGGTCAGAGGTCTGACCAATAGCCGGAAGGACCAGCAAAAAACAATGCTGGGTTCGACCGAACCGCTTCGCGATTGAACCACAGGCGGGGATGGGAGGATAGATGTGACAAGATCATCTGTCTTGCTGGCTGTCTGCGGCGTCGCGGCAGCGATGTTCGGCTTTGCGGCTCCGGCCGCTCGCACTGCCGAGCCGGTCCGGATCGGGATTATGTGGCCGCTCACCGGCAACGCCGCGGCGGCGGGGCAGGCGTCCAAGGCGGCCGTCGAGGTCGCGCTCGACATCATCAACAACGCGCATCCGGAACTCGCCAATTTGCCGCTGGCCGCGACGACCGGACTGCCCAATCTCGGCGGCGCCAAGATCGAGGTGACGCTTGTCGATCATCAGGGCGATCCGTCGATGGCCCAGCAGCTCACGACGCGGCTCGTGACCCAGGACAAGGTCAATGCGCTGATGGGCGCCTACCAATCCTCATGCAGCTTTACCGCGACCGCAGTGGCCGAGCGCTACGGCGTTCCCTTCATGGTCGGGGAGTCGGCGGCCCTCAACATCACCGGCCGCGGCTTCAAATGGGTGTTTCGCGGCACGCCGATCGCATCCGACTACGCCCGCACCTACATGCGTTTCTTCGCGGACCTGAAGAAGCAGGGCAGGAAGATCGACTCGATCGCAGTCGTCAACGAGAATACCGACTACGGCACCTCGGTCGGCGACGCGATTGAAGCTGAGGCCAAGCAGACCGGCGTGCCCGTCGCGATCCGCATTCCCTACAGCGCGAGCTCGACGGACGTCTCGGCGCAGGTGCTGCAGCTCAAGCAGAAGCAGCCCGATGTCGTGATCTTCATTAGCTACACCGCCGATTCCATCCTCTACATGAAGACGATGCGGAATCTCGACTACAGGCCGCCGATGGTGATCGGCGACGACACCGGGTTTTCCGATCCTTCCTTCATTCCCGCGGTGAGCGATGTCGCCCAGGGCGCGATGAACCGCAGCGCCTGGGACATCGGAAAACCCGGCTCGACCACATACAAGATCAATGAGATGTACAAGGCAAAGACCGGCCGCGATCTCGATGACACCAGCGCGCGCAACATGCAGAGCCTCTTTGCGCTTGCCGATGCCATCAACCGCGCAGGCTCGACCGATCCGGAGAAGATCCGCGATGCGCTGGCGAAGACGGATCTGAAACCCGACCAATTAATGATGGGCTATCAGGGCGTGAAGTTTGACGAGACTGGGCAAAACATCCTTGCCGCGACCTACCTGATCCAGCTGCAGGGCAAGCAATACCAGCTGGTCTGGCCGGAAACCGCGGCCAACGCCAAGCTGCAATGGCCGATGGCGGGCTGGACGCAGTGAGGTTGAGGGATCGCTGATCGATGGTGATCATGCAGGTGATCGTGGGCGGCCTCCTGCTGGGGGCCATCTACGCGCTGTTTTCCTCAGGGCTGACGCTGATCTGGGGCATGATGAATTTCATCAACTTCGCCCATGGCGAATTTGTCATGCTCGGCATGTATGTCGCGCTTCTCGTTGTGGTAGGGATCGGCGGCGGCCCCGCGGTGTTCGGGATTGCGGCCGCCGGCGCGCTGTTCGCGCTCGGAGTCGTGATCTACGCCTTCCTCATTCGACACGTGCTGCGCGGTCCCATGATCGCGCAAATCCTCTCTACCTTCGGCCTGGCGCTGCTGCTTCGTTACGCGGCGTTCTGGTTCTTCTCCGCGAATTTTGTGTCGCTGCCCGGAAACGCACTGTCCGGCACCATCGATCTCGGCGGCATATTCCTCCCCGTCGCGCAGGTCGTTGCCGGCAGCGTCGCGATCGTTCTAACTCTCTTGCTGCAGTTTTTGCTGACGCGAACGCTGATCGGAAGCATGTTGCTGGCGGTTGCGGAGGATCCTGACGCGGCGACGCTGATGGGGATCCGCCCGGACCGCATCCAGGCGCTGGCCTGGGGCTTGTCGGCGGGTGCCGCAGGCATTGCCGGCGCCTTGCTCGCGACCGCCTATCCCTGGTCGCCTTCGGTCGGAGAAACTTTTGGATTGATTGCCTTCGTAGTGGTGGCGTTCGGCGGGTTCGGCAGCGTGCTCGGCTCGCTCTACGCCGGACTGATCATCGGGCTGATCCAGGCCGCTTCCGGTTTCTGGCTCGGGGTGATCTACAAGGACGTCGTTGTCTACGCTCTGTTCGTCGCATTGTTGTGGCTGCGACCGCAGGGCCTGATGGGCAAAGCATGAAAAAGCTGGCTGCTCCGCCGCTTGGCCTTACCCTGCTTGCGGTGGGCCTCGTGCTCTATCCCTTGCTCTTTTCCGATGCCTTCTATCGGGACATCGGCGTAACTTTCCTGCTCGCGGCGATCGCCGCCTCTGCATGGAACATCGTCGGCGGCTATGCCGGACAGATTTCGGTCGGCCACAGCATGTTCTTCGGGATCGGAGCCTATACCCCGGTTTTGTTCTATACGCTGTGGGGATGGCCGCCGCTCGTCGGAATTCCTGTCGGCATCCTGTTGAGCCTTGCGCTCGCTGCCGTGATCGGCTTGCCGACGCTGCGCCTGAGCGGGCACTATTTCAGCATGGCGACGATCGCGGTGGCGGAGCTGATCCGTATCCTTGTCGGCACGTGGAATTTTGTCGGCGCGGCAATCGGGCTGCAGGGCCCGGCGAGGGGACGCGCGTGGTGGGACCTGACGTTTCGCAGTGAACTGCCCTACTACTACATCTTTCTTGTTGTGCTTGGCATCGTGCTGGCAGTGACCGCTACCTTCGAATCCCGCCGCTTCGGATATTACGTGCGCGCCATCAAGGCCGGCGAACGTGCCGCCAAGAGCCTCGGTGTGCCAGTGCACTGGACCAAGATGCAGGCGCTTTTGCTTTCCGCTGCCTTCACGTCGATTGCAGGCTCGCTTTACGTGGTGAAGACCGGCTTTGTCGACCCGGGCAGCGGCTTCGGCATTCTCGTATCGGTGCAGATGGTCATCGTGGCGGCACTCGGTGGCGCCGGCACGCTCTATGGCCCGCTGCTGGGCGCGCTGATCCTCATTCCGTTGCAGACGGCGACAAACAACTGGCTTGGCGGGGGCGGCTCGGGGCTGACCTTCATCATCTATGGCGGCATCATCGTGCTGATTGCCCGCTTCGAGCCGGGCGGGCTGTCGGAGCTTTGGCATCGGCTCTTGCGAAAACGATGGAAGCGGGTCGATGCCACTGCTTGACGCGCAAAACGTATCCAAGGCGTTTGGAAGATTCCGCGCCGTCGCGGACGCCGACTTTGCCGTCGATCAAGGCGAGATCATTGGCCTGATCGGTCCGAACGGGGCCGGAAAGTCGACCTTATTCAATTGCCTCGCGGGCGACATGGTCCCGAACGCCGGGCGCATCATCTTCGACGGGGCGGACGTGACGCGCGCGTCAGCAGAAGCGCATGCGCGCGTCGGCATCGGCCGCACCTTCCAGGTGCCGACCACGTTCGAGGACATGAGTGTGCTCGACAATGTGATGGTCGGCGCCTTCCTGCGCCATCCGCACCGCGACGACGCCCGCGAACAGGCCCGCCGCATTGTCGAACTCACCGGATTGAAGCCGGACCAGCGCGCGCGCTCGCTCGGTACGCCGGGACGCAAGCGGCTTGAAATCGCCCGTGTGCTTGCCACCGATCCGCGCCTCTTGCTACTCGATGAATCGCTTGCCGGGCTGACACCGGGCGAACTGCAGGACGCGATCGCGCTGGTCCGCCGTTTGCATGAGATGGGGATCACGATCGTGATCGTCGAGCACATCATGGAAGTGATCATGACGCTCACCAAACGGGTGGTGGTGTTCAACCAGGGTCACGTGATCGCAAGCGGCACGCCGGAAGAGGTGGTCGCCGACGAGCGCGTGATCGAGGCCTATCTTGGCCGCACTGGAACACCGGAGCGGGGGTCAAAGCCGTGACTGAGCTGAAGGTAGAACATCTCTCGGTGAGCTATGGCGATCTCGTTGGGGTCGCAGACATTTCGCTAAAAGTCCGCGCCGGCCAGGTGGTGGCCTTACTCGGCTCGAACGGGTCCGGCAAGACCACGACGCTGAACGCGATCGCCGGCCTTGTGCAACCCTCGGGTGGGCGCGTCGAATGGAGCGGCGAACCCATAACCGGCAAGCCTGCCTATGCGATCGTGCGCAAGGGCTTGGCGCTCTCCCCGGAGGGATGGCGGCTGTTCGCAGGCCAGACGGTCGAGCAGAATCTGCGGCTCGGGGCGATCACGCTAGCCGACCAGCCGCGCCGGCAGGCGATGTTCGAACGTGTTTATGCTCTATTCCCGCGGCTCGCCGAACGCCGCCGCCAACTCGCGGGCACGCTGTCCGGCGGCGAGCGCCAGATGCTTGCGCTCGGACGCGCGCTGATGAGCGAGCGGAAACTCCTGATGCTGGACGAGCCGAGCCTCGGGCTTGCGCCGGCGGTCGTGAGTGCGCTCTATGACACGCTGGCAGAGCTGCACCGGCAGGGACTCACGCTGCTTTTGGCCGAACAGTCGATTCTGCTCGCGCTGCGGATAGCCGACTATGCCTATGTGCTGCAGACCGGGCGCGTCGCGCTCGAGGGGCCTGCGGACGAGCTTGAGCGCAACGAACAGGTCCGCGAGATCTATCTTGGCGTTGCCACGCGTGAGCAGCAGCGTCGATCGATGGGGACGGGCCGATGAAAAAGGCCCCGACGGCAAGGCAGCGTTCAGCCGCGGTGCGCTCCTTCCTGCCGTTGAAGGGCGGGCGCAAGTCCGATCAGGTCTTCGAGCAGATCTCGGCTTTCATTCGCAGTGGTCGCTTTCCGCCCGGCACAAGGTTGCCTGCGGAGCGTGAGCTCACGACCATGCTCAACACCAGCCGCCAGACCGTTCGTGAGGCAATCTATCGCGCCGAGCTCGTCGGCTTGATCGAGATCCGCCATGGCGCAGGCAGCTTCGTGGTTTCGAAGACCGCACACGGCCCGGAGGACAAGCCTCTGGTGGATCTGATCAAGATCGAGGCGGACAGGATCGGCGAGTTTTTCGAGATCAGGCGGGCGCTGGAAGGCTGGTGCGCCCAGCACGCGGCCAAGGTGGCCAAAAGGAGCGATCTTGCCGCCTTGAAGGCGAGGCTCGATGCCATGCGCCAGCTCGACGTCAGCGACGGCGCCTGGGAGGAGAACGACATCGAATTCCACCGCGCACTCGCGGTCGCGACCGGAAACCCGCTTGCCGTGCGCATGATGGCGATGCTGCGCGAGACTTTCTCTGCGTTCTACCGGCTGAAGCGGTTCATTCCCAAGCGCGAGGAGCAGAATCTGATCTGGCAGCATCACCGCGACGTCTATGATGCCTTGCGCGCCCGCGATCCACAGCGCGCGCGAACGGCCATCATCGCGCATATGGATTTCGTCGAGCTGAAGCTCGCGGAAAGTGTGGACCTGTTGGGCAAAGCCGGTAGGGGATAGCGCGCGTCAACATCGGATATCTCCGTCGGCTCCTGCATTGCCATCGCAATCGTGCGCAACCCACTCCTCGCGCCGTTACGGACCAAAGAGTGCCATCGGGCCGACATTCAATGGCGTCCTATCTGTCGCGACGTGCTGGACAACGCGGCGTTCCATGCATGTGCGGCCAAAAGCGCGCCCGTCTTCGATTTTTCGCGAGAGCGTTAGCCAAGCCCAGATAGTAAGACCTGCGGGACTGCGGGCTAGTTCGGCTCCGGTGGTGGATGGGCCGCAAGTGAGCGGCCCGATCCGCACGCGCATCAAAGAATGCACGTTGGCGTTATCCGGGCAGCCGCGTGGCGTCCCGTCCGTCCGGATGCGATAGGGCGCGACGCCCGTTGTCCGGTCGGGCGGATCACGCCTTAACCGGATCTCGCCTTTCACCTAGTCGTGAGTTGGGTCAGCTGCCTGTGCGGGTCTACATCAAGGGCGGGTTGATCGAGACGGTCTCTCGCGCCACGAGCGCCACAGCACCAGAGCCGACAGTGCCAGTGCCCGACGGGGCCAGCGCCGACAGTGCCAGCGCCCTAGCGGCCAGAGAAAGCGAGCATCAACCTCCGCGCCCCACGCGGCGCAAGCGCTTGCGCCGCGAGTCGGGCGCGGTTGGTTAGTTATAGGCCGTTTCGTCTGATGATCCTGTAAACCTTCGCGAGCCTCTTGCGCGGTGGTGCGACGTGAATGTCATCGCCACGCGCTCGCCTGCTGTGGGTTCACTTGTCATGAGCGAAAGCATCTTATCGGTATTGCTCGATGCGCATTGCGCAAGAAGGCAAGGTCTCAACGCCATTGCGCAGCGACAACGCGCTCGGCTGAGCGAGGCCGTCGCCTTCGCTAGCGCCAACTCGCCGTATTATCGCGAACTCTACCAGGATCTACCGGAGCGGATTGAGAATTCGTCCGTGCTGCCGGTGGCTAATAAGCAAGAGCTAATGCATCATTTTGACGACTGGGTCACAGACCGCGAGGTTAGTTTCGCGGCAGTGCGAGGGTTTGTCGATAACCCTGAGCTGATTGGGCAGCGCCTCCTTGGCAAGTATTCAGTGGCAACCACTTCGGGCAGCACCGGGACACCTGGAATATTTCTGTTAGACACACACAATTGGACGGTCACTCTCGCTTTTTCGCTGCGCATGATGATGGGCTGGCTTAGCGTCAGCGACATGTTTCGTCTCCTCGTC
>NZ_LUUB01000133.1 GCF_001641635.1 Bradyrhizobium centrolobii
GCGCGGATTGAATTGATGACGGCAGTCTGCTGGCGGATGAACAGATGGCGCGCTCGATGAAGCATCAGACAGCTCTGTTGCTCGACCGTCTTGGTCGGCAAGAACCGCATGTTGGGTCTCGTGACCGCCTCGCAAATCGCCTCCGCGTCCGTGGTGTCGTTCTTCTGTCGCTTGACGTAGGGCTTCACGTAGGCCGGAGGCATCAACCGCACCGCGTGCCCCAATGTCTCCAGCTCACGGGACCAGTAGTGCGATGACGCGCAAGCCTCGATCCCCACCAGACATGGCGGCAGCTTCTGGAAAAATGCCAGGACGTGCTGGCGCCTCAACTGGCGGCGTATGACCGTGTGGCCAGCTGCATCAACACCATGCACTTGAAAGATCGACTTCGCGATATCCAGACCGATTGTCGAAATTGACGGCATAGCTTGCTCCTCCGAATCGTGGGAGCCTCAAACGGCGCCCACTCCTTGGCACTCTCGTGCCTGTGGAGGAGCCGTCCACAGCATCAGAAGCAGACCTGCTTCTTACCATGAGATCGCCTGACGGACCGGGTCCGCAAGGCGCTGTTATGACGCTGATCGAGTTGCGCCTACCAGCCAGAGTTGTGCTACAAGGCGGCTGATGAAGCCGGGCCGTGACTGGCTGTCGTCCTGTGATGTCGCGGTCTCGTCCTTGACGAGATTGGCCATGTCGTGGGCAACGCCGGGCAACCGACGGATGCCTTCCGGAATATACCTTAGCCCGAACCAGCCGCGCACCATCGCGGTTGTGAGCCAATGCCGGATGAAAAGATCGCTGGCAGCCGGGCCTTGCTCCAGCAGCGCCAGCGTCTCGCGGCGGCTTTGAGTCCAGTTCGGCGATCTCCGGTAGCACGCCGCCAAATAGAGCATCGCCGGGGCAAAGCCGCGCGCAGCGCCGGTCTTGTACACCTCTTGCGCCTCCTCGTAGCGCTTTGATCGCTCGTAGAGAGACCCAAGCCAGATAAGACCATAATCCGATCCGGCCTGATAGGCGCGGAGCAGCCACTTCTCCGCTTGCTCCAAGTCCTGTGGCGCGCCGGTTCCAAGGGAAAACATTTCCCCGACAGTGGCCATGCTCCAGACTGACCCCTTTTCGGCGAGCGCAAGATACTGCCCGAATGACTCCGACGGATCAGCCTGTTGCAGATCGTAAGCTTGGTGTATCGCCGCCGGGTCCGCTTCTCGCTCCATGACTTCAACGCTGTTGCTCTGCGCGTAAACCCATTCAATCATTTTCTTGTTGAACGTCGCGCGCGCCGCCTCGCACGCCTTGCACAGGATGCATTCCATCTCACAGCCTCCAACGACCACTCGCTTATAGCGAGTAGTGGAAATATAGGACACGCAATATGCAAGGAAAATAAATCGCGGGATCACCCGGGGCGGGTCAATAGACGGCTGGTATACTGCCAGTAAGCGTCATCGATAAAATGCAGTACAGTTCTGCATGTCTCGCTGGGTCTGCGGACCGGGTCTGACGTAACGTGCTTCGACGCGGAAGGGCTCCAGTGTCCGTTTCGGGTCCGAAATGCGAAGAACTCTAAACGAACAAAACTGGTCTGCTATGCCCCGGTAAACTGACCTCTATGAGACGCGCCGCCACTTCGCTGATGGGCCATTTGCAGACTCATGCACTGCTACAAACAGAAAGCACCGGCTCTCCCCTTAAGTGCTCTGGGTATGAGTCAGCACTATTGCGGCAAAAGTGCAACGATCCAGAAGCCAATCCCGGCCAGCGCTCCTGTTAGGGCGACCCCGAAGAGCCAGCGCTGCTGGCTGAGTATGGTCACGCTCGCAACGCTGATTGCGATCTGGAACAGCGCCAGCGACAAGAACAGGTTCTGCCGCGGCTCGCGCAGCGCAGCACTTTTGGTATCTGCGGCTTCAACCTGCCTCTCCAGTGCCGTAGCCTTGGCCTGCAGCTCCTCCTTTTGTTGCGCGTACTTTGCAAGCTTCTCGTCGTAGCCGGGGTGCGCCTCAGTTGGCGTCAACTGCTTCGCCAGCTCCATTAGGTGTGATTTGGAACTGACAGCCTGGTAATAGGCCCATTGATTGGCGGCATCCGTCTTCTTCAGCACCGCTTCGTTCTTGTAGAGGATCGCATCGTTAGCAACATGACTTGCCTCGTGTCCCACAATACCACCCATCGTAGCCACCACCGCTGTGAAGATCGCAACCCATTTGGCCAATCCAACTTCGGTCCCAGGCTGATGAGGAACGTGTATCTCTTCGCTCATTTGCAGCTGATCCTTGAAACCGCCTTCTGGCCGACCCCACCGACGCGACAATAACGCGACGATTTCCAGATCATCGGCGTCATGGCGATCCTCCTCTGGTCGCCCCGTTCAAGGTGGAAACGGAGTGCCCGGCCTTTCCGTTCCGCGCTCAATTACCGTCAAGAGGCGCGCGACGGGTGTCATGCCCGTGTCGGATTGCGCCGCCGGAAGGTCTGTGTCGGGTCAAAATGCGAAGAACTCAGCGTGAGCAAATCTAGTCCGCTATGCCCCAGTAAGCGGCCCGCAATGAGAGGTGTCGCCACTTCTCTGATGGGCCACTTCCGGACTCATGCATCGCAATAAACAGCACGCTACTCGATCATCTTATCGGCACGGGCAATAACCGTCGGGCTCAGCTCAATGCCAAGAACTTTCGCAGTCTTGAGGTTAAGAATGAGATAGTATTTTGAGGCCTGCTCCACCGGCAAGGCGTTGCAACGGCCGTTGGCAGATGATCTACTCAAGCGCGCGGTGCGGAAAAGGAAGATCGAGCGGCGGCATAATTCGGTCACTCTAGCGAGGATGGAGGAGCCCGATGTCAAGCGAAGAAAACAAGCGCCTTGTACGCCGCTTCTATGAAGAGATTGACAAAGGCAATCTCGACGCGATGGACGAATTGGTTGCCGAGAATTACGTGGATCATAGTCCTCCGCCTTTTCCCGGACTACGCGAAGGACGTGAAGGTCTAAAGCAGGGGTTCGAGATATTCTGGAAAGCGACGCCAGGCTATCACCAAATCGAAGATCAAATTGCCGAAGGAGACAAGGTCGTCACACGTCTCACTGCTTACGGCAAACACGACGGCGACCTACCAGGCGCTCCACGCACTGGTAATGATTAAGATGTCCTCCATAACTATACATCGTATTGCGAACGGGAAGCTTGCTGAGAAATGGGCAGAAAAGGACGTCCTCGGTTTTCTGAAGCAAATCGGTGTAATGCCACGTTAATTTTTGCTCGCCCGCTACGACGGGAGTCTGCCGCAACTCGGTGATCCTCGCGAGCGTGGAGGGTGGATGCGCGCGGAGGCCAGGGGCGCTGCAGCGGCCATTGCCGGATGACGCGCTCAAGATCGTGATGCGTGGCGCGGACAAGGAAGATCGCGCGGCAGTGTAATTTGTGCGCTCGGCCCCAAGTAACAGACCAAGAGCAGACGGCCCGGTAATGGACGCAATGGGCCCAGGACCAGACTCTTGGCACTGCAGTGAATTTGCGTCGCCGATGTCGCAAAGGGTCCATTCGGGGCCTTGCAGTCAATACAGGACTGACGGGAAGTAGCTTCCCTGCGGCTCACGGTACTCGCCGATCGCCATCAGCGTCATCGGCCTGATCGCACGGTAGCCTTGCATCAGACACCAGCGAAACAACGCCGCGCGTCGGGCCGGGGCCCGCACACGCCTGTCCCGCAGTACAACGATCGGTGCCCCCGTCGCGAGCGCGTCGCGCAACTCGTTCGTGCGCGTGTAGCCGTGGACGCTCTCGTGCAAGCCCTCGCAGCCTGCCATGTCCGACGCTGTTAAAGGTCGTATCTCCCAGTGCGGCGGCGGCGCGGTCTGCGGCGCGCCCGAGAGCACCACAAGAATTTCCCGCGCGTCGAAGCCAAGGGCCGCATAGAGCGAGAGTGACTGTACATTGAAAGTATCCTGAAGAAGACGGCCCCCCGCGCGCCGCGCGCTCGTTCGAGGACCGCTTCCATCAGTTTCCGCCCGGTCCCGTGCCCCTGCGCGGCAGGATCGACGACTATTGGACCAACCGCCCGGATCGGGTCTCGCTCGCTGAGAAAATTGAATCCGACGATGCGGCCGTTGGCTTCGGCCACCACTGCGAAGACCGAGGCGTGTCGAATGAAACCGCCGACGCGCCGCGTGGCGACGTCCACTGACGGAAAGATCACCGGAAAACCATAACGTTCATTGACGGCTCGAAATCCCTCGTAGCAGATGCGACCGCATGCGTTAGTATCTTCTTCCGTTGCAGGTCGAATGGCGATGTGCATTGGAGCCACCTTTCGAATATGCCCCATCTTAGCCGATCGAGCGGCGCAATGCGCTACGATGTTCTGCCGTCGGTGGCACGCTGATCTCGCAACGCCGATGGATGGCGGTCCCACGTCGCCTTTGGGTCACGAGCGTCGCCCTCTGCGATAGACGTCGGCCTGTCGATTTCCGCTATGCTCCGTTAGCGACCGATTGGTCTTTCGCTCGGCGCATTGAACGACAACGCCGCCGTTCACTTCAACAAATCATCCACGCCGCGGGCGAGCGCTAACGCTGTAGCAGTCCTGCCGCCTTCAAGGCTGCCGCGATGATCGGGCCGGGCGCAACGTGCGGCGGCGTGCCGGGTGCTGTGGGAACTTCCGGAACCGGGAGACCCGCAGCCTTGAAAGCCGCGGCGATCACGGCATTGGGGTCCAGCGGATAGCGCGTCTGCCGCTCTTCACCGTGCGCAAGCGAGGTTTCGGCTGAACTGTGCGGGCCTTCGGCGGCTGCTCCAGCGATGACAGGGGAGCCGCCGGTAGTCGGAATCTGAATGGTTGCTGGTACGGGCGCCGCGGCTCGCGGCACTTCAACCATCGATTCGTTGAGTTGCCAGAAGCGTGCGATGTGATGCGTAGAGGAGATTCCTACATCTAGGAAAAATGCGCCGGCAGAGCCGCAACTCCCTTCCGCCGTCGTCGCGAGCGGCACGCCATGTGACATGCCGCTGATAGAAAACGCCTCGATCAGTGCTTCACCGTTTGCATCGCTCCATACGCGGCGCGTGTGGTTCTCGATGAACTCTTGGCGCAAGGGACACTCCGAAAGCCCGTGCACGTTGGTCCATTGCCGAATGATGTCTTCACCGTTGGAAGGTTTTACGATCGGATCGCAGGTGCCGTGCCACACGGAGATTTTCGGCCACGGCCCGCGATGTCTCGATGCTGCTCGCAGGCGATCGCCAAGCGCTTGCGCGGCATGTTCGTGCTCGGTGAACATGGCCTCGAATGCTTGTTGAACGTTGCTGGCGCACCCATAGGGCAGTCCTGCAATGATGGCGCCGCCGGCAAAAACCTCCGGATATGTTGCGAGCATAACCGAAGCCATGGCGCCGCCGGCCGAGAGGCCGGTCACGAATACTTTGCGGCGGTCGGCGGCAAATGTCGCAATGGCGTGCTCGACCATTTCCCTGATCGAAAGCGCCTCGCCCTGGCCGCGCGCGATATCGCCCGGCAAAAACCACGAGAAACAACTTTTCGGATTGTTGGCGGGCTGCTGTTGCGGATAGACGACCGCGAAGCCGAGGCTGTCGGCGAGCGACGACCAGCCGGTACCGTTGTCATACTCGACGGAGGTCTGGGTGCATCCGTGTAGCGCGATAACCAATGGCGCCTTGGGCGGCAGGTCTTCAGGAGCGTAGGCGAACATACGAAGGTTGCCGGGATTTGCACCAAACCCGGTCAGTTCTCGCAGCCGAGTCGGGCGATCGGCCGGCGCCACCCGAGCGCGTGCCGCCTTGTCTCGGGCCGCTGCAAGAAGGCCTTCGAATTTGCTTCGATATTCCTGAAGAGGGGCAAGAACCTCGCGGAAATCGCGCATGGGAGCACAGCTATATTGCATCGCGAAACATTAGTGTGCATCGCAACATGGCGGGCTTGCGCAATGGAGTCAAGAACCGAGCCGGTAATTTCACGATCATCAACGCGAGGTCGTTCGACATCCTGGCCGCGAAGGGACAGGAGCGGTCCGGCAACTGGACGGCTTTAATCCACTTTTCGGGCGTGTCCGGGCTCTGAAGATCTCGCTTTTGCCGGAAATCGTAAGTCCGTCAACTTTGAGGACGCTTAGCTCGCATGCGTCTAGTCGGAGTCTGACGGGGGATTTTTTTGGTGCCGCCGCGAATGCCGGCAGACCCGAACAGGCTTGATCTGGGCCAAGGCAAACTTCCGCAATGGGTTAAAAGTGCCGGTCGAAACGTCGACCAGTCGCTTCCGGTCTACCTCGACGAGCCGACAATCCGAACTTCGCAGGCGGGCCAAAAGGCGACGTCACCGAAACAGCCGGTTCCCCAGCCAGATCAGGCCGATCAGTCAACTGCTTTCGAATACTGCACGGGCGACGGAACGGGTTTGCGCGGCCTAATCAGGTCTGGCGCTGCGGCCGAGAGTGCGGTCGACGTCGGCAACCGCCCCGTAGAGGTGCTGCCGCGAGAGCCAATGAAGGTCGTCCATGCGTTGCACAACTCCTGCCACAACCGGCACGTGGTGGCGTCGCGCAAGCTGCTCAAGCGAGAAAACGGACCACCAGGCGCGAAAAGCGACTCGCGTCCAAGCGCGCGCGTCCCAGCCGAGCAGGAGGACATCCGGCGCATACCTGCGCACCGCACGATTCAGGTTCCACGGGTACATGACGATGATGCCCAGGCGCACCGGTCGCGCCCCCTCCCACGGAAAGGATCTCGCGACGGCGGCAAAGGCAAATACGACCGAGCGACGGGCCACGTTGCTGGCAACCAGCCTCTCGATGACTCTAGAGACAAGTCCCGTCTCCTTCACCTCCACAAACAGTTCAAGGTCAGTCGGCCAAAGAAGCGACAGTGCCGCATCGAGGGTAAGCGCATTCTCGACATGACGCGGCCGCTCGTGTGACACCACCAATGTGTCGGAATCCGCTGCAAGGCAGACGTCGAATTCGACACCAGAAATTCTGCCGTCACGGGCGGCACGTGCGAACGCGGCGAGCGAGTTTTCACCCCGACCCGCGGACCATCCACGATGCGCAATAAGCTTCATGACGAGGTCCGTAAAGCCAAGCTGCGCGCGCCATGCAATCTCCCCGTAGAGAGAAATGTCAATCCGCGGCCACGATGTTGACCCCTGATCAGCGTAGGGCCAAAAGGCGACGTCACCGAAACAGCCGGGTTTGGGTCATTTGCATCGTTCTTGCCATGACCCGCCCACTTCCGGTCTACCCTGATAGACAGACGGTTTCAGAGCCCTGCCGGACTTCGCGTTAGGGCCCAGGCCGTGTGAAAATCACGCAACTTGGGGCGCGCCGGCGCATTCGCGGCCGCCGAGCTTCCAATTCGGTGGGATCGCCCCCGGTCATCTCAGTGGCAGCCAGGAGCTTCATGTAGGCGCCGATTTGGTCGCGCAGGGGCCAGCCTCACGCCCGCATCGCCTCCAGCAATCCGGCTACGCCCACGATCATCATCACGCGCTTCATGTTGTAGGCGAGCACGTTGAGCGCCATCTCGGTGGCCACCTTTGGCAGCTTTTTCGTGAGAAAGTGCGTAGCTCCCATCCAACACTTCAACGTGCCGAACGGGTGCTCCGCTGTCTGACGGCGGACACCCATTGCATTGGGGTTGTGGTCGAGCCGATCCTGAACTTTCTCCAGAACGGCCTCGTGCTCCCAGCGTGAGATGCGGCGCTCAGTGCCTGTCGTGCACTGAGCTTTTAGCGCGCAGGTTTTGCAGGTGCCTGTCCAATAGCGGCGCAGTATCTTTCCATCCTCTACGTTCGTATAGTGATCAGTTAGCCGCTCGCCGGCGGGACAGCGATAAACATCGTCGGCGGCGACATAGACGAAGTCCTGTTTGCCGAACCGGCCAGCAGCTTTGGCGCCCGAAGTCATCGGCTTCGGCAACGTCACTGTGATGTCGGCTTCCTCGCAGGCCCGGATCTCCTCTCCATCGTAATAGCCGCGGTCTGCCACGGCTTCGAGCGTCTCGACAGCCATCTCGTCGCGCGCCTGCCTGGCCATGTTGGCGAGTTGGTGGCGATCGGTACCCACGTTCGTCACCTCGTGAGCCACGATGAGATGATGCTGGGTATCAACTGCAATCTGCACGTTATAGCCAACGATCCCGGTGTCCTTGCCACTTGTCGCCATCGACCGCGCGTCAGGATCAGTCAGCGAGATCTGCTTGTCCTCGCTCTTCATCATCTCCGTATTGATCGCGGTGAGCCGGACGATCTCCTCCTTGAGCTTCTCGATCTTGCCCTTCAACCGCTCAACCTTCGCCGCAGGCACCGCATCGCCGTGCCGATCGGCGGTCTCGAGCTGCGACAGATACCGGGCGATGCTCTCGTCGATCCGCTCCAGGCGCCGCTTCATCTTCGCCTCGGTGAAGTTCTTGTCCCGCGCATTGACGGCCTTGAACTTCGATCCATCGATGGCGACGCTCGCTGCAGCAAGCAGATCAAGCTTGCGGCACAGTGCGACGAACTCGCGGCAGACCTCACGAATGGCCTTGCCATTGTCCTTGCGGAAATCCGCGATGGTCTTGAAGTCCGGCGCCAACTGCCCGGTCAGCCAGATCATCTCGATATTGCGTTGGCATTCCCGTTCCAGGCGTCGGCTCGACGGCACGCGATTGAGGTAGCCGTAGATATAGAGCTTGAGCATCATGCCGGGATGGTAGCCGGGTCGCCCCGTCTCGAATGGCTGGACGCCAACGAAGCCGAGCTTATCCAGATCGAGCCCGTCGACGAACACATCGACCGCACGCACCGGATTGTCCTCGGTCACGTAGTCGTCGAGCAGCGCGGGGAACAACGTGCTCTGACCGCGATCAACCCCTTCCACGAATCCCGCCATCGCTCGTCCCACCGATTCATTGGAGAACAATAGCAGAGGCGGAGTTTTCACACGACCTGGGCC